>DDEQ01000047.1 GCA_002336105.1 Chthonomonas sp. UBA1950 | reverse complement strand
CCATGTCGATGAAGTCGCAGACGATGATTCCGCCCATGTCTCGCAAGCGGAGCTGACGAAGAATCTCGTTCGAAGCTTCGAGGTTCACCTTCAGGATTGTGTCATTGAGCGACGTGTTTCCAACTTGTTTGCCGGTATTCACGTCGATGGCAGTCAAAGCCTCCATTTCATCGATGACAAGATAGCCGCCCGACTTAAGCGGCACTTTGTGCTGCATGATTCGGTCTAGCTCTTTCTCGATGCCGTAATGGTCAAAAATCGGCGAATCCTGATCGTACAGTTGAATCTTGTCGCGCATCTCAGGAGCAACCATCGCCGCTACCAGGTGAACCTTTTCGTATTCATCGGGGTCATCAATGACCATCTTTTGAATGCCCTCGCCGAACATGTCACGCAAGGTTCTGAAAAGAAGGCTCTGGTCACGATGGACGATTGCAGGTGCCCGCATTCGTTTCGCGTTTTTCAGGACCTCTCCCCAGAGATTCACTAGATACGCAACGTCCGCTCTCAACTCGGCTTCGGTTCTACCTTCGCATTCTGTGCGCAGAATCAACCCGAAACCTTCTGGCTGGATACGATCACCGACTTTGCGCAAACGATCTCGTTCGCTTCGGTCCTCAATCTTTCGAGAGACGCCCACGCTTCCCGCTTCTGGCATCAACACAACATATCGGCCAGGAAGTGCAATTCGGCTACTGACACGCGCGCCTTTGGTGCCACGAGGCCCCTTAGTAACCTGAACCATCAACTGTTGGCCAGGACGCAACAAGTCTTTGATCTTCCGACGACGCAGTTCACTACGACGCATCGATGCTGGACTGTTATCCGTTGGGTCATCTGGAACGATATCGCCAACATGAATGAAGGCATTTCGTTCGAGTCCAATGTCGACGAACGCTGCGTCCATTCCTGGCAAAACGTTTTGCACGATGCCTTTGAAGATCGAGCCGACAACACGCTCCTCGCGTTCTACACGGTACTCCATCAACTGCCCGTTTTCGAGCATGGCAATTCGGGTCTCGCGGTTCGAGACATTGACGATAATTTCTTTCGCGGAGTTGCTGCTGGTATTGCGGCTCTCAACGCTTAAATCTTTGGTTTGGCGCCCCTTTCGAGGTCGCCCGTTTTGTTTGCTCATGAGCATCTAAGCGGTCTAATTCTCTCTAGTTTACCGTGGACGCCACAAAACTTATGGCGGCGTTTCCGGTTTGACGGGTGACAAGTGAATCTTCTATTTGAGTTTTCTCACTTTTGCATCTGCTCACTCTATTCAGTTCGATCAGTTTCTTAATACAAAACAGAATGGTTGCTTTTGCACAATACGGCATCTAGCCTTGAAATTTTTACCGTAAGTGACGAACTCTCCAACACTGACGTGTAAGAATCAGTCGAATTTATGCCGATATGCAATCTACCTCTCATGAAATCGGTACAAAACCTTAGCGTCGGTTTGAAGCTCGCGGTCACTCTTTCTGTCATGATCGCATTCCAGTTGTTGCTCACTGCTTGTGGGTTCTGGTCGCTTTCAAAGGCTGATCATTCGATTCAAACGATCGGAAAAGATGGAGTGAACGGAAGCATCTTACTTGCGAATTTCGACGCCAAAGTTCTGAACTACCGGATGATCCATTACCGGGTGTTGCTGGCTAAGACCGATGCTGAGCGAAACAAATTACTTGACGAAATGGAGAAGATCGGCCAAGACGCCGACAAACTAACGGGACAGCTAGCTACAGGCTTGCCAGAATCAAGTCAGAACTTAGTCAAGCCAGCCCAAACAGACTGGAAAGACTATAGAAATCTTGATCAGGAGTTTATTTCGGCGGCGCGAGCTAACTCTTCAAAGCGGCTAGCCGTGGTTACGCCTGCACTCCGAGCAATCTACACCGAACATCTCGGTCCAACGCTAGAAAAGCTGTACAGTGGCAACCACAAGTTAATGACGGATATCAGTTCCGACGCCAAGAACACTATGGCGAGTGTCAAATCACTGATGGTCTTCGCCTGTATTTTAGCAACGACCGTCGGAATTGCATTGGCTTACGTCATCACGAAGGTCATCACAACGCCAATTAAACTGTTAGTAGCTAACTTCCGGAAGATGTCGGAAGGCAATCTCGTTCAACTCCGACAGTCGGCCGAAGCCATGGCAGCTGGAGACTTAACGTCTCGTATCTCGCCTGAAAGGCTTTCTGTGACCTGGAAACCAAAAGACGAAATTGGTGTTCTGTGCGATACCTTTAATTCGATGTCTTCTGATTTAACCGAGACGCTTGAAGCAGTCGCCATTAGCTAACTCAATTTTGGCGCGCTGGTTCAGACCGTCATTCAGAACTCGAGTTCGGTTAACCATGCAGGGGAAACCATCAATGCGTTAGCAGCTGAAAGCACCAACCTTTCTAATGAATCTTCTGAGACCATAAACCAGATTTCGATGGCGACTCAGGAAGCTGCAAAAGCCAGCGAGCAAATTGCTCAGGACAGCTCCCGACTCGCAGAAGCCTCAACCACCGCATCGAAAGATATCGCAAACCTTCATATCGAAGCACAAGAGTTGACTGATGCAAGCAACCGACAGTCGGCTTGTGTTGACCAATCGAGGAGAAGTGTCGACGATGCCACCAAAGCCCTGAGTGCGACAATCAGTGCAGTTACTAACGCAGCGGATCGTGTCGAATCTTCCCAGCAGGCCGTATCTGAACTCGCCGGGAAGCAAGCAAAAATCGGAACAATTGTCCAAACGATTGGAGCAATCTCAGACCAAACAAATCTGCTGGCACTAAATGCCGCAATCGAAGCTGCTCGAGCTGGCGAACACGGTCGAGGCTTTTCGGTTGTTGCGGACGAAGTTCGTAAACTCGCCGCCAACGCAAACACAGCTGCGCAAGAAATTGCGGCACTTATTGAGAGCGTCCGGCATGACGTCGAACTGGCTTTCACTGCAATGTCAGCGACGTCAGAAGAAGTAGCCAAAGTCGTTAACCAATCAAGCCAAGCTCAAACCAGCCTTAGTGGCATTTTGAAGTCGTCAGATGAGACTGCTACCATCGCAGCCGAGAACAACTCGCGGGTTATGAAGATCGAGGAACACATCAATGAACTAAACGAACTGATCCGCCAGGTGGCAACGGTTGCTGAACAGAGCGCGGCAGCTTCTCAGGAGCTGAGCGCCACAACCCAAGAGATGAGCGCTTCAGCCATGCAAGCAATGGAAGGATTACGTCATCAATTGAGGCAGTCCGAACAGACTCAAACTTCTGCATGCGAAGTTGAAGCATGTGCCAAAGCTCTCAACGACAGCTTGGCAAAGATCAAAGTTTCCGAGGATTCCTCAAGAAATCACCTCAAAGTCGCCTAGCCTAGAATTGCGCTCAATGTCGCAATATCTTGAGGCCCGAAGCATGGACAGTCATAGTCAAAAGATACAGGTTGATTGCATGAGTTCCCCCAAGGCTCGCAAACAACCAATGTCATGATCCCTAAATGGCTCTGGTGGCAGGTTCGCCAGAGTCCTTTTTTTGTCTATATATAGGAAAACGAGCAGTTCCTTTGCTGGGACTGCTCGTTTTTTGTTGGTATAAGACTTCTTACCAGCCACGTGGAGCCATGCGGTCGCCTTCTGCGAGAGACGAAACATTGATTCCGACCATCGGCTCGCCAAGACCAGCACTGATCTCAGCCAGCTTCTTTGGCTCTTTGTAAAACAGCACCGCTTCCACGATCGCTTTTGCTCGCTTTGACCATGCCTCTGCTCGTTCGGCACCAACGATCGATGGAGCACTCTTGAAGATTCCCGAACCCACAAAAACTGTCTCAGCGCCGAGTTGCATCATCAACGACGCATCAGCAGGGGTGGCGATTCCACCCGCTGAGAAGTTGGGTACAGGCAGGCGACCAAGTTCGTGTACTTGCTTGACCAATTCAAAAGGTGCTTGGTATTCCTTAGCAAGAACGTAAAGCTCGTCTTCTCGGGCGCTTTGAACCTTGCGGATATCGCTCATGATCTGTCGCATGTGTCGAACGGCTTCAACGACGTCGCCCGTTCCTGCTTCTCCCTTAGTTCGGATCATGGCAGCACCTTCGGCGCATCTTCTCAACGCTTCGCCAAGGTTACGGGCTCCGCAAACAAACGGAACCGTAAACTGATGCTTGTCAACATGGTTCTCTTCATCCGCAGGAGTCAAAACCTCACTCTCGTCGATGAAGTCCACTTCCAAAGCTTCGAGAATCTGAGCCTCGGCGAAGTGACCGATTCGGCATTTTGCCATGACTGGAATCGAAACTGCTTCTTTGATCCCCTGAATCATTTCGGGATCGCTCATTCTAGCGACGCCGCCATCTCGACGAATGTCGGCAGGAACTCTTTCGAGAGCCATGACCGCAACGGCTCCTGCATCTTCGGCGATAATCGCCTGCTCCGGAGTGACAACGTCCATAATGACGCCGCCCTTTAACATTTCAGCAAGGCCGACCTTTTCGCGCCAAGTTTTCTGATGAGAAGGTGAAGTGCTCATTTGAGGAATAGATGCGGGAACGTAGCGTTCTCTGCTTCTCTCTCTATTATGGCGCTTCGCGAAATTAGCCGCTTGCCTGACTAACTTTCATTGCACTGTAGCAGAAAGAACGATTCTATTCGAAGGATAAACGAGAAATGCCCCGAAGCACTCAAAGCTTCGAGGCATTGAAACGCATATTGCTCAATCCTATCGTGGATGGAAGTTGATCTCGTTCGGATCGGTTGGATTGGGCTGATTGGGTTGCATGACTCGGTTGAATGCCGAGTCATCTTTGTTATCAAAGCCCGGAACGATCTCGGGTGCTCGTGTAGCGTAGTCCATGAGAATAATTCCCATGAGGCTCGCAGTGACGAATCCACCGATGATCCACATTCGAGTGAGCCAACTTGACCACCGGACATGCATAAAGAACATGATGACGAGGATCGCCTTGATCGTCGCGATCGTCATCGCGACGATGTTGTTGACGGCTACACCTGATAGAGGACCAATCGCGGGGAGTTGAACGTAGCTCATGCCAACTGTCAACGCCATCAGCGATGCCAGCGCAATCAAGTTAAGAACATACACCCAGATTGGGATCACGTGGTGAGCGTTTGTAAGTGGTGTTTTCGACATGATCTTAGTGCGGCTTTGGCATGAGATAGAAAAGTGGGAACAAGAAAATCCACACTAGGTCAACGAAGTGCCAGTACAGACCAACCATTTCGGTGGGAATGTAATCCTTGGTTACAGAAGGAGCCTTCTTCAACCACAGGAACATCAAGATTCCGATGGTGATAATGCCACCGATGATGTGCACTGCATGAAGGCCAGTCATCGCGAAGTAGAGACCGTAGAATAGCTGTGCGTGGTCCAGATTAGCACCACCGACGTGCTCAACATTGTTCGTAAATCCTAAACCTGGATAGAGCTGGTTCTCAAATTTCGAAGCGTATTCAAATCCTTTGATGACCAAAAACGCCATTGCGCAAGCAACAGTCAATCCGAGTGAAGCCAGAACCTTCATCCGGTCTTGAAGTTGAGCAAAGTGAACTCCGAGAACCATCGAGAAAGAACTGAACAGCAGAATCGTCGTGTTGATGGCTCCCAACTTAACGTCCAGGTGCTCGTGAGCTTTGTAGAAGTCAAGTTGGTAGTTCCAGCGGTACAGCGTGAAGACAAGGAACAGGGCACCGAAGAACATTATCTCCGTGACCAAGAACGTCCACATGCCTACCACGTAGGTTTCGTTCTGCTGTTCGATATCCTCAAACTGGTGATGAACCGGGGTCGGCTCAATGTTATGAGAAGCAGCTGCCATTAGACTTATTCCTTACCTGCCTCGGTTGGTTCGTCCACCTTGGTAGGTTGCTCTGACTCAGACGGGAGTTCGATCTCTTTGCCAGCAAGATTGGCCTCGTGCTCGGCAACAGGGTCGAAGTCGTAAACCTCGTCGGTGACAATCGGGATTTCAGTGAAGTTCTCGGTCGGAGGCGGCGATGGAATCGTCCACTCCAGACCATGAGCTCCCCAAGGGTTCGCAGAAGCTTTCTCGCCCTTGATCAACGAATGAGTCAAGTAGATCGCAGGGAGGATCAAACCGACACCTAGAAGGCTTGCACCCAAGCTCGACAGAATGTGATAGATCTGATACTCAGGCGCGAAGTAGTAGTAGTGGTATCTTCGCGGCATTCCCATGTAGCCCATGATGAACTGCGGGAAGAACGTGAGGTTAAAGCCACAGAACACGATGATCGCAGTGATCTTCGCAGCTGTATCGCTGTACAACCGACCAAACATCTTTGGCCACCAGTAATGCAAACCACCGAGGAAGCCAGTCAACGCTCCGCCAACCATGACGTAGTGGAAGTGCGCAACGATAAAGTAGGTGTTGGTCAAGTGAATGTCGGTACCCATGTTTGCCAAGTACAGACCAGTCAGACCGCCAATTGTGAACAGACCGATGAACGACAGTGCGTAGTACATCGGAGCGTGCAATCGAATGTTGCCTTTATACAAGGTCGCAGTCCAGTTGAAGATCTTGATTGCAGATGGAACGGCAACAAGATAAGTCAACAGCGAGAAGACTGTGCTCTCGTACATCGACTGGCTGGAGACGAACATGTGGTGGCCCCAGACTACAAAGCCAAGACCAGCGATGGCCAATGAGCTGAACGCGACAAAGTGGTAACCAAAAATCCGCTTTCGAGCAAAGTTCGCGATTAGTTCCGACTGAATACCAAATGCCGGAAGGATCATGATGTAAACGGCAGGGTGGCTATAGAACCAGAACAAGTGCTGGAACAGAACCGGGTCGCCGCCTAACTCTGGCGAAAAGATCGGAAGTTTGAATGCTCTCTCCATCAAAACTAGAAGGAGCGTAATCGCAACTACTGGCGTACCCAAAATGACAACCACCGATGTGGCATAGCTCGACCATGCCATGAGGGGCAGTCTGAACCATGTCATGCCTGGTGCTCGCATCTTGTGGATGGTAGCGATGATGTTGATAGCGGTAAAGATGCTCGAGAACCCGTTGATGAAAGCCGCTACGATAACAAGCGTCACCTGTGAGTTCGAATACATGCTGGAATACGGCGGATAGAACGTCCATGCCGTATCGATACCACCGCTACAAAGCGCGATGACCGCTAGGATTCCTGAGAAGACATAAAGGTACCAACTTGCCAAGTTCAGTCGCGGGAACGCCAAGTCTCTCGCGCCGATGACAATAGGTATGAAGAAGTTTCCAAAGACAGCGGGGATTGCTGGAATCAGGAAGAAGAAGATCATCACAACGCCGTGAGCCGTGAAGACCTTGTTATAGGTTTCAGACTCCAGCATGGTGCCGCTCGGACTCATCAGCTCAAGGCGGATCAGTCCAGCTAAGAACGAACCCACGATGAAGAAGATGGTGACCGAGACTAAATAGAGAACCGCAATTCTCTTATGGTCGCCAGTTAGAAGCCACGAACGGACCGTGTGCTGAGCGTTTAAATAGTTCTTCTCAGCAACCGGTTGATCGTGCGCAGGTGTACTCGTAGCGCTCATTCTTATTTCTGTCCCTCAGTTTGTTTTTGTGCTGCCATGGCACCGACGGAGAGTGATCCCCTTCGTTTGGTTGGTGTTGCCGCAGGATCAGTCGTTTGTGCTTCGATAGCATTGACCGCTAGACCATTTTTTGTGTCGGTCTTTGCTGCCAAGCCTTCTTCACGTGATGTTCCACTGCTTACAGAAGAGCCTTTGGTAGCTCCAGGGTTCTTCATGTAAGCAATCAGGCTTAAAACTTCCTCTTCAGTCAGTGTGCTTTCGTAGGCTGGCATCTCTTTGCCATATCCCATCGTGATCTTGTTCCAAGGTCGTAGCACTGACTCGCGCAGATAGGCTTCATCCGCGTTTTGGACTGTGCCGTCGCTCATCTTCCGCTTCGACATATAAATGCCGGCCAGTGAAGGGGCTCGCGGTGAGTCAGTTGCGCCATGGCAGTTGTTGCAGCCTATTTTATTGAACAGCTTCTCGCCCGCTTGAGCCATGCTGACCGGTGCTGCATTCTGTCCGCCATTATTGAGCCAGTTTCGATACTCGGTCTCCGTTTGAACGACGACGGTTCCACCCATCTCACTATGCTGCGTTCCGCAGTACAGGTTACAGAACAGGTGGTAGTTGCCAGTCTTGGTAGCATTGAACCAAATCTGCGTATACCGGCCCGGAACGACATACATCTGCGTTCGGAATGCGGGAATGTAGAAAGCGTGAATAACGTCTTGCGAGATCATGGTCAGCTTGACGGGCCGACCCATCGGAACGTGAAGCGTGTTGTTTTCTCGCACTCCATTTGAGTGCTGTACGTGCCACATCCACTGCTTTCCGATAACGAAGATCTCTTCTGCGTCCTTCGGAGGAGTGCGCTGCGCAATATACAGTTTTGCGCCAAAGAAGAACATGATCAGCCCCAAAATTGTTGGGACAACCGTCAAGACCATTTCCAGTTTCGGGTTCTCATAAACTGGGCTTGATCGATCGGCCTTGGTTCCTTCGCGATATTTGATCACGAAGAAGACCGCTGTTACACAGACAATAAGCGTAAACAGCAGCGTCAGCGCAGTGAGCACTAAGAAGATAGCATCATGCTCAGGGGCCAACGTTGAGGCCTGGGGCGGCATTACAGAGAAGTTCCACATAGACGCAACACCGGCTAGGCGCCGGTAGCCTGACCTCCTCGGTCGGTCGTTGATTTGTTGCCTGCTCTCAGAAGACTGATGATCCAGCCGGCAACAACAATTACAGTGATGACACACATGTAGTTGAGCCAACGCTCAACGGTGTCTCGAATATGCATGGTCTTCGGGTCCTCGCTAAGACAACCGAACATCCCTGTCTGGTCTGCTTTAACGCCGACCTCGTTGTGAGATGCCAAACGAATCGCCTCGACGAGAGGAGTCGTTTGGAACTGTAACCCGATGGTGTAGCTCGAAATAGTTCCGTTGTTCGAAACCATTACGGAACCCGTTGGATGCTTGATAACATCCAGATCGGGTTGATAAATCCAGCGAAAACCAAGCCCGTCCGTCACCTTCTTGATGTTCTCGTAGTTACCCGTCAAAAGGTGAAGGTGGTCTTCAATCCCTTTCTCCTCTAGAATGCTAAGGATGAATTTCTTTTTCTCCATAGCAACCTCAGGGGATTCCTTGGGGTTGATGCTCACCATAACCATGTCGAAATCTTTGCCGAGGAGCAGAATCTTCTGACCTTCACTCTTTTTTCGACCGGTCGGGTGGGCTGCACGGGTTAGTGTCTTGAATAAGTCGTCCATTAAGACAGGGCAACCCGACTTACAGGTGTAGTACACAGGCACGATCATTACGGGCCGCTGCCCGAAATAACTCGCGAGTTGAACGGTCTTACCGTTGTCATCGGTGAACTGCGCGTCGGGCACTTTTGAGCCAAGCTTCTGGTCGATCCCCATTAGCTTTCGGATGTCCGTTTCTTGGGCATTCGCGACGCACGACACCGCAATCGCCACAATCATGAAGACTGTGCGGATCATTATGGTGGTGACGTCTACGATTCTCATCTTATTTAGCCTTACTTGCTTCGATCTCAGCCGGGGACATCGCGTTCTGCGTAATAGTGTTGCCTGGGCTATTTGCAGGCTTGCTGTAGCCGGTTGCAACAAAGCCCCGACTTGCTAGTAATTGCATAGCTCGGTCAATCGGAATCCTCACGGAGCCGTCTGCCAGAGTCGCCGTTGTATTCAGTTCCTCGTTCTCGTGCTTACGAAGAGTCATGATATCGATCTTCGCAGCCTTGTTCGATTGAAGTACAGGGGTGTTGGCTGGCATCGGTTTTCGAGGTTGCTTGGCGATAGCCTGCGCATCCTCGGACGAGTTATTACCGAGCACATTAAAGTGAAACATAGCGCTCACGATAGCAACGGAAACAACCGTGAAGATCAAGAATCCAGCCGTGACCTTGGCGATATTTGGGAAGTTGATATCCCTAACTTCATATCCCATATCGACGAGCGGATCTTCTTTCGGACCATGTCCGTGACCGTGTCCCTTAGTGCTCATACTTCTTTGCCTCCTGAAGTCGATTATCGTAAAGCGGCATCAACGGAGCCTTTCCAATCTTGGTTCCAAATGCGAGTAGCCAGAATCCGCCTACGGAAACTAGTGCTAAAACGTCCATCCAAAGATTCGTACCGGGTGATCTTTGGTGGATTGAGCCGGTCGGAAGCGATGGAATGACGACTTGGTAAACATCGATGACATGGACAACGAGAATCCACGCGGCGATCTTCGCCAGAATGCTTCCAATTCTCTTTGCTCGTGGAGCTAACAGCCAGAGGAATGGAAGAAGGAATTGACCGACAATCGTGATCAGTCCGATTATGTTCCACCCGAACTCGCTTCGTGCCCGATAGTAGGTAGTGAACTCGGGAAGGTTACCGTTCCAGATAATCAGGAACTGCGAAAGCGATGTGTACGCCCACAGCAACGTGAAGACAAACAGCATGTTGCCGAAGTCTTTTGTGACATTGCCAGTGACGGCATCGTTGTATGGCGCTTTGTCCTTATTCAAGCAGACGATAAGTGTGGTTAGCGATAGTGCTCCAAGCGCAGACCCCACCATCAGCCAAACTCCATAGATGGTTGAGAACCATGCGGTGTCAACCGACATAACCCAGTCGGTGAATGCGAACGTGATCGTTAGAACGTAGAAGACCAGAGAACCGGCACCACCAGAACTTCTCTTCGCTTCGTGTCGGAAGTTGCCATCAACATCCTGCTTGCGAGCGGACTTTTGCATCTTGTTCGCAATGAGCGCCCAAGTGACAAAGTAGAACACTAGTCGAATAGCGAAGAACGGCACATTAAGGTACGGTTGCCGATGTTCGATGAGGTGACCGTGAGGTCCTTGGAGTGCTTCGGGATTCGCCCACTCATAGAGAGAAGGCATGAAACCCAAAATCGGAAGGAAAAGCGCGCCCATAACACCGAAGGTGATAGGACTTGCGCCTGCTTCCCAAAGTCTGATCAGGGGCAGCGACCACGAACCGCGAACGGTGTAGTAGAGCAGGCTAAGACCAAAGCAGCCGAGCGTAATTCCGATCCAGAACGTCCAACCGAAAAGGTAAGAACCGATCATCGCCTGACGAGTCGCTGGACTCGCAATCAAAGCAATACTGGCGAGAACTCCGACGAGACCGAGAAGTCCGCCCGCAGGGCCAAACTTACTTAAGCCAATCGTGTCGTGATTCTTCGACGGCATTTCTGGTTGGTTTTCAAAAGTCGTGGCACTCATTTCTGGGCAAGCCGTCCGTTTGTTTCGTTCTGGGCCTGAGCCTTACTCAAATCAGCCTGATCGGCATCGGCAGGCGAGGCGTGTTGACTAAGTTGGAGCGCTCGAATGTAGGCAACAATTGCCCATCGATCTTGCGGCTCGACACGACTGGCATACGAGTACATGGCTCCGTATCCATTCGTGATGACATCGTAAAAGTGTCCAACCGGCATATTGCGAAGTCGGTCCGTATGATAGTTGCCGACCGGACGTTTAAGAGAAAACCCGCGCTGGGCGATCATTCCCTTTCCGTCTCCGACCTGTCCGTGACAAGGTGAGCAGTAGATGTTATATCGCTCTTGACCACGAAGAAGCAGGGTTTTTCGTTTCCCTGCGGAATCGACGAGTTTCAATGGAATCTGGTCGACAAATTTCCCGTTCTCAATTCCGGTGAAGTAACCGTCGTCCAAGCGAAGGTGACCACGAGCAATCGATCCAGGAACGAGAGGACGACTAGCTGCACCGTCCGCAAAG
Organism: Chthonomonas sp. UBA1950; assembly: GCA_002336105.1. Lineage (GTDB taxonomy): Bacteria > Armatimonadota > Fimbriimonadia > Fimbriimonadales > Fimbriimonadaceae > Fimbriimonas. Next base: position 74,568 of record DDEQ01000047.1, on the reverse strand, counting down.
AGCGAAGCGCTCTCATCGAGCGGCTCGGTCTTGGGCTGCTTCCACATGTCAGTGTGGCAACCGGCGATTAACAAGCCGAGTGAGACGAGTCCGAAAATCTGCTTACGCATTATGGTTCCACCTCGTTCACTGAAACAGGCTTGAGTCCTTCGAGGAAAGTCTTAACCGAATCAGCATCGTACTTCTCATCCGTCGCCTCAATCGCGAGGAAGAAACGATCATGCGATGCACGATCAAACCCTGGCGCGTTGAAGATCGAATGGTAAGGCTTTGGAAGGCCGTTCAAAGCAAGCATTCCGAAGAACGCTCCAAATGCAGCAAACAAAACCGTGCATTCGAATGTGATTGGAATGAATGCAGGAAGTGAGTTGAGCGGCTTGCCTCCTACGTTGAACGAGTTGTCAAAAACCGCAACGTAATATTGGAGAGAATAGCCAGTCAATGCACCAATGACGCCCCCGGCAAATACGATCCATGGGATCTTCTTGTCTTGGAACCCAATTGCATCAGATAGCCCGTGAATTGGGAAGGGCGAGTAGGCATCCATCCGCTTATAGCCGGCGTTCTTGGCCGCTTCTGCAGCGGAGACCAACTCGTGAGCTTCCAAAAACTCGGCCACCATCGCGTATGGCCCGACTGCAACAGCTTCGTGACCGTGACTCATTATTCGCCACCTCCCACTGAAGCCTCTTCAGCATGAGGTTCATCGTGCTTTTGAAGGGCATGGTTGATTTTGTGAAGCAGATCCTTCATTTCAAACATGTTGATGATAGGCAGGAACCGCATGAAGAGGAACATCAGCGTGATGAACAAGCCAATGGTTCCAATGTACATGCCGAAGTCCCAGAACGTTGGGTAGTACATCTTGTCGCTACTTGGCAGGTAGTTGCTTGTGAGCGACATCGGAATGATCACAAATCGCTCTAGCCACATACCGATGCTGACCGAGGTACAGACAAACAGAAGCGTGAAGGTGTTTCTACGGGCCCAGGGGAACCAGAAGAGCTGCGGGATGATTCCGTTACAGAGGATCAGCGACCAGAATGCCCAGGCATAAGGTCCAACGAATCGCCTGTAGTAAGTGTTGTTCCACTCAAAAACGTTTCCGCTGTACCAAGCATAGAAAGCTTCAAGTACATAGCCGTAGAATACGATCAACCCTGTTGCAAGCAAAATCTTCGCCATCCAGTCGAGGTGGCGATCGGTGATGAGATCCTGCAGTCCGTAGAGCTTTCGAATTGGAATTGCGAAGGTCATAACCATCGCGAATCCGGCGAAGACTGCTCCAGCGACGAAGTAAGGCGGGAAAACCGTGACGTTCCAGCCTGGGACAATCGAAACCGCAAAGTCGAACGAAACAATTGAGTGCACCGAAAGAACCAGCGGAGTTGACAGTCCAGCTAGCAAAAGGTAAGACTGCTCGTAGCGGTGCCAGTGCTGGTTGCTACCGCGCCATCCCATGCTGGCGATTCCGAGGCCAACCTTTGCGAGCTTGTTCGTAGCTCTATCGCGCAGAGTTGCCAAGTCAGGGATTAAACCCATGAACCAGAACAAGACTGAAACCGTAAGGTAGGTGCTAACCGCAAAAACGTCCCACATGAGCGGAGACCGGAACTGCGGCCACATCGCCATGATGTTAGGATACGGCAATAGCCAATAGGCAGCCACCCATGGTCGGCCGGTGTGCAGAAGCGGGAACATGCCCGCGCACATAACGGCAAAAACCGTCATCGCTTCCGCAAATCGGTTGATTGAGTTCCTCCAGCTTTGACGAAGGAGCAAAAGAATCGCCGAAATGAGCGTTCCTGCGTGGCCGATACCGATCCACCAAACAAAGTTGACGATGTCGAACGACCAGGAAACGGGAATGTTGTTACCCCAGATGCCGATGCCTTGGTACAGAAGCCAAGTTACCGATGCGCCTAAGAGGCCCAAAAGCGAAACGCCAAGGGCAAACATGACCCACCACGGCTTTTTATGCCGCTTCTGATCAAGGATGAGCGACGAGATACTATCGTCCAGCGACTTATAAGTCTGCTGGCCGGTAATCATCACGTCGTTAAGCGGTTGTTTTGGCATGGCTCTTAGGCTTTGGCCTCCGTCTTCGTGGTCTTCACTTCAATCTCCGGATTGGGGTTTCGAAGCTTAGCCAGGTGCGACGTTCGCGGCCTGGTTTGCAGCTCTTCGAGTAGCAGATAGCTTCGCGGATCTTCGCGCAACTTGCTCACTTCGCTGGTTTTATCAGCGATGTTGCCAAAAACAATGGTCTTGGTTGGACAAGCCGACTGACATGCGGTGACAATCTCGCCATCGCGGATGTCTCGGCCTTCCTTCTTCGCATCAATTCGAGCAGTGTTAATGCGTTGTACGCAGTACGTGCACTTCTCCATGATGCCTCGGCCTCGAACCGTAACGTCAGGATTGCTGATCATCTTCAAGAGTTCGACGCCTTGCTTACGTGGCGTGTGAATAGGCCCAGGAAGTCGTCTTTCCGATGCGTTGCCTCCCGATATCCCAGCAAATGGAGCGATCTTATCCGTAAAGTTCGGCTGGTTATCTGAGTAGTTCAGATAATTGAAGCGGCGAACCTTATACGGGCAGTTGTTACTACAGTATCGAGTGCCAACGCAGCGGTTATAAACCATCTGGTTTAAGCCCTCATGGCTGTGAACAGTTGCAGCGACCGGGCAAACCGGCTCACAAGGAGCTTTCTCGCACTGAACGCACATAACCGGCTGATAGGTCGAAGACGGATTCTCATCTTCGCCGCTATAGTAACGGTCAATTCGAATCCAGTGCATCTCCCTGTGTCTCAGAACTTGCAACTTACCAACGACCGGAATATTGTTCTCGCTCTGGCAAGCGGTCACACAGGCATTACATCCGATACAAGTGTTGAGGTCAACCGTCATGCCCCATTGAGGACCGTTCCAATCAAAGATTCTCTCAGGGTAGAGGTTCTGCTCTTTGATCTCTTCAGGATCTGGAGCATGAGACGGGATGAGAGACTTGGGATTCTTGAGGAACTCTACAAGAGTTCCTTCGCGGATGATGTCTCGGTCATCCAAGACTTTATCGCCTTTGCCTTCCAGCGGCTGATGACCTTGAGTCGTCGAGAGGTTATAAACCGTTCCACCGACCTTGGCAATTTCAACCGACGTGAAAGCCGTCGCATTGGACGTCCTCAGAAGATAGGCATTGAAACCACCACCATCTGAAGTCGCCAATTCCTCGTTGTACTTACCGTTCTGATCGAGGTTTGGAGTAGCAACCTTTCCGCCAGCCAACCGACCGTAACCGAGGTGAACCGTTACCGAATTGTTGGGATGCCCCGGCTGAATGAAGACCGGGAGATTCATCTGGCGTTCGCCAGCCGACACACGAACCATGTCATCGTCTTGAACCCCAAGTCCCTTCGCCATGTCTGGAGACATAATCGCCGCGTTGTCCCATGTCAACTTCGTGACCGGGTGAGGCAGCTCTTGCAACCATCCATTATTCGCGTAGCGACCGTCGTAGATCTTAGGATCAACCTTAAAGATCAGTTCAGTACCCTTCGATACCGTCGGAGCGGGGAGCATTGCCATCGCAAGCTTTACTGGCGATACAGCAAGTTCGGAATTCTTGATAACGCCATCGTGAACGGCAGTTCTCCAAGCTTTTTCAAAGGCATCGGTTGGCTTGCCGGTTGATGGACTAACCCCAGCAAAGCCTCGCGTCTGCCACTGAGATCGAACGATATCATAACCGTTCCCGTCTCGCCCCAACAGACCGCTCAACAGCTCAATATCGCTCTTCGTATCCCAGATCGGAGCCATCAGCGGCTGTTGCAAACCAACAGTTCCGTCGAACGCCCGTGAATCGCCCCAACACTCAAGCGTGTGAGATGCCGCCAGATGCCAGTCGCAGAAGGCACTCGTTTCGTCTTCGATCAGACCAAAGTGAGCCCTAAACTTAGCCTTGCTTAGCGCGGACTCAAACAGATAGTCTGCGGGTGCATCATAAACTGGGTTTCCGCCTAGAATGAGCAGGAACTCCACCTTGTTAGCATTAAGGTCACCGACCAGATCCTTGAGGGTGGACGCGTTAAGAGCTACATTCGCCTCTACCGGCTTCGTGAACTTTACAGTTGTCCCGATGTTGCCCAACGCATTGTTAATCGCAAAAGCAAGCGCATGAACTGCAGGCGGTTGCTGTGGACCAGCCACCACAACCGATGCACCTCGGTTCGCCTTTAGATCCCGAACAATCGCAGGTAGATCCTTTAGGTTAACGCTACCCGTTACACCAGGAACCTCCAGACTCTCGGCGAAAGCGCTCGCAACGCTGTGGATATCCCCGGATTTAACCGGCCATCGGTGGTCCGCACTGAGACCCGTCATCGAAGGCGTGCTTTCAATGACGTAAAGGCGATTCATCGTGCCTTCAGTGCCGGTAACGCGCCTTCCATCAGCGAAATCGCGAGCGTACTTGAGTGCACCCGGCTCTTCGGCCGGATTCAAGAAGTCACTATCGAGTGAAACAATAACCTTGGCTTTCGAGAAGTCGTAAACCACGGAGTAAGGCGAACCAAAAGCGAGTCTGGTGCCATCTGTGACATTGTCTCGACCGACTGGCTCGTAGCTGTGCCACTTAGCCGACGGGTATGTCTTCTGAAAGTCCTGAATGGTCGAAGCTAACGTTGGCGAAGTCACCGCGCCAGTCAGGATGCGAATACCAGAACCTTGGACAGCTTTTTGTTTTTCCAGGATCTTTCGGGAATCACTGAAAAATGCGGACCAAGTCGAAACGTCGCCTGCATGCGCAAGACCAAAGCTCAAACGATTGGTTGGCCCAACTGCGCGATCGGGATCGTACAGCGACAGGATTTCGGCTTGTGACATCGAGTCGAGAGCGCCATTAGAAGCCGGATGAAGCAAGTTGCCTTCTATCTTCGTCGGACGGCCTTCGTGCTGCTCAACAAGCACACCAGTTCCGTAACCGCCCCGGACGAGAGTAGTGGCGTAGAAAAGCGGAACGCCCTCGACAAGCTCCTCAGGTTGCTTAACGTAAGGAACCACCTTGTCGACCGGCATAAAGACGCTTCGACAACCAGAAAGTCCGGCAAGGGCAAGCGAAGCACCCATGAAGCGAAGCAGATCACGTCGATTAATCTGCATGATTGAGGACCGGTTCGGGAACTCATCCTCAAGGAATTGCTGGAACTGCTCGGTCTCAGCGACCTCTTCCAAACTCCTCCAATATTTTTGACCAGACTTTCCACGGAGCTTTTCACGCACCGCATCAAGGTCTATTCGCTGTTTATCTTTGACGCTCATTGATCTCTAGTCCAACCCACTCTCTTACCGATGGCACGTCCAGCAGTCGGCAAGCTGCTGCGTTTTAACCCCGTATTCGTTGATCAGTTTCTTGCCGGCCAGGATATCAGCCGGATCGTTTGTGCCGTCAAAATGACCGCTCATCAACTGCTTCTCTCGTTCATCCAGCGACTTCATGCCGCCTTCCTGTAACTTCTTATACAGATCAAAAACCTGCTGGCGCGGAGCGCGACCCTGAGCCTCTGGAGCTTTGTCTTTATACAGATAGCGCTCAGGAGCTCGGTGGCACTGAAGGCACCATGCCATCTGGAAGGAGTTACCCTTTGCAGTGATGTGCATATTGTTGATTGCTCCGTGACATGTGTTGCAGTTCAGTCCACGGTTAACGTGAATGCTGTGATTGAAGAAAACAAACTGAGGAACCTTGTTGACTTTGGTCCACTTGATCGGAGTGTTTGTCTCCATGCTTTGTCGAATCGGCTCAAGGAGCGGCGAGTTCGTCCAAATCTGCGAGTGACAGCTCATGCAGGTCTCAGTTGCCGGCAGACCAGCGAAGGACGATTTCTCAACATCCTTGTGGCAGTAACGACAGTCTAGCCCAAGCTCAACGGCATGGTGCTGGTGTGAAAATGGAACCGGCTGGTTTAAAGGTACATCAACCTTCGTGTTCCAAGGCGAACGCGACAAGGCGGCAATCGCCAGGCCGAGCACGAGGGGGACAATTGCCACCCCGAGCAAGCTCGCGTGTGCGATAGAGTTGGCACTCGGTCTAAAGATTTGCGCCATTCAAGTGTGCTCCAGATTCCTCTTAGTTAAAAAGTTTCAAAAATCGACAGATATGTTCGATATTCGTTAGACGGATATCCTATCACAATCAGCGCAATTTTTGCTGGGATATTTATCCCAATACGATTGTTCTGTCAATGGCGAGCATTAAAAATAAGATCGCCAGATATAGCATCGAGTAGTGGAAAAGCCGACTTGCGCTTGCTCGCTCCGTCTTTCGGTAGAGTTGAACACACTGCTGAAGCAAAATCGCGTTCAGGAGCGTTGCGGAAGCCGCGTAAACCCATCCGACTCTTGCTACCTGCGGTAGAAAGAACGGGAGAAGGGTCACCACTGTTGTCACGACCGCGTATGCCGCGATCTGTTGAACCGTTGCCTTATCCCCCTTAACCACGGGAAGCATTGGAACTCCAGCCGCAGCATAGTCATCTTTGATGAGAAGCGCTAGTGCCCAGAAATGAACAGGCGTCCAAACAAAGATGATGGCGAATAAGTACAGGGCCAAAGGAGGTAGTGAATTTGTCACTGCGGCCCATCCGACGAGTGGCGGAAAGGCTCCTGCCGCCCCACCAATAACAATGTTGTGCCACGTTCTTCTCTTCAGAAGCATCGTGTACACAACAACATAGAAAACAAGCCCACTAAACGCCATGACGGCGCTGAGCAGATTTGCAAAACCCCAAAGGATTGCGAAAGAAAGCGAAGCCAACGAAAACGCGAACCATAAAGCATGCTGTGTCGGGATCGCCTGAGTAACGGTTGGCCGCGTTCGCGTTCTCTTCATCGCAAAGTCAATGTCGCGGTCAACCACCATATTAATGGTATTAGCGGCTCCAGCGGCGAAGTATCCGCCGATAAAGACAGCCATAAAGATCTCAAATCCGGGCCAAGATCCCTTCGCGGCAATGGCAGACGCAAGCGCAGTGAACAGAAGCAGCGAGATAACTCGCGGCTTAGTCAAAGCGACATACGCCTTTATCAAATCTTTACCTTTGGTCGGACCGAGGTTCTCTAGTTCATCGGGGACAGGACGGTGCTCGACCTGCTCAACTCCCTCTTGCAAACACAGCGCCGCAAACAAAACTAGAGCGACCCAGTTCATATCGGCGACAACAAGATGAACCATCTGCATCGCAATCGGCGCATCTAAAAAGATGTTCGCTCCACCGACAAGAACTTGCGCCCCGAATATGCCGACAACCCACCGCCCCAATCGCTGAGCTTGAGCATCAGGCCTAAGGTGATGCAACATCCCGACCGCAAGTAAGATGTAGAGCCCGACCGACGCTGCGATTAATGGATGAAGAGGCTGCAATCTAACCATCCAGTGCGTTTTGGGGTCCATCGCAGCTTTGAGCACATCAGGTGTTGCGTGCAATTGGTGAGCAAGCGCCGAAATACCACCACTCACTCCGAGAAGACACAGCCCGACGGCAGCCATACCAAGCACCGTGAGCACATGACCTTGACCCGAAAGCCTGATTGGACGTAGTCGACCTGCCGAAATCGCCGTGAAGGCGATAGCTCCGACAAGGATGAGCGTACTAACTCCGTGTGTCCCCATCGCAACGGCGCGAAGGACGCTGTCGTTCTTAACGACAAGTTCGTTTTTAACTAGCCATGCCCCAATCAACCCCTCGAACAAGGTCATCGCCATCGTGCAGCTAGCACCAAACCGAACTATCGAGCCCTTTGGAAACTGCCGGAAAGCCCAAACGATTAATACGATCGCGAATACGCCGCAAAGCATCGTAGAGAAGCGATGAGAGCCTTCGATTAACCGGGATATTGCACCCATGAATGGGGTCGTGTCGTCACCGCAAAGTGGCCAGTGCTTTCCGCAACCGTCTCCGTATTCACCCGCGCGCAAAAAGACGCCCCAGGCAATTGCGGCTAGGTTATAAATAAGGACAAACCAAGCGTACTTCGCAAAACGGTTTTCGGTCATAGCGCGTGATTGGGAGCAACTGAACTGACCAACCGGACAGTTCCGTCTATTAAACCCGATTCCTAGGCATCTCATGAATGAAACTTGCGCATTCTGTCGCAAATTCTGGACATCAACGGTAAACCAAGAAGGATCGTAACGCGTGATAATAGTGCGCTTGCAAATATCTCCGTTTCACTAAAGTTTCAAACATTGAACATGCACATAACATGTCGAAACGCTTCGATAGGTTATGTTTCGTAAAACTGATTATTCACGCTTGACTGCCATGCGTAGCTCAAGCGAAGGTGAGTGAGCTATCGGAGCCCATCCAGATCAAGACTTTGCAACCTATTCACACGTAAACAGTAGATCAGAAGCCCGGTGTTGGACCAACTTGAGCTAGATCAGCAATTCGTGAATTGAGTTCGTTCAGACCGACATTGGGATACAAGTGCCAACGCTCTGTGTGATCAATCGATTCGCCACAAGTCAGTCGTCGTTGGGGACCAAGCGATTCGACCTCAAGAAACGTCCCTTTTGTGAATAGTTCGCAATTTGAACCGTAATCGGGATAAGTTTCGCCTTCTTGATACGCGAACGCCTTAACGAATAGTGTCTCTTGCTTATGGTAGGCGGCCCACCCCTGCTTATTCGCCAAGCCGATTTTCTGTGGAGTGTTCGCATTTTCGTCAGAAGCTAAAGTGATGCTGCTCTTATTCAAAGACAACCTTGGATCCGAGAGATCGGTAAACGGCCAAAGAATCAGCGGCTGAGAAGGCAAGAAGACATCTCCGTGATCTCGGTGAGGTTCGAGCGGCAAAATAGCCCGGCCTCCACTCATGATCGTGAGAGCCCACGGGGCAGCCAACACTTCCCCTGCGCCCCGGTACGTGATTCGATGATGCAAATCTACACGACTACCAGATGGGTATATCGAAACTGAAATCTCCTTCTGAAATCCAGAAGCATCCACGGGTTGAATGAGCCTGATTGCGTAATTGCCTTCGACCCGAGCCTCAATCGAAGTGTTATCCGGTGCGTATGAGAAAGGTTTAGCTTCTGGGCCGACCCACAGTCTGTGACCGCCGAGAGGTTTCCATTCGCCCCACTCAGTCCCTTCAGCCAAATCTGGAAAATGACCAAGGATATTTGGGCCGCCGACGAAGCCGTAATGCAAGATGCGTGGTCCTACATCGGTGGTCACGATGAGCTCTATCTCATCGTTAGTCATTCGGAAACAGTTTGGTAGTCCGACACAGGATACGCGATCCATAGATGCGAAGTAGGTTACCGCTGATGGTGCAGTCACATTTTCGTAGCAAAGGATTGTTTGCGACTAAATTCGCTACCCGAGTCATTCTTTGCTCAAACGTTTGACTAATTCTAAATTTGCTTCAAAACTGTGTTCTTTCAGGGCACTGAAAGCGGTAGCCTCACCAGTTGTGAGCTACCCTCTGCCCGATTTTGAAAACCCAGAAATCACGCATCTCAATCGCCTTCATTCAAGAGCGTTTTTTACGCCTTATCGCTCTATGGAGGAGATCCGGGCAGACCAATCCAGTCTGATACAAAGCCTAAATGGAACGTGGCTTTTTCAATTTGGGTCGTTACCGGCAAATCAATACCCAGATTTCTTCGAAACGGATTTTGATGATAGTCTTTGGGACCCAATCCCTGTCCCAAGCAACTGGCAAATGCTCGGCTACGGCGCGCCACATTACACGAACGTCCAGTACCCTTTCCCGATTGACCCACCTCATGTGCCTACCGAAAACCCGGTCGGATACTATCGACGGGTATTCGAACTTCCGAGCTCGTGGATTGGTCAGCAGATCATTCTGCGGTTTGATGGAATCGATTCTTGCGCCTCGATTTGGGTAAACGGTCAGCAGGTCGGCGTTACGAAGGGGAGTAGGCTCGCTTCGGAATTTGATATCACTGGATTTGTTGAGGTTGGAGAAAACATTCTGGCCGTTCAAGTCCTTCAGTGGAGCGATGGAAGCTACCTCGAAGATCAAGATATGTGGTGGCTGAGCGGAATCTTCCGCGATGTCACTTTGATTGCCAGATCCGAAGGTTCCATTCGCGATGCTTACGTTCGGGCAAGGGCAGACGGTTCAGTTCGCATCGAAGTTGATTGCCCTCTCCCAGTTCTTTACGAACTCAGAGACGGCTCAACAAAAGTTGCTGATGGGGCATTTCGCGACTCTGTTGAGTTCTCGGTCCCAACTCCTAAATTGTGGTCAGCCGAGACCCCATATCTCTACGACCTCTTCCTGAGTTCTGAAGGTGGTGAGGTCATTCCGCTCAAAGTTGGCTTCCGAACTCTAGAGTTAAAGGACGGACAATTATTCGTAAACGGCAAGATTGTGATGTTCAAAGGGGTCAATCGACATGAACATCATCCTGAACTTGGGCGCGCGATCACCTATGAATCGATGCTTCAGGACGTTTTGCTGATGAAGACGCACAACGTGAACGCGGTTCGAACCAGCCACTACCCGCCTCACCCACGCTTCGTCGACCTTTGCGACGAGTTTGGTCTTTACGTCATTCTTGAATGCGATATCGAAACCCATGGTTTTGGTGAAGATGGGTGGAAACAAAACCCATCCGGCTTGCCGATGTGGAAAAGCGCCTACCTCGACCGGATGGAACGAACGGTCATGCGCGACCGCAACCATCCCAGTATCGTGATGTGGTCGCTTGGAAATGAGTCGGCTTTCGGCGAAAACCACATTGCGATGGCGGAACTTACCCGAAAGCTGGACCCAGGCACACCTATTCATTACGAGGGCGATTATGAGGCGGTGGTCTCTGACTTTTACAGTCAGATGTATGCCAGCCATGCCTACCTCGAAACCGTTGGAAAGCGCGAAGAAGTGATCGAGGGCAACCCTGATCAAACCGAGATTCGCCGTCAAAAGCCTTATGTTTTGTGCGAATACGCCCATGCAATGGGCAACGGCCCAGGAGGGATAAAAGAGTATTGGGACATCATGTACCGCTACCCTCGTCTGCAAGGAGCATTCGTTTGGGAGTGGATCGATCACGGGATCCTTGACCCTAATGGATCCGGCGACTACCTCTATGGAGGCGATTTTGGCGAGCAACCTCACGACGGAAACTTCGTCATCGATGGCTTGGTTTTCCCAGATCGTACACCGTCTCCAGGTTTGCTAGAACTCAAAGCTTGCATTCAGCCTGTCATCATTCGCGATCTCGGTGATGGCAAGATTGAGGTTGAAAATCGATACGATTTCATCGGGCTGAATCACCTGTCAACCACTTGGATCCTAACCGGTGAAACTGGTTTTGTTCGCTCCGGCTTGCTACTCTTACCGGAAATCGCTCCGCGTACTACCGCCGTGGTTGAGTTGCCCGCAGAGGCTCGCCCAGGCGTTAACGAATGGCTAGACATCAATGTGACGCTGGCGGTGCCAACCAAGTGGGCCGAAGTCGGTCATGTAGTTGCGACCGGACAAGTGATCGGCAAGATCGAAAACCTAATTCAAACTGGCTACGCCGAGATATTCCAAACGTGGGAAATGCTTGAACATCCAGGAAGACTGGCGCTATCGGTAGACGAAACCGACCTCATCTACGAACTCGGCGAATTACAATTCTGGCGAGCAACGACTGACAACGACCGTGGCGGCTGGCCCGAACCTGCCGCTACTGGGTGGAAGAAGTTTGGATTCGATAAGCTCAGGTGTCGATTTGTTGGTGGTGAAGAAGATGACGACACTTTCGTTGTCGAAGAACGCTACGCTCCCGCAGTTCGCTCGAATGGAATCAAGACCAAGTCTTCATATGAGTTCCTAGACGATGGCGGGCTCAAAGTTACGGTTACCGGTAATTTTGAAGGTGAATGGACTGAGACCGTCCCTCGAATTGGTCTAAAACTCAAAGTCTCTCCCAGATTCGTAGGAGCTCGCTGGCTCGGCCTTGGTCCTGGCGAAAGCTATGCAGACACAAAAGAAGCCTGTCGATTTGGCGTTTTCGAGTCAGACCTTGAAGGTTTGTTCACAGACTACGTGTTCCCCCAGGAGAACGGTAACCGATCTGAGGTTCGTTGGTTAAGATTAGTCGCCGAATCTGGCCCAGAACTGCTGATAGAAGCAACCGACAAGCTCAATTTCAGCCTACATCCCTATTCGGCAGAACAAATCGAATTAGCAAAGCATCGGTCCGATCTCACATTGGGTGAGCACCTAATACTGAATCTCGACTACGCTCAAAATGGGATCGGTACGGCAAGCTGCGGACCACGTCCTCTACCGCAATATTTGCTCAAGCCTGAGCCATTCGAGTTCTCGTTCGTAATACGTGCTGTTCCGCAGACCAGCCGATGGGTACGCTGATCAGCATGTCTGATGCACCTCTAACCTACAGATCGGCTGGAGTTGATATTGACGAAGCGCAACGTGCGTTGCGCTCCGTCTCTGATTCGATCCGCAGTACCTACTCAGAAAATGTCGTCGGCGGTATTGGCGGCTTCGGAGGTTTGTTCAGAGCGACCTTTCCTGAAACTAACCCTGTCCTCGTCAGCTCGATTGATGGTGTCGGAACAAAAACCAAGGTTGCCATGATGGTTGGTCGTTACGACGGCTTAGGCAAGGATATCGTGAACCACTGCGTCAACGATATTTTGTGCCAGGGCGCAAGACCGCTTTTCTTCATGGATTACTATGGGTGCAGCCACCTACAGGGCCTCGTATTTGAGGAGGTCGTCCATGGTATGTCCGAAGCCTGCAAGGCCGTTGGAGCAGCTCTCATCGGTGGAGAGACAGCAGAAATGCCTGGTGTCTATACAGATGATGAAGTCGATGTTGTTGGCAGCATCGTAGGAGTTGTCGATTTCGATAAAAAACTCCCCAGAGGAAAGGTCCAACCTGGAGATGCCATTATCGGCGTAGCCAGTAGCGGGTTACACACGAACGGTTATACGTTAGCTCGACGAGCACTTTTCGAAATAGGTGGTTTTTCGGTAAGAGATACTTTGCCTGGGACAGATCAGTCCATTGGTGATGCCCTTATCGAACCCCACAAATGTTATTTCAATAGTGTTTATCCACTTCTACAAGAAAGCGAGAACATCCACGCTATCGCTCATATCACAGGAGGGGGGTTATACGATAACTTGCCCAGAGTAATGCCATCAGACGTTCGGGCTGTGATCGAAAGAAGAACATGGACTCCGCCTGCAATTTTCTCTCAAATTCAATCCTCTGGTGACATTCCTGAAATTGAAATGTATCGTGCTTTTAATATGGGAATTGGCCTTATATTATTGGTAAATCGCTTTACAGCAAACTCAGTTGTTGATAAGCTAATTGCGTCTGGCGAGGCTGCTGCAATTATAGGCGAAATACAGGCTGGCGCAAACGACGTTCAGATTGCATAGAGCCTTGTAAACTAGTATAATTACCTAGTCAATCTTCGGTCAGACAAACGTCCTTTTCTGCCAAGGCTGACGAAAATTATGCATAGCTCTAGTGCCGGAATAGCGAGTTTAACCACTGAATCTCGACTAATGGCTATCGCGCACATTACTGCGATGGGAAGCCAACATGAGTCGTCTGAGATTCAGTTTCGTGAGATATCGCGGCTCGTATGTTTAGCGCTACAATCCGACGCTTGTGTTATTCGCGAGTTACGCGAAGGACAACTCGAACTACGTGGTAAACATGGGCTTGGAGAAGAGTTTGCGCATTCTTCGATCTCCGCAGGATATGGCATCGGCAATATCCTGGTTTCAACAGGAGAAATTCTCTCTATTGAAGATGTGTTAACCTCAGAAGTCACTGCACAGTTAGCTTCAAATGGAACCGGCTTCCCCTTTCGGTCGTACTGTGGTTGCCCACTTATCTTTGGCGGAGAAGTGTTAGGAGTTATCGGTGTTTTCATGCAAAATACCCCCCGTCGATTCACCCGAACGGAGGAGCTACAATTGCTTTGCATCGCCAATCATGTTTCGGTGATGATCGCCAATCGGTTAGTTGTTGAGGAGATGCACGACTCGAACCTGGATTTGGATAGAAGAGTCGCGCATCGAACTAAACAATTACGAGCAGCAAACGCCGACCTAGAGCAGTTCACCTATGCGATCGGACACGACCTCAGATCCCCCCTTCGCAGCATTCTTGAAATGGTCCACGTTGCTAGGCAGCGAACCTCTGGAAATCCAGAAATGCACTCTCTCATCGGGGACGTACTCGACCGAGAAGAGCGCACGGTCATACAAGCTGGCAAACTCATTGATGACCTTCTAAGTCTTGCCCGGCTAGGCGCTTCAGCCTTACAGATCAACCCATTTCCGATTAGCCTTGTGGCGCAATCTGTTTGGGACCGAATCAGTAAGCAAGCTGATGTAGAGGCTCAGTTTATTTGTCAAGAAGATTTGACTGCCGTCGCCGATCGTGCGATGGTTGAAGTTGTACTTCAGAACCTTTTTGAGAACTCAGTCAAGTTTCGTCAAACTGATAAACCTCTAATCGTCGAATTTGGCATTGCCGAAGATGGATATTTCTTCGTTCGAGACAATGGTATTGGCTTTGAGATGAAATATGCCGATAAGTTGTTTAATCCAATGGAGAGACTCGTCGGAAAGTCTCAATATCCTGGTAACGGAATCGGATTAGCCACTGTTAGACGTATTATTGAGCACCATGGTGGGGCTGTCCGAGCAAACGCAAAGCCTCATGTGGGAACGACTATTTCTTTCTCTTTTGGATCTCTTCCCAAAGCTGCCGTTTCTGCTTAAATTACAGATTAAGCGCAAAACTGGTATTCATCGCTCAAATTCCTCGTTCCATATGCCGATCTATCTAATAGTGACGCCCTAGGCAATTGGATTGAGCTAGATGAAAAACCTAAAGATTTCGCACAAACTCGCAGTGGCTTTCGGAGTATGTTTTGCTTTCGTTCTATTCGTAGCAATCTCCGCAGGAAGAGGGATGGGACGAATGCAGGAGTCCACTCACAAACTCTCTGCCCACTCGGTTCATAAACTGAATGCTTTAGGCGAAATGATCAGTTGTTTCAAACAGGCCAGGACGCTTGGTTACCGGCATTTATTGAACAAGACCAACGAGGAAAAGCAGAAGACAGAAAAGGTATGGCCGGAGTTTCAGACCCGACTAGATAACGCCATCAAGGAATTCAGCGAGGCCAGTGCAACAGAAAAAGACAAGCAGTGGCTTGCAACTTTCCAAGAGCATCTGAACCAATACTTGGAACTTAACAAGCAGTTCTATTCGATCAGCTATACAAACGACATCGATGCCGGGCTCAAGCTGTTTAACAAGCCAATGCGCGACACCTATTACAAGGTCGACAAAGATATCCTTGAGGGTCAAAAGATGACCCAAGCCGAAGCAGAAGCAAATTCTAAGGAAGTCGACAGTGACTTCGCCACGGCTAAGTCCGTACTCTTCGGGGCGACCTTCTTGGCGCTGATCGTCTGTTCATTTTCTGGCTGGATGGTGACGCGAGTTATCCGTTCCGGCATCAACTCAACTACGGCCAAGCTAGCCGAAATTGAAAAGGAACATTTGCCAGCAATCGCCCACGTGATCGAAGGCCTGGAATCTGGAGACCTAACTCGGGATCTCAACTTCAACCCGACATATGCACAGGTGAACTCGAATGATGAGATTGGTGAACTGCAGAACAGCTTGAACAGTGTTATCAAGCAACTAGATTCACTGGTCACTTCGTTCCACACTTCACAAAGCGCTTTGACGATGGTTGTTGCTCAGCTCCAGAACTCTGCGTCACAGATCTCATCATCAGCACAAACTGTAGCCGCAGAGGCTGACAAGGTTGGACATGGAGCGGCGATGGTCAGTCGAACAATGAGCGAAGTCTCGATGGCTTCTGAGGAGAGTGCGCGCGGAATCGGCTATGTCGCCGCTGGAACCGCAAGTCAATCGAGAGCAATTTCAGAAGGCGCTGAGCACATGTCAAAACTTGCTTCTACGGTGCGCGAAGTAGCCTCTGACGCAGAGAACTCAGCCAAAGCCTCTTCCCTCTCGCTTGAAGTCTCAGCCAAAGGCTCTGACGCGGTCGGTAAATCCATCGCTGCCATGGAGCGGATTCAGAACAAGGTCGAGGATTCGTCGCAGGCGATCAAGAGTCTCGGCGCTTCAAGCGATCAAATCGGTTCGATCGTCGCGACCATTCATGACATTGCGGAACAGACGAACTTGCTAGCCCTGAATGCGGCAATCGAAGCCGCCAGAGCAGGTGAGCAAGGTCGCGGTTTTGCAGTCGTTGCCGACGAAGTTCGAAAGCTTGCAGAAAGATCGACTTCAGCCACGCAAGAGATCGGATCTCTCATAAGTAAAGTGCAGGAGTTGACCGAGGTAGCTGTAAAGGCGATGGAAGCAGGTGCCGTCGAAGTTAAGTCTGGTGCCGAGCTCACGACCGGGGCTGGCGCGGTCCTCGAGGAAATCCGCTCGATCTCCAGAGAAGTTGCCACCCGATCAGAAGCTATCGCCAAGGCTAGCGGTGCGATGACTTCTGCTGCTGAAGAAGCAAATAGTTCGATTCGTGAAGTCAGTGAAGTTATCGAGCAAACAAGTGCAGCGGCCCAGGAGATGAGTGCCTCTGCCGAAGAAGTCTCGGCAGCAATCGCGTCTGTCCTTGCCACCACTCAAGACCAGACAACGGCAGCCAGTGAGTTGGCGTCCTCATCGGATGGATTGACCAAGATCGCCCAGGAACTAGAAGTCATCACGACGAAATTCAAAGTGAATAGCGACGCCGGCAAAACACAATCGCACCTAAGAGTTGCGTAAACCCGCTGTTAGGTCTTAAAACTCAGGTACACAGACATGATATGTCCAGCTGTACCCAGGTTCTAAGGGTATCCGCCTATGCTCTAATTGTAGAGAATGGGCGGATATTGCTTTGTCGACTATCTTCTACAACTGATGCTGAGGGCTCATGGACGCTTCCGGGTGGAGGGCTAGAGTTCGGAGAACATCCAGAGCAAGCCGTCGTACGCGAGGTCACCGAAGAGACCGGCTACGATTTTCGTGTCAGCGAACTTGCTGCTGTCGACAACTTCGTTTTCGAGTCTCCAGAAAGGCAGATGCAGGCTCTTAGATTTATCTACCGGGGTGAAATCACAGGTGGAAATATGAGGGCAGAAAAGCAAGGCAGCACAGACGAATGCAGATGGATGACGCTCAAGGAAACCTGGAAGTTGCCGCTCGTAAACCTAGCCAGGTACGGCATTGAGCTCGCGTTTCCTGAATGCTGCAAATCACGCTAATCGAGCGTTAGCTGATCGATATAGATATCTTCGAACTCTGGCTCTAGGTTCAGTTCGATGACTTCGATGCTCTTTCCGGTACGTGAGAGTTCGTCAATTGTAGTTTTATCCAAGCTACTTAACAAAGCCCCTGCTAGGGATGTATTACCCACTAACTGGATTTGAGAAGGATCAAAACCAGGAAACATTCCACACCGAATCGCACTATCCAGATTCAGATGCATGCCAAATCCGCCTGCAAGGTAGAGCGTTTTGACGTCTTTGGTCCCTAGATTGTGTTTGCTTAGCAAAACTTCGATGCCAGCGGCGATCGCAGCTTTAGCTTGGATAAGCGAGGCTACATCAGGCTCTGAAATAACAATGGGACGTTTCCCGATCCCTTCGATAACCTGAAATACTAATCCATACTCATCCCTTGAGAATCTGTTTTCTGAGCCAGCGACGATTCGCATTCGACCGTTAGCCTGCAGAATTCCAACACTTCGAGCTTCGGCGAGAAAGTCGACATACGCGGAACCACAGATTCCGTGGGCACGCTGACTAGATCCTCCAATAATTTTAACGGAGCACTCAAATGGGTCAGCGGTCATGGTCAGATGCGAGATCGCGCCATCTCCAGCACGAACACCGCAGAGCAAACCTGATCCTTCGAAGGCGGGGCCGGCGGCGGTTGCGCAACCGTATAGGTGGTCACCAACTTTCAGAACCAGCTCTCCATTAGTGCCGACATCAACCAATAGGCTTGGGCCTTCGTCATAAACGAGCCCGCTCGCGAAAACTCCACTCGTTATGTCGGACCCAACATACGCTGCCGCACCGGGCAGTAAATAGACCTCAACATTAGGCGGTACTAGACCAATTTCTCTTGAGTTGACAACCTTTAGGTTGATAAACGACGGTGTAAACGGCGCGTAGCCAAGTGATCCGGGATTGACGCCGGCAACTAAATGCAACATCGTCGTATTCCCTGAGAAAACAAACCCGCTCACATCCGAAAGTGTCAAACCTGCGTTCGAGAGAGCCTCTAAGACGAGCGGATTAAGTGTTTCAGCAACAATCGCGCTCTGAAATTGACCAACAAAGGACTCATCTGTCAAACAGAGGTTGATCCTAGTCAATACATCGTCGCCAAGGTGCATTTGGCGGTTGAATCCGCTCGAAGTCTGAACTACTTTGCCAGTCGAAGACTCAACCACCGAAACGGCGACGGTGGTCGTTCCTATATCGGCAACAACCGTATAGCCATTTGAAAACAGAGGATTGTTTGCAACCGAAACATTGATTCGGTATCCCGATTGAACTTGCGGATTGTAAGCCAGGATCGAACCGGCGGGAACCCTCACCTTAGTGTCGGCCAACACTCGATACTGGCATCCCCGTACGATTTGCCATACACCATCGATGAGAACTTCAACCAGGCAGGCACGGCAGAGATTCCGTTCACCACAACGAGTATTGAGCGGCAAATTATCTTTTCTTAGAATTTGAGACAGTGTCGCCCCTCTTTCACAAGGTTCGAGAAGGAGTTCCCGCGTTTCCGATGGAAGTTCCAACTCAATCCGCACGAATCGCCTCGATAATGTTTTCGTCAGCTGTGAATCGGACCTTCTCGCCAGGCTCCAAAACAAGGAATCGATCGGGAGTCCAATTGCCCGAAATCAGATCAGAGAGCAACTGAATATCTCCAGCTTGATAGTCGTATTTCCAGCCCAACCAATCCGCACATTCCTTAGTGAACAGTTGGTCTTGGTCGCTCGGGAGCACACGCAGTTCGACAAAGGTTGCGCGATCATATGTTGTGAACCAATGCTGTTCCTGCTCCATCAAGTAGTCCGCATTGTCTTCGCCGTACTTCTTGAGGTACATCGCTCTCAAAGTCTCGTACCGCTTTTGTCCGGGAGCGAGATGGTGCCGATTCCAACCTGGACTGTACCAATAGGTCCCCGGGTTTTCGGAAACATACTCTGCGTAACGTTCTTTACTTCCCAGAAGCAGGGTGATGCAATCGTGTGCTCGCGTAAGCACGAGTTTGCAACGCTGAGCGTGAAGCCCTTCGGTCCCTCGACTACAAAGTCCGTATCCGATCACGATGGCCCCAGCCTCCGAAACATTCTCCTCGATTCTCTCGATCTGCTCTTGAACTTTTCGGTTGAGTAGTGGTGGATCGTTGTGAAGTCCTTGTTCAAGCTTTTCGATATGCACGACATGGTCAGAACCCCTTATGAGGGATTCAATCTCGTCTTCGAGAACTGCGCAATACACGATCGCGATCTTGGGTGGCATCGTCTATTCGTAGCTTATCGCAGTCAGTCTGCACTTTTCCGATTCGAGGTTAGGTTGTGTCTCCTTTGACAAACGAAACAGGCAGCGTTGTCACCATGTCGAAAGGTGTTCCCTCTACGAGTCTCTTCAACTTTTCGACCGCTCTACGTCCCATTTCGGGAATAGGCGATTGAATCGTCGTAACAAATGCGGGCACAAACGGTATAGGTATGCCATCAAAACCGGTCACCGCTATATCCTCGGGCATTCGAATCCCTCGTTTCTTTAGCTCTTGCACGAATGGATAAGCGCACTCATCGTGGTGGCAGAGTACGGCATCAGCACCGAGTTCGAGAACTCGATTAACGGCAAACTCCGCATCCTTTCCGATATGAATCTGCGGGTTTTTTTCTGGAGACAAGCCTAGCTCCCTAATCGCATCTGAAAAAGCTTTCGGACGGATTTCGGCGGCAAGATTAGGAAATGGCTCGGTGCTATCCGGGGCTTCTACTCGTAGATAGGCAAACTTCCTGTGCCCTAATTGGTAAAGGTGTTGAACAAGCGTTTTGGTACCATGCGCATTCTCAAGGGTTACGCAAGGCAAATGCCGATAGGGATCTCCAACGGTCACAACAGGAAATTGGGCTTCGATGAGTCGATCAAGAACGGTGTTTTCAACCCCAGGTTGAACGATGACACCGTCAACTACGCCACTCAGTATACGATGGACAACATCGTCTATTGGCTTGTCCTTTCGCGGCGAGAAGAAAAGTAATTCTTGCTCAAGTTGAGACGCACCTTCATGGATGGCTGTCAACACTTCGGCCCAGTAGGAATGTCTCATGCTCCATTGCTGCCCAGGTCCGTAGACCCCAAGAATCCCCGTTCGGTGGTTCCGAATCGATCGCATGAGCTTATTCGGAACATACGAGAGCTCCCTCGCAGCCGCCATAACGCGATCTTCTGTAGCTTTCGAAATTCCGATGTCTCTTGCGCGGCCCGAGAAGACGAGCGAAACAGTGGGCTGAGACACGCCAGCCAACTGGGCGACATCGTGGGAAGTCGGTCTTCTCGATTTTGGGGAACCGCTCATAACCAGTTTTTTCTGTTCTGACATATTTTCTTAGCAATTAGAAATCGCCCTTGCATTTCCTCACCTAATATTGTATTAGAATAACGTCATGATCCACGATCGGATCAGGAAAACCGCAATGAAGCATTTCAAATCAGCATTCACACTCATCGAACTCCTTGTCGTGATTGCCATCATCGCAATCCTCGCAGCAATCCTTTTCCCAGTCTTTGCTCAAGCAAAACAAGCGGCAAAAAAGACTCAAGCTCTAAGCAATATCAAGCAGATAGGCACATCCGAGCAGATGTATATGGGCGACTATGATGATGTTTATCCGATTGGTTTTGACGGCGTCTCCTGGACAGGTAATGAGCTTTGGTGCCAGAAGATCCAACCCTACGCGAAAAATATCAATATCTTCACGAGCCCAGCAGACTCGGCAGCCGGAAAGGTCAACCCGGCTATAGGCAGTTGGGCTGGGGTCCTACTTTCGTTTGCTTGCAACAGCTACTACGGAAACTGGGCGTCATCTTGGTTCGAACTTCGTGGCCCTATGAGCATGGGTGGTCAGGGTTCTTGGCTGCAACCGACCTCAAACTCTGCCAGCGATATGACAAACCCTGCAGACACGATCTTGTTCACCGAGAAACACTCCGATGACCTGATGAAGCTGACGGGGAGCAACGCCAAGTTCGGCAATCTTTCGGCTTTCTACAATACCGGGATCCTCGGCGGAGACCGAATCAACAACTGGCCCCCTCAGCGAATACCGAGCGGGTTGCGGTCCTCAACCGCCGTCTATCCAGATGGTCAGAACGGCGCAATCAGTGCAAAGTACAGTGGACAAGCGGTTTTTGTCTTCCTTGACGGACACGCAAAGTCACTGAAACCAGTGAGCACTAATCCTGACCAGACCAACAACCCGAGCAAGAACATGTGGGACGGAAAGAGGTGACGATATCCGTTTACGTTCGAACTCTGTTGGCTATAACAGTCGGAATTATTACCCTTGGATGTAGCTCTGAGCCTGCGAAGTCATCTGCGGAAGAAGTTAAGACCTTCCAAGGTGGGCCAATGCCGGATGACTTCAAGGCTAAGTTCGAGAAAATGCAAAAAGAAAGTCAACCTCAATCAAGTCAGACTCAAGGAAACTAAAAATGTTCGGCATGCTCGCTTTTGTTCTCTCTGCTACGCCGTTTGCGGCACCTATTCCTGTCGCAATGGGGGCCAATATGGCCCCCTCGGCGGAACTCGATCTCCTCAAGGTTTCCAGCTTGAGCGAGATAAAAACTGATCACGCTAAGGTGACAAAACTGACCAGTTCGACACCTGAACTAAGATTGGATTTTGAGATTGGCACCAATTATCCAAAAGCAGAGTTTCCTGTCCCTCAGGGTGGCTGGAACTTAGGTGAGTATGCCGGCGTTCAAATTGAGCTCCGTAACGTCGGGTCATCTAAGGCGCGTGCAGCTCTTAGGGTTGACAACCCCGGTGATTGGCATACGTCGCCTTGGAATACCGGTTCCATCGAGATCGGACCAGGTGAACGAAAAACTCTGAAAGTTCCATTCGGTCAATCCGGACCATTTGATCCCAGCAAAGTGATCGCGATGCAGCTCTTTCTGGTGAACCCAAAGGAACCAGCGAGTTTGATTGTGGCGAAGATTAGTGCTTATGGATCAAGCAAAGATCGCGTCAAAGGCGAAGTATTTTCTCAAATAGACGACCGAAAAGATCCGACAAAGCTTCCTGTCTGGACTGGAAAACGTCCGCCAGTCAATGGGGATTGGGTTCAGACACTTAATCAAAGCTTTGACGGAAACAAACTCGACACAAACGTTTGGGCATATCAGTTTTGGTGGGCAGGCTTACTTGGGAACCAAGATCAGGCTTACTCTCCAAGCATGACCTCTGTGAAGAATGGAATCCTAAACATCACGTTCGAAAAGAAGACTTCCCACCAAAACGACGACCCAAAGCAGCCTACACGTCCTTACACTACTGGAATGATCTGCACCTACGACAAATGGGCGCAGAAGTATGGCTACTTTGAAGCGCGTATCAAACTTCCGACTGCGAGGGGGTTATGGCCAGCATTCTGGATCATGCCGGATAGAGGGAAAGAGAAAGGCCCAGAAGGTTGGAAACGAGAATCGACGGATGTTGATGGAATGGAAATCGACATCATGGAGGTTCTTACCGAATGGGGGCCGGGCAGAAATAATGTCGCCGTTCATTGGGACGGCTATAACGAGAATCATAAGAATTGGGGAAGCAACGCAATCTATTACGGGCCAACAACTGACGGTTTTCACACGTTTGGTTTGCTCTGGGAGAAAGGCAAACTCACGTGGTTTATCGACGGAATCAAGAAAGCGACCTTCGAAAGTGAACGAGTAGGATCGACTCCCGGGTACATGATCCTCAATATTCAGAGTGGAAACTGGGCCACCAAGAACGTGGATCTTTCAAAGCTCCCCGACAAAATGGAAGTCGACTATGTACGCGTGTGGCAACTAAAGGATAGGCTTAAAAAGTGATGACCGCAGACGTTCCTCGCTACTACGCACCACCAACAAAACCGCCCGTCCGCCAAGTGATCAACACAGACCTCTGCGTGTATGGCGGAACCTCTGGAGGCGTGGTTGCGGCTGTCCAAGGAACACGGATGGGAAAATCCGTGATCATCGCCGAATTTGGTAAGCATCTAGGCGGCCTCACTTCCAGCGGTCTCGGAGCTACCGATATCGGAAACAAAAGCGCAATTGGAGGCATCTCGCGAGAGTTCTACCAACGGTTAGGCAAACACTACGGGACAGCTGAGCATTGGACTTTTGAACCTCATGTAGCAGAGCAGACCTTCCGCGAAATGTTGAGGGAAGCTCATGTCCCGGTCCGATTTGATCAACGGCTACTTTTGGTGAGAAAGGAAGGAACTAAGATCAAAGAGATCGTCATGGAAGATGGGACGATCTATCGGGCAAAGGTTTATATCGATGCCACATACGAAGGGGATTTGATGGCCCGCGCTGGTGTTAGTTACACAGTTGGACGCGAGGCTAACTCGGTTTACGGGGAGACTTTCAACGGAGTTCAAACCTTTCACCCGAACCACAACTTTTACGCAACTGTTGACCCGTACGTTGTTCCTGGAGTTCCGGAAAGTGGCATCGTCAAAGGAATATCCGACGCCAAACTTGCTCCTATAGGGTCGGGCGACAAGCATGTCCAGGCTTACAACTTTCGAATGTGTTTGACGAAATCGTCAGACCGAATCGCTTTCCCCAAACCGCAAGGATATGACCCGAGCCGATACGAACTCCTTAAACGCTATATCCTTAGCGGTCATTTCGATGTTCTTAGTCTGACCATCGAAATGCCGAACGGAAAGACCGACACCAATAACTTCGGTGCTATCAGCACTGACAATATTGGTGGAAGCGATTGCTGGCCGGAATCGGACTATGTTCAGAGAGAAGCCATCTTTCAGGATCATGTGAACTATCAGCAAGGGCTTATGTGGTTTCTAGCGAACGACAAGAGTCTCCCTGACTCGGTCCGAAAGACGGTTTCCGCTTACGGATTACCTACCGATGAATTTGTGGAGACGGGTGGGTGGCCACACCAACTTTACATCCGAGAAGCCCGTCGAATGATCTCGAATTATGTGATGACCGAAGCTGAATGCACCGGCAAACGGGTTGTGCAAGAGCCTGTTGGAATGGCTGCGTACACAATGGATTCGCATAACTGCCAACGGATTCTCATTGATGGGGTTGTGAGAAACGAAGGCAATGTTGAGGTCGGCGGATTCCCACCTTATCCGATCTCGTTTCGATCTATCGTTCCAAAACCTGCCGAAGTGACGAATCTCGTCGTTCCAGTTTGCCTGTCCGCCTCTCACATAGCCTACGGATCAATCCGTATGGAACCAGTCTTTATGGTTCTCGGGCAGTCAGCCGCGACCATCGCTGCCCAATCGATCGATGAACGAAGAGCAGTCCAACGAATTGACTACGAAAAACTGAAACAAAAGCTTCTTGCTGACAAGCAAGTGCTCAAATGAAAAGAGGAGCTACCTTATTCAAGGTAGCTCCTCTTTGTCTAAACCCTCTTCCTGGTGAGGAAGCTTATGATCGCCCCGATGATAAACACCAGGAACAAGACTTTTGCAATCCACGCTGCCGTTCCACTAATGACTCCAAAGCCGAGGATTGCAGCGACGATTGCGATGATGAGAAAAACAACTGCGTAGTGAAGCATCTCAACCTCCTTTTCTTGTATCAATGTGATCTTAAGTGACGTAGACACTCACTTTGAATCGTCGTCGTCCTGATTCTTCTTTATAGCGTGCGATACAACATCGCCGAGCTTGTGCGCACCTTCGACAACAGCGTCTACGACTGTTTCCGCTGCACCCTTGATGGCACCCAGAGCTTCATGAGCAATCCCTTCTGCCTGTTGTGCTTGACCTTCTGTTTCAAGCTGTTTGTTATCAGTCGCGCTACCGATAGTCTCTTTGACTTTCCCAACGAGGTTCTCGCCCTTGCCCTCAACTTTATCTGAGGTTCCGGCTCCGAACACATTGTCGATAGTTTCTTTTGCTTTATCGATACCGTTTTGCATAACAGTCACTTCTGACGGCAAGGGTTAATACGGTGTTCAACGGTCCTAGGTCCAATACCTTTGAAGGGCTCTTTCAAAAACGCTCAGTATGTTCGTTTTCAATACTCACTTACGGCCAAATACTTTCCATAATTGAACACTATGAACCCGACGAAGCAAGTGACTGTGTTTGAATTTCCAAACACTGTGCCGCCTATCGCCTGGATATATCACATGGTGAACCATGTAGGTCTTCCTGGCGGCCATGAGGGTCACTTCCATCCCAATACGATCGAGGTCTGTTACATTGTCAGAGGAAGGCTAGACTGGTGGATTGGAGAGGACCTTGTGGAGATTCACTCTAGCGACGTTGTTGTGATGATGCCAGGAGTTCCTCATGGCTCCGTTGATGCGACCTTGCAACCATGCGAGTATTACACGGCTCATATTCAGCCAGACCAACTCCCTGCTTCGGCAAAAGCAGCAACCAACGAGCCAGGTTTTGGTGGACACCATCCCGGCGCATCCGAAACTGGCGAACTGGTTATCCGACTTTTTGAAGAACATAACCAGCCACGACCTTATCGAGATGACTGCGCGCAATCTTTGATTAATCTACTCTGCTTCTCTCTTGCCAGAAATGCGAACACAGCTCAAGGAAACGAGGCGCCCAACTACCTTGTGCGACGAGCCATGAAGGCATTCTTTGACGAGGAATCTCGTCCTAGATCTGTCGACGAAGTGGCACGCAAGCTCAAGGTTTCAACGGTCTGGCTCACTCGAGTTTTTCGACAAGAACTCGGGCAATCGCCCGGCGAGTGGATTCGTAGCCGGCAAATGATCGAAGCGAAGCGCTTACTCGCTCAAACGGATCTTTCTGTCATCGAAATCTCAGTCCGACTCGGCTTTACGACAAGCCAATATTTTGCCACAGCGTTTCGTCGAGATACAGGTTTGACCCCTTCGGCATACCGTGAACGATGTTCAACTGACGGAGAAACTCGTCCGAATCTCGGTGTTGTCTCGGCACCGGTACCAAGTCCAGCAAAATAGCTATTGCTAATCGTATTCCGATGAAAACCGCAACCCTTCTTGTTCGCTGTCCAGAGCAACGTGGCATTGTCGCAAAGCTGGCTGATTTTGTGTGGTCGCACGGCGGAAACATCATTTCATCCGACCAACATACCGACTTCGAAGCAAACGAATTCCTCAGCAGAGTCGAATGGGATCTTGAAGGATTTCGATTGGCCAAAGAGGATGTTCACGGGAAATTCGAGCATCTTGCGCGATTAGTACAAGCCGACTGGAAGCTCGTTTTTTCTGATGACCGACCCAAAGTCGCCATCTTCGCGACAAAACAAGATCACTGCCTCCTCGACCTTTTATGGAGAGCGCAGACAGGTGAACTGAAAGTGGAAATTCCGCTAGTAGTGGCAAATCGTCCCGACCTTGCTGATTTAGCTAAGAACTTTGGAGCCGAGTTCGTTTGCCTCTCATTTGACGCGAACAACCAAGAAGAAATCGAAAAGGAACAGCTACAGTTGCTACGCGACCACGACATTGAACTTGTTGTTCTCGCAAAGTACATGCGGATTATCTCAGGCGATTTTCTCGACCGAGCCCCTACGATCATCAATATTCATCACTCGTTCCTGCCAGCGTTCATCGGAGACAAGCCCTATCACAAGGCTCATTCACGAGGGGTCAAATTAATCGGCGCTACAGCGCATTACGTTACTCCAGAACTCGATGAAGGCCCAATCATTCATCAAGAGGTCACACGGGTAAGCCACAAGGATAACGTTCAGGACCTGGTACGTAGAGGGAGAGATGTGGAACGTCGTGTGCTTGCACAAGCGGTGCGCCTTCACGTAGAAGGAAGAGTAATGCGATACGGAAATCGGACAGCTGTGTTTGAGTAATCTCGCACTCCATTTTCAATTAGAAGATTAAATTGTAATTGTGTTTTTTCAATACTAATCGTCAATAGTTAGCATTTAATAAATTTGCATTTATGTCCATCAAAAGGCGAGTCGATTAGGTTCAAATATGGGACTTACGCCCCGTCTGCCGGAACCCATCGGTGCCTCAAGATGTCTATGCCTTCACAGGAAACATCCTGGGAGGAAACGAAAATGGTTAATTTCACAAAAGGAACAATCGCCCTAATGGCTACCGCTTTAGCGTCCATGAGTATCGCGAAAGTCGATATTGTGCGAGTTAATGTAAATGGAAACCCGGTTCAGTTCCTTGGAGCACAACCGCAAGAAATGAACGGTCGCGTCATGGTTCCACTACGTGGCGTTTTTGAAGAATTAGGTGCCTGGGTTAACTGGAACGATGCAACCCAAGAGGTTTACGCAACGAAGGGGGACAAGGAGATTCGACTGCAAATCGGTAATCCGGTTGCCACTGTCAATGGTGCAGACCAGCGAATGGACGTGCCTGCAAAGCTGATTGATGGGACAACGCTGGTTCCGCTACGATTTATCAGTGAGTCGCTTGGAGCCCATGTTCAATGGGACGCCACTGAGGACCTTGTTTCGGTCCATACGAAGCGAAATACTGGGCATGAAAACGACCTAGAGCGGCCCGTTCATCGAGCTGAACCGATCATGATCGAACAAGGCACAATCTTGCCGATCAAGATCAATCGACAGCTCTCATCGAGTTTTTCCAAGCAGGGCGACGATTTTGAGGGAACCATTGTCTCCGATACGAAGGCATTTCCTAACCTTCCTTCTGGCACGAAGATCTTAGGTCACGTTCAAAAGGCGACCCCACAGCAAGATAAGGAACCTGGTCTGCTTTCACTCAAGTTCGACAGCATTATGTTGCCGAATGGTCAGAAACAAGCGATCAAGGCAACCCTGATCGGTCTCGACGACAAATCTATATCGCGTGACAGCCGTGGACGCCTGACCGCTGAACTCAAAAAAGAAGACAACCGAGGCAAATACGCTGCCTACGGTGCTGGCGCTGGGCTACTGGTTGGCTTGACCTCTAACAGGACCCTTGAGAACTCGCTCCTAGGCGGACTGCTCGGATTCGTAGTTGGATCAGCCGAAAAGCCTGCCTCCCACGCGACAGACGTCATCGTGAAGGAAGGTTCGCAACTTGGAGTCCAGATCACAAAAGACTTGACCATCGAACGCCAGTAGCCCTGGCAGATGGCAAACCCTGGACCTAATCCCCCCGGTCCATGAGACCCCCGTGCAGACTTCTGTCGCCGGGGGTTTGTCTTGTTTGAGCCAAATCTCATACACAATCAGACAAGTGCCTACCGACATCTTCTCTGCCCCACAACTCGTAGGCTACGTCGCCTTTGTGTTCGGCGTTCTTTCTTTTCTTCAGAAACGAGACGACCGCATGAAGGTCATCAATTCGTTTCAGGTATGCGCGTACGCCCTGCACTTCTTTTTGCTTCACCACCCATCTGCGGCAGCAAGCAATTGCATAGGGTTAGCCCGAAACATTCTCTCGCTCAAAACGAAAACCAAGTGGTTAGCGTTACCGCTCGTACTGGCAACCGGCATCCTTGCCTCATTCACAGTTCGTTCCTGGGCGGACATGATCCCTGTGATAAGCACGTTACTGTCAATCTACGGAATGTTCTGGCTAGCAGGAGTTCCGTTTCGGCTCTGCATGCTTGCCTGCACCGGATTGTGGCTAGTTAACAATCTACTTGCCCATTCTTATGGCGGCTTTGCTCTAGAGGCGACCATCGCAACTGCGAATACATACACGATCTGGCGACTTCAAAATGACAGTCTTCATGCGGAAAAGCTCCAAGCGACTGTAGACTAGGTTGGATGCACTCGATATTCTTGGATGTCACGAATCTACGGCTGCTCGTCGAGCGGGTCGGAATAGAGCAGATTTTGCTCGATGTCACTCGCGCGGTCGAGGCAGATTACTGGCGCTGGGAGGAATTCACAAAGGTCGCTCGAACGGCTCATCATGCGCACGATGTCGGCGTTCTGGAGCTCATGCCGGTCGGCGATGCTAAAGATTACGCTTTCAAGTACGTCAATGGGCATCCGTATAACCCCCGCGACCACAAGCTTCCAACCGTCATGGCTTTTGGCGCACTGATGAGCGTCGAGTCAGGCTACCCAGTCATGGTCAGCGAAATGACCATTCTCACGGGCATTCGAACTGCCGCGGTCAGTCTGCTCGCAGCTCAGAAGATGGCACGAAAAGACTCGAAGAGGCTTGCCCTGATTGGGAACGGTGCCCAAGCTGAATTCCAGATTCTAGCGTTCTATTTCGGAATGGGAATCAAGGAGTTCACGCTCTTCGATATTGATCCACTTGCAACCAAAAAGGTCTGCCTTAACCTAGCGAGCTTCCCAGATATCCGTCTTGAAGCTTGCGACAATACAGAGCAAGCTGTTCATGGTGCCGACATCATCACAACCTGCACCGCAGATAAGAATCTAGCAACGATTGTGACGAACCGGATGATAGAGCCCGGGATGCACATCAACGCGATTGGCGGCGATTGCCCGGGCAAAACCGAACTTGAAAACACGATACTTGACCGGAGCCGGATTGTCGTCGAATTCGAGCCACAAAGCAGAGTTGAAGGGGAAATTCAGCATCGCCCTGACATCGCAGTTATAGAACTATTTTCGGTGATTCGCGGAGAGGCTATTGGACGAGAGACTGAAGAAGAAGTCACCCTTTTTGACTCCGTTGGCTTTGCTCTGCAAGACCTATCAGTATTGAAGGTTGTGTACGAGCTAGCGAAAATGCACGGGATCGGAACCCAGGTCGAACTCATTCCAGATTCGAATGATGTGAAGGACCTATTCGGCCTTATCAAGCCGATTCATGCAACAAAGAAATAAAGTCCATCCGTTGGAAAAACGGATGGACTTGGTGAGGACCGGAGAATTTACGAAGCAGATTTGACGGTCTTGATGATAACCGACGCGACCTTGTATGGGTCGGCGGCAGAGTTTGGTCGGCGATCTTCCAACCAACCTTTCCAACCCTTTTGGACTGCACCAAGAGGGATTCGGATCGAAGCTCCACGGTCAGAAACGCCGTAAGAGAACTTGTCGATCGACTGAGTCTCGTGCTTACCGGTGAGTCGCATATGGTTGTCTGGACCATAAGCAGCGATGCACTCCTTGATAACTGAATCTGGTGCGAAGGCGGAGCAAATCTTGTCATAGACATCCTTGCTTCCGGCAGATCTCAGTGCGGTGTTCGAGAAGTTTGCGTGCATACCGCTACCGTTCCAGTCGGTATCACCGAGTGGCTTGCAGTGCCAGTTCACATAAACGCCGTACTTCTCACCAATTCGCTCAAGCAGAAAGCGTGCAACCCAAACCTGGTCGCCAGCTGCCTGTGCACCTTTTGCGAAGATTTGGAACTCCCACTGACCGGCGGCAACTTCCGCGTTGATTCCTTCAACGTTGAGGCCGTTCGCCAGGCACTGCTCAAGATGCTCTTCGACGATCTCTCGACCGTAGGCATTTCGAGCGCCAACGCTGCAGTAGTAGGGACCCTGTGGGCGAGGATATCCATTTGCAGGGAAGCCCAAAGGAAGGTTGGTGTCTACGTCGTAAAGGAAGTATTCCTGTTCGAAACCAAACCAGAAATCGCTGTCGTCATCGTCGATGGTTGCGCGACCATTGGAAACGTGAGCGCTACCGTCTGCGTTGTTGACTTCGCACATGACCAAGTAGGAAGGTGTTCCGAGTTTTGATCGCTCGCTATCTTCACAAATAAAAACGGGCTTCAACTGACAGTCAGAAGAGCCCCCTGGTGCTTGTTCGGTCGATGAGCCATCGAATGACCAGAGTTCACAGTCTTCGAGCTTGCCCGAGAAGTCAGAAACGATTTTTGTCTTGCTACGAAGGCTTTGAACGGGTTTATAGCCGTCCAACCAAATATATTCTAGTTTTGCTTTTGCCATGTTATCGTACCAATCGCACGACCACCAAGCGTAGCCCACTTCATCAAGGTGGAACGACCTACCCCGGGTATCAATGCGACATTCTCCAAGTGAATTCGACAAGAGCGGTGCTCTTGCTGAAACCAAAAAAGACGCCGATGGCCAGCCATCTATGCGTCTTCGCGTCCCCACCCGCTTCGTTGCAAGCAGTCAAATCGATTATCCACCATTCCGGCCAATTGTTGAAGACCTTAACAACACAAACAAGTATCAGAGCCGCAAGAATCTCAATAATTTCACAACCGTAGGCGCATCCCAGGTTCACAAATATTCACCCATCCCGTGCTGGTTAGCGATTCCAGTTCGCAAAAACGAACTAGTTCCTTAACAATTCGTATTAGGTCAGAACTAACTCTTTTGGCCTAGGTATGAACGATGTTCAGGCAGCCGCTGCCGTCATACCAACACTCAAGAGAAGACATCATCACAGCAACTCAACCTTTCTCGGCTGTCCTCAAAGAGCATCCGTTTTGTTTGTACAGGACCAATACAAAACCTGTCCTCAAAAGAAGCGGTGAGCAAGCAAGAACCGTCAGGGACGAAACACAAATTGTTTTAGCCCTGGTGGCGAGATAGGCTGCGAGGAGGTACGTTTTTATTCGTTCGATCTCCCCTCTTGAGCAAGACGCCACAGTAAGCACAATGGGTTCGCTTAGGCAACTACATACCGAATCCCAATAGATGATGGAGGAAAGTAAGAATTAACGATGGTGCCGCAGACCGGACTTGAACCGGTGACCCTAGCATTTTCAGTGCTATGCTCTACCGACTGAGCTACCGCGGCACAAAATGGCGCGGACGACGGGACTTGAACCCGCGGCCTCCGGCGTGACAGGCCGGCGCTCTAACCACTGAGCTACGCCCGCGAACAGACTAGAAGTATGGCAGAGATATATTTGAAAGTCAAGCTAATCTACTCACCAAGTTTTTGTCCAAATTTCTTTGCCCACCTCTGGAGCGCGGTGTACTTTGCCGAAGTCGACGGCTCATCATCGGAATACTCCCTGTCTCCCCAAGATCCCCACTTTGACCATGATCCGGTAGATCCGAAATGCGCAAAGAGACCGCCGCCATTTTTGGCCCAAGCATCTAGGTAGGTTTCGTACAATTGCCCCATGCGACGATCACGATTAGCGTCCATAAAGAGGCGCGTCATTGCCTCGTTGTTTTCGCCCCCCATGATGCCCACTAGGTGCTGCCCACCTTCATAGGCAACCAACGGCAGACCGAACTTCGAAGCCTCAACTTTATTTGCCGTGATGTAGCCAATTGTTTCTGGAAGAATCACTTTCTTCATGTGCGTGAACAGCTCTTCAAGTGACCAACTAGAAACCATTCCACTGTTCAGACTGCCTTGTGCAGGCACCGACATTCCCATATAAGGGGCTATCGCTAAGACATCAGCCTGTTTTCCGGCGTTCTCAAAACTCAGAATCTGCCCCGAGACCCAAGCGTTTCCGGCTTGTGAAGCGAGGACCCGGACAAGACGATTCTTTGGCATCTGCTTTGACCAAATGTTGAACATTTGAACCGAACGCCGTGCATACCAAAACCAACCCGCTGACCAATGCTTATCGCTCAGCTTCGCCTTGAGGCCCTCGTTTCCTGCATATCGTTGCTGCTCAAATTGCCCGTTCCATACTTCGTTTGAGAGCTCAACATGGGCTTTGAGATTCGTTTTAAGACGATTCAAAACCATCAAAGCAAAGTTCTGCATGTACTGGTCATCCGCCATGTGCGGCATACAGAACCAGCCGTCTGCGTTTTGCGTATTGCATAGCGCGATCATCATTTCAAGCGGAACGCCTTTTTCAGCCCACGTTGAATCCTCCATCGTAGGTCGATCAGCCCAACTCTTGACCTTCGAATTATTTGTCTCCATCCAGTCCATAAATCGAAAGGCAGACACACCCTTCCAGTGCTTCAGAAACGTTGGGTTAAAAGGCTGCGTTCTGTACGTTGCTTCTGAGCCAGGCATCAAAACGCGTATATTCCGAACGTAGTTCGCGGGGTTTGTCGCCTTAAGCTGGAGGCTAAAGAAGCCACGATCCGGGTCAACGGCAACGACAATTCGTCCGGGTCTTTCAGAACGGACAGTCACATTTCCCGGGAAGCCAAAACGACCTTCCCCCTCATACAGAACAACATAATCGCCTTTTGGATAGTGCTTTTCAAAACTAGTGAGAAATGTTTCGGCCCAAGCATTCTTTTCTAGCCGCATCACCCAACCATGCTTATCATGCGCGAGCTGTGGCCCCTTCCCCCAAGCCGCCCCTTCTTTTTGACTGACCCATTTTCGGGAAAAACGGAACAGATCAACGAAAGGCATTTCCGTGTTCCAGTCAACCGGTCCACTGAGGTTGATCGCAAGCGACGGCTTACTTGGTGCAGGAGTAAGCTCTGTCCTCTTTTGGGTAGGCGATGAAACCACGCAACCAATGAGCGGAAGAAAAAGCAAAGCAGCGCGAAAACTAAGCACGAGGTAAGCCTAGCAATTCTGAACGAATAGTTCAACGACAAATCGACACATTGTGAGACGCTTCAGACGCCAAGCCGTGACAGGTTTCAAGCACAGCGACTCTGAAGGTAGTAAACTCTGCTCGTTACTTCTGAGGTTTTAACGAGTTGGCAAGCGCATACACCCCCGGACTTACCGTCAGCGGCGATATTATCGTCCACAGAAAACGAAGACTGCCTATCAAGGGCAAGGTTTTGGTTAAGCCCGGCGATCCGGTGACCGCAGAGCAAGTTGTCGCTCAGGCGCTTCTCCCCGGACCGCTTCAAACCATCAAACTCGGTGAAAAACTCGGCGTCGAACCGAAGGATGTTCCGTCGAATTTCCGGCTCAAAGTTGGCGACGCAGTGAAGCAGGGCGATGTCGTTGCAGAGACAAAGGGCCTTTTCGGAAAGCTATTTAAGACCACTGTCGTATCAGATTTCTCAGGCACCATTGAGTCAGTCTCTGAAGTGACAGGAAACGTGCTCGTTCGAGAAGCTCCCATCCCGGTAGACGTCAAAGCTTACATTGACGGTCACATCTCTGAGGTCATCGAAGATGAAGGCGCCGTTGTTGAAACCCGTGGGGCAATGGTCCAAGGAATCTTCGGAGTTGGTGGCGAGCGTCTCGGCACCATCCGGGTCGCCGTTTCTGACCCAACCAAGGTTCTTGATGCTTCAGATATTCAACCGACCGACGCTGGAAAAATCTTGATCGGCGGCGCAGGCGTCACTTACGAAGCGATCATCCGAGCAGGCGAAGTCGGAGCAATGGGAATCGTTGCTGGCGGAATCAAAGATAGCGACTTGGTGCAATATCTCGGTTACGATATTGGCGTTGCGATCACGGGTCAAGAAGCGATTAGCTTGACAATATTAGTCACCGAAGGATTTGGATTCCTGCAAATGGCGGCCAGGACTTTCAACCTCCTGAAAAGCCTGGAAGGAAAGGTGGGAAGCATTAACGGAGCTACCCAAATTCGCGCTGGCGTCATTCGTCCAGAGGTTATTGTCCCTCTGAAAGAAGAAGTCAAACAAGGAATAGAGGGCGACCAGGTCTTCGAACTCAAGGTCGGCACACCCATTCGAGTCATTCGCGAACCCTACTTTGGATTGATCGGAGCGGTCACCGGCCTGCCAGCCCAACTTGTAACAGTCGACTCTGGCACCGAGGTTCGCGTGCTTCGAGCAAAGCTCGATGACGGTCGAGATGTAACAGTTCCTCGAGCAAATGTCGAAATCATTGCAGCTAGTTAAAAGACTGGCTGTACTATCTTCTAGGAAATCAAAGTTCTGCTCAGCTTTGACAATGCCTTAACAACGATAGGTGACAATGGCAATGCAACGAGGAATATTCGCATGAAGGCTCTCGGTCTCATCGCAAGGAACACCTCGATGCGGGTCCTACAATGGCAGTTGAGCAACTACAGACGACATCGGAGGCAAAAAGCGGTTCTATGAAGGTCCTCATTATCGATGACGAACCCACGATTGTTGAGACGGTCGAGGCAAAGTTTCGAAAAGAAGGATTTTCAACATTTGCTGCTGATTCAGCCGAGGAGGGTATGCGCCTTTTTCGAAGGGTGAAACCAGACCTCATTATTCTGGATATCATGCTTCCGCAACGATCCGGGTTTGACTTCTGCCGGGCGGTTCGACGCGATTCATCAACGCCAATCATCTTTGTTAGTGCACGTGCCGATGAAAGCGACCGCGTAAAAGGTCTTGAGCTTGGGGCCGACGATTATGTCGTCAAGCCTTTCAATCTCTCGGAGTTAGTTGCAAGGGTGAAGGCGATCCTTCGGCGAGCCACTGGTGAGCCAGTTAAAGAAGTCATCGAGCGAGGAAACCTCAAGATTGATCCACGAAGTCATGAAGTTTGGCTCAACGGTCAGATCGAGAGCTTTTCGCCAAAAGAGTTCGCACTCCTCTATTTCTTAGCCCGAAACGTTGGTCAGGTATTTCCAAGAGAGACCCTTCTCGACCGTGTTTGGGGAAGAGACGCATTCGTAACCGTCCGAACTGTGGATGTGCATATTCGATGGTTGCGAACAAGAATTGAGGATGATGCGCAAAATCCGGTACGAATTATCACTGTTCGCGGGATTGGATACAAGTTTGTTGGCTAAACCGGCCTATACTTGCGGCAAATGCTGGCTGCACTCATCGTTTTAGGAGCGACTCGAACCTACTTCGTCGCTCCAGATGGCTCAGACAAGGCCACCGGAACCTCGGCTCGCGCTCCTTTCGCTACGTTAAGGCGTGTCAAGGAAGAGCTTGCCAAGCAAAAGGATAACCTTGGCGTTCAGGTCGTTATTACTGGACGAATACGACAACTTGAAACCGTTGAATTCGGCTCAGAAGCCAACGGGGTCACCTTTGTTGGTAAGGGAAAAGAGTCTGTTATATCCGGTGGAACTGTTTTGCCAGCGCCAGACCAAACCGAGCTAAGCACGGTTCCCATCCATCGCTATTCCATCAAGAACCTAAAGCCTTTCAGACAAGTCTTTACCGAAGAGCCAGATCGACGTTTACCAAGAACCCACCTTCCGAAGTCTGGCTTTTACAATCTCACCAAACTCGAAGGCTCCGCTTTAACAGGACCTTGGAACGAAGGTCAGGATCGTGCCTATTACAGAACCGGCGACATCAAACAGTGGGATAATCTCCGAGATGTAGACCTAATCGCTCATCACTACTGGGTCACTTCGATTCTGCCGATCAAAGCAATTAGCCCTTCGCTCGGATTGGTTGAGTTTGGCAAAAAGAGTGTTTTCAGACTTTCCGACGATTACACCGGCCAAGCCGCGCCTTATATTCTGGAAAACGTTCCTGAAGCTCTTGACGAACCTGGCTCTTGGTACACGAACAGCCAACTTCAGCAGATGACGGTTCGAGCGGGAGACTCTGCTTTCAAGATTGTTGTTCCGCAGCTCGACGTGCTTTTACGCATCAAAGGCGCGAGCAAGGTCACGTTGAGGGGCATCACCTTTATGCACAATGAATGGAACTACGGCCCCAACCAGTCTGGCGATGCACAAGCTGCCGTCGGCGTGCCAGGAGCTGTTCAGATCGTCGATAGTAGAGCTGTTGCCCTTCAACAGTGTCAGTTCCGCGAGCTAGGCACCTACGGTGTTGAAGTGACTAGCACATCCGAAGGAACCGATATCGATCATTGCAAGA
Source organism: Chthonomonas sp. UBA1950 (assembly GCA_002336105.1). Taxonomy (GTDB): domain Bacteria; phylum Armatimonadota; class Fimbriimonadia; order Fimbriimonadales; family Fimbriimonadaceae; genus Fimbriimonas. The sequence continues at coordinate 37,665 of DDEQ01000047.1, read as the reverse complement.
TTGAAGACGTTGGTGGAGGCGGAGTCAAAGTCGGGCACGGAACCTCTTGGACAACGATCAGCGACTGTACTATCCGCAACGGTGGCATCGTTTTCGCACCAGCGGTAGGAATCTGGATTGGCAACAGTGGTCACAACCGCATCGTTCACAACCTTATAGAAAACCTCTACTACACGGGAATCTCTGTTGGCTGGACATGGGGGTATGGCCCATCAGATGCAATTGATAACCTGATCGAGGGAAACGTCATTCAACATCTCGGGAAGGGTGTTCTCAGCGACATGGGCGGGATCTACACGCTCGGAGTTTCTCCTGGCACAGTTCTAAGAGGCAACCGTATCGATGACATTCAGGCGAGAGGTTACGGAGGATGGGGAATTTACTTTGACGAAGGCAGCACTGGAATCTTGGCGGAGAACAACGTGGTCACCAACTGCAAGACCGGGTTACTCCACCAACACTATGGCAAAGAAAACATCGTTCGAAATAACATTTTCGCCTTCTCACAAACGGGCGGACAACTCATTCGCACTCGAAAAGAAGATCACCTGAGCTTTACGCTTGAGCGAAACATCATCTACTGGAATGGCTCCGCGCCGGCTCTAGGTGGAAATTGGGAAGGTGACGGTTTCAAGCTTTTCAACAACCTTTTTTGGAAGCAAGACGGTGTCCAACCGCCGATTGCGAACAACTTAATCGCCGATCCATTGTTCATTGACCCCAAACATGGTGACTTCAAATTACGGAGTGAGTCGCCCGCCAAGAAAATCGGGTTTCGCCCTATCGACTTGTCCGAGGTTGGCCCCCGCAAAATTAGGAGGTAATTGCTGAATATACAGAACAGATGTTAGGTTTTTTACGTCTATTCTTAGAGTTCTTTCTGAAGGGTTTTCGTTGATCGATTCCAGAATACATCCTGAACCGTTTTTCGAAAGATTCATTTCAGTGTTCGAGGGATGCATAGCATGAAGGGTTTCGTTATTTCGCTTTTGGCAGTCGCTGCAGTTAGTTCCGCAAGTGCGGACCTCCTGATTGATCCTACCGGTGGGACCGTTTTGTTCGACTCAACGGAAAATCACGATGATCAGATTGTTTTCCGAAACTTCGGATTTAACTTCCCCACCTCAACTGGCAATATTACTGGCCTAAACGTTTCGATCAACGGAAACCTAAATAGCAACGGCGACTGGAGCTATTACAACGAAGCTCTCAGCAGAACAACAGGAACGTTTATCGCCCCCCTATGGGATGACCACTATATCTTTAAGGGTTCAGGCGAAAGCATCGTTGAAACAAAGACCGCCGATTACTATGCAGTAACTTGGGATGTTGCCCACTATGGAAACGCTCTGGCTCGTCAGACATTCCAAGCGGTTCTCTTCGGAGCGAGTACGACACTCAAAGGCGTGACGTATTCCGCAGGAGATGTTGTATTCGCTTACGGAATGCTAACTCCAAATGCTTCTGACACGAGTGCTACAGTTGGGACAAGCTTTGGAACTGACCCAACACCAGTGCCAGGTTCGGCTTCCGGCATCATCAGCACAAGCAACCCGAGCCTGATCTCTGACAATCTTGGCGATTACATTGTCTACAACCAAGATGGGCATACCTATCGGGCTGGCGTCGTGCCAGAACCTTCAGCCTTCCTAGCGCTCGGTTTCCCAATGCTTGCTCTTGCTTTCCGAAGAAAACGCAAGTAAGCAAATTCTGCCCTTCAACTTGAAAAGAGCCTCGACCTAGCCGTAGGTCAAGGCTCTTTTTGTGTTTTTTACTGAAAGGATCTGAGAAGATTTGTATTCATTTGTAAAGATACACTTTACAAATAGTCTTAAATTGTAAAGTATATCTTTACAGTGAACATATAAATACGTAATAGCGTATACCTATTTCGAAAGTGGCAATTTGATTGGAACTCTAGTTTCCCGAATCACTTTCAGTATCAAGGATAGTCTGCTTCGCTTCCTTGATTTCGGATCTGTAATTTGAACCTTATCGAAGCAACAGGAAAACATGAAACAACTTGCTTTTATTGCAATTGCGTTAGTCGCAGCTCAACAAGCTTCCGCCGGACTACTTCTCGACCCTAATCAGGGTGAGATTGTTTTCAACTCTTTCAACGGGCATGATGACGAGTTCATCGCCCGAGATATGCAGTTCAGCTTCCCTTATTTCGGAGGTTCTTTCTCCACTGCCTATATTTCCACGAATGGAAATATAACCGACTATGGCGATACTACGTACTCTAACTACGGAATAAACAACACCCCAGGGAACATGATCGCTCCTATGTGGGATGATTTGTTCATCGTTCAAGGCTCGACGTCGAAGATCGTCGAAACATCAACCTCGAACTATTACGGCGTGACGTGGGATGTCACCCACTTCGGTGATTCATCCGCTCGTCAGACATTTCAGGCAATTTTAGTCGGGAATAACACCACCATTGCCGGTCAGAACTTCCTTGCAGGAGACATCATTTTCGGTTACGAAAATGCGCCGATTGCTCAGAACGATAACTCGGTGACCACAGGAATCCACCTAGGCGATTATTCGGCTGGCTCCTATGGAAACCCAGACGGTGTCATTGAGCGTTCACGACTCTCCAACTTGACTGATCCTGGTCACTACATGCTCTATAGATTCTGCAACGGTCGATACCAGGTCACGCAAGCGGTTCCCGAGCCAGCCTCCATTCTAGCGCTCGGTTTCCCGGCCCTTGGACTTCTGAGGAAAAAGAAGAAGGCAGCGTAAATAGACTGCCAGGGCCGAGCATCCCTGATTCCCCCAAATGCAGAGCCCTGGCACCTTATATGAAATCGAACTTCCTCGAAAAAAGAACAACTGGTATACGTAACCAGAGCTCAAATCTGAACCTAATCTGGCTGTTCTTGTCAAAGTTCGCGAACTGAGTCCAGACAGTCAAAGATATCCCGTTTACGAAAGGAATACCGGGGTGCTTGGTGAGTAAACTGCACTCTGCATCGAGGCATTCATGCTCAAGCACACCGACCTGACCCGCAATCGAATTGTAACGTTCCTACGCATGGACCTTCGGCCGCTTATCTATGGTGAGCGGGCTGACCTCAAGATCGAGATCAACGAAACCCCCTGCAACGACCAAAACGAGGCAATGAAAGGCCCCTGGAAGGAAGTCACCAGCGGCTATGAATATGGCCCTGCATACACAACCTTCTGGTTCAAAATTTCAGGACAATTGCCGGAGAACTTCGGCGGCCATCACGTTGCCATCGTTCCAGCCCTTGGCGGAGAGCGCACCGTTTGGAAGGACAACTCGCCCTGGTGCGGCGTTGACATCCAGCATAGCGACTATGGATGGTTTGAAGGCGGCACTGTGGCCCAAACACATACTGTCGCTCAGGGTGGCGAGTACGTTGAATACTATATTCAAAGCTACACCCGAAACAAAGAAACCACCTGCCACGGCCGAGAGAAACCGCGATCTCGCTACACCGAAAAGGTTGAACACGCTCAGATTGCTATCGTTTATCCAGCAGTCAAAGACCTCGTTTATGACTTCGAGTTCTGCCTTGGTTTGCTTGAGACTATCGATCAAAATGATCCAGCTTACTTAACAATTCTGCGAGCACTTAACGATGTAGTTAATCAGTTTGCTGCAGACGGAATTGACCAAATCGCCAAGTATCGAAGAATTATCAAAGATGCTTTGGGAACTCTTAATGGCGAGTATAAGCACACCATCTATCCAGTTGGTCACGCTCACCTGGACACGGCTTGGCTTTGGCCGCTCCACATCACCCACAAGAAGATGGCTCACACCACTTCGACCCAGTTGGGCTTTCTTGAGAGATACCCAGAGTATGTATTCGTTCATTCGCAGGCAAGCCAATACGAGTGGCTTGAAAAGGAATATCCAGCACTTTTCCAGCGAGTAAAGGATGCCGTTGCGCGCGGTCAATGGGAACCCGTCGGTTCGATGTGGGTCGAGGCAGACTGTAACCTCACCGGCCCCGAGTCGATGATTCGCCAGTTCCTGTACGGTCGACGATACTTCAAGAAGCACTTCAACTACGAAACCCAAGACATGTGGCTGCCGGACGTTTTCGGCTATTCAGCCGCTCTCCCGCAGATCTTGGCAAAGTTCAACATCAAATACTTCCTGACGCAAAAGATCTCTTGGAACCAGTTCAACAAGTTCCCTCACCACACTTTCTGGTGGCAAGGCATCGACGGCACCAAGATCTGGAGCCACTTCCCGCCAGCCGACACCTACAACGCCAGTGCCGAGCCAAAGGAAGTTGTCTACTCGGTTAAGAACTACAAGGATCACGCCCGTGCCGATCAGTCACTGTACGTGTTCGGATTTGGCGACGGTGGCGGCGGCCCAACCGAGCGACACCTAGAGTTGCTTCGACGTGGCCGAATGGCGCCGAACTACCCCGAGGTTGCCAGCGGCAAGAAAGCCATCGACTTCTTCAAGGAAGCGAAGGCCAAGAGCCGAGACCTGCTCACCTGGACCGGTGAACTGTATCTTGAGCTTCACCGAGGCACGTACACCTCACAAGCGGCAAACAAGGCCGGGAACCGACGTAGCGAATTCCTACTTCGCGACGCCGAGTTACTCTCCTGCTTCTCGCCGGACTTCCCTGCCGCGTACCCGGCTGAAGATCTTGAGAAGGCTTGGAAGCTCGTTCTTCTGAACCAGTTCCACGACATCATCCCTGGATCTTCGGTCACCGAGGTCTATGAGGACTCGAAGGTGGACTATGCAGAGGTCTTCAAGATCGGTGAATCCATCATCACTTCCAGCCTGAAGAAGATTGGTAGCGCGATTGACACCAGCAAGATGTCGCGACCGGTCGCGCTCTTCCACAACTCAGAGATGGTGTCGCAAGGCAGCATTCCTTGGTCAGAAGAGATCGTTCCGACCGTGTTGGTGACCGCCGAAGAGACCGTTGCGTTGCAGCTGATCGAAGAATTCGGCGAGCGAAAGCTCATCTTCGCCAGCCCAACCGCCTCGCTCGGTAGCGTCGTGGTTGGCGACCTGACCGAAGGCACTCCTTCTACCAAGCGCCGACTTAAGATCAGCAACCGACGCATCGAGAGCGACGAGATTGTCGTCAAGTTCGACGGCAACGGCAACATCACGTCGATTCAGAGCCTCGAAGATGGAACCGAATTCCTGGAAGCAGGAAAGCTCGGCAACATGTTCCAGTTGTTCGACGACAAGCCAAACTTCTGGTCGGCATGGGACGTGGACGTGTTCAGCTACGAAACCAGTGTTGACCTCGTCAAGAGCGAGAGCTTTGAAATCGTCGAGAAAGGCCCGGTCCGCGTCGCCGTCGAGGTAGTCAAGCGATTTGGCAAGTCGACGATCAAGCAGCGAATCAGCCTCGGCCCAACGCCGGGCATCCGCTTCGACACCGAAATCGACTGGCGAGAAGACGACAAGATGCTGAAGGTGGCCTTCCCGGTCGCCGTCAACTCACCGCGCGCAACCTACGAAATTCAGTTCGGAAACGTCGAGCGCCCGACCCACATGAACACCAGTTGGGACATGGCTAAGTTCGAAGTTTGCGCTCAAAAGTGGGTTGACCTGAGCGAAGCCGATCAAGGCGTTGCCCTCATCAACGAGAGCAAGTACGGTCATGACATTCACGGAAACGTGATGCGAATTACCTTGCTCCGCTCGCCGAAGGCTCCAGATCCAGTAGCGGATATGGGCGTTCATCGGTTCACCTATACGGTGGTTCCGCACTTCGGTCCGTACAACTATGCAGGAATCGTTCAAGCCGCCTACGCGCTCAACGCACCTGTCCGACACGCTCTGCTCGAGTCGTCGGTGGGTGACGACGGCGTTCTTCCGGTCCTCGTCGGTTGCGAAGATCGAAACGTAGTTATTGAGTCGGTGAAGAAGGCCGAAGACAGCAACGACATCATCGTTCGACTATACGAGTGCCACAACGCTCGTGGACGAACCGAACTGACCTGCGCACGCGCCCTAAGAGGCGCCGTCCTTTGCGACCTCGACGAGAACAGCATCGGCGAACTCGAAGTCGTCGATGGTCGAGTGACGGTGGACTACAAACCGTTCGAGATCATCACGATCAAACTGTTGGTCTAGCGCCTCCTTTGCCCCCCTCTCCTCAACTGGAGAGGGGGGCTTTTTGTGTGGCTTTGTCTTTGGGGATCACTTGAAGAATCGTTACCTGCTTTTTCCGGGTTTTCTCAAAATTGATTCCTCTGAACATCCGTGAAACACCCCTCACCCTGCCCTCTCCCCAAAGGGGCGAGGGTCCAGAAGAAAGGTAGCGAGAGACTGATTCCCTTCTCTCAATCTCAGTTTAAAGGAAAAAGGCGATTCCATCTGGTCCCCTCGCCCCTTTGGGGAGAGGGATAGGGTGAGGGGCCAACGCCGACCAAATTAATACCTGCGGAAAATCGAAGATGGATTCGTCGACGGGAAGTGGGAATTATCGTAAAACGGAATGCCGATGGCGCTTGCGTACGACATCCCGCGTTGCAAAAGCTGAACCGCGGCCGCATTCAATGGGTCCCCAGGGCGAACCTGACGCGTGTCTTGCTGGACGACCATTGGCGGCTGTCGCTGACCCTTCCAATGGAGCACGAGGTGGTAAGTCACGCCGTTTGCAACCATCAGCGGATTTGGCTCTGCGATGAGAACCAAAGCATCGAGTTCGGAAACCGAGCCATGCGTCGTGACGGGAAAAACACCCGGCCCCTGACGCCGCTTGTAATGCTTCTCACGAAGGTCGAAGCTCATGCTTTGCAGCGATAGCGCGGCTAAAAACCCGGCCACAGCGACCATGCCGCCGATATAGAACCACCATGCCGGATAAAGCTGAATGGGCTCGGTTCCGGTAACCGAGCAATAAAACCCATACAAAGCCATTAGTGCTCCACCGCCAACACAGCCTTTAACCAACACTTGATAGGGCGGCGGCGCGATAAAAACGAGACGTTTATTTTCGCCAATAAACTTTCCGTACAGAGGGGTCTCGATCATGGCTCAAGCTCAAATATAGCCCACGGCCTACGCTTCGGACAAATATTCTTTGACTTTGTCCGCCAAGACCTTGGTCATTGTGGGCACTGCCGCTACTTCGTCAACCGTCGCGCGCCGGATACCCTCAAGAGAGCCAAACGTTCGCAAAAGGAGCCTCTTGCGCCTGGGACCCACGCCCGGAATCTCTTCAAGCGCGGAGCCGTTCATGCGCTTGTCCCGAATCTTCCTGTGGAAAGTGATCGCAAACCGGTGAGCTTCATCTCGCAACTTGCGAAGAAGCATCAATCCCGGCGAATTCAGCGGCAGCTCAATCTCGCGAAATGTGTAGGTCGGCGAAATGCCCGAACCCTTCGGCGCGAGAGGGCCAGTTGGCGGCCGATCTTCATTCAAACGGCTGGCTTCGTCTTCGTGTCCGCTATCGGGGTGGTAAACCCATTTGTCTTCCGGCGCGACCAAACTCTCACCCAGAATCGGTAGGTAAATGAGTTCGTGCCGCTTCGCAAGTCCGACCATAGGAACCGTCAGTCCAAGGTCATCTCTGGCTTTGAGCGCCGCCCCGAGCTGCCCCTTGCCACCGTCGATCATGATCAGATCGGGAAGCTTTTGGAACTTCTCTTGCCCGTCCAAATAGGCTCGAAACCGCCGCATCAGAACCTCGTTCATCATCGCGAAGTCGTTCGGTGTTTCAGGATGCCACTTGATTTTGAATCGGCGATACTCGGCCTTCGCAGCCTCTCCGTTCTCGGTCACCACCATTGAGCCGACGGGAGCCGTTCCCTGAATATTCGAAATGTCGTAGCCTTCAATCCTCAGGGGCGGATTTGCCAACCCAAGCGCTTCTTGTAGTTGGGTAATCGCATCTTCGGTCCACTGCTCTTTGGCTTGAAGTTCCATTGCGAACGTATTGAGCGCTTGCTCGGCGTTGGCCGCAGCCATATCGACCAGCCTCATCTTTTCGCCTTGCTGAGGCACCTCAACAGTCACGGCACTGCCCCGGCGCTGACGAAGCCAAGACTGGACGATGTTCCGCTCCTCAATTTCGACGGGTAGCAAAATTTCGCGCGGAACGTCGGGAGCTTCGGCGTAGTATTGCTTCACAAACTGCTGGACAGCTTCGGCGGGTGGCGCTTCGCTCGCACCATCCAGCACATACTGCCGCTGACCAATGAGTTTGCCCCCTCGTATGTACAGCATCTGAATTGCGGCACCTCGATCATCCTTCACCACCGCAATGACGTCTTGGTCAACATCGCTGTCCATCACAACCTTTTGCCGTTGCAGAACATTCTCTATCGCCTGAATTTGGTCGCGTATCTTTGCCGCTTTTTCAAAATCCAGCGCCTCGGCTGCTTCGGTCATTTCGCCGCGAAGATCCTCCGCAATGGCTTCCTCTTTGCCGTTCAGAAACCGCTCGACTTGGTTCAAAACGCCTTGATACTCCACTCGATTGGCCAGCCCTGCACATGGCCCCAAACATCGGCCCAAATGGTAGTACAGACAGGGGCGTTGAACCTCTTCGCCGCTAAAGCTCTTTCCGCAAGGGATCAGTGGGAAGATTTTGTGCAACAGTTGAAGGGTGTCTCGCACCGCAAACGCGGATGTGTACGGGCCGAAATATTTGCTACCGTCGCGACGCACGCGTCGAGTGAATAAAACTCTTGGGAAAGCTTCCTTCGTGATCGCGATATATGGATACGACTTATCGTCGCGCATCCGAACGTTATAGGGCGGACGGTGCTGCTTGATCAGGTTGCATTCCAGCACCAAAGCCTCAACCTCAGTTTCGACAACAATCCACTCGATATCTCGAATCTTGGTGACCAAGCGGGCAATGCGGGGTCCGTGCTTGGTGGATTCTTGAAAATAGGTCCGAACCCGATTCTTGAGGGAGATGGCTTTTCCGACATACAGGACATTGCCGCTCTCATCCTTATAGATATAGCAACCGGGATCGCCAGGAAGCAACTTCAGCTTCTCGGCAACTTGATCCGTCCTGGGTCGATTACGCGCACTCAACTTCTCTTCATTCTACGTGTTTGGCAATGTCTCATCTTTGATGGAAGCGACAGACTGCCTTTTTGGCGACAATTCACGATGACGTTATAAAAATAACGCCCTTTGGTTTTTTCTGCGTTATATTTATAACTCACATGGCAAAACAGCATGGCTATTTGAGCGCGAGATTCCAGCAAATCATGGATATCGCTTATAAGCAGGGGACGATTACAGCCAGTGATCTTGAGCAACAGCTTCCAGGTCAGCCGTCAAACTCCACCGTTCGCACCCAGCTTAGAGTCCTTGAAGAAAGGGGGCTCCTTGTTCGATTTGACCTAGAAGGGCGCTATGCCTATCGACCAGCAAAACCAAAGCCTAACGCCGCGAAACAAGCCATGCAGCGCTTTTTACAAACTTTCGTCGACGGAAGTTTGGACAAAGCGCTGACCACACTCCTTTCGGCCAAGGAGACCGACCTGACTGACGAGGACATCGACAAACTGCAAGCCATTTTAGACGAGGCAAAGCAGAAGAGGCAAAACAATGGATAACGCTTCCCTCCTTTTCGAACTCGCAATCAAAGGGTTTTTCATCACCTCTGCGGCCACCATGCTCTCGATCCTTCTTCGGAAGCGGTCCGCTTCGTGGCGTCATGCCGTCTGGCTTTTGGCGATGAGCGGGCTAATCGTGCTTCCACTCTCTAGCCTCAAGGCTCCCAAGGTAGAGGTCCAGATTCCTGCTTCGTTGCGGAGGATTCAAGTCGTCGAAAGTGGCCTCTTTGCGACCGAGCCTATTTCCACTCCCGATCCATCGAGCTTTGCACAGCCTACGGAGATACCTGACACTATCGACCCATATTTTGTGCTTGTCGTGGTTTACCTGGGTGGTCTCTGCATGATGCTCGTGCCTCTCGTGATTCGACTAATCGCGGCATGGCACCTCTCATTGACCGTAAAACCTATCAGCGATTCACGTCGATTTGACACCACTGGAAAAACAAAACTCAAAGAAACGGATAAATTAGCAGTTCCAGCTACTATCGGCTTCTTTAGGCCAATCATTCTGCTTCCCACGAGTGCAAGGCAGTGGTCCAACGAACGAATGGAATTGGTTGTGGCTCACGAAATGGCCCACATTGTGAGGCGGGATTGGCTATGTCAGATGGTGGCTCAGGTCGCTTGTGCCATGTACTGGTTCAACCCGCTCGTCTGGCTCGGAGCAAGATGGATGCGTTCGGATAGCGAGTTCGCATGTGACGACATGGTTCTTGCTCGTGGGTTCAACGCAGAAAAATACGCGGATGAACTCCTCGAAATCGCCCGCGCGGCGAAAAGGCAACGCGTTTTGATGGTTTGCATGGCAAATCACCCAGTCGTTAAGACTCGACTCCTTGCTATCATCGATCCTCGCCGCAAAAGAGGGGCTGTCCATCGAAGGGTTGTATGGATCGGAGGATGTATAGCAGTGATTACTGCTAGTATTCTTGGTGCCGTTAAGATCGCCAGCGCACAGACGGAACCAAAGAACGGATCAGAGCAAACTCTCCCCGTTCAAGCTCCAGAAGCGGCAATCGCGGTGGTGAACTCGAACCGTCCTGGTTGGCACGGTCCGTTGAAAGTAACCGTCCTGGGGCCAAACAAGCTTCCTTTGAGTGGCGCACATCTTCTTTTCGAAGTCAGTCAGCCGATGATTGTCGGCCAAGTCGCCCCGCCCGACGGAATAACAAATGCGAAAGGAACCTATGTCGCAACAAAAGCCAGCTTCCGAGAAGCTGAATCACGACCTTGGTCTTCTACGAAGAGCTTGGATATTGACGGGGTTTGGGTTTATAAGCCAGGGTACCAACCTGTCTTTGCTTTCGTGAAGAAAGAGCAACAGGCGGTAACCGTCAAGCTCTCTCAAAAGGGTAAGAACGTGACGGCGTTACTCGTCGATACGTCGGGTCGCCCAGCCGTTGGCGCGAAAGTGTTCGTTCGAAATTTTGTTCCGACTAAACCCACGCAAACCACGCTCAACACTCGCCCGGATTGGCGGCAATTCTTCTCAGCGGTTTCCAATCGAGACGGATGGGTTACCTTTGCAGATTGCCCAGATAACTTCAAATTAGAGATTGACACGTGGGATCCGAACTACTGCCGGCAACCGTGGTATGGATCAGTCGCTGCTCAAAACGGGCGAATTTCCGGTGCGATTACCCTAACGAGGTCGGCAACCGTTTCAGGAATCGTCACATTGAACGGGAAACCCGTATCAGGGCAAACCGTTCAGCTCTCGGCTCATAGCTCGGTTCCCTACTCAATTGTTCCGGTGGCAACAACCGACAATCAGGGAAAATATCGACTCACCGGAGTGCGTCCCGGCGTGTACTCGGCTCAGATCGTGAACATCGGACAGGAGAGATCGCAAAATTCCGTTGCAGCTCCGATCGAGAACATTCAAGTAGTAGAGGGCAAAGACGTCCCAAACCAACATTTCGAACTCAAAAAGGGGGTTCTTGTCACTGGGAGCATCCGGTACGCAGACGGAAAAATCCCTTCCTTATCATTTCAAGTCGGATGTGACCGCCCACTGAACCAGATGAGTACTGCTTTAGGTGGATACGCAACTGCAGATTCGAGAGGGAACTATCGTTTGAGAATCCCAGCAGGCAAACACCTTCTGTACATCATCTCCATTCCTGACCCAAAGGTTGCTCCATCGAAAATGGTCCAGGGTTCTGAGGGCGATACGATCAAGGTCGATTTCGTTGTGCCTAGAAGCTGGTAAGCGCGCCTCCTGGGTATCGCAAACACCCAGGAGGTCGGGTTTTGCTTAGTAGTCGTAACCCTTGAGTTCGCGAAGCCAGATATTGCGGAATCGAACGAGGTCGCCATGATCCTGTAGTTCGATAGGTCCGTAAGGTGCGTGAGGGGTATATCCCGCCAATATTCTGTGCTCAGTTGGGCCTTGAAGCTCGACGGCGTGATGAAGCACTACGCCGTTGAAAATAACGGTCACTCGAGCGGGAACGACGACCTTGTAACCATCAAATCTAGGTCCTTGCCAGATAATGTCGTAGGTATTCCACTCGCCCGGCTTTCGGATTGCATTGGCTAATGGCGGATATTGGCCGTACAAAGCGCCAACGGTACCATCGGGATAAGTCGGGTTCTCGTAGTTGTCCAAGACTTGAACTTCATATTTGCCGAACAAGAAGATTCCGCTGTTCCCGCGACCTTGTCCTTCACCTTTGATGACCGTCGGAGCCGTCATTTCAACGTGAAGCTGAATATCGCCGTAGCTTGCTGCGGTCTTGATGTTGCCAGTGCCGGGAACGACTTCCATGTACCCGTTTTCAACTTTCCAAGCAGCAGGGCCTTCTTCCCAAGCCTTCACCCAACCGTCGAGGCTGGTTCCATCGAACAAGACAATAGCGTCAGAAGGAGGAACACCAGGTTGATCCTGAGTGCTGTTTGATCCTGGCGTAACGACCTTGGGCTGAGGTCGGTTTCCGTCATGGACGTGCCATTTTGTACCAGGAATAATAGGGGTGTCATCGTAGCCAAGATTTGATGCCATTTCAGCGCTAGTAAACCCGGACTGAAAAGCGAAAAAGGACGCGCACGCGTGATCTCGGCTCACTTGTGCGCGTCCTCGCAAAAACGGACCAGCTTTGATTCTACTGTGGAATGAAAGCAGGCATTTCTGACTTAAAAGATCCCAACTCTTTGATGTAGCTGGCTCGCTCTACGGTTCCCGGATCAGCAACTCGCAGGTAAGACATGTTTCCGAGAAGCTGGTTGAGAGACTCATATTTATGCTCTTCCATCCAGTGAGACATCGCTTTCTCCATCTGCCCCAGACGGTCCGCTCCGTTCTTCAATAGTTCTGAAGCAACCATCGCAACTTTCGCCCCAGCCGCAATCGCTTTGATCGCATCAAGATGCGTGTGTACGCCACCCGAAAGAGCTAAGTCGGCATCCACTCGGCCGAACAGGATCGCGGTCCAGTGCAACGGCAAGCGAAGATCGTCAGAACAACTCAACGTGAGCCGAGGCATGACTTCCAAGTTATCAAGATCAAAATCAGGTTCATAGAACCGATTGAACATGACAATGCCCTGGGCACCGGCCAGGCTCAGACCCCGAGCCATGTTGGGCAAGCTGCTGAAGAACGGTGAAATCTTGACAGAGACCGGAATTTTGACCTGCGCCTTGACAGCCCGAACTACCGATAGCAGCTTTCGCTCCACTTCGGCGGCAAGCACCCCTGGATCGGACGCAATCTTGTAAAGATTGAGTTCAATTGCAGCCGCTCCTGCTTGCTCAAGCTGGTTGGCGTACTCGACCCATTTGCCCTTGTTGACACCATTTAGGCTTGCGATGATCGGAACATCCACAGCCGCATTTGCCTGACGGACCATTTCAAGATAGCTCTCTGGAGTAACTGGAAATGAGCCCTTGCTCGGAACAAAACTGCGAGCCTCTTCGTGCGTATCCGTACCAAACTGCATATCGTGGTCGAAGGAACGCTGATCACCGTTGATCTGTTCTTCAAAGAGGGAGAACATGACGATGGCTGATGCCCCCGCGTCCTCTAGACGGCGAATGCCATCGAGAGACTTTGATAGCGGCGAAGCGGAGGCTACTAGCGGACTTTTTAGCTCTAAGCCAAGATATTGCGTCGAAAGCTTCATGGTTCCGGATCCCTACTCAACTTGATGAGCAAGAGATTCAGCCAGTCCTTGATAGACTGCCCATCGAGTCTCGACGTCTTCCTGCGCTAGTCGAAGTAACTCGGCTGCGCTGTCGGGATCGGCTTGAATGAGCTGCTTGAATCTACCTTCACTATACAAGTAATCCTTGAGAGGAAGGGTGGGTGTCTTGCTATCGAGTTGAAGCGGGTTCAGGCCCTCTTCGACGCGTCTTGGGTCAAAGCGATACAGAGGCCAGTAACCGGAATCGACTGCCTTCTTTTGCTGCTGGAGCCCATGGGATACGTCGATGCCATGAGCAATGCAGTGACTGTAAGCAATGATGATTGCGGGGCCAGGATATGCCTCCGCCTCTAGAAATGCCTTAAGCACTTGTGCATCGTTCGCTCCGAGCGATACCTGCGCAACATAGACATTTCCGTAGCTCATGGCCATTCGGCCGAGATCTTTCTTTGGAGCACGCTTTCCGCCACTTGCGAACTTCGCGACTGCACCACGTGAGGTCGATTTGCTTGCCTGACCACCGGTGTTGCTATACACCTCGGTGTCTAGGACAAGAACCTTCACGTTTGAGCCACTTGCAAGGACGTGGTCGAGTCCACCAAAACCAATGTCGTAAGCCCATCCATCACCGCCGATAATCCAAACGCTCTTTTCAACGAGCGAATCGGCAACCTCAAGAAGGCTAACTGCCTCGTCTGATCCTAGCTCTCTTAGTCGAGACTTAAGATCCTCAACGCAAACACGCTTTGCATTGCGTCCGCCAACTTCGTGGACAACGGGTGCCCTGAGCGCATCAACGAGTTCGCTTCCCAGTTCCGGTTCCATCTTCTGCAGGAGTTTTCTGGCTCGATCATTTTGAGCATCGAGGGCCAGACGCATTCCCATTCCAAATTCGGCGTTATCTTCGAATAGCGAGTTCGCCCAAGCTGGACCTCTGCCTTCCTTGTTCACCGTGTACGGAGTGGTCGGTAAGTTTCCACCGAAGATGCTGCTACATCCCGTTGCGTTGGCGATGATGGTGTGCTCACCAAACAGCTGACTTAACAGCTTGATATACGGTGTTTCTCCGCATCCTGAACAAGCTCCACTGAACTCGAACAAGGGTCGGAGTAACTGAACGTTCTTCAACGTGTTGTATCGGATCACCTCGGAGGACTTTGGCTTATCCGAGAGGTTCATAAAGAAGTCCCAAGCCTCGGTGTCCTCGCCCTTTGCAACCACGTGAGGTTTCATATCGAGCGACTTATGCTCAGGATTCGTTCTGTCCTTTGCAGGGCAGACTTCTGCGCACAACGAACAACCCGTGCAGTCCTCATGAGAGACCTTGAGGATATACCTACCGTCTTCCATGCCTTTCCACTTCGGAACGGCGCTTTGGATCCCGGTCGGGGCAGCGGCGACGTCTTCTTGACTCGCGATCTTAGCTCGAATCGCGGCGTGCGGGCAAACCAAAACACACTTCCCGCACTGAATACAAATGTCTGGATCCCACTCTGGCAATGCTGTGGCGATGCCTCGCTTCTCGTATTGAGAAGTGCTCGACGGATAGGTTCCATCTGCAGGCATCATGCTCACAGGAATCTCGTCGCCTCGACCCGCAATCATCATGCCGGTGACGTTCTTGATGAAGTCAGGAGCATCCTCTGGAATGACTTCGAAGGCTGGCTTTTTGCTCGTAACCTCACTCGGAACCGAAACAGGATGCAAGTGTTTGAGTGCCTCGTCAACAGCAGCAAAGTTCTGCTCAATCACTGCCTGACCTCGTTTCATATAGGTCTTCTTGATCGCCTTCTTGATCAGACTGATCGCCTCTTCCTCTGGCAAAACGCCACTGAGTTTGAAGAATGCGGTCTGCATGATGGTGTTGATTCGAACACCTAGCTTTGCTTCATGGGCTACCTTGTACGCATCCAACACGAAAAGCTTAAGTCCCTTCTTAACGATTTGCTCTTGAGCGTCAACGGGCAACTCATCCCACACCTCATTGGGGCCAAATGGGCTGTTAATGAGAACAGTCGCACCTTTCATCGCCCTTTCTAAGGGGCGATAACGCTCTAGCAAGCCGAACTGGTGAACGGCTACAAAGTGAGCTTCTTCGATGAGGTAAGGAGCCCGGATCGGTCTTGGACCAAAGCGCAGGTGTGAAACTGTGACCGCGCCTGACTTCTTGCTGTCGTAAACAAAGTAAGCCTGTGCAAAGTTCTTGGTTTCTTCACCGATGATCTTGACCGAGTTCTTGTTGGCACCAACAGTTCCGTCAGCTCCAAGCCCGTAGAACAATGCTCGTCGAACATCGGGCATTTCGATTGAGTAACTCGGATCGAAGTCGATACTCGTGTGGCTAACGTCGTCGAAAATGCCGACCGTGAAGTGATTCTTCGGTTCTGGCTTTGCGATCTCATCGAACACAGCCTTGACCATCGCCGGAGTAAATTCTTTGCTTGCTAAGCCGTAACGCCCACCAACGATCTTCGGGAAGCCAGAAAGCTTGGATGTCCCACTCGCAACCGCTTCCGCAATCGCTGTGACGACATCTTGATAGAGAGGCTCGCCCGTACTTCCTGGCTCCTTCGTGCGGTCCAATACTGCAATGGATCGAACCGTAGATGGGAGAGAGGCTACGAATTTATCAATTGCAAACGGACGGAAAAGTCGAATCTTGACGAGGCCAACTTTCTCGCCGCTTGCGTTTAGGTGATCGACAGTCTCCTCGATGGTTTCGATGCCAGAGCCCATCGCGATGATGACACGCTCAGCATCAGGCGCGCCTGCATACTCGTAGAGCGAATATTTACGACCAGTCTGCTCTGCCAGTCTGTCGAGGTAGCCCTCAACAATCCCTGGAACGGCGGCATAGTATGGGTTGACCGTTTCTCGCCCTTGGAAATATACGTCGGGGTTTTGAGCGGTGCCACGGATAAACGGCTTATCAGGATTCAGAGCACGGTCCCGGTGAGCATTAATGAGTTCTTGATCGATCAACGCACGAATCTGGTCGTCGGAGAGAGGAACAACCTTGTTGACTTCGTGAGAAGTTCTGAATCCATCAAATGCGTGCAAGAACGGGACTCGTGACTTCAGTGTGGACGCTTGCGACACAAGCGCAAAGTCCATCACCTCTTGTACCGAACCGGCGAAGAGCATAGCCCAACCGGTGGCACGAGCGGCCATCACGTCGCTGTGATCGCCAAAAATGGAGAGTCCTTGGGCTGCAAGAGATCTTGCAGCAATGTGAAAAACGGTACTTGTCAGCTCACCCGCAATCTTGTACATATTGGGGATCATGAGGAGCAAGCCTTGACTCGCCGTAAACGTCGTTGTTAAGGCACCCGCCTGCAAAGAGCCATGAACAGCTCCGGCGGCGCCTCCTTCACTCTGCATTTGTTGCACGAGCGGCGTATTCCCCCAGATATTCAGCTTGTGAGCGGCTGCCCACGCATCCGAGAGTTCCCCCATGCCCGATGAAGGCGTAATGGGATAAATTGCGATGACCTCGTTGGTCCGAAAGGCAACCGACGCTGCGGCTTCGGTGCCGTCAAGTGTGCTCCACTGCTCAGACGGTTTCACGGTGATCTCATTGTTGGGCGATTTCCCCCTCTATGTCACGTCAAGATTTTGCCTGTCAATAATGTCGTGTCATTGTTTTCGACTACAAATAAGCAGTTCTTGTTTTGCTGAGCACAAGCTTGGGGCTATCTGACTGACCAGTGTGGATAACAAATAGCTTTTGTGCCTATGGTCGCACTTCGAAAAGAATCGCTGAACACTTTATGGTGAGGAGAGCACAGATTTATGAGGCGCTCAATTGTTCGTCATTTCTGGCGTCTTTTGGAACCCAAACAGCAAGCAACTTTGACATTCCTGATATTTACAATTCGACCACAGTATCGGTTCAGGCGACTCAACACCTAGCGCCAACACTATCACATTACGATTCAAGCAAATAAGAGACTCTGACAAGTACAAGCCCAGATGCATTTAGGACCTCCCAATCTACTATTCGCGTAGTGGGCTTAAAGATAACCCTTCCGCCAGATCATCGAGCTACCAAACACAGGAAACCTCAATCATGGGACACAACCTAGCAAACAATAACTACACAACTAACCGTCTACGTTGGGCTTTTCTAAACAGCAGTATGATCTCACCTCAAAGATCAAACTCTTCCAACATTCCAAACCTAGCGCGTCTACTCTTTCTTGCTTGCAGTGCAGTATCTTTCGTAGGCTGCACGGCAAAACCAGGGACCTGGAAAACAGTCAAAGAATCTAACTGTCAAGTCATTTTGAACCTGTATTCTAACCACACATACGAATCGACTGACTGGTGGATCGGTGAGCAAAGCAAACCCGTGCCAACGATCCATGAAAGGGGCGCGTGGAAGCTAACTTCTGATGGCGTTCAACTGCACATCGCTGAGTACCACGGCTCTATTGGCGCGAGTAAGCCGACCAAGCTTGTTCGCACTTTGCCAATGCGCAGCTCAAAAATCTTATGGAAGAATCTTGGTCAAACAGAAGTGCTTCTTTCTTTCGAGTCCGCCAAGATCAAACCCATAGACTGGGATGACGTACGCAAACATTCATGGCAGTTCTACCCAGAACCCAAACCAACAGCCCAAGTCAAATTCTGACGGCCAGATGTCCCTAAAAACTTGGACATAGAAACCATGACAAGTTCTCTCATCTGGGCAAAGCTATTCTTCCTAAGGTCCCATCAGCCTAGGTTGATGAGATGGGTGAGCACAATCTATGGAATTCCCACGTCTCGATCCCATACCGATTCCAGCGCCGGTATGGCTGATGAAGGTGCTAAGCCTACTCACAATGGCTTTACACTTCTTTGCCGTCCAAGTTCTCATTGGAAGCCTAGTCGCGGTGCTGATATTGAACTACCGAGTCAGGAAGCACTCGGACCCAAGCGCTAAGACCGCACTCTCCGTCATCGCTCGTCGAATCCCGATCGTGATGACCTACGTGATTAATCTTGGCGTGCCGCCGCTACTCTTCCTGCAAGTTCTCTATGGACGAGCGATTTACACAAGCACTGTACTCATCGCTGTGATGTGGTTGAGCATTGTGTTTCAGCTGATGGCGGCTTACTATCTGCTCTATGTCGTTTCCGACAGGGCCAGCAAAGGTAAATCGGTCGGTTGGCAAGCCTTTGTGGCTTTGATGCTGGCAGCGGGTATCGGCCAAATCTACACGATGGCGATGACCTTAATGCTCAAACCAGAGGCTTGGCCGGGCATGTACGCCAAAACAGCAACGGGACTTCAGGGCATTCCGCACGAAGTCACCATGATGCCCAGATGGCTATTCATGATGTTTGGCGGGTTGATTGCAGGGGGATGCTGGATAGCTCTCAACAGTAACCTTTCGACTATCGAAACGGGCACAAAGAAGGTTCTCCAAAAGCTCGGAACTCAATTCACCATCGCAGGAGTTCTCGTTCAGATCGGATTCGGCTTTCGAGTCATCGCTAAACAGCCGCTCGAAATACAACAAGCCCTCTCTGGGTCTGCACTCAATAAAGTTGGAACTGCTCTTTGGGGAATATGCGCAGTCGTTACGCTCATCATCGCCGTTTTGCATCTAAGAAAGGCAACTCCTAGTTTGTGGCTCGGATGGACAGCTCCGGTGACAACGTTCTTAAGCATTGCTGGAGCGGTACTCGTTCGCGATCAAATTCGCGACTTAACGCTTGCCAGCAAAGGATTTGACGTCTTCAATCGCGTTGAATCGAGCAACTGGTTTGTCATCGGGCTATTCCTTATCCTCTTTGTTGCCGGACTCGGCACCTTAGGATGGTTATTGAGTGTGATGAAACGGGCAAAAGGCAATTCAGAGGAGGTGTTAGCATGAGCGAAGAACTGACAAACCAGAAAGCCGATGAAGTCGAACAAGAAGAAGGGGTCAGCCGACGAGCGTTTGTAAAAGTTGCCGTTGGTGGGGTCTGTCTCGCCTATGCGGGTGCAATCGGCTACCCGGTCTACCGCTACCTAAACTCTCCCGTCGAAAAGGCGCAAATCCTTGCCGCAGTCAAAGACGTCACCTTGGACAAAGCCAACGAACTGCCAAAGGGGAGCGCCATGATGTTCAAGTTTGGTCCATACCCTGCGCTTCTGATTCATCACGATGACGATCAATGGGTGGCGCTCAACGCTGTGTGCACGCATCTTGGTTGCACGGTTCAGTACAAGAAAGAAACCGGCAAGATTCAATGCGCTTGCCACGGAGGCGTTTATGATGCTCACACCGGCGAGAACATCGGCGGACCGCCTCCGAAACCGCTTACCAAGTACGTTGTGAAAGTCCAAAAAGGCTCGGTCCTCGTTTCGAGGGCTTCTTAAGGAGAACCATGAGCAAGATTCTTGACTACGTCGACGAAAGGCTCTCTTTGGGAGAACTGCGCGCATTTGCGGCGAAAAAGAAAGTGCCTCTTCACCGATACTCTTATTGGTATTACTGGGGCGGCATTTCGCTGTTCTGTTTTATCTGCCAGGTGGTTACTGGCATCATGCTACTGATCTACTTCAAGCCTGGGCCCGAGGCTTATGACTCTGTCCGACAGATTACCTATGACATTCATTTTGGCTGGCTGATTCGCTCTGCTCATAACTGGAGCGCAACCATTTTCTTAATCTCGGTCCTGATTCACATGTTCAGTGTCTTCTTTATGAAGGCGTATCGGAGACCAAGAGAGTTTGGCTGGTGGTCAGGGATTCTGCTTCTACTTCTTGGCCTTACTTTTGGATTTAGTGGCTACCTGCTCCCAATGGACGAGTTGTCTTACTTCGCCACGAAGATTGGCCTGGCAACCCCCGAAGCTCTACCTGTTCTCGGCAAAACCATAGCGAATCTGCTTCGAGGAGGACTCGAAGTTTCTGACGTAACGGTGCAAAGATTCTTCGCGCTACATGTCGTCATCTTGCCTTTGCTTTACCTTCCACTTTTGGGGCTTCACCTATGGTTGGTTCAGAAGCATGGGAATGCCGTCCCGCCGAGCGAAGAAGAGAAACCCGAACAAGAGCGAAAATCCATTCCGTTCTTTCCAAACTTCTTGGCCAAAGACCTGGGCATGTGGTTGATGACTCTGAATGCTATCGCGATCATGGCTTCGCTCTTTCCACCTCAGCTTGGAAAAATGGGCGATCCGCTCAGCCCAGCCCCGGTTGGAATTCATCCTGAGTGGTATTTCATGAGTCAGTTTGCAACGCTAAAGGTCATCGGAAAGCTCGTTCCAGGTTTCCTTGGTGAAGCGGCAGGTATGACTCTGTTTGCTCTCGGATTGATTCTTTGGGTTCTGATTCCGTTTTACGATGTCAAAACCAAGGGTGGCCTCGTCGCCAAAAGGGCAACTTACTTCGGCATTTTTGTTGTCACGGTTCTGGTGTTAACTACAATTTTGGGATACGTGCTCGCTTAAGGAGGAATGGAGGCACAACTATGAATTATCCAGTCTGGGAAGTTCCAGGAATTGGTTTGCCGTGGGTCATCGGCATCATCGCGATCTTCCATGTTATGATCTCGCACTTTGCCGTAGGCGGCGGAATCTACTTAGCCGTTGCCGAGGCAAAGGCGATTCGCGAGAATCGCCGCGATTGGCTCCCGATTTTGGAGAGACATTCGAAGTTCTTTCTCGTACTCACCGGTGTCTTCGGCGCAGTATCAGGAGTTGGAATCTGGTTTGCCATTGGGTTGATCCAACCAGAAGCAACGAGCACCCTGATACATAACTTCGTGTTTGGATGGGCCATTGAGTGGGTGTTCTTCATCGTCGAGCTTTCAGCCGCTGCGGTTTATTACTACACCTGGCGACGCATTCCAGACAAACTGCATATGAAGGTCGGCAATCTGTACGCGGTCGCTTCTGTATGCACTCTGGTCATCATCAACGGCATTCTGACGTTCATGCTGACGCCGGGCACAACATGGCTCAAGGCTGCCGGGACCGGACACGAATCGGCTTACTTCTGGAACGCTTTCTTTAACCCAACCTACTGGCCAAGCCTGATCTTGCGAACGTTGGTCTGCCTTTCGCTAGCCGGTGTTTGGGCTCTTGTTTCTTTCTCGCGTCTCGACGATGACACCTTTGGCAAGGCAAAAGTTTCCATGATTCGGTGGAGCGCAGGCTGGCTCCTTCCGGCTTTTGTGTTGATGCCATTCATGCTCGGTTGGTACCTGTATATGGTTCCCCGAGAGAATCAGCATCTGCTCGAGCTAGGCATGACCACCATCGGATCTGGGGCATTCACCCAAATCACTCGCATTGCCCTTATCTCGGTGATCTCCACTGCAACCATCGTCGGCATCGTTTACTTCTTTGCCTACAAGTTCCCGAAAGACCTGACCTACGGCCATGCGTTGTCGGTATTGTTCATCGCTCTTGCCGCTACAGGTTCCACGGAATACGCACGAGAAGCCGTTCGAAAACCATATGTGATCGGTTCTCATATGTATTCAAACGGTGTTCGCATTAGTGAAGTCGATACTTTTAACCGAGACGGTTATCTCACCAAGTCGATGTGGTCGCCCGGAAAAGACGCTTCGCAAGTTGAAGTTGGCAAAGCGATGTTCCGGGGACAGTGTTTGTCCTGCCACACTGCCGGCGGATACAGATCCATGAGGGCATTTCTTGCGGATCGTGACGCAAAGGCTATCGGAAATATCCTGAAGGTGCTTCATGATCATAAGCTAGATTCGCCGTACCGATACTACATGCCACCACTGGTCGGTACTCAGCAAGAAATCGAAGCTTTGCAATCCTATCTGCTAACGCTGAAGGATGCAGCAGCACCAACGAAGGTTGCGCGTAAGTAATTGAGCACGCAAGCCCTGTCAAAGTTGCCAGGGCGATTTGCACTTCCTCTCGCAAGCAGTGCTAACCGATTATCGGTTGGGCACCAACGAACCACTTTTTCGAGTCTGTAGAGCACCCCACGGGTATCCTCTATATCTTATGGGATTCGTACAAAGAACGAAAACAAGTGGCGAAATCCGCCTCGAACACGCTGGTCAAGAAGTTAGTCTCAACGGTTGGGCGCATCGCGTTCGCGACCTTGGTGGAGTTCTCTTCGTCGATCTTCGTGACCGCACTGGATTTGTTCAACTCGTTCTTGATCCTAATCGATTCCCAAATCGCAACGAAATCCGAAGTGAAACCTGCCTTGCCGTTACCGGCGAGGTTCGCGAGCGCGCCGAGAGTACGAAGAACCCGAAGATGCCGACTGGAGACATCGAAATCATCGTGACCGGCTACACCGTACTTGGCCCTGCCAAACCACTGCCTTTCCCGCTTAGCGACGAAGATCAGATGGCGACGGTCAACGAAGAGTTGCGCGTCAAGCACCGTTATCTGGACCTTCGACGACCTTCGATGTTCCGCCGTCTTTCGATTCGCGCCGCGGTCATCCGAAACATGCGTCGATACTTCGACGACATTGGGTTCCTAGAGGTCGAAACACCAATCATTACGAAATCGACTCCCGAAGGCGCTCGCGACTACCTAGTCGCATATCGACTCGATCCGGGCCACTGGTACGCACTTCCGCAAAGCCCTCAGCAATACAAGCAGATGCTCATGGTCGCAGGCGTTGAGCGCTATTACCAGTTCGCCAAGTGCTTCCGAGACGAAGCAAGCCGAGCAGACCGCCAACCAGAATTCACCCAAGTCGACCTTGAGATGTCCTTTATCACTCAAGAGGACATTCTGGGCGTCGCCGAAGGATGTACGCGAACCGTTGTCAATCAGATGATCGACGAGTATGGGCTGGACAAGGAGAAAGTCGGGACGTTTGAGCGGCTCACCTACGACGAGGCGATGCACCTCTACGGTTGCGATAAACCAGACATTCGCTTTGCCTTGCCGTTGTTCGATGTGACTGCTGACCTCGCCGAAACTGAATTCAGCATCTTTAAGGCGACCATCGAGAGCGGTGGTTTCATCCGTGGTGCCCGCTATCCGGGAGGCGCAAACCTTTCACGTAAAGAAATCGGCATCCTTGAAGATTTCTGTAAGGATCTCGGCGCAAAGGGAATGGCGACGCTCATCTTCGGTGACGAAGTGAAAGGCTCAGTTGCAAAGTTCCTGAAACCTGAAGAGATCGAGGCGATCAAAGCGCGGTCAGGTGCCGAGCAGGGCGACCTCCTTTGCTTCATTGCAGGCGATTACACACAAACGAACAACGTTCTTTATCGCCTCCGCCTCGAGATCGGCGACCGTCTCAAGTTGCGGGACCCACGCATCCTGAAATTCTGTTGGGTTCTCGACTTTCCGCTCGTCGAATGGGATGCTCAAGACGGCCACTGGAGCGCGATGCACCATCCGTTCACATCGCCAAAAGAAGAGGACTTGGTCTATCTCGAAACGGATCCCGGTCGCATCCGCGCAGACGCTTACGACATGGTTTGCAATGGTTATGAATGCGGTGGAGGCTCCATTCGTATCAACCGCCCCGACGTTCAGCAGAGAATGTTCGCATTGCTCGGGATCGACGACGAGACTCAGCAGGAGCGATTTGGTCACTTGCTCGAAGCGTTCAGCTACGGCTCACCACCTCATGGCGGTATCGCTTGGGGATATGACCGGTTGATCATGCTTTTGACCGATACCGACAACATCCGCGAGGTCATGGCATTTCCGAAGGTCGGCAACGGTTACGATCCTCTGATGGACGCGCCGAGCACGATCGACCCTCAACAGTGGGCCGAGTTAGGACTTCGACTCAGCAAATAAGACGCCCCAACAAGTGGATCTATGAAAGAGCCTGTCGCCAAACTGCCGCCAGGTTCTTTCGACTTTCTGAGGGACCACTTTGGGTGGCTTTCAACCCTCACCTATTTAGGCGTCACGGGAATCGGGGTTATCTACGAGTTTTGGTTCTTCCGCTCATTCGGAATCGCCATCCTTGATTACGGACAACCGGTCGATTATCTCCTCGCAGGTTTTCGTGAGCCAATCCTGTTTTTGCTGACTCTTCTGTCCATTCTGATTTTGAGTCTCATTTACCGGTTGGACGTCTATGTACGGTCAAAATCGGCACGATACGCCAAGTCATCTGATCTACTCGAAGCAAAAAGGTGGTACTCACGATCCGTCGTCTTCGTCACCTTGGCTTTGCTCTACTTCGTCGTGTTTGCTTGGGCTTATGCTAGCTACTCGGCTAACCAAGTTGCGAAGGGTCACGCCCGGCATGTTTTGGTGCACCTAACCAACGATCCTGACGAGAAAACAATTCTAGGGGAGTCTGTGCTGATTGGTACAACCAGCCAGTTTGTATTCTTGCTTCGAACCGACACATCCAAAGTTGAAGTTGTGCCCATTAACGCAATCGCACGCATCGAACAGAGCATTCCTGATCGTTAACCTTCGTGTTTAGTTGATTCCATCTAGTCAAGAGAGCAACTCAAGTTTATGATTGTGAAAAGGTTCACAGCATGAGTTTGATCGTCTCCCTTCTCGCATCGGTCCTGACAACCCAATCTTGGACCCCTCCAGACACATGGGCTTTCACTCCTGAAGAAGATCAATTTAGTAGTACCGCCCTCCTTGATTTGAGAAGTCTGAACGAGAAGATTGCCGGAGAATCTGGTTTCGTTAAGGTCGATGGAGAAGGTGGGTTCCAACTCGGAAACAGCAAGCCAGTCCGCTTTTGGTGCATCAATACCACTGTAGGGCGTGAAAAACCTTGGACTGCTCGACCGATGTGGAGTCAAAAGGAGCCTAGTCTTGCTGCCCATGCTCGATTCATGGCAAAACGTGGTGTCAACATGGTGCGACTGCATGCGCACCTGAACCCTTCTGCCGACATGCCGTTGAATTCGATTCGTGAATCGGAACGCGACTGGATATGGCGAACCGTCGCCGCCATGAAGAAGGAAGGGATTTACACAACGATCTCACCGTATTGGGCGATCGAAGCAAAGATTGGAAAGGATTGGGGCATCGCCGCCAGTGGACTCCCAAACGCTGCAGCTCTGCTATTCTTCGAGCCAAAGCTACAGGCGGCTTACAAAGGCTGGCTTAAGCAACTGTTTTCGCCCAAGAATCCTTACACCGGGTTGAGTCTCGCTCAAGATGCTGGCGTTGGGATAATCCAAATTCAGAACGAAGACAGCCTGCTCTTCTGGACGATCTCTGGACTTCAGGGCGATGCTCGCGAACTGATGAAGAGGCAGTTCGGAACCTGGCTCAAATCGAAGTATGGTTCGATGGCTGCCGTTCAACAGAGATGGCAAAACGTCTCGCAAAAAGGGGACAACCTCGCAGCAGGGTTGCCCGAGTTGGTCGGGATTTGGGAGTTCACACAAGCCCGTCAAGGCGGCATGCAGCAAAGAATCGCTGATCAACTTGAGTTCTGGACCGAGACGATGTATCGGTTCAACTCGGACATCGTGAAATATCTTCGAGAAGATCTCGGGGGCAAACAACTGATTAACGCAGGCAACTGGCGTACCGCTGATTCCTTGCGGTTGTTCGATGCGGAGAGATACAGCTACACACCCACCGAAGTTGACGCAGTCAACCGATATTTCAGCGGAATACATAAAGGGCCAAATACAGGATGGGCCATCGTCAATGGAGACAGATTCACGAGTCCATCTGTTCTTAGAGATCCCTCTGCTTTCCCCCTCACCATCAAGCAGACGTTCAACCGTCCGATGCTCATAACGGAATCGACCTGGGTGTCGCCCATGGCTTACACGGCAGAGGCACCCTTCTTGGTTTCCGCCTACCAAAGCCTTACTGGTATTGCGGGCTACTACTGGTTTGCAACAGGTGATGAAGGTTGGATTCCGCCTCAGTCAGGCAACGGTTATCTCGATAGCCTAGGCATGTGGGTGTTTGGCAATCCTGAAATACTTGGTAGCTTCCCTGGAGCGGCAATGATGTATCGAATGGGCTACATAGAAAAGGGCAAAAACGCCGTTGAGGAGCATCGCTCACTCTCCGACATTTGGCAGCGCAAGCTTCCTATCATTGCCGAAGAGTCCGGGTTTGATCCCAACCGAGATACGGGAGACATCGTATCAAAATCCTCGGTCAAGACATTTATCAATCCTAAAGCGTTCCTTGTGGGGCCGGTCACTGTCGCCTTTGATGATGCCCCTGAGAAAACGAGAGCGCAACCGCTATCGTCATTCATCCAGGGCACTACCGTTCAAAGTAATACGAACCAGATTGCTCTTGATTCGAGCAAAGAGTTCTGCACTTTAGATACGCCCTGCGCTCAAGGCGTCACTGCTTTCTTTGCCCAGAAACCCACCTACAAACTCTCGTCAGTCACGCTTCGAAGCGGAAACGAATATGGAGCCGCGCTGGTCGTCTCGATGGATGGAAAACCGCTCGACTCATCGTCAAAGGTGCTGGTTCAGTTCGCAACGCGTAGCCGTCCAACGGGTTGGGTCGACCAACCCACCGATATCAAACTGGATGGTGGAGCAACAGTCAAAGGCTCAACCATTGTCAGTATTGGCAAGAAGCCTTGGCAGGTGCAAAAGGCTGATCTTACCGTTGTTATTCAGAACCCGAACCTGAAAACGGCCCGAGTTCTCGATATGAATGGAATGCAGATTAGTACGATTCCGGTCACGAAGACCAGCAAGTCCGTGCAGTTCGATTTCCCCAAAACGGCAATGTACGTTGTGCTTCAGTGAGCCATCGAAGTCGCTCCACCTATAAACGGTAAACTTGGGAGGTGGAGCCGACGAAACCAAGCCTTGTTGGCATGACTCGTGAAGAGATTCAGGAGGTTCTGCAGGATCGGCCAGACGCCCGCTGGCGCGCAAAGCAGATTGCGCATCATCTTTACGCACGGGCTGTCGATTCATTCGATTTGATGAACGACTTACCCAAGGCTCTTCGCGAAGAGCTCGCGGAGAAATTTGTGGTTCAACCTCTGAGCGTGGCGGATCACAAAATGTCCGTTGACGAAGTGGACAAGCTCCTCGTTCATAACGGAGACAGTCAAGTTTTTGAGTGCGTGCTTCTTCCCTATCACGACCGAGTCTCGTGTTGCATTTCGAGTCAGGTCGGCTGCCCGATGGGTTGTAAGTTCTGTGCGACCGGTTTAGGCGGATTCGACCGTAACTTATCTGCGGGAGAAATCGTCGGCCAATATCTGATGCTCCAAAGATTATCGGAACGCCGTGTCTCCCACGTCGTCTTTATGGGCATGGGGGAACCGCTCCTCAACCTTGATAACGTTGTAAAGGCGATGAAACTCCTCCACGAAGAGGTCGGGCTTTCGTATCGGCACATTACTGTTTCAACCGTTGGCATCGTCCCTCAGATCAACGCTCTGGGGGAGATAGGCTTGCCGATTCACCTCGCATTGTCGCTTCACTCTGCCGTCGATGAAGTACGTGACAGGCTAATGCCTGTGAACCACAAATGGCCCGTTGCCGACGTGATGCAAGCAATGAAGAAGTATCAGCGTAGCACCGGCCGCAAGATCACTTTGGAATATCTTTTGATCAAGGAACTGACGGACACTCCTGAACAGGCTGAGGCACTCGCTCGTGCGGTGAAAGGAATTCCAAACGTCATCAACCTAATCCCGTTCAATTGGGTCGATACCGAACAAGGATTTGCTCGACCCGAGAAAGAACGTATTCGAGCATTTCGCCGGGTTCTTGAAAAACACGGTGCCAACGTGACCCAACGCATCGAACGAGGACACGAAATCGCAGCCGCTTGCGGACAACTCGCTGGCCAGCACATGGGCCGTTTCGCGAAGAAAACAAAACCACTTCCGGTGGTTTCATGAGATCTGGGCTTCTTGCGTTAGCTGTTCTTCTCTTGGGCTGCGGTTCAAAACCATCGGACAAACCGACGACCAAAGAAGAGGATAAGGCCGACAAGAAGCCCCCAATGGATATTCAAATGTCGAAGGCATCTGCCGAGCAGTACTCAGCTGATGGCAAGTCTTTGCTTTGGATGACGAATTGGGAGTCGCTCGACATGAATGTCACGTCGGATAACACCAGTTCGGGAAAAATGCATGTTGTGACCGGCTCTCTATACCAGGAGGGAAAGCCAACCACCGATTTCAGTGGCGACGAAGGCACCGCCGATCAATCCAGACAATTACTGGAGCTCTCCAATCACGTCAAGTTGATCTCAAGAACCCAATCGACTACGTTAACTGCGACCAAGATGTCGCACGAGGCGCGGAAGAAACTCGTCGTTGCCTCTGGAGGCGTTAAGGTTGATGGCAAAGCCGGAAAAGCCGGGGTGTTCGACAAACTGTATGCTTCTGTAGACCTTAAGCGAATTGGAACTCAGGACCATTTTGAAAAGGTTCTTGTGCTCAACAACAACCGCTACTCAGCGACTAGTGCGGATGAGAAAATGACGCTTCAATTTGGTTCTTTTCTTCGCACTGAGATTAATCCACAGGATCAGTCGTTTGATCTGCGAAAGGACGTATTGGTAACTGCGAAACCTCAGGGGCTCACACTCCATTCGCAGACTGCCAATTTGCTCGCCTCAAACGGTTTCATCAAGCAAGGCCAAGCTTCCGGCGGGGTCGAAGCGACGTTGGAGTCAGTACAGAAAGGGGACATCCGAACGACGAGACTGAACTCGGCGAGTTCTACCCTCAAACAATCGAATCCAAAGAGCGACCTTTTGATTTCGATGCCGAGTCGAACAACGATAGTCGAAAGTTCTGCTGCAAATGGCCAAATGCTCAAGACAACTGGATCGTCTGGAAATGCAGTCTTCGGACCAGAAAAACAGGGCTTAAAAACAGCGGCGCTCGCCGGTTCCGTCCAGATTGATCTGAAAGTCCTGCCTAATCCGAAGCAAAAGGGCGGTAAAGTCACGGCCACCGGTGATCGAATGGTGATCGTCAAGACTGGCGAGAATTCGACCGTTACCCTAACCGGTCACGTGCAAATGAAAGGAACCAATAGCGCATACCAAGCAATGGCGAACGTTGAAAAGCTCGTTCTTTATCTCAACTCCAAGTTCGAGATCACGCGTTGGAGTGCTGGAGGTCAGCCATGAAGTCACTCATCGCAGTTCTCGTTCTACTACAAGCCCCTCCACTGTTCAATTACGACAGCGGTGGATTGGTGATTCGTGGTCACGACAAGCTCAAATCTTCCGCCTTCCAAGACATTGCTACCGGAGTGACAACCTTTCATGCCGTCGGGAAGCCCGTCATTATTGAGGTCGGCTCGTATGGAGCTACACTCACGGGAAATATCATTGACGGCAAGGCATCAAAGGTTCAAAAGGAATATCAGCTGGACTCGTTCAAGGCATCTGGAGGCGCTAACTTTATTGCTGATTCTGGGTTAGCCGCAAAATACCGCCAAAAGGTCGGCCTCAAGCCGTTATTGGAAAATGGGTCCGAACACATTGAACTGCATTCCGCAAAGTTCGATTACGCCAAAAGTGTATTCACAATCCCCTCCAACTTTAGTCTTAGTGAAAGTGGGGGCGGACAAGGTGAGGATAAAGAAGGCAAGTTTGTCTATCAGCAGACCAGCTCATTTGACGGAGTTTCTGGCACGATCACATTATCGATTCCACCAAAAGGTAAGGGAAAGGCCGATATCATCAAAGCCATCATACAAGGGCCAGCAACGGCAGTTTACAAGCGAACGACTTACCGTAACACGGAAGGTGTTGTTGATACCGTTGAACTTAAAGCCGATAAGTTTGTGCTCGATCGGACAAAACCGGAAGGGACATTGCGATGTATCGGGAACGTTCATGTCGTAACGACAGGAACTAACCCAAGTGAATGGTCTGCGGCTGATTTCGTTCTCACCCTTAGCCCTGATGGAAAGCCAACCGGATTCAATGCAACCTCCAAAGATGCCCCCGAACCGGCCAAATCTGGAGACGACAAATGAAGATCGAGGCAGTTGATCTCCACAAATCCTATCGAGGGCGCCAAGTTGTAAACGGCGTATCCTATGAGATATCTCAAGGCGAAATCGTCGGTCTGCTTGGACCGAACGGAGCCGGTAAAACCACCACTTTCTACATGACGGTTGGACTCGTGCATCCGAACAAGGGAAAGGTCTTGTTTGATGGCAAGGATGTCACGCGCTTGCCGATGTACAAGAGAGCTCGCGCTGGTGTCGGTTACCTTCCCCAAGAGGCTAGTGTTTTTCGTAAGCTCACCGTAGCCGATAATCTCAGGCTCGTACTTGAGCTCGCGAAAAAGCCAAAAACCGAAATCGAAAAGAAGGTCCAAGAGCTTGCCGAAGAGCTGCACATCACCAAAATCCTCAACTCAAATGGAAATGTGTTGTCGGGCGGCGAGCGTCGAAGAGTCGAAATCGCTCGAGCACTAGCGAGCGAGCCTAAGTTCATTTTGCTCGACGAGCCGTTCACAGGTATTGACCCTGTGACCATTGAAGAGATTCAGGAGATTCTATTTCGACTTAAGCGAAGGAACATCGGCATCCTCATCACAGACCATAACGTCGCCGCAACCCTACGCATCACGGACCGAAACTACATCCTTATCGATGGGCAAATACGTGCGAGTGGTAACGCTCGCGAAGTTGCGGAAGATGAAGGCGTACGCAAGCACTACCTTGGAGCGCAATTTGGCACCGACGTGCTTGCTGAAAAGGACGCACTCATTCGTGAGGAGAACGGCAACAGTTGAGGAAGCTGGATCGCCTGATCGTTCTGGAAATAGTCGGACCGTGGTTCTTTGGTCTTGGAATGTTCACGGCGCTCATCATGGCGGCGACTTATCTCGACCGGCTTGTTGGTTACATCGCCGACGGAGCATCGGTTCTTGTTGTATTCCAGTTGATGGCACTAATGCTTCCTGCCATCGTAGTTAAAACTTTCCCGATGTCGCTATTGCTTTCAGGCTTGCTTGGTTTTGGAAGGCTTAGCTCAGATAGCGAACTCGTTGCGATGCGGGCTGGTGGCGCAAGCCTCTATCGCATTGTCGGGCCGGTCTTTGCATTCTCACTTTTCGTTACCGGCTTGACCCTATTCTTTAACGAGATGGTCGTTCCAGCTTCGACGCGAAAGATGCTCGAACTCGGAGACGATATTTCGCGAAGAGCAGACACTTCACACCTTTCGGTTGCTTCACCGGTTATCGAGAAGCAAAGGTTAGTTATGGTCGTCGCTGCCGCGAGCGTAGACCCCGTATCCAAGACGATGCACAATGTGGTCGTTACCTCCTTCGACAAAGATGAGAAAGCGAGCATGGTTTTGGAAGCCAAGGAAGTAGAATTTGCCCAACTCAACCCGCCATCTTGGCGCGTTAAGGGTGGTGGCAGACTCATCTCTTGGAATCGCCCAGGCATGGTGATTCATTTCACCGATGCATGGCCAAAGGGAATGCCTACAGTCAATCGCTCTCTTTCCGAACTGCTTATGGCTAAGCCAGATCAGGACACGATGACCATGGCACAGCTTCAAGCTATGATTGCTAGGCACGAGTTGCATCAGGACGTGAAGATTGAGCAACTCAACGATTACAAATATTGGTATTGGAATAAGTGGGCGACGCCCCTGGCGGCACTGTGCTTTGGTTGTCTTGGTGCAGTCTTGGGTATTCGAAACCACCGAACCGGCACTGCTGCCGGGTTTGCGTTGTCAATCGGCATCATCTTTGGATATATGCTGCTGACGCGATTCATGAATCAATGGGCGATGCGAGGCATCATGCCATCATGGGCAGCGAGTTTCGCTCCATTACTAGTTGGTGCGATAGCAACTATTGTGATCCTAGAGCGTCGAAATCGCTAAATGGCGTCTATCACGACAACCGAGACGTAAACTCAATTACAGCTGTGACCTTTGACTTCCTCCCAATCCTGTTTGCGCTTCTTATCATTTTGATGAGTGGCGCGGTAGCGTATTTGGGTGACTGGCTAGGCCGCAAAGTCGGCAAAAAACGATTGACGATTTGGGGCCTGCGCCCCAAACACTCCGCCATGATCATGACGATCTTGATGGGTGTCGTGATCTCCATTTTTACTATTCTCGCGATTACAGCTTCTAGTGCGGATGTTCGTCGCTGGCTATCCGAAGGCCGAGCAGCAATTCATGAACGAGATGTCGCCATCGAACAGCGAGATCAGATGAAGTCTCAGATTAGCGGTCTTGATCAACAGATTGCGGACAAATCGAAAGAACTAACCCAGCAACGAAAGAAGATTATGCAACAAGAAGCTGAGATAAAGAAGCTGACACCGACTCTAGCAAAGCTTAGGTCTGAGCTGACGCATCTCAATGATAAGAACAAGGCGTTGAGCGGACAATATAAGTTAGTTCAAAAGGATCTTTTGGCAGAGAAGGCAAAGCTCACTGTCAACAAACAAAAGCTCCTAAAGAGCGAGTCGGATCTTGCTAAAGTTACTTCTGAGCTTGTGTTTGGAAAGACACAAATTGACGAAGCGAGCAAGCAACTTAGAGAGATTCAACAGTCAAACGCTGAACTGTACAACACTAACCAACAACTCTCACGAAACGTGTCCTCTCTCCAAACTCAAGAGAAGGATCTGAAAGCCCGACTGGACGAAGTTTCCAAACAACGAGATGCAGTTCAGACAGAGCTCGAAGGAATTCAGACCAAGCTAGACGAAAAGCAGCGCCAATACAACCAACTCACGGAACAAGTCGAGAGAATGGCTGCAGAAGCTCGTGCCTACTTCAATTCCACTGTCATCGCTAGCCGGACCGAGCCGCTCGTCTTTAAGCGAGGAGAGGAAATCGCTCGAGTGCAACTCGTACCCAATCTGTCGCAAACGGGTGCTCAGATAGCTGTCACGACATGGCTTCGCGAATGCCGAATCGAAGCGACCGCACGTGGAGCGAAAGAAAGAAGCAGTTACCCAGTTGCATTCCTGACAAGCGAGGAACCTAGCATGTCCACAGAAGACATCCAGATGCTGGTCATACGCCAGCTCATTCGCGTACCTAACAATCAGGTTCTTATCGCGTATTCCAACATTAATGCTTTCAGAGGCGAACCGGTCGCCATGAGCCTTGCTGTATTACCAAATCCGGTCGTCTATCGAAAGAACTCCGTTATTCTTGAAACGGTTATTGACGGCCGAGCGCCCGATTCGGCTATCTTTAAGGGTGTACGTGATTTTATTCGTACACAAACAAGCAATAAGGCGGAGCAAGATCGAATGATCCCGCACCTAAACAGTGGTAAACCGCTAGTTGTTATTTCAGATGAAGAAATTCTCGCGCTCGTCCAACAAATTAAAGCGACAGGGCGACAGATAAGGCTACAAGCCACAGCTGTCACCGACCTTCGCGCTGCGGATGACATGAGACTTGAGTACCGACTTAGATGAGTGATAAGACAGTTCTGGCTATAGATCCCGGCACATCGAAGTGTGGGATGGCCCTCGTGAGAAGGTCTGACCCCCCCGCACTAGAATTGCTTTGGCATGACGTGGTTCCTACAACACACGTTCTCGCAAAGATTCATGAAGCCTACGCAGTCAGCCCTTTTGGCATGATCATTGTTGGCGGAGGAACGCACTCATCCGAAGTCCTCACTTCGATAAGGCAACACGTTCCTAGCCTCGGCATTCTTGAAGTTGACGAAAGCAACACCACGCTACAAGCTCGTGAGCGCTATTGGGAAGCCCACCCTCGAAGAGGGTGGAGAAAGTTCTTGCCTTCAACGTTGCAAGAACCCCCTGTTCCGGTCGATGACTTTGTCGCCATGATCCTTGCCGAGCGCGTATTATTAGCGTAAACTATTAATTATCCAATCGTGCGCAAGATCACGTTAACGATATGACTAAGTTCTCCATTTCCGTAAAGTGCTTGATTTTTAGAGGTAATGAGCTACTCCTACTGAAAAGATCTGGCTCGAGTAAAAATAACCCTTTCATGTATGACTTACCCGGCGGGAAACTTGACCCAGGTGAAGAACTAATCGACGGAATATTGCGGGAAATCTCAGAAGAAACCGGAATACAACTGGACGACGTCCAGTTTGTAGACGTCGTTAATCAAAAACTTGAAGATCGTGAAATCATCTACTTGGTTTTTAGAGCAACTAGCACATCTGAACCTCTATTAAGTGATGAACATTTAGAGGCAAGATACTCTGCAATTTCTCAATTACCACATGGACAACTAGTGCCTTTTCTTGAAACTCTAAGCTACAAACTATCTTCGATTATCGGCTAACAAGTTAAAGGCGAAATAACTGTCGAACGAGAAATCCCCTCTCGAAGCAAGCTTTACGAGCGCTTCGGCTAACTTGTTGTTTAGAACACCTAGTAGGTGCATCGTATCTGGTTGCCCGTCGGCCTTGTTTTTCATATCTAAATAGCCAATTATAGTATCGAGCACCTTGAGATCGTGGATCGATAATTTGCTTAAGGATTGACCAAATTCCTCATCAATTTGCTGCTTACTTTCATGTCTTTGAATCATGTGATGTAAAGCCTTATTGAAGTCCCTCCTTTCATTATTGTTGCTCTGGAGTTTCATTATCTCGACCAATTGAGAGGTAATGGAAAGGCATTGTTCGCTTTCTTCCTTTGACTGATCGTTGTTGACCTCATTGGCTAATTTCCTATAGATTAATCTTCTATACCATATCGAATAATTCAGGGCAGCTAAGTCAATATCATTCGATGTTAAGTCAAGGTTCTGTTCAGTTGATTTCGCCGGTTTCCCTATTTTAGTCTTCTTTTTAGGGTCAGATTCGGAAATCAACTTTGATGTTGATTCTCGAGTACTCGAAAAGGACTTAATGCGTTCAAGATCTTCGTTGGTTAGTGTTTTGTGTTCATCGCTCAACTGTATTTCGAACAAGGTGGCTATTGCTGAATCAGAGTACTTTATCGCACAATCCAGCTTTGAACATTCCGTCCTCCCCGTAGCTAATTCACACAAATCATATTCCCAACGATAGGACCGAGCCATGAGTAACTTAATTTCAGCAGACAAAAGTTTTCCTAGGTATCTCTCATGTTCCTCACGTTTCTGGTCAATTCTACTTAGCGCATTCTCTAGCTGAGTTCTTGCGCCAGTAAGGATTCTAATGTAATTATCTTTTAGCTGACTCCTGACACTTTCCGTTGCAGCCTCCTTCGAGTGTAGATTCCTTAAATACTCAACGACTGCAACTTCTAGAGCAATCAGATAGTATTGACCTACTCGAAACTCTTTCCATAGTAGTAATTTTTCGTCTGTTACAGATTCCAATAGCTTGTAAACTCTGGTATCATTGAGATTAGACAGATTCAAATCTACACTCATGTCATGAAGCTTTAGATTGTGCATTCTGCAGATAGCTTCTTCAATCGCAAAGGTTTCATATAACCTTTTTGAATTAGCTACACTGCTTTTTGAACTAGGGGCAATACCCTTATATTTTTCATAGCAATGTTCGGCAAATACGATGGAATCCCCGATATATCCCAGTCGAACCAGGGTGTACAGTTCTTTAAGGTCTAGCTCAAAGGACTCTATTTGTTTGTCACTACCATCAATGTATTCGAAATAGTCGTATGTCTTTAGCGATCTTTCCCTGTAATCAGCTTTTTCATTGGTGCTTGCTCGATATTTATCAAAAGCCATTTGCCTCAAATCATCGCTTTCCGCTAGGCTATTTCCAAAAGCCTTAAAAAGGCCGTTGACCTCTTCTGTTACTGGGTTTTCAAACTTATATGCCATTTTGTGCTGGCGTTCCGCAAATGCGTGTTCCAACTCAGTCCTAATCTGCACCTCAATCAGAACCGGCACATCTTGAATAAGAACGAAGATGTTTCTTTGTAAAGTTGCATACCCACTGTCTTTAAAGTCGATTGTTAATGAGTGCCGTTCCTCAAATGCAGACACCTGCTTAAAAATCTTTTCGAATTCGTTATTGGGGACCCCATGTTCTACTCTTCCTTGCTGTTTCTGAAGTTCACTGCCATGTTTTGAAGCGTGAGCCGCCAACTCCTTACTAAGCTTTAAAAACTCTGAGATTGCGGCTGGCTGATAATAAGCACGGCTAACCGGCGGATTAAAGAATTTCCATTTTCTCGTATTATCCCGTCGAATAATTGGAGCATGAATTCCGACTAAATACCTCTGGTCCGTCTCGCAAATGTCGCATAGATATTCGATGGCACGATAGACCTGAAATCTCTGTCGCTGGGTTTCGACAATCAGCCGTACACCAATTAAGTCTTGTAACGCAGAACACCAAACCGACGGTAGAGGATTATTCTTATCCGAGAATTTGACAAGGTTTTCATGCGTGTGCGCTTTACCAATATTGGATTGCTGATCCTCCTTAAAAATGTCTTCTTTCTTTTGCTGAAAACGAGCTTTCAGAGATTCTGGTGCTTTGGCTCGCACTGATATGGTTTGTACACCAAAGGGAACTGAGTCATCAATGCTGAAGAAACTATCAAACATTCCTTTGACGAGAACAGCGTGGCGCTCTAGACGAGGATATATTTCCTTGTAATTTGCTATCAGATTCTCAAGGGTTTGATCAAAATTCTCAAGCGTCAGCACCGTTTTCGTCTCGCTTGCTTCATACACTTTCGAGCATCTCCTGCAGATACTTCGAATAATGTTCCGAATGCGACTCCAAGTAATGACGTAAGACTGGGCTATTCGCATACACGTATTTCATCCGATTGAGATATGGGACCCAAATCTCCTCTGGCATGCTGTTTGACCGATGAGCATAGCGAGCAATAAAGTCAAATTGCCTTAGTATTATCTCGCAAAACGCGTAGACGCGAGCCCTTTCGAGACTATCGTTTGGATGTTTATCAGGGAGAGGTTGACGTTTGTAGAAGTATCTACTCATTTCAGGATGCTGGACAAAAAGCTTCTGTACGTCAATTTCACGTTCATCGATGGATAGCTGGATTTCTGGAGACATCACTGAGTACATCGTAACACAGCTTTCGTGGCACGATGTACTTTTGATGCAATCTCTTTACATTCCTATATCAATTAATGGGTCTATGAAGAAATGCATGGG
>DDEQ01000032.1 GCA_002336105.1 Chthonomonas sp. UBA1950 | reverse complement strand
ACTTTGACGGTGACCAGATGGCCGTTCACATTCCGTTGAGCACTCAGGCACAGGCAGAAGCCCGCGTCTTGATGCTCTCGACACAGAACTTGTTCTCGCCAAGTGATGGTAAGCCAACTTGTGCTCCGGTGCAGGACATTATTCTTGGTAACTACGCTCTGACCTTTGTCTCGGAGGCTGGCCGTGAGGCGCTCGCTGAGATAGAAAAGCTATACGCAGAGGACCCTGAGAAAAACCCGGCGCCTAAAGTTTATAGCGATCCTGACGAAGTGGTCTACTTCTTGGATCACCCGGTTAAAGAGCAGCGAATCATTGTTAACAACCCCGTCAAGGTTCGTTTGAAGAGACCGATCTTCCGCCCGCAAGAGGAAGTCGATTTCCGAGATCCGCTCACCGGTATCGAGTACCACAAGGTGACATCGACCACCGAGGATGACGAAACCTTCGAGGAGTTAGTTGCCTATGAGCAGGAGTTCGAAGAAGTGATCGTTACGGTTACTCCGGGGCAGCTCGTGTTCAACAGCATCTTGCCATATCCGCTCAAGCATTCAGACGAACTTCTCAAGCTTGCTTTGAACAAGAAAGCTCTCAGCCAGCTTATTCTCGATTGCCATCGACGGGCGGGCGTCGGAGCAACCATCAAGTTGCTCGACGACATGAAGGACCTCGGCTTCAAATGGGCAACCAAGTACGGTCTAACCGTTGCTATCACGGACATGGACCCACCAGCGCGACGTGAGGAAATGATCAACGACGCTGACCAGAGATCTAACAAGATCACTGCGCAATTCCGCCGCGGATTCATGACCTATAACGAGATGACCTCGCAGCTCACCAAGCTGTGGCAGGACACCTATAACGAGATTGGTGAAGAGATCGTTAACAACCTTAAGCAGTTGAACCCGCTCTCAATCATCACCGTTTCCGGTGCTCGAGGTTCGATTAAGCAGCTTGCCCAGCTTGCTGGCATGCGCGGCTTGATGCTTAACCAGTTCAACGAAACGATCTACGAACTTCCGGTTAAGAACTCGTTCCATAAGGGACTGTCAATGCTTGAATACTTCGTGACCACGCACGGTGCACGTAAGGGTCTGGCTGACACCGCTCTCCGAACTGCAGACGCTGGTTACCTTACGCGACGTCTTTGCGACGTTGCTCAGGATGTCATTGTTAAGGCAATCGACTGCGAGACGACAGAAGGAATTCTGGCGCACCGATTGATTGATGAAGGCGAGCAGATCGAACCGATCAGCGACCGAATCTTCGGTCGAATCGCCCTCTGCGTCATCATCGACCCAGAAACGAACGAGCCATTGACGACCTTCCAGGAGTCAATTTCTCGAGACGTTGCAAAGCGAATCGCACAGGTTGAGTCGAAGGGTTGGGCTGAGTATCAGGAAGCTCAAAACGATGACGAGCGAAACGCGATCGCTGACAAGTATCGAGGCTTAGGCTTTGAAGTTGACGATCACGGCTTCCTCTCGGTAGCCATTCGTTCGCCGCTAACTTGTGAACTGGAGCAGGGAATCTGTTCGAAGTGTTACGGTTGGGACCTCTCGACCTCCAAGAACGTTGAAGTAGGTGTCTCGGTTGGAATTATCGCCGCACAGTCCATCGGTGAACCTGGAACGCAGCTTACGATGCGTACGTTCCACACCGGAGGTGTTGCGGGTTCGGCCACGATTGCAAGAACGAACCAGTATAAGACCGGTAAGTTCATCCGTCAGTTCATGGAAGACTTTGCAACCGCTACCGATACCGACATGAAGCAGTTCGACCCAACGAAGCTCCTTGAGACTCAAGAGAGCATCGTCAAGTCGCTCTTCAAGGGAACCGTTGAAGCTCCTCTGACGATCAACATGGAAGATGCGGCTGCTCTCGCAGCAAGCGCAGATCCTAAGCAGAAGCGAAAGGGTGAGCGACAAACGAAGGCTGCTCAGAAGGCCGCGGACAAAGCAGATAGTGACTCGCGAAAGACATGGGAGCGCGCTCGAAAGACGTTCTTCTACTCTTGGACGGGTGAATCCAGCGGTATCGTCCGTGTTGAGGAAATCTTCGAAGCTCGACGTCAACCTCGTGGTAAAGCTATTATCTGTCCGGTCACTGGTGTTGTTCGAGACGTCAGGGAATCGCCGTTCGGTCGATGGGTTGTCATCGAATCCACTGTTCCGCTTACGGTCCCTCTCAAGGACGCTTACATTGGCGATACCCAGGCTTGGCCAAAGAACGATCATGGCGAATACGATAACGGACTTCAGAAGACCATCGGTCAGAAGTTGACCGCTGCAACGCTCGCTGCGATCCGAAAGGGTGAAGTCGAGAAGGTAACCATCTTCTATCCGATCCTTGTTCCACCAATTGGTAAATTGCCAGTTGCGAAGGGAAGCCGTGTGATTAAGGGTGACCCGGTTACAGAAGGTCCTCGTGATCCACATGAGGTTCTTGAGCTTGCGGGCGCATCTGCTGTTTACGACTACTTCGTCGAGAACTTGCAGAGCGTTTATAAGAGCCAAGGCGTTGACA
Source organism: Chthonomonas sp. UBA1950 (assembly GCA_002336105.1). GTDB lineage: Bacteria > Armatimonadota > Fimbriimonadia > Fimbriimonadales > Fimbriimonadaceae > Fimbriimonas. Next base: position 19,807 of record DDEQ01000032.1, on the reverse strand, counting down.
TCAACGACAAACACGTCGAAGTAATCATTCGCCAAATGCTCCGCAAGCGACAGGTGAAGGAACCAGGCGATACACCATTCCTTCCTGGTCAGATTGTCGACCGATTCACCTTCCAAAGGGCGAATGAGCAGGTTAGAGACCTGATTCAGCAAGGCAAGAAGATTAAGTATGTTGACCCGATTACCGGCGAAAACGTAGAGCGAGATCCGAAGGAGTCAACCGCAACGTGGATTCTTCTCGGTATCACCGAAGCTTCTCTTGCAACTGATTCGTTCCTGTCAGCAGCATCGTTCCAGAAGACGACCCGTGTCCTTACCGAGGCCGCGGTTCGTGGAAAGAAGGATCACTTGGTCGGTCTCAAAGAGAACGTTATCATCGGTCGCCTTATTCCTTCGGGAACTGGCGTCAAGGCTTACCGAGACGTCTCGGTGGATGTACAGCGCGGTCCAAGCTGGGCTGAGCAGTCGCTCACCGCGCTTGTCGAAGCCGATGACCGAGACAACGAAGATATCCTTAGCTCTCTCAACTTCCCGTCGCTTGCTGATATGGCTGCCGATGAGGATGAGTTCGACGAGTAGGAAGAATCATCCTAAGAGCCCTCTCTGCTTAACGGCAGGGAGGGCTTTTTTTGTTCTAGACTGTTCTTGAATGCCTGAATTTCGTCGCGCTTTGTTTGAAGACAGTTACGCAATTGCTACAGTGCTTTGTTCGGCATGGGCGTTTGCTTATGAAGGGATTTTGCCGAAGGAATTCCTTTCAAAAATGACGGATGTCGAAGTTAGGGCAAGCAAAATCCAGGAGAACTGGGAGAAAGTGAGTCGCAACTTTGTGCTCGTCGAAGATGGTTCAATCGTGGCGTTTGCAGGCCTGGCATATCAACCGACCCTTGCCGTTGACGCGGAAATATCGTCCTTATATGTGCGTCCAGAAGGGAGCAGAAAGGGATTAGGACGACTAGTAGTCGGCGAGCTAGCTGGCGTTCTGCGTGAAGAAGGTGCAAAGTCGCTTTGCATTCATACTCTTGAAGCAAACAAAATCGGACGGAGCTTTTACACCAAAATAGGTGGTGTAGTCGTACAGCATGATGTTTGGGAAGGCTTTCCTGCAGTCTGGTATCAATGGAGCGATATTGGAGGGTTGATCCATGACTGAACTCAAGGGTTTTATAGATCGAGAAGGTCGGATTATCCTGTGGCCAGCAAAAGAGGTTAAGCGGAAACTCGCAGCGGGATATCTTGCTTCAAAATTCGAACAAGGAAAGTCGTACACAGAAAAGGAAGTAGGGCAGCTACTTACTGATTGGCACTGCTTTCAGGATGTAGCCTTTTTGCGTCGCGATCTTGTTGACCGAGGTTTGATTCATAGAGAAAACGACGGAAGCCGTTACTGGAAGTCGGAAACCGACAAACTGCCTTGAGAAAATGAAATGCATGGAAATAGATCAATCAATACTAAGAATATAGCGACCAAAATTCGGAAGTTTTTTCAATTTAACACTTCTTTCATAGCGTCAAATAGTCTCGCCGCATCCCATGGTTCGTTGGGCATAACCACGCCCCCCTTTACAGCAAGAGAAGGATCGATTAGAGGATCCTTATAGGGGATGCTGGCTTGGAGCAAGGCTCCGTGCTCAGTTACGCGTAATGCGCAGCCACAAACTTTCTTCCCCGTATGCGGATTCACCACGTCATTTGGAGACGAAAAAGCAAAGCAATCTGCAGAGAGCTTTCCGACGTTGGCGTAATGAGAATCTTCGGCAATGACGCATTCCAGCCCACACAGGTTCAAAGCGGAAACCAACGGGCCGACGAGAAGTCGATAAATCGGTTTGATTGATCTTGAATCGGTGGGATTTGGAAGCGCAAAGCCGACGGTCATGTCATGACCGTGCATAACTGCTCGTCCTCCTGTTGGTCGAATCGTAAAGAGCTCGTAGCCATCTACCAGTGCAGTTTCTGGTTTTTGAAAACGGCCAAGTGTGATCCAAGGCGTGTCCCAGGTGTAGACACGGCATCCGGGAATCCCTCGTTCGGCATCTGCCAGTAGCTCCGAATCGAGCGACATGTTTCTCGGCCCGTCCCCAATTCCATCCCAGCGAACATTCATTTCTTCAGTCGGTCTATCAAGATACTGCCGGGAATATCGTTCAAACGCTTTTTCCAGACTTTGGGATTCTCAGGTGCGAAAACCATGATTAACTTAGGAAAACTCCCTTTCTTGATCACTGCTTGCTGAAGGGCTTGGCGTTTCATGGGTTTGTCCAACATCGCCGGTTTACCAAACACAAATAGAAACGGAGTAGACGTGCCATTGCTGAGCTTTTTTGACACCAGATACGCGAGTCGCAGCTGTTCAATCTGCAGGAGGCTTTCTCGTAGTTGCTCGACCTCAACTGAACCGAGAGTATGTTGGATGAACTCGTCTGAAACTAATGCTTTTCTGCGTTCTTGATCGACTTCCTGGCTTTCAATCTGAGCATCAAATCTCACTTCATTGAGATTATCAAGGCTTTCGTGATCCCCTGTTTCCCAATAGAACCTAGCGATTCTTTGTTGGCCATGTTCGCGCATATTCGGATCTAGTTCGAGTGCTCGCTCAATCAACTCAATACCGCTGCGGTCTCCTTCATCGAGCAAACTAAACCCATAGTTAATGAAAAGAATCGGGCTCACTACGCCCTCGTCATACAGTTCTTTATATAACTGCATTCCAACTTGACTACTTTCAAGACGATCACGGTAGACGGCGACGAGAACGCGATCCGGTTCTGTCAACGCGCCGGCATCTCGCTTCTCTTCGAGCGATTTGAGTGTTGACCTCCATTCAGTGTATCGTTTTGATTGTCTCGTCCATTCCTTAACAAAATCGTCGTGTTCGTGACCCGCGATTTTTGCTTTAATCGCTTCGTATTGGTTCCCGAAGATTCGAACGGCTGCGGTCTCGGCGACTTGAGAAACTGCCTCATCGATTGCACCCTGGGTGTCTCCCATGGCTTGTATCCGATCCGAAAGACTGGGATGCGTACTGCTAAACCCGGTCTTGTCCTTTAGACGAGTGTTGATGATCGTTTTGTATTCTTCGGAGGTCGTTGGCTCTGCGGCGAGTTCCGTGAGTCGGTCCAAAATGCCTGCTGGGTAAGCACTCGCTTTTGTTACTTCGCGCCAATACTCGTCGTCGGCCCAGCGACTGAAAACTTTACGCTTAACGTGCAAACGCATTAATGCGCTTGCGGCTGTCTTTGCTCCGACCAACTGAACTGAAGACCTATCTGCTTCATACTCGTCGGCACGACGAACAGCGAAAGTCAACGCAGAAAAACGTGGGGAAAACCACCTGACAAACCATCGAAAAATGATGCTCAGGCCATACCAACCTTTGCTCATGTTCTCTCGCAGTTGGTTCCATGTCTCATCGATTCGATAAGCCCATAACCCGAAACGACCGTGATCTGCCGATAAGTGACCGAGTTCATGCGCAATGATGCCCCGAACTTCTTCATACGGAAGCCCTTCGAGAAGTTGCCAGCCGAGAACAACGTAGTTTTCGTACCAGCCGAAAACTCCTAGCCTTGGACGTTGGACGGCAGCTGCGTTGAGATCAAGATCGAGAATAATCTGCGAGGGTTTAGGCGCATGAATCGCGTCTGCGATGTCGTCGACAGTCTTGTATAAGGTTGGCGCATCAGACCGGCTGATGTAGAGACCTTCAGGTGCTTCAATCTTCACCCAAAGAGACTTAATGATCGTGAAGATCAGAAATACAACGACAATGATCAGGCGAACATCGAGAGAACCACTGCCTTTCGTGTTGATAAGCATCCACACGACGCAAGCAAGGACCAGCAAACTCAGCGCGAGAATCAGAAAGATATAGCCGTAGCCGATGGCAGCTAATAACATTACGCGGCGGCGATATCGCAAAGGGTTTTCGTTTGCTAATCGCTCCGCCGCGCGGACTCTTTCGATGAATTTTGCTCGTTCACGGCGAGCCTCTTCGATGGCTTGTCGTGAAGCATCCATAACTCGTTAGTTGGGACGTCGCCAACGCACGTCAAGGTTCTTAACGGCGGCAGTTTCATCCAAACGACCGACAATTTGTGTGGTCGGGGCATTATGGAGTAAGTCCGGATTCTCTTCCGCCTCGTTGCAGATAGAGATGAGCGCATCACAGAACTCGTCGAGCATCTCTTTGCTCTCAGTTTCAGTTGGTTCGATCATCAAGCATTCCGGCACGATGAGAGGGAAGTAGTTCGTTGGTGGATGGAAACCGTAGTCAATCAACCGCTTGCTAATGTCGAGAGCCCTGACTCCGTTTTCCTTCTTATACTTTTCAGCAGTTACGACTACTTCGTGCATACAAGGGCGATCATGTGCGGGTGTAAGTACCTCTTTGATTCGGGCACGAACGTAGTTTGCGTTTAGGACAGCGTGACGAGAAATGTCGGCGATCTTCTCTTTGCCAAACGCTCGCAGATAGGTGTACGCACGAACCTCCATGAGGAACTGACCATAAAAACCGGCCACTTTCCCGATGGTGTTTGGCCGATTATAGTCAGCAATAATTGGACCGTTATCACGTCGGATCACGGGTACTGGTTGGAATGGAGCCAAGTGACTCTTCAATCCAATGGCACCACAACCAGGGCCACCGCCTCCATGCGGGGTTGAAAATGTCTTGTGCAGGTTCAGGTGCATGCAGTCAAATCCGTGATCACCTGGTCGAGTTGTACCGACCATAGCATTCATGTTTGCCCCGTCACAGAAAACCTGACCACCGACGGCATGGATCATCTCGCAGATTTCCGAAATATTCGGTTCGAAGAGGCCGAGGGTTGAAGGGTTAGTGAGCATCAAGGCTGCTACCTTCGGCCCGATCTCGCTTAAGACCTTTTTGAGAACGTCAAGGTCGGTGTTTCCCTCTGCATTTGTTGAGATTGATTTGACGTCATAGCCGCAACGTGCTGCTGAAGCTGGGTTCGTTCCGTGAGCTGAGTCAGGAACCAGAACGATAGTGCGTTCGGCGTCGTTGCGAGACTCATGATAGGCTTTGATGAGCATGAGACAGGTCATCTCACCGTGGGCACCCGCAACAGGCTGAAGTGTGATCTCGTCAAACCCAGTGATCGCAACAAGCATGTCTTGAACGCCAAGGAGTAGTTCAAGTGCGCCAGGAATGGTTTCGGCTGGCTGCATTGGGTGAAGTTTCGCAAATCCGGGCATTGCGGCGGTCTGCTCATTCACCTTTGGGTTGTATTTCATTGTACAAGACCCGAGGGGATAGAATCCTGTCTCGATTCCGTAGTTCAGATGACTAAGATTTGTGTAATGCCGAAGCAAATCTAACTCGGCAATCTCAGGTAAATCCAGGTTTTCCCGAAGGTCTCCCAGAACGGCTTTGAGATCGACTTCTGGCGTATCTGAGGCCGGGAGATTGCAGCCGATTCGGCCTGATCGTGATTTTTCGAAAATGAGCTGAGGTTCAGGAACTGACTTGCTTGGCATCTCTATAACCAAGCTGAAGTTTACCGAACCACTACCGGGCAGAACCGCTTATCAGTGCGGTTCTGCTGATGAACTGAATTACTTGGTCTGGGCTTTCTCGATTTTCGCCCAACTGTCTCGAAGTGTTACCGTTCGATTGAAAACAAGACTTGTCTCATTTGAGTCTTTATCGACGCAGAAATAGCCTTGGCGTTCGAACTGATACCTTGTTCCCGGCTTGGCATCCTTTACACTAGGCTCAACAAAGGCTTCGATGATCTTTAGGGAGTCCGGATTGAGGTTCGAAGTGTAGTCTTTTCCTTCTTCTACATCATCAGGATCGGCTTTGGAAAAGAGATATTCGTAAAGTCTGACTTCAGCCTTAAGAGCCGTTTCAGCAGCAACCCAATGCATCGTAGCTTTTACCTTGCGACCGTCCGGAGCGTCACCGCCCCGAGTTTGGGGATCGTATGTGCAGTGAAGCTCAAGCACTTCGCCGTTTTCGTCTTTGATGACTTCATTACAGGTAATGAAATAGGCGTTGCGGAGTCTCACTTCCTTACCAGGCGAAAGCCTGTAGTATTTGGGCGGCGGAACCTCGCGGAAGTCGTCTTTTTCGATATACAGAACCTTGCCGAATGGAACCTTACGTGTCCCTGCTTCCGGATCTTCAGGGTTATTGTTAGCCTCCATGTACTCGATCTCGCCTTCCGGATAGTTCGTCAGAACGACCTTTAGAGGGCTACTAACGGCCATCACTCGTTGCGCGGTTTTGTTTAGATCCTCACGGATGCACTCCTCAAAATGCACTGGATCAATTGCGCTATCGTTCTTACTAACACCTATTCTTCGGCAGAACTCTTTGATTGCCTCGGGGGTGACTCCACGTCGCCGCAGGCCAGCGAGGGTTGGAAGGCGCGGGTCGTCGTACCCTCGAACATGCTTGCCTTCTACAAGTTCGATGAACTTACGCTTACTCATAACCGTAAAGGTCATGTTTAGTCGACCAAATTCAATTTGACGTGGGTGGTAGATACCTAACTCGTCTAGGAACCAGTCGTAAAGCGGTCGATGAATCTCATATTCCAACGAACAGAGCGAATGGGTGACGCCTTCTATCGAATCTTCTAATCCGTGTGCCCAGTCGTAGGATGGGTAGATGCACCATTTGTTTCCTTGCGTATGATGTTCTGCGTGTCGAATCCGATACATCACAGGATCGCGCATGTGGATGTTCGGCGATGACATGTCGATCTTGGCTCGTAACGTTTTTGCGCCATCAGGGTATTCCGCTGCGCGCATTCGGCCAAAAAGATCGAGATTCTCTTCGACGCTACGATCACGCCAAGGACTGTTCGTTCCCGGCGAGGTAATCGTTCCTCGTGCTTCGCCCATTTGCTCAGGCGTTAGGTCACATACGAATGCTTTACCCTTCTTGATGAGTTCAACTGCCCAGTCATACATCTGTTCGAAGTAGTTAGAGGCAAAGAAAAGTCGGTCTTCCCAATCGACGCCAAGCCACCTTACATCTTCGATAATCCCATCAACAAATTCCTGATCTTCTTTGAGTGGGTTGGTGTCATCGAATCGAAGATTGAACTTGCCGCCAAAATCGACAGCGATACCGTAGTCAATCCATACCGCCTTTGCGTGACCAATGTGAAGGTAAGCGTTCGGCTCCGGCGGAAAACGAGTGTGAACTTTGGTGAAACGACCCTCTTTAAGGTCTTGTTTTATGGCTTCCCGTAAAAAGTCGGAAGAGGTTGACTCAAGGTTGCTATCGGACATGAGAAAGTAATTCGGTCGAAAGTGAGTTTAAAGTATACGAGGCAACTGGCATTCTTTGCCCAAAACCCGTATTTCCTCTTTAGTCAATGGGGTATCGGCTGATTTCTTAGGCTGATTTTCGGTCCTGTCATAGTTTTATTGTCAACAAAAACAATGGCAACGGAAAGATTGCATTTCGTTACATTATCCAGTTGAAGCGTGGCTGTTTGCAGCGCTAGACAGTAAGGTCCACAAGACCGACAAACTTAACTTTGACCTTAACCGCATTCAAGTTAAGCGAGTTGGCAAGATGGGTCGGGTACTGCGACAGCCCGCTCATCCCGGTAGCCAGAGCTGTCCCCCGGGCGCAAAAGCGAAGTTGCTAAATGCTCATCGCATGTACGACCGGGACGATATGAAACAGGCTACCGATCTATATTTCGATTCACATCTAAGTTCCAGTTCGTCCGGATCTGTTAGGCCTGAACAAAGCATTTTTCACACATCTCCGCGCGAACTTGGACTGCAAAGCACATTGTTCTTGGGCAAATTGATTAGACGCCATTACCTATCTACCGGTTGTCGTGGCTCTTCGGAACGAAGGAATTTTCTCCATCAATACCCCGTCGCAATGATGAGGCGGGGTTAATGACTATTCCTGCCGCGGCCGGAACCGGACTGTGCTCCCCGGGACCAAGCCGCGGCAGGAAGTAGTTTAGATCAACCAAAGATAGTCTTTCGCTGTTTGACAAAGAGCAGATATCGATGGTGGGGAAGCAGCTCGAATCTCTGGCCCAGCAAGCTTACGAGCGTCTTCATAAGTGATTAGGTAGTGTGGAGATATTGCAAGCCCGTGTTCGTGTCGGTATGCATCGACAGAATTGAGGAGTTCTGTAGCTGCTTTCGTCTCTCCAAATGAGGCGAGAACATAGGCGGTGAGGTCAACCGCTGGAAGCACACCGTCTGAATTTGAAACGCTCATCCAGCTAGAAAATAGGTTTTGAACAGACCTTATTGCCAGATCTCGATTGTTGGTTTTGACTCCTAATAGAGTAGCCAAATAGCTCCTGACTCCATCCATAAATGCGCTTGAAACATGCACTGACTGAGCCTTAGCAAGATCTAGGTGCTTTATTGCATCGTCGATCCGGTTTGTACGAAGACAGCATGTGACAAGATGCGTGTGACAATCGCTTTGAATTGAGACTAAGTCGTCAGTTTGAACGAATGCTAAAACTTCTTGAAGAACTCGCTCGGCCCGATCCCAATTTCGAAGAGTTAGTAGGATCACGGCACTAATCACCATGCTATTGAGGCGGCGAGCTTCGTCACCCCGAAGACAATGTATTTCGTTAGCTCTTTCTGCGTATCTCAAAGCTTCAACGCTTCTTCCGAGATTTGAGAGCGCGAGTGAAAGATCAGAGTTGAAATAGGCTTCGGCAAGTAGGTCATTTGCTTCTTGAGCGGTCGGCAAAACTTTCTGACATTCTTCAACCATCGTTGCAAAGTCGTTTCGGTAATAGTAGAGGTGCAGGTGAGCTCGCAAGGTAGCAAGCAAATTGCGTTTATCGCCTGAGGATTGGTAGTAGGATATGGCTTGCTGAAGCACACGCTCGGCGTCGTCATATTTTCCAGCCAGTAGCAGCATTCGCCCCGCGCAAGACGCGAGGTCTGCCCTCAAGCTCGGTTCATAGTCACTCGCTTTTTGTAGTGCAGTGAGAAGCCAATCAGCAGCTCGTCTCTCGTTGGACAAATACGACCATGAAACCGTCATATGGATTAGTGCTTGGCAGTAACCCAGATAATCATTCATTTGAAGCCACCCAAGGGTTTCGGTGAAATTCGTTGTCTCAGGAAGACTCACAACAATTGCCGATGAGACGCTCGCTTCCATTTTTACGCTTACATCTCTTATCAACGCTTGATAATAGCGAGCATATTTTGCGGTGACTGGTTCGGGAACTTGACCATGTTTTGAAACAAGATATTCGCTAATAGTTCGAAGCAAAAAGAATCGAGTCGTGGTTGCTTCGTGTGTTTTTTGAAGCAGACTATGTTCAATCAGCAGTGACAAGCCGTCGATCGTCATGCCATCGATGATCTGTATTGATGCTTCCGAAGAAAAATCGTCCGGAAAAACAGTTAGGTGCCAAAGCAAAGTCTCTAGTCTTGGTTCGATTCGATTTAGCGACCATTCGATAGCGAGACCAACGGAGTGGTGCCGCTCATCAATATCGACATTCGACACCGTAGAAGCCGAAAAGCCGCTCAATTCTTTAATTATTTCACCGGGTGACAAGAACTGGGTTTTCGCCGCAGCAATGACAATGGCTAACGGCAGACCGTCTAGCCTATAAGCAATTGTCGAGATTTCTAGGGCATTTGCTTGAGTCAGCTCAAACTGTGGATTTATTCGTTTTGATCTATCCACAAAAATCTGAACTGCCGGGTGGTTTGCATCGAGACTTGCATGGTCTTTCGAAACTAGGGTTTGAAGCAGGAATCTTTGCTCATAACTAATTTTCAGAGGCACTCTGCTTGTGACAACAATGCATAGGTTTGGAAGTGCAGTCTGTAATTTGGCAATCCAGCTGCTGGCTGAAGGCAAGAGTTGCTCGAGATTATCCAGAATGAGCAACGTCGGACTAGACTGCAGTCGATCAGCGATAGCTTGCAAATCATCGTGAGGTCTTAGGTTTGCGTCGACTGCGCGACCTATACTAGCAGTCATCTCCGAGTCAGTAAAAGCTGAAGCCAACTTGACAAAGAAAATGTTGTCCAAAAAGATATTCCTGGATCGATAAGCTAGTTCGGTCGCGACGGTTGATTTACCCACGCCTCCGGGTCCAGTGATCGTAATGAGACGTCTATAAGAAGCCGAAGCGGGATCAACAAGGTTCAGTAATTCTGAAAGCTCTGTTTGACGCCCAAACATGGCAGAGAGACGGGTGGGTAACTCATGCCGATGACGTTGTTGCTCAGGTTCGACAGCTTGCAGCTCTCGATGACCTTTGATGCTGGCCACATATTCGACTAGGTTAGGGTCCGCTTTAGATTTTCCTAGTCGCTCGGTGTACCGTTGAAAGGTTGAAATAGCTTCGGATCTATCTCCCTTTGCAACAAGCGATTCAATAAGAATCCGAACCAACAAAGGACATATAGTTAGAAAACTCAGGCCTTTTCTGCATATGTGCTCAGCTTTTTCTGGCTGTCCCAACCTCAGAGCCAAATGCGCTGACGTCTCGAACAGGTTTTGCAAGGACGAATCCCAGTTGCGCCTTCTGTCATCAAACCAGGGATGTGTTTCGATCGGTAACAACCGACCGTTAGCCGATTTCAGCGCCTGACAAAAGAGATCTAGACGAACGTTATCATCCGTTTCCGAATTGATAAGAACACGTAAGCTATCAATGTAGCGTATATCAATGGCTGACGAATCCACCTCAAGTTGGAGCGACTCTCGGTTGACCACGAGAATTTTGCCTTTGCCTGCAATAGACTCTTTTAATCGGTGAATTTCTGTTCTTAATCTAGGTCGTGAGCTTTCAACGGGATCTTCTGGCCACAAGATTCCAGATAGCTCGTCTCGAAAGACGGGACCATCACTCAGACACAATATCGCTAGTATCGTCCTGGCTTGTTTTGAACCAAACGATACTTGAGACTCTCCTTGACTGATTAATTCAAATCCGCCGAGCGTCCGGACGGTAAAGGCTTGGGGTATCAACCCTGACACATTCAGGATTATTGCTGATCAGACTAAGCCAGGATAAAGACTGATCAGCAAATCATAGATCAATGTGCGTCGATAGGTGCAGCGTTTTTCTGTGCCACTGGCTTTTCAAACAACAAAAGAAGGGGCAACGCCATAGCGAATGCAATCGCAATGATAACAAAACAATCTCCAAATGCCTGGATCGTTGATTCTCGAGTGACAACCTTGTCGATTAACGCGAAAGTCCTTTGTTGTGCAACCTGAAGTGAAGCACCTTTCGACATAAAGAGATTGTTTAGGTCAGTGATCCTTTGTTGGGTAGCCGGGGAATATGCCGTGATGTGATCAACGAGTGCAGCGCGATGAGCGCTACTTTGTTGGTCGAGTTGCGTCGATAGGAACGCAATTCCCGCACTACCGCCCAACTGGCGCATGAGGTTGAACAGGCCTGCTCCGGCAGGTACCTCCGAGGGCTTTAGTGAACCAAGAGAGGATATTGTCAGGGGCAAGAACATCATGGATATCGCGAAGCCTCGCAGTATCAACGGCATATAGATCTGGGCTTCACTTGTTTGGTTGGTGATCGTCCGAAATGCATACATTGACAACGCAAACATCGGAGTCCCGATGGCCAACAGATACCTTGGCTGAACTTTTTGGACCAGTTTGCTCATGAATGGTAGGCAGAATATCGTCATCAAACCGCCAGGCATCAACACGAGGCCAGATTGAGCGGCGTCAAACTGGCGGATATTTTGAAGATACAGCGGCAAAATGAAGATGCCTCCGTACAATCCGAACCCGAGGACTCCAGCATAGAGAACGCCAGCGGAAAGACCACGATGTTTAAGCACTCGAAGGTTCACTGCCGGATATGGACATCGCAACTCCCAATACAAGAATGCAATCAACGATACGGCAGAAATGATTGTCAACGTGACTATTAGGTTCGATTCGAACCACATCTCCCGATCTCCTTTCTCCAGAACTGTTTGGAGACAGCCTAACCCAACTGCAAGAAAACCGATGCCGTACAGGTCGATGGAAGTCTTCGCTCGCTGGAACTTCGAGTCTTTTAGAAACGAATAGCCGAGGATTGCCGCGACAATTCCGATTGGAATATTGATAAAGAAAACCCAGGGCCATGAGTAAGCGTCAACGATAAATCCACCCAGTGTTGGTCCGAACGTCGGTGCCGCCACGACTCCAATCGAAAAAATCGCCTGAATCATTGGCACTTGCTTCTTTGGGAAGACCTCAAACAAAGTCGCCTGGGCTGTCGACAGCAGCGCCGCACCTCCCGCGCCTTGAATAATTCTAAACAGGATCAGTTCATTCAGCGAACGCGAAAGACCGCAAAGGAGCGATGCAACCGTGAAAAGGATGATTGAAAAAGTTAGATAGCGTTTGCGACCAAATTGGTTTGAAAGCCATCCGGTCAGCGGCAAAACAATAACGTTTGCGACGATATAGCCTGTCGAAACCCAAGCGATCTGATCGACTGTGGCACCTAGGTTTCCCATCATCGTCGGCACAGCAACATTAACGATGCTTGTATCGAGGACCTCAAGGATCGTTCCGAGCATAATCGCGACAAGAATGACCCATCTCGCGAACACCGAATACTCGGAACTCTCGTCTGGACGCGGTTGCGCGTTAGCCATTATTGTTTAGTCTCAATTGTTGCTTGCACAGACATTCCAAGCCTGAGCCGATCCAAACCAGGCTGCCCATCATCAAAGATTATTTTTACGGGTACCCGTTGCACTACCTTTGTGAAGTTACCGGTGGCGTTGTCTGGAGGAAGCAGAGCATAGACTGACCCAGTTCCGAGAGATATCGAATCCACTTTGCCTTTAAAGGACTTTCCAGGGAACGCATCGACCTCGATATCAGCAGATAGTCCTGCCTTGACATGCTCCATCTGCGTTTCTTTTAGGTTTGCAACAACCCAAGCATTTTGCTTTGGAATGATTACCATGAGTGGTGTTCCGGGTTGAACTAAGTTGCCAACAAGGATGGACTTCTTATTGACCGTTCCGTCACATGGGGCGTAAATCTTGGTGCGGCTAAGGTTGAGGAGTGCATCTGCAAGCGCTGCTTTTGCTTGCGCAACTCTAGCCGAGGCTTGTTTAGCAGTTGACTTACTTACTTCGACTTGCTGGTTTGTGGTTTCAGCTTGCGCGAGTTGACCTGCCGCTTGGGTGGATCTGGCTTTAGCTGATTGAACGCTTTGCTGCGCGGATCTTAGTTGAGCCTGAGCAACCGTTACAGCATGCTTGGCTGAAACGGTTTGGCTTTTACTCGTTGCAAGAGCGCTTTTTGCTTGCTGAATGCTTGAATCCGCTGCCGAGAACTGCGTTTCCGCAGATTTTAGATCAGCATTTCTGCCTTGAAGTGCTGCCTTCGCACTCACGACAGCCTCTTTTGCCGCATCAAGTTGCGATTTTGCGATCAACTCTGCACTCTCAGCGTTGTCTGCTTGTTGGCCGCTGATAGCGCCTTCCTTGGCAAGAGAAGTCAACCTTCGCGCTTCTCTATGAGCTCGGTCAAAGGTGGCCTGAGCTGCCGACAGATTGGCCGAAGCCGATTGAACGGATGCTTTAGCTGAAGTCACAGCGGCTGACGCCGAACGAACAGCTTCGCCAAGACGTTGCTTCGTCGAAATAGCGATAGAGAGTCCAGCCGTCGCTGATTGTTCTTGAGCTACTGCCGAAATGACGGCATTGTTGGAAATTCCAACGGATGCTTGAAGACGTTGCACGTCGGTTTCGGCTGAAGATATTCCGCTCGTTGTCTGTTCGACTACGCCTTGGGCTTGCGTGATCTGAGCGCTTCCTGTCGCATTCGTTAGATCGACCGTTTGGAGGGACGCTTTTTCTTGAGCGAGAGCTAACTGTAGGTTCGCCTCAGCTTGTGCGACAGCTTCTTTGAAGCTTGCATCATCTAGTTCAACGAGCAGGTCATTTTTCTTAACTTCCTGAGCGTCATCGACGGCAATCTTGACGACATTTGCGGTGAGCTGTGGCGAAATCTGGACGATGTCAGATGAGATCTGAGCATCGTCAGTCGAAACATGATTGAGAGAAAACAGATACGATCGAATTCCCAAAAAGGCTGCAATGACAACAACGACGCTTGCTGCGATGATGACTTTTGGATTCACCGGCTTCTTCTGGTTTGCTTCTCGACTTTCAGTTGTTGATTCTTGAGACATATTAATTTTTTCTGACCGGTTTTTGTAGCGGGTCATGCTTTGCTGCTATACCTTTAGACAAGAGCGAGAAGACGCTTTCGAATCTGACTTCGACGTCGGTACGGTCTCCTAACTCGTGACTGTTCAGGTTATAGGGAAGCAGGCTGTTGGTGGCGGTTACGAATGCGAGAGCTGTTTCGAACGCGTCATCGAACTCAAAATAGCCAAGGGTTCTACCTTCTACGAGGACTTCAGCTAAAAGTCTTCGTTCAACTTCATGAATCTGCTCACGCTTTAGAAAGAGCTTTTTCCTAACGGATTCGAATATGTCATCTAATGATCCAGCGTGAATGGCTTTAGCCTGTTCAAATCGAAAGAACACGCGCGCGCTGACCATTTTGTGAAGTTTTTCAGCAGGATTCAAAGATGACTTTGCAATCAAGCGCATTTTCTCATGGAGCTTTTGAACTAACTTTTGGATGCAACAAATCGCGAGATCTTCCTTACTCTCAAAGTACAAATATGTTGTCCCTTTGCCAAGGTTTGCATTATTAGCGACCTCTTCCATGGTCATGTTTTTGTAACCTTTGGAAAGCAGAAGCTTGACTGCAGCGTCCAAAATGGCTTCGCGATGTTCGCAGTTGCCTTTATTCATAGTTAAACGGTGACTAGAAAGTCAAACCAGTCAGAGTTTACCGTTTAGCAAAGACGCTTTATCTCGTCGTGTATCATCGGGCATATATCGCGTTCGATAAGCTCCAAAATGGCTCTGGATTGTCCCTGATAACGCTTTAGTTTCTTCAATGATTTGACTCGATGAGCCTGTCTCAGATTCGAAAGGCGATCTGCTAACTTGACTACTTTTGCCTTTTTGGTCATTTGGTTGATTTCAGAAAGAAGCATCTCTGAACGTAATTGCCATATTTGGGGCTTTGAGAGACCAGCAACGCAGTTTTGATCAGGTTCAGTACGCGTGAGCTCGGCTACAATTTGGGCTACTTCAAAGCCGAATCTTGATTCGATTTCGTCCAAAGTTGTATTTGAAGATTCGACGGCATCGTGAAGGATTGCACTGAGTAGAACTGCTTCGTCAGTGACGTTTCCAAGATCCCTCAGAATCATCAGCACCTCAATAGGGTGTGTGACGTAGGGTAACGGAAACTCCCCGTCGCGGATCTGTCCTTGATGGATCAGACACGCCCACGCGATGGCAGATTCGAGCTTAGTTATCGTTGGTTGCTGATCCATGAGCCAACTTTACATTCAATCGGGAATACTTGGTTTATGCCACGCATTTTTGGTGCCGCAGATATAGGCAGCAATACAGCTCACCTTCTGGTAGCCGCAACAGACGGCGAGTTGGTCATGCGTATCGACAACTATAACGAGTGGATACCTCTTGGCGAAGTTGTAAGTCGCAAGGGAGAAGTCCCCAAGGATCTCGTCAACGATCTTGTCATGGCAGTGAAGGAATTTCGCCGCATTTGCAACGACAAGGGTGCGCAAGACGTTTATGTCTTCGCTACCGAAGGGCTACGAATCGCCCGAAATTACGAGGCCGTCATCAAAAAGATTGCCTCAGAAGCGAAAATTACGGTCGACATCATCAGTCCAAGAAGAGAAGCGGAACTAAGCCTTCGCGGCGTGATGCTAGACACTAAGAACATCGGAGCTAACCTGGTTTTCGAAGTTGGAGGCGGCAGCGCACAAATCGGATCCATTCATGAGAACCGACTTGACGAAGAAGTTTCCCTGCCCTTGGGTACCGGTCGATTAATTGCGGAATCAGGTATTTCCAGTCCCTGTAGTCGAATTTCCCTTCGAGCTGCAGAAACCTATATTGAGAAAGTTCTGGAGCGATGCCCAATCAAAACTGAGACGGATGTAGCAGTTGTTAGCGGAGGAGTTGCCAGAGGTTTATGGCGGGCGTTGCATCCTGATGGCGAAAAGATTTTATCGATTGAGGAACTCGAATATATGGTTTGGTCCACTTCCGGGCTGAGCATTGACCGTATAATCAGTCGATTCAATGTCAAGGCGAAACGGGCTGGTACGTTGCTTCCTGGTGCCCTGGTTTACCGGTCGTTAATGAAAAAGTTTGGTCTAGAAAAGGTTGTCGTGAGCGAGTTCGGTATACGTGAAGGGGCGATCCTTGAGATGGCTGCCGGGAGAATGGGCAAATGTCTCGCATAAAAGACTCGGAAAGAACCCAGCGCTATCTCAACCGCGAGCTAAGTTGGCTTCAGTTCAACAAGCGAGTATTAGAGGAAGCTGCAAATCCATCGAATCCACCGCTGGAGCGGTTGAAGTTCTTAGCCATCCACGAATCGAACCTAGATGAATTCTACATGGTTCGTGTGAGCGGGCTTATTGAGCAGTTCGAATCTGGGGTGCTAGAAACATCGCCAGATGGATTAACCCCGAACGATCAGCTCCAAGTAATCGCAGAAACGGCTCTACCTCAAAGAAGAAAAGCTAGCCAGGTATATGAGGAGTCTTTGAGACCTCTGCTCGAGTCGAAAGGAATCGCTATTCGGGCTTATGACGATTTATCGGAAAAGAAGCGTCGAGACCTCGATCACTACTTCTTGCAGCAAGTTTTTCCGCTCTGTACACCGCTACAGCTCAGCACAACCGCGTCGGTCCCTTTTATCTCAAACCGCTCGCTCAACCTAATTGTTGAGCTTTCGGATGGCGGAAATGAGAGCAAGCTCGCTCGCGTGAAAGTTCCAGTTGGCACTGTGCCACGGGCGATTCCGATCAAAGGACGTAAACACGAATACGTTTTATTGGAAGACCTGATGGGAGCAAACCTCAGACACCTTTTCCCAGGCGTTGAGGTGATCGGGTCTTATGCGTTTCGAGTGATTCGAGATGCCGACATCGAAATACGAGAGATCGAGGCTGCCGACCTCATTGCAAGTATTGAAGAAACTCTAAGGCTTCGCAGGTTTGGCGATCCAGTTCTCCTTCAGATCGAGAGAAAGGCTCCTTCTCATGTTGTTAGCACGTTGATGAGTGTTCTCAAGCTGGACCCTCAGGATGTGTTTTCGATAGACGGTCCAATCGATATGGCTGTCTTTTGGGAATTGGCAAGAATCGACCGACCCGATCTTCGATTTCCTCCAAATGTCCCTCAGGTCGTCGAGTCAGCTTCCACTGCGGCCAAGTTATTCGAGGCAGTCTCGAAAACCGACTTACTGCTGCATCATCCCTATGATAGTTTTCGGCCTGTCGAAGAATTTGTTGCGGCATCGCATACCGATCCTTCAGTTTTTGGAATCAAGCAGACTTTGTATCGCGTAGGAGCAGAATCTCCTATCGTTGAGAGCCTTCTTTCTGCTGCGGGACACGGTAAGCAGGTTGCTGCTATGGTCGAATTAAAAGCAAGATTCGACGAGAGTAACAACTTAGTCTGGGCACGCGCCCTTGAACGTGCCGGCGTCCACGTTACCTACGGTTTCCAAGAGCTAAAGACACATTGCAAACTGTGTCTCTTAGTGCGAAGACAGCCCGACGGCCTGAAAAGTTATGTCCACATCGGGACGGGTAACTATAACCCGTCGACAGCGCGACTTTACACGGACCTAGGCTTTTTCACCTCGAATGAGGACATTTGTCAAGACGTATCTGAGTTGTTTAACTATCTCACGGGCTATTCAAAACAGACGAAGTATCGAAAACTCCTTGTAGCGCCGGTTAATCTCCGAGAAGGCATTCTTGATCGAATACGTAAGGAGACACTACTCCATAAACGGCACGGCGGCGGACGCATCATTTGGAAGTTAAATCACCTAGTTGATCCAGAGGTGATCGATGCTCTTTATGTGGCTAGTCATGCTGGAGTAAAAATCGACCTTCTTGTCCGAGGAGTATGTTGTTTACGCCCCGGAGTGCCTGAGATTAGTGAGAACATCCGTGTTCTTTCGGTTGTCGGACGTTTTCTTGAGCATAGTCGCGTGTATTACTTTGAGAATCAAGGGAACCCTGATGTCCTTGTCGGCAGTGCGGACGCGATGCGTCGTAACCTTGACCGGAGAGTTGAGGTTCTGTGCCCGGTTGAGAAACCTGAACTCATCAAGTACATAAAGGAACGAGTTCTCGACGTCTATCTAAAAGACAACGTTAAAGCATGGGATCTACATTCAGACGGAACCTACACCCGTCGCCATCCCAAGGGTGACAGGCCTTTTGAAGCTCAGTCGTACCTGATGATGCTTGCGTCGGAACGCGCCCAAGCCAGTCGAATTGAAGCGGAGGATTTAGCTGAAGCCGACTAGGTGGTGCCGTTGAAGATCGGAATTGTGGGACTCGGACTCATCGGTGGCAGCATCGGGATGGGACTTAGGGCCGCAGGTCATTCAGTTGTGGGGTATGACCGGTCGATTGCCGAGGCAGAAACTGCCTTAAAGCGCGGTTGTGTCCAAGAATTGGCCGATCTGAAGGAAGTATTGGCTACAGACGCAGTATTTGTCTCTGTTCCTCCTGATGCGATTAGTGAAGTTCTAGATTTAGCCGAATCGAATCGAAACCCTCACACGGTGGTGACCGATTGCGCCAGTGTCAAAGGCCCGGTTGTAGCTTGGGCGAAGGGCAAGAACGCTCCATGGTTTATTGGTGGCCATCCGATGGCAGGTCACGAAAAGAGTGGTAGTCAATACGCGAGTGCCTGGCTTTTTAGGAACGCTCCTTGGATACTTTGTCCTACAGAATCAAGTTCGAAGGAAACCCGAACTACGGTTTCGAGCCTTATTTCTGACTTGGGCGCTTTGCCTACGATCGTTGAGGCAAATGATCACGATCAGCACGTTGCAGTTTTGAGTCATTTGCCGCACGCAGTCGCTGCTGTCCTCGTTCAGATGGGAGCTGAGCTTTCAAAGTCGCAGTTGTCGGGTGGTTCGTGGAAAGATTTCACACGTGTCGGCGGTGTTGACCCGGAGCTGTGGACTCAGATCATGATCGGTAACCGCGAAGCTCTTGCTGCGGCGATACGGCAAACGACAACACATCTTGAAGAGCTAGCTTCCTACGTAGAAGCAGGCGATGCCAAGACCTTAAAGAAATACTTAACCGCTTCAAAACAAGCAAAATCTAAGTTAGATAAAACGAAACCCATATGAAAGAGCTGATAGTTCGCCGTGTAAAGAACATTAAAGGATCATTCAGACCAGCGAGCGACAAATCTCTAACTCATCGGTCCTATATGTTTGCTGCTATAGCTAGCGGTGCCAGCGTCATTCGCAACCCTCTACGAGGCGAAGATTGTGAATCGACCCTTCGTTGCTTAGGGCAAATGGGTCTGAATCACGAGTGGATCAATCCGTCGGAAGTGAGGCTTCTTCCTGCTAAAGATTGGTTAGCTCCTTCAGCTGATTTAGACTGCGGAAATAGTGGTACCACGATGCGCTTGATCTCTGGATTGATCGCAAGTAGACCCATTTCGGCACGGTTGATCGGCGACTCCAGCCTCTCAAAACGTCCGATGAAACGTATTGCCGCTCCCCTTACTCAAATGGGTGCAATCGTGGAAGGTGATACTCCTCCTCTGGTCATTCGCGGCAGCAAACTCAACGGGATTGACTACATTAGCCCGGTGGCAAGTGCTCAAATCAAAAGTTGTACTTTGCTCGCTGGCCTAAGAGCCGAAGG
>DDEQ01000037.1 GCA_002336105.1 Chthonomonas sp. UBA1950 | reverse complement strand
GGGCAAATCAAACTGATACACTACCGAAAACTACAAACATCAGGCTGGTAAGGTAACCTTTCCAGTAAGCATGACGCATGTAGATCTGACCATCATCGCGGGTCATAACCTGGTTTCTGAGCCATGGCTTTGGAAACTCGGCAAAGAGTTTTCCTTGAAGGTGAACGTGACCAAGGCTAATATCGACTCGGATTACGGCTGGGTTCAGGTTGAGCTTGAAGGCCCAGTTGAAGAGATTCAGCGCGCTACGGCTTGGCTAATGACCACCGGCCTAAATGTCGAAGCGAAACAGCGCGCCGTCGGCGCAGTATGACGCCGGAAGGGTTAACTCCACCAGAAGATTTCCTTGAGTTTTGGCAAGAAGCCCTTGCCGAAGCTCTTTCAGTGCCGCTTGAGGCTCACCGCACCTTCTCAACCGACTACGAGTTGGAAGGATTCGTGGTTGAACGGCTGCGATTTCGCTCCGTTCAAGGCAGATGGGTCGACGGCTGGCTCGCTGGTCCGCCCGATGCGCGCCACCTCCCCGGGTTTGTCTGGATTCCGCCCTACGGTCGCGAGTCCGTCTTGCCAAACGCCTATGGCACTCGCGAGGGCTTTGTCAGCATAAGCCTAAATTTTCACGGTTATTCAGCATTTCATCAAGAAAAGTACAACCCGAGCCGGGGCTACTTTGCTCAAGGCGCCGCCGACCCGAAAACGTGGATATATCGGCGCATGTTTCAGGATTTGGTGGTCACAAGCCGGATCCTTCAAGCTCAAGTCGAAGTAGATGAAGAAAGAATCGGTGCGATGGGGTTGAGCCAAGGCGGGGGCATGTCGATCTGGCTTGGCGCTTGGTGTCCAATCATCAAAGCGGTTTGCGCAGACCTTCCGTTTCTTGGCAATGTTCGAGAGAACCTTTCCAAGCCGGTACATCGCTATCCAATTAAGGAACTTGTTGACTATATGGAAACTCTGCCACTTGGCCGAGAAAGAGTTTTCAATACGTTGGCGTACTACGACACCGCCATCATCGCACAGTTTTGTAAGGTTCCAACTCAAGTATCGCTCGGGTTGAAAGATCCCGCATGCCGCGAAGATACGGTGAGACCGATTTTTGATGCGCTTCCCGGACACAAGGATCTCAAGATTTACAATTGGGGACACGATTGGTTTCCAGACATGATTCAAAACAACCGGGACTGGCTGCTAGAAAATCTGAAAGGTTAAAATGCGCGTCCTACAGGTGGCAAGCGGACTCCATGACTGGGGTGGAATCGAGCGATACGTCACCTTTCTCACCGAGGGTCTTGCTGAACGCGGTCACAACGTAACCGTTTCCTGTCCGGCGAGTTCCCCACTCGATCAACGCATCAAAGGTTCAAAAGTGAACATCAGTGCGAAGGGCAAATGGCAACTGAGTTCAGCGGCGGCTTATCTTCGCTTTTTCAAAGCGAACAAGTTTGATGTTGTTCACAACCATTTCAACCCAGATTTCATTTTGCCGATGTGGGCAGCCCACGTCTGCGGTATGAGGAATCTCGTTCTGACGAGGCACCTTGCTCTTCCGTGGTCTCAAAGCAAAATTCGACTCTACACGAAGTATCTTCGCAAGGTCATTCCCGTCTCAAATGCCGTCCGCGACGTGCTGCTTGAGAGTGGAATTCCTGCCTCTATGCTGATGGTCGCCAAAGCTGGGACGCCTTCGAAGGAAACAAAGCGAGACCGTGATGCGGTCAGGGCCGAGCTAGGTTGGGGAAATGAGTTCGTTGCAGGATTCTTCGGTCGGTTATCGCCAGAAAAAGGTCTCGACGTTATGATGAGAGCCGCCAGTCAGACGGAGGGCATCCGATGGGTTGTGTTTGGCAAAGGCCCGCTCGAAGGCGAAATCAAGAGTTGCGCTCAGATTCAGTTCAAGGGCTTTGTGCCGGAAGTTGACGAAGCGATGGCTGCCGTAGACGCTGTTGTCGTTCCGAGCACTTGGGCCGAAGCATTTCCGTATTCGGCACTCGAAGCGATGTCACTAGCTCGACCGATCATCGGCTCGCGGATTGGCGGAATTCCCGAAATCGTCGAAGACAACGTGAACGGAAAGCTCTTTGAAGCAGGTAACGCGGACTCATTAGCCCTTGCAGTCCATTCCTTAGCCTCCGATCGACAGCAGGCTATTCAGATGGGATTAGACGGGCAGAAGCTGCAGAAGACCGAATATACGATTGCGAGAATGGCAGAACGGATTGAGGCTGTTTACGAAACAGACCGTCTAGCCGCAACCAAGATCTGAAGCCACTTCTTGGTCAGATAGTCAGTAGAAACGCCTTTCTTTCCAACCGAACTGTGAACGAAATATCCTCGTCCAAGATAGATTCCGCAGTGACCAATCTTCTGGCGTTTGTTTTCCCAGAAGTAAAGTCGATCACCAGGAACGAGTTGCTCCAATCGAGTAACCGGCTGGCCGACAAGCGCTTGTTCCGCAGCCGTTCGAGGAAGGCTGACGCCGATTGTGCCGTACATCTGCTTGACAAAACCGGAACAGTCAATCCCTGCGTTCGGATCGTTTCCACCCCATTTGTATGGAGTCCCGATAAACTTGAGCGAATAGTTTGCAATTGCGGAACCCGAACCGCCGCCATAGTTCGAATATGAGGGCGATTCAGAAGCGGAGGTTACTTGGTACGGAAGCTTAGCGACCGCACTGGACCTGACATAGCCTGAGCGACCATCGCTCATCAGCACTTTGAACCAGACGCCAGCCTTATCGTAGCTGTTGACCACTAAATACTCGTAAGGTCGGACTCGGTAATAGGTCGCAGATCGATCACTTGCCTTAGATTTGATGAGAACGCTTCCGGTCGCTTGGCCAAGATTTCCAAGCACGCGACCGTCGGCCCATGTCACGGCAAAGACACAAACCAGAAGCAACCCCAAAATTAACCGACTTAACTTCATTACGTAAACAGAACTATTCTCGGCAAACCTGGCAATTCCTACAGGTCTGCGCCGACAAGGCGAAACGCGTTGAGAATCGTCAGACCGTCAGCGCTTCCTAAAGACGCCCGTGCGGCGCGCTCCGGGTGCGGCATCAATCCAAGGACATTCCCCTTCTCATTGATTACGCCAGCAATCGCAGACTGGGACCCGTTGAAATTCCAGTTTTCGTCCAACTCGCCCTCGGGATTAACGTATCGAAGCGCGATTTGTTCACTGTCTTCGATACGCTTGAGGGTGTCGGAATCAACAACATATCGCCCTTCGCCGTGGGCAATGGGTATCCGAATGACTCGATCAACGCCAGAAGTCCAAATTGAGCGCTTCGACTCAGCGCGCAGATAAACGTCCTTGCACAAAAACTTTTGCTCAACGTTTAGAAGCAAAGCTCCGGGTAGGATTCCCGTTTCGCACAAGATTTGAAAGCCGTTGCATACTCCGATCACGGGGCGCCCCTCATCGACAAAGCGATGCACCTCTGCCATGATGGGAGCTCGACTAGCCATAGCTCCGCAACGGAGGTAATCCCCGTACGAGAACCCGCCAGGAACAAAAACTGCGTCAAATCCACTCAGTGAATGATCTTCATGCCAAACATATTCGGCCTGCACACCGATATCTTGGCGAAGTGAGAAAAGGGCGTCTTGGTCGCAATTCGAGCCCGGAAATCGAAGGACGGCAACCCGCATTCCTATATTGTAGACCCTAACGGCAGTCATCTCTGCGAAAGCATAATAGTCATCATGCTTTCACTCGAGTTTTGTCGCCAAATTCCGAAGGTCGAACTACATGTTCACCTCGAAGGATCTGTTCGTCCCGAGACCGTTCTGAAGTTAGCTAAGCGACACGAAATGCCCCTACCAGCAGAAACGATTGAGGGCCTTCGTGATTGGTACACCTTTCGGGACTTTCCACACTTTGTCGAGATCTACGTCGCAGTTTCAACACGAATAAAGACAGCTTCTGACCTAGAGCTGATCGCCCAAGAATTTGTCGACAATCAGGTCGAGCACAACGTTTTGCGTAGCGAGGTCACCTACACCGCTTCCACTCTCGAAAAATACAACGGTATTTCGTGGGCCGATCAACTTGCCGTTCTCAAATCGGCAGTGAGTTATGCGAAATCCAAAGGCACCAGCTTAGGCTTCATCCTTGACATTGTCCGCGGAGATTCTGAGGACAGAGCCTTGCAAGTCGCTAAATGGGTTGTGGAAGGCTACGAAGCCGGTGTGGTCTGCGCTCAAGGACTTGCCGGCGAAGAGGTAAAAGGAACGACCCAATACAAAGAAGCAATCGCCTATTCTGGCGATGCTGGAATTCCATTTATCCCCCACGCTGGCGAAACGACGGGCGCCCAGTGCATCCGGGATTGCTTCGCCATCGGTAAACCGATGCGAATTGGTCACGGTGTTAGGTGCCTTGAAGATGGGCCACTCGTAAAAGAGCTGCGAGACAAGCAGATCCCCATCGAAGTCTGCCCCACCTCGAATGTTGCTTTGGGAGTGGCGGCAACATTAGCCGATCACCCTCTGCCGAGGCTGCTTGATGAGGGCCTTTACGTCACGATCAACTCCGATGATCCGCCCATGTTTAGCACGACAATCTCGGATGAGTTGTATCAATGCTCAGAAACATTTGGGTTCAACGAAGACATTCTCTGGTCGCTTGAGCTGAACGCCTTAAACGCTTGCCTCTTGCCAGACGCCGAGAAGGCCGTATTGCGAAGCCATCTGCGCGAAGGATTCGCTGCAGCGAAGTCATAGCGGTTATTTCCTCAGCGCCGGGATTATGAGAGCAGGCAAGGTTCTGACAATCTTGTCCCGGTACCCCTCGAATTGCTCGGGAAGTTGTAATGAACTCCCAAGCGATTCGACTGGTTCATCCACGCTGAATCCGGGCTCGTTTGTCGCAAGTTCAAAAAGCACTCCACCCGGCTCTCGGAAGTAGATCGACTTGAAATAGTCTCGATCGAGTACTGGAGTGACCTCTACATCCTCAGCAACCAGCTTCTCGCGCCAATTCAATAACTCTGCTTCACCTGAAACTTGGAACGCGACATGGTGAGTGCTTCCCCTTCCTCCTCGGCTCGACATGCCGTCAGGCCGAATTCGAAGATGAAGTCGGTTTCCCGAGCCTCCATCGCCCACTTCAAAGCTATGCATCTCGCCGTTTTCGGCTGTTTTGTAGAACCCCAATTTCTTCACAAGAAACGTAGCGGTCGGTTCAAGATCAGCTTCGTCGAGAGTGACACTCTTGATGCCACCGATACCGAAATTGACCTGAACACTTGAACGTTCCCTCGATGAAAACGGCTTCATAGCGTCGTCAACCGCAAGCCTTAAGCGCAAACCGTCCGGAGCTTCAAAGTCGAAGCCATCGCGAACATTTCCAATCTTGAATTCTTTCAGCCGGTCTTGCCAGTAGTTAAGTGAATCGCGGCTGATCGACAACGCAGTTGTCGTGACTTGACCATTTCCTGGGCGACCATGGTGCCCGTTCGGATACGGGAAAAATGTCAAGAGCGTTCCAGGTGTCCCGATTGCATCGCCGTAATAAAAGTGGTAAGCGTTCGGGTCATCAAAGTTGACGGTCCACTTGACAAGACGAAGACCGAGAAGACCGGCATAAAAGTCGATATTCTCCTGCGCATCACCGCAAAACGCGGTCATATGGTGAATGCCACCGAGGGCAAGGTCCGTCATGTCACCCCGTTATATCAGAGCCGTCACATTTTGACAATCACTATCGTTTGACGAGTCTCTTATCCTTTCTTACTGGGCCAGTCGCCTCAAAGTTTCCCGCCGAAGGTCCCACAGCTCTTTTGCACTCAAGAATCACTCCCTAAACTGCCCCTACGGAGAGCCGGAGAAACACATGCTGTACCTTGGAGATGTCTTTGCTATCGTCGTGACCCTAACTGGGATTTTTCTTTCTGTTTGGGCAATGATTGTCGGGTTAGGGTTATTGTTCGACTCAAAAGTCACGGAGGCAGCGGAACGAATCGAAGCGAATCCGTTGCGTCAAATCTTGCTTGGGGCTTTGATCGCGGTTGTTCCCGGCGTCCTCACATTTGCGATGGCGGTCTCAGCGTTTCCGATGCTGAAGCTGTTGGGTCTGATTGGACTACTTTCTATTCTTCTGGTTGGGGTTTTTGGCGCAGGCGGGATCGCTAAGGTTATTGGCAAACGGATATCCAGTTACAGCCCCGAAACGAACTCCTTTTCCGCCTATTCAAAGGGGGCAGCCCTAATGGTCGGTTCCTGTTTTGTTCCGATTTTGGGATGGCTCTTTGTTGCCCCGCTGTTCCTTTTTGCCTCGCTTGGAGCCGGCTGGTCCGGTCTTCGAGTGAGAAGTTCATCGAGCGAATTGGTGGCATAAGTCATGACGACTCGTCGAGAATGCCTGAAGATAGCAGCTTTGGCTGGGGTGGCTTCCGGATTGGGGGCTTGCGCGCCACTGGCTCGGCGATTATCGCATCGCGGTTTTGCCCCTATTGCTCTGCCAAGCTACACGCCGCCAGAAAGACATCGCTTTCTCAACCGAATCGCGTTCGGGCCGCGACCAACCGATTACAAACGGCTGGAAGAACTTGGGAAAGCGGCATTTGTTGAAGAACAACTCTCTGGAGATCAGCCAGAGGACCCTGAGCTATTACTGCAGCTATCTCGCCTTGATGTCCTGCGAATCGACGGCATCGAGCTACGAGACATCAACGAGGACGAAATGCTTCGGCAATTACAAACCGCGACGCTCCTTCGTGCGACCTATAGTCAAAACCAGTTAAGGGAACGGTTAGTTGATTTCTGGATCAACCACTTCAACATCTACGGAAGGAAAGGAAAAGCGGCATGGAGAATCCCTGGAAACGACGTTTGGATTCGTGAGAATGCTCTTGGCAAGTTTCCTGATCTGTTGGCAAAGAGCGCCAAGAGTCCGTCCATGCTGATGTTTTTGGACAACTTTTATAACGAGAAAGGCCATCCAAACGAAAACTATGCCAGAGAAATCATGGAGCTTCACACCTTGGGTGTCGACGGCGGTTACACCCAAAAAGACGTGATGGAGGTCGCGAGGTGTTTCACGGGTTGGGGGTTGGAGCGCGGATTCCTCAAACACCGTGATTCATTCTCTTTCAATCTAGATCGACACGACAACGGAGAGAAGACCGTTTTGGGTCAGACCATTCAGGCGGGTGGCGGCCAATCTGATGCAGAGAAAGTTCTCGCCATCTTGTCGACGCATCCTTCGACAGCACGTCATATTTCGAAAAAGCTTTGTCGATTCTTCTTGGGAACATCGGAAACTCCATGGGTAGACAGCATGTCAGAGACTTATCGCTCTACCGGTGGAGACATCCGACTGATGTTGAAGCCGCTTCTTTTGTCGGATGACATCGCAACTTCGCCAGCAATGATCAAACGCCCATTTGACTTTGTGGCATCGTCCCTGAGGGCTACAGACGCGACGACGGATGGACACAAGCCCATATTGCGACACCTTGCCGAGATGGGGCAGCGGCTTTATGAATGGCCGATGCCCGATGGCTACCCAGAAAAGACCTCTGCGTGGACAGGAACCTTGCTCGCTCGCTGGAACTTCGCGATTGCGCTTTCTAGCGACGACATCGCGGGCACCCGAGTCGAGTGGGATCGTCTCCCCAAGGGCGAAGTCACTCGGCTGATCCTCGGAGAGGATCGTTCACTCGGCAATACGGATCGACAAGCCGTTGCTCTTGCATTGGCATCGCCCGAATTTCAATGGAGATAGTTTATGAGCAAACGTGATTGGTACAGTTGTGACGGATATGGTCAGGTTAAATCGCGAAGAAAAGAAGGCGTCGACCGTATGGCTCCGACAATCGGTTTTACCCGCCGTTCTGTTTTAACTGGTATTGGAATTGGAGCGCTGACTTGGTTGAGCAAAGGCTCCGCCCTGAGCCAAATCGCTGTTGGGCCGCGCCCCGGTAATCAGGTCGTCGTCGTGCTGTTTCTTCGTGGCGCGGCGGACATGCTCAGTTTGGTTGTTCCATATCGAGAGGACGCTTACTACCGCGCTCGGCCAAATCTGTCAATTCCAGCCCCACGAACGGCAAGATCATCGGTGATCGACCTCAACGGGCAATTCGGTTTCCACCCTTCACTTCAACCGCTTGAGAAACTCTTCAAAGAGGGACAAATGGGGATCGTTCACGCCTGTGGCTCAGACGATAACACAAGGAGTCATTTTGAGGCGATGTCAGCTATGGAGCGTGGCCTCGCAAGACAAGAGGATGGTCCAGGAGACGGGTGGATAGCGCGTCACCTTGCCACAACTCATCCATCTACCGACTCACCTCTGCGGGCGGTAGCTATTGGTTCCACCATGCCTGACTCCCTCCGAGGAGCGACGCACACCGTTTTGATGGAAAGCGTTAAGGACTATAAAATCGCAATGGACCAAGCCGAGCAACGACGATGGATCACCTCAGAGTTGGCAAAAATGTATGGCCCCGGCGAAGACGAGGTCGCAAAAGCTGGGCGAGATACGCTTGATGTTCTTAGCACACTTAATCATGTTCAACAGCCATCTTCATCCGGCCAATACCCAGATTCCGACCTTGGTCGAGGTCTCCGCGAGGTCGCGACACTCATTCGAGCGAAGGTCGGACTGGAGATTGCCTGCCTAGACAAGGGAGGGTGGGACACGCATGTTGGTCAAGGGGTAACTGTTGGGCTTCTGCCCGGACTGCTCGACGATCTGGCCAAGTCGATTCGAGCCTTTACCGACGACCTTGGGCCGGACATGTCGAAAGTTAGCCTGGTTGTCATGTCTGAGTTTGGTCGTAGGCTCGAAGAGAACACTGGGCTAGGAACCGACCACGGGCATGGTTCGGCAATGTTCGTTATGGGTGGGGGAGTCAAGGGCGGAAAAGTTTATACAAAATGGCCAGGTCTGGAAAAGAACCAGCTAACTGGCCCAGGCGACTTGATTGCAACAACCGATTATCGCGATGTTTTGGGTGAGTTGCTCTCTGAGCGATTGGGAAATCAGGCGACAAAGGTAGTTTTCGCCGGGTATTCGCCGAAGCCGTTGGGACTATTCGGCGCTTCAACCTGATTTCAACGGCGTAGAAAACCATAATCAAACCAAGGTCTATGGCTTTCGCACACCAGATTCAAAGCAAGTTCAGGCGCAGCGGCGCACCGGTCACTATCGCAATCATGGTGGCGATGTGTGTCGTCTCCATTCTCGCCTTCTTTGTTCCTGCATTTGGCTCTGAAGTGATCGCGGCACTTTCAATACAAGGTTCTCCAATGCTCAGGCCATGGACATTTGTGACCTACCCGATTGCGTATGCAGGGTTAGGAGCGGGTCTCGGGATACTTTTCTTTGCGCTGATGATGATGTGGACATACTTCATCGGCTCCATCGTTGAACGGGATCTTGATTCGATCCGGTATTTGGCTTTTTGGTGCGCCGTAACGCTCCTCGGAAGCATTTCGATGACGGCAGGATATGCCATTTTGGGTCACCTCAATGCCACCTTCCTTAGCGGTCCTGCACTGCCGCTTGCCGCGCTTCTGGTCGCTTGGGCGACGCGCTATCCGGATTCTATCGTGATGCTTTTTATGATTATTCCGGTGAAAGCGAAGTGGCTCGGTTGGCTCACAGCTGGTGGCACTTTATTCGGTTACGGGTCAATCAATCCATTTCTCGGGCTTTTTGCCATCGTCCCGGTAGCTTTCTCGTATGCTTTCGCAAGCAACAGATTCAAAGCTATGCCTTATTCTCAGCGGCTTTACTCGCGGGTGCAGTCGAAGGCAGAAAAGAAGCGAGAACAAGCCTACTTCGACGATGTACATAAGCGTGAAAAAGAACGCCAAGAGCGAGAACGCCTTCGCAAACTCTTTGAAGATAGCCTTGACGAATAGTTGACTCATGTTCAGGCGCTTGTGTCAGAGTGTCCTTGATGATTCGTCGGGCTGCAGAACAACTTGTCACCGAAGCCCTTGCTGATACTCCTGTCGTGCTTGTTCACGGGCCAAGACAAGCCGGGAAAAGCACTCTTGCGCGTGAGGTCGCTGCAATAGCTGGCAACATACGGCACATCACCCTCGACGATCCTATTCCTCTCGACCTAGCGAGCCGCGATCCTGCCGGGTTCATCGCCGCAAACCCTGGACCAATTCTTATTGATGAGATTCAGCGGGCACCTGGCCTGTTCTTGGCGATGAAAGCTGCAGTTGATAGGGATCGCAAGCCGGGCAGATTCTTGCTGACGGGTTCGGCCAATGTTCTTGCCCTACCAAAAGTTGCCGACTCTCTAGCCGGGCGAATGGCCGTTGTAGACCTATTGCCGTTCTCTCAATCTGAGATCGAAGGTGTCAATAATACGGCGGTGGACGATCTGTTCGATCCCGATTTCGAATTCAGCCTCCCCACCTCAGAACCTAAGCTTGCCGATAGGATTACGCTTGGCGGCTACCCCGAGCCGTTTGGTCGCTCTTCTTCAGCTCGACGTGACGCCTGGTTTAGCGACTACTTACGAACAATCCTTGAACGAGACGTTCGCGACCTGGCAAATATTGAAGGCCTCACGCAGCTACCCAGATTGCTCAGCCTCATTGCTTCACGAATTGGCGACCCGCTCAATGTGGTCGGACTTGCGAGAGAGACCGGAATTCCCAATACGTCTCTTCACCGCTACATCGACCTATTGAAGGCGGTTTTCTTGTTGCAAATGGTGCCAGCTTGGTCAAACGATCCAGATGCAAGGCTAACTCGCACAGCAAAAGCATATATGGTGGATACTGGCTTGCTGTCCTATTTGGTCAATGTCACGCCAAAGAACCTAAATCGAAACGAATTCTTGTTTGGCCGACTCGTTGAGAACCTTGTCGCTCTTGAGTTGCTCAAACTCTCACAAGCGAGCGACCTACGCCCGACCCTTTATCACCTGCGGACCGTTAAGCATTTACAAGTAGACTTCGTTTTGGAAGCACGCGGGGGCGCTTTGGTTGGAATCGATGTCCATCCTTCGGCTGGACTCGTTCCTTCGGACGCCGACGGTTTGAGGTACCTCAGAGAGATTGCGCCAGATCAGTTTTCAAGAGGCATTATTCTGTATCTCGGAGAAGAGATCGTGCCATTTGGCGACGGCATCTTCGGTGTCCCAATTTCGATGCTTTGGTCTGGGTCAGTCTCACAAAACTAAGACCTCACCTTCCGCCATGTGATGTGATCATGGGTTGAGCACCCATGAGATACTCCATCCGACAGTTACAGCGCAGGAATTCTCTTGCCTCGTTCGCCTTTCTGTTTCTGTCGCTCCTGCTGATTTCAGCGACAGGAATGCTCTTAATCTTGCCATTCAGTCGCACGCACTGTTGGATCGGAGGCGTATTCGGGTTTGTTGTCGCCGGTGTCTGCGCGGCAGGAGGATGGTGCCGAGGGAGTGACCACATTTTACAGATCAGCGGTGCCGTCCAAATAAATCGAATCAAACACCAACAACTAGTAAATATCCTTGGGGAAGTTTCGAATGCCGCAGGAATAAGGTCTCCATCGCTCTTTCTCATCGACGATCCGCAACCAAATTCGTTTGCGATTGGCAATAGCCCCGATGAAGGAACCGTCGTAGTCACGACGAGTTTAGTCCAAACCCTTGAGCGTGAGGAACTTCAAGCCGTTCTTGCCCACGAAGTAGCGCACTTAGCGCACAACGACGGGCGATACTTTGCGTTAGTAACGGCACTACTCGCAATCGTGCCAGCAATTAGGAACGCCCTTATCGATGTCTTGGCCGGCCTTTGGGACTTGCCGTTTGTGCTCGGAGCAATATGGATCTACCTCGTCGCGCTGACCATTATTGGCTGTCTCTTTGGTCTGGGTTGGATCTCAGAAGTCGCCTTAAAACTTGCAGTTGGGCGGCAACGCGAGTTTCTCGCGGATGCAAGGGCTGTAGAAATAACAAGGAATTCTGACGCTCTCATGAGCGCATTAATCAAACTCTATAAGACCAACCATAGACAGTCTGCGATCACGAGCATCTACACGTCGCCACTCTGTATCGTCGATCCTGCGGACGCCAGCAATGAGGGATCAGCGCATCCGAGTCTATCTGCTCGTTTACGTGCAATCAACTCATTGATGGGACGAAGTAAAACAATTATCTTCGCTCAAGACTAGTTATTCAGAAAAAGGCAGGTGGTCCAAGTGCGGGGAAAAGCCACAAACCCCAAGCGCCCATTATCGGACCAACCTGCAAATAATCCGTAAAGAAGCACCCAATCCCAACCAGAGGTGGAGGCTATGCCGAAACTTCACGGTGAAGAAACTTATTCGTTTCGTCCTTCGATTTGAATGATTCCACAATGCGGCGACACGGGTGCCCGAACCTGAGCCCCAACCGAAAAATATATTGTCTATCGACTAAATAAACTAATATTCGATGGTGAGAGCCGGATTTAACAAACGCGCCATAATCAGTATCAAGAATGGAGATTATCGTCCCCGACGAATATAAGCATTTGTATGTCACCAACTGGCAACGCCCAGTGGTCAAGATTCCTGCGCCGGTTCTAAGGCAAATTGCTGAGCCAATCGTAAAAATCTCAAAAAAGACAAATTTGCTGATCGACGATATGATGCGCATCATGCGGGATGCAAATGGCGTCGGTATCGCTGCGCCTCAGCTAGGAATTCTTCAACGTGTCATCGTCATTGCTCCTGAAGGCGTTCGCCCAACCGCTCTCATCAATCCGAAGATCGTAAAGGCGGAGGGAGAACAGATTTCTGAAGAAGGATGTCTGAGCATTCCGGGCCTCTACGGCGATGTGAAACGGGCCCAATATGTTGAGGTCGAAGCCACAGATCGGAAGGGACGAGAACTCACCTTTGAACTTGAGGGACGACCGGCCGTTATTGTCCAGCACGAGATAGACCACCTTAACGGAATTCTCTTCATTGATAAGGTCGACGTCGCGACGCTTCACTGGCTAGATCCAGAGAAGCGACACCCCGACGAGGAGTAGAGATAGTGAAACTGGTCTACTTTGGCACTGGTAGCTTTGCGTTGCCCGCTCTTCGAGCCTTGGCACCTCATGTTTGCCTCGTCGTCACTCAGCCAGATCGCCCTGCTGGTCGCGGATCGAAGATGCAGCCTTCGCCTGCAAAGCTTCTTGCCCTCGAACTTGGGATTCCTGTTGAAACGCCAGAAAAAACCCGTGCAACAGAGTTTGTGGAGAAGTTGGAAGCCCTAGAAGCTGACGCGCTTGTGGTGGCAAGCTACGGACAAATCCTTTCCCAGAAGGTGCTCCATAGTGCAAAACGAGGCGGAATCAACCTCCACGGCTCGATCTTGCCAAAGTACAGAGGCGCAGCTCCGATTCAACGCGCCATTCAGGCCGGTGAAACAGAAACTGGGATCACTCTAATGCAGATGGATAAGGGGATGGATACCGGCGATATCATCGAGATCGTCACAACGCCGATAGCCCCCGATGAAACCTACGGGATACTTCAGGATCGACTTGCGCTGATAGCCGCCGACTTAGCATCGACTTGGATGGAGCGCATTGTTGCAGGTGACTATCAAACGATTCCACAAGTCAACGAAGAAGCTACCGTAGCACCAAAGATCGATAAGGCTGAGGCCGAACTCATATTTGATCGACCAGCGAAGCAGGAATATGACCGATTTCGGGCATTTACGCCCAGTCCGGGTGCGTTTTTGAACTCACTTTACGGACCGATCAAACTTTCTCAACTCGATTTGAATACCTCTGAGCGCGGAGAAAGTGGCACAATTCTTGCCGTTAAACCGAATTTGACAGTTGCTTTTTCTGAAGGAGCAATCGATTTAGTTGAGATCAAACCCGAAGGAAAGAAAGCAATGTCAGGAAGAGACTTTGCGAACGGGGCACGACTTAAGCCCGGAATGCGTTTAAGCGAATAAGGAATTTTATGGCGGACACCAATCCAGAAAACTCGCATCAGCCAAAAACTGTACAGAAGCTGCTAACTAGAACTGCTGTTTTAGCGTTTGGGCTAGCTGCTCTCTTTGGTGGATTTCGATGGTATCAGGACTACACAAAGGACCCGAACCACGGAAAGGCAGCGGACACGAACGGCGATATCCTGGCGATTAAGCTTGAGAACGATGGCCAGAAGTTAGTCGATATCCACAACGGAACATTCAAGACAACTTCCTCTTGGAAACCCGGTGTGCAAGATCGCGACCCTGTTTGGAGCCCAGACGGAAACTCCATTTACTTCGTTAGCGACAGAAAGGAAAACAACTTCCATGTGTTCCGATGGAGTCCTGAATCAGACGACGCCGAATCCAGGACCGTTGGGAAACGAAGTCGAAGCGCTCCGAGTTTTATCAACGACGGTTCGCCGGATGCTAATAACTCTCTTCTGTTGGTATCTGGTGGCGCTGTTCTTGAGCTAATCCCGAAGGAACAAGCGACCCCTCAGATTTTGCCCCCGGCAGGCGCAGAGATTGCAAAAACAACGGGAGACGAGTCTGGCACTGACAGCCAATTCTCCTCGATCTACGGGCAATTGGGTAACAGCTTCAGAATCGCCCGGTGGACACCAGGAAAGAAATGCATCGTAGCTGTCATGCGCAAGGATGAGGGTGAAGTTCTGATCATTCAGGACATGACTCCAACTAAGGATGGAAAAGCGCCGTCACCTCAACCTATCGTCGCCGGTAGTCGTGTCGATTTCGACATCAGCCCGACAGACGGAACAATTGTTTTTGCGCTACAAGGTTTTCAGTGGCCACCACTGGCTCCAATTCCAGAGAGCTTCAAGAAGGATGGGAAAATCACGACGCCATTCCGACATGGTGTTGGCTTTATGAAGCCGGGACCTAAAGAGCGAGTGCACATGATGGTCGCGCAGGGAAACAATGACGCTTCGTTTGGTTCTCCTGCAATAAGTCCTGACGGAAAGTCTGTAGCTATCATCGTCGGTAAATATACGCCTGAAGGTCTTGTCCCCGGAGCGCTTATCAACGCCCCTATCGCAGACGGAAGTTTCCAGCAAAGTTCACTCATCGCCCGAGGGGAAATCTACGAGCCGTCTTGGCATCCTAATGCGAAGTTATTGTGCTTTGCACGCAGAGATCCCGGTGGGCATCGTGCGATCTACACAATCCAAAAAGACGGGAGTTCCGAGCGAAACATCACAGGTTCACAAGGCGACTTCCTCAACCCGCATTTCTCCCCGCAAAGCAAATAAGGCACTCACCAGTCAAACCGGGACCGTCTCGCAAGAGACTGTCCCTAATCTACTTCTGTTGCCGATGGTAAGAATTCCGGCTTGATCTGCATACTTACACGCGTAATTCTTCGGCGCGCCATGTTCTCGACGCGCATCGTCCCGAGAACAAAATCCACGGAATCGCCGGGTCGCGGAACCCTTTCAAGGGTATCGACCAAAGTTTGTGCGAGCGTATCTGTATTATCCTCTGGATCGATTGTAAGGTGAAGACGATCCACTAGCTCATCAAAACGAACGTCGGCGCGAGCCGAGACTCTCCCATTCGGGAAGACTTCGATGACGTCTCGTTCGCTCTCGATTCTGTCTTCTAGTTCGCCAAATACTTCCTCAACAACATCCTCGAGGGTCACCAGTCCGCTCGTTCCACCGTATTCATCCATCACGATGAGCATCTGGATCTTCTCTTCTCGCATCGTCTGCACGATCTTTTCCATCGTCAGGTTTTCTGGAATGGCAACGATAGGACGTGTGACCGCCTCAAGCGAGAAGTTAGGCTCATTTAGGGTTTTGACGATATCGTGAAGGTACGCAATGCCAACGACATCATCAATATCGCCACGGCAGACCGGTAAGCGACTAAAAGGAATCTGCTTGAGCTTCTTAAGAACCTCAGCCTGAGACTGAGTTACATCCAACCATTTGATATCCAAACGGTGAATCATGATGTCACGAGCCGCCAGAACGTCTAATCGAAGGGCTCTCGTCACCATCTCGGCATGGGTCTTGTCGAGAATGCCTTCGTTACCGCCCGACTGGACCAACATCATCAACTCTTCTTTTGGAATCGCATCCGATTCATGCAGAGAAATATCGACGCCGAATGGCTTCAGAATCAGGCGCGCGGTGGACTGAGCCATCCAAATGAGTGGTTTGAAGATTGCAGCGAAAAACTGGACAGGTTGAAACGTTGCAAGCGCGACCTTTTCAGCATGTCGAAGAGTTAGGAATTTCGGACAAAGTTCACCAATCACGACAAGCGTAAAGGTCACGATCAAGAGACTGATCGCGGTTCTGACCGAGGGCGGAACCGGCCCCATCGTCTTCGAGAGCATCTCGGAAATGAATGGCTCCGTAAACGAGCCAATTCCGATATTGAGCAAAGTGATGCCAATTTGAGTGCCAGCAACGTAAGGCGAAACATCGTCCAACACTTTGCCGAGGCGTTTAGCCTGTTTGTTTCCGTGTTTCGCGAGAGCCTCAATTCGGCTTCGTCGTGCACTAACGAGCGAATATTCCGCCGCGACAAAAAACGCGCTCGCTAGTACCAAGACAAGGCCTACGACGACCTGTAGACCCACACTGCTATCCATTCACTAGAAATTGTAACAGGGATTCATCCGTTCTGTAGGTTTCTCAGCGATTCGAAACCAATTCATCGAGTTCTGCAAACGAAAGATTCACATTAGCAGCGCCAACATTCTCTTCCAAATGAGCCACTGAAGAGGTCCCAGGAATCGGTAGCATCACTGGCGAACGCTTGAGTAACCAAGCCAAAGCAAGTTGAGCGACGGTCAAACCTTTGGATTTTGCAGCCTGGTCTAGCGGGCCACCAGGTCTTGCAAGCTCACCTGACGCTACCGGGAACCAGGGAATGAACCCAATGTTTTGGGCTTCACAATAGTTCAAAACGTCTTCTGACTTCCGGTTTGATACGTTATAAAGGTTCTGAACGGTATCGACCTTGATGAGCTTTTGAACGGCCTGAATCTCTTCCACCGAAACCTCTGACAGGCCGAAATACTTAAACTTGCCTTCTTTTTGCATCGCGGCAAGCTCCCCAATCTGGTCTTCAAGAGACACTTTCGAGTCGATTCGGTGAAGCTGGTACAGATCAATCGAATCAACCTTTAGTCGGCGAAGGCTTAATTCTAAACACTGCCGAAGATATTCCGGTCGGCCAACTGGCTTCCAAATGTCCGGACCGTGCCGAGTAAGCCCCGCCTTCGTCGCTACGACAAGGCCATTTGGATATGGATGCAATGCTTCGGCGATGAGGTTTTCGGATACCTCCGGACCATAGGAGTCTGCCGTGTCGATGAAGTTAATCCCGAGTTCGGCCACTCGTTTGAGCAGCGATTTCGCCCCTGCCGGATCTTTGGGATCTCCCCAAACTCCCGGCCCCGTAATTCGCATCGCCCCGAAACCGAGTCGGTAAACCGGCAACTCGCCGCCTATCTTGAAAACGCCAGAACCTTCTACACTCATCTCTTAAACTCCCTCAACCGATTCTCTCGAATACTCGCTATTGACCAGTCTCATGATTCTAAGAGGATTACCGCTCTTCAGTTCATCTGGGAGAAGACTTTCTTCTAGATCTTGGAAAGCAACAGGTCTGACAAATCGATAGATAGCTGCCATTCCCACACTCGTGGTCCGGCCATCGGTTGTAGCCGGGAAAGGCCCGCCGTGTTGCATCGAAGGACAAACTTCGACGCCCGTCGGAAATCCTCCTGATAGCACTCGACCGGCATACGAAGTCAGAATGGGTAATAGCCGCTTGACCAACGGCAAATCCTCACTAGTCGAATGGTAGGTCGTTGTTAGCTGGCCATCAAAGCTCTTGGCTACCACGACAAGCTCCGCTTCGCTTTCGCAAACGACTGCGAGACCGGCTGGACCAAAAAGCTCTTCACGAAGGTCTTTTGACTTCAAGAATTCGGAAGCAGATACTTTGAACAGGCTGGCCTGAACGACCTGCGGTTTAGGCTCCCCATCGAAAACTGGGGCAAGCCGATTGTCTTGGCGTCGTTCAGCCAAGACTGCTTCATGCCTTTCGTAAATGCCTTGGTACAGCGCGGTCCCCGGAGCAATTCCTGACAGCCTAGTTGCTGCCGCCGAGAGGAACGCCTCAAATCCCTCGCTCTGGATACCCACGACGATTCCTGGATTGGTACAAAACTGGCCAACCCCCATCGTGAGCGAATCAGCATAAGCGGTGCCAAGTGCTTCTGCTTTTGAAGCCAAAGCACCTGGTAGCATGTAGACCGGGTTAACGCTTCCCATTTCGGAATAAACGGGAATTGGAACCTCTCTCGCGGCAGCTAGATCAAACAAGGCTTTACCCGCAGTGAATGACCCCGTGAACCCGACTGCTCGAACAAGCGGATGCTGCACAAGTTGCTGACCGACGGTCGGACCGCCATGAACCATGCTAAAGATTCCCGCCGGAAGGCCCAGCCTCTTGATCGCTCGAACGATGGCTTTAGCCACCAGCTCAGAAGTTCCGGGATGAGCAGGATGTGCTTTGACAATAACGGGACAACCTGCCGCTAGAGCGCTTGCAGTATCTCCACCGGCCACGGAGAATGCCAGCGGAAAGTTGGAGGCACCAAAGACAACAACCGGACCGATCGGCAACAGCATTCGTCGCAGATCAGGCTTGGGAACCGGCTTGCGATCTGGAATCGCTGTGTCGATACGAGCATCCACCCATGAGCCTTCCTTCACCAGTTGAGCAAACATTCTTAGCTGCCCACAAGTACGTCCTCTTTCGCCCTGCAATCGAGCTATTGGCAACGCAGTTTCCGCATGAGCGCGTTCGATTAACTCATCGCCAATTCCTTCGATTTCGGCGGCGATAGCTTCCAGCAATTCTGCCTTTTGATCTCGACTGACTCCTTCAAATGTAGCAGACTGAACTGCCGAATCGACTTCGGCTGGAGTCGCGACAGAGAAAGCGGGGTCCATCTGCTCCTGCGTGATCGCGTTGACTGAAAAGAAGGTCTGGCCGACCAAAGCCGACGTCTCTCCGGCAATGTAGTTTGAACCTGAAATTGGAAAATTAGGCATATCTATCTGGATTTAGAAGCTTAAGATCAATGGCTGGAGATTCTCCAGCGATGAGTTGAGTAACGATTTCACCTGAGATTGGGCCGAGACTCATTCCCATCATTGCGTGTCCGGCAGCGATCGTCAGGTTTGCTGCGGCACGAGTCTTCCCCAAGTATGGCAGTCCGTCAGGAGAACATGGACGCATTCCTTTCCAAATCGGCTGCGCCAAAAGGTCAGAAGAGACCGATGGGTAGAACGAGGCGACACTCTCTTTGATGCCGGAAACTCTAGCCTCGTTGATCTTTTGGTCGGGCGAGCCTAGTTCCATAGTGCCAACAAACCGAACGCCATCTAACATTGGCGTAACCGCCACCCGAGCCTCGACAAGAATGGCTGGCATGGTCGGCTTGATCGGTGCATTTGGAACGGTAAAGCCATACCCTTTACCCGACAACATTGGCAATTTTAGTTTCAGTTTACGAGCAAGCATGCCAGTCCATGCCCCTGCGGCAAGCACAAACTCGTCGCCGCCGACATTACCAGCCGTGGTTGCTACCGAATGAATGACTCCGCTTTTGGTATTGAAACTCTGCACTTCAACACCGTCTCGGACTTCGACATGCATCTTGGCTAGGCGCTCCCGCAAACTATGTATGACGGCTAACGGCGTCAAATGCGCGTCATCGCGGAACCACACTCCGCCGATGGCCGCTGATCTCACGCCCGGTTCTTTTTGCTCAAGACCTTGGGCGTCTAAAACCTTGGTGAGCAAGCCTAACTGCTTAGCTTTCTCGGCTAAATGCGCCTCTTCATCGAGCGCCGCTTGGGTCTGACACAACATGAGCAAACCATTCTGCTCATAGCCAATGTCGAGCACTTTAGCCAAGTCGGCATATAGACTTCTGCTCGCTAGGTTGAGGTCTCGAAGAACCGGAGCCGATCTTTCTACGTGATTCTTGGTCGAAGCCTTTGTGAACTTCGCGATCCAACCCAGAGTTTCCAGGCTAAACATGCTTGTGAATCCAAATGGACTTTTTGGGTTCATCAGCATTTTCAATCCGGTCATCATCATGCCCGGTGCCGCAAGAGGCACAAAGTGGCTCGGAGTAACGATTCCGCCATTGCCGGTGGAACATCCCGTTCCTGGGTTTTTGTCCAACTCAAGCACGACGACTTCGTAGCCTCGCTTAGCCAACGAATAGGCAGAGCACAGGCCGACGACGCCACCACCAATGACTACGACTCTCATACTGGCAGACCCCATTTCAGGTCGTCGGACTCATCGAAAAACAGCGTAATCTCGGCGGTAATGTGCGCTTGGCCCGTAATCGTCGGAATCACCCCGCGACCGTAGGCTTCGACTCGCCCTCTGAAAACGCTACCCGTAACGCTCTCTTGTCGGTACTCAGCTCCTTCTTCAAGTTCGCCATGAGCGAATAGGCAAGCCAACTTCGCACTCGTTCCCGTCCCGCATGGCGAACGGTCGTATGCACCGCCGGGACACATCACAAAATTGCGCGAATCATTGATTTCAGATTCACCGCCAAGCTCGATATGATCGATTTCAGCACCGTTTTCGCCAGTTATTCCCTTTTCTTCTAGCGCTCGCCGGATTTTTAGCGTGGTCTCTGTGAGCGCGACGCGGTTATGTAGTCCGATGTCGAAATTCGGAGCATGAACCAAGAAGAACCAGTTTCCACCATAGGCAATGTCGCCCCGAACCAAGCCCATTCCTGGCACTTCAACCTCGACATCCTGCTTGTAGCAATAACTCTCAACATTGGTCAATGTCACGTCGCCTGTTGGTTCAAGTAGAGCTGCAACGGTCCCTACTGGTGTATCAATTCGAATTTGCCCAGACTGAACAAGCCCAAGGTGTCGAAGAGTCTCGACGACACCAATCGTCCCGTGGCCGCACATGCCGAGGCACCCGACCGTGTTAAAAAAGACAACTCCACAAATCGAATCGGGTTCGACCGGTGGCGTAAGAACAGCGCCGACGAGAACCTCCGAGCCCCTTGGCTCATTAACAATGCCCGACCTAAGATGATCTAGTCGGGTAGCAAGGTCAAGACGCCGTTCTGCCATCGTATTGCCTTGCAGGTCAATTCCACCTTGCAAGACAACACGGGTTGGCTCTCCGCCCGTATGTGAATCAATGGCAGGAATTCGCATCGTTAAGCAATCGTCGGTCGCTTCTCGATACCTTCACGAATGATAGCAAGTGATTCTTCTCGAATGGCACCTGTCAGTGGAACGCGCGGCAATCGAACATACTCGGTTCCGAGTCCAACTTCCTGCAAACAGAGCTTAATCTTCTGGACGAACTTAGTTCCAATATCGAGGTGAAGCAGGGGGGAGAACCAGCGGTAAATCTCGACCGCCTCTGCCCACTTACCTGCCATCATGAGATCCCAAAGATACTGGTTCTCTTTTGGAAAGGCGAGGCCAACGCCAGCTACCCAACCTACAGCACCAAGCATTGTGGCTTCAAGAATAAGGTCGTCCACGCCACCAAACAAAGCGTAACGGTCGCCGACGGTGTTGATGATGTCGGTGATTCGACGAGTGTCTCCACATGATTCTTTTATGGCGACCAAGTTCGGTTGCTCCGCAAGCTCAACAAGAATCTCCGGGGTGACATCAGCGTGATAGCTAATCGGGTTGTTATAGATCATCACCGGCAACCCAGTTGCCTTAGCGACCGTCAAATAGTGCGCCTTGATCTCTTCCTTATCTGGTCGGAATGACATCGCAGGCATCACCATCAATCCGTTGACGCCGAGTTGCTCGACTTCTTTGGAAAACGTTGCCGCATCGTGTCCACTAAACTCAGCAACGCCACTCACAACCGGGATCTTCCCGTTAGCGACTTCTAGCGCGCATTTCAGGACGGCTCTCTTCTCGTCTCTCGAAAGTGAGACATTTTCTCCTAGGGAACCCAACATCACGAAGCCGGTAACGCCTGAGTCCAATAAGACTTGAAGGTGTTTAGCGGTCAGGTCTAGATCGAGGCTGAGATCTTGATGAAATTGGGTTGTAACGGCGGGGAATACGCCTTTCCACTCAAACTGCATTCCCCTATTTTTACACGGTTACCTTTCTAGTTGCCGCGCGCTCGATTCCCTTTTGGACGAGCATGAACGCCATGAGCAACGCTCCGATAACAATCTTCGTCCACCATGAGTTCAAATTGCCGTCAAAGGCAATCGCCGTTTGAACGACACCAAGAATGCCAACGCCTAGCAACGTACCAAACACTGATCCGTAGCCACCGCTGAGCAAAGTGCCACCAATGACAGCTGCAGCAATGGCGTCAAGCTCTAGTCCAGTTGCCGAAGTAGCGTTACCTGAACTCGTAAAGATCGTGAAGACGGCACCACCAAGCGCTCCCAAAAACCCGGACAGCGTGTAAACACCGATCAAAGTTTTTCGTACTGGCAAACCCATCAGTTCAGCAGATTGCCTATTGCCTCCGATCGCAAACACATTTCTTCCGAAAGGAGTGCGAAGCGATACAAACATTCCAACCGCTACCACCAGAATGAAAATGATCGAAGGGACAGAGACCGTTGCCTTATCGGTGATATGGAACGACACTTCCGACAGACTTTTCTTGAAGAATTCGTCCTCGATGTTGAGCGTTTCTTGACTGATAAAGAGAGCCACACCACGACAGAAGAACAATCCGGCAAGGGTGACAAGGAACGGCGGCAGACTAAATTTTGCCACCAAGACACCTTGCGTATATCCAATCAGAATTCCGAATAGAAGCGGAATACCAAGCCCAACAAGCGGATGCACATGATGGAATTTCATGAGCGAAGCCGCCATGATGCTGGTGCAGCCGATCATCGAGCCAACGCTCAGATCGATACCGCCCGTCAAAATCACGAACGTCATTCCAACGGCGACAATCCCCAAAAATGAGTTCGTCGAGAACTGATTGAAGAACACCCGTAACGTTAAAAAGTTGTCGAAGTGAAGTCCAGCTCCGAGATAAAGTGCCAGGAAAACGACCGCCGTGATCATGACCGGCAGCTTGGCTTGCAGGTTTGCTCGGCTCATGCTACTCCTCCGCTCTTTTTCGGAACAAACGATCCTAGCTTCGAGAATAAGTTTCTAAATTCAGGAGACTGCAGTAAACAGACCGTAACCACGACAATAGCCTTGATAATGAGCGTAGCGTCGGCAGAAACCCCGCGAGTCAAAATCGTCGTCGTGAGTGTCTGCATGAGAATGGCGCCTACGACCGAACCGAAGATTGAGAATCGCCCGGAGTTCGAGAACGTTCCACCAACGCTGACTGCCAGAATCGCGTCCAGCTCTAGGTTCAAACCCGCGTTGGTCGCGTCCGCCGCTTGAATATCGGCAGTGCCGATGATTCCCGCGATTCCTGCACAAAGCGCGGTCAGTACATAGGCCACCATCTTCACCCTGCCCGGATTGATTCCAGAGTTCTTCGCAGCTATGGGGTTGCTTCCGACCGCCGAAACAAAGAGCCCTAGAGCAGTGCCTCGAACGAGCAAGCCGAACAAACAGGCTACGATGACACCGATCCACATCGGATTAGGTAGCCCTAACGTGCCACCATTACCGATTGCTTGGAACGCTGGGAACTGGAATGTAATGATCTGCCCATTGGAGAGCAACTGAGCTATGCCTCGCCCCGCCACCATGAGGAGCAACGTTGCGACAATCGGTTGCAGACCCAGCCAAGAAACCAACATTCCGTTAAATGTTCCGCAGAGGAGGGCCACAAACAACGAGATCACGATGATCTGTGGAATCGACTGGTGGACGTTAATCGAAGACAGCGGACTGTTTGTTGGTTGAGCGATCAAGCATGCCGCTGTAGCGCCTGTCATCGCCATCACGGCACCCACGGAAAGATCGACGCCTCCCGTTGCAATCACCAAGGTCATTCCAAGCGAGAGCAAGAGAACTGGGGTTGCCCGGTTGAGAATATCGATTAGACTGCCGTAGATTCGCCCGTCGCGAACATGGAATTCGAAAAAGCCTGGAGTCTTGACGAGGTTAAACAGCAAGACAAGCAAAAGAACGATAACAGCCCAACCCCACGGCGGTAGCTTTTTCACTTGCTATCCTCCGCGATGGCGTGAATAATCGAGTCTTCAGTAATCTCTTTACCGGTTAGCGTTTTGATGGCTTTTCGATCTCGCATCACTAGCACTGACTGGCAAGTTCGAACGACCTCAGTAAGCTCAGAAGAGACAAACACGAACGATCTGCCTTCTTCTCGTTGTTTACTCACAAGAGACATAATTTCAAACTTCGCACCAACGTCAATTCCACGAGTTGGCTCATCGAGGAGAAGCAGCCTAGGTTCAACCGCCATCCAACGAGCCAACAAAGCTTTCTGTTGGTTTCCTCCACTCAGAAACTGGATTGGACGCTCGATATCAGGTGGATGCACGCCGAGGTCTTTCGCGAGCGCACCCGCCATCTGTTTCTGCTTCGGTAGGCTCAGCTTCCGTAGCCAGCCACGTTTTGCCTGATAAACCACCAGGATGTTTTCACGGATCGATAACTCTGGGAAGACGCCTTCCTTCTTTCTGTCTTCAGGGCAGAGTCCGATGCCACTTAAGATCGCCTTTCGCTGATTGAATCGTTGGATGGTTCGACCATCGAGCAGAAAGTTGCCGGAGTCTTTTGTATCTGCGCCGAAGATCAAACGTACGGTTTCCGACCGTCCAGATCCTAGCAAGCCCGCGAAACCCATCACCTGTCCGGGGCCGATATTCAGTTGAACACCTTCGATTGCCCCCTTCCGCCCGACACCTTCAAAAGTAAGGAACGGCGTTGAAGTCTCGGTCGT
The DNA here is from genome assembly GCA_002336105.1 of Chthonomonas sp. UBA1950. Lineage (GTDB taxonomy): Bacteria > Armatimonadota > Fimbriimonadia > Fimbriimonadales > Fimbriimonadaceae > Fimbriimonas. The sequence continues at coordinate 80,388 of DDEQ01000037.1, read as the reverse complement.
GAGGCTGGCGGTTCCCTGCGATTCAAGGACGGCAGCGTCACGGCCAATCATTTGCGAAACAAGCTCAAGGCGCGGCAACTCGCTCGCGTTCCACACTCCGATCTTTTGACCGTTTCGCAGAATCGTGATTCGATCTGAAACTGCGTAAACCTGGTCAAGAAAGTGAGTCACAAAAATGATGCCAAGACCTTCTTCACGTAGTTTGCGCATGGTGGCAAAAAGTTGCTCTACCTCGTGTGCATCCAAGCTCGAAGTAGGTTCATCGAGCACTAAAACCTTTGCCGAAACATCGAGGGCACGAGCAATCGCGACCATCTGCTGCAAGGCGATGCTCAAGCTGCTCAAAGGAGCCTTCACATCTAGCTTCAGGTCAAGCCTTGCTAACGCTTTGACTGCTCTCGCGCGAACATCATTCCACTTGATTCCGAATGCGCCCTTTGCCTCTCGACCGAGACAGATATTCTCAGCAATCGAGAGGTTTGGCAGCAGGTTTACTTCTTGGTAAACCGTGCTGATGCCTGCGTTAACAGCTTCTTGTGGAGTCTTAAAAGCGTATTGCTTTCCGTTCAGGTCGACGGTTCCATCGTCCGCGGTGTACACACCGGTCATGACCTTGATGAGAGTGCTCTTACCGGCACCGTTCTCGCCGAGCAGAGCGTGAATTTCTCCTTGACGAAGATCAAAATCAACGCCAGCGAGGGCAACAACTCCCGGGAATCGTTTACCGATCCCCGTAAGTTGTAGACAGGTTGGACGTTCTCCAGCCATCAGTATTTGCGGTTTGGAAGTTCCTTCGCAGCGACCGACTGATCGAAGATACCGTCCTTGACGACAGTGCGCTTGTCCATCTTCTCGCCCTTCTTGATCTTCTCGGCAGCGTCCATAATGAACGGTCCAAGTAGAGGGTTACACTCGACGGAGCAGTTTAGCTTGCCATCAACCATCGCCTTGAATGCATCTTTGATGCCATCAATCGAAACGATGAAGATATCTGTTCCGGGCTTCTTGCCGGCTTCTTCAATGGCCTGAATGGCACCGATTGCCATATCGTCGTTGTGAGCATAAACCACGTTTACGGTCTTTCCGACTGGGCTCTTCAGAAGCGCTTCCATAACTTCTTTGCCTTTCGCGCGCTCAAAGTTACCTGTCTGCGAGAAAACGATTTTCATGCCTGGCTGATCCTTGATCGCTTCGGCAAACCCAGTCTTTCGGTCGTTCGCAGGGGCACTTCCAGGCGAACCGCTTAACTCAGCAATATTACACTTACCTTTCGTTTTTTCGATGAGCCATTTACCCGCCATGCGGCCTTCTTCAACGAAGTCGGAACCAATGAACGTGGCATAAAGATCATCTGAAACCTTGGCGCGGCGGTCCGACATGATGACAGGAATGCCAGCTTTCTTCGCTTCCTGCAAAACAGGCTCGAAACCATCTTCAACCTTTGGCGAAAACGCGATCACGTCGACGCCTTGCGCGATAAAGTTCTTGATCGCCGTAATCTGGTTCTCGGGCTTTCCTTGTGCATCGACGAACTTCAGATCAATCCCGCGCTTTTGAGCTTCAGACTTGATCGATTCCGTATTGGCAGTTCTCCAACCGCTTTCTGCACCCGTTTGTGCAAATCCAACGACAAGTTTCTTGCCACTATCCTTAGCGCCACCAGCTCCACCTGTACTAGATGACTCAGAGCCACCCGAGTTGGAACAGCCCGTCGCAATCATTGCGCCGATAAAAATACTGAGCATCACGCTCTTGCTTCTCGAACGTAGAGAAATCATCACCAACCCTCCATTACGGTTGTTAACTACCGTCTAACCATCTTATCCGGCTTAGTGTCATTTTGTACACGACCTGACAACAACATATTCCAAGCCGGGAATATGAGCGCAATTCTGCACAAGCATCGAACTCATATTTCGCCCATATTCAGGATTTACTTAGCATTCCTAGCATCCTTTGTTTTACAAAATAGGTTGCTCATTTGTTTGCGCAAAGTGCATCAAACGGCTTTATCATAGCTATTCGGCGATCATAACTCCTCTCACAAGGCGGTTTGTATTCCCAATTACCGAATTTCTAGTAGATAGTGCAACTCTGCAATCTAGTCGCGACGATAGTAAAAACAGGAGAACTGCTTTTCCATATCGGAATCAGATCGATTCGTCAACACGATCAAACAATCATTAGTTTGACGACTCTACGAAAAGCCCTCGATACTACACTAAAAAGTAAAGTATGAGGAAGTTAGCCTTTACTCTGATCGAACTCCTTGTAGTCATTGCTATTATTGCAATCTTGGCGGCAATTCTATTTCCTGTCTTTGCGCAAGCCAAAGCTGCCGCAAAGAAAACCGCTTGTGTTAGTAACGCCAAGCAAATGGGATATGTCTTCGAAATGTATCGGAACGATTACGACGACTGTCTCCCGCCTCGTCAATACAGTGGCTTTACTCGTTGGCCGCTCTTCACCGTCCCAATCTACGCGAAAACAACTTCGAAGACGAAGGCCCCTCAAATTGTCTTTTGCCCATCCATCGCCGACAACCGCGATGATTCGTTCTACGAATACTGGTTTAGCTTGACCCCTGCGTATGGCTATAACACTTACTACCTCAATACATTTAACGGTTCGGACTATATTGGGGTCAGCTCTAGTGCCATTGCTCAGCCCTCAGATACGATTATGCTGGTCGAGTCTCAGGGTTACTCTAACGGAAAGATTGATTATGCAATGGGTTACTACTACAGTGACCCACCTTCAACATGGGCAACACTTATGCACTCAAGTGTTCCTTTCGGCAAGCCGGTTGCAAGACACATGGATCGCGGAACTGTAGTCTACACCGACAGTCATGTTCGCCTATTGCCAGACAAACCGGGAGTTGGAACACTTCAGGACGAGGCAATCTGGGATTTACAATAGTCTTATCAACGCAGGATAGATTTACTATCCTGCGTTGATATCGAATCAGACCGTTTGCTTACGCTTTTTAATGAACGCAATCACCCCGAGACCAAGCACGGCTAGTGATGCTGGTTCTGGCACAGGAGCTGAGTAATCGTAAGTGCTCTGGTCCAGTCGGATGTTGTACAACTGGGAGTGCATCGACTGACCATAGCTCACCTTAAAAGAAGTCACAGGCGAAGAGATATCGCTAAGGTCGAATTGGTATTTGTATAGCGAAAGCAACACGTCACCAAATGCACTCGTCGTTGTTTCTTGCGCAAGAACTTGCTGAGTTGCTGTGATTGTCCCTGTCCCCAAAGATGTTGTGTAGTTAAGGACTGGTTGGCTTGAAAAATCACCATAGCCCTGCCCAATCTTAGCCTGAAAGACAACAGTTTTAACTGATGAGAGTGCAGAAGCAACATTAAGATCAAACTCACTTGATTCTGTCGAGTAACCGCCGTATAGTGACGAGGAAGCGAAAAAGGCACCGCCCGCAGTTTTAGTTAACGAAGCACTTCCTTCATTTGAGACTACTGGGAAAGTGGTGTAATTGCTACTCTTTAAGTCTTTCCATGTATCAGCATGAGTAATCCCCAGTAGTCCAGGGTCTGATGGAGAGGGAACCTGTGCCAACGCTACCGAAGCAGATAGCGATAAAACAACAACTGACATTGCTTGAATAGTTTTCATGATCATCCACGGCCAATACTGACCGATCATTAGATTTGCATCTATTCAAGGCATATCTTTTTGCATTTATGATGATTCGATTCCACTATTAATGAAACTATACTTTTTAGAATAGTTTCATTAATGTGATATATCTCTTCGTTAGTTTGGCAATATAATCGATAAAATGAACACGTCTGATTGTTTGCTCAGAAGGTAGACGACTGGTACTAGAGCCTATCCGACGACCTCATGGCAAGGATAGGCTCACAATGTTCTGGTCTATTCGATTTCCTTGTGCGGATGCCTTTTCGTGTACTTTTCGGATGCGCTCTCGGAGAGAAAATAGAGCACTGGCACCGCAAGCCTAGAGAGCAGAGTTGAAGCGATTTCTCCGGCCATGAGAGCAATCGCCAGCCCCTGAAAGATCGGATCAAACAGGATCACAAAGGAACCCACAATCACCGCAGCTGCTGTTAAGAGCATCGGCCTGAAACGTATCGCTCCTGCGTCGATGACAGCCTGTTCAAGAGATTCTCCCTGCCGTCTTCTGAGTTCGACAAAGTCCACCAGAATGATCGAGTTACGGACGATAATGCCTGCGCCAGCGATGAATCCAATCATTGAAGTCGCCGTAAAGAAGGCTCCCATCATGGCATGAGCAGGCAAGATACCGACTAGAGTTAGCGGAATTGGAGCCATGATCACGATTGGGGTTTTGAAGTCCTGGAACCAGGCAACAACGAGAATGTAGATCAGAATGAGCACCGCTCCGAATGCGATCCCAAGATCCCGGAAGACCTCATAGGTGATGTGCCATTCACCGTCCCACTTCATCGAAGGGCTGTTCGTGTTATCGGGCAGATGCGTAGAAAGCACATTCAGCTTGACGCCTTTCGGTAGTTCCAGCTTGTCGAGGGCTTGGTTCATCTTGAGAATGGCATACACCGGACTCTCTTGGCGCCCCACAACATCGCCCGTGATATAGACGACCGGCAGCAAGTTCTTGTGATAGATGCTTTTGTCCGTGGAGACTTGCTTCGAGATAACCAGTTCGGAGAGAGGAACCAAAGCGCCAGAGCGCGACCTCACCGTTAACTGTTCAAGTTGGTCAATGCCACTTCGCTCGCTTCGGGGAAGCCGCGCCGTGATCTGAACATCCTCGCTCGCGCCTTCGTCGTGAAGAATTCCAACTTGGGCACCATGTAGGGCAGTTCCGAGCGTTCGATTGACACTCTCTACACTCACACCGGCCAACGCAGCTTTTTCACTATCGACGGCAAACTGATAAGTCAGCTGATCGTCATCCATGTACCAGTCGACATCGCTCACACCTTCTGTGGTGCTAAAGATCTTCTTTACCTTCGTGGCAACATCCACCCGAGTTTGCTGATCTGGACCATAGACTTCGGCGACAAGGGTTTCTAACACAGGTGGCCCTGGGGGCACCTCAGCAACTTTCACCCGAGCACCGTACTGAGAAGCAATCTTGGAAATATCTTCCCTTATCCGCTTCACGATATCGTGACTCTGAGCTTTTCTCTCTCCCTTGTCAGTCAAGTTGATTTGAATGTCAGCTTGGTAGGAGGCAGCGCGCATGAAGTAATGCCGGACCAGCCCATTGAAATTGTACGGACTCGCCGTACCGACATAGATTTGATAATTCGTGACCTCGGGAATCTTGGCACCATAATCGGCGAGTGCTCGAGCAACGACCGACGTTTGCTCCATTGTCGTGCCCGTTGGCATATCGACGATGATTTGGAACTCGTTCTTGTTATCGAACGGCAGCATCTTGACGGTAACAGCCTTCATGCCAACCAAAGCCATTGACCCAATGAGCAGCGCACCGACAACCCCAAAGAAGAGGGTTCGCAGCTTCCACGATCTCAATAGCGGAGTCATGATATGGCGATAAAGTCGGGTCAAAGCATCCTCGGGGCCCTCTTCATGCCCGCTATGCTTGGCTCCGTGATGATGCCCTTTCTTTAAGATTCGAACCGCCGCCCACGGTGTCACGATGAACGCGATCAGAAGCGAAAAGATCATCGCCGCCGAAGCACCAATCGGAATCGGACGCATGTAAGGCCCCATCAATCCGCCGACGAACGCCATAGGGAGAATCGCCGCAATAACCGCAAAAGTCGCGAGAATCGTGGGATTGCCTACTTCATCAACCGCGTGAATAGCCGTCTTGAGGACGCCATTCTCTTTGGCTTCTGGCATTCGCAAATGTCGAACGATGTTTTCGACAACAACGATAGCGTCATCGACTAGGATTCCAATCGAGAAGATCAGGGCAAATAGTGTGATTCGGTTCAGCGTGAACCCGTACAAGTAGAAAACAAGAAGCGTAAGCGCCAGCGTGACCGGGATCGCAGTCAGCACGACGAGCGACTCTTTTCTACCTAAGGCAATCGCAATCAAAATTGTCACCGAGATGACGGCGATGCCCATATGATAGAGCAGTTCGTTGGACTTCTCCTCCGAAGTAGCCCCGTAGTTTCGGGTCGTCGTAATTTCGATGTCGCTCGGTATGATCGTGCCTTTCAGCGTGTCAACTTTCGCCAGAACCTGCTTGACAACGTCAATCGCATTAGTGCCTTGTCGCTTAGCAACGCTAACCGTAACGGCCGGTTCAAGTGTGCTTTCACTCTTCGAGTGAGTCGCCGGACCGTACCCAAACATCACATAGTTGGAAGCTTCTTGTGGGCCGTCGGATACTGAAGCGACATCCTCCAAGTGGATCGGCTTGCCCTGATAGGTGCCGACAACCATTTGGCTCATTTCAGCTTGGGTCTTGGAGAACTCCCCAGCCTTCACAACTATTTCGAGATTCTTGCTAGCAAATTGTCCGGCTGAAGCTCCTGAGTTCGTCGCGTTGATCGCGCCTATGACGTCATCAGAACTCAAGCCAAACCCAGTGAGTTTCGACCGATCCAGTTGCACTCGAAGCTCCCGCTTCGGGCCACCAATCACCATGGTCTCACTCACGTTTGGCACGCTTTTCAGCTCTTTCTCCACTCGAGAAGCGACCAACCTCAACGTGTAAGGATCAACTTTCTTGCTATGTAAGGTCAGGGCCAAAACGGGGACGTCGTCAATCGACCGAGGCTTGATGATCGGCTGACTGGCTCCCGGAGGGATGATATCGAAATGGCTTTGTAGCTTTTCTCGCAGCCTAACAAAAGCACGCTCTTGATCTTGCCCGACCAAGAAACGCACGACTGCCATCGACTGTCCCGGGCTGCTCGTCGAGTAAACATACTCCACGCCGGGTATTTCCCAGATCAGCTTTTCCATTGGAGTCGTCACTCGCTGCTCGACTTCCTTTGCGGTCGAACCGGGCATACGAACCAAAACGTCAGCCATCGGGACGATGATCTGAGGCTCTTCCTCACGAGGAGTTTTGAGAACTGCGAAGACACCTAAGAGCAGCGATGCTATGATGATGAGAGGCGTGAGCTTGCTGTTGATGAAGGCCGCCGCAAGGCGTCCCGCAAATCCGTATTTCATCTTAGTTACCCTCGATCTTCGCGCCGTCGGTCACTGACTCTCGGTTTCCAACCACAATTCGGTCGCCTTTCGAAAGACCGGACAGCACCGTAACCTTGTCACCATTGGAGTCGCCGAGGGTTACGATTCGAAGTCGTGCAATTCCTTCTGAATCGACGGCGAACACGTAGTTCAACCCAGAAGTGACCCAGGTCGCGGAACTGGGAATTTGTATCTGCTTCTTGAAGGCCGTCGGAATGTTGGCTCTGCCAAACATTCCTGACTTAATGCCAACCGAACGAAGGAGCGAGAGTTTCACAGTAAACGAGTGGCTTGTGGTATCGCCTTGGGGAGTTATCTCGGATACTTTCGCATCAATTGTTCCCGCCCCTAAGCTATCGACGCTCACTTTGATGTTGTTTCCAAGCTTCAAATAGCCGATCACAGATTCAGGTACCGCAGCTTCGAGCCGAAACTCGCCACCTTCTACTGTCATCATCGGCGATCCTGGATTCGCCATGACGCCTGGATCGACTAGTCTTGCCGTTACTCGACCATCGAAAGGAGCGACAATTGAGGTGTAAGCTAGCCCGACTCTGGCAGATTGTGCAGCAGCAACTGCCTGCTTAACCTGTGCACCAGCAACCAGAACCTCCTTCTGCCTGACCTCCACCTGCATCGCGGAGGCTTTGGCTTGCAAAACTCCTGTTTTGGCTTGAGTTAATGCGGCACGTGCTTGTGCGACACCTTCTTCTGCGGCGCGAAGATCTTGACTCCGGGTGCCCTCCAGCGCGATCTTTTCCCCCTGCAATGCTGCGTCTAGCTGACCTTTCACTAAGTCATAGCGATTTTGGGCAAGATCCTGCTCTCGTCGAGCAAGAGCGCCATCATTGACCAGTTTTCGAACTCGATCTAGCTCAAGCTTTGCCAATTTCAGGTTGGACTGAGCTTGCACGACAGCAATGTGAGACTGTGCAACCTCTTGCGGACGTGGCCCCGCTTTGGCTAGGTCGCGCTTTGCTTCTGCGACCTTGAGCGCGGCTTGCGCTATTGAAACTTGGGCTTCAGCCTGGGCAATTCTTGCTCGGCTCGTTTTGCTCTCCATTTCGACGGCGGTCTTTGCGTTTGAAACCCCGGCAACACTTGCTCCATAGTTTGCATCGGCGATGGCAACCGAGGCTTGAAGCTCACGTGGGTCGATTGTTAGAAGGACTTGGCCTTTTCGAACGACATCACCTTCTCGAACTTTAACTGTCTCAATTCGTCCCATCACTTTGCTCGACAAAGTCGAATTGAGTAGCGCTTTGACCGTTCCCGAAGCCATGTAGTTTCCTTGAACGTCGGATTCGGTAACCGTGAGTAGGGTCGCGTGAACCGTCTGAATCGGCTTCGTTTCTGCTGTTTCTTCCTTCTGGCTCCCGCAGCCAGTTAAGGCGAGCGCCAACACCGCCGTTCCTGAAAAACCGTAAACAATCTTCTTCATCTTTCCGTGCTCTCGCATGTGCATCTGTTTGGGTAGAGACACGTAGGTCGAAAAACGATTCAGAAAACCAGAATCACAACTCGAATGAATCCTCTACAAGAGTCGATGTCTCTACAGAAACAGAGAACATGAAGAGAATCCAGACGATAGGTTTAGCGACACTTGTGTTGACCTCTCTCGCTAATGCCGAAGAAGCTAGTCAGATAGCCCCTGAGCCCATTCGACTGAGCGAGGCGGTGAAAATGGCCCTTCGTTCAAACCCAGCAATGCGTGTTGCGCTTGCAAACTTCAGCAAAAGTAAAGGCGGTTTAGGCGAAGTGAGATCTGCCTATTGGCCTCAACTAAGCTTAGGCGCATCGGCGATGCAGTTTGACCGGCGAAATGTCATCGACCTCGGCGCAATGATGGGGATGGGCAGCCTACCCATGGTCATTGCAGAAAGGTGGAACCCAATGTATTCCGCCAGCCTGGGAATGCAGATCGATATTTCTGGAGCAGTTCGGTCTGCCGAGTCTCAAGCCGAGTACAACGCTTTAGCCGCCCGAATTGACATAGATCGTGTGCGGAATCAACTCGTGTTCGAGGTGCGAAATGCTTTCTTTCAAGTTCAAAGAGCGCAAGCTCAAAGCGAAGTTGCCGAATCCCACCTGAAAGCCGCCCGAAAGCGACTATCTGACGCCAAGAAGTACGAGGATGTTGGCGTAGCATCGCACTTTGATGTGGTTAGTGCGGAGCGCGATGTAGCTGATGCAGAGCAAAACATGGTCGCAACAAGGACCGGCGAAGCGTTATCCTTGGCTTCCCTCAAAAATCTGGTTGGTGTAGATCAGTCAACTCCCATTCGGATCGTTGAGATTCCTGTCGGAGTCAATCTCCCGGTGAGATCGCTAAACGACGGTGAAGCTTTTGCTACTGCCACAAAGCTACGGCCCGAAATCCTTGAGAGTGCCGCCATGGTGAACGCAGCGAAACACGGAATCCACTACGCAAAAAGAAATATGCTTCCAAGCCTGACGGCCGGGCTCGGTTACAACTATCAGCCTAACAACGGCGTCTTTACACTCCAAAGATCAACGGTCGCAACTGTGGCGCTCAGCATCCCAATTTTTGATGGCGGTCTGGCAAAGTCGCGCGTGCAACAGGCCAAAGCAGATCTTGCTGTCGCCGAAAGCTCTCACCAACAGGCTGTTGATCAGGTCAAACTCGAGGTCGAATCTAGCTTACTAAACCTCCGCCTCTCTCTAGCGAAGATAAAGCTTGCCGAGGCCGGTTTAGTTCAGGCAGAAGAAGCTTTTCGGCTCGCAGAATCACGCTATGCCGTCGGGGTATCGCAATCATCGGTGGTTTCGCCTCAGCTAGAGTTGAAGACAGCCGAAGCCGCTCTCGTTGCCGCTAAAGTCGCGAAGGTGAATGCTCAAATCGATCTAAGGATTGCTGTAGCTTCGCTGAACCGAGCGATGGGCAGATTCGCTAACGAACCTCAGGAGGCCCAAGACAAATGAGTGAGCCTCTCAAATTCCTATTGGTCTTGGCAGCTTGGTTCGTGACCATGCGATGGATTTTGCCTTCTCTTGGCATCGGTACATGCATGTCTGGCGCGTGCCAACCCCACCGAAAACAAGAGAAAAGCAAATCTGATTAGCCAGCGCCAACAGCAGTTCCACTCGCGGGGTCTTCTGTTGGATCTACCGGAGGGGCCGCTTCTTCCGCTGGAGGAGCGACCTTCTTCTTTTTCTTCTTGACAGACTTATGCTTAAGCGGTGCAGGTGCCACGGTCAACGTCTCATCTGAATTTGAAACGGATGGATCAGATGGGGGCGAGTCGACTGTCGGCGGCGGAGCATCCTGAACAGAAGGCGTGTCGGCAACCTCGATCGGCTTGGGCTCAACAGATTTCTTGGTTCGGATCGGTTTCGGCGTAACAGATCCAGTCTCGGGCTGCTCAACTGTTGGTTCAGGTTCCGACGGTGGCAGCTTTATCCCAAGTTTGGGTGCCAGCTCCGGTGAAATTTTCACCTTATGCTGTAAGCGTGGAGCCACGACGGCATAACCAAAAAGCCCACAGGCCACTGGAAGGACAACCCACTTTACAAACTTGCCTAACGGAGTTAGTTCTGTCGCCATTGAGATACGTTGTACCAGAGGTAACCTGATTCGCCACCTATGCCAAGTCGCGTGTACCAAGATGTCGTTGAATTGTCCGTTAGCCTTGTTGAGGCTATCGCGCCAACCGATACGTCGGATCCTTCTTATCCGTATCCACGGCTTGAGGCAACCAATCGTTTCGAATCACGGTCATTTCGAACGGTTGTTCTCGAAAACGACCTAGTCGGCGTCACGCTTTTGCCTGATCTAGGTGGCCGGATTTTTCGTTACTTCGACAAACGGACTAACACGGACTGTCTTCCTGTCCCGAGCAAACTTATCGCAACCTCGGGCGGCGCTAGAGGCGCGGAAATTAGCACAGGGATTGAGTGGTTAGTCGATCATGCCACGCGACGCACCGCCCTTGGGACTGTTAGAATTGAGCCGGATGAAACGTCTGAAGGCGCGGTCTGGTTGTTTGAACATTCGAACGGAACCGGAATTGGTTTCAACTTCCGTTTGGAGTTGCCGAACGACCGTTCTGAACTGATCATCGAGACACGGTTTCAGAACCGAACACTAGATTCAGTTCCTTACAACTCCGGTCTTTGTATTCATTCGCCAGGAGCCCTTCAATCGATTGAGGACGGTTTTGCAATCTACGACACTTCGCGGCTTGCGGGACTCGCGATCACAGTTGGAACGGTTCCAATGACCGGACAATTCACTTCGCCAAGTGGAACGATCCTCAGTCGATTTTCAAGCGAAAGAATACTGAATGGCCGGCAAGTGGATACTTGGTCGGCGAGCATAACGCCTGTGAGCGGATTCGAAACCGCACCGGTGATCTCGCGAGAAGGCTCTCTCCTTCTGACAAGCGAACTCGTGTCCATTCAGACGACTGAAATGACCGAAGACCATAAACTATTGCTGGTGACCGAACTCGGCAAGGTTCTTGAGGCTAACGTCAACATTGACCCTCTCAAAGGTTTCACGAGCAAGTTGCCAGAGCCCTGCCGAACCGCAATCTTGCGGTCACCCGCCAAAGAAGACGTTATTCGGTTTGATCCAGACAGAGAAGTTCTTGAACTGCCGGCATTCGAACCGGTCGTTCGTTCGCTCAATGAGTCCCCTAATCAAGACGAAGAATCTCAACGTGAGCTTCTTGACCAAACGTTCGACACCTCGGTCCGGCACTTGGCCTACCTCAAGCTTGCCATTCGAGCTTGCCAAAGCAGCGATTGGAACCTTGCCGACACCTACCTCGATTCGGTTCTGATGTACAACGCTGATGACCCTTTGACCTGGTGGCTCAAAGGTGCGGTGAGACGTCATACAGGAGCCACCGAGGAAAAACCGGAAATTCTCAATGCTCACTACTTGAGCCCGTTTGAACCCATCTTGCGAGCGGAGGCATTCCTTGCGATGCCAGTAGCCGAAGGGTCTGATCCGAGTTTATTGTTGGAGGCATTCGACGAAGACCCAGAAGCCTTCGTCGAAGTCGCTCACTTGCTGATCGAGTCGGGCCTACTAGAAGATGCCAGCCGTTGGCTAGATGCTGCTCTTATGCGGAACAAGATGGCAGTGCTTCATCGTCTGTACGCCTATATTCTGCAATCAAATTCTCGAATGCAGATCGATGCAAGACAACACTTAGAAGAAGCCGCAAAACTCTCCAACAAGCCTCCTTTCCCATGGCGGTCGACCGAGTTACGGGCACTAAATCTCCTTCATAAGTGACAAGCAACTGCTAGAATTTATCGCAAAATCATAGTATGATTTAGACGAAATCAATGAAAACTACGATGCGCGATGTCGCTAAGGAAGCCGGTGTTTCGGCGATGGCCGTTAGCTATGTTCTTCACGGTTCAGGCAAAAACGTTCGCGTTTCAGAGCAGACAGCGCAACGCATTCGTGAAGCTGCCAAGCGACTGAGTTATATGCCTAACTCGTTTGCTCGAAACCTCAGAAGCGGCAAAACCAAAACTGTTGGAGTCGTTTTTCAGCATTTCGACCGATTGAGCGAAGCAAATCCTTACTATCCGATGTTTCTGAACGGGGTTATGTCGGCACTCTTTCCTGCCGATTACACGCTTGCCCTTTGCCCGAAACTCGTTCAAGATGGTGATATCGGAGCTATGCTAGACGGTCGCTTTGACGGTGTGCTTTGGGCAAGACCCGATTTCACGGAAGCCAATATTGAAACTCTCCGGAATGCTCGTGTTCCGCTTGTGATGCTTCATGCACCGCCAGGGATCGAGTACGGAATGCCGACATTCTGCGTCGATAACGAACAAGGAATAAAACTTGCCATCGATCATTTGATTGCGCTCGGACATCAAAATCTAGCCTATTTGATTGATAGATTGAACTACCAGACCGCCGAGGCAAGGTACAGAGTGGAAGCTTTTATCCGTCTGGCAAAAGAACTGTCAATCGAAGCTGAGGTGGTCGAGTGGCAAGGAACTGAAACAGAGGTCAACGAACTCGTCGCACGGACAAAACGTCCAACAGGTCTGATATGTTTCTCCGATACGCTTGCTGGAAACCTTCTGAATGTTTTTGCCGAGACCGGCATCTCAATTCCCGAAGATTTCAGCGTCATTGGATTTGATTCGTCGTTCTTTTGTGAACGAACAAACCCGCCGCTGACCTCTATCAACCAACCGGTTGAAAAGATCGCCCACGACGCTACCGTTCACCTGTTGGCGCTGATCGAGCAAACAACCGAGGAACGCAGTGAATCTGAATCAAGCGCCCATATCTATGCTTGCTCAATCGATATCAGGGAATCGACTGCCGCGCGAGATTAACTTCCCAAAATGCGTAAATCGACTCTGACGGATCGTGCCTGTTTGATCCATCATGGCTTGGGGTTCCCTAGTTGATGAAACCTGCTCACCCACGAACATTCCTACAACTGGTGCGATCATCGGCTTAGCCGAGTCTATTTGTTTCGATTGCTGATAAGTATCGGCTCAAATAAAGACTTCGTTCGCTTTTAGCTTCCCTCGCTTCATCGAGCGTCACTAATTTGAAGTCAACAGATTGTCCCGGTTGCAAATGCGAAACTCGGTCGATGTCCGCGTCGATCACGACGCCGATTCGAGGATAGCCTCCGATGGTAGGCCCGTCCGGTCCCAAGATGATAGGCAGTCCAGCCGGGGGAAGCTGAACCACACCCAAGGTTTGCGGCTCGGAAATCATGTGCTCATCGTGCTCAATCGGTTCGCCTTCAATCCTCACACCTACTCGACTCAGCTGAGGCGAAACAGAGTAAGTAGCTCTTGTCCAGTGTGGAGCCACCATTAACATTTCAGGACCGGCTAGAACTCTTAGTCGCTCGGACATCCACGACGCTGGTCGAGTATCCAACTCAATCGGGCGTCCCGATCCAACCGATAGATAAAAATGGTTACCGCGAAAAATAGTCTTCTGTCCGCGCGCGAGGACTTTCGATTCGCCATAACAGCCAGCACCGACGCTAGCGACGAGACACGTCTCGAGGATCTCAACAGTGATTTCACCTCTCACTTCAAGAGCATGATTTGCGCCAGACATGGCACAACACAGTGAAAAGGACTCGCGATCAAATGGGCCGCCGGGAGATACTCCGAATCTGCGCATCCATTTTGGAACAAGATCGACTTCTTTAACGAACCCGCCTTGGCGGATGATTCGCATCATTATTGATGCGAAACCTCGTACCCCGCGTCTGTCAAAGTTCGATAGATCATTTCGGCAAAAACGAGGCAATCCGGTGTGTCACCGTGAAGACAGATGGAATCCACCTTCGGCGCCAATCTCAACACTTGTTCTTTTATTTCATTGGGATCTGATAGCAACGCACCTGGCGATGATCTCGGGATCAATGTTCCTTTTTCAGTATAACCTCTATCAGCAAAACCTTCACGTATCAACATTTGCGACGCACGAGTAGCAATGACGGTATGAGCAGTGGTTGCAAGCCCCATCAACGGGACTTTCATGATCCGCAACAACATGGTGAGAAGTTGAATCCCAGGGGTCTGCGCAAGATAAAGGCCACCCATTTCGTATCTGCTCGAGCTCGGTTGCTTTCGGATTTGAGTCTCCCAATTGTCCGGAAGAACAAGTGCTGTCTCGTTATAGAACGCACCGTGAGGTTTGACATAAGCAGGAAATTGGAGATTTGAAAACCACTTGACCTGATCTTGTATGGAGTTCAAATACTCAATTTCATTCTCGATCGTGAGCGCCGTTCTTCCCATCGACTCCCTGTGGGGATACCCGGGGTGAACCCCAATCCTGATTCCCTTTTCTTTGCAAAGTCGAATCGTGTCCTTCGTCAGTTCTTTCGAACCAGCATGTACCCCGCAACTAATGTTTGCCGATGAAGCATAGGCAAGTAGATCCTTATCAAAAGCAAAGCCTTCCCCAATGTCTACATTGAGGTCTATTCTTCCTTTGCCGATGATGTCGGAGACTTTCATAGTCGTTGGCCAAACATAGACTGAAACTGTCGCGAATCTATAGCCTCGAATCTCACTTTGTCTCCTGCATGAATAGGGAAATAGTGAGTCGATTCATCGACGAGCACTAGGGGTGTTTTGCCAATCAGATTCCACCCACCCGGATGTTCTTCGGGATAGATGCCGATTTGATCACCGGCAACAGCCACTGAACCTGCCGGGACTGCAATTCTCGGAGACTTTCGCCTCCTTGTTTTCGATAGTTCCGGTGGGAGATACCCGAGATAAGGAAAGCCCGGGCAGAAACCTATTGCAAAACAAGTCATTTCAATAGCGCATAACTCACTCACAAAATTCTCCGCTTGAGTTGTAACGATCACATCCTGGAGGTCTTGTCCCATGTCAAAACAGACAGGGATGATATGGCTCGTATNNATCGTCTGCTTCAATCGCTTTCTGTATGAGAGTTAGGTCTACTCCGCAGTCATCAAAGTAAACTCCTACAGTCTTAAAGCTGGAAACCACTTCCAGCACTCCCCGAATGTTGGCGTTCTCGATTTGCTCCGCAACCCGGTAGGCGGGTTTGGATAGCTCTCGCACGATCCAGCAGTTCTCTCCAAGTAACTCAAAACGCATGACGACATTGTAATGGCGATAAAATAGACTTTATGTCGATTTCTATCCCCATTGTCCTTAATGATCTTGCAACTCTACCTGAGTACAAAACGACAGGGTCAGCAGGAATGGATCTATGCTCGACCGAAGCGGTAGAGCTCAAACCGATGGAAAGAAAACTTGTTCCAACCGGAATTCGAATCGCCATTCCACGGGGATACGAAGGTCAGATCCGCCCAAGATCTGGTTTAGCACTCAAACATGGCATCTCAATGGTGAACACTCCAGGGACGATTGACTCAGATTATCGTGGAGAAATTGGAGTAATTCTGATCAATTTGGGTGAAAATGTCGTCAAATTAGCCCGAGGAGAAAGAATTGGCCAATTGGTGATCTGTCCCGTCATGAGAATTGAATGGGAGAGAGTAGCCGAGTTGGCGGATACTGCTCGAGGAGAGGGAGGATTTGGCAGCACAGGGACACACTAAACGGGTGATTTGCGACCGATGCTTTGCATCGGTTTTGGCGACAGAGGCGGTTTGCCCTGAGTGTGGCGCACCGATGGCGGGAGACGACGATTTCTCTGACATCAAGGATGCGCTCGACGGCGAACTGGCAAAAGCCAACCTTTTGCGCGTTCGCGGTGACTATGATCAGGCAAGAAGCCAATGCCTGAGCATCCTAAAGCGTTACCCGAACAGCTATGAGGCACACATCCTCATGGGAGATATCCAATCGGATCAGTCCCAATTTGAGCAAGCCGTAGAGTGGTATGAACTAGCGTTTGATATCAGTGAAGGTTCCAACACCGATCGTCAAAAACTTGAGAACGCTCAACGAAGCATCTCGCAAATTCAAGCAAAACAGACCGAAGAGCAACTTGGATTACCACCTAGCAACACAAGCACGCCACTGATGGCCGTGATGGTGGTTGTTTTGATCGCCGTCTTTGCCACCATCGCATTCTTCGTTGGAAAGCAAACTCACAGTCAGGCTCCCGTTTCTGTGCGTCAGAGCTTTGACAAACCAATCGTAGCTTCGCCACAGCCCAAAACTGAAGCGTCAGATAGTGGTCAGGCCACACCTCAAGTCTCTTCAACCGACCAAGCAACCGTGACGTCAAAAGGAGCTTCGGAGGACTCAGAAGCGCTGAGCTCGCTCACGAAAGCTAGCTCCCTCGGTCAAAGAATAACCTCACTTGTTCGGGACCCACGTTCAGGTCAATTTGCGATCACGGCCACGGCGAAAGAAGGTGAAGATGAACGCCATCTAGCAGCGCAGATCGGCAAAGACGCTGTTGATTCGCTTTCCGACTGTCTTACCGCAACGGTCCGAATTGTTCGCGCAGATATTCTTGTTTACGTCGCCGATATCCAACGTGCGAAAGTCCAAACCGTAGAAACTTCGACATGGACTGAGCAGCACAAGGATAATGCTGACGCTTGGATTCCAGAGATTTTAAGCCACGAGTGGCCTACTCGTGCGACCAATACCACAACGGGAGACAACATCCCGACAACACCGTCGCAACCAACGGGGACAGCAGGTCCATAATCGAACGATATGCGACTTTCCGTCCAGCTATATACCGTTCGAGACCATCTGTCTCAGGATTTGAAAGGGACTCTAGCCAAGCTTGCCGAAGCTGGCCTGGAGTATGTTGAATTTGCCGGTCTGTATGACAAGACTGCCGAAGAGTGGAAGGCCATGCTCGATGAACTCGGGCTCAAGGCTAGTGGTTCGCACCAAGGCATCGACGGCCTCGAAAACGACTTCGACAAGGTCATTTCAGACGCCAAGACCATTGGTATTCCTTACTTGTTCGTGCCTTGGATTGGTGAAGATCAATATAAAGACGGCTGGGACAAGTTTGGCGCAAGAATGAATGAGCTCGGAAAGAAGGTGAAAGCCGCCGGACTTCAACTTGGCTACCACAACCATGCATTCGAATTTCCTGGCGGACTTGAGGCTCTCTATGGCGCTTCGGACAAGGAAAATGTTGTTGCTGAGCTCGACCTTGCATGGGTCAAGATTGGCGGGGAAGATCCTGCCGGTTATATCGCTAAGTATGCTGATCGGCTTCCCGTTGTTCACCTGAAAGACTACGATCCTACAAAAGATCCACAGTGGCAACCAGCAGGCGAAGGCGTCCTCGATTGGGATCCAATCATCGAGGCAGCGCTTAAGGCTGGCGTCAAGTACGGTGCCATCGAGCTTGACCAGTCAGCAATTGACGCACTTGAAGCCGTCAAGAAGAGCATCAAATTCTTCAAAGGTAAAGGCCTCAGCTAGATCACTCGTGAACGGGAAACGCAACCACGCTTCCCGTTCAGTGTATTATTCGAACCATGCTGAAGAAGCTGCTCTCGTTCCAACAACTAGGATTGATCTTTGTCATCCTCATTCTTGGGACCGTGATGACGATTTTTGCGGGCACCCATACTGAAAATGGACATCAGGTTAATAACTTTCTCAATATTAACACTCTGATTCAAGTCGCAACCGATACCAGCTTCTTCGCGATCATGGCCGTCGGGATCACAACCGTCATAGTCTCGGGTGGCATTGACCTTTCCATAGGCTCCATTTATGCTCTTGCTGGCGTCGCCATGGCGCTGGTGTTCCATGGCAAAAACAATGGTTCTCCGTGGATTGCTCTGGCCATGTGTGCTGGGCTTGGACTTGTGCTCGGTTGGCTCAATGGAGTGATGGTTTCACGGTTAAAAGTCCATCCCTTCATCATCACTCTCGGTACGATGTGGGTGTATCGAGGCGTCGCATTTGTTGTCAGTAAAGCTGAAAGCATCACCGTTCCTGATAACATCATCGGGTTCGCAAAAGCCAACCTCGGACTCAAAGCCACTCTCTATCCAGTCCCAACGATCATGATGTTGATTGTCGGACTAGTCGGCTCTCTGTTTCTCACCAAAACCACCTGGGGACGTAGAATATTCGCCGTAGGTGGCAACGAAGATGCCGCCCGATACGCTGGATTAAAGATCAAAAGAATCTTCACCGGCGTTTACGTCATCGCCGGTTTAACCGCCGGTATTGCGGCCTTTATGGGAAGTAGCTTCTATGGAGCAGCCTCTTCGGCAGATGCGAATGGCTACGAGTTGTTCGTCATTGCTTCCGCCGTCGTTGGAGGCGCCAGCTTGACGGGTGGAAAAGGGTCGGCAGTCGGAGCAGTGCTCGGCGCATTGGTCATTGTTATGATCAGGCAATCCATCCGAAACCTACACCTGGATCAAAATTACGAATCGATCATAATCGGTTTTGCTATCGTTATCGCGGTCGTCCTTGATCGCTTTAACGCACAGCTCGCTGAAAAGCGAGCCCTAAAAGCAAGCACCTGATCGACCATGGAAAATCAAGACTTTGATCGTCTAGCCAGACGCCATCGAGATGCAGTTTTTAAGCAGATTGTTCGCGTCTGCGGAAACCAGGATGATGCAGAAGATGCCCTCACTGAGGCTCTTTTGCAAGCGTACAAGGCATCTTCGCAACTTCGAAATGAAGAAGCCTTCAAAGCTTGGGTCGTATCTATTGGCAAGCGTGTCTGCATTCGTATCCGAAAGAAAGATGCCCTCTACGCTATTCTAGATCCCTCCGATCAGGATCTTGCAGATCACCAAACCGCTCAAGACGCCGCCGAACGTAACGAGTTGAAAGGTTGCATCCAGGGAGCCATGAGCGCCCTGCCACCCATCTATCGCGAGGTGTATCAGATGCGCGAGGTTGAAGGTTTGCCGGCAGAGGAAGTTGCGAGCGAACTGAACTTGTCAATAGCGGCAGTTAAATCTAGGCTGCACCGGGCACGAAAGATCGTGCGAGAGCAGCTAGACCAGTCAATCTGTGCCGGAAGCTTGGAACATTGAATCCTATGGCATCATAGGAGGCTCTGGAATATCAGATATGAGTGAAAATCGAATCGTTGTTGAATGGAAAGGCAATATGGCCTTTGAAGCTACTCCGCCCAGTGGGAAGAAGTTCATGATGGACACTTATCCAGAAGAGGGAGAGACAACCTTAGGCCCAACACCATTTGAGACATTTGTGTGCGCAGCTGCCGCCTGCTCTGGCATAGACGTCATGATAATCATGAACAAAAAGCGCCAAAAGGTCACTCGATATTGGGTCGAAGTAGACGGCGAGCGGACTGAAGAAGGTGTCTATCCCCGCCCGTACAAGTGGCTCAAATTCATCCATCATGTCGAGGGCGAAGACATCGATCCGAAAGCATTCGAGACAGCGATCAAGCTTTCAGATGAGAAATACTGCTCGGTGATTGCAACTCTTCGCGCCGCTCCGACCGTCGAAAGCGTCGGCGAGATTCACTAACAAAACGTTGCCCGCGGTGATCAAATCGCGGGCAAAAGTCTTTGGCTAAGAGCAAAGACTATGTTTACATCACTGCTTTCCGAGCCAGAGTCTCGCCTCGATTTGCGCTGACCGGCTTGACCGATGCGATGTTCTCAGGAGCGTAATCGAGCAGTTGTAGCCAGTCTTCTTGCGTGTCTGACTTCGGGAATATCTCGTTCTCTTTGTATTCCCGTTCAGCCGCCTCAAACAAGTCAGTCATTGAAATACCAACCGTTGAATCGCCCGTCGAGATAGCACGTTTGATCGCGCTATCTTTCGCTCTATCGACAATACTTTTCAGAAGGGCGCCTGAAACAAGGTCAGACCAATGAAGCGTTTCTGTTGAGCCGTTTCGCATGTAGACCTTTAGGAATTCTGTGGGTTTCGACTTTCGCCATATGAATTCGGTGAGTTGCTCAACCATCTCCTTGCGGGCACAATCGACTTCTCCGTCGAACCGCGCCAGGATCTCGGGGTCAACCGGTAGATCCGAGTGTAAGTAGATTCCCAAAATCTGCTGAGCAGAATCCCGATCTGGGCGATTCACCTTTACCTTTCGGTCGATTCGCTCGGGCCGCAAAACGGCAGGATCGATATAATCTGGCCGGTTTGAAGTCAACATGAGAATGACATTCTCAAGCTCTTGTAGCCCGTCTAGCTCCGCGCAAAACTGCGGTACGACCGTGTTGCTGATATTCAGATATCGCCCCCCAGAACGTGTTCGTAGGACGGCTTCAGCTTCATCCATAAAGATGAAGACCAAACGTCCTTCTTTGGCCTTCTCCCGAGCGGTGCTGAATATCTCCCGAACCATTCGCTCCGTCTCTCCTAGCCACATGTTAAGGATCTTCGGCCCGGAGATTGCCATGAAGTATTCCTTTACTTCGCGCCCAGTCTGTCTGCTGTATTCCTTGGTGAGGTTGTAAGCAGTGGCTTTGCCGATCAAGGTCTTTCCGCACCCAGGAGGGCCGTAAAGCAAGATGCCTTTGATCGGCTTTTTATCGAACCGAGCAAAGATTTCGGGGTGAAGCAATGGCTGCTCGATGGTGTCGCGGATCAACTGAATAGCTTGAGTTTGCCCACCGATATTCTCCCATGGCACCTCTGGAACTTGCTCCAAGAAGTAGTCTTTACTCTCCTGTTTCTCGTAGTGCTCAAGAGCTATTCTGCCGCTGGAGTCGATGCGCACCTCGTCGCCAACTTTGATGCTGATGTCCTTCAACCTCGGCGATAAAAGAACGAATCTGCCTTCGCTACCAGGACCGTTTCCGCCGATACGGATCATGCCATGATCGAGGACTTCGGAAACCTTGGCGACTGCCCCAAACGAACTTGGTGGAAGTTGTCCAACGATGGCATAGGCGTCATTCACCCTTACACGCTGTCCGAGTTGTAATAAATCTTTCTCAACGGAAGGATCAACCTGGGTGACGTACTCTTGATCGCCTAACGAGATCAATGCTAACGAATTTTCTGAGGAATCTAGCCACTCTAAAAACGTCGCAAGGCGGTTCGCGGGGGCTGTAAGCTTCTCGTAAGCTTTCTCATATTCCGAGAGCAATTTAGCCGCTTCTTCGCGCTCGCTATCGTCGCTCATGAGCGCTTCTTTGAGCGCGGCAAGATAATTCTGCAGACGTGCATTATCTGCTGGCGCAACATCGATTACCTTCTGTAGCAGTTCTAGTGAGCGTGAAGACTCATCGGGCATACCTAGTACTACGAGGTTTGTTCACTTTCAGCTACAACGCGCCGTCGTTTGCTAGCGATTCCACGACGCAATCAATGAAGTGCGCTAGAAGGGGCCGTAATTCTGGGTTAGACTCAATCTCGCGGCTGAGCCTAGTTGTGCGTACGTAAACTTCTCCGGGCTCTAGTTTTGCCGCTTCTGCGATGCCTAGTTCGCCTAGTCCGGCAACCTTTAGCATTACGTAAAGCCCCCAATCTAGTGTCGGGCATAGACCAAACCTAGAGATTGTCGCTTCGGTCACCCTTAAAATCTTCATCCGAAGATCCCATGCCCCGCAGTCTGCGAAGAATGGATCGAGAGTTCCACATGCCTGAAGAATAGCTTGCGGTTCAATCCACTCCGAGCCAAAAACGCGTAACCGCTTGAGCGCTCCAGCCAAGGTTCGACCATTGCCATGCATCTGCTTGGCGATGATGTAAACAAGTCGCTTGGAGAGGACAAGGCCTTCAGCTTCGGCTAAGTGCTCAATGATACGCGCCCGCTCGTCTGTGGTTGGTTCGGCGACCTCGGCAACAACCCACTCATGAACAGACGGTAAGAACGAACGAATGCCTCGGGTCACCTTCGGCATGGTCATGGATAGCATGGTTGGACGCTGCGCCCGAACCCGTCTTTCCAAAGCCAGCCGAAGAAGAATCTTCGTTCTTGCCTTTACGAGAACCTCTTCCGCATTATCTAAAATAAGCGGCGAAGAGTTGTCGTACCGCGATGGGTTAGCGATGAAGCTAACGGCGGAAACCACTTCGATATGTTCGCCTGTTTTTGTCGTTAAGTTCTGGGCTGCTGCTTCCAGCAAGTGCGACTTGCCCCAACCTGTTGGGCCGACAAGAGCGACGAGACCTTCCCCTAGAATCGAGAATTGCAGTGCAGCTTCGACCGCGATCGTGTTAGAGGAAATGGATGCGATCGCACCAAAGGTTCGAGTAGGTCGACCAAAAAGAATTTCGCTTATAGGTTGCGACTTACCCCTCGTCGATTCAGGAAGATCATCCATTTCAGCTACGCTCTTTCCTATGACCATTGTGCCCTTCATCGCGCAAGAAATGTTATGAAATCGGCATCACTTTTCAGAAATCATCCGACATCAATTTCAAGACTAGCGGGATGTATTGTCTCTGATTTACAGCCGAAATCCCACGCTTTATTGGAAAGTTTTATGATCTTTTATCCACAAGAAACACACATCATCAATGTTTGATTTGTGGCCAATACGTTAAGAAGTTATATTTTGGACTCTGATCGGGGGTGTGACAAGTAACACATACCTTCTGGCCAAGCCTGGGCATTTTGTACCGCGTAGGATCACTTGAATGTTTGCCCCCGCCTGAGTGGCAAGACTCACAGCCCACAAACGCCATCTGCGGAGTTTTTTGACGACTTTGAAACCCAGTTTTCCAGTCGAATCGGACGGTATGACACGAGACGCACTCAGGGTCGCGGCCCTGCCCGACCTTGTCGAGAGTGTCAAGCGCATGTGCATGTGCCGTCTGTCTCCATTTCTTGCCCTCTGCTTGATGGCAGCTGATGCACTTGGAATTTCCTAAGACAGGCTGCCCAGCAAGTCTCGGCGTTTTGTCGACAAGGTTTTCTCGGTCAACCCGGTTCAAATAATTCTTGAACAGCTTCGAACCGTGTTCTCCGTTGGGCACAGTCGGATTCAAATCAATCACTTCATAACCTGTGAGCACAGTTCCTCGAAAGGTCAGCCGAACGAGTTCCTTTCCTCTCGATCCGGGCGATACGAGCGCGGTTGAGCCAATCATTACCGGACTCGAAGGTGGGGTCCCGTCGTCAGTGTAAGCGATCAGCTTAATTGAGGGTTCCGCCTGTGCCAACCGTGTCGCATCGCTTTTTGATCCCGACACTAACATGACCGGGATCTCACCGTCACTAGAGTTCTCAACCAAACTGCGAGAAGCGGCCGTTGAAGCATTTGTTTGACCGCCCAAAAGCTGTCTCAGCCTGCTGGCATTGGTTTCTACACCAGAAACCCTAAAAGGGCCAATAGAGGCCTCAGGAGGCAAATCGACAGACGGATTATCGGTATTGGAAGACGTTACCAATCTGTTCTTTGATAATGACTTCATGGCAAGAACAACTCCTCGTCCCAAACTGGCGTCTTGGCTCGATAGATTGACAACCGCTTCCGGATAACCGGCATAGGTTTCGGCTAGGGTTTCGGCCTTAATCTCGGCCTGTCGTCCAAAGCCCGCGAGCCCATTCCCAACGCTTAGGACAACAACCTTTCCATTTTTGGCTGCCGCAGAAATGATGTAGTCTCGCCGGCGAATCCCGCCACTCATCGGCTCGGTACACCCGCAAGGAGATAGGTATCCCTGTTCGTTACCCGTTACAAAAACAGTCCACTCGTCGTCGTTTTTTTGAACTCCTTGGTAAATGAGATAGACGCCCGCTAGACAAGCGGGCAGAAGCCACCTCACTTTGCAACATTGCCGCTGACGGGCACCCGAATCACTGGTTGCTGCGGATCGTTCGTTTTGATCAACACTTCCGCGACGAAGTCGCCGATGGGACCGGCTCCGTCGTAAACAAGCTCTATCCTATATTCGTCACCGGATGCAATCAGACTCGGCGTTGCCTTCAAATGAGAGTTCTGAGTGTCCACGGAAAGAACACGAAATGGCTTACCAGGTGCGCTCAACAAAAACGAAGCCTTTGTAGTCTGAGATCCAAGTTGTCCAAGGTAAATGCTATCGGGCAGAGCTACGATCCCCTTCTGTGCGTTGATATTGCAACGCACGACCGGAAACTCCGCGCTATTCGTAGCAATGCTGATGGTTGCACCCGATCGACCAGGCGGAAGGGCGTCGGCTAGCGCTACCCGAACTTTGTAGCCTTTTCTCGGAAGCGCTTTTTCGCCTAAATCAGGGTCGGCGAGCATGCCTTCCCATGGAAAAACTTTCACCTTCCCAGGCAACCCGTCTATTTGAGTTTGCCCTAAAGTCATCTCACCACCCTTGGGAAAGAAGAGATATAGATCGAAGAATCCTCCTCCATCAGGCAAGATCACGTTTTCACCTTCCGGTCGGAAAAACCTGTAGGCAGGATTGATTTTGACTGTGACCGGAACGACTTGGATTGGATCGTCGAAGTCGTTTGTGTAGACCATCAACTGCTTGTGGATCAAACCACGGTAATCGACGGTAGACATCTCTATTTGCACGTCACGCTTTTGCCCAGAAGTTATCTCTCCAGGATCGGGCCGTCGAAAACACCCACAGTCTGGTTCAATCCTGTAGCTAACGGCTCCTTCGCCTGTATTTTCTAGCTTGACGCTAAAAGGAATGATTTCGCCCTGCCTCACCTCACCCAAATCAATTGTTTGACTAAGCAGTCTTGCATGACTAGCTTTTATCACGATTTTTCGCTTTGCTGCAGGCGCATTCCTTAGTGCTTCGGTCAAATACATCGCTTGCCGAGCGCGGTTGTACTCCGAAGTCGGGGTCGGATAGACCATGGTTGTGGTGGAGTCAAAACGATGTAACGCTGTGAAAGGGACGGGGCTTTCTGCCAAACCCACATAGTAAAAAGCCGTGTGGGTCACCTCGTTTGCAACGTCCGTACTCGTAAGCGCCGCACCACGATCAAGAGGAATAACCACATTGAGGCGTGGTTTCTCGCCCCACTCAAGCTTTGGACCACCAGTCACCTCCTTAGAAAAAGTGATCTTGATCTGCCCATCATCGCCTACATGGAGCTTGTAGTCGGGCATTTTTTTGGTGATTTGGTCAAAAACAGAATCACGTTGAGCCCGAAAAGAAGCCACTTTATCTGCGGGTACAGCTGAGTCATCCCAACTTACCGTGACATCCAGCTTCGGAAGCTTCTCGGCCAGTTTTGCCGCTTCATCAAAGTCCTCCTTCGCCAGCGCTGCGCTGACAGCCAAGGCCGACTTCTGGAATTCTCCATTCAACCCGATTGGCAACGTCGGCGCAACCACTTGGTGAAAGACAACGGCTAGAACCGGAACGAGTAGCATCTTTTACAAAACCTACCCGTTCTATACGGAAAAAAAGCCGTCCTTATATCCTCTTAAACTAGGAACAGTTAGGTTCGGTGTCTTAGAGGCACTACGGGTAAGCGCAGTTGCTCGGGATCTTTGCTTGTCACTCGTAGCAACCGGTCAAGAATCACCTTGACCGAACCTGCGAACGGGAACGCCACCAACATGCCCGGCAAACCAAAAAGGGCTCCACCACAGAAGATGACAAACATGCTCACGACAGGACTCAAACCAACCGAGCTACCCACCATGCGCGGGTAAACCAGCTGATCAAAGACCGTCGAAATGATCAGGTAAGTCACGGCAACAATGCCTCCATAGGCCCACGAGTTCGAAGTGGGATGAAGTAGCCAACCAGTTTCACCGCTGAATCCGACTGTCATAAACACGACGACGGCTTGCGCAAGCGCCCCTACATACGGAATGAGATAGAGCGCCCCGGACAACGGCGCTAAGAGAATCCAGTAAGGCACACCAGCGATCCAGTAGACGATTCCCATCAGGGTCGAATACATGACCCAAACAGTCGCGATGCCTCGAAGATACTTGACGAAAACCTGGCCGATGTCGCCAAGGATGGACATTGTGCTCGCTCGAATCGCAGGGGGAACCCATCTAGGTGCTTTCTTCCGAAAGTTGTCCATGTCGGCAAGACAGAGGGGCACCAAAATGAAAATCATCAGCATGCTCACGAGTTGCGAGAAGACATTCGTGAGAACGCCAAACATGCTGTTAAAACCGGACTTCACCGCGTTAGCGATCTCAGGGCGTCGAGGCTCGACGTACTGCTCCATGATCGCTCGGCGATTGCTAGGTAAACCCAGTTTTTCTAGAGTCCCGCTCCACTCTCGCAACAGATTGTCGAAGCTAGTGGTTGTAGCACTCTGCTGGTTCTCCGTGACTGGGTTCCAGTTGAGAAAGAAGTTGTCTTTGTCGCTACTCTCACTTAGTGAAGTTACGAGGTCTTCTGCTCTGCCAGAAAGGTTGCCGACCTCTCTAGCGAGGCTTGGCGTGACAAGGATGCCCAGCAGGATTAGAAAAACATAGAATGGGCCAATGACAGCCCACATCGCTGCGCCCTTACTCCATCCCTTCAACCGTAGTTTACGAGTAATCGGTTCGAGTAATGCAGACAAAATCAGGCTGACAATGAAGGGCAGAAGCACCCCGCGCACCAGATATAAGAACGCGAGAATCCCCGCGACCAGCAGGATCCAGAGCGCTATTCGCCAGCCTGACATAAACGGGGATTAGACTCC
Source organism: Chthonomonas sp. UBA1950 (assembly GCA_002336105.1). Taxonomy (GTDB): domain Bacteria; phylum Armatimonadota; class Fimbriimonadia; order Fimbriimonadales; family Fimbriimonadaceae; genus Fimbriimonas. The sequence goes on along the minus strand of DDEQ01000037.1, from coordinate 53,249 downwards.
GAGTTCCTCGTTTGAATTTCCAGCTAATCGCTTTGCGCGCTGCTCGTTAACCCATTCCTCGGTTTTGCCCTTCAGTTCGCCGAACTTATCGCCGAGCTCGTCTCGAAGTTCGCTACCGGGCTTAGGTGCAAAAAGCAGACCTGCAGCCGCTCCAATGATTGCGCCAAGTCCAACTCCTGCGAGCATGTAAATCAGCGCGTTGCTATCGTCGTTATTTGCCATATCAGTATTCCTCCTGGTTAGAGTCCATTTTACGCATATTGGTTCGCATCCTGTAAGTGTTCAGGACTTCTGAAACATAAACTCGACCGCATATCAATTCCCAGTGAATGTACGGGCAGTCATGCCGGCCTCATGTCTTGATCACGATAACAACTAGACTCCACTTATTGCTGGTAACCTGCGTTCATTATGATTTTGCAATATTTGGTTCAAAAGAGAGCTATCTGGACACTTATCTTCTGCGCTAGTTTCGGATCGGTTGTACACGGCGACCTTTTCACCGACAACTTCACCAACTCGATGCCAGATTATGTGCTTCCTAACGATCCCAACTGGGGGAGCAACTATATTCCCTTAACTTCGACCTACTTTGAGTCAATGTCTGTTGGTGCCGCAAATCGCACTGGAGACGGTTCTTACACCGTCTCGATGCCCGGCAATGGAACGCTAAGCTCGACAGGTCATGGGACGGCGGGAGGGACCCTCACGCTGAGCTACAATGCTCGATCGAGTCATCAGAATCTGTCCGCGGCAGACGGGATCAGAGTTAGTTTCTCTAAGAGCAACGGACCACTTGAGTTTTCTTGGGGAGTTTATTCTAACGACTGGAATAACTCCTCCGGCAAAACGCTCACGCTAACTTCCAGTTACGCTGGAACGCTCAACATGTCCTTCGCTGAATTAGGTGGCGATACGCTCCTGCTTCACGATGTCCAGCAAATATGGATCAACGTGAAGAATGGGATCGGAGGCTCTTCCACGATTACGAGCGTTACGGTTGGCGCGGTGCCAGAACCAACCTCACTCTTGGCGCTTGGATGCGGTGTTTTGGCTCTGTCGCGATCCCTGCGCCGCAAGCACTCGGCGAAACCTGTTCAATCGGAGTAATCGTTCGACTGCGAGAACATTGAAAAGTGAATTGAAGATTCGCGCTATTAACGATCGATGAAAACGTTAATAGTGCCAGAATCTAGCCGGTGACCCAGCGCGGACGTTTACCCTTCATTCTTAGTTTTTTGGCCCCTGCCGTGCTGATCTATGGCGGGGTTGTTGTCTACCCTCTCATCCAGGCGTTCATTTTTTCGATGTATCGCTGGCGAGGCGTATCTGCTCATCGGAAGTTCATCGGGTTTGACAACTTCACGCGGATGATTGGCGACGACTCAGTCAGAAAGGCGCTCCAAAATAACCTCACCATGCTCTTCGTCGCAGGGTTCTGCACGATTGCCTTAGCGGTGCTAGTAGCCCACGCCTTATCAGGAAAATCGAAGCACACTCGAACCCTACGTGCAGTTGTTCTCTTTCCACAGGTGATGTCCCTGGTAGTCGTTGGCATTCTTTGGATGTTCCTGTTTAACCCCAAGATGGGGTTGGTTACTTCTGGAATGCAAGCCATCGGGCTCGGAGGGTTGACTCGAACTTGGCTTGGCGATCCATCGACGGCACTCGGATCAGTTGGCGTCGCATTTGTTTGGTACGCCTGCGGATTTTACGTGATGTTATTCGCTGCCGCGCTACGAGCTCTGCCGGCTGAAATTACAGAAGCTGCCGAACTCGATGGTGCTGTCGGCTGGAGAAGGTTTACTCAGGTCACTTGGCCAATGCTGTGGTCGATTAAGCGAATCGCCATCGTTCACATGATGATCACCGTCATGAACGTCTTCACACTGGTCTACCTCATGACAAAAGGAGGCCCTGATCGAGCCACCGAGGTGATGCTCACGAATCTATACGAGAAAGCTTTTGTGCATTACGAATATGGCTATGCAACGGCGATGTCGGTGGTGAACTTCATCGTGGTCATGATCCTCGCGGCGGGAATTATGTTCTTCACGCGCAAAAACCCAGAAGGAGCAAGAGCTTGAAAAAGAAGTTGATCGGATTCGGAATTCTGCTCTTTGTCATGAGCGTGCTCGTTCCAATGCTCTGGGTCATCATGAGTTCGCTCAAACAAGGGTTCGAAATCGTCGGCTATCCTTGGAAGCCGCCGAGTAGCCCGCAATGGGTCAACTACAAGAACGCTTGGGATCAAGCTGGGATTGGCACAACCTTTATGAACAGCTTGGTTGTGACTATCGGGACACTTGTTGCCCTTATTCCTAGCGGGGCGATGGCCGCTTACGTGCTTGCTCGCTACCCATTCCCGGGCCGTAACTTGATCTTTGGAAGCTTCATGGGCGGCATGATGTTCCCGCACTTTCTAGTCGTTGTTCCGTTGTTCTTTCTTCTGAAAAGTCTCTCTCTATTCGATACGCGTTCGGGTTTGACCCTCGTTTATGTAGCGTATTCGCTCCCATTTACCGTTTTTGTACTGTATGGCTTTTTCCAGTCGCTGCCAAATGAGTTAGGTGAGGCGGCAATGCTCGACGGATGCGGTCACAACGGGACTTTTTGGAAAGTCATGTTTCCGCTCGCGAAACCGGGGTTGATCGTCGTTAGCATTTTTAACGCGATTGGTCTGTGGAATGAGTATGGATTAGCCCTCGTTCTTGTGCCGACGGAAACGAATCACACCTTGCCCATCGGAATCGCGAATTTGGCGATGACTCAGCAATACCAGAGCGACTGGGGGGCATTGTTTGCTGGACTTGTGATCGTCATGTTGCCGGTCCTCATCGTCTATTGGATTTTCCGCGATCAGATTCATGAAACGATGCTCGCGGGCGCAGTCAAAGGATAGGAAATCGAAGCAATGATTCTGAAAACCATCAACTATTGGTCATTTCCCGGCGGCTTGGAAGGGTCGCTCGACGTCATCGAAGCGATCCGTTTAGCTAAGGATCTTGGATACGAAGCTATTGAGTTAGCGATCGGTGTTGAAGGTTCGCTCAACTTGAACACAACGCAAGCGGATTGCCATAAGATCCTTGCCGAAGCAGAAAAGATTGGCGTCAAACTGCCAAGCGTCGCTAGTGGAACCTATTGGGGAAGAAACTTAGCGGATGCAACCGCAGAAGGCAGAGCCCAAGCGATTGATGACCTTGAAAAGATGATCCAGATCACTTCGTGGTTAGGCGCAACGACACTACTCACAATTCCCGGCGCGGTCGATGTGTTCTTCTTGCCGGAGCGAGAAGCACTGCCATACGAACATGTCATCCAGTATGCAAAAGAAGGTTTAGGTAAGGTCTTGCCCCTCGCCGAAAAGTGTGGCGTCCGGCTTGGAATCGAAAATGTGTGGAACCGCATTTTCATGTCTCCACTTGAACTCGCACAATTCATCGACAGCTTTGACAGTAAGTTCATTGGTTCCTACTTTGATGTAGGCAACGTACTGCCGTTTGGCTACCCAGAGGATTGGATTCGAACCCTTGGAAGTCGAATCGTGGGAGTGCATTTCAAAGACTACCGTCGTGCGGTTGGCACTGCCGATGGGTTTGTTGACCTACTTGAAGGGGATGTGAACTGGCCAGCGGTTATCCAAGCCCTAGCGGAAATCGGTTACGAGGGCCACGCCGCAGCTGAAATGATTCCAGGATATAAACACTTCCCAATGATCCGCGTCGAAAATACGTCAAGAGCGATGGACGCCATTCTAGGAAAATAAACTAGCTACCCGTCCCGCAATTGAAACGGGACGGGGGCTGTCTGGACTAAGCTGCTCGCTTATTACTCGTTGTCGAATCTGTTCGTACTCCTGTCCCAGAAATCGCCGCCCTGGTTCTTTCAGACATTCCCTGGAGTTGAGCCGTTTGTCGATTGAGCTCATTGATACTCGCCACCAGTTCCTCAACTTGGGCATTCATTTCTTGACTCATTGCACTCATCTCTTGTGCAGCTGCGGAGTTGTCCGTTGCCGAAGACTCGACTGCTTTCACTGAGTTAAGTGCCTCATTCGTCTCACCCTCAATCGCATGGAGGACCTCCGGCATCGAAGTCACGTAATCCGCGAGATTTGTCATTGACTCAACCAACGAACTATTGAGCTTCGAGGAAACTCTGACTTCTGATGCGATAGCTTCAAGGCACTGAGCGGCTTCTGAAGTCACGGTGACCGCGAGCGAAATATCCTCTACCGTGCGGTTCATCGCTTCAACAGCTTCACCCGAATCGTGTTGAATCGCCTGAATGATGCTTCTGATCTCAGTGGTAGAACGAGAGGAGTTCTCGGCAAGCTTTCGGACTTCGTCTGCGACAACGGCGAATCCTTTACCGTGTTCGCCTGCTCGTGCCGCTTCGATTGCGGCGTTGAGAGCTAACAAATTCGTTTGTTCTGCAATTCCGTCGATCGCTTCTGCGATCTGTCCGATCTGTACAGATCGCTCTTGCATACGTTGAACCCGGTTTGCCGTTTCACTGGATGTTGTCTTGAGCTGATCAATGCTTTTGACTCGATCTTTGATGACTTCCCACTTGCTCGCCAAACCCTCGATATCATGCATGTGTCCATCAACTTTGCGGAGAGTTTCACGAGCGCTATCTAGGGCTGCTTTCTGATCTCGCGCTCCTGAAGTGATTTGAGCACTACTCAACGAAAGGTTATTCATCGCGTTATAAACACTATTTACCGCCTCAGCTTGCTTTGTAGAGGATTCAGCAAAGACGGTGGCCGTTTGAGCGAGTTGATCTGCTCCTTGGCCCGATTGGTCTGAAGATTCAAGAATGATTCCCGAATTTCGCACAAGTTCAACCACGACTTTGTCGACTTCGTCAACTGCCTCACGAATCTTGTCTAGGAAACCAAATTCGATATAGGCGTTCATGATTAGGTGCTGATCAAGGTTCAGCGCTTTCTGAAATGAACATAACGCCTTTGAAATCTTCCAAGGCTGAAATCGATAAGCCTTCGAGATAATCGGAATCATCATATCGTAATAGGAGCCCATCGAACCAAAGAAGAACTCTGAGGTAACGCCTACACGAGCGTGGATCAACCCAATAACTGCCCGACTATCGAAGTAGGCTTCATCAAATTTCGCTTCAAAAATCGGCTTAAAGTACTTACTGTTGGTTGTTTTGAGTCTTTCCACCGACGACCCAGCATTCGTAATCGTTCTTAGCACATCTGGATACTTGGCGAGATGCGAATAGAACTCGTCGACTATTCTAGGCATGTGAGGCATGATTACCTTTCCAAGATCCCGCAGTGTCTGACGATCGTGATCCGCCAACCTAAAGAACTCTAATTTCTGCTCTCTCGCTTTCTGAGTTGTTTTCAATCTACTTGCCGCTGAAATATCCATACATTAGCCCTTAAGCTTGCCTGTGAATATATGTCGGGACTAAATTGCCTGATGACACACCCTCAACTTTTGCGTTTCTAGTCGCAAGTAACATGTACATGTTGTAGCTGAAATCCTTTACAATTCGAGTACTTGCAACTATTCAGTTCATCGCTTAAGATTTAGCGCGTAAATCAATGCAATGTTGCGGCATCCAGTGCAACGCACTGTTAGCTCACCGTCTTGCGGATATCCTTTAGCTAATGGCTTACTTTCCAGAGGTCCCGCATAAGATTCTATTTGAAGGTAAAGGGAGCAGAAACCCTCTCTCATTCAAACACTACAATCCAGACAAAGTTGTTGGCGGTAAAACGATGCGCGAGCATCTCCGCTTTGCGGTTTGCTATTGGCACACGTTCAAAGCGAATGGAACCGACCCATTCGGTAGCGCAACAATTTACCAACCCTGGGCAAAATCTACAGAGCCTATCCAAGCAGCTAAAGACACCATGGATGCTGCATTTGAGTTCTTTACAAAACTCGGGGTCGACTTCTGGTGTTTCCATGATCGCGACATTGCACCTGAAGGAACCACATTCACTGAAAGCGTCAAGAACCTCGAAACAATTGTTGACTATGCTCTAGCCAAGCAGAAGGAAACCGGGCTCAAACTACTTTGGGGTACCGCAAACTGCTTCACCAATCCCCGTTACCAGGCTGGTGCAAGCACAAATCCCGATCCGCACGTTTTCGCCTACGCTGCCGCGCAGATTAAGCATGCCATGGATGCCACCGCGAAACTGGGTGGAGACGGATATGTCTTCTGGGGCGGGCGTGAAGGGTACGACACACTCCTCAACACGAACATGCAGAAAGAGCGGGAAGGCTTCGCTAGGCTTCTCCATATGGCCGTCACTTACAAAAAGGAGATTTGCTGGAACGGTCAGTTTTACATCGAGCCCAAGCCGAAGGAGCCGACAAAGCACCAGTACGATAGCGACACCGCCGCTTGCCTTAACTTTTTGAGAGAGTTCGATCTGCTCGATCACCTCAAGCTCAACATCGAAACCAACCATGCGACTTTGGCGGGCCACACAATGGCTCACGAGCTTCGTGGCGCACGAGAAGCTAATGCCCTCGGAAGTATCGATGCCAACACCGGCGATGCCTTGCTTGGATGGGATACCGACCAGTTCCCGACCGACGTCTATCTCACCACAGAGATCATGTTGGAGGTTCTTCGAATGGGTGGCTTCACAACGGGTGGTCTCAACTTCGACGCGAAAGTTCGAAGACAGTCCATCGAACCGGTCGATTTATTCCACGCTCACATCGGCGGAATGGATGCGTTCGCGAAGGGCCTTGAAGTTGCCCAAGCGATCATCGAGGATGGTCGCCTTGACGAGTTCGTCGCCAACCGTTATTCCGGATGGAACGGCGAGTTTGGTCAGAAAGTGAGCAAGGGCCAAGCCTCGTTTGCCGACTGCGAAGCATACGTTCTTTCCAACGGAGAGCCAACGCGCAAGTCGGGCAGACAGGAATTCCTTGAAAACCTGATCAACGAATTCGTTCTCTAACCACAAAAAAGGGACTGCCTCACATGAGAGACAGTCCCTTTTGCTTGCCTGCTTATTTAACCAAGACGGACACAAACGAATTGGCAGGAATATCGACTGCGAAGGTCTTGTTCGTACTCTTCAAGCTAAATCCTAGCGGCACCTCGTTGAGATCGACAAGTTCAGCCGAACTGATCGCCCAGTCAAGAGTGATTTCAGCTTTGCGCACTTTGTTTGCATAGTTCACAAGTCGAATCACCACGCCTTCACTTTCGGCTTCCTTGAGAGAGGTCAGAACGACATCCTCATTCTCCACCGAAACGTACGACTTCGAAAGAGGAAGATCTCCAGATTGAAGCGTCGCGGGTGCCACGATGAAACGATGATTGAAAGCGGCACCAAGACGGGCTAACTCAGCCGTTGTCGGTTCGGTTTCATGAATGTAGAGCGAGTACCGCAGAGTTGATTTGGCAACTTCCGGCGCATGATCGGGGTCGTAGGACGATCGAACGACGCGCATCTCAAATCCACCATCATTCCCACGGAAGCCATACTTACTATCCTGTAGCAGAGTGATAGCTCTGCCGTCCTCGGCAACACTCACATACCTAAGAGCAGGAACATCATCGGGTAGGGGTTCGCGAACGACAGAACCAAATGGAGTTTCGAAGGTGAGCGTGGATTCTGAACCCAAGCCAAGTGTTGTTTCGAAATCTACGACCAATCCAGGAATCCCTTCCTCGTCATCCCCGATTTCGCGCCAGTCAATCTCAGCCTCAAAGTCAAGCCGAGGGGCGAGACCGTGAATCAAACTCTTCAACACCACTGAACTCTTAGTCCCGGGCACTTCCATTTTCTGATAAACCAATGCTCCGATACCGGTCCCACTTGCGGCACCGTTACCCTGGTTTCGAGTAGCTCCTCCAAGATGGAAACGTGTTGCGGGGAGGGTCGTTCGCTCAATTTCTCCACCGATCACCCAAGAAGTCATGCCTCGGGAAATCTCACGAACGAACGTCCAGCATCCAAGCCCTTCGAGTCCTGGACAGAGTTCGTCGTCGGTGGCAGTGGGAATCAGAGAAGTTGGTCCAGATTGATATCGGTCAAAAACCGTTCGCAAGTAAGGAGTCTGTACCGTCAACTCGTCTTCAAACTTGATCGCAATATCGTCAAACGAGTCCGCGGCATCCTCGTAGACCAAAAAGGTTTTGTATCCGAGAGCGGGAACATCGACCGCCGGGAAAGCAATGGCTTGGCGTTTGTGGCCCCAATCGTTACCGTTACCCGCATACGTCATGATCGTCGGATATTTTCGCCCGGTTTCGTCCACAACTACGACGCGATTAATATCCAGCGAGTGATCGTAAAGGCTTACTTCGACCATTTCGCTTCTCTCCCAAGCGCATGGGTTGTAAACCACAAACGGGAAGAACTTGCGTCCGCCACCGACTGCGGCAGAAAAACCACTCGTCGAGGAACCTATGCCGGCTCCAGCTTGGTAAGGGGTGTTTGATTTGCCGGATTTAATAAGCTCCAACTCATCTTGAGCTTCGGGAGACTTCGGCAGAAGCGCAATTGAGTTGACTCGCGAAGCTATTTCGCCAACAACGGTCCGTTTGATTGCACCCGTTGTTGCACCAACTCCCTGGAACAACCCAAGAGCAAAACTTCGAGTTTCTGGAACACCCGACCCCGGAAGAATGTCATGGAACTGGTTGAAGAGGGTCGGCAACCAAGCTTTCTGAATCGTCGACTTCGAAATTCCCGCCTTGTCTGCGTCGAGGCCAAGACTCTTGATCCCAATTGCAGCCAACGTTTCGGCTTCGATGCCATAGTTCTCGCCGAATCGGTTTGCTTTCTTTATCGCGCTTTGAGACGTATAACAACCGGTGAACTCAAAGTTCAGCTCATGGTTTAGGACTGGAACATCGGTTCCCGAATTGATTTGAGCTTCGATCGCTTTGAAGTACTTCGTCGACGTTGAGAACAAGACAGTTGGGTAGCACGGAAACTCAGCGGCTTCCGAAATCCATTCAATTTCGTCACGAGTTGGGCCGCCACCATGGTTACCAACGCCGTAAACATTGAGCCAGTCGTTCAGCTTTGTTTCTTTAACGAACGGGATGATCGCAAGCGCGAAATTCTCTCCAATGTTGATATAGCTGTTGTACCAAGTGGTCTCGCGGTTGACGAGAATCTTCGATCCGTCAGTTCCCTTCCACCAAAAAACAGGAGGTCTTGGGTCTTCATGTCGCAAGTGACCATGTCCGCCCCCCTGGCGACATGAATAGTAGTATTTGACTCCGCCTTGAGCAAGAATGTTTGGAATCGTGTTGGCGTGACCGAAGGTGTCTGGCTCCCAATCAACCTGAACATCTTCTGGCTTTAGCCCGAACTTGTCTAGGAAATATTTTCGGGTGTAAAGCATGTGCCGCGCGAGCGATTCGCCTGACGCTAAGTTCTTATCACCTTCAACCCAGTGTACAGCCGCGACTTCCCATCTTCCCTCTTTCACGCGCTGCTTGATGCGCTCGAACATCGCCGGGTAATGCTCCTCGATGAGTTCGTACACCGAAGCCTGGCTTTGTGAGTAAGTAAAAGTCGGGTACTGATCCATGAACGACAAGATCGAAGCGAACGTATCGTGCGTGGTTGAGACGGTCTCTGGCCAGGACCACATCCAGTTCATGTCGATGTGTCCATGACCCACGCAATGGACGGTGTAGCTCTTCGCGGTTTTAGAAACCGGGCCGAGAGCAGATTCAATCTTCGAAACCCACTCGTTTACATTTGTGGGACTACTCGGCCCCTCTTCGAAAATTTGCTCCGCAAGCGATACGGCAGATTCAAACTCTGGATGGATTTCTAAAAAGCCCCGTGCAAAATCAACCTGCGTCTTAGCACGACGCAACCCTTGTTCGATCAGTTTTGCTGGTTTGGATATCAAATTTCGATGATGGCGAGAAGCAGCGTTGGCGTCCATGAACTCCTCAGGATGTTACACCTTTCCGCAGGTATAAATTGAACCTAAAATTACACTTCGCAAGATCCTGTGCGTAGATTAAAGACGTGATCACCAAAGTTGACGGATTATTGCGAAACTCCTTCTCGATTCAGCTCCATATCGGCAACCTCATGGATGCTCAGAAGATCAGTTTCGAAGGGATAAATTTGATGTTGCTAACGGTCTCGCCCAACCGAGCGATCGGCTCTGTCCCGCGAGGCGGGTTTCGACAGTCGGGAGCCGAATCTTCTAGTCTGAACGTTGACTTGGTTTATCTCGTGACATCCCATGGCTCCGAAACAACACCACATCGTCTGATCGGCGACTTTATGTTGGCGATTCAAAACAAGCCCGTTATCGAACTAGAAGGTCAACATTTGCAGTTGTCTATCGACGGAATGCAACTAGCTGCCCTTGGCGCATTTTGGCTTTCAATGGGGGTTCCCCCTCAAGTTTCTTGCCTGCTTTCTGTAAAAGGACTTCGGCTGAGTTAACTTATTCCAGATTCCTTGGCCAGTAGGGCGGCTTCAGTTCTATCATTGACCTGAAGCTTTTTGAAGATGCTTCCAACATGAGTTTTTACCGTCTTCTCGCTCAAACACAATCGATCCGCTATCGCAGAGTTTTTGAGCCCAGCGGCGAGACACTCGAGCACTTCGACTTCTCGGCGGCTGAGCTCGTCGAAGAGCTTTCGGTTGTGGAGAGCTGACGCCGATAATCTTTTAAACTCGCCCATCACTCGGCCAACCAGCGAAGGTGTTAAGACCCCTTCTCCATTCATTGCCGCTTGGATCGCTACCGATATTTCGTCTAGTCCGGCATCCTTGAGCAGGTACCCGATCGCCCCAGCCTTGATTGCGGCAAAGACGTTCTCGTCATCCCCAAACTTGGTCAAGATGACCACCTGCACGGCAGGATTGACCTTCCGAATTTGCCGGGTAGCTTCGATACCGTTAAGAATAGGCATCTCAATATCGGTCAAAACAACATCCGGTTTGAGCACCGGAGCTTGATCGACTGCTTGCTTGCCGTCTGAACATTGTGCAACCACTTCCAACTCAGGGTTGAGATTGATCAGCTCAACGAGCGTTCTCCGAAAAACGCTATCGTCTTCCGCAACTAATACTCGGACTTTCATTTTGGGTTTCCTTTTCCACTACGCAGACGGGTTAAGACCAGAGTGCCCGAGGGTTCACTTCTTGTGACTTCACAGATCGCGCTGACCTGCTCTGCACGCTGCTTCATATTGGTCAAGCCGGAACCTAGAGTCGATTCAGTCACGCCCTTGCCGTTATCTTGAATTGAAAGGCGAAACTCATGAGGCAAAAAAGAAACTTCGACTTTAACTCGGTCGGCATGCGAATGCTTGACGACATTGTTCAACGCCTCTTGAGAGATCCGGAAAAAGGCATGCTCGACTTCCGGCCCAAGTGGAACGGGGATGCCTGTGACTAGAAACTCAAGGAGAAGATCATGCCGTGAGCATATGTTGTGAGTGTACTGGCGGAGCGAATCCACAAAGTTTTCTGTCAGAAGCGGACTGCGCAATCGTTGGACCAAAAACCGAAGCTCATCGCTCGCCGCCCGAGCGACCTCCTTTCCCTGGGTGGCTACTGTGGAAACTCTTGTGCCATCGGATTCAGCTATCTGCTTGATTAACTCCATTTGAGATGCAAGGGTAATTAAAGAGCCCTGAACTCCATCGTGCATCTCCAAAGCAATCCGGTTTCGGTCTGCGGCAACACCTGCTTTTTCGCGATACTCCGCGGCTAGTCTTGCCTGGTACGCCATTAAACTAGACATTAATATTAGAAAGTAAATACGGAAAGAAGCATTGATAGGGTCTTCTTTAAATAGCTCTTTTGAACTCAGATAAGCGGCATCGGTAAAAACGCCGGGCTGAGGAGGTTCAGGAACGTTTAGTGTAGCGACAATTGTCCCACCCACCACCAACGCACCAACAAAGGCAGACCACCGGACATTAAGACTCGATGCGGCCTGTATGATGGGAAGGAAGTAAAGCAGTGTTAGGTTACTAAGCGGTCCTCGATGGCTCACAAAGAGGATCGAGGATATCAACAAGACATCAATTGGCGGGAATACATACTCCCATTTCAGCCTAGCTGGATCTTTTATTGCTAGAATAGTGCGTAAGAGTAAGTATGCGAAAATGATCCAAACATACGGACGAAGTGCACTGATCGCGGAATCTCCAAGCTTCTGGTGAATGACCGGATCCTGCAGCCATAGAACGAGAAACGGTGAACATGCCCAAACATGCGCCAAAAACACCAAATGTTGGGAACGCTTATCAAGAAAATCTTGGATACGTACACCTCTTAGGTACATAATCAATTTCATCTTGACACTTCTAGTTTTTCAAATGGTCTCAATAATTTCCGACTAGAATCTTTGAAAGACTCTCAACGCTCTAATTACACAAATGCATCTGCCTCAAGTTGGCCCGATATTAGTCATCGAAGATAACTATAACGACTTTGACATCATTCGTTTGGCGATAGAAAAAGAAGGTCTAGGTGACTTAATCTATCGTATAGTTTTTGGCCCGGATGCCCTTGACTATCTGCACAGAGTAATGGGACATCAGAAGCACATTGGTGAGCCACTACCTCAACTGATCATCACCGATTTACGTCTTCCTGGGATCGACGGGCGAATCCTTATAGAGCATATTCGTTCAGAAGAAGAATTCAAACACATACCGATCATCGTCATTTCTGAATTGGATCATCAGTCAACCATCAACCAGTGCTTTGGATCTGGCGCACTAGGATTCCTAGGCAAGGTTGGCGACACAGATGAACTCGTTGAGGATATCAGGATCGCGATTCGGTATTGGACAAAGATCACTTCGCTGCCTGATCCAGTCAAGTTAATCTAGCCAATTCAATGAGCCATTTGGTCCGCGACCATGTTTCTTGCGGGCTAACTATGCCAATCTATTGGGAGTTTTGAAGCCCCTAGTTCTCTGCGTCATAGGAACCCGACCAGAAGCCATCAAGGTGGCTCCGGTGGTCACCGAATTTCGTAAATTCGAAGATCAAGTTCGCTGTTTACTCGTTTCCACGGGACAACATCGCGAAATTCTGCTTGATGCATTATCTGCATTCGGACTAGCCCCAGACATCGACCTCGGGATCATGACTCAAGGGCAGTCGTTAGCCCAAGTCACTTCTCGAGCACTAGAAGGATTAGATAAGGTCTTTTCTGATCAAAAGCCGAACATTGTTTTGGCGCAAGGCGATACTACGACAACCTTTGTCTCATCCCTGGCCGCGTTTTACCAACAAATTCCTTTCGGTCACATCGAAGCCGGATTACGCACGACTCGAATCGACAACCCATTCCCGGAGGAGTTCAACCGTCGCGCCACAGGGTTGATCACTAAACTGCACTTTGCTCCAACATTCTGGTCTCGCGACAATTTAGTTAAGGAATCGAAGGACCCTAATTCGATTTATGTCACCGGAAATACAGGTATCGACGCAGTGCTCCATATCGCGGCTCAAGAGCAGACAAAGTGGTACTCAGAGACTTCGGAAGATATAGTCTTGCTCACCAGTCACCGCCGAGAGAACTGGGGCGAGCCGCAACGACATATTGCAAAGGCAGCTTTGAGGCTGGTCGAAAAGTTTCCAAACATCCGATTGGTCGTCGCTTTGCACCCAAATCCAAAGGTCCGCGAAGTACTCACTCCTATCTTGGAAAATCATCCAAGAATTGACCTCATCGACCCACCCGAATATAAGTCTTTTGTGGGATTGATGAAGCGCTCAAAACTCATTCTGAGCGACTCGGGCGGAGTTCAAGAAGAAGCCCCTTCGTTCGGAATTCCTGTTTTGGTGCTACGAGATACAACGGAGCGTCCCGAAGGAGTCACCGCGGGAACCGCAAAGCTAGTTGGTACGGACGAAGAAACCATTTTTGCGGAAGGTTCCGCACTGCTCAGTGATGAGATGAATTATCAGGCGATGGCAAAGGCTGTAAGCCCGTACGGAGACGGCGGTGCTTCAGCTCGAGTTCGCTATCACGTCCTGCATGAGCTTGGGATTATGTCGAACGAGGAACCTGAATGGACCTACTAAAAGCGATTGTCTACGGAATCATCCAAGGACTTACTGAATTTTTGCCAGTGAGCAGCAATGCTCACATTCGAATTGTGCCCGCCTTGCTTCACTGGGAAGACCCGGGGGCGGCCTTTACTGCTGTCATCCAACTCGGAACGGTGCTCGCTGTTTTGATCTACTTTGCAAAAGATTTATGGTCAGCATTCAAAGGCTGGGCTAAGTCAATCACAGGTGACAAAACGACTTACGATGCTCGCGTAGGATGGGCAGTTCTCTATGGAACGATCCCGATTATCGTCATCGGCTTACCGCTTCACAGCAAAGTCGAGACAACTTTTCGATCACTGTATTTCATTTCCTTTGCATTGATCTTCATGGGCGTACTGATGCTCATTGCTGATCGGAAAGGAAAGCAAACGAAGTCAATCGACAGCGTTCAGCCAGTAGACGGTGCGAAAATCGGCCTCTGGCAATGTCTTGCATTGATCCCTGGAATGAGTCGAAGCGGTAGCACCATCACAGGGGCACTGTTTGACGGATTTGATCGAGCGAGCGCGGCACGTTTCTCGTTCCTCATGTCAGTACCCAGCATTGCTGGCGCAGGCTTTTACGAGGCATTCAAAGAGAGAAAGCACTTGGTCGGCGACCTCTTGATGCCAACTGCTGTAGCAACTGTCGTCTCATTTATTGTCGGCTATGCAGTCATCGCTTGGTTTATCAAGTTCTTACAAAAGAAGGGAATCGAAGTTTTCGTCTGGTACCGCATTGTCCTCGGAATCGCTCTTCTCGCCCTAGTGTTCAGCGGAACGATCAGCCCCGATGCTGGAGCACCGGCTGACAAGTCTGAAGCTTCTGCTACAAAATAATCGTGAATGTTCCGTAAGAAGCCGCAAGTAGCTCTGACCCCAGTTTGGATGGTGGTCGGATTAGGCAACCCGGGTGCCGAATATCGAGGCACCCGCCATAACGTCGGTTTTGATGTGATTGATCTCCTGGCTGAGCGAAACCGAATCAAGCTTGATAAGGCGAAGCATCAGGCTCGGTTCGGAATCGGTGTCATCGGTGATACCTCCGTGATTCTAGTCAAACCGACAACCTTTATGAATTTAAGTGGAAAAGCCGTCGCGCCTATCGCAAAAGAGTACGGGATAAAGCCAGACCAAATTCTTGTCGTCGCCGATGATCTCGATCTCGTTCTTGGCAGAACGAGACTCAAACCTCAGGGCAGTGCCGGTGGACACAACGGTCACAAAAGCATCATCGGGGCTTTAGGAACAACCGAATACCCAAGACTTAAAATCGGCATTGGTTCCGTAGATCGAACTGAAACAATCGATCATGTCCTAGGCTCATTTGGCAGGGACGAAAGAGACGTCATTCATGCCGCGATTGATAAAGCAGCACGTGTTGTAGAAGAGGTTGTCGACGTTAACTTTGAGTCGGCCCTGAACCTATGCAACGCCCCGTAGATTTATAAGAAAGCGAGGCTCTGCAAATTGATTGCAGAGCCTCGCTTCATAAAGGGGTCTTAGTTTAGAATCGGATTCCAACGGAGACGCTTACGGCATCGGTCTTAACACCGGTGACTGAGCCATTGAAGAGGTAGGCAACCTCGCCAAAGATGTCTTGGCCGAGTGAGGTACCAACCAAAAGCTTGCCGCTGAAAGAGGTCTTGTTATCCGAGTATTTGGTGGTGATGGTGCCGCCGCTGCTACCTGAACTAGCGCCGGTTTCGCTTCTGCGCAAATCGCTCTTCGAAACGCCAAGACCGAGACCGCAATAAAGGTTGTTAACGAGCTTGACTCGACCAACCAACTGGAGCGAGAAGACGTCAGCTCTCTCGTCGCCTGAACCATTTCGTGCGAAACCGAGTTCGACGGATGGGGCAACGTTTAGCTTGCCGAGTTCAACGCTCTGAAGGTGATAGCCAAGAGCAACGTTATAACCGTTAGCCTTAGTAGCGTCACGTGCATCCTTGGTTGAAAGATAGTTATAACCGAGAGCTACGGAATATGGCTTTGCAACGGTTTGTGCATTTGCGCTAGCAACTGCAAGTACAAGCGCAGAAACAGCGAAGATCGTTCTTTTCTTAATCATTTTTAATTTACACCTCAGGATTATTTTGTTATGGTAATCCGTGCAGGATGAGGATAGCAGGTTCTGCCACATTACATATCATTCAACAAGACGGAACAACCCTCTCTTTAGAAGAAGAGTCATGACGTAATCTATCTGATAGGCTTCTTGGCCTAGTCGCTTCGCTACCTCTAGCGATATTTCACCCCATACAAAGGTTGGTTGTGAAATCTGGCCAACATAGCTGAGGATCGCCTCGATTGCACCGGGCAGGATAAGAGGCATCGTCTCATCGTAAAGCTGCACCATGGCCTTTCGGTTAATTACATCCTTGCCAAATGTAGTCAACCTGAGTGAGGTTTCATTTGCCGAAATCACACTGGTAGCGTATGGCTCGTATAGCTGGGCATAGTCCACGGGAAACCCAAGGTTATAAGCGGCAGCTTTTCGCTTTTCTCTGTTCGACTCAGTTTCTTGTTTTGCTCCAAGCATTTGCTCGTCCCAAATTCTGAAAACATTGTCGATTACAGTTTTGGGTGAGAATGCCCGCTCAACAAACCTCCTTCCAGCGGCTCCCATTTTCTGCCTCAACTCGGCATCGCTTAGTAGTGTCTGCCATCTGTCTTCAAGATGCTCGATATCGATATAGACGGCTTGTGACGTAAGCATCATCGCCTCATCAAATTTGGATATAGGCGTTAGTTCACCAATTCGATTGAGCCCGGGGCAAATGTAGGTAGGCACACGAAACCCCGTCTCTCCATCAACAATATTGTCCTTCAGACCACTCCAATCTGAACCTAAAACTGGAATTCCGCAAGCAGCGGCTTCAGCCGAAGTGTTGCCAAGACATTCCTGAACGTTGTCTGATGGGAACAAGAATATGTCAGCTGCTTGGTAGAAGATTGGTGTTACCCAGTGATCGACCTTCGTCCGGATAGAGACGCGTTCCCCTAGCCCTAAAGCATTCGAAGCTTGGATCAACTTTTCAGCATAACCTGGCATATTCTCGACGCCAGCTATGAGCAGGTAATCCTTCGATCCTGAAACGTTGGCAAATCCCTCGATGATCGGCAGCAGATCCGATTTCGTAGCAGGAGATAGTCTTCCTAAGCAAAGGGTCAAAACCGAATCCTCTGGTATGCCGAGCAACCTTTTGGCTTGCGCTTTCCCCTTTGTATCGACTGGACAGTACTTGTCGATATCGACAGAGTTTGGAACGACATCATAGCGCGATACGCCGTGGCCAGCATCGCTTTTTAGCCACGAGCTGAACACTCGCATGTAGTGTTGTTTGGTTTCTTCACTTAGGCAAAAAAGAGAATCAAACACGACTGGAGGGGCAAGCGCAATTCGGTGCAGAGGCATGTGAGAAGAATGATTTCCGGTACCGTGCGTCTGACAAGAGAGCGGCATTGGACCAACAGCGAACCTGTCCCGCATATATCGCATGGTTGGCCAAAACTCTGGATCCAGCGACACCAAGTGGCGAGGGGCACCGTCCGCCCAGATCTCCTCAACCATATGTTGTGGATAGAACCTTAAGGCTCCTTTGCCCTTACGCCAGGCAGGCAAGATTGATTGGGCAGTGGCAACGAGTTCCGAATGTCGTGTGTATTCAAGCGGAGGAAGGAATACTTCGAGTGCCTCGACCTCTTCTCGTTCCAACAAACGGCGAAAGAAAGCAGATATTCCTAGGTTGGCACCATGAATATTAAGCCAAGAACCACTACTGTTGAGTTGCTCTACAACCTGAAGAAAAACAGAAACGACATATTTGCCCATGTGTTGCGCTTAGTTTATTGCCCTTGCGGGTACCTTGCCTAGCGTGAATGAAGGGCATATTGGCGTTGACGAGAGTGGAAAGGGTGATTTCTTTGGCCCGCTCGTCATCGCAGCCTGTTATGTCGGTCCAGAGCATCTGGCCGAACTAGAAGGCGTAAAAGACTCAAAGAAACTAACGGACCTTCAAGCTCTTAAGCTTGCTGACAAAATCAAAGCTGTTTGTCCCCACAGTGTAGTTCCAATTGGGCCGGTTAAGTACAACGAGTTGTACAGCAAATTCAAAAACCTCAACACACTTCTAGCCTGGGGCCACGCACGAGCCATCGAGAATGTTCTGGAAATTCAGCCAGCCAAGCTCGTCATCTCGGATCAGTTTGCGGCAGGCGGAGTCGCTGTCAAAAAGGCGCTCTACGAAAAAGGAAGGGCAGTCGAATTTCGCTCGATGGTTCGCGCCGAAGCCGATATCGCCGTCGCAGCGGCATCTATTCTCGCCAGAGCCGAGTTCCTTCGTAGGTTAAAAAAGCTCGGCGAAGAATTCGGTATAGAACTACCGAAGGGAGCGACGAACGTCATCCCGACAGGAAAGAGACTCGTGGCAAAACATGGCCCACAAGCCTTGAGTAGTGTCGCCAAAATGCACTTTAAGACAAGTGGCCAGGTTCTGGCGAACTAGAAATACTCCCATAAAGACCCGTTTTTCATAATTCACCAAAAAGTGGAAAACGGGAACACGCCTGCAACGTCATTATTCTAATCCCCGCCTCAAATGGCTTTCGTCGTTGGACGGGTATGCCGTTTGGGCGTTCTATGAACATTTTTGTGTTGTTAGCTTCGGTTGTTCTGACCGGCCTCGCTGTTTACTTGAAAAGAGGGGCTCTTCCGGTGCTCACATTTTCGGTAAGTCGACTTACCGGATACGCAACCCTTTTAGTCATCGTTGGGGCTGTTGGGATGAAGTTTCAGCCGCCTCTACCCGTCGCGGCGGGAATGCTTCTCGGGTTCGCTGCGGTACTCGTTCCTGTTTTCAACAGCAAGGCATCCCTTGAATCAGCCTTAGTTGCAGTCGCCGCAACTTTACTGATTCCAGAGCCAAAACAGTCTATTCCCTTCCTCATGTTGGCGTATGGAATGGGAGCTCTGTTCTTCGAGTTTCAGATATCGATTGCGGCTATAGCCGTCTTTGGCACAGCGCTTCTTGGTTTTTTCACTACAGCAACTTTAACCATGCCTAACGCACCGATTTTGGTTGGAATAAGTGCTGGGTTTGCTTCTTTGCTTACGGCAAGACTTGATGGAGAGGCGAAACGCGCCTGGGTTGTGTCGGCCATCACAATCATCGCATCAGCAATCGTGTGTAAGTTCGGATTGTCCGACATGAAACTGTTGTACGTCGCCGTTATTTCAGGCGTGACAGCTCTGATTGTCCACTGGCTAACCCAATCTGATTCCGAGGAAAACTCGCTTACGGTATTGATCGCTTCCCTACTTTGGCTTGGATTAGCGACTGTGGCCTTTGGGCTAAGTAGAGGATTCGGAGTTGGACTTTCTCTCGTCATCGGTGCGATCATCTTGAGTGCCTTCAATAACAGAAGAGCTCTCTTAACGCTTGGGCCAGCCGTTGGCATTTTGTTCTATCGAATATACAAAGAGATGCTGCCTGACCTGGCCAAGGCGCTCGAGTTGGGTCAGCACTATGCGATCATCGGGCTCATCTTTGGAATGATTCTTCCTCTTGCCGCCCTCGAGTGGAAAAAGCGTTACGAATCAGTAATAGGTGTAACTCTATGGGGTGTCGGACTCTTTGGTTCGGTTCCATTGTTGGTGATCGTTCTCGGCGCAAAAGGTCTGATCGGAATGCTCTTCGGCCTCGGGCTTGGATCCCTCGTTGGCAAACAGGCTCAGCCCTCCCTCCTCGGGGTTTCAGCAGGAGTTGCAGCGTTTTCAATCATCGGTTCGGGCTGGATGAAGAGCATGCTTGAGCTGACGCGTGATGAAAGGATTCGGTATTTCGCGTATGGTGGCGGGACGCTTCTTTTCGTCGCCATCTTCATCTGTGTACTTTCTCTTCGGTCTTCAAAGGAAGTGACCGTATGAAGCCAATCCTCGGAAAAGTTCTCTCCGTTTGCGCCGCGGTTACTCTTGGCGCTACCTATCTTGCCTACGGCGTAAAGCAAGAGATTCCAGTATCGACGGTGACCGGCCGAGTGTTAATGGAGGAAAACAAGAAGCCTCTGCCAAACGCCACCGTGACCCTGGTAGAAAACCCAACCGTCAATCCAGAGAGCGACGATGACATCCACTCATACAATGAAGCGCCAAAGAGGCATGTTCGCGTCGCGGAAACCGACGAGAACGGATTCTTTCGATTTCGAAATGTTCCTAGTGGTGAATATCGTATCGAGGCGTCTGGTCAAGCGCATTTCATGGAAGACCGGCAAATTGGTGTTTGGGAAGGAAAATCCAACCAGGCTGATCTAGTCCTCAAAGCACGAGACCCCTACCTCGATATTTACGCGAGTCAGAAGGTGTTTACGCCGGGCGAGCAGCCTCATATGGAGCTACATGGCTTCGATAAATCGAAGAATATCACTGTACAGGTTTACAAGTTAAGCGTCGATCAGATCGCGAATCAGTCCAGCATGGCTTCTGCTTTGAGAAAGCTGGCGAATGACGAGAACACGGAATCGACAAAGATCCAAGTCACCGAACGCTTTGTTGCAAAGCCAGATATCGAAGGCGTATTCGTTCAAAACATTGACCTAAAATCTCTGCCGGAAGGAATATATTACGCTCGTTGTGGAGTAGGCACTGAGAAGCGTGGAACATCACTGATCGTCTCCAACATCGCTTTGGTTGTTAAGCAAGCGACAGATCGTTCTCTGTGTTTTGTTACTGACATCAAAACAGGAAAACCTATTTCTGGAGCGAAGGTTTCTGTCGGAACAGACGCATCGACCAGCGTTTCTACAGACCAAAACGGCCTAGCAGAAATTCGCCAAAAACCAACAAAGGTCGCGATTATCGCGACCTACCAGAAATCGGTCGCAGTCGCAGACTCATATGGATCAGGAAACGAGCATTCCCTACAAGGCCGAATCATGGTCGTCACTGATCGCCCCATCTATCGGCCTGGCGATGAAGTCCAGTTCAAAGGAGTTGTCCGAAAGCTTGTAGGAAACAACTATGAACTCCCTGGTACAGGCATGGTTCAGGTTGAAATCAAGGATGTTGACGGAAACGTAGTTGATACACAGTCCCTACCAGTCAGCGAACACGGAACTTTCCACGGACGATACACCAGTTTTCAGGAAGCCAAACCGGGCGACTACACCATTGCGACGGCGGCATTCGGCATACGCGGCGAATCCGACATCAGCATTTCTTCTTATCGAAAGCCAGAGTACACAGTCGCCATTAAGTCGGATAAGCCGTATTACGTGCTTGGCGATAAGGCAAAAGCCACGGTCGAATGCGCTTACTACTTCGGAGGCCCCGTTGTTGGTGCAAAGGTCAAAGTCTACGTCTACCGCACCCCTATCTGGTCGTTCGACTCAGACGAAGATGAGGACTACGATTACAACTCATCAAGCGGCGGTGAGTACAGCCAAGAGGTCGAAGCGATTACTGACGGAAACGGTAAGGCGGTGATTGAGTTCGAGACCGCATCTAAAGATGAGCCAGACCAACGTCTAGTCGACTACCAATACAATATTCACGCTTCTGTCGCCGACTCGGGCGACAAATACTTCGATGGAGAAGGCTCAGTAAAGGTGATGCGGGGAGACGTCTTGTTAACAAGCGATCCTCAAGAATACGTCGTGGCTCCGGGCCAATCCGCTCATGTCAAAATCACAACCCAGACGGCGGATGCCACTCCGAAGCCGGTTGCAAACCAGCTTCTCAAGATTGTTGTTGGACGAGAAGTCTATGCAGACGGTGTCTCCGATTTCCAACCGCTCAAAGCCTACACTTCTTCAACCGGTCCGAATGGCGAAGTGAACGTCGCGCTGCCGATGGACAAAACCGGCTCTATTGTCGTTCGCACCCAACTCACCGATAGCCGGAAGAATGTCATCACTTCGGAGTGCAATATTTGGGTGACGGGTTCGAATTACGGTTGGGAGGGTTCTCGTTCTCGACCCACTATCGTTCTCGATCACAGAAACTATAAGCCAGGCGATGTTGCCAAAGCGATGATTCAAACCACCGGTAAGGCTGGATCCGCTTTGGTGACCGTGGAGGTCGACGACATCATGCAACAGCAAGTTGTCGATCTCAGTTCGGGAAATGCGACAGTCAATATCCCTGTCACTTCAAAACATGCGCCAAACGCCTTTGTGACGGTCGCATATGTCCACGAGAAAAAGTTCTATGAGGCAACGAAACGACTAAACGTTGACCAGGTCGACCGAAAGCTCAAGGTCGATGTAACCGCAGACCAAAAAGAGTACAAACCGGGCGATACCGTTCATTTGAACATCAAGAGCGCAGATATGAACGGCAAGCCGATGTCTGCAAACGTCACCTTAGGCGTTGTCGATGAGTCAATTTATGCGATTCAGGAAGATCGTCTTGACCCGGTCAAGGAGATGTATCCCAAACGATACAACCGAGTTCGCACCATCTACTCGTTCCCCGAAATCTATCTAGATGGTGGGGACAAGGGTGGCGGCGAGATTCCTTTGCGTACCAAGTTCAAAGACACCGCTGCATGGATGCCTGAAATTCAAACGGACGCGAATGGAAATGCAGAAGTCACGCTCAAGTTGCCAGATAACCTCACCGAATGGAGGGTGACGGCAACCGCTTGCTCAGATGACACTTCCGTTGGAAAGACAACTCTCCACTTCAAAGCACGAAAGTCGCTCATGGTTCGCGTCCAAGGTCCAACCTATCTTGTCGTTGGAGACACTCAGACCATGAATGTGCAGGTCATCAACGATTCGGAAAGCACCGCCAACGTCAGCCTTCGATTTGATATTGACGGTGTAGATGCGCAATCAGACCTTCCGAAGAGCGTGACGGTTGAACCTGGAAAGCCTACCGATATTCCTATCGAACTCAGTTCAACGAAATCCGGTGAAGGATCCATAGCAGCTAGAGCCTGGATAGACGGTGGAGCTTCGGACGGCGAAAAGAGGACCTTTAGAATCGAAGCGCTCGGCAAATTGGTCGAAACCATGGACGCCTCCGTTATTCACGGGAAGCAGAGCTTCAACGTAGATATCCTTGATTCGTCAGATCAAAATTCGGGTCGCTTGGCCATCACGGTAGCCCCCAATGTGCTGGGGTCGATGGTTCAGGCTTTGGACGATCTAGTCGACTATCCCTATGGTTGCGTTGAACAAACGATGAGCCGATTTGTTCCGGCTGTCCTGGTCGGAAAAGTGCTCGACGAATCTGGCATTTCGAAACCAGACGTAACATTGCGCATTCCCCGAATCGCAGGTGAGAGTTACGCTCGACTAGCCAAAATGCGTCGTTCTGATGGTTCATGGGGTTGGTGGGCAAACGATGAGGGCTCTGTCTACATGACCTCGCTCGTTCTGGATGGCGTTGAAAAAGCCTCGAAAGTCGGATATAAGCCTAGCCCGGCCTACGGTTGGTCAAGTTCCACCATCACAGGTAGCTTGGACTACTTACAGAAGGAATCGATCAAACTCGACAATACCAAGCCGCAGAATATGCGAGACGGAATGTATGCAGCCTACGTTCTGGGCAAGTTTGGTCGAATGAAAGACGCTAAGGATGTCATCAACCACTTCCCCTTGACTCCGCTAGGCGCTCAGGAAACCGCTTATGCTGCGCTTGCCAACCATTTCGCTGGCAACACAGAGAAAAGGAATGAGTTTGTCGCGACTTTGTCAAAGATGGCCATTCGATCTGGCCCTGGTGCCCACTGGAAAGAGCAAGACTGGTCTTGGGGAGAGGAAAATACCGGGCTCGCCCTCGGAGTGCTGGCTACAATTGATCCTCAAAACCCTCTGATCGAACCGGCAGTTACATATCTAATGCAGGAAAAGAAAGGGGATTCATGGTCTTCCACTCGGTCTACGACCGAAGTGTTAACCGGTCTGTGTGAATACGCGAAGCAACACAAGGCTCCAGTCACAGAATCAGATGCGACCATCTTCTTGAACGGAAAGGTGGTAAAGACAATCCATCTATCGTCACAAAGCATGTTCCAGCCCGACCAGAAAATCCTGATTCCGGCAAGTCAGCTACATAAAGGGCGAAACACGGTGGACATCCAATCTTCTACGGGTGGAAATCTATACGCTTCGGTGAGCATGCGTCAATATGACGCCACCAAGCCAATCCAACCTACAGATGTCGGCGGTATCAAAGTCGAACGAACCTACCACTTGATGGAGGTCAGGTCTGCTGATGACGGAACTCAGAGGTTACTGCCTAGCAAGAAGCCGGTAGATCGAGTGAAATCCGGTGATCTGTTGCTTGTCGAACTCACTATTACGTCATCCAGAGACCGAGTGTTCGTGATGATTGAAAGCCCAACCCCTAGCAACTGTCGTGTGAACGAAAGAGAAGACCCCATGGAGGACTGGACGAACTGGTGGGCTCAAACAGTAGTTCGCGATGACAAAGTTGCCTTTTTTGCGACCTCGCTAAAAGCAGGTGTCAACAAGATTACTTACTCGATGCGAGCCGAGCGAACCGGAAAGTCGTCTGCATTGCCAGCGAGAGCAGGCAACATGTATGATCCCAACCAAACGGGAACGTCTGGACAAAATATTCTAGAGGTTACGCGTTGAGGCCCCAGTTTCTGGTTGTGCTAAGTACCGGTCTTGTGGCTGCTGGAGGTGGGATTCTTTTTGCCAGCAGCCCGCATCCGAGGGTCATAGCAGCGTTTGCGACCTCACTTGAGGCACGTAATCACTCTCAACGACACAACGCCATCTTGGCTTCAGATCAACTCCAAAGCGTTATCATCGCTCCGGGAGAAGAGTTTTCGTTCAACAAGAAAGTTGGAAGTTTTTCAAGGGATGCCGGTTATCGACGGGCTCCGGTGAGCTACAACGGACAACTCATTGACGACTGGGGTGGCGGCGTTTGTCAGGTCTCGACTACGGTATACAATGCGGCTTTACTTAGCGGCATGAAAATTACAGAGCGGCACCGACATCGATTCAGTCCATCCTATGTCCCGCCGGGACGGGATGCAGCTGTCGCCTACACAAATATTGATCTCCGGTTTGTGAACCCTCACAAGTTCCCAGTTCGCCTTGTCACCAATGTGAAAAACGGCATGATTCAAGCTAGCTTCTACGCTGACCGTGATATGCCTGTAAAACCAATTGTGTACAGCGAGATCGACCATTTCGAGGCTCCAGCAAAATACACCTTTGGAAGTTCCGGTGCTAGTCGTGTTCGCAATTCTGGCAAAGCCGGATTTGGCGTGACGGTGTACCGCGTTTCTGGCGATCGAAAAGAACGCATTTCAAGAGACAACTATCCTTCGATGGGCAAGGTTATCCAGTTCGAAGGCTAGTAATTTTGCCATCAGCATTTTTGCTAACCGTAAAAATACGTGAAACCCAGTAATTTTACTAGGTTAAGCCCGTATTGATACCTGGAATAGCACCTGTGAAGGTTACTGGGAAAGAGTAACGGCGAGTAAACGGATGGCTCGCTTCGATCCCAAGACCTGCGAATCACGGAGGAAACGCAAAAATGTCTTTTCGCATAAACACCAACGTCAACGCAATGAACGCCATGCGCAATTTGAGCATGGTAAGTCACAATTTCAGTCAGTCAATAACACGACTATCAACGGGTCTGCGAATCAACTCGGCTGCCGATGACCCAGCTGGTCTCATACAGTCCAAACGACTAGAGTCTCAGATCTCGGGGTTAACTCAGGCCGTTTCGAACAGCCAAGACGCCATCAACTACGTGAAGACTGCTGAAGGAGCATTTGAAGAAGTCAACAAGCTTCTGAATGATGCAAGAACACTCGCAGTCGCTGCAAGCAACGGTGCAACTCAGACCTCATCACAGCTGCAAGCACAGCAGTCTCAGGTTAGGTCGATTGCCGACTCAATCACACGAATTTCAACAAGCACTCAGTACGGCACCAAGAAGCTCCTGGACGGTTCTTCTGGCGTGACGAGCGCGGTAACAAACACCAGCCTCATCTCCTCATTGTCAATTGGAGGCGCATTCGCCGGTACTTCGCTGACCGCAAACGCGACAGTCACCCTAGGTGCAGTTACGAGTGCAGTCCGCGCCCAAGTTAACGCTACTACTCTGACAACCTTGACGGCAGTTGTGGCTTCAGCAGGTTCGTTCACCGTCAACGGAACAACGTTCAATGTCTCTGCTGCCAACACGGTCGATGATGTCATCAAGATGGTAAATATGGCGTCTGACCAGACCGGTGTCACTGCCAGTATGGGTGCAAATGGCTTAGCCTTTGTCTCAAACGAATACGGAACAAGAGGCAAGGTGACGGTAACCGATGCCAACGGCGTTCTCGGTGCGACCGCTAACGTTGCTGCTTCAGATGCCCACGCCACAGTAACGATCGGGTCAGCCACAGCGTTGTTTACCGGCAGTCAAAGTGGCAACGGTGGCCTAACCCTAAGTGACGCAGATGGTAACACCCTCGTGCTCACTGCGGCAGGCAATGCGAACACAACAGGCGCAGCCATTGGACAGGTAGTGGTCGGCTCAAGCCAGTTCCAAGTCGGTGCCTATTCTGGCCAGACGGTGAACATCTCGCTAGGCAACTACGCGGCATCGAACCTCGGTAACGGCGCGATTGCTGGCCTGAATCTCAACAACATCGACCTCACAACATCGGCCGGAGCATCGAATGCGATTAGCGTAATCGACAAAGCTATCGACGACATTAGCCGAGCGCGAGGCCAACTCGGTAACTTCCAACGCAACGTACTTGAGAGCAATATACGAAGCCTGGGCGTCTCCAAAGAGAATCTATCAGCCTCTCTTAGCTCAATACAAGATACCGACGTTGCCGAAGAGATGACCAACTACACCAAGCTGCAAATCCTGCAACAAGCCGGTATGAGCGTCTTAGCACAGGCCAACTCTGCACCCCAATCAGTCTTGAACCTCCTTAAGGGTTAATTCCTATCCATCCGCGAAAAGACACCCGCTCCGCTCTAGCCTTAACCGGTGATGGGCGGGCGGGAAAAGCGCAGACATGGAAACAGAGATTCTTGACGATGGGAGCAACGAGTGAATGAATGGATGAAGAACAAAAGCCAAGGATTGGCACAGCGTTTCATCGGACGAAACAAACTTCCATTTCAAACTAACAAAGAACACTCAACCTCACGCCAACGCCGTGTCGAGTAGGAAATAATCCATCTCCACAGCCGCATTGCTCAACCGCGACAACACTTATTCAACTCTTTCAGTCGCACAAAGAGCTTTTCATAATCCCGACGACAGGGATATCAGACTAGCCAAAGCCAGTCCAACCTATTTCTCCGCGATTACCGCTCGCCATAAGTTTGTGGTATTCTCCAGTGTTCATGACGTCTGTGTCCTGAATAAAACAACTTAGCCACGGGCTCCGCATGGCCTCTGCTCGCCCAGAGACCTATGGACCAGCCCGGTAACGGCGGGAGAAAGAATGGCGAAGCAAGCCCTTATTGTAAAACAAAAAAAGAAGGCGGCCGAATGGGCGCGCCTGCAAGCCGAAAAGGCGGCAATCCTCGCTCTGCCAAAAGAGCAGCGAGAAAAAGCCCTAGCCGAGTTCGAAGCTAGACGTATCAAGAGCCGACAGTTTAAGTCCCGACAGTACAATCGCTGCGCGATTACGGGCCGAGCTCACGGATTCATCGGTTATTTCGGAGTCTGCCGACAAGTCTTCCGCGAGAAGGCTCACAGAGGCGAACTCCCCGGCGTCAAGAAGTCGAGCCATCGGTAAGGAGGCACATCCATGCATAGCGACCCAATCGCGGACCTGTTAACCCGCATTCGAAATGGCGCCCAAGCACGCCTTACGACGGTTGACATTCCGTATAGCAAAATTAAAGAAGAAATCGTAAAGATTCTCGAGGCTGAGGGCTACCTCTCCGGTTACGAGATCTCGAACGAGACGAAGTTCCCTGTCATTCGTGTGACGATTCGGTACGACGCAAAACGCAAGCCGCTCATCACCCATATTGCCCGCGTTTCGAAGCCTGGACTTCGTGTTTACAAGCCGGTAACCGACCTAAAGCCGCTCCGAAGTGGTCTTACGACCCGAATTCTGAGCACCAGCTCTGGTTTGATGACCGATCGAGAAGCACGACGACGACGCATCGGCGGCGAAGTTCTTTGCGAGGTGTACTAATATGTCGCGAATTGGAATCCGCCCCATCACCATCCCATCTGGAGTCACCGTCACGGTCGACGAGGCAACAAACCTCGTTACCATCAAGGGTCCTAAGGGTGAGTTGGCACAGCCGATCTCTCGTCTTCTGACCGTAAAGCAAGAAGGAACCACTTTGACGCTCGAAAGAGCTAACGACCTTCGCGAAGCTCGAAGCCAGCACGGTCTTGCTCGAACCCTGTTGAATAACATGGTTGATGGCGTCACCAAAGGTCACTCAAAGACTTTGGAGATTATCGGTGTTGGTTACCGTGTTTCACTTCAGGGTAAAGACCTGCTGTTAAATATGGGTTATTCTCACCCCGTGACCGTTGCCGCCCCAACTGGCATCACCTTCGAAGTGAAGGCTGACGAAAAGACCAGGGCTCAGCAGGTCATCGTGAGTGGTACCGACAAGCAGATGGTCGGTCAAATCGCTGCCGATGTTCGCAAGGTTCGAAAGCCGGAGCCCTACAAGGGTAAAGGTATTCGCTATCAGGGCGAAGTGATCAAGCTCAAGGCTGGTAAGAGAGCCTCGGCTAAGAAGTAAGGAGTTATAGAACGTGGCAACCAAATCACGACATGATCTCCGTGCGGCCCGTCACGCCCGACTCCGACGCAAAGTCGAGGGTACAACCGAGCGTCCGCGCCTCGCGGTTTTCCGCAGTCTCAAACATATTTACGTGCAAGTGATCGACGACGTTAATGGCGTCACCTTGGCTTCAGCAAGCTCTGATGAAAAAGAATTTGCTGGTAGCGGTAACAAGGATGGCGCGAAGAAGGTCGGCGAACTAATCGCTAAGCGAGCCAAAGAAAAGGGCATCTCCGCGGTCATCTTTGATCGAGGTGGTTTCCGATATCACGGTCGCGTCGCCTCATTAGCCGACGGTGCTCGTGAGGGAGGGCTTGAGTTTTAAACCATGCGAATGATGAACCGCCTCAGCGGCAAGCGTGAGAGCCGCAACACTGAAGGACCACAACTCGATGTTCGAGTTGTGCGAACCAACAAGGTGTTTAAGACCCACAAGGGTGGTAAAACCGCCTCGTGGTCCATTCTCGTCGTCGTTGGTGACAACAAGGGTCAGGTCGGAGTCGGCCTCGGAAAAGCTCGTGGTATCCCCGATGCTATCCGAAAGGCAGAGGAAGCTGCTCGCAAGAGCATGTTCCCTGTTCCGATGATCGGTGCCACCATCCCTCACGAGATCGTTGGCCGAGCAGGTACAGCAGAAGTTGTTCTTCGTCCCGCCGCACCAGGTACTGGTGTTAAGGCTGGTGGCGCAGTCCGAGCTTGCCTTGAAGCAGCTGGTATTCACAACGTTCTAGCCAAGAGCCTTGGTAGCCGCAACGCCATCAATATGGCCTACGCGACCATCCAAGCGTTCAAGGACTTGAGCAGCCCAGAAGCAGCCGCTGAAAAGCGAGGTCTCGATCCAAACCAACTGACCCCTTGGCTTGCCAAGGCACGTAAGGAGGAAGCGGATGCTGCGCATTAAGCTCATTAAAAGTCCAATTGCTCACATTCCTCGCAACCGTGCGACGATTCAAGCCTTAGGACTTCGTAAGGTCGGTCAAACCGTTGAGCAGCAAGACAATGCTGCCATCCGCGGAATGATTCGCCCGATCCAGCACCTACTGATCGTTTGGGAAGGCGAAAATGAAACGCCGATCATCGATGGTAGAAATGCACGACCAAAGGCCACTCGAAAGGACAAGAAGCCTTCGACTAACCGACGGTAAGGAGCCGAATAACCCATGGGACTACATCATTTCGAAAAACCAAAGGGAGCTACCTTCAAGAAGCGCCGCGTTGCTCGCGGTATCGGCTCCGGTATGGGCAAGACCGCTACTCGCGGTACTAAGGGCCAGAGCGCTCGCCGACAGATTCACCCGAACTTTGAGGGTGGTCAGACAGCGATTCAGCGCCGACTGCCGGTAAAGAAGGGCTTCAGAAACATTAACCATAAGGAATTCGCGGTTGTTAACATTAGCGACCTCGAAACCCTCTTCGAATCAGGAGCAACGGTAACCCCAGAAGCTCTCATCGAATCTAGAATCATCAGCAAGGTGAAGGACGGAGTCAAGATTCTTGGCACCGGATCACTCAGCAAAAAACTCACTGTGTCGGCTCATAAGTTCAGCAAGACTGCTGAAGAAGCCATCACAAATGCAGGCGGGTCAGCTACTGTCATCGTTCCTGCTAAGAAGGAAGCCAAGGAGGCTTCAGCAGAGTGAGTTTACCAACCGGGCTAGGTGGCGGCGGCTCCTATACCGGAGGCGGTCAAGGTGGAGATAAAGGTCTCCACCTTCCTCTCCTAGAAACGTTGCGGCTTGCGTGGGCCGATCCAGACCTGCGCCAGCGAATCATTTTCGTTCTTTTCATGTTTGCGGTTTTCGCACTCGGAATTCATGTTCCGGCGCCAATCCCTGGTGTCAACAGCGAAAAGATCTACGAACAGTTGATGAAGCTGCCCGCGTTCGCCTATTTGGACATCATGGGTGGAGGTGCATTGCGCCGTCTCTCGGTGTTCTCGCTCGGTCTGAACCCATACATCACCGCATCAATCATCATGCAGATCCTAACCACTGCGTTCCCGCAATGGAAGAAGGAGATGCAAGAGGGTGGTGAGTATGCCCGAAAGCAACAGAATCGCCGAACACGACTCGTAACTCTTGCTCTTTGCTTTGCGCAAGGATGGGGACTGATGCAGTTAATGCACTCGGCGCTCCCAGCAACAGTTACCGTGCCAGTCAAGCTCATCACCTTGGTATTTTGGACCGCAGGTGCGATGTTCATGCTTTGGCTTGGCGAGCAGATTTCAGAAAAGGGCATCGGTAACGGCGTCTCTCTTATGATCTTCGCTGGCATCATTCTTTCATTGCCTAACCAGGTTGAAGGAATTGCACGCGGTATCAGAAACGGGACCATTCCGTTCTACAGCCCAATCCTCGTTCTGCTCATTTTCCTTGCGGCTACCTGGGCTATTGTTTACTTCACAACTGCTCAAAGACGCATTCCAATCCAGCACATGAGGCGAATGGTTGGCACCCGTATGATGGGTGGACAAACGAGTTATCTGCCACTTTCAGTGAACATGGCTGGCGTTCTGCCAATCATCTTTGCTGTCTCTCTCATCCAGTTGCCACAGCAATTTGGCATGATGCTAGGTGGTGGTTCAAACGTAGTTAATCCTTCACCACTAGGAAACTTCCTTTACCAATTCGGAACGTTTCTACAGCCATCATCCACTGAGCCGATCTTTCCAAGTATGCCTTGGTTGCCTAAGGCAGTCATCGGTTCAATTCTATACACGTTGCTTATCTTCTTCTTCACCTACTTCTGGACCGCCATCCAGTATAACGTTGAAGACATTAGCAACAACCTCAAGAGAGGCGGTTCGTTTATTCCGGGTGTTCGACCAGGCAAACAAACAAAAGACTTTCTTGATGGAGTTATCTCGAGAATCACTCTCGTCGGTGCTGCCTTTATCGCTGGCGTAGCGTTGCTGCAGTATATTGCCCCTGCGATCTCCGGATTGCGTGGTCAAGCCTACGTGAGCGTTCTTGGTGGTACGTCCTTGCTGATCATGGTCAGTGTTGCGCTTGAGACGATGCGTCAAATCGAAGCCAACATCCTCATGAAACAATACGGGAACTAGACACTCTGATCAGGAGTTGATGGTTGAAGTAGACTTAGGTCTCAAACCATTTGCTCCTGATCTTTTCTTTTTATGAATCGCATCATTCTCATCGGCCCGCCCGGAGTTGGCAAAGGCACCATGAGTTCTCTGCTTGAGAGCAGACTCGGACTAGTGCCGCTCTCTTCTGGCGTCATCTTCAGAAAGGAAATTGAGGCTGAGACCGATCTCGGTCGCCTCGCAAAACGGTACATCGATCACGGCGAACTCGTTCCGAACGGAGTCACCATCGAAATGATGGCGAAACGCTTGCGGGAAAACAATGTACGTCGCCGAGGATTTGTACTGGACGGTTTTCCGCGCACTGTCCGCCAAGCTGAAGCCCTTACTGAGATGCTCGACGATGAATCGTTGCATTTGGACGAGACAGTCAGTCTCGAAGCACCGGAAGAACTGATCGTTCACCGCTTGGCTGGTCGATTAGGCTGCACAAAGTGCGGCGAAATTTACCACAGCCGAAACAAGCCCCCCAAACGAGAAGGTCTTTGCGATAAGTGTAATAGCCACCTTTTTGTGCGGTCTGATGATCAGCCAGAAACCATTCGAGAGAGACTTAGGATTTTTCACGAGGAGACTCAACCTGTCATCGATTACTACGATTCAAAAGGTTTGCTCCGTCGAGTAAATGCTAGCGATGGCCCAGAGCGAACCTATGCGGGCATCGTGATTGGCTTACAACAACCGGTCGGAGAGGTAATTCCGTCGCTCGATGCCTCGTCTGAAGGAACATCATAAATGGGACTGATAAAATCTCGCGCAGAAATTGAGTTGATGCGTGAATCAGGGCGAATTGTCGCCAAGACTTTGCGAATTTGCTCCGAGCACATCAAGCCGGGAGTAACTCCAAAAGAGTTGAACGACCTTGCAGATCAACTTATTCGAGAGGAAGGCGGCATTCCGAGTTTCTTAGGCTACCGTGGCTTTCCGGCTTCGGCTTGCATCTCAGTTAACGAAACAGTCGTTCACGGCATACCTACTGGGGTACCGCTCAAAGAAGGAGACATCATCAGTCTCGACTTGGGCGTTGTAAAAGACGGATGGCACGGCGACGGCGCTTGGACCTATCCCGTCGGTAAGGTCAGTCCAGAAGCGTCACGACTTATGAGGGTGACAAAAGAAGCCCTTATGCAGGGTATTTCAAAAGCCAAGCCAGGCAACCGAATTGGCGATATAGCAAGCACAATCCAGAAGTATTGTGAAAACGCAGGATATGGGGTTGTTCGTGAGTTGGTCGGCCACGGAATCGGCACACACCTTCACGAGGAGCCACATAACATCCCTAACTTTGGAAAGGCAGGCAAAGGCGACCTGTTGCGCGAAGGAATGACCATATGTATAGAGCCAATGATCAACGAAGGGACATACAAAGTGGTTACACTGCCTGATAACTGGACGCTAAACACTGCTGATGGCAAGTTGAGCGCCCACTTTGAGCACGCAATAGCAATCACCAAAGACGGACCCGAAATCTTAACGAAAGAGTAACGTCTTTGGCGACTGGATCTATTTTCTAAGCCCGATCTTTTGCTGACTAGCGAACTCGATCTTCACCGGACCAATCAGTCCGGAATCCAATAGTGGCGAGTTCTTGTCCCAGAACTTCCACGTCGTGAACGCAACCCGACCAGTGGCTGGTCGAGGCTCATTCTTCAAAAGCCACTCTGGCCACTTCTTGAGGTGATTACCGTCCCATTCAGCTTCCTCAGGTAACTGTGCATCCCCAATGAGGCGATTCACCCAAAGATTCGTGACTTGAACACTTAGCACGTTTTTGCCTAGCCTGATGTACTTCGTGACATCGACAATGTACGGCGGTCGCCAGAATGTACCGAGCAGCTTTCCATTAAGCGTCACTGTGGCGAAATTTTTCACCTCACCAAGATTCAATCGAACCTTCATCTCGGATGTCACAACATAAGGGCACTCAAACTGCTTGGTGTAGGTGGCAGACCCAGAGAAATACTTGATTCCAGGATCTGAGTTCAGAGACCAAGACTCTAGTTTTGCAAACTTAGCTGATGCTGGCGCCCCGAGCTTGGGAGCAAAAGTCAGCCCCCAATCTTCGCTCAAATCAATCGGCTTTTGGTAGCTGGATAGGTTGACGGCGAATGCTGTTGCACCTTTGCCATTGGAGGCTTCCAAAGTTCCTTTCATGTGTTCCCATGCCGTCAAAGTTGAGACGCCGGACTTGGTAGACAATTCAAAGTCTGGAACGGGTCCTCCTTGTGCGCTCGGTAGAACTAGCGAACTGTTTTCAGCAATCAGGTCTTTCTTCACTTGGCCGTCAACCGAATACTCAATCGTGAGCGACTTCAACACATTAAAGACCGGATCTCCGAAATTCGCATTCGTCGCTTCAATCTCCGTATCGCCTTGGGCAACTAGTTCCCTAACCTTCTTCGTCACATCTACACCACGACCGTCAGCGGAACCGTATTTGGCTTGGATGATCATCACCTTCGGTACGTGCACAGGTTTTTCGCCGTAACTTATGCTCGTCAGATGTGGTTCTGTTGGCTTGTTTCTAAAGACAACAAATACCGACTCTGCTGGTTTCAGTTTCAGCGAAACACGCGTCGAACCTTTCATCGCTTTCCAAACTGAGGCGTTCTCCACGACTCCAGTCTCTGGGAAGAACAGTTCAGGTTGTTTTCCGCTGATCCTAAATGTGCAGTCTGCCAATGTGGACTGATACCGCTGATTTGAAACGAAATAGACGTCCGCATCGCCGATCTGACGATGAATATGAAGCAGTCGTGCTCCGCTTCCTTTGAAGCTAAAGTCCTTTGGAATGTTAAGTCTCCTCAACGCATCTCCCGCGGACTCATTTCGAATTCGATTCGGGAGTGGTGCCGAGAAGATTGTCTTGAGTGTTTGCTCACTCTTGGGATAGCCAACCAAAGTCGGTGAGTGCTCAGGCGTTTGCCCAACAACCTGGATTCCTAGGTTCATAAGCGAAAGAATCTTCTTCGCTACCGGCAACGTCATGGTCTGGCTATTAAGCAAAACCAGTAGCTTGTAACGCATTCCACTCGACAGGACGATCTCGCCCTTGTCAACCTTCATGGCCATCAAGGTCTTGGTGTCGCATCCATCGTAATCGTAGCCTTCGGGAACGACACGACCGCTACCACGTCCGTAAGGCAAATCGACGGGAGCGCTTTCTCCTTGAAACACGACAGCATCGGCGACGAAGCGACCACTTTGTAGCAGAGCTTGACAACGAGCGACATATTGCAGCCAGGTCTTTGCCTCATTCCACCATGTTTGAGTGCGCTCCAAATGGGTGCCCCACGGCCCCATTGTCATCCCAGGCTGATACTTGGTCCAAGGCTGCATTGCATAACGGTGAAAGATGTATCTGTTGATGCCGTTAACGAATGCCAAATCGCCCACAGTCTTCATCATGTAAGGTTCTTCCAAGTATCGGCCCCTGACATCGTCGGCGGTAAATGATTCCGCACCAATGACGGGGCGACCGTAAATATGCCCAATTGACGAAGCCAGCTTGGTTGATTCCATCGCGGCACCGCCGATCCAGAATTCGCCCATCGGAATATCTGCGGTTCCACCGGCTTGAATATTGTCGAATCCACCGTTTCCGTAAGGCTCGGTAGAGAACATCAGCTTGTTTTCGTGCGAAAGCGTCGCAGCGTAACCAAAGTAGTTTTCTGCGTACAGATCGGCGATTGTTCGGCGGTAATCCCACAAAAACCTTTCGGTGACATTCGCGTTGTCGACAACGATGCCAGTCAACGCAGGAAGATAGGGTTGAGGATCATAGCCTCTAAGCCGCTTAAACTCCTCTCGCATCTTCGGGGTCCAGTTTTGGCTGTAGACCTCGTAACTGTCTATGAGTAAGTTGTTAAAATACGATCCTTTCAGAGTGCTGGCGTCTGAAATCACTTTGCCAGGCAGCCCTTCCCAATGATGTTTGAACGCCTCTTTACTTAACTTATCGACTTCAAGCCCATCACCTTCTGGAGGTGCAGGGTGGTTATCTTTCCCTGTCGGAACATGCCCTAAACGCAAAATGGTCCAAGTTCCCTCGGGAAGGGTCCCTTGTACCTTTCCATCTTTGAACATCGATGTTATGTCGAGAATCTGAGCGTGCTGCGTGCCTGCTTTCTCGCTAAGGGCAAGCTGAACTCCGTCTTGTCGAGTCACACCTGTTCTTCCGAGCAAATCGCGGGTTTCATAAGTCAGATTGCCAGGAATCGCATAGACCGCGATATCTTGGGAGTAGTCCACATGCGACAGAACCTGAGGAGCTTTGATCGGGTCCAAAGCAACATCCACATGGCCGCCCTTGACCACCTTGGTTGACCAGGCCAAAACCTGCATCGCGTCTTCCGGTTTGATCCATGGGCCACCGCTGCTTGACCACCCTGCGCAGTTGTGCAAACAGATCTCGATGCCGAGCCGGGAAGCTTCTTTTATTGCGAAGGTCGTCAACTCACGCCACAGCGATCCACCATACGATGCCGGGCCAGCCGGAATCCCTTGGTCCACGGTAAACATCTGCGCCCCTCCAATTCCCACGGCTTTCATCGCTTCAAGGTCGGCAGTGATGCCTTCTTTGGTGACATTCCCGTTCATCCAATGCCACCAAGTGTGCGGACGACAACGGAGCGGAGGGTTCTGAAAAAGATCGACCAGGGAATCGGTAGGCTTCGATATGGCTAACAGGACAACAGCGGCGGTAAGCATC
Organism: Chthonomonas sp. UBA1950; assembly: GCA_002336105.1. Lineage (GTDB taxonomy): Bacteria > Armatimonadota > Fimbriimonadia > Fimbriimonadales > Fimbriimonadaceae > Fimbriimonas. Next base: position 16,605 of record DDEQ01000037.1, on the reverse strand, counting down.
AACGCCATTATAGGAGTTAAGCGCCTCAATATGGAAAGCCTGAATCTGCCCTAGCGAAGCACTTATTCGTTCAAATACTTTTCAGAAGAAGTTGCCTTTCACTCCGTCATCGACATGCGTAGAGCGCTGGTAACCTTCACACGACATGTCAAACAAGAGTGCATTGATCGTCTGGGGCGGATGGGACGGACACGAGCCTGAAAAAGTCGCTCGTTTATTCGAGGCCATCCTAACCGCCGAAGGATTCGAAGTTGAAGTCAGCGACACACTCGATTCATTTGCAAACGAAGCTTCTGTTTTCGCGAAGAACCTGCTGATTCCCGTCTGGACGATGGGAGAGATTTCTCACGAGCAACGAAGCGTAGTTACAAGAGCCGTTTCCGAATTTGGGATTGGAATCGCCGGGTGCCATGGCGGAATGTGCGACTCATTTCGTGCTGATACCGAGTGGCAATTCATGACCGGGGGACAGTGGGTTGCCCACCCCGGCAACGACGGCGTGAAATATCCCGTACACATTTCGAAAACAAACCCGCATGAGATTACGGCAGGACTCGTCGATTTCGAAGTGGTGAGCGAGCAATATTATCTGCACACAGATCCGGGTAATAACGTGCTCGCAACAACACCCTTCCCTACTCCTGGAGCCGATGGCCCACATTCGGAAAACATCTGTCAGATGCCGGTGGTTTGGACCAAGATGTACGGCAAAGGTAAGGTCTTCTACAACTCGCTTGGCCACCACGCTGACATTCTGGAGGCGGAGGTTCCCAAAGAGTTGATGCGACGCGGATTTCTTTGGGCCGCCAAATAAATGAACAAGCCCTTCCCGAAAACTCGGAAAGGGCTACTTGAATCCTGATCGTGAGCCTTATTCGGCTGACTTCTTAGCGGCTGGCTTTGCAGCCTTCTTAGGAGCGGCAGCCTTAGGTGCTGCTACAGCTCCGGCCTTCTTATCGCCGTATTGTTCGCGAAGCGCTTTCGCTGCTTCTTTAATCTTCTGCTCTTTTCGGTGACGTCGCTGCCGAATTTCCTTGTTCTTGACTCGCATATTTATGTTTCCGTATTCGGTTGGTAACTACAGATGATACCTTCGAATCGCGCAAAGCAAAAAGTCTCTTGAAAAATGAAAGTGCCGCACACTATCGATGCGTGCGGCACACAAGCAATACAGGTTCTTGGTGGAAGCCTAGATTACTGACATTTGACGACGCCGAGCCGAACCAAGTTCCGCGTGATAATCCGCTAAAGGAACAAATTGTCCAACGGATGGCTCGTATGCAAACACTTCGCCCGTCTCAAATTTGTAGACCCAGCCATGAAGAGCCAAGTCTCCTGCGACCAAGCGTGAAGCCACAGACGGAAGAGTTCGAAGATGCTCAAGCTGCACCAAAACGTTCTCCTCAATGGTAACTGTCAACTTTCGATCTTCGGTTAGGTCTGCGTAGTTGTCTTCGACGATTCTTCGGGTTGTCTGCGCATGGTCAAGCCAAGCTTGTACCGCTGGCAAGCCTTCGGTTTCCTCAGGATGGAGCAGAGCTTTCATGGCGCCGCAATGAGAGTGTCCGCAAACGACAATATCCTTCACGCCAAGAGCGGCTACTGCATACTCGATCGTGGCGCCCTCGCCTCCGTTTGCCGCTCCGTGGGGCGGAACAATGTTCCCAGCGTTTCTTAAGATGAACAAGTCGCCTGGTTGTGACTGAGTTAACAGGTTTGGATCAATTCTAGAGTCGGCACACGTGATGAAAAGTGTCTCGGGCTCCTGGCCATGTTTGAGCTGATCAAAGAGCCCTTCGAGGGGTCGAAACTGGTTTGACTGAAATTCGTGAATTCCTTCTTTTAATCTCTGCATTGGGCGCTCCTTATAGAAGTACGGGGTCGTCGCGGCGAACAGTAGCCTTTTGGGACAGGATTCGTGACTTCCTGAACCTTGGCTCATTGTTGGAGGCTGGCTCATACCATTCTTCGTGCGGTTCCTCGATGGAAACAACACCACCTGAATTGAGGTAGCTGCGCTCCCAACCGTGAACTGCATCGAAAGCGGCATGATCCATGAAGTCCGTGTGAATCTCTAGCTCAACTTTCTCTCCGGGCGGGATCGTGTTGAGCATCTGCATAAGTCGTGGCACGTTCAGAAACGTGAGCGAGCCATTGACATGAACCTTGGTCGTGCCCTGTCCGTAAGTGATTTGCACTTCGGCGTTCGCGAGTCTGCGAAGTGTAAAGAACAGTGACAGACCGAGTCCAATGGCGACACCTGTAATCAGGTCTACACAGGCGACACCTACGACGGTCGGAATGTAAACGGGCAGTTCTTTATGTCGAGTAAGCGTTCGAATGTTCTCGAAGTTGATGAGTTTTGCACCTACATAGACCAGCAATCCGGCAAGAACCGCAAGCGGAATCATACGGAGCAGATCGCCGAAGAACAGTGCGAAAATGATGATCCAAACGCCATGGATGATCGTCGAGAGACGCGTCTGAGCACCTGCGTTGATATTCGCTGATGATCGAACGATAACGCCGTTGATTGGGTAACCACCCAAGGCACCAGAAACCATGTTAGCGATTCCTTGGCCGACGAGTTCTTTATCGAGGTTCGCCCTTTCGCCGGTATGAAGTTTGTCGGTAGCCGCTGCGCTAAGCAAAGACTCAACACTGGAAACCATGGCAATCATAAGCGCCGCCGTGATGAGTTGCTGCCAAAGATCCATCTTCGGGATCACAGGCAACACGATGCCGGACAAGACATCATGGGGTAAGTCAATACGCTTAACATCAAAGCCAGCAACAACAGAGAGCAGAGTTGGAACACCAACTGCAACTAACGCGCCAGGAACGGTCTGGATCTTCTTGGGAAGTTTTGCCCAGACAACGAGGATGACAACCGCCATAAACCCGAGAATTAATGACTCGATGTTGACGTTTGTGAGGTGATGAGGGAAGCGCGCAATGTTCTTGATCACGCTACTGGCTGGTGTACCGCCAAGCATGGCTTGAACCTGGCCGACCGTTATGGTGATACCAATGCCAGCCAGCATTCCGTACATCACCGCAGGTGAAATGGCTAGAGCCGCTCTAGCGACTTTGGATTTACCGAGGATGATCTGAATCGCCCCGGCAAGGATGGTCGCTACACAAGCTGTTTGCCAGCCCATGCTTTGAACCATGCCAAAGACGATGACGGGCATCGCCGGTGAAGGTCCGCTCACTTGAAGCGGTGAACCACCTAAAGCTCCAGCTACGATACCTCCAACGGCTGCAGCAATTAGTGCAGAAATCATTGGGGCACCGCTCGCTAGGGCAATACCCAGAGACAGCGGAACTGATATTAAAAAGACAACTGCTGATGCAAGCAGGTCCTTTTTGATAGTTGTCGAATTCATTGAAGTCCTTTCCCGTGTGTGGACAGGCGCAAGAGTGCGCAAGAGTGGCAGGTGGGTTTCAATGGGCTATTCCAGTCTCGTCTTCTGCTTGCTCACCTACAGTGGTGCGAGTACAAAAAGGCGCTAAGGAATGCGTGAAACCCAAGTGTCAGGGATTGCCGACCGGACTGTACGACGACGCCAATGTCGAGACGCAATAATCCTATCAGGGCTTACTTGGAGTCAGGAGGAGGTGTCGGAGGTGACGTCACGTGAGACGACTCATCCACTGGATGAGGGAGATGACCCCGCCGACCAAATAGCTCAGCCCAAAAAACGCTTAGGTCAAATTCGGCGAGGTCCATGTGGTGCTCGGCACCAAAACCGTTCAAAACGGTCCTTGCGTGGTTCTCCTCTTCTTCTGTGACCTGAGTGAATGGGTTGGCAGAATTGGAAGTTTTCCCAGCTTTCGAAGCTTTCGCAGTCGTACAGACCGACGAACTTCCAAAGGCACTCGCAAAAACAGACAGCAGAAGAGCGCAAACAACAAAAACTGCTGTTTGCCTTCTGATCTGATTGAATTTGCCGAGTAGCCTCAACACAACACGGAATATTACGCCAGAGGTGTTTTAGTAGTTCCAACTTTTTTCGAGGCATGTGCCCCCTTATCGATATTTTAGGCTTGTTGCAATTTAGATCTTAATAACAGGCACCTTCTACAGATATCTCTTTGCAGGTAAAACGAACACCCAGTCATTCCATCAGGTGATGACCGGTAAGGAGCACACTTTGAAGACAAAGTTCGTTTTGATTTCACTAGCAACCGCAGTCCTGTCCGCCGCCGCATCAGCAGCGACCACGATTTATGTTCGATTCAAACCTTACTCAGGAGTTAAGATCGAGGGGGTAACAATGACAGGCGACGGCTACATTCTTCCACCTACTCAGGAGGAAGCTGGAAAAGCTGGTTGGATCGCTGTCTCAAGCTTCGATACTGGCCTTCAGCAAACACTCAATATAGGATCTCAGACAACAGGCGCGGGAGCCGGAAAAGTAGCGTTTTTGCCTGCGAACTTCGCGATGGCTTCATCAACGCTCGATCCCGTCTTTCTGAGGTTGTGCGCAAGTGGTACTCCATTTGAGCGAATTGACATCAGCGTCGTAAATTCAACAGGGACGAAAGGGGTTAAGCCCGAGGTTTCTCCGCTAATCTATCACCTAAAGTTAGCAGCACTTTCGAATTTAAGTTGGGTCCCCGGAGATTCGTCAGTGACATGCAAGTTCTCGGTAGATTACGGCGCAATCGTTGTCGAGTCGAGGCAAACTCTCCCCAATGGCACATTGGGTGAGGCGGTCAAGCAAGGTTGGAACCGAATCAAGAACACAGTCGATAACGATCCATCCGGACCAGTCAAATAACTACTCGACTTTCTCTGAGTTGACCGTCAAACCAGTCTCAGAGAAGTCACGATAGAAGCAAGAGCGGTAATTCTCATGACATGCCGCTCCCACTTGCTCTACTTGAAGCAAGAGGGTGTCTTGGTCGCAGTCAACGCTTATGCGTTTGATCTTCTGAAGGTGCCCGCTAGTTTCGCCTTTCACCCAGAATTTTTGTCGAGATCGACTCCAATAAGTCGCGTATCCTGTCTCGATAGTTTTTTCTAAGCTTGCTCGATTCATCCAAGCCATCATCAACACTTCTCCGTTCAAATGGTCTTGAACAATGGCGGGAATAAGACCATCTGAGTTGAACTTGAGACCGTCGAGCGAAGAAAGCATGGGCATAAAGGGTACCGTTTGTTTGTCCGATCTATGCCAAAACGCCCTATTCTCCTATCGATTCTTTTTTCGATCATCCCGCTACTGGGCTGGTGGACTTACGGACTTCTCGACCTAGACGAAGGATTCTACGCGGCGATCACCGGAGAAATGAACCGACGTGGCGAATGGATCACGCCGCTGTACAACGGCCATCCCTGGTTCGAGAAGCCAATCTTGCTCTATTGGTTTGCTAAGCCAAGCGTCGCCGCATTCGGTGAGATGATCGGCCCGCGTCTTCCTTCCGTTTTGGCGACAATTGGGCTATATGCGGTCTGCGCTTGGTTTGCGAAGCGGCGCTTAGGAACGACACAAGCCGTGCTTGTCCCGCTGATTTTGGGTTCCTCACTGTTGCTGGTTGGCATCGGACGCATGATGCTAACAGACCCACTGCTTGTTCTTAGTTTGATCTCGGCTTACCTGACGTTTTGGGAGTCACTGGTTGGTGATAAACGATGGCGTCTCGTGACTGCCTTCGCCCTTGGAATTGGGGTTCTTGCCAAAGGCCCTGTTGCCTGTCTCCTCTTCGTTCCCGTGGCGGGCTGGACCTATTGGCGGAATAGGGATTTACGCCCCGCGTTCAAAGGCTGGTGGCTAGTGGGAACCCTAATCCTCGCCCTCACGGTTGCCTCCTGGTATGTGCCTGCTTACCTCGCAAACGGGCAACTATTCGTCCAGAAATTCCTCATCGAACAGAATGTAGGTCGGTTCACTGGAGGCGATACAGCGCATACGGTTGGCGGTCTTGCATCGATTCTGATGTACGTTCCAATCGTTTTCATCGGGGTTTTGCCCGGGTTGATCTTGGTCTGGACCTCCGGATCCCGAGAGAAACGCAATCTGAGTATCCAGCAACCTGACGAATCAAACAAACAGGTGCGAACCTACCTATGGACATGTGCCTGGGTTGTTTTCTTATTCTTCTCGATCTCGGGAGCAAAACTTCCCCATTACATCGCTCCGGTGATTCCGTCACTTGCTTTGCTCATCTGCGATTCACTAGCTAGCAGGATTCAAAAACTAACCCTTCCCGCATTGATCGGGCCAGCAATAAGCGTTTTGGTTGTCGCTTGTATCGCCCAGTGGGCGTTTTCGTCGTATTACTACGGAACGAAACTTGGTTCCTTGATCATTCCTGGGTTTCACAGCGAAGTCCACGAACTAACACGCTATGTCCGGTCGCATGCATCGCCTATAGACGTCGTCGCTGAATACCAGATGAGCCGCCGCGAAAAAGAACTAGGCACCGGAAAACCGAAGCTACAGGAAACCTCCCATCCATCTACCCTCTTTTATTTGGACCGCGATATTGTTGATACGGACAACTGGGACGAGATTCTTATTCATCCCGGAAAGGTCTGGATCATTACGCGTTGGAATCGCATCAATCAAGCAGAGAAAGACAAGGTTAAAGGTCGGGAGTTAGTCCTTGAGAAAGACGAAGACTTGTACAAACTTTGGAGTCTAACACCGAAATCAGTCCAGTAGGTACGCTTTCCTTGTGCCACACATCGTTCTCGAAACAACCGCAGATCTGCCTGAGAACTCACAAGTTCCAGACATACTCGAAGCACTCGTCATTGAGCTGTCGCGACAAGAAACGATTAACCCGGCTGCGGTTAAGGCTTACCACGGTTTGAGGTCTAACTGGCATATGGGTGAAGGAGCGCCTCCAGGATTTGCTCATGTCACCGTAAAGATCATGTCGGGCCGACCAGCAGAACTTCGAAAAACTATTTCGGAGGCCATGTGGGCTGTTATGAAAGAGCAATTCGCAGAATCGCTATCGGCTAACGAGGTATCGCTCACACTAGAGCTACTCGAAATGGATGCCGAAACCTACAAAAAACTCTGAAAACGAGGTTTTTCTGAAACAATTGCACCGACCAGCGGGTCAATGTGCATAAAATCTTTTTGATTATCGCCGACAACGTGAACGATGCTTTTTCGGTAATCCGTCCACAAAGAATTAGGAAGCCGTTTCGTTAACAACACGAAAATAGGTCTAATGGTCTAAACTAAGCGGCGATAATTGGCGATTTATCGTCGTTGGCTGGGTGGGAAGACGTCTATGGCATTGCCTCGAGTTTCAATGGTGCAGTTCTTGTTGCAGAAGGGTTTTCTGACAGAAGAACAACTTGCGGAAGCGCAAAAGGTTGCGAAGCAAACGAACCAATCCGATTTAGGAAAGGTCTTTGTCTCGCTGAACATGGTTGGAGAACGAGAAGTTCTCCAAGCGAAAGCTGCTGAACACGGCATGGCTTTTGCTGACCTTGATCGTGTTCAAATCGATTCGAGTGCGATTAACGTCGTACCCGAGCGAATTGTAAAAGCGCATAACGCAATTCCTGTTAAGAAGGACGGGACAAACCTGTGGGTGGCGATGGCTAACCCCAACAACATCATGGCTCTTGATGATTTCAAGATGGCCTCGGGATGCAGGGTCATTCCGGTTGTTGCCGTTCCTGGTGCTATCGACGACGCCATCAAGAAGTATTACGGTGGAGGCGTTGTTGCATCCGAGGCGACTCCTGCTGCGGCAACTCCACAGCAACCGGCACAAAACAACACTCCTGCGGCCGCTCAGAACTATCTTCAAGGTGCCCGTCAAGCCATGGCAGAAGCGGGAGTTGAACGCCGCCATACTGACGAAGCAGAGTCTGACGCCGACGCGGAGAAAATGGCCGAACAGGCGCCAATTATTAAATTGGCGAACGCTGTTATCCAACAAGCCATTAGCGACCGCGCATCGGACATTCACATCGAGCCTCAGCAGCGCGCAGTTCGTATCCGATACCGCATTGACGGCGTTTTGATGGAGGCGATGACGGTTCCTCGTAACCTCATGGCGCCGCTCATCAGCCGTCTGAAAATCATGGCGGATATGAACATTGCAGAGCGTCGTATTCCTCAAGATGGTCGTATCGAGGTTCGCCATAACGGAAGAGAATTTGACCTTCGCGTTAGCTCGGTTCCAACTCCGTTTGGTGAAAAAATCGTTATGCGTCTTCTCGACAAGGGAAGCATCATGATCGGCCTCGAAAAACTCGGCTTCCTTGAAGAAAACCAGATCAAAATTGAGGAGTTGGTATCGCAGCCAAACGGCATGTTCCTCTGTACCGGTCCTACGGGTTCTGGTAAGTCGACGACTCTTTATTCCTGTCTCAACAAGCTCAACACCGTCGGAGTGAACATCATGACCGCTGAAGACCCGGTTGAGTATCAGCTAAACGGTATCGCTCAGGTTCAGATGAACCGAAAGGCTGGTCTAACGTTTGCAACCGCGCTTCGTGCATTCCTCCGTCAAGACCCGGACATCATCATGGTTGGTGAAATTCGAGACCTTGAAACGGCTGAAATTGCAATCGAAGCATCGCTCACGGGACACTTGGTTCTCTCCACGCTCCACACGAACGACGCACCTTCATCGATGCTTCGTCTGGGAGACATGGGTGTTGAGCCCTACCTCATCTCCGCAACCCTAATCGGCGTTCTCGCACAGCGACTTGCTCGACGAATCGACCCAGATAACCGAGAACCCTATGAGGTTCCCGCCGTTGACCTTCGAAGATTCGGATTTGCTTCGGACGATCCGGAGCAGATGGTGACTCTATATCGTGGAGTTCCCGCTGAAAACAACCGAATGAGCGGATATCGAGGTCGTACAGGTATTCACGAAATGATGGTCATTAACGACGAAATTCGTGAACTCGTTGTTCGTCGCTCGCCAGTACACGACATGCGTGAAGCAGCGAAAGCTAACGGTATGAAAGAACTTAAAGAAGACGGGCTTGCGAAGGTGCTAGCTGGTGTGACAGATCCCGGTGAAGTCATGCGCGTTGTCTTCACAGCCGGCCACTAAACCTCGTAGAAAAGATAACTCATGCAGAACAATCCATTTCAAAGTGGTCCTCCACCCATGCAGGGTCAGCCAGCTTCTGGTGCGCCGTCGGCGCCACCGGCTTTTGGCCAGCCAAAAGAGCAAGGCACGGTCGAAAAAGTTAGTCAACCACAGTCTCTCGAAGACCTACACGTTGACGAATTGTTGCACATCGTCGTCGACCGAAATGCTTCGGACCTGCATATTTGTCAGGCTTCGCCTCCTGTTATCCGTGAAGACGGAAAACTGAAGCGACTGAACTTTGAGATGTTCACGCCTCAGCACACTCAGCGAATGATGTACGACATCATTTCTGACGAGAACATTAACAAGTTCGAAACAACTCTCGAACTTGACTTCTCGTACACGCTCCCAAGGCGTGCCCGCTTCCGTGTGAACCTGTACAAAGACAAAGGCGCATGCGCTGCTGCCTTCCGTCTTATTCCACAGAAGATTCCAACCGTTCGTGATCTGAACCTGCCCCCGATTCTCGAAACTCTATGCGATAAACCGCGTGGTCTTATCATCGTTACGGGTCCTACCGGTTCGGGTAAGTCGACCTCGCTCGCCGCGATGATCAACTACATCAACACGAACTACGCGCACCACATCATCACGATTGAAGACCCAATCGAATATCTGCACCAGCACAAGCAGTGCATCATTAACCAACGCGAAGTTGGTGCCGACACTCGAAGCTTCCACAACGCTCTCCGCGCTTCTCTTCGTGAGGACCCGGACATTTTGCTTGTTGGTGAAATGCGCGACATGGAAACCATCTCGCTTGCGATTACCGCAGCTGAAACTGGTCACCTTGTCTTTGCAACTCTACACACGAACAACGCTGCGGAATCCGTTGACCGTATGATCGACGTTTTCCCTCCTGGACAGCAAGAGCAGATTCGTGTTCAGCTTTCGAACAACCTCGTTTCGATCATTTCCCAGCAGCTTCTGCCTCGCGCAGGCGCACCGGGTCGTGTACCAGCGAACGAGATCATGATTGCATCGCCTGCGATTCGTAACCTCATTCGTGAAGCCAAGTCTCACCAGATCACGTCGATGATCCAGACGAGCGGCACCATGGGAATGATTACGATGGACCAGTGTCTTCGCGATCTGTATCTAAAGGGCTTCATCACGATGGAAGACGCTTTCACGCGATGTCAGAACGCTGAGGAACTTCGCAAGATGATTAACACTCCGACCGCAGGCCAAGCAGGCTCAGGTCCAGCGCCCCGAGGTAGGTAAAAACAATGCCAGTCTATAGCTACACGTTCCGCGACGCTCACGGTGGTCTGCAAAAAGGAACAGCAGATGCCGAGAACGAGGAAATTCTAAGGAAGAGGTTTGAGGAGCAGGGATTTGTAATCACTGAGCTCGAAATGATCCGTTCGAAATCGCCCAAGGCGAAAACGTACGGAAAGGTCAAACTGACCAACCTGGCAGTTTTCTGCCGTCAGTTCTCAACGATGGTTGATGCGGGCGTGTCGCTAGTTCGATGTCTGGACGTCTTGGGTCACCAAACCCAAGACCCCAAACTAAAAAAAATCCTGGTCGATATTGGCGAACGGGTTGAAGGTGGTGAAAGCCTTTCTCGCGCCATGCAACGACATCCAAAATCGTTCAACAACCTCTTTATCGGACTTGTCCGAGCTGGAGAAGTTGGTGGTGTTTTGGAAGAGGCACTACAGCGACTTTCCCACTTCCTTGAAAAAGACGTTGAACTTCGCCGAAAAGTAAAATCGGCTATGACCTACCCGGTACTCGTTGCTGTTATGGCAACCGGTATCGTTGGCTTCCTTGTCACCTGGTTCATTCCCCAATGGATGGACATTATGTCTGACCTTGGTCTAAACCGCGACAAACTGCCAGCACCCACCCGTTTCCTCGTCGATGTCTCGGACGTCGTTAAGCACTACTGGTGGATGGTCATTGCCTCAATCGTTTGTTTGATCATCGCCTACCGTCTATTTGTAAGCACCCGCTTCGGCAGACGCGTCGCTGACAGAGTTCGCCTGAAGATTCCTGTATTCGGAAAGCTTCACCACAAAGTCTGCATGGCTCGATTCAGCCGAACGATGGGTACGTTGCTTACTTCGGGTGTTCCGATCCTTCAAGCCATTGAAACCGTTGCCGGCACCGTAGGTAACTCGATCATGTCGGACGCGCTTCTAGAAGCACGTGCTCGCATTCGAGAAGGCGACCGAATCGGCGACCCTCTTGAGCAATCAAAACTGTTCCCGCCGATGGTCGTACACATGATCGGCGTTGGTGAGGAGTCTGGTTCGCTTGACTTCATGTTGCAGAAGATTGCCGACTTCTACGAAGCTGAAGTGGAAGCAGCACTCGCATCGCTTACTGCAGCGATCGAACCGATTATGATTGTTAGCCTCGGCTTTATCGTAGGCTTCATCGTTATCTCTTGCTTCCTTCCTTTGGTTGACGTTATTTCGAAGCTATCTTCGGGTGGCGACGACGGCGAAAAGTAAGAATCGATAGCCAAAGAACTCAAAGCCCAATGGTTGAATCCATTGGGCTTTTCTATTTCTGCTGTACGCGGTACGCTAAACCAACAATGAACGACGCTCTATTTCCGACCTGGACTGCCATTTTTGGGTTCATCATTGGAGCGTTCGTCGGAAGCTTCCTTAACATGGCAATCTACCGGCTTCCACGGAAATTGTCCTTTGTCGAGCCCAGCCGAAGCTTCTGTCCTCGGTGCAAGCATTCGCTTTCAGCGATTGACCTAATGCCGCTACTGAGTTGGCTCAGCACTGGTGGCAAATGCCGTTATTGCAAAGAACCTGTTGCTATTCGCTACTTCCTCGTCGAACTCCTGACCGGATTGATCTTTGCTGGCATCTGGTGGCGTTTTGTGGCAGATCTACGGAACCCCGACATCTTGTCCGCCGCTTTGTTCGCTGTCGCAGCCTCGGCCTTGGTCATGATCATTTTCATCGACGCGGAACTCTATATCATCCCTGATGAGCTGAACGCCTTCTTACTCGCTGTCGGCGTTGTCTACGCGGTCGCAACTTCAAAGCTAGAAGCCGGCTTGTACGGAGCATTGCTCGGGTGGGGGTTATTCTGGGGAATTGCCCTGCTTGGCCGCCTAGCTCTAGGCAAAGACTCGATGGGGCACGGCGACATCAAAATGATGCGAGCGGTTGGTTTCCTCATTGGGCCGCTACTCATGCTCGCAAACCTTATGATCGCCGTCGTTCTAGGACTCGTCCTCGGTCTGACAACGATCGCAATCGCTTCGCGCCAGGCATCATCAGAAGAAGAAGCTGATAACGCTGCTGAGGATCTTGTTCCACCCGAATCAGTCGGTAGCCTGTTGCTGTTTGGCATCTGGTATCTGCTCTGTCTAGATATCGTAGGAGTCTTTTTCCCTAAGATCTATAACCTTATTGGGGTCGAACCAGAGTCGGAGAATATCGAGGATGATGACTGGAAGCCATCTCTCACAACGATTCCTTTTGGCCCTTCTTTGGCAGCAGGAGCAATCGCTTGTATGCTGTTTGGTGGCCAGATCTCGCAAGCGATGAACAACTACTGGGACAACGCAACAGGCGCAAAACTAGATACACCCGCAACACAAACGACAGTTCCAGGCCCAGTCGTCCCTGAGAAATAATCACCGAGAACTATTGGTTTATCGAGTTTTAGCTCGACGACAGTTGCGTTTTCACGCTAATTAGGGTAGATTTATTGGGCTCGGGCTCATAGCTCAGTTGGTTAGAGCNNCGCACCCCTGATAAGGGTGAGGTCGCTAGTTCGAATCTAGCTGGGCCCACCAGGTTCATTTGAACCTGAGAAGAAGCGGCACTGGTTACATGGCAAAGTGTAACCAGTAGAAGACGGTCAACCGGTGGTATCACCGACTGTCTGCGTTTCTACTCCAGATAACAACTCTCGAAAGGCATTCCGTTTTTCGCTGGCTCTCGGGTCGAAATAAATCAGAGAGGTATCGAGTTCTGCATGACCAAGGATCTCCATTACCGCAACCGGATTTGCGCTGATTCCTAGAAGGTTTGTCGCGGCCAACGCTCTGAGCTCGTGTGGAGTTTTTCTGGCAAGCCCAGATCGCTCGCACAGGTCAGGAACTTCGTGGCTAAGCGAATCCGGAGGGATCGGTTTCCCGTCCTTTGCCCAAACGTAAATGGATGACTTGTCGCGAAGTCGTTCAATCGCTGCAAACACTTCTTCGGGTACCGGAATGTCTCGCGTCTTCTGACCTTTTGGCAAGGCTCCGTCTTTTAGCTTTGGATGTCGCTGTTCGGTTATTCGAATCCGGAGCTTCTTCCTGTCCAGAGCGGACGTTTTCATTCCGCATATCTCACCTCTTCGGAGTGCAAGAAACATGGCACAAAAGAGCGGACCTTCAAGCCAAGTGCCCGAAGCTGCCGCGAGTAGTTTGAGACTGTAATCGACACCGACTTCCTCACGCTTCTTCTTCTTTGGCGGTACCGGCACCTTATGAACCCGCCAATCTTCACGAACCTGGACGCCAGTGCCCTTACTTATAAGCCCATACAAGTTGAGGATCTCTCGAACACGCATCAATATCTCGCGCGAGGTTTTCTTCGAAAGTGGCTTTGCGGATCCATCAGGATTCTTGTATCGATGGTTCACAAGCGAGGCTTCAAGTCGAATCATGTCCTCGTAGCCAATGGTGTGGATCGGGATGTCGCCAAGAACAGGTAGCACATGATGCCGGAGATACCCATCGTACAGGTCGATCGTTGTCTGCTCGGCGTCTGCGTACGTCCGCGGGCAGTAGACGTTGAAAGTGAAGTTTCCAAAGGTGCCAGGTGCGTAATAGTCAAAACGATTTAGGGATGGGGCCTCGCTTTCGGCTGTCGCCAGAAGCAGTTCCGCAATCTTCTCTTCCACTTCCTCCGGTGACCAGCCTTTGACCGATTTGCGCCCCTTCGGGCCAGGCGCCACCCGCACCCATCGGTAGATCCTGCCGTCCGGCAGTTTGGTGTATTTCCTCTCTTCTTTCATCGCCAAAATCTAGTGTAATAGTGTTGTCGTCACTGCCGTTAAGCCATGCGCGAAATCGTAGAATTTCCTCGACGTCGTAGCTACCCGCGCGGTTGCGTTTGATCTTTCCGGCCGTCCGGTATGCGCCCAATCGGCGGGCAGAGAGACCGAGTAGCGCGGCCGCATCAACCTCTTTGTACGCGACTTGCGTCAGAGTTACACTAATAATCGTTTGCACTCTGCCTCCATGATCGTCGTTCAATTTCTCTCCCAAATAATGCATCCCATAGCCAAAACAAAGAGATCAATATCAACACCCATCCAGACTCGTCCTCGAAACAGCTATCGATGCGCACGTAGCTCCAGATGGCAAAAGCCACAATAATCAGCCACCACCGATGAATCATTGCGAAGCCTCAGGCTCGGCCGCTAATCTTTTAACGGAAGACTCTCCAAAACCAATTGCGAAGATGTGCTTCAGCTCTCGGCTAAGCTGAAAATCGGATTCACTCATGATCCTGGCTTGCTTAGCTGTACTGACGAGGACGGTGCCGCTGGCCAACTTCACGCGGACGGTACAATTGCTTGGCTTTTCGAGAATATCGCCTTGCTCCCAATGAGGTCGCTTTTTGCCGACAAGAACTCGAACCTTCATTCCAATGGGCCACTTAGGTTTTGGTCCATGCTTTGAGTGCCACTCAGCCTTGTGTGCCTTCACACGTTCCGCGTGTTCGATGTGCCACTGTCGAACCTTCGGATATCGCTTCTCAACCGTTCCGTTTGCTATGCGCTGCGCCTTCCGTCTCGCCCTTTCTTTGACTATGTTGTTGGCGTACTTTCTCTTATCGTAGCAACGGCCACACAGACCGAGGCCCTCGTGTGGGTGAGATTTAGTTCCACACTGAACGCAAGCCTCATGGCTTCTTGACCAACGCTTCAAAGGCTCCTCCCTTCTCAAGGGTTCACCTGGCGTAGCGTGATTGATGATAAAGCTTGGACCTTTTCCGCCTCAGTCATTTGTTCACAGAGGGAGTAAAACTGCAAAACAGTAAACACTTTGTCAACTAGCAGTCGGCCATCAGTTAAGACTGTTCCAATGGCACCATCTTCGGACATACCCAAAGTGTAGTTTCCAATTTGAACTGTGATACCCATTGACAGTGCGTCGTATACAATTGCCGCTTTAGGTCTCATGCGTTCACCTCAAACTCAAGCACTACCTGCCCTGCTCGAAGAGCACGAGTCTTCCGGGCGTTACTCTGTCGCATGGCCATATCGTGCTTGTTGTGGCATCGTTGGCATAGGGCTGCTAGATTGTCGTCCGCACAGTTCATGGGGTTTGGATCGGTGATGTGCGCGATCGTGAGAATGATTTGGATGTACTTGCGCGCATCGCTATCGAACGCATCAAGATGCCTGATCTCAATCCACTCCTTGGGTGTTACCTCGCCATTACCGGCGCGATCATGCCACTCGTTTCCCCCGGTTGGAAAGAACCAGCCATCATCGTCTCGATGCCCAATAGCATAATTCTTTGCCCCACAGAACTTGCACCGATGATTATCGCGCTCAAGAATCCTAGCGCGGGTTTCGGTCCAATTCACTGGATAGCGTTTTTTGTCGAACGGCATTAACTAGACCTCCGACTAAGTCGCGCCTTTGTGTGCGCTTTTCGTGCTCGTGCCTTACCGCGGCGTCTGCGATGGCCACCGAGATCAATATCACCCGCGTAACAGACATTAGTGGCAGAATAGGAGATGGGTCGATAATGGCGATTTGCGCCAGTGCTGCAAGGAATCATCCCTGCAACTACAGCGGCAAGGCTAAGAGTGGTTGCAGTGTTTCGCTTACCCATGATTCACCGCCGGGATGTGGCTAAGCCCGTTTTCGTGATAGAGCTTCCCATCAAGAAACACGTCGAGGATCGGGAACTGAGCTTGCTCCTCGATGGCGCGGTCCATAGCTTCCTCAAGCGGGATCGCGCCATCGAGCCATATTCGTTCGCCACGTGCGCCGATTCGCCACACGTTGTATTTCTCAGGCGTGAGCGCCTTGGTAACGCTGATTCTTTCAACTGTTGGCATTGAGTGCCTCCTCGGCTTTTTTGATAGCGGTCATAGCGTCATCCATGGAGCGAACGATAGTGATGCGGTTGCGATCGAGAAGTTCCTGCTGTTCATGCGACGGTTTTCCGCTTGATGTCTTCACTTCGAGTCCAACCCAAATTGAACTTGGCCAGCGATCTGATGTGACGATCAGATCTGGAACGCCAGGATCGGCGGCGACCTTTCGAATGGCTGCATTTGTCTGTAAAACGGTGTATTTCGCAAAGCGCAGCCGCATTACGATCGCCGCTTGGACGTCAGACTCCTTTTCTTTGATATTGAGGTTTTTGAGTCTCATCTAGCTTGCTCCCGGGAACGCATCTGCCGCGTATTGAGTGGGCCTTAACTGTTCCGTCGGCGCTCGGAGCGTGGCCATGGTGATTAGGTCCGGATCGATGCTGTCTTTCTTGTATTCCGGATAGGCATGGCGGATCAGAGCGCA
>DDEQ01000004.1 GCA_002336105.1 Chthonomonas sp. UBA1950 | reverse complement strand
CCATGCATTTCTTCATAGACCCAGAAAACCTCGTGTTCTGTCTTCCGAAAGTCTTGCTGACCACACTAAGAAGAACTGCTCTTGAAGCGTCTTGCCATTGCTGCTGAAAATCGAACTCGATACCGGCAATTGAGTGAGATAAATATCCCGATGAAAGTGAGACCTGGGTAAAAGAAGCCTATGATGTCTCGTCGAGACTTTTTGCGTGTGACGGCTCAGAGCGCAGTGGCTTCGAGCGTGATGCCAGCCGGTTCCTTGGTCGGAAACTTGGTTCCGAAGTCGGCTATTCGCTGCATCAACGTCGTGAATTTCATTCGCGAGATTGAACCTCGATTCCCTATGGACATGATGCTTCCAGTCCAGAAGCAGATGGAGATCATCAAGTCACATAGGCTGCCGGCTACTTGGCTGTTGCAGTTTGACGCCCTTGTCTCCGGTCCGTTTGTCCCGTTCCTGAAAGCCAACATGGCCAAGAACCACGAAGTTGGTTTTTGGTTTGAGATGAACGAAAAGCACTGCAAAGCCGCCGGGGTCGAGTGGCGCGGACGCCCAGGATACGAATGGGATCACTATCCGTTCGTGGCGTTCACCATCGGTTACACGCCAGAGGAGCGGATCAAACTTGCTGACACCGCGATGAAGGAGTTCAGAAGGATATGGGGTTACTATCCCCGGTCAGTGGCAAGTTGGAACTTAGATGCAATCACGATGGCTCATTTAAGCGAGAAGTACGGCGTCGATGCATTTGCGGTTTGTCGAGACCAAGTCGCGACGGACGGATTCACGATTTGGGGAGCACCTATAGCGGGCTACTACCCCAGCAAGGTGAATATGTGGAGCGCCGCTCTTGACCGCAGAAACCAAATCAACACGCCAGTGTTCAGGATGTTGGGGCAGGATCCGGTTTACTACTACAACCTTAGCTACCCTGTCCCTGACGGGCGAAGAATCGGAGAACCCGACACGATGGAACCCGTGTGGACCTCGGGGCGGTCTGAAGTATTCGTTGATCGCTTCCTTAAGATGATTTCGGATGCGCCTACAATGCAGTTTGGCTACGCTCAGCTAGGGCAGGAGAACACATTCCCCTGGGATCGGCAGGAAGCAGGCTATCCGCTTCAAATGAAAGCTCTTGCCGAACTAAGCAAGAAAGGTCTTGTTCATGTCGAGACCATGGGTGACTCGGGACGACGCTTTAAAAAAGCGTTCAAACAGACTCCCGCCCAAGCCCAAGTGCAATTGCTGGACTCCTTTGGAAACTCAAACGAAGAGAAGTCGATCTGGTACCAGAGCAGGTTCTATCGGGCTAACCTTCACATTCAGGGTGACCAGTTCTTTCTTCGCGACATCACCATCTATAGCGATGAGTTCCAACAACCCTTCTTAAACAAGGCGACCCGGGACTATGATGTCGAACAGCGGATGCCAGCGATTCTGGATGGTCACCACTGGAAAAAAGATGGCAAAGCAGGCGGGTTCTTCCTCGTTGACGGCAAACCGGTCAAACTCGCCGGTGCTCCGGTCGTAACCGAAGAGGGCAGTTCTCTGCTGGTTACGCTCCCAACCTCACTCGGGAAGGCTCTCAGGATAAGGTTTGAGGAACGTCAGATTGTTTTTGCTGACCAAGCCGCTCTCGAAATCGCCTTTGAGTGGGATACGTCAAAAGCCGCGAAAGTAGAGGTTCAACCGGACAAAGTTCGCTACGATTGGCATGGTTTTGCTTACGGTCTAGAGGTCAAAGGCTCTGCAAAGGAAACCTCACAAGGATGGTCAATCCAGAGTTCGAACGGTGAAATCCGTCTTCAATTTTGAACCCAGTGCAATAAAAAGCCCCTTCTGCTGATTGCGCAGAAAGGGCTTTATTCGATTGAATGGATTGACTAGAAGCGATAGTGCGCAAGTCGCTCGGTCATTGTCTTGCCGCTTCGCGCCTCCAGCGCTGAGTTGGCAAATGGGGAGGCAGTGGTACGCCGTGTAAACCCCTGTCGCGCCTGTCACCATGGCAGGGAAGCACACCCCATTCGCTCAAGGCCACCCGTCCGTTTTATCAGTTAAGATTGAGAGTGACATCAGAGTTACCAGTCCTGAGTGAGGCTCTATTGCTCAAATTAGTCTATAAAGACTTTACAGAAACGCATGAAGGCAAAGCTATTGATGAGTGGGCCGCTAGTAGCATAGAGATAGCCTTTCCACCATGCGAAATATTGATCTGGCGATGCCATTGAAATCATCTGAACGAGCGTGAGACCTACCGCGAACGCCGCGAAAACCCCGTTCACAGCCCAAAATATCCTTTTGGGATAAGCCGCAGCATTCAAAATCATTAGGAAGAGCATGTTCATTCCGAGGGCCTTCCACATGGTCATTGTGTTGGGCCCAGTTCCTGACAACGTAATGACTATGGCGGAAAAATAGACGGCCACCAATGCGCAAAGGAATAGACCTGCCAGTAGTCTGACGGTCTGGGGCCATTGCCGAACCGCATGGACTACGCTTGATTCATCTTCTGGATGGGGGCTATGACTTATTTTTGACATTCTTCACTCTATTTGGGGCTCACACAATCGAACAGGCTCGACCAAGTGATGAGAGGTCCAGTCACGAGGTTGGACTCATATTTGGGGCCGGTGATCGCTCGGCGCACCGACCCGTCTTTGTAAGCTGCTATTACGTGGGGAGGCATAATACAAACGTTCAGGGGCCGGCATAGTGAGGCATCGGGGCTCTCGCCAGCAAATCGGACGATACGATGTTCCAGGGGAAATAGGCTGACCAAAATCGCTGGGTTATCGTGTGCGCTTAAATATTCGGATAGTGCGGACGGTTCCGCTCGAAAAAGTGGTACGTGGAATGCGTATGCGTACGAGCCTAGCATGGGATCACCGAGATCAATTGTGCAATTCGAACGCCAAGCGTCCATGGCATCACAAGTAGGCGCAGTAGATACCGCTTTGCTCGCCTGACTTCCGGTTGGCCATTCTCCTTGCTCCTCTTGGTACAAAGCAAGAGCCGTCCAGACTTGGTGCAGATTGGACGTGGTCTGCGCAACATATCCGGATCGTCTTGCGCCAGATGTTGCCGACACTACGAGACACATTAGTATGGTCAAGATCGCGGATACTACAAGAATCTCCACGAGCGTAAATGCTCGTGGAGCGTCGAATGGCTCAGACAGTAGGCGTACCCTCTTCGACATTGGCTATTGTCCAGACGCTGGTTGCGCTGTAGGGCAAGGGCATTGGGCGTGGCAGAAGCCTGAATATGGAATCAGGCAACAGTTGTCAGTAGAAACGCTTATACATGTGAAATTACCGATGTTATTGTTGCTGTCACACGTCCATGTGCCAACATAGTCTTGCAAAAAGTTCGGAAGTGGGAAAAAACAGTAGCCGTCTGAAGCACAGCCAAGTGCTGACCACGCTTGACCGCAAGCTATTCGTCTTGGTTGCGCCTCGACACCACCGGTTGCGGCTTCAGTTGCGATGACGATGAGCGCTACAACTATGCTTACAACTGAGACGCCAATACAGACTGGGCAAAACTTAAGGAAGATTAGGAGAAGGACGGCTTGTGTAATAACGACCCCAATGGCAGTCGCGGAGATCAGGAAACCTGTAAGTGCAGGAGAAGGTAACAAGGCCATGAGAAGAGTGGCAGTGCCCAAAGCCACAACCATAAGTGGCAAATACGCAAGCCACCCAGCGCCGAACGTACAGGTCACACACTGTACCGGGAAGCACCAGCTTACTGCAGCGAGAAGCAATGCCACCCAAGGTAACCATCGCGACAACCGATCATGGAATATGAAAGCGGTTACCGAGCCAACGATCATTGACAGCGCCGCCTTCGTTCCTTCTGTTAGTAGCACATAGTCGTCAGCCAAAGCCGCAATAGCCGAACGCCCAAGACGGCTACCGTGGGCTAACTCCAGACGCGGCAATTCGCCATCTGAGCATTCGGCAGTCCGATTTATCGAACAGTCAATGCCAGCACCGATCAGATCAGCGAACCGTTGGGGCATCCAATTCAACGACGCCGAATCGGAGTAAATCAGCGTGGAACTCTTCAGGTCTCTCCGTACATCCATGAGACGCACAGAATGGCTGAGGTATGGGGTCAATAGGACTAGCAGCGAGAATACGAAGAACGCAGTTGATGAGTGCGTACCAATAAAACGCCCTTTCTTCCATCTTCTATGTATTTCTTTACTGACTAACATATTATTTATTGCGGACCATTATTTTTCGCAATTAGCTATATATATCATATCATGTAAATAGTAAATAGTAAATAGTAAATAGTAAAGAAGCTCCTAATGTCTTTTTATTCGTCAAAAACTATATCGTCGCTGAGTTTCAACTCAAGTCACGTCTCACGAATAGCGGAGAAGTGCTTGACGCTGCTCTCTCACACACTTTGTGTAGATTGGGTACGACAGGGGGGGGCGGGACGAGGCTATAATCGGCACAAGGATGGTCAATCCAGAGTTCGAACGGTGAAATCCGTCTTCAATTTTGAACCCGGTGCAACAAAAAAGCCCCTTCTGCTGATTGAGCAGAAAGGGCTTTTTCTTCGATTGAATGGATTGACTAGAAGCGATAGTGAGCAAAGGCTCGGTTGGCTTCTGCCATTCGGTGGGTGTCTTCTCGTTTCTTGATGGTGCTACCTGTGTTGTTGTACGCATCAAGGAACTCAGAAGCAAGTCGGTCGGTCATCGTCTTGCCGCTTCGCTTTCGAGCAGCTCCAATGAGCCATCGAAGAGCGAGGGTTCGGCGTCGATCCGCTCGAACTTCCATAGGAACCTGGTAGGTCTGACCACCAACACGTCGAGGTCGAACTTCGACGGCAGGCATAACATTCTGAAGAGCCTTCTCGAAGACTTCGAGAGCAGGAACTCCAGCTTTCTCTTCGCAGATGGCCATAGCTCCGTAGAAAATCTTCTCGGCGGTGACCTTCTTGCCATCGAGCATCATTCGGTTGATGAACCGAGTGATCATCTCTGAGTTGTAAATTGGATCAGGAAGAATGAGTCGCTTTGGAGCAGCACCTTTTCTTGGCATTACTTCTTACCTCCCTTTGCGGCGGCAGCGGCTGCGCCAGCCTTCGGTCGCTTGGCGCCGTACTTACTTCGGCCTTGCGATCGCTTGCTTACGCCAGCAGTCTGCTGGGTTCCTCGAACGATGTGATATCGCACACCAGGAAGGTCCTTAACACGACCTCCTCGGACGAGAACGACTGAGTGCTCCTGTAGGTTGTGACCCTCACCAGGAATGTAGGCGGTCACTTCGATACCGTGGGTCAAGCGCACACGAGCTGTCTTTCGAAGAGCCGAGTTTGGCTTCTTCGGGGTCATGGTTCTAACAACGGTGCAAACGCCTCGGCGGAAGGGGTTGGCCTTCAGCGCGGGAGACTTTGACTTCACCTTGGGGGCGCTTCGTCCCTTGCGGACTAACTGATTAACGGTCGGCATTCATTCCTCTTGCTGTATTTGTACTTGCTTGTTTTTTGATGAAGTTCGCGGCCAAGCAGGCAACAAAAAACCCCATCGCAATCGACGCGCATGGGGAGCATTGGGTGGCTGGTGAACTGTTGATCGTTCCTTCCGGTCCGGCCTTTGCCTCCTATACACGTTGCCAATGCGCATTCCTGCCCATCAGCAAAAAGAAATTCTGGCACGAAATGACGTCACTTGTCAACTTTTCTTGAATCGTTTTCGTTGCCTAATGCGTCCGTCTTCGCGATTCCCTCGTCCTAACGAAGTCAAGGATGATACGGAAACTACTTGCACCGGGTTCCGATCTTTATATCTCTTGCTCTACATAGAGTCAGGTATGTGGCGTCTAGATGCATTGAATTTAAGACTAGTAAAGTTGCCAGTAATGTTCGGAGTTTTGGGCTGGTGTATCAAGCGGAATTGTTCCGCATCAGCCACGGGTTCGTTTCTTCTGGGAGGGTCACTTTGCTTGAGATAAATGATAATGAAGTTTTGGTTTAGTTGAACCTTAAGGGCGTTGGGTAATTGGGGTGTCGCAAGCAGTCGGCACTCTGCCTTGTGAGTCCTCCCTTGCTCTTGGGGTTAAGGCTGCGTTGTCTGACTTAAGAATCGCCATGATGAACCAAGCGCTGGATGCCACAAGGCGCCGCGACGTAGCAAAAAGTCCTCTCCTCAAAGGAACCCGCTTCGCTTGGCTCAAGAATCAAAGCCAGTTGACGGTCAATCAACGAGAAACCGTCAAGAACGCCCTGGTCTACAACACCTTCCCAAAAACCGTGTAAGCCTACGAACTCAAACTGAAATTCCAAGAGATCTTCCAACTCAAAGAACAAGCAGCAAGCCACTTCTTTGATGCATGGATAGAACTCGCCAAAGAATCTGAGCTTCCTGAATATAAGAAGCTCGCGAGGACCCTTTCTGAGTCAAGAGACATGATCCTCAACTGGTTCCAAACCAGAGTCTCCAACGGAGTCCTAGAGGCCTTCCATAGCGTCCTTCAAAGCGCCAAGAAAAGAGCAAGAGGGTACAGAACCAACCAAACACTCATCGCCATGAACTAGGTACTGCACGGCAAACTCAATGAACTAAAACCTATTTGAAGCGACATGGAGAAAAAAGATTTAAGCAGTTGGAGAATATTTGCAAAAAAGAATTATTGTGTTATACTTTTATACATGGTGAACACCTTTATCCTTTGTCCTTTGTGCTAGTTTTGTAGGCTCTAGCGGTCAACCCTATAGCCCAGGCACTGCTTTGACGTATAGCGCAAGTCCTGCGTCGAAAATCCTTGAATCGTCATATCAAATCTTTACAGAGACAGCTAAAATAGGAGATTATGATATGTGGATTGAAAATAAAGTACAGTATTCTGTACCAAATCTTTCTTACAATGTTGAGAGGACTGCTGGTTCTTATTCTTCGATCCTAGGTTTAGTGAATATGGGATATGATGCGGCGACAAACATTACGACTTTCACGTGGACCGTTCAAGGTGGTCAGTACCTTCCTGGAGGGCTGGACGAAGCTTATCTAGACACGTTTATTTTCACTGATACTTCAACCAATCTTCAAGTAGTTGACAAAACCTGCCAGTCAACTATTACGGTAGTGTCAAAAGTGCCTTACCTAGGTGGTGGAGAAATCTAGGGAAGTCGGGAAGCTATTGAGCTTGTGTAGGTGCTTATGATATTAGTGTCACTTTGTTTAGCACAGATGGATTTCAAGGGCGGTAGCGCTCGTGAGTTGGCAGATTTAATCCAGGCGAAGTTCCATCAACCGGTAGCTGTGATGCTCACGGATAACCGGTCTTTACCGAAGCTGTCCATCCAGACGAACAATCTAGAGGATTTCCTTCGGGTTTTTAGGCGGAAATATCATTTGGACGTTGCGGCGAAAGGAGATCTGAACTTAGGCTTTGCGGATGAAGGATGGCCTCGCAACGTGTTTCTGCGTTATGAGGGCGTCGAGCGTTATTCTGACAAGCTCCCTGTCGATAACAAAGTCAAGCTGAGTTGCATCAAAGATAAGGTTGAGATTGTAGACGGTTCGACACGGATCATGACCTTGAATGAGTTGAAAATCGCGCTGGCTAAAGGCGGATACGAACTTAAGTTCAACGAGTTCTTTGGAGTTTGCAGATTTGTGCTGTCTTGTCACAAGGATGATCTTGAGAGCGTTTGCAAAGTCATCGGGCAAGCCATAGGCGCAAGCGTTAGCATCGACTCAAAAGCCCATGTTATAGAATTCGATCTCGACGTAAAAGCCATGCGCAGGAGAGTGGTAAAGCTAATGGAGTCGTTAGTCGATAACCTGAAACATGATGAGCTTACGGATTACAACAACTC
Source organism: Chthonomonas sp. UBA1950 (assembly GCA_002336105.1). Taxonomy (GTDB): domain Bacteria; phylum Armatimonadota; class Fimbriimonadia; order Fimbriimonadales; family Fimbriimonadaceae; genus Fimbriimonas. The sequence continues at coordinate 116,224 of DDEQ01000004.1, read as the reverse complement.
CTATTATCAGTTCAGTAGCACGTTATGGGCGAACATGAAGGATTCATCGATTAAAAATATCTATGGATCTAATGATCGGCACTTCACTTGCAAGCCCGGTACTCCAATCTATGATGCAGCAATGAGTCGGATCCCTATATTTGAGCGATTCTACAGTCGATCGAGGCAGCAATATTTACTTGACTGGGTGAAGAACATTGACCGTGAATCAGCACTCATGTTGACGCCGGATAAAGTCGGTCACGCCGGTTGCGGCTATTTTGTCAAAGGGAAGGGTTGGGTCGTCTTTTGATTAGCAACCAGATCGTAAGTTGCGACCCCATCGAGGAGCGCTTTGCCTTGTGTTTTGACTCTGGTCCGATTCGGAACTCATAGGGCCACCTTGTCAGATTTGTTTGGTTTCAATTCCGCAGGAGGCGGGAATTGACGGCTAAACAACAGTGACTTCCAAGAAGTTTTCTGATAGAGCAGTTCGAGGTCCTGATGCCACCGAAAATACATCCGTAAGACCAACAGTCCGAGGGTAAAAACAATTGTGGTGATCCATAACGACCATGTAATGAATCTCATTAATTGCAAAAGAAAAGCGAATGCTTCTCTGCTACAATGACAACCGTTCATGAGGGAGCTAGGCGTTCATTGCTATATGCCAAATGCTGAGCTTCTGCCCTTTGTCGATCATTATCGCTTTCGCGTTGGGCAAACTCCGCTTTCCGGAAGTAGTCCCCTAATCTTCCCAGCGCGCACATCCCAGTTCATCGAGTTCTACCTCGGCGACCGTATACAAGTGAAGCAAGACGGCAAAATGGAGACGGTTCCTAAGGCTGTACTTGTGGGCACGCAGGCGGTTAAGCGGCTAGAACTCTTTATTGGAACGGTGAGTCGTACCTTCACAATCATGTTTCGTCCAACTGGTTTTTACCGTTTGTTTGGCGTTCCCCTCACCGAACTAGCTGGAAAAGGAGTGCCGTCAGAGGATGTGCTCGGTGCTTCTATGATCGAGCTCTACGAACGATTTGCTGATTGTCAGCAAGTTGCTGACATCATTCAAATAGCAAATTGCTTTTTGCAACGCTATGCGTCAAAAACAAGCCGGACTCTCTCTGATCGTTATGTTCCTATCGAACAATCTCTGAGTTCGGCAATGACCGGGCCACGCCCGTTTTCAGTTGATCATCTTGTGTCTGCCTCAATGGTTAGTCAGCGTCAGTTCGAAAGAATGTTTGTTCAGGCAACTGGCGTTGGGCCAAAGCGCTACCTCCGAGTCATGCGTCTCAACGAGGCCCTCGCTATCAAACGTCGAAGTCCGGATTTGTCATGGGGGGCAGTTGCCCTGGATTGCGGTTATTTTGACCAGATGCATCTTGTGCACGAGTTTCGGGCTCTCGGTGGAGAAACCCCTTCGGCGCTCCTCGCTTCAACGTCCGCTTCGCGCGAAGAATGACGTTTATTTACTATGAGTTGAATCTGGCAAGGTCGTCATGATTCTTGTCAGCATGTTTCTAACCTCGTTGTCAGTTGTCGCCGTTTGTCTTCAAACACCTATGAAAATCACTTACGCTCAAGGTACCAAACCGCTTCCTAAGGCGGTCGAATCGGCTGTCTGTCATACCGTGACTGAGATGGAACAGTCTTGGAATACTCATGATATGGACAGGTACGCGGCTCTACTCACCGACGACTGTCAGTGGGTCAACGTTGTCGGAATGTGGTGGAACGGAAAGCCGTCCGTCGTAAAAGCGCACGTAGCGTTCCACCATTCCATTTTCAAGAACGTGAGTTATGTGACTGAGCAGGTCTGCCTTAAGCCGATTTCAAAATCGGTAATGAGCACCATTCTAACTGTAAAAATGGATGAGTACACCACTCCGAATGGCATCAAAGTGCCGAGTGGGGAGACTCGACTCACACTGATACTCTTGCAAAAAGGTGATTCTTGGCTGATCTCTTCGGCCCAGAATACGCCTATCGACGCTGTGGCTAACCAATTCGATCCCGGCAAGCATTGACCCACATAACAGTGTGCTGGCTACTCCGCTTTGTACACTAGTCAGCACACTGTTATACGCGGGCACAAGCGGTCAGAATCAGGCGGAATTCGATCCTAAGCGACAGGGTCCAGTAGGTAATTTGCGATTGTTTGAAAGTCACTTCGTAAGGTTTGCCTTCGATCTGTAGGTCTCCTCCGAACTGCACTCTGTCCTAATAGGTTCGCAAGGGGTAATCTATTCACTTACGAGCATGAGAATTTACACTTCTGAAAGCGTTAGCGTCGGGCATCCCGATAAGCTTGCTGACCAGATTTCCGACGCCCTTCTTGACGCCTTCTTCGAAAACGAAGCTCCCGAATACAAAGGACAAACCCGTGTCGCTGTGGAAACACTTTTGACTCGTGGTGTTGCTGTTGTTGCCGGTGAGGTGCGAACAGAAGGTTATGTTGATGTTGCTAAGGTCGTTCGAGAGACGATTAGTAGCGCAGGTTATACCGATACCGATTACGGGTTTGACGGTCGAACTTGTGGAGTGCTCGTAGCAATTCAGGAGCAAAGTGCCGACATCGCTCAAGGCGTCGATAAGAACGCTGCGCATAAGTCGGACAAGAAGGTCGGTGCTGGTGACCAGGGCATGATGTTTGGATATGCCACCCGAGAGACTCCAGAGCTGATGCCTTTGCCTTTGAGCATCGCTCACGCGCTCGTTCGAAAGTCAGTTGAAGTTCGCGAAGAGCAAGCTAAGAGCGGCACCGGTCCATTACTCCTGCCAGATGCTAAGAGCCAAGTTTCGGTTGAATACGACGATAAAGGCAAACCAGTCCGAATCAACACAATTGTGCTTTCGCATCAGCATGTGGACGCGCTCAAGCTTGAAGCTGTTCAGGCGATGGTGAATGCTGAAGTCATTAAGCCGGTTTTGGCTAATTACACCGAATACATTCAGGGCGAGCCCTTGCTGCATATCAACCCCACGGGCAAGTTTGTGATCGGTGGCCCTCAAGGCGATACCGGCGTGACAGGGCGAAAGATCATTGTTGACACCTATGGTGGCATGGCGCCTCATGGTGGCGGCGCTTTCAGTGGCAAAGACCCAACGAAGGTAGACCGGTCAGCAGCCTATGTTGCCCGATATATCGCTAAGAACGTTGTTGCCGCAGGCCTAGCAGACCGCTGTGTGATTCAGTTAGCCTATGCTATTGGCGTTGCCGAACCGGTCGCTGTGAACGTGGATACCTTTGGCACCGAGACAATTGATCCATCGGAAATCAGTAAGCGCATTCGAGAGGCATACGACCTCACCCCAGAAGGGATTATCAATCTTCTAGGATTGTTGAATGTGAAGTACTTGCCAACCGCAAAGAATGGTCACTTTGGCAACTCCGCCTTCCCGTGGGAAGACACTTCGAACTCTTCTAAGCTGCTTTAGACGAGTTAGCGCGTGTGTAGCGTTCGAGCGCTGCACATAGGTCCGAAAGCATGAACGGTTTGCTGATAAAGCCGTTCATGCCCACTTCTTGACAAGCTCTTTGGTCTTCTGCAAACGCATTTGCGGTGACTGCAATGATTGGTTTGGGTTCGATACCAGCCTCAACCTCTTTGCACCGAATGATCTTTGCTGCATCCAAACCTCCGAGCACCGGCATCTGAAGGTCCATCAGAATCGCGTCAAAGTTTTGATTCATGGCGTACTCGACGGCGATCTCTCCGTTCTCAGCTAGAACGCAAGTGCAACCTAAACGCGACAGCATTTTTGCGGCAACTTTTTGATTTGTAGGATTGTCTTCTGCCAAGAGTATGTGAAGCCCTAGCAAGTTGGTGACACCTGTGGTTGCTCTATTTTCAACCACCTCCTGTGGCTTCGCGGTAACTGGAAGTTGAACCTCGAACGAAAACACAGATCCTTTGCCCAAATCACTTTCAAGTCGGAGTTCCCCACCCATCAGTTGTATAAGGTTGGCGCAGATTGTCAAACCTAAGCCAGTACCGCCTTTGGTTCGAGTAACGGATTGGTCGGCTTGTAAGAATGGATCAAAAACCGCTGCTTGTCGATCTGGCGAAATTCCGCAACCAGTGTCTCTCACTTCAATGTAAACCAGATCGTTACGCGACCTGAAATTGAGAGCAACTGATCCTTGATCAGTGAATTTGATAGCGTTTCCAACCAGATTAATGAGAATTTGTCTTAATCTGTGCGGGTCACCAAGCCGCCAATTTGGTTCCATATCGAACTCGGCAACCAGGCTGATGTTCGTCTGTGACGCCAACGGCGTGAACATCGTAATAACTTCGTGTTGCATCTTCGATAAATCGAGAGGAATGCACTCGATTTCAATTCGGCCAGCCTCAATCTTTGCGAAATCAAGAATGTCATTGAGCAAACTCAGTAGGGATTCGGCGGACTGTTTTGCTGAGGTTATGTGATCATATGTGGTTCCATCAAGGCTACTCATTTCAACGAGGTCGAGCATTCCGATAATGCCATTCATAGGTGTTCGGATCTCGTGACTCATGTTCGCGAGAAATCGACTCTTTGCTGAATTGGCGTTTGCCGCCTGCCTTTGAGCGGTGGTGATTTCATCAAGGGCGCTCTCAAGGATTTCTGTTTGTGCTTTGTGTCGTGTGATCAGTTTTTCGAGAACCTGGAACTCAGGTTCTGAGTGCTGTTCTGTTTCGAGATCAGTGCCGCCGAGAAGGTTTGTGATTCGCTTCAGGGGCTTTAGAATCCAAATCGACATCGAGGTAGAAAACAGGAGTCCACCGAGCAGAATGAACACTCCACCAGCCAAAACAACAACCCATCCTGCCTGCCTGTTTTGTTGTAGCCAGGGCACGTCGCAAGTCGCAAAGAGGATGTAATCTCTTCCACCTCCTATGCTTGGTAATTGCATTTCAGCTTTTAGGTCGCTCCAACTGTCATCTGTTATGAGTGGAGTGAATTGAACCCTGGTTGCTCCAGCCGTGCTAGATACGGAGGAGAGTACATCCCGATCCCATTCACGAAGGACAAAAAAGTAGCCGCTTACTTTCCCCTTTCGGTGAATGTCAACAGTCGAAGTAATGACCGCACCAGTCCACTCATAGACTTTGTTATGATGTCGGGAGAAAAAGTGGACGACAGATCGGGAACGTATAGCCTTATCAAAAGCTTCAGCAGGTAACGGAACTTGCGTCAGTTCCGTCGTTGCAGACTCGTAACCCTGGGCAACGAGCTTTCTACTAATGTTGAATGTTCTGCTTCCGGATGCGTTATAGGTCTTGTAAGAAGAATCGACTTGCTCCTTATAGAAACTACCGGTCGGCTTTCTAACGAAATTCGCAAAATCGTCCCAAGGTGTGTAGTTGTCCGCAAACGCGATGATAAGGTCCGATTCACGGCGGACAGCAGCTCTAAGCTGAGTGTTGAATTGTCTACTGAGGTTAGCTTTTAAGCCTTCGGCGCGCGTTGTTTCATGCACGAACCAAGTGATCAACATCAAAAACGTCCCAAACGTACAAACTGCGTTTAGGAGGATAAATCTCTTCTTAGTTGAAATCCTTTGCGCCACGGCTAGGAGTCTATTATCGGTAAGTTTAGGCGGTGTCCCACATAGAATCACAAAGGCACATGAATTAGGCTGGGAATTATCAGACCACCCAATCGAAGATCTGAGGTTTCCAGCAAGTAATCTATTTGCGGAATGGGAAAAGCTAAAGTGGCAATCTTAGTCGGCGCCAAGGGGAGAGGCAGTAACATGCGTGCGCTCATCGAGGCAACTCATGACGCAGAGTATCCCGCTGAGATCGTACGCGTTATATCCCCTTCAGAAGGATCAGGCGCGGCAGTCGTGGCGAGCGAACTTGGTGTCGAAGTTCGTATCGTGCCTTACGGCGATGATTTTGGGTTACGCCTTTGCGATGCCCTACTAGGTTGCGATTATCTTTGTCTAGCCGGGTTTATGCGAATTCTGCCGAACGAAGTTCTGAAATTGCTCCCGGATAGAGTCTTAAACATTCATCCAGCTTTATTGCCAAAATTCGGCGGAAGAGGTATGTATGGTCATCACGTCCACGAAGCAGTCGTCGCGGCTGGGGAAACGGAGTCCGGGTGTACCGTTCACCTCGTCAACGAGAAATACGACGAAGGTCCAATTCTACTGCAATTGAAAGTTTCTGTTGATTCCTGCGATACTGCTGATGAGGTTGCGGCCAAAGTATTAGAGTTAGAACACAAAGCGTATCCTATTGCGCTCAAGAGGTTAATTGATGGCGGACGATCCCAAGCACAAAATACCGAACTTCACAGTTGATCGGTGGATCCTTTTGCCGCTTGCCCGTCTCATTTTTGGCACAATCCTGTTCTTGTGTGGCCCCTTACGAACTCGCGACAAGAAGAAAGTTCCTAAACATCCCGGTCTACTCATCCTTTCCAACCACATTAGTGATGCTGACCCTGTTGCGGTGCAAATGGCTTGCCCTCGGCCTATTCGCTATATGGCTAAAAGCGAGCTATTTGAGATGTGGTCAATTAGGTGGGCTCTTCGAGCCCACGGAGCTTTTCCTGTAAAGCGAGGGGAGGCCGATAGATCTTCTATTAAACATGCGGTCACTCTTCTCAAAGCTGGCGAGGCGGTTGGAGTATTCCCAGAAGGCCAGCTAAGTGAAGACGGAAAACTTCAAGAGCTAAAGCCAGGGATAGCCCTGATCATTAGAATGGCCGGTGTCCCGGTGATTTGCGCGGGAGTTGTTGGAACTGATCGAGTGATCCCCTATGGAAGCACCATTCTCCGACCAGCTTTCCGCGCCATGTGGGTGAATTGGGGGGAACCGAAGGAATTCTCGAAGTCTGATTCCGAACAGACTATCATGGTATGGGTCGAAGCGGAGCTGCGGACCCTCACAAATCAAAATCGCTCCCCAGAGTTGAGGAGCGATTCTTTGTCTAGCTAGCGCTTCCAGCTACTTCAAGTTCGGAATTACCCTCGCCGGGTTCCTTCCGTTTGAAGATTACTGTCTTATCATCGGCTGTCTCAGCCAAGATGACGTCTCCTGACTGGAACCGACCGAGTAAGAACTCTTCGCTGAGCGGATCTTCGATAAATCGTTGAACAGCTCTTCGCAGGGGTCGTGCGCCGAGGTTCGGGTCGTATCCTTCTTTGACGAGAAGATCCTTGACCGAGTCGCTCAGTTCGATCTTGATTCCCATCGTCTCAGCTTGTCTATTGACTCGCTTGAGATACAGATCGGCAATCTCGAGGATCTCTTCTCGTCTCAGGTGTTGGAATACGATCACCTCATCCACACGGTTCAGGAACTCGGGTCGGAAGAGTTTCTTCATCTCTTCCAACATCTTGTTCTTCATGCTCTCGTACGTCTTGGGGTCGTTCGGGTCCATGCGATTGTCGCGGAACCCGAGGCCCTTGTCCAACTCGATTGGTCGGACGCCAACGTTCGAGGTCATGATGATGAGCGTGTTTCGGAAGTCCACGGTGCGACCCTGACTGTCCGTCAACTGTCCGTCTTCCATGACTTGGAGGAGGATGTTGAAGACCTCAGGGTGAGCTTTCTCAATCTCATCGAGGAGCACAACGCAATATGGATTTCGGCGAACCTGTTCGGTCAACTGACCGCCCTCATCATAGCCAACGTATCCTGGAGGGGCACCAACGAGTCGTGAAACGGCAAACCTTTCCATGTATTCGGACATGTCGATCCGAACCATGTTGCTTTCCTTTTCGTACAGGTAGGCGGCCAGAGCTTTCGCGAGTTCCGTCTTTCCAACGCCGGTAGGGCCGAGGAAGATGAAGCTACCCATGGGGCGCTTCGGATCCTTCAAGCCACTTCGTGCGCGGCGGATGGCTCGTGAAACTGCGCTGACAGCGTCCTTCTGACCGATGATTCGCTCGTGAAGGTCGCTCTCCATTCTGAGGAGTCGCTGGCTTTCTGCCTCGACGAGTTTCGTGACCGGAATGCCAGTCCAAGATTGTACGATTGCAGCGATTTCATGTTCGTTGACAACCGGTTCAGACTTAGGCTGGTTCTGCCACTCTTCCTCTCGTTCGGTGATGCTGTTTTCTAGCTCATCGACTTCGAGTTGAAGGGCTTCAATCACTTCCTCTGAGGCTCTCTTGCGCTGATGCTCAAGTTCGCTCTTCAGCTTAGTCAGCTTGACTCGATCGCTACGAACATCGGCTGGTGGCAGACTCTGCTGCAACCGAACCTTTGATGCGGCTTCATCAATCAGGTCGATTGCCTTATCGGGCAGGCTTCGATCACTGATATATCGCTGACTGAGCTGGACAGATGCGAGGAGTGCATCATCGGTGATTTCCACATGATGGTGCGCCTCATATCTTTCTCGAAGCCCCTTAAGGATGTCGATCGCTTCTTCTTCGCTGGGCTCTTTAACCTTAACGGCTTGGAAGCGTCGCTCAAGGGCGGCATCTCGCTCAATGTACTTTCGAAATTCGTCTTGAGTTGTCGCGCCGATGCACTGCAGTTCCCCTCGGGCCAAAGCAGGCTTCATGATGTTGCTGGCGTCGATGGCACCCTCGGCGGCACCGGCACCTACAAGTGTATGAAGTTCGTCGATGAAGAGTACGACTTGGCCCTCGGCCTTTCGAACCTCTTCCATCACTTTCTTCATGCGCTCTTCAAATTCGCCACGATACTTCGTTCCCGCTACCAGACCGGCTAGGTCTAGGGAGACAATTCTCTTGTTGCGGAGAATGTCGGGAATATCGCCCGAAACGATTCTTAAGGCAAGACCTTCAGCAATGGCTGTTTTACCAACGCCAGGCTCACCAATTAAACATGGATTGTTCTTCGTGCGTCGGCAAAGAATTTGCATGACGCGCTCGATTTCAGGTTGACGACCCACAACGGGATCAAGCTTGCCTTCTCGGGCAAGTTCAGTTAGGTCTCGACCAAACTCATCGAGGGTGGCGGTCTTGTTAGAACTGGACTTTTCACCGTTCGATGATCTGCCGCTCGAACTACTCTTGGACTGAGTTTCGTTATCTTGAAGCGACATGACTTCGCGTCGAGCTTTCTCAAGTTCGACACCAAGCTTCTGAAGAACGCGTCCTGCTAAGCCGTCTCCCTCTCGGATAAGCCCAAGAAGAAGGTGCTCAGTTCCAATATAGTTGTTATTCAGATTCCTGGCTTCGTCGTACGCCAGGTCGATCACGCGTTTGGCTCTTGGAGTTAGAGTCATGTCTTGAGTCGGTCGAGCGTCTCCTCGTGGGAGCTGCTTTTCGACCTCAGCTCGAATTCGACTCAGGCTGATCCCTAGTTTCTCAAGGACCCTCGCGGCGACGCTGTCGGACTCGCGAACCAGTCCCAATAGCAGATGCTCAGTGGAGACATAACCCTCCCCAAATTTCTGTGCCTCTTCTTGCGCATAGAAGACGACCTTTCTAGCGCGTTCTGTAAAGCGTTGCCACATCTTGTTCTTTCCTAATTTCCTTGACGGGCTAACCCGTCACATACGTTTCTACGAGCCAATGAACTTTGTCATCGCTGGTAGGGTTTTAGATGATATTGCAAATCAACAAAAACTATCTGCAATATGCCAGAGTACCCGCGACCCAGTTTTGTTCCAATCGGCCCAAGACCAAACCCGCAATTCTATTATCGGCATGTTCGGGTTACGACTGTCGGTCAGGCACCCAAGCAGTTGTCCTTCCACCAATAGTCTCACGAACGATGCGAGATCCATCGATGATCTCTGCACCCTTTGAGCCTCCCCATCTTGCTGAAAAAAGCCAGTTCTCTGGATATTTTTCGGCATCTGCACCTACTTCAACAGCAGTTTCGACTACAAAACGAAGTGTCTCGCAAAGTTTTGCTATCTCATCAACGGAGAGTGTCCCTCCTAACCTTGCCGGGGCAATGCCTGCATGGTAAAGAACCTCATCTGCGATCCAGTTGCCAACCCCAGCAAATAAAGACTGATCAAGCAAGAGCGCTTTAATGGGAGCTTTACGGTCTCGTAGTGTCGAAGCCAGCCCCGCTGGCGTTGGCGGCGAAAGAAAAACGTCTGGGCCAAGTCGAGAAATCTGTTTATCCGAAGCTGGCGATTCTCCCAACCAGATTCGCGCAAGCCTCCTGCCGTCGGTAAAGGCAATCTTTTGGTTCTGATCGGTTGCTAGAGCAAGTTTTAGGAAGCGTGGACGACCATGGCTNNTCAAAGGGTGCGTTTCCGTGTTCCCTTAGACGAATTGTGGGAGCACCGATTTCACGAATCCAACCTGCCATTCCGAGATGGGCGAAAACCCACGGGTGGTCGGCGAACTCAAACCAGAAGAATTTGCCGTGACGCCCGACTCCGGTCACTTTCTGCCCAACAAACCGATTACGAATAGTCTCCGGAGAATGGTTGCCAAGCACAATGTCGTCTTTGGGAACCTCGGCTTCGGTGATGATGTGTCCGACTAAGACTCGACTGAGAAGGCGTCGAACAGTCTCTACTTCTGGAAGTTCTGGCATCTTTTGTCAGAGGATATCACACACCTTCTGGCGCATTTGCCACCCATAATCCGGGGTATTCGGATTCATCTTCAACGAGCTCTAGAGATACTGGACTCTCTACTATTTCCAACCACTTCTCCTCGAGCTCGTTTTCATCACGAATGATCCGGTCAAAACTCTCTTCGTAAAAGGGTGGGAATCGCTCGCCCGTTTTCTTAATGATTAGCTTTCCAACTTTTGACTTTGCCTTTTCAATCACTACACTGAACTCAAAATGCGACCCATCTGTATTTGGCTGGGTCGTAAAGATGAGATCTGTTCTCTCAGGAAGTATGCAAAGAACCAGAATGTTCAGAGCTTTTCCGTGATGCTTTAGCAGCGCTTGAAGGAGCAAAAGGCGCTCACCAATGTTCAATGGACGACGGCTCCTGAATGTGACAAAGTACGTGACATCATCAGCCCGCCAATGCGGAAGCCGGCCCCTCCAGATTGAGAAATTGGTGAATTTCATTGATGCATCATTTTGTCCACGAACGATCACGGGATGGATGAGTCACGATCTACGTTTGATGTGTTAGTGAATACAAAAAGACAAAAATGTTTGGAAAATGCGTCAAATTGGTATATGTTAACCGTCAGCAACGTGAGTGATCATGTTGTTATTTCTTGGAGGTTGAAATATGTTTGCCACAAAGAGGGCCTTTACCCTCATCGAACTGCTAGTTGTCATTGCGATTATCGCAATCCTTGCTGCCATTCTTTTTCCGGTGTTTGCTCAAGCTAAAGACTCGGCCAAGCAGACTGCGTGTACTAGCAACACAAAACAGACAGCCCTCGGTGGTCTGATGTACTCTGCGGACTTCGACGATACTTTGCCAAGACACGACAATAATGGTTCTTGTCTCTACGGCGAGTCGCCATGTAATTACCCAGACTGGGGCGATCTCAGGTACCCAACGGGTGGCACCTATAAAACAGGCGAGAATGTGATGTACTTTGGCGCTCTCCAGCCTTACATCAAAAATGTAGACATCTCAAAGTGTCCGTCCCTCGGTAGCACAAACTGGTCGTCGGTGATTAGTTCAGCTGGCTCATCCACGTTTGGAATCACCAGTAACAACACCTACGACAAGGCGGCTGAGACTTTCTACTACAACTCGCTCGGGCAAATGGCCATCAACATGCTTTTGATTGATTACGGTCCTGCAACTGGGGTGAATGGTCGCGGGGGAGCCGCAAAAGGGAATCTCGGTCGAGTAGCTCGACCTTCCGAAACGATTGCATTCGTTGCCGAAAGTGCCTGGGACTGGGGTCCATCCATTAGCGCAAACGTTGGAAATGGAGCCGTCTGGCCATCGAATGCAGTTGGTGGATGTATTTGGTCTTCTTCTGACGGATGGACTCGATATCCACACAAGGGTAAAAGTGGAAACGGTGTTGCGACGACCGGTACAGCGACAAGAGCTACAACCAACCCCAATCTCCAAGGTATTGCTGTCTTTGGATTCGCAGATGGCCACGCGAAAGCGATGAAATACAGCCAGTCTGAAAAGTGTACAGGCGTGCCTAACGGAACTTGGACCTATTCAAGTAGCGGAGCGTCTTCACCGAACTACTACCCTTACTGGACTCCAGACCTTTGATTGACTGGGCTCCGACCGGGTTGGTTGGAGCCAGCAAACTTCTCTATGAAAACAATTGCTCGAATCGTAATTCTTCTTTCGGCGATCTCAACGACAGGGGTTTTGCTATCTGGGTGTGGAGCCAAAGATGATGCCGCACCGGCACTTTCCAAAGGAGACAAACCACCGGTCGATTTCAAAACGGATGATCCCGAATATAACGGTTCTCCTGGCGGTAAGCCAGGTGGAAAAAAAGGCCCAGGATAGGGCTGAATTCTATATCTCGCGCTTGCGGCTCGGCAGGCGCGCTTTTTGAATCACTAAGAGGTGCAAGCGTTCTTGCACCTTTCTCATTCTTGAAGTATCTAATTGATGGGATTTGTTCGAACCTCTTCGATTACGAACTCACCTGGTGTTTGAGATAGGAGCTCAGAGGCAATTCTCATCGATTCTCTGGCGATCTTATTCGCAGTCCAATCGGTGTGATGACACAGCGCGATTCCAGCACCCAGTGCGACTTTTCCCCCTTCACCAATTGCGATCGCGGCGGTGTCGGGTTCGTAAAGATTTCCGACACTATCAAGATACAAAAACTGCCGCTCATTACAGACGATCAATTCAAACATATGTCCAATAAACAGTGAGTTTGAATTCCAACTCTCTGATAGCTTGGCTGCCGAAGCATGAATATCGCCCCTAGATTTGGCTAAAATCTTTTCAAACTCTGTCCATAAGTGTTTCGAGACCTGTGTCGTTCCGGTAGTTGCAAACAGCACTGGATAATCTTTTGATGTAAAGATCCGCTTCGCTTTTCTCTTAATAATTATTCCGTCTGATGTTGTGCCAATCCCGCTTGCCGCAATAACGGAACAACCATCTCGAGTAACGCCAATGATCGTCGGAGCGGAATTCATGTTATGAAATTACCACCGGACGAGCCAACCAGGGGTTGGTAGACGTCCATACCTTACGGTAAGCAAGCCATGCTCTTGTTCTTCATGTACGACATACAAAATCTTGCGATCAGTTTTTCCTCGCAGCCCTGGCAACTGTTGGGTGAAATCTCGGCCGTTCCAGTGTCGATTCTGGTTTTACTGCTGGGGGGAATTGCCTGCTATTTGGGTTTGCTGGTAGCACGATGTCGAAACAATGTTGTGCCGATGGTTCAGGTGAAGCAGGCACGCATCGAGGAACTGGAGGCGTCTATCGCCGACCGTACAAACTCTATTAACTCATTAGCTGATGGCCTCGATATCGCCTTATTTATCTGCGACCCAAAGGCTACAGTTCTTTATGCCAACCGGCGAGCTACTGACCTGTTTAAGTTTGGTGATGCGACTGGGCGAACGATCTTAGCGATCACCCTCAATGCGGATCTTGAGAAACTCGTGCTGGATGCTTTTCACAGTCAAGAACCCCAACAAGCTTCCTTAACATTCTCGTACCCCGATGAAAAGTCGGGCCAAGCCAAGGCGTGGGTTGGGGTAAATGAGGCGCATCGTGTTTTCCTCTCAATATACGAAACAACGGATTTGAGACGACTCGAACGAGTCCGCCAAGATTTTGTTGCGAATGTCTCGCACGAACTTCGAACCCCGATGACGGTGATTCGAGCGATGGCAGAGACCCTCTTTGACGAAGACGAAAAGAGCGATACGGCAACGCGTTACCTTCCCAAAATCATCTCGGAAGTGGATCGGCTGTCGATGATCACTCAGGATCTTTTGGTTCTCAGCACTGCGGAGAGTAATCCTGTTCGAAAGACACGCTGCGACGTCGTCGGCGTGATTGAAAACGTGATGGCTCAGTTGGATGCAAAAGCAAAGAACCGAAACCTTGACCTCTCGTTCGAGGGTGAGGAACATCTTGATCTCGAGCTAAACGAATCTCAGATCACGCAGGCAGTCTATAACCTCGTCGATAATGCATTGAACTACACACCGTCTGGGTACGTAAAAGTCAAATTAACTAGCGATGATGAAAATGCGACGTTGACCGTCGAAGACTCTGGATTAGGTATCGCTACAGAGCACCAAAAGCGAATATTCGAGCGGTTTTATCGAGTGGACAAGAGTCGAAGTCGCGCGACTGGTGGCACTGGCCTCGGGTTGAGCATCGTCAAGCATATGATTGAAGCACACGACGGAACGATCTCATTATCAAGTGTGTTAGGCGAAGGATCGACATTTACTATTCGCTTGCCACTGCTCCGCGAAAGTTAAATTCTTGCCGTATAGTGCAGGATTAAAGCTAAAAGGCGTCATAACATTATGGAAAGATGATGCTTGCCCTTATCCCTCTGATCGCTGTCGCTCAAAACAATCCGCCAAAGGAGTTTTACGACTATCTCAACGCTCCAGACGCGGCTTATAAGTACGAAGTGCAGAAAGTCGATAATGGAACGACCACCATTAATCTGACGAGCCAGAAATGGCACGATCTCACTTGGAAGCACACTTTGCTCTACCGAGAGCCAAGCAAGGCGAAATACAAGGGACTTGCAGTTCTGTACATCACCGGTGACGGTCCCCGGCCCGGCGATTGGCAAAGCTTCGGACTGATGACCGAGGCGACAGGCATGCCCGTGGCGATGCTCTTTGATATTCCCAATCAGCCGCTATTCGGCGGGATGAAGGAAGATCAGATCATCTCCTACACTTTCGCGCAGTATTTCAAAACTCAGGATGCCACTTGGCCACTTCTGTTTCCTATGGCGAAGGCAGCATTGCGGGCTATGGATGCAGTGGTTGAATCAACCAAGAACACTGCAAATCCGATCACCAAGTTCGTAGTGACTGGGGCGAGTAAGCGCGGATGGACGACTTGGTTTGTTGGCGCGAGCAAAGATAAAAGAGTCATTGGAATTGCCCCAATGGTTATCGACAACCTCAACGTTGTGAAACAAATGCCACATCAGTTGGCGATGTGGGGCAAGTACAGCGAGCAAATCGAGGACTATACCAAGAGAGGTCTACAAGCTCAGCTAGCGACTCCAGCTGGCCAGAAGCTTGGGGCAATGATCGACCCGTACAGCTATCGAAAGAATATCACGATGCCGACGCTCATCGTGAAGGGATCGAACGATCCGTATTGGACAGTTGATGCACTTGACCTCTATTTCAAAGATCTCAAACAGCCGAAGTGGGTCCTAAACGTCCCGAATGCTGGGCACGGCCTGAACGGCGGTCTGATGGCGATCCAATCTATTGGCGCGTTTGCAAGATCACTCGCTGGCGAGTTTTCGATGCCGAAGTATAAGGTTGATCTATCAAAAGATGGAAACAACGTTTCGGTAAAGAACCCCAAGGCGGAAATCGCTCCGATTCATACGATTTTGTGGTTCGCCGAATCGAGCAATCTCGATTTTCGCGGAAGCAAGTACTTCAAAGCCAAAGAAATCGACGGACTCAGCACAGTGACTGCACCTCTCACTGCTGGCCTGAATACTGCTGCATTCGTTGAATTACGGTTCCGGGTAAACGGTCGAGAGTTCTCTTTATCGACCCCGACCAAAGTATTTCGCAAGTAGCGGCGATCGGAGTGTACGCTTCTTCAGGGATTATCCATGAAGAAGCGTATCGAAGCCTTTAACGACCACTTTGCCGCACTCGTTACCAACGGAGTGGGCACGATGTGGTGTGCGTATATATTTGCCGCTCTTGCCATTTACGGTAGTACCGCGGTGGACTGGCATAACGCGTTTCAAGTGGTCCAATGGATTAGTCAAACATTCCTGCAGTTAGTCTTGCTGTCGATCATCATGGTGGGACAGAAGGTTCTAAGCTCTGCTAGCGATAAACAAGCGAAAGAAATGCACGATACAGTCATGCAAAGCCATGCAGAGATACATAAGTTGGCGAAAGAAACCAATCACATCCTTAAGGAGATTCACGCCCAAAGAGTTAGGGAACGGGAAGAATTAGCGGCCAAGCAAAACCCAAAGTGAATGATTCAGACATTCACTAATATTGAAAACAAAAGCTAAGATTCACGTCGTTTTCATCGGCGTATGTTTAGCTCAACGAAAAGCCCTCGATATCTGAGCGAACTGCTCCTCATAAACTAACGTCGAAATAGCAACACAATATGCTCCTCCTCGCAGCCCTCGCCATAGCGTCAACGGTTGGCCAAACCTACTCGCTCATCCTGCAACCAACGCAAGATCGACTTTCTATTTATAAAATGGAAATGCGGATGGACGTTCAAGAGCACAACATGAGCGTATCTACCGAACTGCTCGAAAAGGTTTTGAAGGTTGAGACTAACGGCGACTATACGCTACGAAATACCACACGAAACACGCAGATCAAACTTGATGGCGTCGACCAAGGAGCGAACGAGGAAATGCCTCCGACAGAAGAGGTTTATAACTCAAAAGGCTTAATGATCACAAAAAGCTCTGATGACAGCGAAGATAGTTTCTTTACTGCGCTTTCGGAAGCCTCAAAATTGATCCCTCCATCCGCGCCGGTGGAAGTTGGCGAGAAGTGGACCGTCAACGTTGATACTGACGCCAAAAAAGGAACCGTAGGCTATAGAACAGAGTTCACTCTCGCCGGTAAAGAGCTTGATGAAGGCCAGGAATTGCTTATAGTTAAGTTCAAGTATGTTCAGAAAGAGGGAACTGAGCCACTCAAGGCTGATGGTAGCTACTACCTCTCCGCTAAGGATTTTGCGCTTGTTCGGAGCGACATAGAAGCGACTAACTTCAAACCATTTGCGGAATCAGACTCTGCTACGGTGCATCTCAAACTGAAACGTATTTCGGTCCAGTAACTGTAAGCTCAAGTCGCGTAGAATCAGATGTGAGCGAATTCGCATCGATTCCTGAGGCGCTGGAAGAACTGCGCGCCGGACGCATGATCATTGTGGTTGATGATCCTGACCGCGAAAACGAGGGGGATCTGGTGGCTGCGGCTGAGTGCTGCACCCCTGAGATTATGAATTTCATGATCTCTCATGGTCGTGGTGTCCCGTTTATCCCAACGACAGAAGAACGAATGATTCGGCTTGGTGTTCCGATGATGACGAAGCAGAACACTGCTCGTCACGGAACCGCTATGGGTGAGACTGTGGACGCTCTGAAAGGAACAACCACCGGTGTTTCTGCTCATGATCGAGCTGTTACGGTTCGGGCTTTCGTCGATGACAGCACACAGCCAGAGGATCTTGCCCGCCCGGGCCACGTTCTAACCATTCGAGCTGAAGAAGGCGGGGTCCTACGACGGGCTGGGCACACCGAGGCAATCGTTGATCTCTGTACCCTCGCAGGCTTCAAGCCTGTAGGTATTGGCTGCGAAATTCTGAACGAAGACGGCACGATGATGAGGCTGGATGCCGGACTACCTGAGTTTGCCTCGCGGCATGACCTAAAAATCATCACTATTGCAGACCTCATTGCCTATCGCCGCAAGACCGAAAAACTCATCACGCGTACTTCGGGTCCAATCGATTTCCCGACCAAATACGGTCATTTCCAGATCTTTGTGTTCGAGCCCCATGTTGATCGCGATCCTTACGTTGCTATTGTAAAAGGTGAAGTTGCAACAGAAGAACCCGTGTTGGTAAGGATGCACTCATCCTGCCTCACCGGCGATCTTCTCGGTTCTTTGCGATGCGACTGTGGAGATCAACTCATCATGGCTCTTCAAAAAATCGAGGAAGCCGGAAGAGGCGTCGTCGTTTACATTCAGCAAGAAGGACGTGGCATCGGCTTGGTTAATAAGCTCAAAGCCTATGAGCTTCAAGACCAAGGACTCGATACGGTTGAAGCTAACATCGCGCTTGGGTTCAAGCCAGACCTGCGAGATTACAGCCTAGGTGCACAGGTGCTAGCTGACCTTGGGCTTAAGAAGCTGAACCTCATGACGAACAATCCGAAGAAGCTAAGTGGACTACAGGGTTACGGCCTTGAGATTGTCGGGCATGTGCCTCTCATTGCCGAAGATGTTGAAGAGCGACATCGTTACATGGAAACGAAGCGCGACAAGATGGGACACATGCTACCAGTCGACTAGAGCAGGGAACGTTCCTTCACCATAAAGTAGTAGGAAACCAGAGTCGCAGCTAAATTCTGCGACTCAGCTTCTAAATTATGAATTCCGGCTCTTTCGATAATCGAGTGAGCTTTTCGCCGATCCTCAAGGAGCATCGAAGCTGCTGCGCGGCGATACATGTCTCGCGTTGTCTCGACTTCTTGATGAAACACCTTGTTGATATAGGGGTCAGAGACGCGGCAGATCAGTGCGAGGTGTCTTCTTGCCATCGGCCCAAATGACTTGGCAAGATCGGTCGCTCGGTCGATGTCGTCGTAATCGGTGAAATTGATCAGCAGAGATCGTCTCTTCCATCTCTGCCCCAGATAAGCAAAAGCCGTGATTGAATTACTTTCAACAGGTTCGGCCACAAGGTCGTGGATTGCTTCAATGATCAGGCCAACTTGACTTCGACCTTTTCGGGGGGGGATGTATCTGCGAACCGTGTCTGCATAAACCAACAGTCCAACCAAGTCGCCAGCCAAAGCTGCCGCATTGGTAAGCATCAGGAGTGAGTCAAGAACATGGTCCAGTTTACGAACGCCGTTCACCTCGCTGAGCATGTGACGACCGATGTCGATCGCTAAAATGATCGATTGATTGCGCTCTTGTTCGAATTGCCGAACAACGAGTTTCCCTTTGCGCGCCGTCGCCTTCCAGTCGATCTTTCGGAAGTCATCCCCTTCCGAATACTCTCGCAGGGACTCAAAGTCGGTACCCAGACCCTTCATTCTAGATCGGCGAATTCCAATCTCCCTGAGTCGACCTTGCTGTTTGAGCAGGTTGAATTCCTTGAGTGCCAAGACGTTGGGATAGATTCGGACTGGTTCCTCGGTGTCGAGTTTGACTTGCTTTTCGACCAATCCAAGCGGGCAGTTCAAGCGAACCCAGGTGCCTCTGAACTCATCGGAACCCCTTTCGATTGGGGTGATCTGGTAGCTCTTTTCTATCTGGTCTCCTGGATCGAGTCTGATGGAGAACTCCTGACTTTCAGCAATGCAAGACGCAGGAGCTTCATCCCGCAAACGCATCTGAATTCGTTCAACGCCATCGTTCTCGATGTGCAGGGTGATCTTGTTCGCAGTCCTGACGCTCAGAACGGGGTCCATCTGACGCCTGAATCTGAGGTTTGCAGTCGATGGGGCCATTTTCGCGGTCATGACGGCTGCCATGACTAGCAAAGCATCATAGACCAATGCGATGATCGGAGTTCCAACAAAACCAGCGATGGCTGCAATTGGAATACCAATCACAGCCAATATCCAGAATCGTTTTGTTGGCACCACTGGCCTAGTTTAGCCGAGACTTACTGCGCGATAGATACTTTTAGTCGATCGCCAGCAAGTACAACGTGACCGGTTTTGAGTTCCGGGACCGCCCCATTAATCCGAATGGATTTTGGCGTGCCGTGAAAGACGAACTTAGGTTCAATCGCCCCAAAACCATCAGAGACCTGATTTGAAGCGATCACAACATCACCTTCGGCAACTGTCATGCAGACTTCGAGTTCGCTTCGCGCGCCAGTTTGATAGTCAAAGCTAATGCCGTCATCTGCCCGGTAAACGAGGGTTTGCTCACCGTTCCAAGCAGGTGGAACAAACACATGAATGTGGACTTTGTTAAGTTCCTTTGTGTTGTCGACTGGTGTTCCCGCTTGCGTTGGAAGGAGGCTTCCTGCTCGGATGTACAAAGGAGTCGAGTCCTTTGACTTTTTAACCTCGATGATGCCGGGCTCGACCCATTTACCGTCTTGGGCGTCATACCATGCTTCTAGACCTGGCAGACGAACTTCTCGAGTCTTTCCTTTTCCTTCCACGAAAGGTGCTTGCAGAATGGATGCCCCGATCATGAACTGGTCAGTTATCGTGTCAAGTCCGTCCTCGTTGAATTCATAGAAGAGGGGTCTTAGGATGGGGTCACCCTGCTCTTCCTGATTGATGAACAGGTTGTACAGGTAAGGCATAAGTTTGTATCGAAGGCGGATAAACCTTCGAATTGTTTTCATGCCTTTTTGTGAGTAGGCGAACGGCTCTTGTGGTGTCGAGTCTTTGTGAGAGTGGTTTCGGAAAACTGGGAAAAGGAAATCTGTTTTCACCCAGTCGATCATCAGTTCTTCCGAACAGTCTCCGCCAAACCCGCCGAGGTCTGGACCGCAAAACGGCATACCGGAGATGGACATTCCAATAGCGGTTGGAATGCTCAACTTAAGGTGGAATCGGTTGGACACGTTGTCGCCGGTCCAAACTGCGGCAAAGCGACTTGACCCCGTAAAGCCGCTTCTTGTGAGCATAAAGGGGCGTTCATTCGGGGCGTACTTCAAGAACCCCTGGTGGGTTGCCATCTGCATGCCTAGCGCGTATTGGTTGTGATAGGCTCCGTGGACTTCCTTGCCATCTTGGAATAACATCCCGGATGGATCGACCGATCCTGTGCTTGGGTCATTCATATCGACCCAAGTGCTGCCGTATCCCAGCTCACGGAAGCCGACGACATAGTCCGACCACCAATCACGGGTTGTTTGCTTCGAAAAGTCGGGAAAGACGGTCCGTCCTGGCCAAACGATGCCTACATATTCTGAACCCTCGCGGTTTTGGCAGAAAACCTTCTTCGCACTGCCATCTTCGTAGACAGAGAACCCCTTTTCGAACTTCACGCCTGGATCAAGAATTGGAACAATTCTTCTCTGGTTTCGCCCAACGATCGCTGCCGTTGTCTGCGGACCTTCTGGAAACGCGGTAGGCCCGACAGTGAAAATACGGTAGCCGTCCATGTGCTCAAGGTCCATCCAAATTCCGTCGCACGGAATCTGATTTTCTGCGAGCTTTTCATCTACACGGACGATGTCGTCGTGCCCCATGTAGCCCCATTTCGATTGTTGATAGCCAAGCGACCAAATCGGCGGGGTTGGCACTTTGCCAACGAGCGTTTGGAGTTTTCGCGTGACGTCTGCCAAGGACGGTCCATAGATCACCCACAGAACCGGCTGACCATCATCGCTACCGATATACAGATTGCGATCATAGTGTCTAGGCTCGACTGCTGGATTCCCGTCATCGACGCCAGGCGTCTGAATGAAACTTGGATAGGGGTTATCGAGCAAGAACCCTACGTATTCGCTTCCGACTTTTGCGACGACGTATGGAGTTGAAAAATACGATGGGTCGATTGGGTGCTCTTCCACTTGCGCCAAGTGGAAGTCTCCCCACACGTCGGTGTTATAGAACTTGGAACGCTTTGCACTTAGCTCAACTTCGCCAAAGCATTTTTCACCCATACCGTAAAATCGGGCTTCCTCCGGGAACTGAAACGCGAAGAGGTGAGCTTTGCCACTAACGCCGAAAGAGCCGATCGAAGGAGCTGAGGCTAGCTTATGGTTGCCTTTGCCGTAGACAGCCAAGTGAAAGGCACCGTGCGCTTTTACTCTGTCCTTTCCACCTTCTGGGGGGGTGTTGAGCGAAACGAGGCACTGATTTTCAGACCAGAGCAACTCGCTGGTCACGGCAATGCGATAGATGTCGCCTTCGTGCGATGTGATCGAAAGGCCAAATTCCTTGCCTCCAATCTCAATTTGCTCACCTGACGGTTTGAGCGATGTAGCAAAGGTGAAATTCGCCGGGTGAGGAAACTTTGAAAAGTACATCAGCATATCAAGTGTGGCTGATTAGCGCCGGGAATATCTCATGAATAATCTGGAGCTAAGAAGCTATTAACTAAACGGATGGGTGTGTCAGTCTCGTCGGGCATTTTTTGGCGTAAAAGTAGTTGCTTTACTCTGCTGGCATTACTGCTTATATACAGCCGAAACCTTAGGTTTAGTTTGCGATGCCTGGCCGGAGCGATCGTTACTGGAAGTGATGAGAAGCAGTCTATGGTTGTCTCTTGCTCAGGCATCCTCCATTTGAATTTGAATCAGAATTCCCACCCTTTTGGTATGTATGGTTCAAAAAAAGAAGTGAACTACACTAAGAGCAGGCGCTATAGTTAATGTCTTCTAAACGTATAGACAGGCAAACTTTCATGAGCAAGTGAAATGTCTCACTTGGCTTTTTCTAGTACCAAGTGAGATGTTCTTGTTCATGAATGAGCAATCAATTGTCTTGCGTAGTTGTACAAGAGGTCCTATCCTATTAAGGTGGACTCTGGTGTAGTTCAATCTATCTTCGTAGCTGAAGATGACCCTAATGACGACTTGTTGTTGAGAACCGCTGTGAAGCGCTCGGGTCATCGAGTTGGGCTGTCAATATATCGAGATGGTTACGCTCTTCTCGAAGCCCTCCATGCGGCTGAAGAACTACCCTCACTCGTTATTGTCGATCTGAAGATGCCACGAATGGGTGGAATCGAAACCATTGAGCGAATAAGAGTGAACCCACGTCTTGGATCGCTTCCGGTCATAGTCTTAAGCACCTCGGATGAACGGAGTGATGTCTCGAAAGCTGTGATGGCAGGCGCGAATTCTTATCTCAGAAAGTGTGTCGATTTTGACGAGTTCATTCATGTTGTGCGGATGGCACTCGATTATTGCTGTCTTTGAACGTATCCTTACCATCGAGGAAGGATGGCCGTCAACTACAGTTCGCAGATCAGTCGTAAATTTTGCTCTCTTGTCGGCGTTGCTCTTCTGTTAGTTGGATGCCGGTCAAGTAATGAGTGGCTCCCCATGCCATTAGGCAAAACCTGGGATTATTCGATCCGCAAAGGGCTTAACAAGAGTATCGAACGAGTTCGAGTAACCCGTCATGTACCCATCGGCGGAACGGAGGGAGTCGAACTCGCTAGCCCAACCGGTGTGACCCGGCTGGCTTGGGTGAATGATCGCTTGATCTCAGATATGGTCGTCAATTCCCGCTTTAAGACGCCGGTTACTATTGCTCGAACGCAGGAAGTTAATGCCTATAACTCCTGGCAGGGCGATGTTGAAGTTGCTGGTATCACGTATCCTGCGTCGACGCAACTTCAGGTGGTCGAAGAAAAACTTGACCTCGTCAGCGGCAAGGTGAATACGATGCACTCGACTCTGATATTGACCATTGACTCAGTGCCGAAGCGGACCATACAAATTGACACTTGGCTTCAAAAGGGGGTCGGGATTGTCCGCCAAGAGCAACAAATCAATCAGCGAATGGATACGCAGATCGAACTTTTGCCGCATTCTAGCTGAAACTAAACATTTTCACGTTTCAGTCGTTTTGCTAGGTGTGGGTCGAATGACCCAGTAATCGAAACCTAGCTGTCACAATCTCTTTGCTCCGAAATTAACGGAGGTGTTTGACATGAACTACCCATCAAATATTCTCGTCACCTCCGCTCGCGCCCACTGAGCAGGGCTCGCGCGGCACGTCATCCCCGATGTGGGAGGTACCGCATTGTTAACTAAAGAAAAATTCGTTACTACGATGCCTCTAGAAGAGGTGTTGCCTGACCTAATGCGCGACCATCTGGTTGCTAAAATGCTCGAGGATGAGCCTGGAATCTTACTCGGAGAGGTTGTCACCTCATCCGAAGTCGATTTGGAAGTGGTTGCTGAAGGATCTCTTTTCAGTTGCACGATCCAATCCAGAACGAACAAGCCTGTTGGCAGCTTCGTCTGGTTCCGACGCGAAGATTCACGTTTTGAACTCGTGTAATCTCAGACGCTTGCGTCCGAAACACCCTGCTGGAATGCTCAATCTAGCAGGGTGTTCTTGTTTGTTAGTTTTGGCCGATGGTCAGCATTAACGTATAGCTCATGAAGCAGTTTATGAGAACCAAAGCGGTCGGGCGAATCCACTTAATTAGAAAAGTTGCTGTGTCAGCCGCGTTCTCGGCTTTAGTCAGATAGATATCTTTTCGATGCACAAAGTACAGCATTTTGTATCTGGAGCGAATTGTCCAACAGATGTACATCATTGATTTGAGCAGCAAGGTGAACGCATTCACGAAGACTAAACAGACCAGCCAACCAAGCATGGCGTTATTATATTGGTTAGTAATTAGCTAAGGAAGAATGTGATCCGATGTTTGTCCCCCTCGTTTTTGCCCTTACGGTTAATCCATTGTATTCAGATTTTGGTCAGGCAGTAGGCAACGACCAGGCATGCTGGATCGATCTGGATGGTGATGGCTGGACTGACCTGATCGCAGGCGGGGTTGTCTATCGCAACGTCAAAGGCCAGAAGTTTGAAAAAATCCAGGAAGGAGTCGGGATGGTGATCGCCGCAGACTATGACAACGATGGTTATCCTGATCTATTTAGCTGGTCTCAGAGAAAGGTCTATCAGAGCGAGAAGGGGTTGAAGTTTGTGCAGGCTCCGTTCCCCGAAATACCTACGGCTAATTCTAGGGGCGCATGTTGGGGGGATTTTAACAATGATGGATACGTTGACTTGTTTATTGGTGGATTTGAGGATTGGGATAAGCAAATCACCTATCCAAGTTTTATCGTGATGAATCACGGGGGAAAGAGCTTTGAGGTGACATGGACCCAAGCTGAGCACCGAACGCGAGGAGTAACTGCCTGTGATTTCAACAGAAACGGATCTCTTGACGTCTACTGCTCGAATTATCGTCTCCAACCCAACCAGCTATGGATCAACGATGGGAAAGGAGTCTTTTCGGATGGTGCCGTTGCATACAATGCGCTTGCGACTTCAGCCGGATTTGATGGTGGACACTCGATCGGAGCTGCTTGGGGCGATTTTAATAACGACGGTGAGATCGACTTATTCGCTGGCAACTTTGCTCACGTTGATTCCAGAGGCGATCAACCCAAGTCGAGGTTCCTCAAGAATCTTGGGAAGCAAGGAGGATATCGATTTGACGACCTCGGAACCTGCGGTATTTGGTACCAGGAATCTTACGCCTCGCCAGCCGCTGGAGATTTCGATAACGACGGAAACTTGGACCTGTATCTGACAACCGTTTATGGAATAGCTTCGTTCAATAAGCCGAACTTTCCGGTTCTCTACCGCAACGCCGGAAATTTTTCGTTTGAAGACAAAACGGATGGCTCTGGATTGGAAAAGCTCCCACCGACCTATCAGGCGGCGTTCTCCGATTTCCAGAACACGGGTCACCTTGGGCTTTGTTCTGCTGGGAAAGTCTTTTCAAACAATTCGAAGACAGGTCACTGGCTTGAGGTCAACCTTATTGGCGACGGAAAGAAGATCAATCGAAGCGCGATTGGTGCACAGGCGCGTATTCGCTTAAAGGACAAGACGCTAACTCGCCAAGTTGAAGCAGGGACCGGAGAAGGGAACCAAAATGACTTGAGACTTCATTTTGGTTTAGGTGAATGGTCCAGAAAAGTTGACATAGAAATCACTTGGCCGGGGGGCCAAGTGAGCCGAAAAAGAGGAGTGAAGGTTGACCGCGTCGTCACCATTCACGCTTGAACACGTCCTTATTCTTCGGGAAATCGTCCGTGCTTCTCGACAAACTTAACGATGTCGCTGAGTCGAAACCTTCGCTGACCGCCGTTTGTTCGATGATGGGTTAACCAACCTCGGTTTGTATAACGTCGAACCGTAGCCGGGCAAACGCCGAGCAATCGAGAAGTTTCTTCAAGAGATAGTTCTGGATCGAGAAGACGCCGAATCAAGTCTTTTCGCGACTCTCTGAACTCACCGCGATAATAGTTCGCCGTCACGGAGTCGTCATAGAAACTACAGAGGAACTCGACATTCTTGGGAAGCGTGTTCCAGATTTCTTGAATTTCAGGATCAATTGCAGGCTCGGTTGCTGACGGTGCTGATGCTCTTCGCGGGCGAGGAGCGCTCATCACTGTTTTTCGAAACTTCTTTGGTGTATTTGGCACCTTATCAGATTCTTCTGTTGACTGATTAATTGCTTTCTCAGCCGCAGATGGCTGATCAAGAAAAGCACTTTCTATATATGCTAACGGATCAAAATTACTCGTTTTCAATCGCTGACGACTCCTCGCAAATCCGCACGGATTTTACTTCGCTCCGACGATATTTGACGCAATTTGGTGACATTAAGCTCATAAAATGAGCATCGAATCACCAAAACTCAAAAACCGGTAACGATTTTGTGCAGCGCTTTCATAAGCATGAAAGAGATGGTGTTTACCAACAAGCGCAGATAGCATCAGTAACATCGTTGTGCGAGGCATGTGGAAGTTGGTAAACATACCGGTAACTACCCTAAACTCATACCCTGGTCTGATGAATAGTTTGGATGTGCCAGAGCCCGTGCGAACCTCTCCAGGTCCGACGGCAAATGTCTCTAGTGTTCTTACGGTGGTTGTGCCAACTGCGATGATTCTCCCTCTGCAGTTGCGGATTTTTTCAGCCGTTTCCATGCCAATGGTACAGGTTTCCCCGTGCATAACGTGTTCGTCTAGGTTTTCAACTTGAACGGGGCGAAATGTGTCGATTGAAACATCCAGGGTGACGGTGGCACGCTGAACGCCTAGGTGCTCAAGTTGGCTAAGCAAGTCTCCTGTAAAGTGAAGGCCAGCAGTTGGAGCGGCTGCGCTCCCGGGTTCAGAGGCATACACTGTCTGATACCTTTCAGGGTCGGTCAGCCGAGTATGGATGTAAGGTGGCAATGGGACCTCGCCTTCCATCGATATGCGCTCTCGAAGGTCGGTCGCTGAATCAAACCTAAGCAGTCTGAGTCCCTCGGTTCTTTCTTCGAGGACCTCAGCTCGAAGCCCGGTGCCAAAGTCGATCTCAGCGCCAACTTTCAGCCTCCGCCCTGGCTTAACCATCGCGATATAGTCGTTTAGCCCAACTTGGTGCAAGAGCAGAGCTTCGACGTCACTACCGGAAGGTTTTTTGCCAAACAGTCTTCGAGCCGTGACTCTTGTGTCATTCATCACAAGCAGATCACCTGGCTGCAAGATGCCAAGGATGTCTCTGAATTGACGATGATGAACCTGACCTGTTGCCTTGTCGAGATGAAGAAGCTTCGCCGAAGCTCGGTCGTCTAGCGGTTCCTGGGCGATCAGTTCTTCGGGGAGGTGATAGTCGTAATCACTTAGTCGGTCCAATCGATTGCCTCCGGTAGCTCAGATAGGGACCGGATTGTGGGGCCGGTCAAGGTCCTGTTTCGGTCCAGAAGAACCGGACGAATTCCAGCGTTTATCGCTCCCTGAAAGTCGTCTTCAGGGTTATCACCGACATGAACGGTTTCGCTCGCTTTGACTCCCATTTTGTCGAGGCAGAGCTGAAAGAGTCTTGGGTCAGGCTTTTCAACGCCTTCTTCAAGCGAGGCAAGAACCACCTCGAATCGGTCATAGATCCCCAGCATTCGCACAATACGATGTAGGCTGTAATCCCAGTTGGATACGATGGCGGTCCGAATTCCTTTTGACCGAACCCAATCGAGGCAATCCAAGGTGTCTGGATAAAGGGTGAACCAGGTTGCCCCTTCGCCGTAGAGTTCTTCCTCGCCGACCTGCTTGAGCTTCGAATGCCATTCGTGGGAAATCCCGAACTCCTGAAACCAGTCTTGACTGATCTGATCCCAAAAGGCTTGCCCGGCTTCTGGGGATCTCAATAGATTAACTTCGCAGTAGGCCGGATACCGCTCGATATACATAGCTAAATATCGAGATGCCGCGCCAGCGGGAAGATCAAGGCCGATCTTGTCTGCGCAGGTTTGGATAAAGCGGTCTACTTGCCATCGAACGTCGACAAGGGTGTGCGCGCAATCAAAGGTGATTAGTTTCGGCCTCACAACCTATCAGTATGAAAGGTTGCGAGGCTATTGACGGTTACCTAGAGTCCTAGTTTGCTTCTACGAAGAAGCTCTTCGGGGTCTATGGGCTTCGACTCTGAGTAGCCTGGAAGCGGCTTTACGTAACGGTGAATCGCGTCGAGGATGTCGCTAGGGAACGGGAAGAAGTCTTCTTCCATTTCATCTGGAGGTGTAATCCAGTTGCGCGCGCCGACGACTGTTGGAGGTGCGTCCAACTCATCAAATGCCAACTGTGAAACCCGACTGGCAATGTTATGTAGGTAAGATCCTCGCTCGCAGGCATCACTGGCCAAGACCAGTTTTCTCGTCTTTTTGACTGAAGCGATGAGGGTTTCGTAGTTGAATGGAACGATGGAGCGAGCGTCGATGACTTCAGCTGAAAAGCCGAACTGCTCTTGAAGAATCTGCGCAGCCTCTAGTGCACGGTAAAGGGTTGCGCCGATGGTAAGGATTGTTAAGTCCGTGCCTTCCCGCTTGATGTCCGGTTCGCCGATTTCGATCTCATACGACTCCTCGGGAACGCCACCGCGATGGAAAAGTTCAGGCTGATCGTACAAACGCTGACTCTCGAAGAAGATCACCGGATCAGTGCCTTTGAGTGCGCTCGCCATGAGGCCCTTTGCATCATAGGGAGTTGCGGGGAACACTGCCTTCAACCCTGGAATGTGCGCGACGAGGGCGGACCAGTCTTGACTGTGTTGGGCGCCATACTTGCTGCCAACAGAAACTCGCAAGATGACTGGCATCTTCAACATGCCGCCTGACATTGACTGCCACTTGGCTAGCTGGTTGAAGATTTCATCTCCTGCTCGTCCCATAAAGTCGCAGTACATGAGCTCGACAATCACGCGGCCACCTTCCAGGGCATAACCAACTGCTGAACCCACAATCGATGCTTCACTAATCGGTGAGTTGAAAAGCCGGTGATAAGGAAGGGCTTCGGTGAGCCCACGATAAACCGCAAATGCGCCGCCCCAGTCTCGATTCTCTTCGCCGTAAGCAACAAGCGTCGCGTCGGATTTGAACCCATCGAGTATCGCTTCAAATAGGGCATCACGAACGGCAATCGCCTTTGTCTTGGGTACCGCCTTTCCGTCAGCGTCTATCCCGCTTCGGCTTCGACCAGCAAGTTGCTTCACACGGATGTTTTCGCTCAAGTCTGGAGCGATTTCTGGCGTTCTGCCCGGGTCAAGATTCTCGATTTTCTGGTTCGAATACATCGTTTGCTCAAGCAAATTGCCTGGCTTAACCAAGGATTCCCTTGGCGAAATCTCCATGTCGATGGATCTGTTGTAGGCTTTGAGAATGGCTGTATCGATGGCTTCTTGGTTCTTTTCAAGCTCAACCTGTGAGGTGATCTTTGCGCTCAAGAGCGAATCTGCATAAGTGAGCAGCGAGTCAATCTGCTGCCATTCTTCCACCTCGCTTTTCTCGCGATATGAAGAGGCATCCGACGGGCTATGACCACTAAACCGATAGGTCAATGTATCCAGCAATACAGGGCCATCGCCTCGGGCAATGACGGCTTTCTTTCTCTCGATCGCATCGACGACCGCCAGCGGGTTATAGCCATCAACTCGCTCACTGTGCATGTTTTCTGGGTTCAATCCGGCACCTAGTCGGGCTAGAACTTGGAAGCCCATTGTTTCGCCAACGGGTTGCCCACCCATGCCGTAAAAGTTGTTGACGAAGTTCATCATGAGCGGAAGACCGCCTTTATGCGCGTCATCCCATAACGTCTTGAACTGGTCCATCGTGGCAAAACAGAGGGCTTCCCAAACTGGTCCGCATCCTGCCGAGGCATCACCGATGTTGCAGATCACAACGCCTGGCTTTCGATTGACATGCTTGAAGAGAGCCGCGCCGACCGAAATGTCTGCCGAACCGCCGACGATGGCATTATTTGGATAGATGCCAAAAGGCAGGAAGAAAGCGTGCATCGATCCGCCCATGCCTCGGTTGAAGCCTGTTGTTTTGGCAAAGATTTCTGCCAAAGCACCGTAAAGAAGAAAGTCGATTGCGAGATCTTTTACCGACGTGTGTGATCCATCATCGACAATTCGAAGCGTCCAGCCGTCGAGCCAGCCCTTCATGATCTCCATCAAGGTGTCATCGGAGAGTTTCTCGATGGCCGATAGTCCCTTCGCCAGGATTTCGCCGTGGCTACGGTGGCTTCCAAAAATGTGATCGTGAACATCTAGCGAGAACGCTTGCCCAACCGCGCTTGCCTCTTGGCCAATGCTTAGGTGAGCGGGGCCGCGGTGATTGTAAGCGACTCCCTTGTACTCGCCTTTGAGTTTCACCTCATTCAGCATCGATTCGAACCCGCGAATGACGCGCATATCTCGCAGAATGCGAACAAGCGCTTCGTTTCCTCGTGAATCGGATTCTTCCTGGATCGATCGGCTGTAACTGTTTACAGGGATGGGGGCGATCTCAATTTGACCGCTTCGTCTTACGTCGCTTGGATGGATGGCGATGCTCTTTGGCATGATGTTTTACTTGTGGGTCGGGAGAACAAGTTCGATCTCGTTCTGTTCGAAGTATTTGCGCCACTCTGGGCCTGGGTCTCGGTCGGTGACGACCTTGGATACGGCGTCGAAATCTCCAATTCGAAAGAGAGACGGCGCCGCGAATTTGGTGTGATCGGCGAGCAAAATGGTCTCGCGCGAGTTGCTGATAACGTGCTGATAAAGGTGTGCTGTCTGCATCTCGTTGGCCGAAATGCCGAAATCTTGGTTCAGGCCGTCCGCGCCTATATAGGCGATATACCCTCGCATCTGGTCGATTGTGTGAATGGCGAGAGGGCCGACGGTGTCCATTCGCTCAGGACGATATTGTCCGGCAAGGAGGATTACGTTGGCATCAGGAATCTGCCCGAGTTCGATCGCCAGCCGAGTTGAGTTCAACAGAAGAGTGAGCCCCTTTCTCTGCTTCAAAATGTGCCGCATTTCATAGCAGGTTGTGCCTGAATCGACAAAGAGCATCTCATGGTCTCTGATGAGCTGCGCGGCCAACTCGCCAATGATTCTTTTTGCGTTGGCGTTTCTTTCGGTTCTAGCCTGGAGGCTGTGGTCCGTTCGGGCGGCGGTCGCGCCTCCATAAACAAGATCTAGCTTATTTCTTTCCGCGAGTTGCTTGAGGTCCCGCCGGATGGTCGCCTCTGAGACTCCGGTACTGAGAGCGAGATCGCGCACAGCGACGTGCCCGTTTTCGGACACCCGCTCTAATATATATGCGTGTCTGTCTGCGGCTGCCTTCGCTCCGTTTCCTGAGTCATTGTCGAACATGGTATGTGCGATCTCTTGCACAATTATGCGCGACTTTAAACAATCTATGAAAGAAAACTTTCAACAATTGCCTCCGTTTGCGCTATTCTAGGTGTATCAAGCTATGAGTTCTCAAGCTGCATCCGGAAACATCGTGCCGATCCTTCTGCCACAAGCGGGCAACTCTATGGAGGAAGGGACGATCACTGCATGGCGAGTCAAGCCGGGCGACAATGTCAAAGTGGGTGACATTCTTTACGAAATGGAAACCGACAAGGCGACCATCGAAGTGGAGGCTGAAGTCGCTGGCCGATTGAGCCGAATCGTTGTTCAGTCTGGCGAGACGGTTGCAGTTAAGGCTCCCGTTGCTTACCTTGGAGACGACGATGCTGCTGTTGCCGCCTTTATCGCTGGCTCGGGTGCTGTTTCTACTCCCGTGGCCTCGGTGGCGACAGATGCTACAGTGATTACCGCGGTTACATCGTCTGCCGTGGCGTTACCAGCTATTCAAGCCACTAGGAAGCGAGTCAGCCCGGTTGCCCGGAAGGCTGCTGCTGAACTTGGTGTTGATGTTGAATCAATTTCGGTCGGAAGTGGACCGGATGGGCGAGTATTGCTTGAGGACGTCAAGGCTGCCGTAGGCAAGTCGATGCCTGCTCCTAAAGCTGGTCCGATCCAGGTGCCTGCTGGAATGAGTGCAATAAAGGCTAACTCCGGTGGTTCCCGTGTGCCAATGAGCAAGATGCGCAAGGCGATTGGCAAGAACCTTTCGATCAGCAAACAGACATTGCCTCACTGGTACACCAAGGTGACCATCGATGCGGATCCGATGATCGGTTACTACAAGCGAGAGAAGGCGCTCTACCCTTGTTCGCTCAACGATGTCATCGTTCTAGCCGTCAGCCGGGTTGTCATGGAGTTACCTCTATTCCGGGCTCAGATTGATGGGGATGACCTGGTTCAGTTTGACTCTGCCAATATCGGGCTAGCGGTTGGCATGGAGGAGGGTTTGGTGGTCCCCGTCGTTCGAGGTGCGGATACTCGTAACCTCAAAGGCATCGCTCAAGAAACTCGTAGAGTGATTGAATCCGCCAAAACTGGAAAGCTAGAAGGGGTTGGGGAAGGTGTCTTCACGATTTCGAATCTTGGTATGTTCGGTGTCGAAGAGTTCGTTGCGATCATTAACCCGCCGGAGTCTGGGATTTTGTCTGTCGGTGCTGTAAGAGAAGAGGTAGTTGTGAAAGACGGAGCTTTTAGGCTTGGTCACAAACTCACACTGGTCCTCAGCGCAGATCACAGAATCATTGACGGCACCATGGCCGCCAAGTTTGCCGCTCGTCTCAAGGAACTGCTTGAAAACCCAGGATTGCTTGGATGACTCCCTCCCTCCCAACCATCAACTGCCATATTCACCTGCCTCCGAACTTTTCTGCATTCGGAACGGTAGGTGAGGCGGTTGCATTGGCGAAGAGCCAGTCGATATCGGTTCTTGGTAGCAGTAACTACTATGATCTTGAAATCTATTCAGAGTTCGAAATCGAGTGTAGGCGGGCGAGCATAACTCCAATTCTTGGACTGGAAGTGATCTGTTGGAGTGATGAATTTGCTAGTCGTGGTGAACTGATCAATGATCCAGCAAACCCGGGCAAAGTGTATTTGTGCGGTAAGGGTTTGCGCAATTGGCAGAACCCGACTCACCGAGCGAAGGAGCTGATGGCTCGAATCCGTTTGGCAGACGATGAACGAATGGCTCAGATGATCATCAAGCTGAAAGAGGTCTTCGTCAAAGGCGGCCTC
This sequence comes from Chthonomonas sp. UBA1950, assembly GCA_002336105.1. Taxonomy (GTDB): domain Bacteria; phylum Armatimonadota; class Fimbriimonadia; order Fimbriimonadales; family Fimbriimonadaceae; genus Fimbriimonas. The sequence goes on along the minus strand of DDEQ01000004.1, from coordinate 83,354 downwards.
TTACCGGGTGTGACTCACGATTCGATCAAGAAATCTGTAGCCGCTCGATCTGGTGTTTCTGTTGAACAGGTCACCTTACAAGAACGGCATGTAGCCCAGGCTTTTCAGTCTGCGTTCTTTGAACTGTGTCCAGACAACCGAAAGGAACCCCTAACCACAATCTTGGGTGCCGAACCGAAGGGAAATGTCGATGATTCCGTTACTGTTCAGGGGGAGATTCGAACCCACTTGATGAAAGCTGGCAAACCTGGATATGCTCCCGAGAAGTTCATTTCTCTTTCCGAGGCTGTCGAACTCATTCATGAACTTGGTGGACTCGTTGTGTATCCGGTCGTTGCGGACGGTATGAATCCGAAGTCTGCATTCGAAAAGGACCCTCAAACGCTTGTCAGAAACTTGACGGCTCTTGGGATTGATGCCGCAGAATTCATCTCTAATCGTAACTCCCCCGATTGCCTTTCGGAGTATGTCGCGGTGTTGTCGGCGTCGGGAATTTCCGTTACCGCGGGGACTGAACACAACACAACCGAACTGATCCCTCTTGCGCCGGAATGCAAAGGTAAATCCGCGATACCAAGTGATGCGGCGATGGCTTTCTTTAGGGGTACATGTCGATTGATCGAGTGGCAAGACGGTGCAACTGCGCGAGAAAAGTTGGAGGCCCAATATGCTTAACGCCGATGTTTTGGCACTGTTGCGAGCGCGGTTTGCTACTGATTCGGTTCTGGCAACGGTACGAGTATGCGGAAATCCGCACCTGGACCGACTTGATCTGAGCCAAGTTCAACTTGGCATCAACCCGCTAACCGATGGTTCAATTGAGATATCCCAGACTTCGGCACAAGGAAGAGTCGCTGGAAAAATTGCCTTTGTGACAGGAGCCGCCCAAGGGTTTGGACTGGGCATTGTCGAGGGGCTTTTGGGTGAAGGCGCGTTGGTTGCGGTCGCCGACCTGAATTATGAGGGTGCTGTAGCTGTGGCCAGTCGCTACCCTGGCAAAGCCATAGGAGTTGCCGTCGATGTTTCTCAAGAGGAGTCAGTAGCGTCCGCAGTTGAGGCTGTAGTTCGCGAGTTTGGTGGAATCGATCTTGTCATTTCAAACGCCGGTGTTCTTCGGGCGGCAAGTGTCAAAACCCAGTCATCCAAGGAATTTGACTTTGTAACTCGGGTGAATTACGAAGGGTATTTCCATGTTGTCAAACACACGGCGCCAGTTTTAGCGGCGGCCCACAAAGCAGACGCCAAACGGTGGACAGATATCATTCAGATCAATTCCAAGTCTGGTCTTCAGGGGTCAAATAAAAACGCAGCGTATGCCGGTTCAAAGTTTGGCGGGATTGGTTTGACTCAATCATTCGCACTAGAATTGATTGAAGACGGTATTAAGGTGAACTCGATTTGTCCCGGGAATTTCTTCGACGGTCCTCTGTGGATGGACCCCAAGACGGGCTTGTTTGCACAGTATCTCGCGGCTGGCAAAGTCCCCGGCGCGACAAGTATTGATGATGTTCGATGCTTTTATGAGGCCAAAATCCCAATGGGACGCGGTTGCGAAGTGATTGATGTGCTTCGAGCCATCTATTATTTAGTTGAGCAACAATATGAAACTGGCCAGGCCTTGCCGGTAACCGGCGGTCAGGTTATGCTCTCGTAAGGACGCGATCATGGCAATTCAATCGACGCAAAACGCGGTGCAACTTGTTGGACCAGACGAACTTGTACTCAATTCGTCGAAGCTAATCCACGAACCGGGACCTTATCAGATACTGGTCAAGGTCGAAGCCGTCGGTCTCTGCTTCTCAGACATGAAGTTGCTCCATCAGTTTGATCAGCATGTCCGGAAGAGCGATGTGATCTCAGGAGTCAACCCAAGCATTCTGCGTGACCTTCCTTCCTACGTCCCTGGCAACCAACCAACAGTGCCTGGGCACGAGGTCTGCTGCCGAGTCGTGGATGTTGGCCCCAAAGTGACTTGGTATGAAGTTGGACAGCGGTTCATCGTGCAAGCGGATTATCGGCCGCTAAAGACCACCGGTTCGAATGGTGCATTCGGATACAACTTCGAGGGTGGGCTACAAGAATATGTTTTGCTCGACGAAAGAATCGTCGGCGACCCGCGCAATGAAAACGCATTCCTCATTCCGGTGCCTTCGGATCGCTCGGCTTCTCAGTTAGCTTTGGTCGAGCCGTGGGCTTGCGTGGAGAACAGCTACGTGACCCCCGAAAGGCGACGGACGAGAAATCTCGGCAAGATGCTAGTCGTTGGAACAGGAGAGCGATCTTTCAAAGGGCTGATTGATTGCATGTCTCCTGGTGATCCGCCCAGCGAAATCAGTGCGATCACGTCTGGGCTCGAACAATCCAGTCAGCTTCGAAATTTGGTGGCAGAGATTGAAGCGAAATACAAGTTGGGCATCTCCATCTGTATGTACAAGACGTTCGATCAGCTACCCGATGAAACTTTTGACGACATAATTTACTTCGGATCGGAGGCGTCGGACGTTGAAGCTCTGAATGACAAACTCACGAAGGGCGGAATCATCAACGTCGTGCTAGGTGGCGAGAAGCTTGGCAGGAAGGTCAATGTTGGCGTCGGACGGATTCACTACGGAGGGACCCGGTGGATCGGGACCACGGGCTCCAATGCGGCAGAGTCCTATCAGATGATTCCAGAGAACGGAGAAGTGCGCGAAGGCGATGCTGTACTTGTTGTAGGTGCTGGCGGTCCGATGGGGCAAATGCATGTCATTCGTGACGCGAGCATTTTTGCCAAGTCGAAGGTGATTGCAACCGATGTTTCAGAGCATCGATTGACGGCGCTCAAAGATAAAGTTGAAGGGATTGGTAAGCAGCTAGTGACCAAGACGCAACTCGATTCCAGCGACTCGTTTGACTATGTCGCGCTGATGGCGCCGATCCCCGCTCTCATCGAGGATGCGATTGTCAGAAGCAATCACTCTGCCGTCATTAACGTTTTTGCAGGTATTCCAGCCCCTGTTAAGCACGAAATCGACTTGGACTCTGTGATCGAGAAGAAGCTCTTCTTGTTTGGGACGAGCGGTAGTGAGCCACGCGACATGCGCGCGGTCCTCTCAAAAGTCTCCGAAGGGCTTTTGGACACAAACTCGTCTGTCGCAGCGGTAGGGGGAATGACTGGCGCGGTTGAAGGTCTTCGTGCCGTTGAAAACCGCACCATGGATGGGAAGATTGTGATCTATCCGAAACTCACGAACTTGCCTCTGCTCAAGCTGGAAGAGCTGATTTCGAAGTATCCCACTGTGGCCGAGAAGCTGAACCACGGTCAGTGGACAAAAGAAGCGGAAGCTGAACTGCTCGAGGTAGCAAATTGACATCGGATCAACTAATAGAGCGCGGCAGAACCATTATCAAGATGGAGGCCGAGGCCGTCGCTAACGTCAGTGAGGTGATCGATAATCGGTTCATCGACGCGATTGAGCTCATGCTGAAGTGCAAAGGGCGCGTGATCACGACAGGAATGGGCAAGGCCGGGCTCATTGGTAAAAAAGTGGCGGCAACTTTGGCTTCAACAGGAACCCCCTCGTTTTTCGTTCACCCTGGCGAGGCGGTTCATGGCGACCTAGGAATGATTACGGGCGAGGATGTGATCATCGCCTTCTCGCACCGAGGTCAAACCGAAGAGGTTCTCCGCATCCTTCCTTACTTGAAGCACTTTAAAACGCCGCTCATCGCGGTCACATCGAACCCCGATAGTGAACTGGCAAAATCATCCGACGTTCCGCTCATCCTGCACGTAGAGAAGGAGGCTTGTTCCCTCAACTTAGCTCCAACCTCCAGCACCACGGCGATGCTCGCTCTTGGAGACACGTTGGCGATTGTGCTGTTGGATGCTCGCGGTTTCGGACCGGAGGACTATGCTTTACGGCACCCAGGCGGATCTCTTGGCAGAAGGTTGTTAACAAAGGTTTCAGACATCATGCATAAGGGAACAGAAAACCCGGTGGTCGACGAAGAAACCCCCATTCGAGACGCGATCTACGTGATGACGAATTCGAAAATGGCGGCGACTAGCGTGGTCGATCAGTCAGGTTGTCTTGTCGGGTTCTTTGCCGATGGCGACCTAAGGCGTTATCTGAGCCGAGACGAAGTCGATCTTACGTTGCCGATTGGAACGGTCATGACGCGAAACCCGAAGGTAGCTCGACCGGACATGATGGCGGTCAAAGCGCTAGAGATTTTGGAGAGCTATAAGATTATCGAACTTCCGGTTGTGGATGACCAAAACACGCCGATTGGAATGGTTCACCTCCACGACATTACTCGCGCTGGCATCGTGCTTTAACCAAAATGAAGGCCGTCCATTTTGGTGCTGGCAACATCGGCCGAGGATTTCTTGGGCAACTCTATTTTGAGTCGGGGTACCAGACGACGTTTATCGAAGCTCTACCGGCAGTCGTCGAAGCTCTGAATGATCGAAACGAATATTGGATCGACATTGCCGAGGAAACTCCGAGCAGTTTCCTTGTTCAAAACGTGTCGGCAGTGAGCGCCCTTAATTTGGCAAAAGTTGCCAGTGAAGTGGCATCTGCCGACATCTGTTCGACTGCTGTCGGAGTCCATGCGTTACCGAAGATCGTGCCTGCATTGGCGGCGGGACTCAGCCAAAGAACTCAGCCTCTCGACATTATAATCTGTGAAAATATGCTGCATTCCAGCAAATTCTTGAGAGAAGAAATCCGAAAGCAAATGCCGGATTCGATGCATCTGTATCTCGATGAAAAGGTCGGTTTTGTCGAGGCGAGCATCGGTCGAATGGTTCCGACGCGCTCGACCGAGCAACAAAAGGCAGATCCATTACGGGTTGCCGTCGAGGCTTATTGTGAACTGCCGGTGGATGCGCTAGCCTTCAGAGGGGTAGTTCCGAAGATTGCGCACCTCAAACCCATCACTCCTTTTGAGGCATACGTCGAAAGAAAACTATTCATTCACAACGCCGGCCATGCCACTGTCGCCTACCTCGGCTTTCAAAAAGGATATCAACTGATTTGTGACGCTGTCGCTGACGTGGAGATTCGAAAAGCTGCTGAAGAAGCAATGATGGCAAGCGCAATGGGGCTTTCAAGGCGCTACCCAAACCTCATTTTGGCCGATCTCGTGGATCATGTTTCCGACCTTCTTCGAAGATTCGCCAACCGCGCTCTCGGTGATCAGGTGTTGCGCGTTGGGGCGGACCCACTCCGAAAACTGGGTCCCGAAGATCGATTTATGGGGGCCATTCAACTTTGCCTTGAGTCAAACGTAGACGCTAGTCCGCTGATAAGAGGTGTGTGGGCCGCACTTCAGTTTAATGCCGGGTCGGATCCGGTTGTTGCGGAACTACAGTCACGAATTCGAACAGAAGGGATCGATAAGGTTGTACAAAGCCTTGCTTCGACCCCTGAAGTCTCGAGTGCTATCTTAAGTCAACGCCCCAAGTGAGGCGGTAGCATATTTGCTATGCGTGGAACCTTATTGAACACGGCCACGGTTACGGCTGGGTCGCTGATTGGTTTAGCGCTGGGCAACCATATTCCTGCACACTATAAGCCTGCTATTCTTGGCGGTCTCGGCTTGGTCACCTGCTTGCTTTCCGCGCGAATGTTCTTTCAGAGCAAAAACGTTTTGGTAGTAGTTGGAGCTATTGCAATAGGTTCGATTATTGGACTCATGCTTGGCTTGCAAGAGGGTCTAGACAGCTTTGCACTCTGGGCAAAAAACACTGTTGGTGGTGAGGGGAGATTCGTTGAGGCAGTCATCACCCCAACCCTCGTTTTTTGCGTTGGTCCAATGACGCTTCTGGGTTGTTTGCAAGACGCTCTGGAAAAGAAGATCGAATTGTTGGCGCTAAAATCGACCCTCGACGGGATCGGCGCTATTTTCTTCGCTGCGACCTTGGGAGTTGGTGTTCTTGTCTCAGCATTCATCCTCCTGGTATTTCAGGGTTTGATCACCTTGCTTGCAAAACCGCTTCAAATACTCGCTCAAGACGAGGCAGCGATGGCAGAAGCGACGGCTGTTGGCGGAGCGATGCTGCTCGGAACTGGGCTTCTTCTGCTTGATATTAAGAGGCTGCCGGTTGCCGCGTTCTTGCCTGCGCTCGTTATTGCTCCTGTTCTTTCTCGGTTCATTGCCCGATGGGAGAAGAAACCCTTATGAAGAGACTTTTCATGCTGGTCGTTGCGATATTGTTTATTTTGATAGCTGCAGCGCAGCTCGAACAACTCCCCGAATGGGCTCAAAGCTTTCCATCTTGGCTTCAGAAAACCTTCTTCAAGGTTGCAGTTTGGCAATGGTTAGGTGTTCTCGCGCTCTTTGTGATATCCGCCGTTGCGGGATACGTATGCGGCGCGATTGTCAAACGGCTGCTCAAGGTTCGAGACCGTTTTTCCACCCAACCGACGGCCGTGACGACCAAAGGAGCGATTGAGAGAGCAAGTACAGTCATTGGGGCCGCTGCTTTCAGCTATATCGTCCTTTCTGACCTTGCTTTGCCATCGGGATTCGAATATCGGTTAGGACTGCTCAGTCAATCTCTGCTGATCATTGGGACGGTTCTCTTGATTAACGGCGGATGGGATGCCATTTGTGACACCCTTGCGAGCCGAGCAACCGGATATGAGCGGGCTGAAAGGCTTCTGATCCCCATGATAAGGAAGCTAGTGCGTGCCGTGATCATCGTGGGAGGCGTTCTCGCTGCGGTGGAGCTTTATGTGGGGTCTAAAGCGCTCACAAGTTTGATGGCCACGCTTGGGTTGGGTGGTTTGGTCATGGCTCTCGCCGCAAAGGATTCCGTCGAGAACCTGTTTGGCTCCTTGACCATTCTGTTCGACATGCCGTTTGCGCTTGGAGACTGGGTGAAGATTGACAAAGTTGAGGGTGTTGTTGAGGAAATCAATCTGCGCTCAACTCGGGTGCGAACATTCGAAGACACCGTGATTACTCTCCCGAACGCAAACCTTATTCGCGCGTCTGTTGAGAATTTTGGGTCTCGGCGTTTTCGCCGACAGAGGCTAAGCCTTCGGTTAAGTTACGATTGCGGACCGGAAGCGATCGACTCGTACTGCGTAGCTTTGGAACAGTGGATTTCAGAACAGGGAATCGTGCAAAGTGGTCAGACTGTCGTCGAGTTAAATGACCCCTCGGAATCTTCTATTGGTGTTTTAGTACAGTGCTTTCTTGAGGTGGGAACCTTTAGTGAAGAAGTTGAATTCCGGCACCATTTATTGCTTAAAGCGCTAGAGCTTCGTGAGACCCACGAGGTTGTTTTTGCCGCTGCTCCCAGGCAGCTATCAACTGTTTTTATGCCCGTAGAACCTCCAAAGGTTTAGGCACAAAATCGCCCCTCCTCTCAATGTATAGAAGAGGGGCTGAAGGTTACTTACTTGCGGTTTCGTCGCTTGAGGAAACCAGCTGCTCCTACCAACAATACGGCTATAGTTGTTGGCTCGGGCACCGCCTCGTATTTGACACTGTCAATGCCAATATAGCTGCTGTTTGCTCCGTACAAGCCACCATTAGTGACGTTGTAGTGGAACGCAAGTCTCCCGGTTGTTCCGGCTGCAATTCCATGGAGGGTTACTGTGTATTGGGTCCAACCAGTTGGGTAGCCACTTGAAGAAAGCGTCGGGTTGATTTGCAGTGCGACATGACTGAAATCGGCTACATTCGTGCTCGAACCATTGGTTGAGTAGAGAACTTCCAGCGAGTCAGGAGCGATACCGTCGCTAATTGTTTCGAAGGTAAACGTGTCGCCACTAGCCAACGTCGAGACAGGAGTGAACAAGTAATTGCTAATGGTTCCTCCGGAGAACGTTGTATTGTTGTAGTTTGCTGCGATGTAGTTGACGTTTGAACCAGGGTTTAAGATGTTTGCCGAAGACTGGTCTGCGGTAATGTAGCTGGTCTCACCAGCAAACCAGGAAGTAAGTCCGGCTGGGCTACTTAGGTTGCTGTACGCCCATCCTCTGGATGTCAGTGCGCTTAATGTTGTGTTGCCATATGCGTCTGCGACATCGTCGAACGATTCTGTGTAAAGGGTCATTGATGCCGATGAGTAAGCGGCAAGGGTGATAAACCCGAGTGTAATCGCGATTTTACTGTTCATTTTTTTGTATCAAAATCCTGGTGACTTGGGCTTATTTCTTGCCGGTGAAGAACGAGTGGTAGAGGCCGTCAAAATTCAATGAGCCCCAACCCGTTGCATAGTCCCAGCCTGCGGCAGGAGTTGCCGGGGTGGAAGTGCCTAGGAGGTTTCCAATGGTTGTTCCTGTCGTTATATCGTAAAACACGGATGTGTTTCCGCCTTTCAGATAGAGGTAATCCTGGATTCGACCGAGTCGGACGTTTGAGCGACTTGAATTAGGAGTTACACCTGCGAACAATCTCTGGAGAACGATGCCTAACGAACCCGCAGTTGCAGGACTGCTTGCGCTTGTACCATCCATGTAAACTTGTGTTCCGAGAGGATTGCTTGTTCCGTAGTTGTAGTAGATGATCCATCCATAGGGTGAAAGTCCGTCTGCACCTGACGCATGAGCGGCAAGGTCAGGAAGTAGTCGATATGGATGAGCCGCTGATTGAGTTGCGAGTTTGCTCGACTGCCAACTTGGAGTTGTGTTGTATGCAAATCCGTTGGCTGGGCTGTCGTAAGGGTTGTATCCGCCTGTTCCAGCATAACCGCCTGAAAGCCCCCAACTCTTCTCGACGCTGCGAGCACCAGTAATGGTATCAATCGTCGCAACGGAGCCACCTACTTGAAGAACTTCAGGCTCGATGGCGGGATAGCCGTAACGAGTGAAGGAGGTCGTACCGCTGTTCACGTTCTTCAACTCGTCTGTGCCTGTATCGCCAGTTGCGGCCATATAGGTGATGCCTTGCGCGGTCATGGCAACGTGAAGAGTATGTGCCGCGTTAAATGTAGAAGTGGTGTAGGTGCCTGACCACGTGCCACCTATGCGAGCCCATCGATAAGTCGCCCATCCCCAGCTTTCCGAAACTATATCTGCAATGTTGTCGCTTTGAATGCGGGAAAGCACACGAGTTAATGGGGCACCATCCGCCGTTGATGACTCGTAAACGTAGATGTTCGCAAGCGGAGCCGTACCGCAGATCATCTGAAGGTCAAGATCCCCCTCTCCTTGTGGCGTGGAGTTATGGAATGCGGTGCCGCTTCCTGTCGCATTGATGAACGTAACGTTTGAACCTACTCCACCGGACGGAGTGGGAAGGCTATAAGCCGAATACCAATACGGTAAGTTGGTCGTTCTTAGGCCGTCCCAGTTCGCAAAAGCGATGTTGACGCCCTTGCCAGTGAAACCACTACTGTATGCGTTTGTGAGTCCGTAAGCGCCTTGGTATCGGGGCGGAGTCAAAAGTGTGGTGGTAGCTCGGCGCTTAAAAGTGATTGAATTGTCAATGCCGTCGACACTCTGGATCTTGCTCGCGACCGAGGACGGGGCCATAAGCGATGTTAAGTTTGTTCTAACGTTTACGCCATCAACACTTATCGTTGAAACGGTAGTTTTAAACGCTTTCTGAATGTTCGAAACAGTTCCTTCTGCAAAAACTGTCAAGCCACTCTTGTTCACAAATGTAACTTTGACGCTGTTGGACTTGAGCTGGTCGATGACAGTTTGAACGTCAGAAGCCGACGGGCCGAACATAGTGCCAACCTGTTCTGGGCTTAGAAATTGCCGATAAAGAAGTGAAGATGGGTTGCTAACAGCATTTGCATAAGCCTGAAGTCCTGCCATATTTCTTGGCTCCAGGCTAACGGTGATCTGAAGCACTTGGTTGGGATTAACTACTCCAGTACTGGAGGAACTTGCGAGGCGCGCCAGGCGATTGGAAGCGAAATGAACGCTGTTTGGTATCGCGACGTAGCCGGTTCATGCGTGGGAAATGGCTGTCAAAGCTAAAGCTGAGAAAGAAACGATAGATCCTAGGCAACTTATAGAAGAATATTGTTGTCTCAATGAAATGATCACCTTGTAACTAAACTAAAACCCCGCCAATTTTTTGGAGCATCCCTAGTATATGTTTAGTTTTGTAAGGAAGTGCAAATAAATGGCTAGCAATTTTGTGTGATCGGCAAGGTTACAGGATCCTTAGATCTGAAAGGAGTACGTAGCTACCGTGTAATTAATAGTTATGAAAAGCCTTGAGGCAATAATCAAATAAGATTCAACTATCTATTAAGTTGCGCGGCAATGTATACGGCTAGATTGGATAAGGACGCGCCCGGCGGGAAATTAGTTTAAAAAAAGAGCAACTATATCTTGAATTAACGACTGATGACCTAAATTAGTCTCAGAGTGCCCCATTTTGCCTTTGCGGGATGTCCAGTGTATTGATGAATTGAGACACTGAGTGGTTAGTGAGAAGACCAACCAGAACAGAATTTTCAGTCACTAGTAAAGTCTCGCCTTTCTGATCGTTCATTTTGGCTAGAGCATCTTCAAGTTTTGCTTCTGGGCTGACTTGGGTGAACTCCCGTTTCATACTTCCAGCCACGTACGAGGCCGGTCCGTTATTATAGAGCCCAGTTTGCATGTCGATCTTTCGAAGCAAGCCAAGAACCTCATCTCCGAATAACACAGGAAAGTCCGGTTGGTTGGAACTTGAGGACAACTCGCTTGCTTTCGATAAGAGATCGTTGGGCTGGAGCGAAACAAAATCGGTCACCATGACTTCTTTGACAAGGTGTCCTGCAATGAGGGTTCTAGTCACACTTGCCGTGACCTCATGACTGGCACCGATGAACACAACAAAGGCGATTATGACCAGGATGAAATTTCCCATTGCAAGGCCAACCGAGCCCAATAGCAAAGCCAGAACTTGCCCGACTCCTGCAGCAATTTTGGTTGCCTGTCGGTCAGGCAGAGCCAAACCCAAGAGCGACCGAAGAACACGGCCCCCATCCATTGGAAAGGCAGGAATGAGGTTGAATGCCGCTAGACCAAGGTTCGCAATCATCAATGTCATGGCAAACGAATCGAAATTCGTCGCCTGATCCATGTTCAAAATGCCGGCAACGAGCAAGTAGAAAAAGAGCAAAACGGCGATAACAACGTTGACAGCTGGTCCAGCAAGTGCAATCCACAGCTCCTGGAAAGCGGTGGGGCGCGAGTCCAACATCGCAACGCCTCCCATTGGATACAACGTGATGTCGCGGGTTTTTACCCCAAAAGCTCGGGCAACTAGAGCGTGCCCAAATTCGTGAAGGAGCACGCAGAAGAAGAGAGCAACCACGAGGGCGCTATAGATGGACGCTTCGCTCGACTTTCCCGAAAGCGCCAACCAAGTAAGAAAAAGAAGAAACGTGAAGTGAACTCGAACGGGGATGCCGAACGCCGAAAAAATCCTTACAGAAAGGCCAGATGGAGCGCGCTTTTCTGCACCGTCTTTCAATTCCTCAGGCATCTTTCTACAGAATACTCGGTAGCTTATCGTACATTTTAGGCCAGGACAAACCGGTCAGTATCTACTCAGAAAGTCGGCGGAAGCGGTTGTCATGCAATTCGGCTCGTTCTAGCAATACAGCCTCAAAGGTAAAGGTATCGGGAACAGGATCATCTGACTCTGCCTTGTCCCCTTGAGTGGAGTTAAATATCAGAGTTTTCAGTTGAGCTGTTAACGAACCTAGATCACTGGCTTCTAGCTTGGAAAGCTCATCTTCTAGTGTTTGCCCAGACTCAATAGAGCCAGAAATAGCGACCCTTGACCTAGTAATTGAATAGTCGCCATCGTAATCAAGAACGTAGTAGAGATCGTCCTCTACGGTTTGTCCAACCTCGGCGAAAAAGCTCCTTGCGACTACTGGAGACGTGTTGAAGTCGCCAAATGCCCTCTTCAAGGGCGCGCTTAAGGCTGTTACAACTCTTTGAACAGTGACATCGCTTTCGCTTCGGTTGTAACCTTCCTTGCTTGCATACTCAAGGGCCGCCGATCGAAGTGATTCGATGTCCGACTGTTGGCCTACCGCGGCGAAGGCAAGTCGGTCATATATCTCATAGATCTTAGGCACTTGCCGTCGATAAGTGGCGATCAGAATTCCATCTGGAACTGATATGGCCACTACAGGCATCCCTTGCATTAGTTTGGCTTCGATGTACTGAGCTCGATGCCCGATTCCTTCTTGCCAGTCATATGGCGTGAACATATAGAGACATATACTCCTTTGATTTCATATAGGTGAGCACGAATTTTAAATGCGTGCCACAGTTACCAGTTTTCGAAATCCTAGTGACAATACCGGGGTCCAGACGCAAGAGAAACGGAATACGGCAACCGTACCAGGGAAAGCATGTCCAGTCTGTAACCAGAAAAGCGTTCTATGGATGGAACCTAAGGATACAGCGGCTTGGGGTCAGGAGGGCCCACGTTGAACGGCATTCTATGTCGTAACGGCGCTAGGCAGGTGGAACTGGCAGCAGTCACGGAGGATCCATGTCATTTCGAATCAACACTAACGTCAACGCGATGAACGCTATGCGAAACTTGGGAACCACAAGTTCCGAGTTCAGCAAGTCGATCACACGCCTATCTACAGGTTTAAAGATCAACTCAGCAGCGGATGACCCAGCCGGCCTTATCCAGGCAAAGAAACTCGGCTCGCAAATCGGTGGTATCACCCAAGCAATCACGAACAGCCAGGACGCAGTTAACTATTCGAAGACTGCTGAAGGCGCTTTCGAAGAAGTCAACAAACTGTTGAACGACGCACGAACACTCGCGGTTGCGGCAAGTAACGGTGCAACTCAGACTGCATCACAAATCCAAGCGAACCAATCGCAGATGGCTTCGATTGCTTCCTCGATCACTCGAATCTCGACAACCACACAGTTCGGTAGCAAGAAGCTCCTTGATGGTTCATCTGGTGTAACCAGTGCAGTCTCTGACTCCACAAAGGTTTCGTCCCTGAACATCGGTGGCTCATTTGCTGGCGCGGCTCTGACAGCAAACGCAACCGTCACCCTTGGTGCGGTTACTGCAGCAGTGCAAGCTTCGAAGACTTCGACAGCGATGACCGCGTTGACCGCAGCTGTATCAAGTGCAGGTTCGTTTACCGTTAACGGTACAACATTCAACTTCACCTCAGCTGCAACTGCCGACGATGTCATCAAGAGTGTCAACCAAGCTTCGAGCCAGACTGGCGTCACCGCATCGATGGGCGCTACAGGTCTCACCTTTACGGCTAACGAGTATGGCTCAACCGGTAAAGTCAATATCACTGATGCTAATGGCGTTCTCGGCGCCCTCACATCGACGGCTGCTTCAGACGCACATGTCACCGTTTCAATCGGTTCGGCGACAGCTCTGTTCACTGGTAGCCTCAATGGAAACGGCGGCTTGACCTTGGCGGACGCAGATGGCAACACGCTCACGCTTACGGCTTCGGGTGGAAACACAAACACCACCGCGGCTGCAGTCGGTCAGGTTGTTGTGGGAAGCAGTACCTTCCAGATCGGTGCAAACGCTGGTCAAACGGCAAGCTTGTCACTAGGTAACTATTCTGCAAGCAACCTCGGCACTGGTGCTGTTTCTGGCCTCAACATGAGCAACCTCGACCTGACTACTGCCGCAGGCGCTTCGAACGCTATCAGCGTTATCGATAAAGCCATCGACGACGTCAGCCGAGCACGTGGCCAGATTGGTAACTTCCAGCGCAACGTTCTTGAGTCGAATATACGAACGCTTGGTGTTGCAAAAGAGAACCTATCATCCTCTCTTAGCTCAATCCAAGACACAGACGTTGCCGAAGAAATGACCAAGTACACCAAGCTCCAGATTCTGCAGCAAGCAGGTATGAGCGTGTTGGGTCAAGCGAACTCCGCTCCTCAACAAGTTCTGAACCTTCTTCGAGGCTAATCGATGAGCGCTCTGTAGTCAGAGCAACGGGTGGGATAGGCGGGGGACACTGGTTCCCCGCCTTTAATGTTCGGTGAGTAAGTCACCGACGAGTTTGGGTGCCTATAGCAGTTGGTGGCATAAACTGGAGAAGGCGACTCGCGGCAAAGATTTCGTCTTCATTGATCATTGGATTTGCTAATGCAGTCCGCAACAGAGTCACCGCCTTGTTCGGCTGTCCCAACCGCATTTGGCAGAATGCCAGTCGAATTTGACTAGCGCTCAAAGCTGATTGGCTGAAGGTGTACCCAATAGCTTTTTCGAAATAGGTTGAGGCTTTAGTTAAATCGCCGCCTGCAAGGGAGGTTGTTGCTAGGCCGATAAATATCTCCCGTAATTGCGCATTAAAACTGGGGCTGAATCGTGTTCCATTCATAAACCGGGAGACGCTACCGTCGTCCCCTTTCCATGCCGCAAGTTTCAGCGTCAGGAGCAATTTGCTAATTTTGGGTAAACGCTTGGATCCAGAGGTGAGCATTTCCCGATCTCGGTAGAGTTGTTCGGCGCAGTCCATCATTGAGGCGAGTAGACCTGACCAGTGATATCCAGCCGATTTCGTGATGAGATCTCCAGATGGAGACAAGAAAAGAAGAATCGGAGTTGAAGTCACTTTGAATTTGCGACGTAGCAGGACAGCCGTTTGCGGGTCAGTCACCTGTACAAGAATCCACCGATTGAGCTGTTTTGAACCTGACATGCCGTAAATTGCAGACATGATACTGCGCATCCTGCCTTGGTTTTCGTTCACAACCACGAGCATCGGCCGGTGTAGTTTGCGGGCTTGAACCGTGGCGACATCAAACCCAGCGGTCCACTTCGTTGCTGATTGTGCAAGACAAGATCCGGATGTCAAGCTCAAACCGAGAACAAAGCCAGCCCTCATTTTCATGATTTACCAGTCGAACCTATGAGTCAAATGGTTGGAGCCTCGTAGAATTAACGTGTCGAAGTCAATCATTGACTCGGCGGTAAACTACTTAGTCTATATGAGCGATAAAGTATTCCGGCTTTATGATTCACTCTCGCGAACGGTCAAACCGCTTGTTACGCAGGAGCCAAACCACTTACGCTTTTACTCGTGTGGACCTACGGTCTATTCCTACGCTCATATTGGGAACTTCCGAAGTTTCATCACCTCTGACCTCATTGTTCGAACGGCTCGAGCGCTTGGTTGGAAGGTCACTTGGGTGTCAAACATCACTGATGTCGGGCACCTCACCCAAGATGATGTTGCGGATGCTGGGGGCGAAGACAAAATGGAACGCGCCCTTCGAAGTAAAGAAGGCGAGCACTTCAACAATGTCTGGGAGTTAGCAGAATATTACGCGGAGGCTTATCGAAACGATTGGGCTCGACTCAACCTGACTGAACCCGAAATCCGGCCGAAAGCTACGCAGCACGTACGCGAACAGATCCTCGCGACAAACGAATTGATCGAGAAAGGACACGCCTACGAAACTCCGACAGGCGTTTACTTTAGCGTCGAAAGCTTTCCAAATTACGGTCGCTTGAGCGGAAATACGCGGGACAACTTGATGGATGCGGTAAGGGATGTTGTTCTAGATGACAACAAACGCGATCAAGCCGACTTTGCCGTTTGGAAAAAAGATGACAAACACCTGATGCAGTGGTACTCGCCGTTCGGTTGGGGATTCCCTGGCTGGCATATTGAGTGCTCTGTCATGGCGCGGGCTTACCTCGGCGATACGATAGACCTGCATAGTGGCGGGGAAGACAACAAGTTTCCTCACCACGAGTGCGAAATCGCTCAGAGCGAAGCCTTAACAGGAAAACAGTTCTGCGATCACTGGGTTCACACCCGCTTCTTGCTCGTTGGTGGCGAAAAGATGAGTAAGAGCAAGGGGAATTTCTACACCGTTCGAGACATTTTTGAACGAGGTATCGAGCCTCTCGCTCTTCGGTTGGCTCTTATGTCGACTCACTTTAACAAGGAGTTGAACTTTACGGAACAAACACTCGCCGATGCCGCTGGGAATATCCAGCGTATGAAGCGCGCTGATGCCGCCGCAGACGCAGCGCTAGAGGCTGCCCGTCTTGGCCCAGATGAACTTGGTGAAACACTGGCTACCCTCTACGACGAGGCGCTTGATGCCATGTGTCACGACATAAACACGTCTGTAGCTTTGGCCAAGGCGCTTGAGGGGGCTAAGAGCATCTCACGAGAAGCCGACAAACTAAGCCTCGCATCTGCGACGAGTGCCAAGAAATTCCTAGACCAAATCAACGATCTTCTTGGAATAGTGAGAGGAGTTGCCGAAGTACCGGTTCCCGTAGCTGAAACGAAAGTGGACGAAGCCCTGATCTTGTCGAAGATAGAAGAGCGAACGGCAGCAAAGAAGGCAAAGGACTTTGCCAAAGCCGACGAGATTCGAAATGAACTTCTTGCGATGGGGATTGAGCTTCGCGATACGCCAAACGGCGTCGAATGGTCAGCAAAATCATAGTCCGAATCTGAAGCCTTGATTGTTGGATAACGTCATTAGTTGCATGTTCGGCGCTAAAATGTAACCCAATGGGGCACAAGAAGCCGTCTGATTGGATTCCGTACTTGCTACTAGGTGCAATTGCCGTCGGTTTTTTCACTTGGCTCGGTACTAGGTCGGTATCCGAGGGTGTTGGTCTGCAAATACATCGTGAATCGACCTTGCAAACCGATCCAGAGGCAAAACCGAAAGAACTCCAGAGCGTTGTCGTTCATGTCGTTGGTGCAGTCAAAGCACCCCAGATGGCCAAACTTGCGCCAGGGTCGCGAGTCGATGATGCGGTGAAGTTCGCGGGCGGCCCGACCCAAGATGCCGACCTTGAGTCCATCAACTTGGCTGCTTTACTGGAGGATGGAACTCAAGTCTTCGTCCCGTTCAAGGATGTAACGAAGAACAAAGAAACAGTTGCGGAGCCATACGCCGGTGGCGCCCCTAATCAGCATTACGCCTCAAATCCCAGTTCAAGTGAAAAGCATTCAAGTAGCTCTGGGCCGAAACATCCTTCTGGCCCCGTGAGTTTGAGCACTGGTAGTTCAGAGCAACTTCAGTCTGTCCCCGGGATTGGTCCTAGCACGGCTCAAAGCATCATCGATTACCGAAAACTCCATGGCGGATTTGCCTCTGTCGAAGAGGTCATGAATGTTCGTGGAATCGGGCCGAAGAAGTTCGAGAAGATGAAGAAGTGGCTTAAGCTATAGCTTAGTTGTGAATACTATTCACGATAACTTTGTGAATAGTTATTCACGTTAACGCATTAATCTAGACAGGTGTTAACGTTGGTCTTGACGTGCAACAATAGGAATATCGGTCTTTGTCGAGGTGTCCTTCAACGATGATCCTGAACCAGATTTCAACTCTCCCACTCCCGTCGCTTTACGTTCCAGACTCACTCTCTGGGTTACTTGATCTTGCGTACAACCTTCGCTGGACTTGGGTTCCAGCAACCCAACGAATTTTCCAGACCCTTTCGCCTGATTTGTGGGCAAAGAAGGCCAGCCCGGTTCAGATCATCCTTTCTGTCCATGATTGGCAACCATTTACGAGCAATCCAGATTTCGTCAAGACGGTGCGTGACCAGGCGGTCGCCCTTGATCAGTATCTTCAAACGGGTGATGAGGCGTGGTATTCCCATTCGGGGCTAAGCGTAGGCGATGGGCCCGTTGCCTATTTCTGCGCAGAGTATGCGATCCACGAATCGATGAACCAGTATGCCGGTGGTCTTGGAATTCTCGCAGGAGACCATTGCAAAGAAGCCTCTGATTTAGCCCTCCCCTTTATAGGAATCGGGCTGTTCTATCGACGTGGTTTTTTCCACCAGATCATCGATTGGTCGGGGCGTCAAGAGGCTTTGTATCCGAGTTTGAACCCGGCGGAAAATCCGCTAAGAAGGGTTGCGAAACCGGGCAGTGAGGAGCCATTAACAATCTCGGTTGAACTTCCGGGTCGGAAAGCCTATGCTGCGGTTTGGCTCATGTCCGTCGGAAGAACCCCTTTGGTTTTGCTCGATACGGATTTGCCAGAGAACAAGCCCGAAGATCGAAAGTTGACCAGCCAACTCTATACCAACTGGCGCGAAATGCGAATTTATCAAGAGTTGGTTCTTGGCGTAGGCGGAGTTCGGGCACTTGAAGCGTTAGGCTTGAAGCCGAGTAGTTATCACCTCAACGAAGGACACTCGGCATTCCTTATTCTTGAAAGGCTTCGTCAGTTGACGGCGTCTGGAGTATCTCTTGCCGATGCCAAAAAGCAGGTGGCGAAGAACTCAATTCTGACCATTCACACGCCAGTTCCTGAAGGTAACGAGCGGTTTTCTGCTGATCTCACTCGTCAACTGCTCGATGCGAACTTGACCGGTGCGGCGTTCAAGGCTGACGATGTTCTCAAACTTGGACTTGGAGCAGATGCTAACCCAGAATTGTTCGATCTGACAGCGTTTGCGTTACGACACACGGTTGCTGCTAATGGTGTGAGCATTCTTCATGGCAAGACGGCAGACAAGACTTGGCACAAGATTGCTGGCAAAAAGGTGATCGCAGTGACAAACGGTGTTCACATGCCAACCTGGCTTGGACCAGAGATGCAGTGCCTCTTTACCGGGGCTGGAGCCAGTTTCGAAACTGAGTCGAGAGTAATTGTGAAAGCCGAAGAGCGGCCAGTGTGGGAACCAGCGCTTTCGCTCGACGATAAGGCATTGTGGCATGCGCATCTTGCTCAAAAGGCGGCTCTCATCGCGTTTGCACAGGATCGTCTGTTCCAAACCCATGCTCGCCACGGGGAGGGTCCGAGTGAACTCGCAAAATACGCCGACTGCCTCGATCCAGACGCCTTCCTGATTGGGTTTGCGCGAAGGTTTGCCACTTATAAGCGTGCTGGACTACTCTTCACCGACGTCAAACGGATCACGAAATTGCTGAACGCGAAGGGGCGCAAGGTCCAAGTGCTTTTCGCCGGGAAATCTCACCCGAACGACCGAAGCGGTCAGAAGGTGATCGAGCAGGTGTATGCCCTGACTCAAAAGAAGCAGTTCAAAGGAAAAGTGTTCTTGCTTGAGGACTACGACATGGAAACTGGGCAAAAGCTGGTGCAGGGTGTCGATATGTGGCTGAACAATCCGCGTCGTCCTCTGGAAGCTTCGGGAACGAGCGGGATGAAGGCTGCCGCTAACGGTGTGCCCAATACGTCCATCCTCGACGGTTGGTGGGATGAAGGGTACGTGTCAGGCAAGCACAAAAACGGCTGGGCGATTGGCGGCAGAGAAATGCCTGAAGACTACAAGATTCAGGACAAACTGGATGCCGACAATCTCTACAAGGTTCTGGAAGAAGAGGTTCTGCCCGCATTCTTTGAGAGAAACAGCGACGGAATTCCCGAGAAGTGGGTTCAAGTCATGAAGCAATCCATTGGCACCAGCCTTTACAACTTCTCGACTTCACGAATGATCCGCGACTATGTTCGCGATATGTACTCGGTGGCAGGGAAATAAAAAAATGGGGGTGGCATCATGCCACCCCCGAGCCTATCGAATTTCCTGCTGCTTATTTGGATTTAAACTTTTCCAGGTTCTTCTGGAGGGTTTGTTTGAACTGCGGCGAAACGTGCGAGTCACCTTCCGCTAGAGCGAGAGCTTCTTCACAGAGCTTTACGGCTCCCTCTTTATCGCCGGAGTTGAACAGTATCGCCGCCTTCATTCCCTTGAATAACGGCAGTTGTTGGTTCAGTCCTAATCCTTCGTCGACAATGCTCAACCCAAAGGCATAGGATTCTTTCGAATAACCAGATTCGGTAGCAAAGATCGCAGCGACCATGTTGTAAACACCAATCGATTTCTGCGCTTCTTCAATAACTTCTCGGGATAGCTTTTTGCCTCGATCAGCATCTGTGTAGAACAGACAAGTTAACAACTGATACATGAATCTATATCGATTCTTTGCATCTTTCGCAATCGCAGCGTCGATGAGTTGGACTGTCTTGGCGTAGTCCTTTGATTCAATTGCTTCTGTAATCGGCCTAACGATCGTCTTGTCGTTTTCTCTCGCTGTTCTGGCTGCGCTAACGTCGAATTTGCCTTCGATTACTTGGGTAAGCGCAGTCTCCATCGAGGCAGGGTGCCCGATCCAAGCTACTTTGCCCTCTTGATTGATGATGAAGGAACAGGGAATGCCTCCTTCACTTGCTGCCGTTAGCCACGATTTTGCGATCTCATTCGAAGAGCCATCAGCAGCGACGTTGTAATCCATCTTGCTGCCTTGCTTCTTGACAAAAGCTTTAACCTTCTCAATCGGTTGATTGTTTTCCCATACATCGCAGCCGATGATCGTTGCTTTGCCCTTGTACTTCTTTGCCAGTTCGGTGAGGTGCGGAATGTTGTCAACACATGGATGACACCAAGTCGCCCAGAACTCGACGACGTACACCTTGCCCTTTTCAAACGACTTAACGGGCGTCCCTTTGAGCCAAGCCGCTGGCTTGAAGCTCGGTGCGCTGTCACCAATCGTCAAGAATTGGTCAGCAAAGGATGCGCACGAGAAGGCGCATGTGGCTAACAAGAAGATTAGCTTCTTCATGGAGTGCTTCCTTGGGGGGCTCCGCCGAACGCTCCTTTCAATTCATCTTGGTGGCTTTGGGCGTAAGCGGCACGCTCTTCGGGCGTCATCTTCGATAGCTTGTCGGACAGTTCTGTCGAAGCCGAAGGTGCCCCGGATTGCGGGGCATCTATCGGCTTCTGCGAACATCCAACAAGGATGAGGAGAAATAAGGCAAGGGTCTTAGGGCTTGTCAACGCGGTAATAGTAGTTCTCCCAAGTGTTTCCGTAAGGATAGGATCCATTCATGACGTCGCCGAAGTGAGCCTTCTCATAAGCATCTTTTTGGTCCTGTCCCGAGTAGTACGAGACCGGGCGCTTTCCAAGACTCATTGACTTCGCGTGACCGTCAACCCAGCCGACGTTTGCCTTGTCTGAATGGATTCCGTAGGTTGTTGGCAGTCCGGTCGTACCTTGAATGCTTACGGCAACTGAGAGAGTGCTTCCGCTCAGTTGGGCACCGTCTGCGAGCAAGATTGTTTCAGCGCTCGAAGCAATTTCGGAGGCGTTTACAGCGTTGCCTGAGTACTTCACAACGTTAATGTTCATGCCGATTCCGAGAGGTGCATTCTCGAAGTTGACGAGCGTGAAGGGTGGGCTAGACCACAGCTTGCTTGCTCGGAGGGTGCTTGCCGATGAAGCACACCCGACGATTGGCTGACTCTTCATATAAGGCTGCAGAAGTCCGCCATCGGTTTGGAACTCAACTCGCATCTGGCTAAAGTCGACGTGAAATCGACCAAACCAATAGCTTTGATCCATGACTGGGCCGTTGAATGTTGCGTAAAGAATCAGTGGCTCAGTGTCATCGTAATCACCGTTGTACATCTGAGTCGCGACTGCAACTTGCTTAACGTTGGAAAGGCAAGAAGTTTTCTTTGCTGCTTCTTTTGCTTGAGCAAATACTGGAAATAAGATAGCTGCTAGGATCGCGATGATTGCGATAACCACAAGCAACTCAATAAGGGTAAAAGCCTTTTTCATTGATAACATAGGAATGAGTCCACCAAAAAAAGAATCCTCAGACCTTAACGCTAACATAGGCCCGTCAACCAAACATCAACAGAAGGGAAATGTTAAGAATTCAACGCCAAATTAAACGCATTTCCAAGATTCATACCCAGGCCAGTTGCCCAAGCTTTTTCGAAGTCTGCACTAGAAAGTAATGTTCGTAGGTGTGCGAGAACAGCTTCTCTTTCGTCGGTTTGGTGTTTTGTTTCCAAAGCTCCCGTTCCCATCGAAGCCGCGATTAGCACGACTGACCGATGAAGCGATCCTGAATCGGCGAGTATATAGGCATGTCTTCGAATGGTTTCCATCCCATACACCCCGATCTCCATTTCGGAGGCTTTCTGGAGTGCTTCAAAACTGGTTGCCAGAGCCGCCTCGAAGTTCATTTTGGCGTGATGATACCGAGCGATCACCGAAAGACTTGCCGCGTAGCTGATCTCGTTTTTCGAAATCTTGCTGATTCGTATCCCTTCAGAGGCGGCAACCATAGCTTCATCAAGCTTGTTCTGGTCGAGAAGGACGCCACCAAGATGCGCCATGATCAAGCCATCTGGCTCTCCATGGCGGAAGGAAACGGATACTTCACGAGCTTTCCGAAAAGCAGCCTCCGCTTCGCTGAGATGTCCGAGTCCCCATTGAGCACTTCCAATGCTAACGTAGGTTCTCTCTAGCAGGATTCCGTTGTTTGGGTCAGCGTGTTCCAGCACTCGATCACAGAGTGCGAGGCAAGATTCGGGTTCACCAAGCAACCCAGCATTGAGCGCCATTCCAAAGTAGCAACTAGCTATTCTGTACTTAATATTCGCATCTATGGCGACCTCAAGGGCACGTTCGCAGGCGTCGTAGGCGGCACGAAACTCAGAGTCTCGCAGATAAGTTGTTCCGAGCATTCGTAGCAGCTCGATTCGGAGTTCTGGATCGACCTCGCTAAACGTTGGGAGGTTTGCGATCTGGTGCACCAAACGTTTCTCAAGCGATTTCGTGCCTCGAACATCCCACAAAGTAGTGAGCTGCATCAACAGACGCACTGCATCGTCAAGATTATTTTGCTCGACCAAGAACTCAAGGGCCGCGATGTAATTTCCGTAATCGGCGTCGACTACGGCATGAATCATTGCTCGGGTTGCGGCCTCATTTATGCCCTGAAAGTCTTTGCCTAACTGGGTGAAATAGTTTGCGTGAGCCAGTTTCAGGTTTAGCTTGGTTTCGACATCGAGAGATTCATCACCAAACTCGCGGAAAGTCTCCAAAAGTCGAAACCGGATTTCCCCATTCTCATCGTGTTCCTCCGAACGAAGAAGCGAACGCTCTTGGAGATCTAGGATGATTTCAAGGCAACTTACGTTGCTAATTCCCCCGAGAATTGAAGCCGCTGCCTTGGCCGTGAAACCGCCACGAAAAATTGAGAGTGCCGCAAACAACGCTTGTTGGTCCTTTGAGAGGATGCTGTAGCTATAGTCAATCGCCGCCCTTAAACTCCTTTGTCGCTCAACAACATCGCGCTTTCGGCTTGTGAGTGCGGCAAGTCGATTATCAAGATGCTTGGTGATCTGACTTGGAGTGAAGGCATTCGATAAGCCTGCAGCCAGTTCAATCGCGAGAGGGATACCTTCGAGTTTCGAGCAGATTTCGACCAAGTAAGGCGCGTTCAGCTTTGTTATCTGAATATCAGGTCGAACTGCCTGACATCGATCAATCAGAAGCTGAATACTGGGATTCTTGGCTAATTCGGAGAGTTCCTCTTGAGACCGTATGTCTAGACTGATGGGAATAGGGAGCGGGGCAAGTGGGAATTCTTGCTCGCCAACATTCTTGAGTGCTTGACGCGACGTCACGATAAACTTGAGCTTCGGCACCGAAATCAGAAGCTCGGAGACGATGGAAGCGCCTTCCTCGACGAGATGTTCGAAGTTATCGAGCACGATCAGTCCTGGGTTATCGAAAAACGCGTTCGCTATTCGCTCTGCCGGAGTTTTGCCGTGTTTGGCTCGGATGACTTCAACGATTTGATCTGGGATTTCTGCTGCCGTGCCAAGGTCAGCCAACGGGACGAAAAAGACATTTTCTGTGGATGACCTGACTTTCGCGACCTCGATGGACAGCCTTGTTTTGCCAGTTCCTGCTGGGCCAAGTACAGAGACCAACCGGTTGTTTTGAAGCAGTGAAACGATTTGATCGATTTCTCGATCTCTGCCAAAACAACGTGTGAGCTGAATCGGAAGTCGACTGATGTGCGGCTCAATAGCCATCCGGGATTCAACTGTTTGTGATTTTCTTCGAACATTCGGCGCAATCGATTCACCAATGGAAGCCCGAGCGCTCTCTGCTAATCGAATCGTGTCATCTTCTGGCAATGTGTCGAGTTGTTCTCGGAGTAAGGCTTCTAGCTTCTCGAACTGCTTTACCGCACTAGCCGCTCGGTTAACCTTCATGTATTGCTGCATAAGGTTGTAGTGCAAGGCTTCTGAAAGGGGTTCGTGGTCGATGGCGATTCGTAAATAGTGGATAGCGTCTTCGGGCTCCTCGATCAGCTCGCACTCGGCCACGAGCATAGAAATAGCCTTAAGAAGTAAGTCCTCTAGCCGAAGACGCTCGTTTTGGACCCACTCATCGTGAAAGCCAGGCAAGAAGTCGCCAGCATAAAGATCGATGGCTTGTTTGAGTTTTCCTATTCGATCTGGTCCGCTTTGCAGTTCAGATTGCTTTATGAGTGTTTCAAACTCGGAAACATCGGTGACAATCCGGTTGGAGGCTATCTGCAATCGATCTTGCTCTGCCAAGATGATCGAACCTTGGGGGAGCGGAGGCGGCTCCACCGCGTGTCGCAAAGAGAGCAAAGCTTGCCTGAGATTTCGGCGGATGGTTTCCGGTTCGCCTTCTGGCCAGAGGAGTTCAGCCAATTCGTCTCGTGAAAAGGCTCGGGACTTATTGATTGCAAGATAGGCTAAAAGAGCAGCGACTCGTTTTGTTCGGAACCGTGATACGGCAATGTCGCCGTTTGAAGCTCGTATAGTGCCGAGCATTTCGATTCGCCATACGACCTCCATCATCACAGTTTACGATCAGGTCTTTCAAGTTGATTCCGGGCTTTCATGAAACAATCAGATAGGCCAACAAAAAGGAACGAATAAAGACGAAAGCCCTCTTCTACGAAATCATAGAAGAGGGCTGTTCGACCATAGTTGGTGGCAGATTAATAGTGCCAGTCAACGTTGTGAGCTTGCTTTGCATGGGCTTCGATGAACTCACGACGTGGCTCAACTTTGTCACCCATTAGGCGACTGAACATCTGCTCAATCTGCATCTCGAAGTTCGGATCCAGCTTGATTTGGACCAGTCGTCGATGCTCTGGGCTCATCGTTGTTTCTTCAAGTTGCTCTGCGTTCATCTCACCAAGACCCTTAAATCGGGTGATGATCGGATCGCGTTTCTTCTTGTAGGTTTTTACGATTTCATCGCGCTCTTTCTCGTCGAGAGCATAGTATCGCTCGTTGTTTCCAAACTTGACAACAAATAGCGGTGGCTGAGCCAGATAGATGTGGCCAGCTTCCATAAGCGGGCGCATGTATCGATAGAAGAAAGTGAGCAAGAGCGTTCGAATATGTTCACCATCAACGTCCGCGTCGGTCATGATGATGATCTTGCCGTATCGGAGCTTCTCCAACTCGAACGTAATGTCTTCGGTTCGATCCTTCTTCTTCTTACCGGCATTTCCGTTCTGATGAATTCCAGGGCCACCGACCGACATTTCGAAATCGAGTGTCGGCTCGTCCTCATCACTGCTCTGGGCAGCTCGGCTTCGACCAAGGTTGAGGTCAATACCGACTCCGAGAGCAGCGATCAACGATTTGATTTCTTCGCTGTCGAGCGCGCGGTCAAGTCGGGCTCTTTCGACGTTCAGAATTTTTCCTCGAAGTGGCAAAACTGCTTGGGTCTGTCGGTCTCGGGCACCTTTTGCTGAACCGCCTGCCGAGTCTCCTTCAACAAGGAAGAGCTCACAGTCATCGCGATTCTTGCTAATACAGTCGCTGAGTTTGCCTGGCAAACCGAAGCTATCCATCGCATTACCACGTCGGATTTGCTCAGCAGCCTTTCGGGCTGCTTCGCGTGCTCGCTGTTCATTAATCGCCTTATCAACAATTCGTTTGGCGACCGATGGGTTCTCGTCGAAGAATGTTCCCAAACCATCGCCGACGAGTGAGTTGGTCATTCCCTGGACCTCAGGGGTAACCAGCTTAACCTTGTCTTGCGAGTTGTACGATGGGTTCTCTAGCCTCAACGAAATGACGGCGGTCAAGCCGCTACTGATGTCGTCGCTGGTTAGGTTGTTATCCTTCTCTTTCAAGAAGTTCATGCGACGAGCGTAGCTATTGACCACACGGGTGAGGGCTGTACTAAAGCCAGAAACGTGTGTTCCACCGTCGGGGTTGTGGATGTTGTTGCTGAATGCCAAGACCGTTTGGTTATATCCATCGTGGTACTGCAGAGCAACTTCTAGTTCGGTATTGTCCTTCGTTCGGCGGAAGAACACGACCGGATGAAGCGTGTCCTTGCCGTCGTTAAGGTCTTCGACGAGTTGCGGAATGCCTCGGCTATAGTGGAAAACTTCGCTGCGGTCTGTATCCTGTTCGTCGATGAACTCGAATCGAACTCGACCGTTAAGGTAAGCGAGTTCCTTCATACGAGTCGTTAGAATCGGGATATCGTATTCGGTGACTGTTAGAACGGTATCGTCGGCAAGCCATCTCTGTGTGGTGCCGGTGTCTTCGGGATCGCATGTCCCGATCTCCTGAACATCGTACTGCGGAATACCCTTCTCGTATCGCTGTCGATAGATCTTTCCGTTACGCTTGACCGTCGTTTCCATCCAGCCAGAAAGTGCGTTCGTACAGCTCACGCCAACGCCGTGAAGACCGCCAGCGGTTTTGTATCCGCCTCCGCCGAACTTACCTCCAGCGTGTAAAACCGTCATAACGACTTGAAGGGCGGAAACACCCATCTTTTCGTGCTTGTCGACGGGAATGCCACGACCGTTATCAGAAACGCTTAGCGAGTTATCTGTATGAAGCGTAACGACAATGTTGTCGCAGTAACCGGCAAGAGCCTCGTCTACAGCGTTGTCAAGAACTTCTTTGAAAAGCTGGTGCAAGCCGCGTTTGCCATTATCGCCAACGTACATTCCGGGGCGCTTGCGCACTGCTTCAAGTCCCTCAAGAACCTGAATTTGACTGGCGTTATAATCGCCTTCGACCTTACTGGAAATCTCTTCTATAGAGAGAAGTTGGTCGTCGCTAGAAGGGTTGATCTGATCCGACATGGGCTTTCTCAGGGATGCTCTCCGTTCTGTTGACCGGGAAACGTGCATCCATAAACCGTCAAATCCAGCCCAAAACGGTTGGCCGGATTTGAACCTGAAGTATACCAGTATTTGAGGTTTGTCTAGTGCAAATCCTAGGCATCAGTGCTGGGTAAACTGTCGATCCCATGGCGTCTTTGAACCTTGACCATGTGCGCCACGCACTATCGGCTGCACGACAAAAAGGCTTTGCTGAAGTCGAACTAGCGCTTGGAGATGACCAGTTCGTCGCTCGACTCGCTCCGACCCCGCCCGGTGTCGCTAAGAGCGGAGAGTCAGTCATTGCTGACGAAATCAAACCAATCACAGCCACGTTGGTCGGTTACTATCGTTCAGCACCGAAGCCGCTTGAAGTAGGCTCAATCATCAAGAGTGGTGATTTGGTCGCGGTTCTCACTGCGCTTGGAATCCAAAACGAAGTCTTTTCTAAGCTCGCCGGTGAAGTTGTCGAGGTTTGCGTTCACGAAGGTCAAGCTGTCGAGTTTGGTCAGGTTCTAGCGAAAGTCAAAGTGATATGAAGCGATTACGCGGCAATTCGATGGTTGGTGTGCTTGTTACAGTCGCCATTATTCTGGTGCTCGTTGTCGTTTTGTTCAAAGGCGGCTCAGTACTTGGCATAGGCGGTTCGCAAAAGGTTCCCGAGCGTGCGGACAAGAAAGGCAAGACTGTGCTTGGTCGAAGCCAACTTGCTGCCAAAGATGATGTCTGCCGGTCTAACCTGGGCCAGGTTCGTTTGGCGATTCAAGTGGCTCAGTCAAGCGGAGAAGAACAATGTCCAGCAAGTCTGCAAGACTTGAAGCTCTCGTCTGACTTTCTGTGTGACCCCATCGGGAAAGAACCGTACGTTCTCGATCCGACGACTTGCACTGTCAAGTGCGTCCACCCGGGTCACGAGAAGTATTAGTCTCGTTCAATATTCGCACTCAAAACAAGATTCCCTTTTTGTTTGAACCTACTACCCTGCAAAAACACCAGGAAGTGTCCGACATTCTTCATGGGACCACCGGAAGGGTCCACAGAACGGATGTCGAGCGAGAATCGAATGAGTAGGGCAGATCAAGCGGTTAGTATAAGCATGGCGAGCCGCATAACCGGTGTCGAAGTCCACACGCTTAGGTATTGGGAAAAAGAGTTTGCTCTTTATCTTGACCCCGAGCGAACAGACGGTGGGCAAAGAAGATACCGACCACGCGACATCCAAACCGTTTTTCTCATAAAGCGGCTGCTGCGAGATGAAATGTTCAGTATCGCAGGCGCAAGGAAGCATCTTGAACGCCATTCGCGAGAAGTTGCATGACCCATCCAGCAGCCGATCAGGCCCGCGCAGCGGTCCTGGCTAGGCGATATACCGAAGCCGAAGCGATTTTACAAGCAGCGTTACTACGACACCCGAGTAACGCTGATCTACTTTGCGAGCTTGCACTCCTTCACTGCTTGAAAGCAGACGAAGGATCTGCCGCCAGACTATCCGGCGTTTGTGAAGGTGGTCAGCGATTTGCGCTCCTTAAGCAAATATTAAGCGATCATGCCTATTGCTCTACCCTCACCAGCCCGGGCCGTCGAGACGATATTGGCATCGAAATATCCGCGTGCCTGATCGTGAAGAATGAAGAGGACAACCTAGGTCGGTGTCTAGAGAGTCTCGCGGGACGAGTTAATGAAATAGTTGTCGTCGATACCGGAAGCACTGACCGAACAATTGAAATCGCGCAGGAACACAACGTCGTTATCGGCAACTTCAAATGGTGCGACGACTTTTCAGCTGCTCGAAACCATGCCCTGCAACTGGCCACAAAGCCTTGGATTCTTTGGATTGATGCTGACGAAGTTTTGGATGTTGGAAGCGAGGAAGCCATTCATCGTGCCGTGATCAGGCCGCACTTTGGCGGATACGACATTGAGATCATCAACCCCACAGATAACCGAGAGGGTGGTTCAACGTTCACTCACTCAGCGGTTCGGCTTTTTCGTCGACATCCGCAAATCAAGTTTACAGGCAGAATCCATGAGCAGGTCTGCCCATCGCTCGAACTTCTCGGTTTGCCTTGGGCAAGACTTGAAGGAGTCAAGATCATCCATTACGGATATCGCCCTGCGATCATGGAGGCGAAGGGGAAGGCAGAAAGAACGATTACATTGCTTGAAAGGGAAGTCCGCGAAGCCCCGGACGATGCCTTTCAGTGGTTTAACCTCTCGATGGCACTGATCGTAGCGAATCGATTTGCAGAGGCAGAAAACGCGGCGAGAAACTCGACCCGCTATCTGATGCCAGGAGCTCCGTTTGCCATCTTGGCATTTCAAAACCTAGTTCAGGCACAAACTGCGCAGTCCAAGCTTGATGCCGCACTGGCCTCATGTGACGAAGCGGAGAAACATGGATTTGGCGGCTTAATCATCGATTTCGAACGGGCACAGGTTTTGCTGAAGAAAGGCGAAGCTAGGCTAGCACTTGAGTCCATCGACAGATGCTTGGCACAAAGTTGGCCCGTGGGTTTATCGGGCGATCGTGGCATCGAAACCCATAAACGAAATGTGCTTCGCGGTCAGATTTTGGCCGTGTTGGGGCGGTTCCAAGAAGCTCTCGCCGAATTCGAGCACGCTCTCCGAGTCGACCCTGGCTTTGCTCCATGTCACTTTTCTCGAGGTGCGACACTCGAAAAAATGAATCGAGGACAAGAGGCTCTGGAGTCTTATTCCTCTGCAACAGAAGACCCGAGCACAAGAGTTTTGGCTCTCAAGGGAACCGGGCGACTACTATCAGCGGAGCACAACTACGAGAAGGCAGCTAAGGCGTTTTCGGATGCATGGTACGCCGATCAAACCGATTACGAATCGTGGGTTGGTTGGGCTGGGGCTTGCGAGGCTTGGGGCAATCTCTCAGCAATCGTCGAAGCCTATGAAGAGTTTGCCAAGGTAAGCGAGCCGACGTCTGACATCCTTGTAAATTGGGGACGTGCTCTTGAGGCGTCAGGAGAACACGAACGGGCGCTTTCTTGCTTTACCGAAGCAATCAAACGCGCGCCTGAACAAGCCAACGGATATTTCAATTGCGGTGATCTGCTTTATCGGCTCGGACTCTATCATGATGCAGCTCACCTATATGAAGCAGGATTACGCCACGATCCAGTGAACGCAGACGGGTGGTTTACGCTGGCTAACTGTCTTGCCCAGGTTGGCCTGGGCGATGCTGCCGCGCGGATGTATGAACAGGCTTTGGTGATCGATCCGAGACATGAGCGGGCAAGGCACAACCTCAATGTGGTTTCTGAGCCTGCTGCTTAAAACCGGCTCAATGGATTCACCGGATTCCCGTTGACTCTCACTTCAAAATGAAGATGGGGTCCAGTGCTGAGTCCGCTGTTCCCAGAAGCCGCAATGGGTTCACCTTTGTGAACCATCTGACCGGGCGAACAACGAAATCGCGAAAGGTGACCATAAATGGTCATCACACCGCCGCCGTGATCGATGATGACTCGGTTGCCAAAGCCGCTTCCATAGCCTGTTGCGACAACCCTGCCGTCAGCCGCTGCGACGACGGTCGTGCCGATGTGTGCACCAAAGTCAATACCTGCATGCAATCGCACTTTGTGGATAATTGGGTGATATCGCATTCCGAACCCACTTGTGATCCGAGCGTTGATTGGACGACCAAAACGTCCGGTAAATGTGGGCAACGCGGGACCCGCATTCCCTGACTTCACTCGCCTGTTATAAGCGGCGATCTGAGCGGCAATGTTGGATTCATCGGCTTCAAATTGAGCGAGCGCTTTCTTGATTTCGCCTTGCCGACTACGTAATCCAGCAAGAACATCCTTCTTGTTCTCTCGAAGATCCTGAAGTTGACTCTGCTGGTTTTCCTGTTGTTTCTTCAGATCTGAGACCCGCGCAACCACCCGATCTTGGCGGCGCTTCGCGTCAGAGACTTCGCTTTTGAGTTTCTGATATCGATTGAATAGGTCGCGGTCTTGCCTGGCAATCATTTCCATGACAGTGGATCGCGAGGCGACATCGCCGACGCTCTTAGTGCTAATAAGGGCAGACAGAACAGAGTTTGGACCTTTTGTATAGATGTGGCTGATTCTAGCTCGCACTTGCTGACGGGTCACTTCGAGTTGAGCAGATGCCGATTTCAGACGTTCGCCCAAACTACGCTGCTCGGTCTTACTGTCTTCGAGTCTTTCCGTGGTCTTGTCAAGCGCGGCTTGTGTGTCGATGATTTGATGATCAACTACCGCTATATCAGCGACGACAGCGTTTGCACGACGGTTTGTTCGCTTCAATTCTGCCGCGAGTGCTCGCTTCTTTTTTTGAAGTTTTGCCAGGCTGGATTGAAGGTCTGACTTCGACCGATGTTTTGGTTGCGCGTGGGCTACTCCACTAAGTGACAAAACCAATATCAAAGCCAGCCAGACGTTCTTCATTCTGCCTTCATTGGAAAGTGAACTGCGGCGAGAGAGCATAGCGCTCCAAAAGCCGCACCGGTCGTTCCTAAGATGACGAGCGCCTGTACGAAAGGAAACGGCGGCAAGCTGGCGAAGGCGTCAAATGTTGTGATTTGAGATTGCAGAGCTAATTGCGCTCCATCGATTAGGCAAGCCGACAGAAGGCCTCCAAAGGCTCCTTGAACCAACCCTTCGATGATAAACGGAGTTTTTAAGGTGAGTCCGCTCGCTCCAACGAGTTGCATGATGCGGATTTCGAGTCTTCGAGAGACAATCGTTAACCGAATGGCATTAAAGATGAGAATTCCGCCAGTAACGAGCAAAATTCCCCCTCCGGACAAGCCAAGCAACCTCAAAACCTTCAGCATTTGGTCGATGAATCGCTGAACATCGGCAAGATATTGGACCCCACCTTCTCGGACGGTTGGGAGCTTTTGGATGTGGGATGCTACGCTGTCCCCGAGGTCGAGATTGTTGATGGTGACCTTGTATGAATGGGGAAGCGGATTCTCTACATCGGCTACGTCTGGATGTTCAACCCTGAATCGATCCCAGGCTTTGTCACGTGGAATCCAACTCACGACGGCGACGCCAGGGATTTTTCTTATTTGCGTGGCAGTCTCTTTGACGTCAGCAAATCCCATTCCGTCTTTTAGGAAAACGCGCATTTCAAACTTGCCAGGAATCGTTTTTGCGTACTCATTAGTTCTCCAAAAAACGTAGGTCATTCCTCCCAGCAAAAAGAAGCTCAATGCGACGGTGCTGATCGAGGCGAATGTCATGAACCGATTCCTTCGAAGCGCGATGAATGCTTCGCCGAGAACAAAGCTGATGCGATCAAGCATGGTCTTGGTCCTCGTGGTCTAGGTTCAAAATGGGCTGAGTAAGCGCATCCATCAGCGTTGTCTTTTGCTGAACTTCGGCCTTGAGCTTTCCATCTGCAAGCCGAATGATGCGTTTGTCAGAACGCTCGATCACCATCATGTCGTGGCTCGCGACCAGCACAGTCGTGCCACGACTGTTGAGGCGACGCAGTAATTCAATGATGCCCCACGAATGGTCAGGGTCGAGGTTTCCGGTTGGTTCGTCAGCAAGAAGTAGTGGTGGATTGTTGATGAGCGCTCGTCCGATTGCCACACGCTGTTGTTCGCCCCCGCTAAGTTGGTGAGGGTAAGCATCGGCGCGATGCCCGATATCCACCATTTCCAGAATCTCAGGCACCTTTCTTCTGACCTCGCGGCAAGTGTGCCCGACGGCCCGCATTGCATAGGCAACATTCTCCCAAACTTTCTTGCGAGGAAGCAAAGCAAAGTCTTGGGGCACAATGCCCATCTTTCTTCGTAAATTGACGATCTCGCCCGATCTCAGCTTGCCAAGATCCTGTCCGTCCAGAAATACAGAACCTGATGTTGCGCGAATCTCGCGAGTCAGTAGTTTGATGAGGGTGCTTTTCCCGCTCCCTGTGTGCCCGACGATAAACGCAAACTCCCCTTTCTCAAATGAGCAGGAGACCCCTGTGAGCCCGCGTACCCTTCCTGGGTATTCGACCTTGACATCGTTAAATTCTATATACGGCCGCATCCTAACGTACCCGTCGTATTGATGCTACCGCGAATCAGCTAAGTGCTTGGGATCAATGATCCATTTTAGGGATCTTGTGAAAAGAAAGTTGGCGGTACGTCTATGGACCGCCATTGAGGATCACGTGGAAGCGACTGTGAACACAACGATCTGTGGCTCACCTCCAAACCCTAGAAGCCGCCTGCTGTAAAAACGGTTTCCTAACCTTATCGCTTACCAACCACGTACCGCAATTTATCGAGTTCGTGGCATCTACAATGGGTATTTTCCATGTTTTGGGCTGAAAATATTGGTAAAGATAGGATAACTTATGACCGTCTTAGGCTAGAGCACAACTTTTTAGCTGCGATACAGAGTCGTGCTGTCTAACTCATTACTTTATGCCTCCCGAAAGCAAGAATCGAGTCCGAAAACGATCCGTGGTTTTGACTCCACAGGCGCTACAACTTTTGGTTAACGCAACCGATGAAGCATGGGAAAAAGCGAATGGAACGAAGCGGATGTCGCTACAAAAGCAAGCTGAGCTTCTCGGCTCGACAAAGCCCACTATCAAGAAAGTCTTTAACCATGTTGGTGTCGACAAAACGACATTAATACTTGCCTTCAAATCTGTTGGCTTAGATTGGTCTGACGATTATTGTCAGCGATTTGAAGATGAGATTCTGATTTCTGGAAGTCCAAACCCCGAAGGCAGAGGGATTCTAAAGGCGATAGTTGAAGTTCCGTCTCAGCGGCGCCATCTCCATTGGATTTACTATCTGGTCCTTGCTAGTGTTGTTGTCGTTGCTTACGCCTTTTTGAGAGAAAAACCGGCTTACGTGCGCGATTCAGATAGTGAGGTTCGACACGTAACAGAACTGCTCGATTCAGGCTATGAGTTTTATGAGCACGCTCAATATGATCGCGCTCGGGCAGTCGTTAATGAGGCGCGAGAGCTTGCGACAAAACACGATATTGCGGGTGAAATGGCTAGTGCCCTGCGTTTAACGGCTTGGCTGGATGTTCAAGCCGGGCAGTACGAACTCGCTGAAAAGAACTTCAAAGATGCCATTTTGCTCAAATATGCAATCCGGAACAAGGGGGCTAGGTATCCGCTGTATGAAGAGTTGGCAGATGTACAGACTTTGATGGGTCGGTTCCACGATGCTCGTGCAAGCCTTAAAACTGCTCAAGCTGGATATGAAAACATGAAAGACCCAAATGGAGTGGGTCTTGTTCTGAGGGATCTTGGATCAGTTTGTTACCAAGAAGGAAAGTACGGTGAGGCGATGGACTGTTTCACTCGCGCGAAGCAAAAGACATGCGGAGATGGAAAACGGGCTACTGATTCAGATATCAATGCACGCCTAGCACTGGTTTATTCAAAACAACACCGGT
Source organism: Chthonomonas sp. UBA1950 (assembly GCA_002336105.1). GTDB lineage: Bacteria > Armatimonadota > Fimbriimonadia > Fimbriimonadales > Fimbriimonadaceae > Fimbriimonas. Next base: position 49,075 of record DDEQ01000004.1, on the reverse strand, counting down.
TTTCCGAAGCGAGAGCACTTCTGAGCAATTGTATGGAGTACTGGAAGAAAGAGAAAAACCATGCCCGATGGATTGCAACTACCAACTTGCAGATGGGCCAGGTCGAAGAAGACGCTGGGAATTTCGAGACTGCTCGACATTTCTACTTATTCAGTCAGTCAGGATTTGAAGACCTCGGAGATAACGGCGGATTGCGAAAAGTTAGCGCGGGGCTTGATCGTATTCAGCATGGTCTTGCTCGATAAGCTCTATCTTGTTTTGTGTACGGTTCTTGAGAGCAACCTCAGAAACACTCGCTCCACTTCGGACAAAACGAGATGGGATTACACGCCTGGAGGGTAGTGGGCTCGAAGTTTATCCGATCACCCTAAAAACGCTGAAATTGATCCAAAGATTGCTGCCCGATGACTCGTTAACGTGTGCAGTATCTTCATTACGGTTGCACGATCGTAATGTTGACGACTGAACCATCTGCCCTAAGGATATTGTATCTATCGTCATGGTAACTCGTTCTCACCTTGTTTGCGGTTGTTAATAAAGTCATACGGCATGAAATAGCTACTATCGATATGGGTGCAAATTTGCTCAAAAAGTTCGTCATCGCATGGGGGCTCCTCGCCCCCATGCAATGAGAATTACCGGTTTGCTGATAGAGACGCTTTTGTTGCTTTTGAGAACGCTGTCAAGGAGGAACAACGCCCCTTCCCATCGTCATACCAATCTCGTAGTAGGGCTACGATTCCAGGTTTACCTTTCCCGATGTATTTTGGTCTCAGTTTCCGATAGTAAGTGAGGATTGGTTCAGCCTTCTTGCGAAGAGTGAGATCATCATCGTTGACCTGATGCCCTTTTGGAACCGCATAAACAAAGCGATGATCGGGTCCACTGAATACTGGAACGCTTAGGAAATCCCTCTTGACGAACTCATTTGTCTTCCGTTTATGCTCCTCACTTTCAACAAAAAAGTCAACCGCATACTTCGGATATCCGAAGAGATATCCATAGCCACGGTTTCGGCGCGGAGTCGCATCCACCTCGATCATCGTCAATGCTTCTAGTGGATTGCTTGATGGTGTGACACCGTAGAACTTCCAGAACCACGCATACTCGTCAAAGCACTTCGCCATGGCCTGCTTGTGAAAGATGTAGCCATCTAGCGACCGGCGTCCCTCATAGATCCTATAGAACGGCTGGAGAGCACTCGTGATCTCATCTCCACAACGAATAGCTTGAAGACACTTCCTCATGTCCTCGGCCTTCGTTAGCTCCGGTTGCTCAACAGAATATTGCAACATTAGCCAGCCGCTACTTGTCGGCTTTATCCCGCCGATCAAAGTGTAGAGCCCTTCGCTGTCCATGATCTTCAGTAGAAGCGTCTCTGCTAAGGGGCGCAAAGGTGCCGGCAGGTGCTCAATGGGAAAGCAGTCCTTTCGCGGCACATCGGCAAAGAGGCTTACCGACGTGCAAAGGGCGAGAACGGTTATGATCTTTCTCATTGTCCTAAGCTCTTGTTCAGTGACCAGTAGTAGTTGTACTGGGGAATGCTTGGATCGCCTGTAGGAATGCTACTTGGTAAAGCTATCGGACTCAATTCGCCGATGTTAGCTGCCTTTCGCGCTTCTTGGCGTGAGGTGCCGTTAGTGCGATAGGTTGGCTTTCTCGCGGTAACATGACCGTCGGCCCAAGCCACCACCGCGGTTCCCCCGGAGTGTCTGCCGTGAACTCGTGGGGCATAACAATCTGAGCTACCGCTACCCGATCCATTGTCATATCCTCCAGAGACGTTGAACGGTGGATTCGCGAAGAATGATTTGGTGTAGCTTCCGATTGTGCAGGCGTTCACTGCGTCTAGCATGAGGATCGTATTCGAAGACTCTTCCACCTGCGACATGATCACCGGGTTTACTGCCGCCGAGCTGGAAGTCGCAGGACGGGGTTGTACCCATAGGAGAGAGTTGGTTCCGTAGGCTGGAACCTTATCGCCATCTCTCCATGCCGAGAACGGAGATGTTAGTGACTTGCCGACTGGGCAATCCTGGATCTCGGTGTTCTTCATATACGGATAGAGAAGCCCCTGGCTTCGGTAGTAGTTCAGAACATAGTTGCCCCCCTCTCGGATGGTGCGGCCGTGCCACCACATTGTGCCCGATCCCAAGCCTGAACTGGGGCCATCGCCAGAAACCAAGTAAGGAGTCATCGTGTCGTCATAGTCTCCGGTGTAAAGGACCACGGCTGTTGCAATCTGTTTTAGGTTCGACGTGTTCGAAGCTTTTTTTGCCGCTGCCTTTGCTTGTGCAAAGACCGGAAAAAGAATCGCCGCTAGGATAGCGATGATGGCAATGACCACCAGTAATTCAATGAGGGTGAATCCTCCAATGCGTTTGAGCATAGCGAAATATACCTATAGGGGGTATGGCTATGTCAATTGCCTGCTTTCTTAACATTAGCGTCAGCGAAGCTACTAGCATTCAGGCTAACTCAGCTACCAAGGGATCAGATCGATTCTCTCGCGTAAGATCTCGTTGCTGGTTTGCGATAGATGATCACAGGGTACATGTAAGCTTTTGAAGCCAGTAGCCAAGGAGAAGGGTAGATCGGTGTCAAACTCGGATGTCCTCTTCTCAAGGGCCAGCATCCCGATCCAGTGATCTTGCTTTCAGTTCAAGGCTGGGAATCCTAAAGCAATTTCAGCCAATGGTTGGACGTTCTCTAACAATAGAAGCAGTTCGCAAGATATCCTCAATTGGATAGTGACGAAACCCGCCGCCAAACCGACCAATCGATTTCAACGGACTCGCGACGATCATAGCCGCGAAACGGCAGAAGATTATGTCGAGCTCATCGAGAATCTGATCAGTGAGACTGGAGAAGCGCGGGCGGTGGATCTAGCAGAACGTTTAGGGATTACCCACGTTTCGGTTTCGAAAACGGTTCAGAGGCTCCAGCGAGAAGGTCTAGTCACTTCTCAACCCTATCGAAGCATCTTTCTCACTGAAAAGGGTTCCGCGCTCGCTTCGGAAGCAAGAGCCCGGCACGCATTGGTGTTGAGTTTCCTCATCGCTTTAGGCGTTCCAGAATCGATTGCGGAGACCGATGCTGAAGGCATCGAACATCATGTCAGTTTGGAAACGCTCGCCGCGATGAGGCGATTTGTTAAATCCTAAAAAAGACCCTGCCGCCTGCTCAGAGACAGGGCCAATCGGTTGTTATCGAGTCTCAGGTTTTGGTGTGCCTGTATCTGGATGATAGTTCGCTCGTTCGTCCGCTTCTTTCTTTCGGATTTCCTGCATTTTTTCAGGAGTGACCGGATTTTCATCCACAGAGCAACCGACCACGAACAAACTCGTGAGAGCTAGACCAAAGGCAATGAGAAAATTTCGTTTCATGGTTCAGTTCGTTCCGGACTAGGGGACTTGGGCGGCATCGCACTGGCCCCATGTGCCCCAGTAGTTTTGGCCTTTCTCTGGATCTGAATCCATGGTTGGGTTTTCGTCTGGGCTAATCCATCGACCTCGGCTGTCCATATAGACCCACTCGAAGTAACCTAACTGCTTAAACTTCAGAGCCTTGCGTTTGATGAATTTCGCGTGTCCATCTGCAAATCCGTAATTGCCGCCTTTCGAGAAGTTGAAGCCAGCCCAAGCGATGTCGGCATCGTTGGCATGCTTTGCACCATCTGTGAAGTAGGATCGGCGCGGAGACACAATTGCCTCTTTTACAGTCGTGGCACGATCTTGGAAGATGACGATATCGGCTGGTTTGCTGATGGCCGTTTGAGACAGACGGCTAACGCACCCATTGAAAAGGTAGCTCGTGCGCCCAGCACCTGGAGTCTTCGAGGGAGCCCATTTTGGATCGCTATCGTTTGACGCGCTTGGACTCACGAACATGTCCATGCTCTTCACGTAGGGAAATGTCTCTCGACCCCAGTTTTGTACTGCCGCCGGGTCCATAAACCCTAGAGGAGCCTGGTTTGGTGGGTTTCCGCCAGCTCCAGCTCCATATGGGTTGCCATAAAAGTCGCTTTGACCTGTATACGGTTCCATCGTTGCCCAGTTGCCGGCATTTGACGGCAACATTCCTTCGCCGTTAGCCACGAAGTTGTCATCTGAGTCTTGTAAATATAAAATCGACGCTGTTGATAGCTGTTTTATGTTGCTAAGATCTGATGCTTTCTTGGCAGCAGCCTTTGCCTGTGCAAAGACTGGAAAAAGAATTGCAGCGAGGATCGCGATGATCGCGATAACGACTAAAAGTTCAATGAGTGTAAATGCTCGTGATTTCATAGGATTACTCGTCGGTGAGTTGCTATCGTCATGGATTTCGAGGCTCGAAGTCGTTAGTAAATGACCGGATGACGGCACATTTTTCACGTTCAGTAGAATTCATTACATAGTGAAGTCGTAAGACAAGGTCTTGGGCATAGTTGCCGAAACCCTTGCCGAAGAGGTTAAAACCGCCCCGGTGCATAGCGTCACGTTTGACGCCGAGTCGTAGGCGGATCGGTTGGTTAGGCTTGACGTTTGCATCCGCAAGCGTAATGTTTGATAGTGGATTGCCGTCCAGCGAGGAACCTTCCCGGTCGATGGCCCAAATCTTGAGTGCGCCGTATTGCGACATGTGGTCGATCCACCAACTCGGGTTGAGCGCACCGCGCTTTGCGCCAAAATCCCCTGGGCTCGTCCAAGTTCCTACCTCGGTGTTGTTCACCCAAAGGGTGATGTCAGACGGCCAATCGTGGTTGTAGTTTGGAGCTTCGGAACAAGCTTCACAGATAAACTCCATCCGCAATATTTCAGTGGTCATCGGAAGAGTGTTAGGGAAGATGTATTCGACAAATCCATCTGCCATCCACAAGATCTCGGCGCTGGCTCGATCCGGATCAAGGAAGGATTGAGGAACGTCAAGAAACCCGATGATTTTCTCGCGGTTGGCTAAACCGCACTGAGGAAATGCCTCAGCAAGACTATATAGTCCAACTGGCATTGAAACCTCTTCAAGTCTCTCTTCGGATTCTCCAACACTTTCGAAGCCTACGATCATCTGACCGTAGCGAAGTCGGCAACGCTTTTGCATGCCTTGAGTGCCGGGCATGTACTCGCTAACAATGAGGCCGACCTGCTCCAAAATCTGAATGTGCTTGCTTACTGTCGGTTGCGACAGGTTCATATGAAGGCAAATCTCGTTGATGTTTCGATCGCCGGAGACAAGTAAAGATAGGATTTCGAGACGAGTCTCTGAGCCGAGTGCTTTGAAAACCTCGGCGTTTTCTCCCCCGCAAACGGAGAGATAGTGTGATTCGACTCGACTGCTCATCGACTTTGACCTTCAACCTTGAAAAATCGCGTGTGCCGTTTATAAAGGCACTGTGCTATATTATCACGGAATAACGATGATAATGAAAAAATCATTGAGAATATTCCCCTTAGATTCAGGTTTGAAGCTGAAATAGGTGTAATCAATGCAAACAGTATCGCAAAAAGCCTATGTAAACCCGGTTTATCACCGGTATTTCGCTGATCCGTTTGCTTTCAAAGTTAGCGATCAATATTATGCCGTGGGAACAGGCGCAGATGAAGAGGATCCAGACGGGTTTGTGTTCCAGGTGTTGCACTCGACAGACCTCACCGATTGGCAGCCAGTTTCTTTTGCTCTTCGTAAACCGGCCGGGTATGAAACCGGATCATTTTGGGCACCAGAAATCACCCAATTTGAGGGCGAGTTTCACATGTATTACTCAGTCGGATTTGGTGACAAGGGGCATCACATTCGGCTAGCTAAGTCGAGCAAGCCAGAGGGGCCATACGAGGATATCTGTCAAATCTCAACCGAAGATCTGGCATTTGCGATTGACGCGCATGTCTATGTGCATTCTGATGGCACGCGGTATCTTTTCTACGCGACCGATCTCTTGGACACCGCCCGACCTGGAACGAGCATCGTCGTCGATGAACTGATCTCGGCATACCGACTGGCCGGGAAACCTACCGTTGTGGCGCGAGCATCTCAGCCGTGGCAGATGTTTGAGAGTCAGCGAGCTATCTATGATTCGCGTTACGACTGGCACACACTTGAAGGCCCGGCGACAATCTTTAGGAACGGCAAACTGTACGTTTTTTACAGTGGTGGTAATTGGCAGAACGAAACCTACGGTGTGGACTACGTCGTAGCTGATCATCCGCTGGGGCCGTATTCCAACTCAGCTGCTGAGCATCCGCGAGTGTTAGCTACGATTCCAGGCCAAGTGCTCGGACCTGGACATAACTCGTTTGTGGTCGGCCCAGACGGCGATTCGATCTTTGCGGTGTATCACGCTTGGAATACCGAAAGGACCGCCAGGCTCATGCGCATCGATCCGGTGGTCTGGTCAGGGGACATTCCTAAAGTGGCTGGCCCATCAACCTCAGAGCAGTCGATTTTGCTTTGAAGAAGGATAGGCATTCTCACAAATTCGGAAGCAAGACGCGACTTTATCTTAACAATAACTGGTAACACTTGGGCATGACGAACCTGGAGATCGCTCAGGCTGCGAAGTTGCGCCCCATCAGCGAAGTCGCAGATGCATTTCATCTCTCAGAACAAGATTACGAACCGCTCGGACGGTTCAAAGGAAAGCTGACCACCGAGGGAGTTCAGCGACTGACGCATCAGCAGAACGGAAAGCTTGTTCTGGTGACTGCAATCACCCCGACTCCGTCTGGTGAAGGGAAAACGACAGTCACGATTGGTTTGACGCAGGGACTGAACAAGATTGGAAAGCAGGCAGTTTCAGCAACGCGAGAGCCTGCACTGGGTCCCATTTTTGGGGTGAAAGGCGGTGCTTGCGGAGGTGGGTATAGCCAAGTGCTTCCGATGGAGGACATCAACCTCTTCTTTAACGGAGATTTTCCTGCTATATCGGCCGCCCACAACTTACTAAGTGCGCTACTGGATGCTCATGTTCATCACGGTAACGTGATGAACATCGATACTCGAGTCGATACATGGCCTCGCACGGTTGATATGAATGACCGCGCGTTGAGAAGTATCATCACTGGCCTGGGCGGAAGAGCTAACGGCCCGGTTCGAGAAGGATCCGTCGTTATAACGCCTGCAAGCGAGGTGATGGCGGTTCTCTGTCTAAGTCGAGATATCAACGATCTAAAGCAGAGACTGGGCAACCTATTGATCGGAAATACGGTGAACCGACAGCCGGTAAGGGCGAGAGACATTATCGCTCATGGTGCGATGACGGCCCTGCTGAGAGACGCCATACGCCCCAACATTGTCCAAACCGTTGAGGGAGGGCTTGCGCTAGTTCACGGCGGTCCGTTTGGCAACATTGCGCATGGGTGCTCATCTCTCGTTAGCACCGAGTGTGGTCTGGGACTGGCCGAATATACAGTTACGGAAGCGGGCTTTGCTTCCGATCTTGGAGCAGAGAAATTTCTCAATATTGTCTGCCCTCGGCTTGGACGAGGACCTGACGCAATAGTTCTCGTCGCGACGATTCGGGCTCTGAAGCATCATGGCGGAGGGGACCTTGAGTTGGGGTACCAAAATTTAGCTCGCCATGCTCGCCACTTGAAGCATTACGGCCCGCCGCTGGTTGTCGCGATTAACCGGTTTGCGGATGACTCAGAAACTGATTTTGAGACTATGAACAAGCTGTGTAAGGCCGATGACCTCAAAGTAGTGCTCAGTAATCCATGGGGAGAAGGCGGTAACGGTTGCACATCATTAGCTGAAGAAGTCGTCACTGCATGCAACACAAAGTCGCAATTCAGGCCTCTCTATAGCGATACCGACGCTTTTGAAACCAAGCTCGACAACATCGTTCGAAAGGCTTACGGTGGAGATGGTTTCGAGCTCTCTGATGAAGTTAAGAAGACTCTAGAGTGGGCAAAGTTGCACGGATATGGCTCACTTCCTGTCTGCGTTGCAAAGACTCAGTACAGCTTAAGCGACGACGCGACTAAGCTCAATGCTCCGACTCGGTTCAAAGTTCGCATTCGTGACCTTAAAATCTCTGCTGGTGCTGGATTCCTCGTAGCCATCTCTGGTGACATCATGCGAATGCCAGGACTTGGTAAGAATCCGGCCGCATTTAACATTGATGTAAACAAAGACGGTCGAATTACCGGGTTGTTTTAGGTTTGGGCGAGATCCTTCTGTAGACCCAAGAGGTTTGGCACCGATACATAAGCTAGATGAAGCTGTTTTTCGGTGCCAAGACCCAAGGCGATGAACCCATAGTCGATGCTCAGGCTGTCGAGGCCTTGCGCAAACACACCAACAAGGTAACACTCACGATGGGAGAGTTTGTGCTGCGGTCCGGTGATCCGTCTGCACGCGCGTTTCTGTCGCAACTCCAATCGAGCGCGCTTAGCCTGCCATCAAAACAGTCAGTCAAAAAGATTGGCGAATTCTCCAAGCAGGTTTGCAATACCGCAGCCCAGTTTGCCGATGAGCAAAGAGAGTCAGTGGAAAAGCTTATATCAGACCTAGGCTCAGCAATGGCCGAGGCGATTACTACACTCCACGACGCCGGGGCGGGAGCATCTGAGACGACGAGCGATATTACTGTCCTCAAAGATCAAATTCAGCGAGTAGACAACGCCCAAACCTTGGATGAGGCAAAGCAACTCTTGGCGAAAGGCGTGGAGGCGATCACATCAGTCTTGGCCCGACAAGTAGAACGGGAGTCTAGCCTTAAGCAGAGCTTTCAAGCCTGTACAGAAAAGCTAGAAGTGCAACTTCAACAAGCTCGGCAAGAAAGTCGTACAGATACTTTGACCAAACTTGGTAACCGAGCCGCATTCGAACAAGCGGCGCTTCGGTACCTAATTCAAGCGGGTGAATCGGGCAAGGTTTTTTCGTTAGCAATGCTTGATCTTGACGGTTTTAAGCAGATCAACGACACACAAGGCCACGCAGCAGGAGATGCAACTCTGATTGCTTTTTCTCAAAGGTTGTCGGCGGCAACGTCTTCTGACGCCTATGTTTCGCGATTAGGGGGCGATGAATTTGCAGTTCTCTGTTCGTCTCGAGCGAAGCATCTTGAAGGGATGCTTCACTCACTTCATGAATCCCTGCAAAAGAGACCAGTTTTCCACAACGGGGTAGCGCTGAGTGTTGGAACTAGTTACGGGGTCGTCGAAGCAAACGGAAATCAAACGCTTGAGCAACTCTGCGAGGCGGCGGATCGCAAAATGTATGCTATGAAAAAGCAAAGTAAGTCACGAGCCGCATAGCTCGTGGCTTACAACGAAAGGTTTAGAGAACAGCGCCTTCGCCAACTAAAGCTTCGAAGGTTGTGTTAAAGCCACTCACTTCCTTGGTCAAAATCTCGAACGCGTTCTTGGCATTGAAGACTGGCATACCTGGTTGAAGTCTCATGCTCAGGTCCGCAAATGCTGCCCAAGCGGGTTTCGCCTCTCCTTTTGCCGGGAGGACAGCGCCCTGCCACTGAACTCGTCCCTCGATATTCGTGTATGAGCCGTCTCTTTCAACCGAAGGAGCAAGCGGAAGCACGACACTCGCGAAGGGAACGGATTCTGACTGCGATGCCGTTTGAACGACTAAGAAGGAGACATTCTCAAGTGCGGCTTCGACTAGAGTTCGATCTAGTCCGGTGTTGAAAAGATCAACTCCAGCGAGCCAAAGGAACTTAATCTCTCCCTTCGCGCAAGCTTCAAGAATCTGATGTGTGTTCAACCCTGCCTGCTTTGCCGCTGAGCCGCCTGGCAGTACATCCGGCAAGATTCCAAGCCGATCAGCGCCTTCGGTATTTGCTTCCAAACCAAAGTGATCAAATCGTCCGTTTGTTCCAACTGCGATGCTTGCGAGAGTGTCTACAGCCGTCTGGGCACCTTCTTCGTTGTATATCGAAGTTGTGGTGACGATCGACGCTTGATCTTCGGCTAGGATCTTTCCTGCCTCTGCGATCAATTCAGCAGAAACGCCTGTCTGTTCGGCAACGTAAGCGGCAGTGAATCGGGCATCTGCGCCTTTAACGCCAGCAGCTAATGCCAAACCAGCAGCTAGAGTTGCGGCTGTGCCGGTCTTATATCGCAAGACAACGTTTGCGAAAGTGTCAACATCGGTGGCTGAGTCGGTAGCAACGATCACCTTTGCGCCGTTGTTAGACCATGCTTTTCGAACCCTGAGGAACAGGATGGGCTCGTCATCGGCTAGGCTCGTGCCAAATACCATGACTGCTTTTTGGCTCTCGAAGGAGGCAATTGTCGAAGGGGATTTCTTCGATCCAAGTTTGACTTCGATTCTGTCTGCGGCTGTAGGAAGCGTCTTCGTGAAGCGATGGTCAATATTGTTTGTTCCAATGACTTCACGGAAAAGCTTGTTCAGTAAGTAGAGGTCTTCGTTACTGAACGCGCTCGAAGCAAGCACCGCGACCTCGTTTGCCGAAACTCCTTTTAGTTCGGTGACGATGTTCGCATATGCGTCAGACCAGCTGACCTTATCGAGTTGACTGCCAACTCGCGATAGAGGTGATGTAACTCTGTTGCCACCGCCAAACCAAGATGAACCGAACTTGCCTTTGTCGCAGGTCCACTCTTCGTTGATAGCCTCATTAGTTCTGCCGTTAATGCGGACAACGCCACCGTTTCGATAGTCAACCCAGACGTTACAACCATTGCTACAACCGGTGCAGATTCCTTCTTTGGTTTGTAGGTCCCACGGTCTTGCGCGGAAGCGATAAGTTGCGTTGGTCAACGCGCCGACAGGACAAATCTCGATGACGTTTCCGCTGAACTTACTGGTGAAATCGAGTAGTCCAAAAGTCGAAGGTTGCATTGCGTTGCCGCGGAATCGAAACGCTAGTTCAGCATCGCCAGAAATCTCTTCGGTAAAGCGGACGCATCGACCACATTGAATACATCGCTCAAGGTCGAGAGTGACGTATTTCGAAAGCGGATAAGCCTTGGCTGCGTGTCGTTTGACTTCGACATAGCGGCTAGTTGATGGGCCGTAATAAAGCGTGTTGTTCTGAAGTGGACACTCGCCACCTTTGTCGCAAATAGGGCAGTCGAGCGGGTGGTTGATAAGCAGGAATTCAAGAACGCCCTGGCGATCCTTGTGGACATTCTCGGTGTCCGTGTAGATCACGAGACCTTCACTTGCCGGGAGTGTGCACGCAGCTTGGGGTTTAGGCATTTTTCGGACAGTGCCGTCCGGTTGCTTCATGCCAACCTCAACCAAGCACATTCGGCACATGCCCACTGGCTTCATTCTTGGGTGGTAGCAGAAGATTGGAATCTCCAGGCCCACTCGCTTCACCGCTTCAACGATCAACTCGCCTTTTGGAACGGCGACTTCAATGTCGTTTACGGTGATATTAACGGTTTGTACTTCCGCGATCGCTGCCATCTGCTTATGTCTACCTGAGCTAATTTCAACAGTAGCTGAACAGTCAGTCTACCTTCACTCAAACGCGGACCACCGAAATGTCGTAAAGTGTCAGCTAATTCGATTCCCGATTTGTGGCATTAATGAGCAACAACATGAACAGAGGAAAAGTAACTGTTTGGAAGGTGGTAGTCGCTTACCTGATCGTTAGCATCACCTGGGTTTTTGTGTCTGACTTTTTGACTTTTCTTCTAACCTCTCCTCCCAAACTGGCGCTGATCTACTCGGCTACTAAAGGTGTTTTTTTTGTGTTGGTGACTGCTGGTTTGCTCTACATCATGATGGGGCGAACAGTAGCGAAGCTATCTGAAGCAGAACAAAGAGCGCAACGTGCCTATGAGGACCTAGACACCGCTCTTGAGCTTGCCCGAACGGGAGTTTGGAGATGGAATATTGCCACTCAGAGTATTGAGTTCAAAGGCACACACGCGGAGCCAAAGAGAGTGATTCCTGATGATTCTGGGTTCGAACGCATTCTGGGTGTGTTGTACGATGAGGAACGCGATAGGATGTTTGCTGACATTGGCGCGTCTGTAAGCGCAGGAACACCTTTAGTCAGAGTCTATGCTTATCGCGGGCCGGAGAACAGCCGTCGATATTTGGAGGCTCGTGCGGACGCAATTCGCGATGAGACCGGAAAACCGATCATGCTCGTTGGAACAACGGTTGATTGCACGGATCGGGTTGAACTTCAGAACCAGCTAGAATCCCTTACGGAGCAGTTGGAAAGCCGCGTGCAAGACAGAACAGCGGACCTTGTTGCGGCAAACGAACAATTAGAAGCATTTACCCACTCAGTTGCTCATGACCTTCGATCACCGCTTCGCACGATTCATGGCTTTACCATGGCAATCGAGCAGGATCTTGGTCAGGACATCGACAGTGTCACGAAGGAAAACATATCACGAATTAAGAAAGCCGCAGTCAAGATGTCTGACCTGATCGACGACATGCTGACCTTGTCGAGAGTTACTCGGGTTCCACTCCAATTTGACGGTGTTAACGTCTCTCGGGTATGCGAACAGATATTGGAGGAACTCACAGATGATGACCCCACGCGCAGAGTTGACTGTTCTGTTCAATCAGGAATACACATTAATGCTGACCCTAGATTGGTAGAGATTGCGTTGCAGAACATTCTTGGGAATGCTTGGAAATACACCTCAAAGATTGAAGATCCGAAGATTGAGGTTAAGGCAGAGACGATGCCCGATTCAGTTTTGTTATGGGTGAAAGATAACGGAATCGGGTTTGAGCAGAAATTCGCCCAGTCAGTCTTTGAGCCGTTCAATCGACTGGTAACTGACAATGAGTATCCAGGCACTGGGATCGGATTGGCGACGGCAAGCAGGATTTTGCGAAGACACAACGGCAAAATCTGGGCTGAGTCAGAACCTAACCAAGGCACCACAATTTGCATGGAGTTCCCCGTACGCAAATGGTAGGCTTCGTTAGGAAATTCGAATGAGTTACGATCTCTCAAAGAATGAGATGACCCAAACAATGGCTTTGCCTGCCATTGAAAGGTTAGGGTACTTCGTTAAGAAGGTAGCCACCTCAGGGCTAATTTGGACGTTGGCTGAGGGGGAATCCCTTCTGATTCTAGGTCTAGAAGAGCACGACCAGTTTGTGGTTGTCTTCCCGCACCCAGATTTTGCCCTCGAATGGTTTGAGGAATCAGGCATAGAAGAAGCTGACCTGGTTGCAATGGACCTTGAGGGGTGGCTTGAGGGAACCCTTGACGAACTTGGCCAGTCTGACATCACAATTGCGGTCTTCCCGACCTCGGGTGACGAAGCAGCGTTTCTTTCGGCTTCAGATCTTCTTTCGATGCTCAAAGCCTTTTCACAGCAAAAGAAATGAAGAATCTCGGGCAGATTGTTACATTTGCCGCGCTCATTTGCGTTTTTGGCTTGCTGTTCCTGCTTGTCCTTAAGTCGATGAATCTGAAAGAGGCAGAAGATATCGACGTCACCAAAATGCGCCACATTTATGTGGCGCTCACGATGTACGAAGCGGCAAACGATGGCGACGAGCCTCCCAGTTTGATGCAGGTTCGTACCGCCCTAGGTTCAGATTCTGAGTTCCAGGCAGAAAAAGACCCGATGCGAGAGTTGAAGGCAGCGAGCTATCCGATTGATCCCTTTCTGACAGCCAAATTGACCGCGCCAAGTAGGATTAGTTTTTCCTACATCGGAAACTTCCTAAAAACCGGAAATCAAAAGCGAGCGGCTTGGCAGAGCATCCGAGGCGATCGAAGAATCTCGATGTTAGTTTCACCTTGGTACGGGCAAATAGAGCAGAAAAACGACTTCGGATTCTCTGTTGAGGGCAGCGCGCTGGGGCTGTCTACAGATGGCTCTCTGGAAACCATCAAACTCAAAACCGATTCGGATCAGCCGGACCTGGAGCAGCTTTTCGGGCTGCCCCAGTCGGGTTTAGTTCATTAATGTCGGCGCTTTTTCTTTACCACCGGAGCCACTGCGTCTTGCGCTGGCGAGACGGTGTTGAACTGAAGGCTTCCGAAATCGTCGGCGGCGATTAGGGTTGCTCCATCAGCGCTAAAACAAAGTGCAGTGCCAACGCCACTTGGGCCTTTGAGCTTCGCGATTGAGGACATTGTCTTCGTGTCCCAAACGCGAATCGTTCCGTCGCTGGAGCTGCTCGCGATGAGCCTGCCGTTGGGCGAGAATGCAGCATCCATTACCCAGTCGGCGTGTCCTTTTAGCTTGCCAAGGTTCTTTCCGTTCTTGGTATCCCAAAGCACGAGAGTCCCGTCTTTTTCGGCGCTAACGACACGCGTACCGGCCTTGTTGACGGCAAGATTGAGTACGCCTTGCCCTTCCTTCTCGGACAGAAACAGCTTAGTATCGCCGGTCTTGCAGTCGTAACATCTTGATCCATGTGCATCAAGAGTTCCGACGAAAAAGAGATTTGAACTTGTTGGCAGGAAGGTCCCACCGTAGAGATTGCAGCCTTTTCCGAGGATGATCCTCTCTTGTTTAGGGGACTTGGTTTTAAGGTTGTAAACGTTGACTTGGTCGTCTTTTCCGGTAGAGACGAGAATGTCAGAGGATTTGTTGAAGCTTAGTCTTTGAATGCCCTTGGTATGAGTTCGATACTCTCGAACCTTGCTCCAGTGCGCGGTATCCGTAATCCAAATGCGGGCCGTTTCGTCACCGGTTGCGATGAACTTTCCGTCTGGACTCCATGCGACGCCGTAAGCCGCTTGTGGGTGATTTGGTAGCTGTTTGACAGTCTGCTTGAGCTTCGAGTCCATCACACGGACCGTGCCATCCTCACCGGTAACGATAAACTTGGAACCGGTTGGGGCTGCGGCCAACGCAATCGGTTTGATATTTGGGATCACCTTCCCTGGTGTGACTTTAATGGTTGCGGCGGGGTCCGCCAAAGCTAATGCAGCAACGAGTATCGACATATCCATCCTCCTTGAGACGTACAAAGAATACACGCATTACGCTGTAAGAGTTTCCGGGAAGTGATTCGGAGTAAAAAGGCAAGCTAATCGACAGACGTTTCAATACTGTGACAGTATGTTAAGGTCGAAATGTAAATAGGTTGCAAATTCTGCTGGTGTCAAGTAAAGTGCTTTGAGGCAGGAGCAAGCACCCATTGAATTACGCGCCGACAAAAGAGATTCGATTTGCCACGGTGATGTATGGGGGAATTTCCCTCTGCATTTACATGAACGGCATTGCCCAAGAGTTGTTGTCGCTCGTGATGGCAACTGCGCCGAACTCTGGTGGCGACCAACTGCTTGACGCACCGGATGGCACTTCCCAAGCGGTGTATCAAGAGCTTGCCCAAGCTATTGCCGATTCGACAAAAGAGCAGGTCCGGTTTATAGTCGATATTATCTCGGGAACATCAGCCGGAGGCATCAACGGAATCTTTTTGGCGAAGGCATTAGCTCGTCAGCAATCCATGAAAAACCTGACGAACCTGTGGATTGAAGAAGGTGACCTTCAGAAGCTGATCAATGACAAAGAATCATTTCTGGACCTGAAAAAGATTAGCAAAATGGGGAACGCGAAGAGTTTGCTAAATGGTCAGCGGATGTATTACAAACTGCTTGAGGCTATGTTGGGAATGGAAGTAGACCAGTGCGTTGAGAACAGCACTTGGGTCGATCAGCTTGATCTCTATGTGACCGCTACCGACCTAGACGGCCTTGCTTTACCTATTCGACTACATGCTGAAGATCCGTTGAGAGAGTCGGACAAAAGTGATTCCGAACCCATATTTGAAACCCGCTACCGATCCTGTTTTCATTTCAAATATGAAAGTGCCATGGCGGCGAGGGAGGGAACAAATGACTTTAAGGCCGAGAACACCCCCTTTTTAGCGTTTGCGGCGAGGTGTACTTCCTCCATCGTTCCAGCGTTTGAGCCGATGCGACTCATCGACTGCCAAGACTCGATTAGGGCCCTGCTTGGCACGGAGCTAGGCAAGTATCTGCAAACAGCGAAGGGATGGCCGGCTACCAATAGAGATCAATGGAGCCCTTTCTACAAAGACTATTGGCGGAACACTAATGTTTTTCAAGCGAACAAAGTGGATCGCGAGAAAGCCATAGAGACGGCAAAGGAAGCATTCATCTATCGAGCGTTCGGCGACGGCGGATATTTGGATAACAAGCCGTTTTCCTATTCGACCTCGTCACTGGCTAAACGCCGTGCAGAGGTTCCAGTCGATCGATACCTGATCTACGTAGAACCTGATCCGGTGGACCCAGATCAGAAGCTGAATAGTCGAGCCGAACCGCCGAACGTGATCAACCATGCTATCGCGGCTTTGATGCTTCCCGGAAAGGAGACTATCCGAGAGGATATCGAACGTGTTCTCGACCGAAATGAACTCTTGGAACGAGTTGACCGCATTCAATCCGTGCTTACTGATTTAGGCAGTGATTCTTCAGAAGGTTTGGTCGATGGATTCGCTTCTCAGGCCTATCAACGAATTCGACTGGCGGATACATTTGATCGACTGACGGCATTGATTGCCGAGATGATCTCGCTTGAAGTTGACTCTCCATTCGGGTTGGCCATCAGATACTTGGTGAGGGCTTGGTACGCAGACCGCGATCCGGTGCCATTCCTAGCTTCCTTCGATATGGGATATGTGGACAGGCTCCAAGCCTATTGCTTCCGTCAGTTCACAAAGATCGCAGACAAAGACGAGATGCGCTCCAAGATCAACGCTCTCAATATTGCATTTGGAACCTTTGCCGGTTCAAGGCGGAAAATACGTTCCGTTCTAAGAAAGGATCAGATTCCGAACAGCCCGCTGGACCAAATAAAGAGCGCATTGTTGGCGATGCAGATCAAATTGAAGGATCTTGATCAGATCTTGGCGGCTGGAAAGCAGGTCAAAGCTGCACAACGACTATCCCTTGGCACAACCAAGCAGCCAGTCGACGATGCCTATTTAGCGAAGGCATCCGAGATTCTAGATGCCCCGCTTGAAGAACCTCAATTTGGTACTCGCCGCAGTCTGTTTGACAAAGTGTTTGAGCTTGCGGCGGCGGTATTGAGCCAACAAGCTTACATCGATTCGGTTGCTGCACTCGATAACGGAATTGTGTCGCGACACGATGTTCAGGACTGCATCGCATTACCCCTGACCTACGGATCGGGAGTCACTGAATCACGAACAGTTGACATCTTGCGGATGAGCCCTCGCGAAGCGACCTCGCTAACCAGCGATCCGAAAGAACAACGAGAAAAACTTGCCGGCGTGACCCTCGGGCATTTTGGTGCGTTCTTGGACCCCATCTGGCGTCGGAACGATATCATGTGGGGGCGCCTTGATGCGGCAGAGATCTTGATAAAAACGTTATGCCCAAATAAAGTCAAAGCCAGAGATTTGATTTATCGGGCACAACTGGCCATTGCACGATCCCCCGAATTTGATCCGAAGAACTCAGACGATTCGTTTCAATGCGAAATGGTTGCGCTTATTGAGGAGGCTTACCATGCCCAGTAAACGAGTTGTACCAAAGCCAAAACCTCTCGGCCGTGCGGTCGAAACTAAAGTGTTGTCGCGGAGCATTGCTGTAGTCGGAGAAATCATCGACGACCTAAGTGAGAATAAGAGTGTCAGTAAGGGCGGGCAATTCTTGGCGACAATCGCTCGATTTCTTTACCTCATCGTCGAAGTAACAGCTGGAAGCGACCTCAAAGCGGTTTGTGCCAAGCACCTTTTTAAACTGCTGGTAATGTGCGCCATTCTCGTGCTTGCAATTGGATTCGCTCTTTCGAATTCGGCTCTTTTGATTGTCGGTTTCGAAGCCATTGTCATCCTGATCTTCACTTATGTCTTCGCCCGGTTTGTCACTAAGCGTTCGCGAATGAACTTGAAGGTTTCGGATTGGCGGTCGATGCAAGACTGGCTCGGGATCATCACTCTATTTTTGGTTGTGGTTCCTGCACTTGCTGCCGGATTCCAAGCGTTCGAGATGCGAGGAACCTTGTGGAGCGCACTCGTCGGTGTTCGTGTTGCCTTGCTCGGAGCGTTCTTTTTACTCCTTTGTGCCATAGCTTTTGGCGGACTCGCATTGATTGTGAGAAGGTTCCCGAAGGCTTCGTTCCTCAGTGGAGTAGGAGCCACTATCGCTGCGTGTGGGTGTTTAGTGGCTGTTATTTTTGGCGCAGCCGCGGTTAATGTTTCCAAAAACAGACAGCACAGCGATGATTTTGTGACCACGATTCCAAAGGCAAATAGTAGTTTTTCAGCTTCAGTGTTTGCCTTCGAAGCAAAGCTAGTTCGGTTCACCAACTCCGTTTGGAGAGTCGACTCGCAGGATGAGTAGTAGTTTACTTTGATGGAATTGTTCTGAACGTATGAAATTGCCCTTGCAATCGTTTAGCGAAAAGTGCTGAAATCCACCCCATGCGCAATGATGCTCAGGAAGAACAGGCAGCGCTTGCCACGCGAATCATGCGAAAGCAAGCGGCACTTAGTTTGCGAGTCGCGGCAGTTTTCGTTGTGATCCTCGTCGGCACACCGCTAGCGAATCTTTACGCTCCAGATTTCATGGGCTCGAAGGTTGGGGGATTCACGCTGACTTGGTTATTCCTAGGGATTGCCTTCTATCCGATCACGTGGATCTTGTCCTCGTATTTTGTTAAGAATTCCAACAAGATCGAAGAGGAGATTGCGAAGGAGGAGAAACAATGATCGCCCTCCTGTTTGTGATTGCGATTACGGTTGCGACGGTGGGGCTTGGCATATGGGCAACAGGTAAGTCCAAATCAACCTCAGACTTCTTTGTTGCTTCTCGCTCCGTTGGGGTTGGCTTGAATGCAGCCGCGATTTCTGGCGAATACCTTTCGGCTGCTTCCTTTATGGGCATAGCTGGCCTTGTTATGAAGAACGGCTATGACTCACTGTGGTATCCAGTTGGTTACGCGGCGGGCTACCTCTTCTTGCTGTTGTTCATCGCTGGGCCGCTGAGAAGGTTTGGCGCTTACACGATTCCTGACTTCGCCGAGGGGCGATTTGACAGCTCTTCATTTCGAAAGATCGCCGTCACCTTCGTGCTCTTTATCGGCTTTTTCTACACCATGCCGCAGATGAAAGGCGCCGGTGTGACGATGGCATCGATCATGAACTGGCCGTACTGGATGGGCATTGCCGTCGTTGGCACCGTCATCACCTTTAACGTCGTGCTGGGTGGCATGAAAGGCATAACGCTTGTTCAAGCATTTCAATATTGGGCAAAAGTCTTTGCTATCTCCGTTCCTTGTTTTGTTCTGATGGCGGTGTTTCAGGTTGGAACGCCACACGCTGCCTCGGAAAACAATGCCCGCCTGAAGAGTGATGGTGCCATCAAGGTTAAAGGGGCTACCGCGTACCCGGCGAACGTTGTCACCATGCCATCGGAGCCTTCATGGTTGTACTTCCCGAAGGGGGCTAAGATCGGAAAGATTGAGCTTTCTCGAAAACTCTTACCCACAGAACCGAAACTGACTGTGGGCCAGTTGATTGAGAACGCTCCCAAAGTAGTTTTGAAAGGTCCGATAAGGGACGCGAAAGGTAAAGAGGTCAAAGCCAATTACCATGACCTGAGCCAACTTGTTCGCGGGGACAAGGCAGAGATCCCGGAAAACACCGCTTTACTCGTATACGATGGAAAGCCGGAAGAAACCGGGGTGAAGACGCCGGTGAGTTTGAAATTCCAGTTTGCGGAGGCGACAGAGTTTCGAATCTGGTCCGCAGCACGATGGGATGGCGCGGGGGGAACACACGGCCAAGTGGAAGCGATTGCACCCAATGCTCCACCAGATGCGAAGTGGCTCAATCCATTTGGCCCGCTTACGAGCAAGTGGGGGTATCCGGTGTTATATACCTATTCGCTCATCATTGCTCTTGTTTGCGGAACCGCCGGCTTGCCGCACATCTTGGTCCGGTTTTATACAAACCCAGACGGTCGTGCCGCGAAACGTACGACGCTTTGGGTCATGGTCATGTTAGGTGGCTTCTATGTGTTTACGCCAATCTGGGGTGCACTTGGTCGAGCGTTGATGCCTGCGCTCTACGCGAGCAATGCGACAGATAGCGTTGTCATCAAAGTGCCAACGATTTTGTCTGACCCTCTGATGGGGCAGATTTTCAGCGGAGTGACCAGTGCTGGAGCCTTCGCGGCATTCATGTCGACTTTCTCAGGTTTGCTGGTATCGATGTCGGGAGCGTTTGCCCATGACATTTATGGAAAGATTCTGAAACCAAGTGCGTCGCCGGAGTCGAGATTAGTGGCTTTCAAACTTGCGGCAGTCGGCGTAGGCGTCGTCTCAATGCTGTTAGGGTTGTTCGTCGAAACATTTGATATTGCTATGATGGTTGGTTGGGCGTTCGCGATTGGGGCGGCTTCCTACTTCCCACTATTGCTTTTAGGAGCGTGGTGGCGGGGTCTTACCAAGACAGGCGCAGCGGCGGGAATGCTATTGGGGGGATTAGCCTCTTTAACTGCCATCATCGGCTCGATGCTGTTGGACAAGAAGGTGATTGCTGCCGACTTACCCCCACTTCTTCGAGCCCTGATGGAACAACCGGCTATCTGGGGCGTTCCGCTCTCGCTGGTAACGATGTACGTAGTTTCCAGGGCAACGGCGAAGGAGATTCCGGCGGATGTGAACCTCAAGATGCTGAGGTTGCACGCTCCCGAGGAACTCGGGCTCAGCAAAAACTATATCGAAGGTTAGGCAGGTGAACCAGATTCCGCGCCAGAGGCGTGGAGTCTGGTTCAGGTCTAGTCTTTGTCGCTGAGGAGCTTCACAAGTGCGGGTTCGTCTTCGATGAGTTCGGGATAACGTCCGATGTTGTGGTTGGCGAAGATGTTGTCGTTGACATCGTCGTTGGCAGTGCTGACTTCGCCTATGATGCACTCAGTTGAAATTGGCCAAAAAGCGTGATACACGCCTGGGACCAACGTGATCCTTGATCCGGCAGAAACATCAACCGTTTCGCCAGAAGAAAACACCTTCGGCTCGCCATTGATCTTTACATGAACAGGGCGTTCGTCGGCTTCAGAGGGATCGTCGCACCAGAGCTGAATACGGAAAGTTCCGAAACGAGAAATGATGTCTTCCTTCTTCTTGAGGTGTGTGTGGGATGGGGTGACCATTCCTTCTTGTCCATACATCAATTTCTCGCAGTACTCCGGCTCGTCAGCAAGGTTGACCAGCACGAGGCCGTGTTCCTTCCAATCGCCGAGACCGAAATCTGTCACGTCCCATTTCGGATTAGGTGGCAGAACCCAACCGTTCGACTCAAAACACTTCGTTGCGCTTCTGACGAGATTGTTTATTTCGCTACGCTTCATTGCATCACTTTCCCGTATCCTGTCTCTTCTTTTACCCACTCACTCTCGAGAGTCAGTTGGTTGCATTCCCAACCCGAATCGATCCGAGCTTTTGTGTTTTCCCATGTTCTGACTCCGCTTACCGCATCTGATTTTTCACAACAACATGCTCCTACGGCGACTGCGGCTTGGCATGCTTGGATGGGAGAGAACCCTTTGAGAACACCCATGAGGAATCCTGCAATCGTTGCATCACCTGAGCCCGTGGTTCCGGAGACTTTCACGCTGTAGCAGGGGTGCCAAAGGTGCTTTTTGGACCAAAGCGTTTGATCGATCTCTACTCTTCCAAAGCCTTCGAGGTTTTCACGGGTTAGGAGCATAAACCCGCGCGCGCCTACTTTCATTCCGAGCACTTTTGCTCCAAGACCAAGCGCCTTGTTGGCTATGCGTTCGATGATCGGTCTGGGAAGTTCGGATAGCACTGCCCCGAGCAGTTGGTCGAATGTTTCTGGTTCGACGCAGAATAGTAACTCTTCGACGCTCGGCAGGAAAATATCCACATAGGGCAAAACGCGTGCAAGGATTTCATGCCAGTTCGCTTGACCACTTGGTGCGCTTCGATCGGGAAGGCTCATGTCAAGCGATGTTGTCGCACCGGCTTGCTTTGCTCTCCGAAAAATAGATTCGAGTTCTTTACCGCCATCGGCGTAGATTTGCGCCATCAAAGGCGGATATCCGAAGTGAAATAGCCTTGTGTTTTCAAGGGCTTCGTCTGGGATATCGGCGCTCACAAAAGTGTTGTTACAGCCGGGGCAGTGCAGGAACATTCGATCCGCGCCTTCAACGTTGATGACGATAGTATAAGAGGTTTCTTGACCTATCGTGACCGCGAGTGATCCGCCCAATCCAGGACGAACTGAATCGAATATGTCGCTTATGGTCCGACCAAAATGATCCTGTCCAACTTTGCCGATCAGTCTGGTTTGTTGTCCGAGTTTAGTGAGCCCAAGGCCAGTGTTCGAAACTGCTCCACCGGTACTTAAAGTGACCGGACCAGCTTCAATAAGTCGCCCTGGATCGAACCCGACAAACCCGGGAAGTTGAGGAATGATATCAAGGCACACATGTCCGGCAACAACAGCGTCAACCATTGCCTGCAGGTTACAACGCGAATTGTCCCAAAGTCGAGGGCTTGAACCTAATTCATTGCGTAACTAGGTGCAAATCCTCGACTTTGATCGAGTTGCCTTTATGCCAAACTGCCCATCGGATCCCATGGCTCAAGTTCGATTGGCTTGAGTTTTCGCGCTGCCTTTGTAGCTTCAGGAACATACTTTTCGTGAACGACGACTTCGTACATGTACTCGTCGAACCACTCATCGGACATTTGGAAGAAGCCCTTATCGCCGGGGCTGTCACTCCACGAGTTCTCAACTCTCCATTTTGTGGGTTTCCCGGCTTCGTTCAAGTTAACGCCGGTGAAGACCATCGCGTGAGTCATGAGCGATTGACAATACATGAGCCGCTCAGCTTTGCTAAACGTTGGAGCGACTCCGTAGACCAAATCGTAGTTGAAGTAGTTTGTGTCCATCACGCCAGAATCGCGGTCGAGGAACTTGCCAACATCGCATCCAAACCAAACGGCGTCGTTATCTTTGAGTTGTGCGATAGCAGCACTCTTGATCGTCTCGAGATCGGCATTGATGTATTCGGTGGCTCGACCCTCGATGACGTTGCCAAGAAACTTGACTGTGTAATTGGCGTTGAAACTGTGCCCTGGTCGTGGGTCGTGGATCAAGCAAACATATTCATCAAGGTTGAGGCCAATGTATTCTTTGAAGAACTCCTGAGGAGAAATCTTGCCTCGGCGAACAAACTTGCGATCCTTGTCGCGATATTGCCATTCGAATGATGTTGGCGGCTCGCCCAAATGAATGCAGAGCATGCGATAGATCGTGGAAATCAGCTCATCTTTAATGCCACGAAGTGCGCTTTCGCTTGCACCCTGATCTGCCTTACTTCGAAGCTTTGCTGCGCCATCACGAAGCACCGTAGTCAACTGGTAGCACATCTGCCCTGTGCTGCTACTGCTTTCCGTCTCAGGCATAACCGACTTCGGAACGACTCCATACTTCTGCATCAGGTTGACGAACATGTCCCACTGACCGCCATCTTGCAAAGGATTACTCAGCAAGTGATCGAGCAATCGACTTCCAACAGGAACATCGAGGGTCTGCAAAATGCTTTCAAGGAAGTAATTTGCCTTCTCCAGTTTGTCAAAGAACAAGGTGTAGTTTTGGCTGAACTCAAATCCTTCTTTCAGGTTCATCTTCGCTTGTGCGAAGTATCGAAAGGTGTTGAGTGCCGCGAACATCCAGCACCGGCCCGATGATTTCTGACTGGTTACAGGATTCTCCGGAAGATGAATGCTGAAGCTATTGTCGACCTTGCTTGCTGTCCTACGGTTTACGGCAACCTTGTTAACAGGAGTCGTTGAAACCGCATTCATTGCGCTCAAGAAGGCTGGGTTAGTTTCGATAGAGGCTTGAAAGGTTTTTAGGTCTGCAGAAGAGAGCGCTCCAGTCACTCTCGAGGTATCAGTCGACATAAGGGAACCTTACCCGTCAGGCACGAAAGAAGCATCTAGATTGCGCTAATCAGGTCAAGCTATGTTAATAAGCAATCAAATCTGCACTTCTCGTAGAGTTGTTCACAACCACAGTCAAGGTGCGCGTTTTGTACCGTGTTAGTAGGGTTGACCAGTTTCCGAGATCAATAGCCCCTGTATCCGATAGTGTCACTTTCAACCAATTTGGATAGGTGACGCATTTCATTCGCCCAGGAACTTCCTTATTCACAAGCAAGAGAGTGATGGACTTGGATTCGGGGTCGGTAGCTCGGATGACTCCTTCTATGCGAGTAAACCCTTGTGGACTGGGGTGATATGGCGTTCCAAGCACTGGAGTCGGCTCGATAATATGCTGTGCGGCCTTGAGGCTGGGAATAGGATTACGAATCCGCTTCGTGATCCGTTCTGTTCCCGGAGCATAGATCTCGAAATGGAGGTGCGTGGCTGAGGCGTCCCCACTCATACCTACGTAACCAATGAATTGTCCGCGTTGGACGTGCATGAAGGCGCTCACCGCTGGCGAAAACATGACATCGCGGTCTCCTCCGCGGTCGTGAGTGCCAAGATTATCGTCGTTTAGGTGAGTGCCTAGAATTGAAAAGCCGTTGTCACCATATATCCAGAACGACTCCCGTTTCATACCGAGGATGCCGGAGAGAGGAGCAACAATCGGCGTCATTTTTGGCGCTTTCATGTCGATTCCCGTGTGAAGGAACGCGCCTCGATCTTGTCCAAAGTCGTTTTTCCAACGGACTTTATCGCCGAGAACAGGAAAGATGATCTCCGCGTTCACTTGTTCGCTTGGAAGTGCTTCTCTTCCGTAAGGTGCAACTGGAGGTTCTGGTCCCCAGTCAGGGTGGACAGGGTTCGGTCTTGGCACATTCTGTTGCCAAGTCACCAGGAGAAAGGCAAGCTCAAGCACAAAAGTCATTATAGGGCTTGAACACTAGCCCCACCCATTTTTGCGAAAGCTATGGGGCTATTTTGTTGTGAAGCTTAGTTAGTGGCTGTTGCTATGGGTTTGATGATTCGATCAAGCCAATCGATGATCGCTTGCTCGATGTTTGGGTTATGCGGTGCCCCTCGCCCCCATTTTTGTTGGCTATCAAGCATCGAGGATGTGGTCTGAAATCCGTGATCGCTGTTCGGTAGAACCTTTAAAGTTGCCGAACCGGGAAGTCGTTTGTTGAACATCTCGACAAGCATTTCGTGGTCTTCGCGGGTCGAAATAAAGTCATTTTCACCCCAGTAGACAAGCAACTTAGCATTTACTGCCGCCCAGGTTGCAGGGATGTTAAGGCTTGCGATTTCCTGAAAGAACGGCAAACCCACTCCTGAATAGGTTTTCCCGTCGGGAGAGAGTCCTTTGACGGCGGTAGCGAGTTCTGGGTGGCGTTTTGCGATCTCTTTGGGCGAGAGCTTTTCGTAAAACAGATAATTGCAAATCGCCGAGGTCGCTCGCACCTGGTTGTCAAGATTCTCAGGCGTGACTCCCATCAATGCGAACTGTCGACGGGTGTTTTCGAGCATGTACTCGTTCCAAGATTTGAAGATGGTTCCACCAACCGCGACACCTGCAACGGGTTCTTGGCTGGCGACGACTGGCCCAAACACTCCACCCATGCTGTGACCGAAAATAGCGATTCGGTTTCTGTCGATATAGGGAAGAGTCTTGGCAAAGCGGAGAGCTTGAACATAGGCATCGGCCTCGACCCCGAAGCGGAGATCAGGGTAGCTTGGTCCTTCGGAATCTCCTTGTCCGGGTTTATCGATTCTGACTGTCGCGTATCCAGCACGAGAGATTGGGCCTAGAACGTTGCCGTAAGCGATGTTGTCGAAATTCCCGTCTACGGAATAGGCTCCAATGCCACCGATGAGAAAGACTGTGGGGAAGGGCCCTGAACCTTGCGGATGCGTCGTGATAACGCGAATTCTTTTTCCGAGGCTCTTAACAGAGAGATACTCAACCTCTTGACCCTCAACTTTCTGTTTGGGGCGCTCGGCTAAAACACAAGAAATAGTTTGGGTCTTGCCGTTGCGGATGAATTTGATAGCAAGGGTCTGTCCTGCAGAGAAGCGAGGAACGGTAGCGGCAAGCGGGTTGTTCCCCCCTACTTTTTCTCGGTTGACTTGCAGAATGACATCGCCAACCTGGACACCGGCTTTCGCCGCGCAGCTGTCGGCGACAACCCGCGTCACGATCTGTGCTTCGTTGACCTTTAGGTGCAGTTTGTCTTGGGTTGCTTTGTCAATTGCACCTGCTCCGACACCCAGGGTTCCTTTTCGAGGTAAGTCCGCTTCAGGTGATGAATGTACAAGGCAAGCGATCGCAATAAAAACGCAAGCCACCACACTTCGCATTATCTGAGTGTAGTACGTATTGATCGAACTTGGATAGTTCCAATATTGGCTCTACAAAGCACTAGGAGCGGGGTAAAACCGAGTGATTGCCCACGGATTGCGTCGCAAATGACTTATAACATTCTCTTTCTTGGTGACGTCGTCGGAAAACCTGGACGACAAATAGTGAAAGAAGGATTGCCCAGTTTGCAGGACACACATCAACCTCTTTTCACCATTATCAATGGTGAAAACTCGGCTGGTGGGGTTGGAATAACCGCAGATATAGCTGAAGAGCTTTATCGTGCGGGTGCCGATGCCATCACCTTAGGCAACCACAGTTTCAATAAGCGAGATATCGCCACATACTTAGAAACGAGTAAGCCGATTGTTCGTCCAGCAAATATGGTTCGCGGTACCCCGGGAAAGGGGATGGTGAAGCTAGAAAAAGACGGAATCGAACTTGCGGTAGCAAACACGAGCGGACGAGTGACGATGGATCCGATTTATGGAGATCCTTTTGAGGCATTTGACCATTTGTATGAAAATGCCGCAACTCCGCACTTCTTTTTAGACTTTCATGCAGAAGCAACCAGCGAAAAGATTGCAATGGGTTACTATGCAGAGGGACGTGCAACTGCTGTTGTCGGTACCCACACTCATGTCACCACCGCAGATGAACGAATCTTATCAGGCGGGACTGCGTACATTACAGATGTCGGGATGTGTGGACCGATGAATGGCGTTCTAGGCATGGAACGTGAGATTATTTTAAGAAGATTTCTTACGACGATGCCACAACGTTTTGAGGTTGCGAGTGGACCTGGTGTAATCTCAGGGGTAGTTGTCTGCGTCGAAAGAAATACGGGCCGGGCAACGAGCATAAAGCGAGTTCGGTTTGGAGATGTGGCGTGATTAGCGCCTGGAGGAATACGTTGAACAAAGTTTGGATGGCATTGTTGGCGTCCGCCATAGGCGCGACAGCTTCGGCACAAGTAGCAAAGGTGATTTATTCGCCGGCCAAAGCAATTAAGGATCAGAGTATTTCTCTGACTAGCTGGGGCAACGGTGTTGCTTCAGAGACTGATGAGGTTGCTTTTGAAGGGGTTCACTCAATTCGAATCTCAACTCGCAATTTCTTCCAAGGTGCATTACTAAGCTTTGGTGCCCCGATTGATGTAGCACAGGATTTTGCAAACAAGAATAATCTCTTGCGAATTACGTTCCGATCAGCCGACGCTTCGGTTATAGGTGGAACTGGTTCCGGGATACCTGGCGCTGGTAAAGGCGGCGGTGCTGGCTTCCCAGGTGTTGGCGGCGGTGGAGGCGCAGGAGCTGGCTTCCCAGGTGGCGGACGAGGCGGATTTGGCGGCGGTGCTGGTGCGCCAGGTGCCGGTGGTCAAGGCTTTCCTGGTGGCGGCCGAGGCGGTTTTGGCGGTGGTTCTGGTGCGCCAGGTGCCGGCGGTCAAGGCTTTCCTGGTGGCGGCCGAGGCGGTTTTGGCGGTGGTGGCTTCCCTGGAGGCGGAGGCGCGGCTGCATCGACAGAAGGTCTGAAGACACTTCGCGTCATCATCACAACCGCTGACGGAAAGCGAAGTGAAGCTTACATCCCAGTAGACACCAGTTCGGCTAACGACCGAGGATGGAAGACGGTCAGTGTTCCGCTTCAAGCGATTAGCGGCTTCGACGCGACAAACAAAGTGATCAAGGTGGTTGGCCTTTCGGGCGACGCAACGTCGACCTTCTACCTTGGCGACCTTCGAGTCATTAACGACAGCACACCCATTCGGGGCGAACCAAGTATTCGAAATGCTAACTTGGCTCTCGGCGATTCGCTGACCCTTACTGCAACCGGCTCTGGTGGTTCAAGCATCCTGAAATACACATGGGACTTTGATGACACCGACGGAAGCACAACCGATGTCGACGCCGAGGGCAGATCGGTGACTCACCGATTCCGAAAGGCGGGGACGTTCAAAGTGACTTTAACGATCTCAGATGTCTACGGTTTGAAAGCCCCCTATTCAACCGAAGTGACGATTAAGGTCAATCCCTAATTCAAATCTGATATCTGAGAGAAAGGATCGAGCGCTAGGCTCGGTCCTTTTTTTCGTTTTTACTGAGATTGATACTAGCCCGCATTTCATTCCATCGTGGAATTACTGTCTTGCAGCCTAGGGTGGGCTGGGAGGGCGTCTATGTTCTGTCCGAGATGTGGCCAGTCAGTATCGGTGGGTGAGGCGAGTTGTCGAAGGTGTGGAGTGCCATTCATGTGGCCAAAACCTGCGGTTGCACCAAAGCGAAATTTTCGTAAGCTTGGGGTGATCCTCGCAACCACAGCTGTTCTAATCACCGGCGCGCTGGCGTTTCAGCATGCAGGTGTTCTGACTGGTCGCTCGCAAGACAATAGATCACCAATCACGCAAAAGGCATCGGGACCAATCGCCGCGGTGTTACATGCGATCACCGGACAGTCGGCCTCCCCGATGATGCAGACCGTGGCAAGCAGTTCCCCATCCGCACCAGTTCTGACTGAACTCAGCGGTACCACAACGTTGCCAACCCTCGAAAAGCAGGGTGCTCTTGATATTCCAGTCATGCCCAAAGAGGCGTTGACAATGCCAGACGACGTGCGTATTTGGCTCGAACACTTAGCGAAGTGCGAGGCTGCGCGAATGGCACTGACTGCTGCAGAAATGGGAGATGCGGCTGGAACGTTAGCAAGTTTGCAAGCAAACGGGGGACAAAAGACATTCAAGGTTTGCTCGGTGGGGACGAGGAATCTATTCCGGACCAACGATCTTCCCGAACGGGGGAAGTGAAAGACATGTCGAATGTTATGCAAAATGCTTGGCAGGGATTGCTCAACGACTTTGATCGAGTACCGGCGCCAGCGGAATGCGCATCCATCCGAGATAACTATCGGACCTGCTTAACCGAGACCGGATCCATGATGATCGAAGTGTCCAATGCTCTAACGCAAGCAGGTAATGACCCGCAAGGAGCTTTGAAGGCGTTATTTGCGATGAAAGGGCAGAGTGAATCGCGAGTTGGGGCTCCTGCAAGAAATGCTGATCAGGGTGTGGGAAGCGTTTGCGGAAAGTATGGAGTCTCAAAGTGGTTTAGCATTCATAGTGACGCAGGAGATAGCAGCGTTTTGTCCCGGGCGGGTGTCTAAGCGAACATAATGAAAGGGTGGTTGATCCGAAATTTGAGCAAGCGGTAGATACCACCCTCGACGATCTTTGTCTAAGGTTTCCTCTCGGATATCGGCCCGTCATTCAATGGCGTGGCTATCGTGTGTCAGCAGGAATGGCCTACTATCGACGAGGCATCATTGGCTTGAGTCATCGAGTGCTAAAAGATGAAAATGCGGTGATTGATACGCTTATTCACGAATACGCGCATCTCCTAGCGGTCAAGCGTTTTGGTCAGAAGGGGGCCGGTCACGGAGAACCATGGCAACAAGCCATGATTGATCTTGGCCAAGAACCAAAAGTTCGACACAATTACGCTGTCGAGCGAAACGAGAGCCGTCAGCAGGTCACTTACGTTTGCTTAAGATGCGGCAAATCCATCGTTCGAGCTCGTAAGCTCCCGAAGAGGAGACGCTATCTTCATGCGAATTGTGGCGGTGATATTCGTCTTTCTCGAATAGAGCCGGTGACGGCATCGAAAGAGGTGTCGTAGAAGCGTTGTCACATTACCAAACTGTAATGTTTTGACTTTCTCGACATGTGGATTGCAAACGCCGAACAGACCCGAAGCATTGATAGCCGTGCAGTGACCGATTACGGCGTAACTTCCGCAGAACTGATGGAGCGTGCTGGTCATGCTGTCTTCGAAGCCGTTCAAGAGTTGCTCCCTTGTGGGGGAAGAATCACAGTTTTCTGTGGCAAAGGCAACAATGGGGGCGACGGTTTTGTCGTGGCTCGGCTGGCGAAGGTCGATGGGCTGACCGTTGACTGCCTTGTTGCGGCGGAAGAGTCAGATCTCACCCATGAATCTCAATATCAGTTAGCTAACCTTCGAGAAGTTGGGGTTCAACCGATTTTTTTCTCCGATTCGCGTTGGTACCGAAAGGCAGAGTGCGTTGCGTGTCGAGATTTAGTGGTTGATGCACTATTAGGAACAGGTGTTAACAAGGATGTCTGTGGTCCGGTCCTAGACGCAATTCATGCGATCAACCGTAGTGGCGTTCCGGTCGTTTCGGTTGATGTCCCAAGCGGAATTCATTGCGATACGGGTGATGAACTCGGCGAAAGCGTTTGGGCGTTGAGAACAGTCACTTTCGGCTTACCCAAGCCATACCTTTTCCAAGGGATCGGGTTGGAGCACGCTGGTTATTGGACAGTGTCCGATATCGGATACCCGACTCCGTTGCTGAATGAAACAACCGTTGCGAGGGTCATCGATGCCGATTGGGTGGCAAACCTCTTGCCCGAGAGATTGCGTAATAGTCACAAAGGAGATAACGGTAGTCTGCTCGTCGTCGCCGGATCGCTTCGAATGAGAGGCGCCGCAACATTGGTCGCTCGAGCCGCACTAAGAAGTGGAATCGGTCTTGTGACTGTAGCCGGTATTGCCGAAGTCTGTAACGCCGTGTCGGCTCTGCTTCCCGAAGCAATGGTTTTGCCGCTACCGTCGATTGACGGCGTGGTCTGCGCAGACTCAGCTCGCCACATATTGGCCAACAAATCGCAGTTTGACGCTGCGGTGTTCGGTCCAGGGATGACGAGCGATGCTCCTGTCATTGAATTCCTCAGTAAGATTTGGAAGGAATGGGAGATTCCGAGCGTTGTCGATGCCGATGCCTTGAACGCAGTTTCCCAAGGCGTTTTACTACCCAATGCGGATTGTGTGCTCACCCCTCACCCGGGCGAGATGGGGCGATTGCTGAAGAGTAGCATTGCCGAAATTCAACAGGATCGGTTCACGACGGTTGAACAAGCGGTAGCACGATATGGTCAGTGTGTTCTGCTCAAAGGTCCGTATTCTGTGGTGGGCGACCACGGCGAGCCGCTGATGTTAAACAACACAGGGAACCCGGGGATGGCAACCGGCGGAATGGGGGACACCCTCAGCGGAATCATCGGTTCTTTGCTTGCGCAAGACTTGCCTCCGTATCTCGCGGCATCCTGTGGAATGTACTGGCATGGTGCAAGTGCCGACATTTGCGCACGGGAGATCGGTTCTGTGGGATATTCCGCGACAGATGTTGCGAATTTCCTGCCAAAAGCACGCTCTGAAATCGTCTCTTTAGCGTGCGACAGCGATTTCTGTCTTTCATAGCGGTACTTTGTCTTGCGGCAACGACAGTTGCTCAGACAGTCGTGAACCTGAAGGTTGCTGATGTTGGCGACAAAGTGATCTTCACCTCAAGCGGATTCCCTAAGGCGGAACCGACCGACACTTATACGCTCGACAAACTTTCCCTCACTTACCCAGTTCCGGCGGGAAGCGATCGAATCTTCGTTTGGGACAAGAAGTCGGGCAATCTCGCTTCTACTGACGCGAGCAAGGTTTCAACGTCTTGGGACATCTCAGATTCTAGTTACTCAGATATTGCCCAAGTCAAAATTCGGGTCGAACATGCCGGACAGCCTGTATCTGCGGCCTCAGTCGATTTGAAAGACGGACGACGCACCCAAAGTCAACTCCTCGATCCCAGCACCAAAGGCGAAGTTGAGTTCTTTTGCGTGAAACCGGGCCAGCTCAAGGTTTCAGTGACGTATAAATCGAAGGGCCAACCGGCTGGACCCATCACCCAGATCTACGAAGTGAGCCTCAAGCGAACCAATCCTGTTCCTAGCTTCACTGTGAGTTTGTCGGATGATGTTGAGACGGTCGGTCTAGCAACTTCCACGCCTGGTTCCGTCGGTGCAAAAGGAATCGGCGCAGGGGGAGGGGTTGCACCCAATCAACCGTTGCCTCCGGCGAAATCTGCTAATCCGTTTGGAACCTTCCTGGTGTATTTGCTAGGTCTAGGTGTGGCGGTTGGCTTAGGGTTGTTCGCCATGAAGTACATGAAGGAGAACGGCGACAAAATTGCCCCGAAACTGGAGCAACTTGGAGTTCAAATCCCGAAAGACAACAACGACCCAATTCCCGATCCTGGTCCGGTTCCTGCGCCAGTAAAGCCAGAGCCACCGCAAAAGATCATGTTGGATAACGCTGCTCCAGACATCATTGGGGGGGCGGCTCCTTCGGCACAAGTGATGATGAGTGCTCCGCCTCAGCCAAGCATTCCGTCCGTTGCCGTCAGTGGTCCAACGCTTATTTCTTCCGATGGGGTTCAACTTCCGCTTGAACAAGGCGACAACACCGTCGGTCGAGAGTTCGGGCAGTCGTTGAGCCTAACAGGCGAATCCACTGTGAGCCGAAACCATGCTGTTCTGGTGAGATCCGGCACTTCCGTTGTTCTAAGAGATTTGGGAAGCACAAACGGAACTTTCGTTAACGGAAACAAAGTTTCCGGTGAAGTCACGTTGATTCCAGGAGATTCTGTGCAGTTTGGTGCCGTACAGTTCCGATATGAGGCTTAGCTCGTAAAAATATGGGAAAGCTACTCTTAAAGTTCTTCTTAGGCGGCATCGCAGCATTGCTCGTCTGGATGGTAATGGAACCCTTTGCTCCGAAAGACCGTCCCGACACGAAGAAGCCGGTGTTTACTCAAGATGCGACTGGTCAGCCTGTTCCGACTAGTGACGCGACGGCGCTTGGAGACTACGAATTGCGTTGGGCTCAGTGGGAAGGAATGTTTATCCTCCTGCTTGGGGCGTCAGTTGGTCTCTCCGTCGGAGGTCTCGAAGGATTCACAAGGGGTGGCAAGCGTCACACCATGATTGGGGCCGGATTAGGACTTGTATTCGGAGGTATCGGCTCTTCGTTGGGGCATGGAGTTGGTGCGGGTCTGGCTGGAATGTTTCCACCAGGGACTTTAGGAAACGCTAACACTCCTCTTGCGCTTGCCATACCTGCTCGAGTGCTTGCGACTTTGCCCATTGGACTGTGTCTGGGGGCGGCAATCGGCGGATCGACACTGAGCGCGAAGCGAACGATGCAAGGGCTGGTTGGCGGGGCCATCGGCGGAGCTATCGGTGGAGCGCTTTTTGATATCATCGGGACGATCATCGGCAAAAGTGCGATCACGGTTAGTGGGCAGACAGAGGTAGGAGGCCCGTCGCGAGCGATCTACAGCCTTCTTGTCGGTGCTCTGATTGGCCTGTTTATCGGTTTGGTGGAGTTACTTTCGCGAAGTGCGTGGTTGAGGTTAAGCCTTGGCAGAAACGAAGGCCGCGAATGGTCAATTGACGGCGCACAAACTTTTATCGGAAGAAGTGAAGGTGCGCAGGTTCCGCTCTTTGGCGACCCGAATATTGCACCGATCCATGCTTCAATCGTTCGGCAGGGCAGCCAGTACATCTTGCAAGACGGTGGGTCTCCGGTAGGAACTTACGTTAACGGTCAACGAGTTCAAACCGCGGTCTTAGGAGCGGGCTCGCAGATTCAGATTGGAAGTGTGACGCTTCAGTTCTTGATGAAAGACAAGAAGGCTCCTTACCGAGGGCCAGAAGCATACGCCGGCCAGTCTTATCCGATTGGGGCGCAGCCGATGCAGCCGATGCAACCTGTCCAGCCAACCCCAGTTGCTCCGCAACCTACTCAGCAAGCGCCAGGTTCGCTCTGGGGGGCAGCAGCCGGTCAGGCACCTGTGGTGCCGACATCACAGCCACCAATGAATCAAACAGTTGCATATCAAAACAACCAGATGCCAACCCAGGCGTACGCAGTATCCCCGGTCGCTGGACTCTGCATCGTCGCGATGGATGGACCGTTGATGGGGCAGCGGTTTCCTGTCACCGGGCCAATCGATCTTGGTCGCGAATCCCAAATGGTTCCGATGTCGTATGATTCCAATGCATCTCGGCGTCATGCACAAGTTTCACCGGGCCAAGGTGTGGTCAACGTGCAAGACCTAGGAAGCACCAACGGCACGTTCGTCAATGGTCAAAAGGTGCCTGCCGCTCAGGCACGACCAGGAGACCTGATCAAAGTCGGTTCAACCACATTTCGCGTTGAACCATAGTCATGAATGACCTCGTCAAGCAAATAGAAAGCCATGGACCCAACCCAGAGAATTGATCCAAACAAGACCCAGCTTACGGGAGTGCCGCCTCTGAACGATCCGCTCCGGACTCAGGCGATGGGGGCATTTGACCCTCTGAAAACCCAAGCTATGGCTGGCTTTGACCCGCTCAAAACGACAGCGATGGCTGCGATTCCGGGCGGAAAGGCGTTGATGACAACGCTAACCGCAGGTCGCGAAGCCTCGATGGCAAATGGTCCGGCAAGAGAGCAATATCTTTTGGAACTCACTGCTGCTGGAGCCGTTCAAAGTTTTGGAGTTGGTGTTGCAAGTAGTGGCGCCTCGACTCGTACACCTCTCAATCTCTGTTTGGTTATCGACCGTTCGGGCAGCATGGAAGGCGCGCCTCTCGACTATGTGAAGCAGGCTTGTTCATACGTCGTCGACATGCTCACACCGAACGATATTCTCAGCATTGTCACGTTCGAAGAGACCGTGGATGTTTTGATGCCGCCGCAGAAAGTTACGAGCAAACAGCCGATCAAAGACGGCATTCAGCGTCTGATGCCGGGCAACACCACGAACCTGTTTGACGGTTTGTCGCTGGGTATGCAGCAAGTGATGGGCGTGAGCGATCCGGGGCGAGCCACCCGACTGGTCGTGCTGACTGACGGCGACCCAACCGCCGGAATAAAAGATTTTAGTGCCCTCGTTCAGCACGCTGGCGAAATCAAAGGCCGGGGGATCACATGCACTTTCCTTGGCTTCGGTCCCGATTACAACGAGGAGCTGTTGGCGAGTATGGCCAAGAAGGCAGGCGGAAATTACTACTATATTCCGCAGCCGCAAATGATCCCGGATGTTTTCCGAACAGAACTTGAGAAGCTGATCACTACTGTTGCGCGTAACCTTCATCTGACGGTTAAGCCTGCTCGATGGGTGACGCTTCGCTCGCCGCAAACATCGACCGGAACCGAAATCAAAATTCCCTTGGCTGACCTTGAGCGCGGTTCAACCTTGACGCAGGTTTTCGATTTTGACTTTGCCAACCACCCACTGGGCTGGTACCGAGTAGCCAGTGGAAAGCTAAGCTATGACGACTTGCTGACTGGGCAGAACGAATCAGTTGACATCGATTTCGTGATGGAGTTCACTGGCGACGCGTCCCGGTACAGTGTTCCTGTGAATCCGGCTGTCGCTTCTGCAGCTCAAGTTGCGATGGCCTCGAAGGTCGTTGAAAAGACCGTGATGGGACTGAAGACGGGCATGATCACTCAAATGGGTGCGGTGCAAGAGCTTCAAAAGACTCAGATGCTTCTCGCTCAAGAGGGAAGGACCGCTGAGGCCCAAGAAGTCACCATGGCTCTTAGGGCGATCCAGAGCGGCGACTCTTCGGGAGCTGAAAAGACTCTGATGGGAACGATGCTTAACCTTGATCAGGGTAAGAAATCGACCTAACTAGTTCGATCACGCTTTTCAATTCGGCAACGTCGAGTGCTGGGTAGGTGGTTCCGTAAGAGCCACCGGTTGCGTCAAACACCTCGGTCCTTGGACCGAGGTGAATTTCTTTTGCCAGTGAGGATTTTAGGTGTAGGGCGACATTTGTAGCCCGAATTCCACCACAAAGCACCTGCGTGATGCCGTTTAGGGGAACGGTGCGACTCGACAGAACTCGAGCGAAGCCGATATCTGAGAGTATCCGAGCCTGCTGGTCAGTTCCTTCTATGACGTCGAAGGCCCGGTGGAAAACATGGTCAACTCCTGGCGTCGCTTCGATGATGGCTTGACAAGCGGAAACGGCAATAGCTGAGTCGGATAACAGGATGCCAAAGGCGAGTCCGCTCACCCCAGCTTCGACGTAAGCGACTGCATCGGCGAGCATTGCGTCAAGCTCATGTCGTGAGTAGTTGAAGCCGCCCGAACGAGGTCGAAGTAGCGCCACGACGGGAAGCTTGCAGTTCCGAAGAACCGCTTGAACGAGCCCGATACTCGGCGAGAGTCCCCCAACCGAAAGTTCTGAGCAAAGTTCGATGCGGTTGGCACCAGCGCTTTCTGCCGCGATTGCGTCCTCCACTGAGCAGGCGACTGCTTCGACTACAATTCTCATCCGCTAAGGTGTTACCATGTCGGTGATGGAATTGGATGATCTGTGGGATTTTAGCGACCCCGTCAAGAGTGAAATTGCATTCCGCGATAGGTTGGATTCACTCTCAGATCCTGACCAGATCGATGAGTGCCGGACCCAGCTCGCCCGTTCGCTTGGCATTCAAAGAAGATTTGCAGAAGCTGATGCAGAGCTCGATCGGGTCAATATTTCGTCAGCGAGTCTCGTGGTGCAGGTCCGCGAGAAGCTAGAGCGCGGAAGGATTCGAAACTCCTCGGGCGACAAAGTTGCCGCGCGACCCTACTTTATTCGGGCGTTCGAAATCGCAGAATCGTGGGGTCTCGATGTCCTTGCAATCGACGCCGCACACATGGTTGCTATCGTCGAAGAAACAGCTGAGAAGCAACTCCACTGGAACAACATCGCTTTAGCGATCTCAGGCAAAAGTGATCAACCCCGAGCAAAAAAGTGGCGAGCGAGCTTGCTCAATAATGTGGGTTGGACTTACCACGATACAGCGGAATACGACCGTGCGCTTCAGTGCTTTCAAGAAGCGAGATCGCTGCGAGAGGAAAATGGGCAAGCCGATCAGGAACGAATCGCTCGATGGTGCATCGCCCGGTGTCTTAGAAGTTTGGCTAGGTTCGAGGAGGCTCTTGCGATGCAACATGATATCGAAGGCCAAGACTCTTCTGGATACACAGAAGAAGAGATCGGAGAATGTTTGCTTGCCCTAGGTCGTGCAGAAGAGTCCAAGTCATATTTCGCGAAGGCATTTCAGAGATTGAGAGGAGATGCTTGGTTTGCGAAAAATGAAACAAAACGCCTTTCGCGTTTAGAATCCTTGTCTCAATAGGAACCCTTACCGGTTCATTTGGGTTATGATAAAACGTTAGATCAAAGCCATGCGTACAATGATGTTTGCTCTCATGTTAGGTTGCGCCGCCCTTGGTGCCGCGTCCGTTCCTCACTTAACCGTCAAAGGTCGAAATCTTGTTGATTCAAAAGGGAAGAATGTTCTTCTGAAAGGGGTCAATGCTGGAAACTGGTTAATGCTCGAAATGTGGATGTTCGGGTGGCCAGACAGCAGCGAAAAGCCCAATGACCAGTACGACATGTTCGACATTTTGAACAAGCGATTTGGCAAAGAAGAAAGCCATCGTTTGATGGATGTTTATCGCGACTCATGGATGACCGACAGAGACTGGTCAACCATCGCGAAATTCGGATTTAATGTTGTTCGCCTTCCGTTTGACTACCGCTTGCTTGAAGATGACAACGAGCCGATGCACCTTAGAAAAGATGCATTTAGATGGCTGGACAAGGGCATCGCCGACGCAGAAAAGCACGGGCTTTATACAATCCTAGACCTTCATGGAGTGCAGGGCGGACAGAGCATTTTTGATCACACCGGGCATTCTGGACAAAACAAGCTGTGGAAAAGCGAGAAGGATCAAGAACGCATGGCTTGGCTTTGGAAACAGATCGCGGCGAGATACCGAAATCGCGATGCCGTAGTCGCATATGATGTCTTTAATGAGCCGTACGGGGGAAGCCACGAGGATCTGAAGTCGGTATTTTCGCGATGCTACAAGTCGATCCGAGAAGTTGACAAAGACAAGCTGATCTTTGCTCATGGCGCGTCGGATACCTTCACCTTTTATGGCGATCCGAAAGCGAACGGGTGGAAGAACGTCGGATTCCAGATGCACTACTATCCGGGTCTGTTTGGCAATGGAGACCCGACGCCAATGGTTCACGCAAGACACCTAGCTTCGATGGATGGAGTGGCTGCGGTTGTCGATAAGCTGAATGTTCCTTTCCTGATTGGCGAGTTCAACGTTGTGTTCGGCAAAAATAGCCATCTTGGCGCGCCGATGCAACGTCTGTCGTTTGACACCTATGCCGAAAAGGGATGGAATGCGACGATGTGGGCTTATAAGGTCATGAGCCATGACGGAGCAAAGTTTGAGTTCGGCAATTGGGGAATCGTCACCAGCAAATACAACGCCCCTTACATCAACTTCAAGACAGCATCAAAGTCGGAGATCGAGAAGTATTTCAAAGGTTACGCGACTCTTGAATTGGCTGAATACGATGATCTTCGCAAGGAGATGCTTTCCAAGCACCCGACGAAACCGAAGTTGCCAGAGATTCCTCGACCGTTCAAGGTTGCACCAGTCGGAACCCCGCCAGCAGGATGGAGTTTCACTGAGATTGGCGATGGTATCAAGGGAAGCGCCAAAGTTGAGGCTGATGGCACGCTAAGTCTTTATGGCTCTGGTGGAGATATCTGGGGCGGTCAAGATCAATTTGGCTTTATGCACCGCAAGGTCACAGGTGATTTCGAACTGACCGCTACCGTGGTTTCTTTGCTCGATACCAACACTTATGCAAAGGCTGGCTTGATGCTAAGAAGTGGTCTCGCAAGCTCGGCAGGCATGGTGCTAGTCAGCACATTTCCGTCCGGGGAAGTGCAGATGGCGGTTCGCGAA
The DNA here is from genome assembly GCA_002336105.1 of Chthonomonas sp. UBA1950. Taxonomy (GTDB): domain Bacteria; phylum Armatimonadota; class Fimbriimonadia; order Fimbriimonadales; family Fimbriimonadaceae; genus Fimbriimonas. Next base: position 10,186 of record DDEQ01000004.1, on the reverse strand, counting down.
AAGGCCGGAGATCAGGCGCACGGTATTGGGGATGGTGCAAAACCGCAGTTCCCGGTGACGATCAAACTTGCACGATTGGGCAATAAGGTCACGACCTATGTCCGGCAGGTCGGTGTTTGGCAAGAACTCGGAACGACGACGGTTACATCCGAAAGTGTGGACGTTGGCTTGGTGAGTTTGAGCCATGTTGAGCACGGCTTGACAGTCGCGAAGTATAAGAACATCACCTTCAAACAGGGCGAATAGCCTATTTTTCTTACAGGCACTTGGGTATCCCTTCTCCGCTTGGGACCAAGTGCCTTTCGTCTTCTCAAATACGTGTTAACCTTCTGATGTTTGGTTGTAGGCACGTTATGAGCATCATGCGATCTGAAAAGAAGATTCCCGCCGCGTTGTTAGCCATCTTTGTTGGTGCGTTTGGCATTCACAAGTTTTTCTTGGGCAAGCGAAGCGCGGGCGCGTTGATGCTTTTCCTCACCCTGATTGGGATTGTTGGTAGTTGCCTTGGACTCCATTTTCTAGTTGGAGTCATGGGCTTTATTGGGTTTGTCGAAGGGATTATTTACTTGGTGAAGTCAGATGGTGACTTCTACTACGACTACATAGTTGGCAAAAAAGAGTGGTTCTAACTAGACATAGCCAGGTCAGAACCACCCCTATGAACTATTTGCCTGTAGGTCGAGCGACAATAATGCCTGTGGTCAGCCTGGAACCGCGCACCGCTTCGCTGAGTCGAGTCTCTAAGGTGACCTTCATTTTTGACTTTGCCGATGAAGCGTCCATAAAGTGAACGACACCTTGCTCATCTTTGAAAACCAAACCTGTATGAGCAATATCAATCCCCGGCTGAGTTGTACAGATGCCGATGATGTCGCCGGTTTGAAGGAGCTTTTCAGCGTCTGCAATCTTCTCTAAAGGAAGATAGTATCGGGTTCGAGCATTGATGGTTTCTTCCTGCTTCTTGATGACAGGAATGAGGTCTGGGTTGGCTTTTAGTTGCCGGTAGGATGCAGGATGCGTCGACATAAACCCGACCTTTTGGGTAAAGATTTCCGCACCTGGCAGGTCTTGGGTGATGTCTTTGACGTATCCCTTTCGGACGTTATCGTAAAACCAGTCGGTGGTGTAGTGCAGCCTTGAGGTGTAGTCGCCTAGCTTGCCTTGACGATATCGCGTTTGCTGAACAGCATGAAGAAAAGCCTCTTTCGTCGGGTTTTTCTGCTTTAGAATGCGGCCAAAGTTGAGAGTCGATTCGAAGAAGGTGACGCAGTCCAATCCATCGAGATTGATCGAACAGAACTCTTTGTTCTCGTCTAGCTCAAGTGTGTAGGCGACGTACGGAGTGCCGAGTAGTTCGGTAGCGATCTTTCCCATACGTTGGTTAAGAGGTAGTTTGCTCCAACCTTCGCTTTTTGCTTTAGTGAGGATTCTGTCAAAAACCTGGTCTCCTTTAAAGACGTATTTGTCTTCCTTTTCGGGAGAAGCGTTAGCAATCAGAACGCTTGGTACAAGAGCAAGCGCCCCAACCAAGAGCAACATTCGGCGGGTCAGCATGTCTCAGTTTGGCATGAGCAAACGGCAGTATATTGGATTTATGCTTCCAACTGAGCGTTTCTCATCCCGGGTAGAAAACTACGTCAAATATCGCCCAGGATATCCGGCGACGGCGATTGGGATGCTCAAATCAGAGGTTGGATTGATGCCGGATTGGGTGATCGGTGACATTGGCGCCGGCCCCGGAAATCTCACTCGACTCTTTCTTGAGAACGGGAATCGAGTGTACGCGGTCGAACCAAACAAAGAGATGCGCGAAGCTGGCGTCAAGTTGCTTGGTAGCAATCAGAACTTCATCTCAATCAACGGAACGGCAGAATCTACAACACTTGCGTCTGGAACGGTCGACCTAGTAACGATTGGTCAAGCATTCCACTGGTTCGACCGCAAGGCTACGAAGGAAGAAGTAATCCGGATCCTAAAGCCGAATGGTTGGGCAGCGATTTTCTACAACAACCGAATCTTCGGCAGAAGCGGCTTGCAGGAACGGTACGACGTTATCATTGACCGCTATTCCAAGGACTTTGCGTACGTCCGATCAACGAATGTGCCCGAGAACGACCTAAAAGCCTTTTTTGAGCCAGATGAGATGCGTTCATGGAAAACCGAACATGCCCAGCATTTGAATCGAGAGGCGTACCTCGGGCGAGTGTTGTCGTCGTCCTATGTGCCTCAGAATGACTCTAACTGTTTCGATGAGATGGTTAAAGAGTTGAATAGACTGTTCGATCAATATAGTGCAGATGGAGTCATTACATTCGAGTATGAAACTGAAGTGATGTTCGGAAGGCCGGGCCATGCGGGCTAGCAAATGACAGGAATTCGGAAGTTTCGTGAGCAGGGAGGATATTGGGTTGTTGCCCAGGTGATTCTGCTAATCCTCACCTTCGTCTGCCCATATTTCATCTCCAAGAGAGATACGAGGATGGAGTTAATGGGCATATCAGCGTTGCTGGGTCTCCTCGGATGGGTCCAACTGATCGTATCGGCACTCAAACTGGGCAAAAACCTCACCCCAATGCCGCATCCGGTGGCGAATGCTGAACTCCGGACCGATGGCATTTACCAGCATGTCAGGCACCCTATTTACGGCGGAATTCTGCTTCTTGCGCTCGCTCAGTGGGTAGCTATGCAAGGCTTCTTCTGCTTGGTCATGCTTCTGATCCTCTTGGTCTTCTTTTATCTTAAGTCGAAAAGAGAGGAAGAGTGGTTGCGTCAAAAGTTTAGAGGCTACGACGCATACGCGAAGACGACCAAGCGGTTCTTGCCGCTTCTGTTTTAGGATTCTTCGATCACGGTGATCAGGTCTTTGAGTATCTCTATCTGGGTCGATAAAGCAATGGATTCAGGATGAGGCACGTGGAGAAACCCAACCTGCTTTTCTGTGAATTTCCTCAAAGTTCGATAGAGAATGTAGTTGCAGAGATAACTACCCGCATCCTCACTGGTCGTTACAAGCGATTCCTTACTTGCCCATTTGAGGACTGACGGAGTCCAAAGCGTCGAGGCAACCTGCATGGGGCCAACGACTTCAATCTGGGTGACCGAAGGGAGCACTCCATCGACGTCCGATACTTCGCCGATTTTGTTTCGACCAACCCGTTCAAGGTTCAACTTCGTCGCTTTGGCATTCACCCCAATCATGAGCAACCGATCAAAAGAACCTGGGTCTATCGAGTCAATCCAAGCATCAACGGCGCTATATGAAACCTTGAGAACCTGATAATTCCGTCCAGAGTTTTCGGCTAGCCAGGCGGATGGATTTTCGGTTACACCCGCAAATGGTCCATAGCCAGTAATTAACGTTTGACTCATTCACTGATGAGTATATGCAATGTCTGTGCTGACTGTTTTTTGATCTTGGCAGCGGTCCTCATAGGATTACTAGGTTTACCGGATCAATACAGGCAATCTGAATTGGATAGTGTTCCGTAACCTTTTGTGTAAGTCTTTGTTAGCCGATGTGAATATATGGGGAGCAATCAGGAAAGGGAATATGACATTTCAAACGCGAGTTTTGTTGCTCAGTGGGGCGGGGATCGGTGTAGTTCTAGCTCTGTTCACTGGGTTTGCGGCAATTCAGGGGATGCGTCATGCCGCAAATGCAGAGAAACACATTGAGGAGTCTCGGCAGATCGAAGGCAGAGCAGCTATTCGGTCAATACTTGGGTCCGTGAAGGCTCAAGATGAGTCGATCACCATTCAAGTGAACTCCGCAGCGAAAGTGGCCCTCAATTTGGCGAAAGAAGCTGGGTCTGTTCGGCTCGGAGACAATGTGAAATGGAAGGCCGTCAACCAGTTTGATAAGAGTTCAAAGGAGGTTTCCCTTCCGAAACTACAGTTCGGATCGACCTGGTTGGGGCAGGTGAACGATCCTAAGCAGTTTGTTCCGATTGTTGATAAAGCTACCGGCCTTGTCGCTGGCACAGTCACTATCTTTCAGCGCATGAACGAACAAGGCGATATGCTCCGCGTCGCCACAAACGTTTTGAAGAAAGATGGGAAACGCGCTATTGGCACATACATTCCTGCAACAAATCCTGATGGAAAACCCAACCCCGTTGTCAGCAAGGTCCTAAGTGGGACTTTCTATCACGGCACCGCGTTTGTTGTGGATGCTTGGTATGTCACCGAGTACCACCCGGTTTTTATTGGCGGCAAGGTCGTCGGTATGGTTTACGCTGGCGTCAAGCAAGAGAACGTGCCATCCCTGCGAAATTCGATACTCGATTCTTCGGTGGGCAAGACCGGGGAAATTACAGTTTTATCCGCCGCGCCAACAGCGTTCGGAACATGCCTCATCACCAAGGAAGAAGGGCTTAGCGGCAATGTTCTTGAACTCAAGGATGCCAACGAGAAGGCGTACTACCAAAAGGTGATGGATACCGTGAAAACGCTCAAAGAGGGCGAGATTCAGTCCATCCGCCATGTTGACTCGCGCCGAGGAAACGCCACCTCGTTTGTTTCAAAATACGGCCCGTGGAACTGGGTGCTGATTGCTGATTCGCATGATGCCGATTACGCGGGCTACTACTCGCGTGTGAAGGAAGAATCGAAGCGCAGTTTAGTCATGCTTTTTGCCATCGCGACGGCGCTGGCTTTAGGGATGTTTCCCTTTGCGTTGTTCTATGCACGAAAGACCCTTCAACCACTTAAGGATCTGTCGGAGTCGGCAAAGCAACTTTCAGATGGGAATGTCGATGTAGAAGTGCATATCAACTCGAATGATGAGATTGGCGTCCTTGCTAACTCCTTTAAAACACTGACCGAATCGATGAAAGATTCGGCAAGCATTGCCAATCGAATAGCCCAAGGCGATCTTTCGGTGCAAGTACAGCCGAGATCTGACCGAGATTCTTTTGGCATCGCAATGAAAAAGATGGTCGAGTCACTTCGTGAGATCGTTTCTGAAATGAGTCGAAGCTCTCGAGATGTCGCAACAAATAGCGAGACACTGTTGAGCAGAATCAGCGAAGCGCTTTCGGCAGGTCGAGAAGCTGCAACTGCTGTTCATGAAGCAGCCGAGGCCGCTGGTGAGGCCGCTCTGGCAAACGAAGAGATTGTGCAGGGAAGCAAGCTTCAGCGCACAACGGCGAATCTTGCTCGAGAAAATGCCGAACAAGCAGTTGTCGCCGCCAATCTGATGTCGGAATCAGGAAACCACATGTCGACGTCGGTGCAGGCAGCCGCCGAATCGGCAGAACAAGGAGTCTCGGTTGTTTCAAGAACCCTTGAGGCGATGGAGAAAGTTAGGTCGAAGGTTGAAGAATCTACGGTTACCGTCTCTCGACTCGATGCGAGAAGTCGTGAAATAGCTCAGATCACTGAGACCATTGACGATATAGCTGGTCAAACCAACCTGCTGGCGCTCAATGCGGCCATTGAAGCTGCTCGTGCAGGTGAACACGGACGAGGTTTTGCCGTTGTTGCGGACGAGGTTCGACGATTAGCAGTCCAGTCAGCAGAGGCGTCGAGCCAGATCGGTAGCTTAACCCAAATCATTCTGAAAGAGATCGGCGAGGCGATCAAGTCGATGAATGCGAGTGCATCTGAAGCTTCGACAACCCTGTCGCTCAGTACCGAAACTCAGAGTGCACTTGCCAGTATTGTGGATTCCTCGGCAAAACTTCAGAACGAAGCGGCGCTCGTTAGCGATAGCTCTGTCGCTCTCGGAGAGACAGTTAGCTCGGTACAATCGGCCTTTGACGATGTGGTTACGTCGGTTGAATCGAATGAGCGCGCTGTCAACCGCAGTGCCGAACATGCCTCCAGAGTCGCGGCCACCGCAGAAGAGGTGGCTGCCTTTATCACCGAGCAAGCCGCAAATCTTGAGCAACTCACTCAGACTGCAAATAGCCTGAGAGATCTGGCGGGGCGTATGGAGCACTCCGTGAACAGATTCAGTATCGAAGACGAGAAGTTAAGGCTTGCAGCCTAAACAACTCCAAATCGGTACTCAGTTATCTGCGAGTAGGTTTCCCCAGGCACTAACAAGGTGCTGGGGAAACCTGCATGGTTGATCGAGTCAGGATAATGCTGAGTCTCGAGGCAGAACCCGTGGTGCTGATTGTATACGGCTCCATTTTTCCCTTCTCTCGAGCCATCCATGAAGTTGCCAGTGTACAGTTGCATCCCTGGTTCGGTTGTCCAGCACTCCACTTTGCGACCTGTTTGCGGATCGATGACTGTTGCGGCAAGTGCCAGCGATCCATCTTGAGATTCCAGTACGTAGTTGTGATCGTAACCTACTGGAACACTGCTGATTTGGTCAAAATCTCGCCCAATTGGCTTTTGCTTTGTGAAGTCAAGCGGGGTGCCCGCAACTGGCGCTAACTCGCCGGTTGGGATAAGGCCGTCATCGACGACAGTATAGCTATTCGCTCGGATGGTTGCTTCATGATCGAGGATCTTTGAAAATCCACCGTCGAGAAGATTGAAATAGGCATGGTTGGTGAAGTTCACCGGTGTAGGCTGCGTTGATGTCGCCTTATATGTCATTCGGAGAATGTCGTCATTCGTGAATGTGTAAACGACCTCGATATCGACTGCTCCCGGAAAGCCTTCGCACCCTTCAGGATCGTTTAGCCACATTCGAACTGAGTTTGCGTTCACAACTTCTGCTTCCCAAACCCGCTTGTGGTAGCCCACGAGTCCGCCATGTAGCGCGTTCTCGCCATCTGTTTGGGCAATCTGATAGTCTTTGCCATCGAGGCTAAATTTGCCGAAAGCAATACGGTTNNTCGTTGGATGACCCAGAACGACATCACCAAGTTTGCCAGCTTTGTCTGCAACCCAGAGTTCGGTAATGGTTGCTCCGAATGTGATCAGCCTGCAAATGCTGCCATTGCTGTTCTCAATCGTGAATCGTTGGATAGGCGTGCCGTTTCGGGTTGTACCAAATATGTCAACGCGAGGAAGTGCTTCCATGCTGTCGATAGCATATCTGCATCAGTGGTCGTCGTTGTCAGAAAGTAGTTCAATTGCGACACATTAGGTCAAAGGGGCCTCTCTTGTTGGGCAGAATACGAATGTGATTGACTTCACCGAGGTTCCGCATCGTCGCTACAACCCGCTACTGGGCGAATGGGTGCTTTGTTCGCCCCATCGTACGAAGCGTCCATGGCAAGGCCAACAAGAAACGCCAATGCGGGAGACACGCCCGCAATACGATCCGACTTGCTATCTCTGCCCAGGAAATAAGCGGGCTGATGGCTCAGTCAATCCGGCTTACGAATCGACCTATGTCTTCAAGAACGACTTTTCGGCTCTGTTGCCTGACTCGCCTTTAGGCGAAGAAGCGAACGGACTGCTCATTTCGCAAGCGGTCCGAGGCGAATGTCGAGTGATTTGTTTTTCACCAAGGCATGATCAGTCGCTTGCTGAAATGGAAGTTCCGGAAATTGCCCATGTCGTCGATACTTGGGCAGACCAAATTACAGAACTCGGAGCCAAATATCGCTGGGTGCAACTCTTTGAGAACAAGGGGCAAGCCATGGGGGCGAGCAACCCGCACCCGCATGGGCAGCTCTGGGCATGTGATTTTCTTCCGACGTTAGCAAAAAAAGAATCTGAACAGCAACTGGAGCATTACACCAAAACTGGACAACCTTTGCTTGTTGACTATCTCAACCAGGAGCTGGAAGTTGGATCTCGAATTGTCACGCAAACCGAGCATTGGGCTATCGTGGTGCCTTTCTGGGCGGTTTGGCCATATGAATACCTTCTTCTGCCGAAGAGACACGTTCGACGATTGCCGGACCTATCGGTTGAAGAGCGGATTTCACTTGCCGAGATTTTAAAGGATGGAATCGGCAGATATGATCGACTCTTCCAGGTGACTTTCCCATACTCGATGGGCTGGCATGGCGCTCCGACCGATGGTGAGGACCATGAAGAATGGCAACTTCATGCTCACTTCTATCCTCCTCTTCTGCGCTCGGCTACAGTGCGCAAGTTTATGGTTGGATTTGAGATGCTTGCGGAATCACAACGCGACATTACTCCAGAGCAAGCCGCCGAAAAACTGCGCGCTATTTAGTATCGGAAGGCAAAAAGCAAATACAGCTGGTTTTGCCCACTATTGGGGTGAACGGTGCCTCCATTACTGATGTGCAGTAGACGGAGGCCCATAAAAAGCTCTTCACCCTTCGGGCCAAACTCAAACGCGCCTCCAAAGCCAACATATGGCGTAGAGTTCCATTTGCTTGGTAAATCTCGGGTCGCATGGGTGGCCCATTGGAGTCCCCAGCCTGCTTCGCCATACATACTACTTTTATTCTCAGATTGAGGCCATCGCCACAGTCCGCCGGCAAGAACGCCGAAAGCTGTTGTATCAAACGCTTGCGAAGGCACATCAAACAAGCTTCTTGTTTCGTCCACGTAGGCTTGGTAGACGATTTGGGCATGAATAGAACCAAGGCGAAAAGCTGGCTCTGGCTGACCATACCCATAGCTGATTCCACCGCCAGTTCTACGCTCATGAGAACCCAAAATAATCGTGGACTGGCCCAAACCGAACCCAATGTAGTGAGAATTTCGGGTCAGGTTATCGGCTGCATTCGCGACGACTGAGCCGACAAGCATCACGGTAAGAAAAATGGTTTTCATGAAGCGCCAGAGTGTTCTATGAGTAAGAACAGGTTAATGATGCTTAATCCGGTATCCTTTGGTCTATCCCCCATGGCCCAACAATTGCCGACTGTCGTTATCGTTGGCCGACCAAACGTCGGCAAAAGCACGCTCTTTAACCGAGTTATTCGAAAGCGTGTAGCTGTGGTGCAGGACGAACCTGGTATTACACGTGACCGCCTATACGCCGATGCCGAGTGGAACGGCAAGCGTTTTCAGATCGTCGACACGGGAGGAATGGTCTTTGATGATCGAGACCCGTTGGCTGAACAGATTCGAATTCAAGCCGAAGTAGCGCTCTCCGAGGCAGATGTTGTTTTGTTCCTCGTGGATGCGCTCGATGGAGTGACCCCGGACGATCTCGATCTTGCTAAACAACTACGAGGATTTAAGCGACCTCTCTACATCGTGGTCAACAAAGCCGACCACCCAAATCGAGATCATAACGCGAATGAGTTTTATTCTCTTGGCTTAGGCGATGTCTATCCAGTTTCAGGTCTTCATGGTCGCGGAGTAGCTGACATGCTCGACGACATCGTCGCGGACTTGCCTGGCACCGTCGAAGTTGAAGAAGGGAAAGACGAAATCCGAGTTGCGATTGTGGGCCGACCCAACGTTGGCAAGTCTTCGATGGTGAACGCTTTCACCGGAGAGCAAAGGATGATCGTCTCTGACATTGCGGGTACGACACGCGATGCAATCGACACTGTTCTCGAATACCGAGGCGAGCGATTTAGGCTCATCGACACCGCTGGAATTCGCCGTAAAGGAAAAATCCAGGGAAGCGTTGAATACTACATGGTCGATCGCGCTCAGAAAGCCATTGAACGCGCTGACTGTGTGATTATCGTCATCGACGGAAGCGAAGGCTTGACCGATGGCGATAAACGGTGCATGAAGCTGGCACATGACAGCGGTAAGGCCGTCGTTTTTGCCGTGAATAAGTGGGATACCAAAGAACCACCAGATGGTCAGCCGAAGGAGAGGAGTCTTCTTAAGAAGGATTTCCTGAAGATCATAGCTAACCAGGTTCCAGAGTTGGCTTACGCCTCTTCTTGTTTCACGAGTGCAAAAGAAAGCGCCGGGCTTGAGCCCGTCCTTGATGAAGTCATTCGATCGGTCGAACACTATAACTTCCGCGTCTCAACCGGTGTTCTTAACCGATTGATCCAGGACGCTGTCTTCGCTAGACCCTATTCCAGCAAGGGCAAGGTGCTGAAGGTCTATTACTCGACCCAGGTCGCAACACGACCACCATCCTTTGCGTTGTTCGTCAACGATCCTGAAGTGATGCACTTCTCGTATCAGCGCTATCTCATGAACAAGATTCGCGAGCAATATCCACTGGATGGCACGCCGATCAGGCTCGTCGCTAAGAACAGCCACAAACGCGAAGACAAGAAGTAGTCGCCACATGCACTAATTGGGGTCTATGAAGGAATCCGTGGGTTCTCGTAATCTTATGGCGTGGACACCCATGAGATCTTCTCGTCTCTTCTTTCTT
>DDEQ01000019.1 GCA_002336105.1 Chthonomonas sp. UBA1950 | reverse complement strand
CCTACTCGGCGGTTAGAACCTTCGATGCTTGGGGCAATCTCCGCCTCGGAGCCGCAACCGGCGACCCCAAAGGCCGCTACTGCGCCAATCTCGGCCACCAACAAGATGACGAATCTGGCCTTGTCTACATGCGGGCACGATACTACGAGCCGACAAGCGGAAGGTTTGTGAGTCAAGATCAGAGCGGCCAAGGTCGAAATTGGTTTGCATATGCTTCAAACGACCCGGTCAACGCTGTAGATAAGACCGGGAAGGAAGCTATAGCCGCCATCATCGGCGCAATCATGGGAGCAATAATAGGTGGGATTACAGCCTCCATGCAAGGTGATAATGTCTTTGCAGGAGCGCTAATTGGGGGAGTAACTGGTGCACTTGGAGGACTCACTATGAATGCTGCCTTAGCAGGTTTTGTCTCCGCCTTTTTGTCAAGTATCCTCGCAGATGTAAATCACCTTGGATGGGCCTGCCTGAGATCGGGATCAACTTGGGGGAAAGCGTTGGCCGCGGGTGCAGTAGGTGCTGGGACCAGTATCATCTTCTCTGGACTTTCCAAAGCACTATCAAAGAGTTTTGGCGCACAAGTCGAATCACTGTTTGGAAACACTGATGAAAACGAACTTGAAGGTGCGGCTGGCGCAATGACGGGAGTTTTTACTGGTTCTCTGTTCTCATTTGCGACAAATTAATGAGTCTGATATTGCGCGCGTTCATGATCATTATCCTCATTGCAGGAGCCCTTCTTCCCATTTATCTTGGTGTTGGTATGGTGCTCATTGGGAGTCAGGTGATTTCGCCTGTGTCGATCAGTGCACTAACTGTGGGCGCAGCCTCCTGGGCACTATTTCTAGCTTGGATTCGGCTCAAGCGCAAAAGAGGTAAGGTCTGAGAGCCGGTCCGCTGTTATCTTAGCCTGCGCTAAGATAACAGCGGACTGAATTTTAGAGAAAGAAACATCTTGCAATTTTTACGTAACTGACCATCTGTTCAGTGTTATCCATCAGTAGGTAGGAGCGAGAACTATATCCGGATGACGAGTCTGAATAACGGTTCGGTGGCGACGAGCTACAACTACCGCGCGGATGGAATGCGAGTGCTTAAGAGCAACTCATCAGGTTCGACCGTCTACCGCTATGACGGGCAGATGGCGATGCAGGACGTGGAAGCTAATGCATCTGGAGTGGTTCAGAAGGTGACAAACTATGCGCTCGGATCGCGAGGCATTGACGGCATCTCTGTAACCACTTCATCTGGCACGAGCGTTTCTTATCCGTTGTATGATGCTCATGGGAACATGATTTCCACTCTAGCTAAGTCAGGGACAAACGGCTACACCTACTCAGCAGTTCGAACCTTCAACGCGCGGGGCAACGTTCGTCTCGGAGCCCAAACCGGCGCCCCCGCTTCGCCCCTCACCCCCAGTTCGCTCCGCTCACAGTCCCTCTCCCGAGAGAAGCCACTTGGGAGAGGGACGCTACTGCACGAACCTCGGCCATAAGCAAGACGACGAATCCGGGTATGGTTTGTAGGACCTTTTGGGTCTACAAGCGGTTGGTGCAACAAGATGCTAAACCGAACGTCAATGACGTGACAGACAGGTTACAACTGGAAGGAGATCAGTGCGATCGTCCAGGGGATGATCCAGTAAATACACTCTGTTTTTCGGTGGCGTCCATTTGTGTCTGGACCCTTGCCGTGATTCGAGCAGCAAAAAACGACCAAACGGATCACGGCGCATCCCAAGAACGGACCCGATGCTCATTCATACGTGTTGACGGTTTGAATGAGCATCGAGGAGCGAAAAACGCTATGCCTTGGCGCGATATTTCCGATTCATCCACAAGAACATGATCGGGTATTTGGCGTATCGTTTCCAAAGTCGCTTCGGGTTTTGGAAAAGCCTAAAGAGCCATTCGAATCCGTGATCTTGCATCCATTGTGGACACTTCTTCTGGAGTCCGCTGTTGATGTCAATCGCAGCACCGACAGCCATGTAAACACCTGGTACATGGCGCTTCTTTTTGCCGTAAACGTAGAGTTCCTGCTTCGGGCAGCCGAGGCCGATGAAAAAGACTTTCGCTTCCGATGTTCGTTGGATTTCGTCTTCCTGGGCGATTTCCTCTTCGGTTAGCGGTCTGAAAGGCGGAGAATACTTGTAGGGGATTTTTATGCCTGGGTATCGGCTTTTTAGAGAGGCCTCTAAGGCATCTAGAGTTTCCATTTTGCCGCCGTATAAGCCGATTGGCGTACCGCGCTCTGCCGCCTTTCGGCACACCACTTCCATTAGCTCGGGACCGTGGACACGTCCCTCTTGAGTTTCCCCCAATTGCTGCAAAGCCTTGACGACCGGGGAACCATCTGGAGTTACAAGGTCGCAAGAGTTCATAGCAACCTGGTGAGCATGATCTTGACAACCATTCACAACGGTATGACTATTGACATGACAGGTTGTGTAGGTTCCGTCTTGATTTGCCCAGTCTAGGATCGCGTCAGATGCGCTATCAAAAGTGCACACACACACGCTCGTTTCAAGGACATTACGTCTAACAAAGAGACCTTCAACAACCGGCAAGACTTCACTCATAACAACACGCAACTAAGGGGAGCACTCACCCGGCAAATCCGGGGAACCATCATTTTACTACGAGTTTTTGACCAGTTGCCCAGGCTTAACACGGGATTAAACCCACGTTCGGGCTTTGTTGCGATTCGTCCGACTTCGGATGAAAAATCGTCCGTAGTCAGTTCATTATCTGGCTCAAAAGTATTTGGCGCCTATTGTCATTTCTTCTATTCGCTGTATAGAGTCACCATCAATAGATTCCACGGTACATGAGCCGTATTGAATCATAATTGTCTCGACTACGACACTACTTACACCAACACTTTGTTCGGCCACATATTGGCTGATTATCGATTGCTAGTGGAGAATTTGTCTTGAGATCAACTGCCCTATTTTGTAGGGGGGACAATGTTAAGCTTTACTCTTTTTAACCTGTCCACAAGGATAAAGTGGTGCGTTGAGGCGATATACCATTGACAACCCTTTTCATTGGATGAGGTAGTCTGAATCTGTTGCCAGATCCGCAGATTCGGTGACCGCGTATAACAATTTAATGTAGGCGCAACTATCTTCGAGCCTATCATACAGACCAACAGGGCAGTAGCCAATATATAAAAAGAAATGAGCAGCAAAAGAGTACTCGTAACTGGAGCAGGTGGTTTTATCGGTGGTCACCTCGCAAAAGAACTCATCTCGCAAGGTTTCCAGGTTCGCGCAGTCGATCGCAAACCGCTTGATCTTTGGTATCAGGTTTTGCCTGAAGCCGAGAGTTATCAAGCTGATATGAGCCTGCTTGAGCCAGCAAGAACTGCGACCAAGGATATGGAAATCGTCTACAACTTGGCCGCCGACATGGGGGGCATGGGCTTCATTGAAAACAACAAAGCTCTTTGTATGCTCAGCGTGCTCACCAGCACTCACGTCCTGATGGGTGCAAAGGAAGCTGGAGTAGATCGCTTCTTCTATTCTTCATCAGCCTGCGTGTACAACGGCGAAAAGCAAACCGACCCTAACATCACGGCATTGAAAGAAGAAGACGCTTATCCAGCGCTTCCAGAAGATGGTTACGGTTGGGAAAAGCTCTTTTCTGAGAGAATGTGCCGACATTTCCGCGAAGACTTCGGCCTGAAGACACGAGTTGCTCGATTCCACAACGTTTACGGTCCAAACGGGACTTACGCTGGTGGTCGAGAGAAGGCTCCTGCTGCCATTTGCCGCAAAGTAATTGAGGCCAAGAAGACAGGCGATCTCTCAATTGAGATCTGGGGTGATGGACACCAGACCCGCAGTTTCATGTATATCGATGACTGCGTGAAAGGCGTCAACATGATTCTGAACAGTGACATTCTTGAGCCGATCAACCTCGGAAGTAGCGAACTCGTTTCGATTAACCAGTTGGTCGATATCGTTGAGGATATTGCTGGAATCAAGCTTGAGCGCCGATATAACCTGAACGCGCCAAAGGGTGTTCGAGGTCGAAACAGCGATAACGCCCTCATCGAGAAGTTGCTTGGTTGGGAACCCAACATCAAACTCCGCGCAGGTCTTGAGAAGACTTATGCTTGGATTTACGACGAGATGTCTAAGTCTGGAGACTCAGTCGTCAACATTTCGTAAGGATAGAACAAGAAACGGGGCTGCCAAGTTGGCGGCCCCGTTTCATTTGTCAGCCCTCATTTGAGTCGACCGAGGATTGGTCTCTTCTCATTGCTATTTTGCGCGTTTTTACGTTAAGGCGTATAAGTCTTTGTGGGCTTCTTGTCCTTGAATAGATAGAAGTCGTTCCCACGGATCTTGTAGTAATCCATCAGCTTTGCATGGGTGTCTGCAAAGGCGTAAATGAGTCCACCTGTGTGTGCTGACTTTGGTGGTGCGACGTCTACACAACCTGGAGGGATGGCATCGGAGGGGCTGACGGCTGGGTATTTCCGCCCTGGCAGTTCGCGCACATCGCAGTTGATAAACGCAGAACCGTCGGGACTTCCCATCCATGAGTCCGCGTTACCAGTTGAGTCGAGCCAATTCTCCAAGAGCACGATTGTGTCGCTCGTCGCATCCATGTCTGAGGTTGTCTTCCCTTTAGCGTTTCCGCTGTACGGGTCTGAACCAACCCCTGTGTTGTTATCAAGATAGGAGCCAGTTCCGCGTTCCACCTGCTCAACAGTATTGATCGGACCCACGATGCCGTACGATCTCTTCTTTGGGTTGGCAAACTGAGCGCCATCGTACCAATGGCTAATGCCGATTGAGGGAAATGAAGTCGAGTCATCTGGGCACCTAAAAATAGCACTGCTTTTGACATAGGGTGCGATTTGAACGTCGTAGGGCACCCACCCGTTCAATCCCCCATTGATCGGCGTCGCAAAACCTAGCACTTGCGGATACGCATCGTCATTGTCTCCGAGGTAGATCGTCATCGACGTGCTGATCTGTTTTAGCTGGGAAAGGCACTGCGTCTTCTTTCCGGCTTCTTTAGCTTGAGCAAAGACAGGAAAAAGAATCGCTGCGAGAATCGCAATGATGGCGATCACGACAAGTAACTCGATGAGTGTAAAAGCACGTTTTGGCAAATTCATCATAGTAGCTCCGAACCTAATCGATGCATAAGGTATCTCTCCAGCGTCTACCAAACGTCAACAAGACATGTGCCTTTTTACGAGCCACTCGAAAATACTCCAGCTGCTGTACTCGTTGAAACTAGGTGCTTTCCTGTTCCATCACTCTTATAAGTTGAGTGTTCCGAAACTATTTTGCCAGAGCCTTTTGGCGTTAAGTCTGAGATTGTGATGTGCCAAATAGATTGGTACCTTGGTGAAGTTTTATTTCTATACCCAGATATTGAATTTGAGGTGAAACTGCGCACAACGAATGTGATTGCATCCCCACTCATGGGTTAAATCGTCAAAGCCGACGGTAAGCCGTGGACATCGTATGTCGCCGATACTGTCGCACCATATAGTTGCTTTAACGTCGTAGCGGGATTCTCTGAACTGAGCGTGATCGTTGTCATCGCACTATCCATTCTGTATACAGGAACTTCTGAAACTCCAGATGCTCCACCGCCACATCCCGCCAAAAAGAGACTACAAACAGTAACGTAAACAACAGTTAAGATGGTCTTGCTCGTGAACATCTGTACAGTGTCACTTGAGCCAGTCACTCACCAGACAGCATTCGGAAAAATGGCATTTCACCGAACGAATTCACGTTATCCTAACATCAGTTCTAGCTTGTGGGGCGTAGAAGTTTGTGTACGGTCAACTAAATCTGGTTAGGAATACAGCCTAAAGATTGACTAAACGGTTGTTTTCAGGATTAGTTGCCAAACAAGTGATACGAGCTCGACGCTGTCAGCCATTTCTCGACCGACCCAACGCCGAAATCGCCACAGAGAGGTGTCTCTCAAGGTGCATTTGCAGCAAGGGAGCCCCAAAACAAAGAGGTAAAGATGGCTTATAAAACAACAAATCCCTACACTGGCGAAACCCTGAAGACTTTTGCGGACGCAACGGACCAGCAGGTTCAAGACGCAATAGCTCAAGCCGATGCGACTTTTCAAACCTGGAAAGAATCTAGTTTCGCAACGCGTGCTCAAGTAATGCGAAATGCAGCTTCGCTTCTTCGCAAAAAAAACCGTTCGTACGCTGAAATTCTTACGACCGAAATGGGAAAGATCATTGGCGAAGCAGAAGCCGAGGTAGAGCTGTCTGCCCAAATCTTCGAGTATTACGCCGACTACGCAGAGGAGCTGTTGAAGCCAGAAACGCTACCTGTTCGTGACCCAGCGGAAGGTCAGGCAAAGCTCGTTTTTGAACCCTTAGGCGTTCTGCTCGCGATTGAACCTTGGAATTTCCCTTACTATCAGATCGCTCGAATTATCGCGCCACAGCTTTCAGCCGGTAACACGATGTTGTTGAAACATGCGTCGAACGTCCCGCAAAGTGCTGCTGCTTTTGAACAACTGATGTTGGATGCTGGATTACCGAAAGGAGGGTTCACAAACCTATATGCCACGCGATCCCAGATCGAACAGATCATCAGCGATCCGCGAGTCCACGGTGTCGCATTAACTGGGTCAGAAGACGCTGGTGCCATTGTCGCTCAACAGGCGGCAAAGGTTCTTAAGAAATCAACTATGGAACTCGGCGGGGCCGACGCCTTCGTTGTCTTGGCAGATGCGGAAATGGACAAGACAGTGAAATGGGCGGTCTTTGGTAGGCACTGGAATGGCGGTCAGGTCTGTGTTTCTTCGAAGCGAATGATTATCGTCGAGCCTGTTTACAACGAGTTCCTTGACAAATACACAAAGGGAGTTGAAGGTCTCGTTGCTGGTGACCCTATGGACCCAAAGACGACATTGGCACCGCTTTCATCGCAAAGTGCTGCCGACGAAGTCAAAGAAAAGATCCGCCAAGCAGTATCCCATGGCGCCGTCGCAACTGAAGTTGGACCAAAGGTGCCGTCAAAAGGAGCGTTTGTTCAACCCACGATTCTCACGAATGTCACTCCAGACAATCCTGCCTATTACTGGGAATTCTTCGGGCCTGTTTCGATGATCTTAAAGGCGAAAGATGAGGCAGAAGCAGTTGCTATCGCTAATGACTCACCATTCGGGCTGGGAGGCTCTGTCTTCACTCAGAACCTGAAACATGGAGAAGAAGTCGCAAACAAAATATCGACCGGCATGGTTTTCGTCAATCACCCGACAATGGTGAAGGCAGACTTACCATTCGGCGGTGTTCGACGATCAGGCTACGGCCGAGAGCTGTTGGGACTTGGCCTCAAAGAATTTGTCAACCACAAACTCGTTGATGTTGTTGACATCAACGCACCGTTCTAAGAATCCTCCTTCCAACTCCAACAGGGCCGGCACCGAAAGGCGTCGGCCCTTCGTATGTTGAGACCATCTGGACCCGTCTAGTCCCGACAGCGAGACGATCCGGTTGCATATCAGTCAAACTGAACCTATGCAAATAGATCCCTCGAAGATGCCCGACCCCAAAGCGGTGAGGCAAGCACTCAGGTTTGGGTGCGGAATCTTGGGACTCCTATTCGTGGTTGTTCTGATCCTTGGCGGTGCTGTTCCGTATACCGAATTACTCTGGTTTCAACACGATGCCCGACATCCTGAGGTATTCGCGACTGCATATGGCACAAGGGGTTGGCTTTTTATTTTTGGTTGGCTCGGATCGTGGGGTGTTCTGTGGTTCAGCCTCCGCAGGGCGTTGCATATCAGTCTCGTTTTTCTTCGCGCACCGCAAAATGCTGGTCAACTGCTCATTAGCAACGCGATGGGATTTGTGCAGGAAAAAGGAAAAGAAGTTGTTCGGTTTGCCTCCCCGCTTGTTGCTTTCTTTACCGCGATCACCTTTAGCAACAGCTGGAATGAGTACCTCCTGTTTCGGCATCCCGAATCGTTTGGAGTCAAAGACCCGGTTTTTGGGATTGACGTCAGTTTCTTCGTCTTCACTTTGCCTTGGTACCAAGCTGTAGCCAACTACGTCTTTACGACGTTCTTCATCGCGACGGCACTAACGGTTGCCGTCTATGCTGGGTTGCAAACGATGGCAGCGCTAGCCAAGATCGAGCTAGGAAGACCCGCAATACGTGGACATATCGGTGTGTTGCTTGCGGCAACATTCTTTACCTACGGGCTTCAATGTTGGTTGCGGACCTACGATGTTGGCTTAACCACCTCGGAACAGTTCACCGGCGCGGGGTACTCCGCCATGCAGGCGATGCTCACGACCCGAGTTTTCGCCGTCATTGTGATGCTCGTCGGCCTAGCGTGTTTGGTGAACTTAAGGTTCTGGAAACCTTATAGCGCTGCTTTGGCTGGTGGAGTAGCTTCTGCGACTTGGTACGGTCTTGCCGTCATTGCGTATCCGACGATTGTGCAGAAGCTCATGGTTGACCCTGATCGGCTTACCAAAGAAGCTCCATACGCGGCTAAAGCCATCAAGATGACGCGATTCGCCTACGGGCTCGATCAGATCGAAACAAAAGACGTCAATCCCTCCATCCAACCCACCCAGAAAGAGGTTTCGGAAAGCCAAGCAACGCTCGACAACATGCGGCTTTGGGACCCAACAATCCTTCAGTCAGCCCTAGACGGTCTACAAGGCATTCGCCTCTATTACAAGTTTAACAACGTCGATGTTGACCGCTATAAGATCGACGGGAAACAGACCCTCGTCATGCTTGCAACCCGCGATTTGAACCTGGATGGTCTTGATCAAAGCGCGCGAAACTGGACCAACGAACGGTTAAAATTCACTCACGGATATGGCGTGGTTATGAGTAGAGTGGACCGTGCAACCGATGACGGCCAGCCCGTACTACTCAGCGAAAATATTCCAAACCAACAAACCAAAGACGTGCCACCTTTTGAGCCCAGGATCTACTTCGCCGACACACGAAGCGATTCCGGAGCCCTTGTCGATGAGTACAGCATCGTCGATACTGGTGAACCAGAATTTGACTACAAAGCAGGGAATGACACCGCCGTTCACACTTGGAAGGGGGATCGCGGCGTTCCAATGGGGTGGCTTTCTAGGATCGCGTTTAGTATCGTACTCGGCGACGGAAACCTTCTTGTCTCGCCGAGGGTTAGTGCGAATTCGAAGTTGCTTGTTCATCGAAATGTAATAGACCGAGCTACAAGAATCTATCCATTTCTGAAGTTTGACGGCGACCCTTACATCGTGCTCGTTGGCGGGCGTGTTATGTGGGTGCTAGACGGCTATACAACCACAGACAACGTTCCTTATAGCTGCATGGCGTCAGAATCCGGCGAATCGATTAACTATATTCGCAACTCGGTAAAGGTGACTATTGACGCCTACTCTGGCGAGATAAACGGTTATTCTGTCGACGAAACGGACCCCCTGCTGAAAGCCTATTCGAAGATATATCCAACATTGCTCAAAAAGTCTTTTCAAATGCCCACTGGTTTGCGTGAGCATCTTAGATATCCGGACGACATTTTTACGCTGCAATGTATGGTTTTGTCGGTTTACCATGTAGACGGCCCAGCTACCTTCTTGAGTAACTCGGATGCATGGGATTTGGCCCTTCAAAGAGGGGTACATGGACAGCGCGAACCCATCAAGCCGTTCTATGTGCAGATGAAGTTGCCAGACGGAAATTCAGAAGAATTTATGCAAATCTTGCCGTTCACACCTAGACAAAAGATCAATATGAGTGGGTGGGTGGCGGTCCACTGCGACCCTGAAAGGTACGGCAAGATCAGTCTGTACAGGTTTGCTCAGGGAACTCCGATTGCTGGCCCGGAGCAGATGGAGACGAAGTTCAACACCACACCAGAGATCGCGAATATGAACAAGCTGTTTCAGAGCGATCAGTCTAAGATTATGGTGGGGAACTTGCTGGTAATACCCATCGGGAACAGTGTTATGTACGTAGAACCGATTTTCTTGCAGAGTGCAACGGCAGGTCTGCAAAGCGTCCCGCGCTTATCGCGCGTGATCTTGGGATTGAACGATAAGGTTGTCGTTGGGGACAGCTACGCGCAAGCGCTATCAGAGCTGTTTGGGAAAATCGACAAACTTTCCAATCCTGTCCAGAAAAAACCTTATATCAAAAATAAGTTGATCAGTGTTTCTGAACTGAATGAAGTGGTCTCGATCATGGATCAGGCAGAACTTGCACTCAAATCAGGCGACCTTGGAAAGTACGGAGAACTGCAGAGCCGGGCTAGAATTTTATTGAAGCAGTTGGTTTCGAACAACTAGATCTGGGTTGGCCGGCTCTTACCAGATTAGCCCCCATTAGTAGGATACTAATCGGACAAGCTTGTTCAGGGCGATGAAGCAGATGTAGATTGAACGGCATTATCATTTCGCCAAGTAGTCGATCAAAGAAAACGAAACGAAGATTCTAGTTGTGGAACCGGTTTGCCTAACCTCGCTCGTAATAGCGAGACAAACCGGTAGTTTATCCATGGTCTTGTTTTTTAGCGGGTGATTTGGGGTTGGTGCGACCTACGCTGACACATATATTCGTCGAGGTTCCAGGCTCTTAGCCTTTCCCTTCAAGAAGTATTCATGTATCTGTTGTGCCCAAAT
Organism: Chthonomonas sp. UBA1950; assembly: GCA_002336105.1. Taxonomy (GTDB): domain Bacteria; phylum Armatimonadota; class Fimbriimonadia; order Fimbriimonadales; family Fimbriimonadaceae; genus Fimbriimonas. Next base: position 1,629 of record DDEQ01000019.1, on the reverse strand, counting down.
TGAACTAGGGTCTAGTTTCTTAAGTGACTGATTGAGGAAGTATTTTGCCCGAACGCGGTCTCCTTCAACCGCAAAAGACCAACCCATAATGTAGTTAAATCTCCACTCTATGCGTTTCGATTTGGGAATGCGTTCTAGACATTGCCGAGCCTTGAGAGGGTAGGGATCCATTGGTGTACAGACACCTAAAATGTACCTCTCTGCAATGCGGTAGTTAAGGAACGGATATTCGGTCGATCCCATCTTCTCAGCTGCTTCAAGTATCCACCTAAAGGCAAGACCTTCAGTATCCGTTGAGTCTATCGCCACACACATTACTGGCAAGCTTGACTTAGCTGGCACCTTGTAATCTGTAAGGAATGCCAAGCGATCAGCGTGACTAAACATCATGTCGCCCAAAGCATGACAGTTGGACTTGCCAATCGAGTCAACAACCGTCTTGTCGAAAATAAGGCGGTGAATTATGCAAACCTCACCGTAGGTACTTCCAGCTACGGATTTGCTCTGCTTCAACCCCTGAAGGAAGAGTTTCTCTGCATTCTGGAAGTCGGTTACGGAGCGCGCAAGGATGCTCAGAGAACGTGCCACCTGCGGAGTTCTCTCGCCCTGTTCCCATGACTGAATTGCCTCTTGAAAGGACTTTGCCGTCGGCGGTTTGGCGCCAATCTCGTGCCACTCAAAGTGGTTATAAAGATCAAAACACTTTGAGTCGAGTTGCCCTGCAGAAAGTTGACCGCTGATGCATACGAGTGCTATCGATAAAACCGTTATTGCCATAATTATTCACCGACTCTAACTAAATCGACATGTACCTGACCGAATGACAGGTAGTCGATCCACCTGGACCAGGCTGGGCAATTGAAGCCACTCTTGTCCCAATACCGAGCATATCCTTCACTTTCATCATAGCTTTGAACATAGGCTAAAACGTATAATCCCGGTTGCCTCGGACCAAGTGCTGGACTGTAAGTCACGGAACCAGATGAACCATAAGTTTCCGTAAGCGATTCGCCATAACTTCCTCCCACGGTAGCATCAGCGAACGACCTTTTCGCCAAGGGTGGAATATTCATTGAAAGGGAACCGTCCACTGTCCATTGTGATCCATTCGTAATGGAATGCTCCCCGGCCAGCGTTAGGGTTATTGAATCTGAAGGAACAGTGAGCCTTGTGGGTAGAGTAAGATTTCCGAGTATCTTAGTTTTGGTGAAGGTAAACACAGGAGCCCACTCCTCGACCGTAGAGTGTAATCGCCACTTCCACTTTACTGCACAGACAGCACCATCCTTGTTGTCTATTGCTGTTACTGGAATCACAAGTTCTTGAACATTGAAAGGACTCCAATATGTTATTGCTGAAGTGTCGTTTATCGTCGGGGGAGGACTAAAAGTGTATACGGGTCCCCATGCTTCCTGCTGAACGCAGTCATTACCATAAAATCGCCACGACTTCGTCGTAATATCGTATGGATCATCATCTTTCGGCGAGGTGACGGTGATCGTCGAGCTATTTAGGAAATCGTAATTCCAAGAACCAGTAAGTTGTGCGAGAATTGTTTGAGAGTTCTTCTCAGTACAGAAAGGGTCAGACCAAGGTGCAAAAAAAGGGTCTATGAAGAATTGAGTGGGT
>DDEQ01000013.1 GCA_002336105.1 Chthonomonas sp. UBA1950 | reverse complement strand
CGCGAACCGCCACGGCTTCCGCCAGGGCCACCGCCGCTTCGACCGCCGCCGCCGTAGCTACTGCCACCGCCGCCGCCGCCAAAGCTACGACCGCCGCCGCCGCCGCCACCTCGGCTGCCGCCACCACCCTCGCCACGAGGTCGAGCCTCGTTAACGGTGATCGTGCGACCATCCAACTGAGTTCCATTCATTGATTCGACTGCAGCATCTAGGTGCTCAGCCTCTACATCGATGAACGCGAAACCTCGTCCTTCGATGATTCGTACATTCGACGGTTGAAACGCTCCGAATGCTTCGAGCAATCCCTCTTCTGACGAGGAATAGCTAATGTTGCCTACATAAAGTGATTTTGTTGCCATTTAGGCCTCCGATGCTAGGTTTCCGATTCTCGTTGCCGTACTCACTTCAAATAACCTGCCGGGGCTGATCGCTCGAATGCTATGGCGCTTAAGAAGCGTAACGCTCTATTATTACGCATTTTTTCAGGAATAAGTTGCCAAAAGTCTAATTCTTTTGACAACACTGTGACCTTATAGCCTAAGAATCTTTGCAGCGGATTCCATATCCTTATCTCCACGACCGCTCATGTTGACGACAACTCGAGATCCCGTAGGCAAAAACCCGGGTTTCATCAAGGGTGCAAAGGCGTGTGCACTTTCAAACGCGGGAATCAAACCTTCATGTTTGGCCAACCAACTGAGGGCTTCCAATGCTTCGATATCGGTAGCAGCAGTGTATTCAGCTCGACCAATATCTTTAAGATAACTATGTTCGGCCCCGACTCCTGGATAGTCCAGCCCGGCTGAAACGGAGTGCGTTTCTTGAATTTGGCCTTCTGTATCCTGCATGAGGTAGCTATAGGAACCGTGGAGCACTCCAGGCGTGCCAACTGTAAGGGGGGCAGCGTGACGTCCTGTTTCTAAACCATCGCCTCCCGCTTCAACACCGATCAAACGAACGGAAGGATCATTGGCGAAGCCAGCGAAGATTCCGATGGCATTAGATCCTCCGCCGACACAAGCAACCACTGCATCTGGCAGAACCTTGTGACGTTCTAGATATTGAGATCTCGCCTCTTCGCCGATGACCCTTTGGAGTTCTCGAACAATGTATGGGTAAGGATGTGGCCCGGCCGCGGTTCCAAACACATAGAATGTGTCGGCAACGTTTGTTACCCAGTCTCGCATGGCCTCATTGATGGCATCTTTGAGCGTTTTTGTACCGCTACTCACAGGTCGGACTTCTGCTCCGAGCAGTTTCATTCGGAAAACGTTTAACTGCTGGCGTTTGGTGTCTTCTTCACCCATGTAGACGATGCACTTCATTCCGAATAGCGCACAAGCCGTAGCAGTAGCGACGCCGTGCTGTCCCGCACCTGTTTCAGCAATGATGCGAGTCTTGCCCATTCGCTTCGCCAACAAACACTGGCCGAGCGAGTTATTGATTTTGTGCGCACCCGTGTGGTTGAGGTCTTCGCGTTTAATTGAAATCTTGAGTCCGGTTTCTTCGCTGAGTCGGTTCGCCTCAGTAAGGGCAGATGGTCTTCCAACGTAATTCTTCAGAATCTCATTGAGTTCATCTCTAAAAGACGGATCTTGCCATGCTAGGTCGAACTCAGAGCTTAACTCTTCAAGTGCTGGCATCAGGGTTTCGGGGACAAATCTTCCGCCGAATTGGCCAAACCTACCGCGTTCATCGGGTCGTACTAGCATGTCTTTTAATTTTACGCGGATTGAGAGACCCGAATCTTACTTGCTCGGTAAGCTTGCACCAATATGAACCTTACAGAATTCGTTGCCTATCAAGTCGAGGACGCTGGATACCAACTGTCGCAAACCCTAGCTGGATTCCCAACGGAGTCGGTGGAAACCGCTGTTGGAACTATGATGTCAGCGAAAGACATCCTAATCCATCTAACTGAGTGCTATCTGGCGGCCGTTTCGGCGCTAAATAATGATGAGTTCAAGTGGGGACAATATTCCCCAGCTGAGTCAAGTTGGGAGGCAATCCTGAAGGAGTTTGGCGTGAAGAGGGAAGCCGCTGCGCAGATGATTGCAGCAAAGGGCGAGGAGGGCGCTAAGACTGCTTCCATGTACGTCATTGCGCACGATTACTACCACGTCGGGCAGTTAGCATCAATTCGGCTAAGTGTTGATCCGAATTGGGACGCATTTTCGATTTATCGGCACTAAAAAGCAAATTCGGGTTGACGCAAATCGCGCCAACCCGAGCCTAGTTACTGTAAAGGCTACTTACTTAGCTTTTGCTAATCGAGCGTTGACTGAATCCCAGTCGACGTTATTGAACCAAGCGTCAATGTACTTGGCTCGCGCTGTCTGGTAGTCCAGATAGTAAGCGTGCTCGTACACGTCCATGGCAAGAACAAGCTCATTGTTCCATTGTGGGAATGAGTCCTGAGCGTCTCCGGCGTAGTTGAACACTCTTTGCTCATCTCGGTCGTAACCCAGGAAAACCCAGCCACGTGAGGAAATTCCAGTGATTTTCCAGTCAGCAGCCCACTTTTCAAACGAGCCATAAGCTTCGTTGATAAGTGTGAGAATATCGCCTACGGCCGGTCCGCCAGCGCCACCAAGCGTGTCGAAATAGACGTTGTGATTCTTGTATCCGCCAAGCGCAAAAGCGTAGTTCACTTTCAGGGAACGGGTGACCGAATAGATTTGATTGCCTTTAGCTGGGTCCGTATCTAGCTCAGCAAGTTGCTTTCGAATGTTGTTTGTTTGGTTGGCGTATCCCTGCCAAAGAGTTAGGTGAGCGCGGTGGGTCGCCTCGCTAATCCCCTTGTCAGTTGTACGTAGTGCTTTTTTCAGATCCTCTTCGGTTGGGACGTGAACGAGTTTGACTTCCATCGGTTGTTTTTGCTCCTTTTTGATCGCTGCCATCGCTAGCCCAGGCATCGAAAATGCTGCCCCGGTAACCATGGCCGCCGCAAGGACATCGCGGCGAGATAGGTCGTTAGCTTCTGCCATTGGTGTGCTCCTGCCAAGGCGACGCAGAGCGTACCTCTCGCACATTCTACGGGGTATTCGCTTCAGAAGTATCATCTAGACGATGTCGATGCCGCAAAACTTGCCGATTAGGATTTTTCGGAAATGGTGGGCCGTGCTCGGAATCTCTTTTCAAGAGAGCATTGCCTACCGAGCAAGCATGCTGATCTGGATCGTCACGGACATCGTTCCCGCGCTAACAATGCCGCTTGTTTGGGCAAGTGCAGCTTCAAATGGCCGAATCGCTGGCTATTCAACCAGCGATTTTGTCCTTTACTACCTCTCGATGTTGCTGCTGAGTTGTTTCATTACCAGCCATTTGATGTGGGATATTGCAAATGAAATACGAGATGGGGTTTTTTCGACCGCAATTCTCAGGCCGATCAGCTATTTCCAGCTATCGTTCTTTCGAAATCTGTCTTGGCGTGTGATTCGTATCCTCATCTTCACGCCTTTCTTTTTGCTGATCGCTTTAACTTATAGGCAGTTCATCTCTGGGGCTGAGCTTAATCTTTCGTTTTCTTTCTGGCTCTCTGTTGCTCTGGGGCATACGCTCAGTTTTGTCAGCGTCATGGCGATGTCCTTGTTGGCTTTCTTTACTCAAGAGGCGATGTCCGTGTTTGAACTTTATTACGGACCCATGCTGTTTCTTAGTGGTCAGCTATTTCCCGTGTCATTGCTGCCGGCATGGGCTCGGGAATTAAGCCATTGGCTACCTTTCTATTACACCACCGGGGTTCCAACGGAAATCCTCATTGGTCGCTTAAAAGGTGAAGCCGCACTAAATTGCATTTATGTACAAATAATTTGGATTCTTGCGAGTTACGTAATCTTCAAAATCCTTTGGAAAAACGGATTGAAGCATTACACCGGTGTCGGTATGTAATGTGAATTGACTATTTCAACTTGGGCTTGTCGGTCTTGATGATCGCATTGCAAAACAGCGAGTTTTTACCACAATAATCAAAAAATATAAATTGCTACACCTAGCTAGTACGCATAATTGCTGATCATGCGTCGGGCTTTTACGCTTATTGAACTTTTAGTGGTCATCGCAATTATTGCTATCTTGGCGGCGATTTTATTTCCAGTTTTTGCACAGGCTAAGACTGCTGCAAAGAAAACAACGGGAATCAGTAATCTGAAGCAGGGTGCACTCGCTTCAACGCTCTACATGGGCGATTACGACGATGTCACTGTACCTTTCCGCATTTACACAACTGCGTCAGACGGATTAGCCTCGACCTACTCAACCGCATGTATGGGGCCAAGTTCATGCTTGTTCGGCTACCCAATTCTTCTACAGCCTTATACCAAGAGTAAGGACATGTTCTTTGATCCTTCGGATCGGGCAGAAGACCCGACTGCTGCTGGACCCGATGGAAAGGGAAGGTTTGACACTACCGGGCAATTCTACTACTACCTGTTTGGTCACTACGCCAGCTATGGAATGAACATTAGTTACCTTAACACGATTTCCTATGTGAACTCAAAGAAGACCTATTCGGGCGTTGCTGCAAGCTCAATTGGGACCGGCGCAAGCACTGTTATGTATGCCGAAGCAACCGGCAAGGATGTTTCGGTTCCTGGTTATCCTGTAGTTGTCAACCCGATTGGAAACTCTTGGATCTGTGCGCCTGCAGGGAACTGCAACAACTACTACGTAGGTTGGCAGACGCCAATGTATCCAAACAATAATTCTAATGCCACTGGGCAAGGTCAGCTCTGGGGTAGGTACGACAAAAAGAAGGTCATCGTTGCCTGGTTTGATGGGCACGTCAAATATGTGCCTATCGATTCCCTCGTCGGACCAAAAGACTCGACAGAAACAATGGACAAATTCTGGAACGGCTTAGGCTAAGTTCGTCCTTTCCTGAAAGGCTCCGGTATCGCATTGGATACTGGAGCCTTTTTTCTTTTAAAAGATATGAATTTGCAAAGTCTCACCCACTATCTGCCAATTGTCACAACGCTTTTATCCATCGCGTTTTTTGTGATTCTGTACCATGCTATCAATGTTCGAAAGAGTGGTCCTCACCTCGTTTGGTGGGCTGCCGGCGTGGCGTTTTATGGGGCAGGGACACTCGTTGAATCATATATAGGATTGATTGGCAATACAGTTTTTGCCACCAAGCTTTGGTACATCCTTGGTGCATTGCTTGGGGGATTTCCCCTCGCACAAGGGGTTGCTTACCTTCACTTTTCCAAAAAGACGGCGAATGCAACAGGTTGGGCATTTAGCGGACTGATCTTAGCTTTATCGATCGCAGTTCTATTAAGTCCCGTAAACGCGCAGTATGTTGAGGTGGCAAGACCAACCGGGAAGATTCTTGGCTGGACTATGATTCGTTACTTCACGCCATTCGTGAATCTGTATGCGTTTGTTCTTTTGGTAGGAGGTGCGGTTGCAAGCGCAGTTCGATATTCGCGAAAACATGAACAAAAGCACCGCTTTGTCGGGAATATCTATATTGCAGTAGGTGGATTACTGCCTGGCATCGGCGGAAGTATTGCTGTGACCGGATTGGTTGAGGCTTTGTATGTCTGTGAGTTGATCGGCATATATTTGGTTTGGGCAGGATTTAGCGTTAATTCACAAGCTGAGTCGAAACAAATAACTCTAGCCTAGCACGGACAGGATCTCTTGAAATATCTCAAGAGATAACAGTATTTAACCGAATATCCAAATACGATGCGAGCCGATGTGCACCAAGTAATAGCACTAGCGATGCATGCGTGTGCCTACTTGGCGAGCGAAGGCGAAAATGCCCCTGAGTTGTTAGCTTCAAACTCTAATTTTACGAACCTTCACGAACTGACGTTCTACCGGGTTGTTCCTGGAAGAAAAGTTCCGATGATCGTGGCTGAAAGCGTTGCACCTTGGTTTCGTAGACTCACCGTTGAAGGGGTTGTTGCCTGTAGGGTGCTCGTTCCTGAATTTCCCGTGACAGCTAAACGAGGTGGTGAAGGATGGGGCGTATTAACAGACGGAGACAATGGTCTCGAAGTTTGGACTCCCCACTGGGATCGCCGAATTGCAGGTTTTGACGATCCTCGACCTTACCGGGTGAGCTATTCGACATCCAGAGTCAATCGGTGGAATCTGAAACCTGCGCCTAAGTACGACGTTGCTCAAGCAGCGTTGGACGAAGTCAGAGAAGGAATTCTGCACCCCTTAACTAAGCTTCAACCCTCTCTAGCCGACGCGATGAGACATATCTTGTCTCTCCCGTTAGAAACTAGCCAAATGATGCCGAATGCAGTCCCGCGCAGAGTGCGACGTTTGATGGAAGCGACCCTTCAATGCGAAAGGTTGTTAAATCTCCCTCATGCCCGTACTGGTGTGAAGGCAGTCGGAATGGAAGTCAACCTCGAATCAGCCATCGCGATTGCTTACGAAGCGGTTGTGAATGAGTTTGCCGAAAGCAATCGGGTCACTCACCCTTTGTAGATTTGAATTCGGCTGGCAGGCTCCATGCTCCAACAATCTGTCCGTTCATATAGATGACACGGCTCTGGTTAGGCTTCATCAAATAGCGTTGACCGGTAACAGTTAGAGCATGAATCCCTTCATCATGGCGCGCCGCCCCTGTTTCCTTAAACTGGTTCTTCTCAACTTCCTGGAATGCTAGACGGGTAACGTGCTTTGTCGCGGTTGTTGGCATTAGGTTTGAATCATCCCAACCGATGGCGAACGCATCGTCCATTTGTCCTCCGCCAAAGGGATGTGGATCGAGGGAACCCATTGATCCATGATTGGAAGTCTCCGCAATAACGGTTACCTGGTCGGGGTTTGAAATCCCTGAAATTGAGGCACAACTTAATCCGGAGTACATTCCGTAAGTGACTCCGATTGTCTTTTTGCTTGAATTCGGGTCCTCCGTTTGGGCTATTTCTGCGGGTGTAGCCGTCGGACAGACAAAGGAAGCACGTTTGATAAAGAACGGGCTTATATCGCTGACCCAAGTGTATGGGTGACCTGCAGGGCCAGGACTGGGTTCGCCTGTGCTCGGGTCCATTCTCGCGAGAGGCGGATAGCGGTTGTCGTGTTCGTTCGCATAAAGGTTCAACGCATCCATAATCGCTTTCACGTTTTGAGAACAACGCGCCTTTTCACTCCTTCTTTCCATGCTCTTGTAAATGGGAAAGATGGCGGCAGTTAGACCAACAAATACAATCGCAAGAACCTTAATGTCCTTGAGCGACATGTACTGACTTCTGCCGGGAGAATCGTCAACGGCTTGTGGATCAAATTGGTCGCTACTCATTGTTACTCAGTTTGGGTGGAAGTTTCGGAATCGACGAGGTTAAATTCGCGGAGCACTTTGGGCAATTTCTTAGAGTCGACACGAAGCCGCGACCCGTTTCCAGGAAGTACAGGAACCATGCCAAGCTTGATATCAGAGGGTTTTACGTTCTTTGAAAAGCTAACTAGAGCAACAATTTGATCGTCATCGAGTTTGTTGTTCAGCACCTCTTTGCTCAGTCTTGCAACCTCCCCGATGTTTGTCAGGTTTCTAAGTACGGCAGATTTGAAAGCATTCAAAAACAGTTTTTGTCGTTCCTGGCGGCCAAAATCACTCTCGCGATCGTGCCGAAACCTGACATAACCCATGGCGTCGTATCCGTTCAAACGCTGTTTTCCTGGCTTGAGGTGGATATGTAGCTCTCCGGCGTTATCGTCGTAATCCATGGCCTCTTTAACATTGACGTCGATGCCACCAACCGAATTGACAAGCGCTTGAAAAGCGTCGTAATCGATTACCAAGACCTGGTCAATATCGACGCCTTTGAGTAAAGTCTCAACTGCCTTTTCTTGAAGTGCATCTTCTTCACCCCGTTTGGCTATTGCATGAAAGGCATTAATCTTTCTGTAACCCTTAATGCCTGGCACCCGAACCTCGGTATCGCGGGGGATTGAAACACCTGTGATTTTTCTATTTGCGAAGTCGAGTTTCGCAACGAGAATCATATCTGCTCGAGCATATTTGCGGCGAATATTGCTTCCATGAAGCATCGTTCCTTTGTAGAATCTGTCTTCGTCGCACCCAAGAAGAAGGAAGGTGACGGAGTCCTTCTTGAACACCTGCGTCGGGTTCTTAGGCATAAAGGTGCTGGCAACTAGGCTTCGGACCAGGCTGTCCGATGAAAGCACCCCGGCTACCACCCCGCAAAAAAGAATGAATACAAGGAAAAAGCCGTATCCGATATTTCCGACATATCTTCGCGCTTTCGACTTTTTAGTTGTTTTCTTTGCGGCCATAACAATTGGGGGGTCTGAAGATTATGACAGACTCCCAATTCAACTATCAGCTTGAACTGCTAGTTCCCAGCAACCATTGTTATGAGATTTGCTTGCTTAGCCGCCGATCGCTGCGATCCAACCTTTGAGGTTGTAATACGAAGTGATTCGTGAAATTTTGCTATCTTCCACCGTGAAAAACGCTGCCGCTGGAATCGAATACTTCTGGCCAGTCGCCGCCGGTAGGTCTCCATCGGTCTTTAGGTATTCACCTTGCACAGTGAAGGCGGCTGCACCGACATTGCCATTTTCCATTACCACTAGATCCACGATGGTCTCTTTGTAGCAATCGTCCATGTGAGCCTTGAATCGTTTGAATGCTTCTTTTCCGACCTCGGTTGGTCCTTCGTTGATGTCGTGAGCGACATTCTCGGACAGAGTGGCGAGGAGAGCATTTACGTCACCTTTGTTGAAGGCATCGAAGTATTGGTTAATTAGCTGAGTAGGGTTCATTTTTCAGGCAGGAAAATCGGGCATGTGTCGTATCAGATAGGCTTGGCCCTGGTGGTAGGCGGGATGCTGTGCGAGTCTCGATAGCGTTCCAATTCCGTCAATCATCGGTCCAAGTGCGCTCTTAACCTGACGGTTTCTCATATCTTCGGTCGGATTCTCAAGGACTGGTTCCACATAGGCGCGAGCAATTGAGAGAGCCTCTCCGATAAGTTCGGGGGTGATCTCTTCTGCCGTGTACGGAAAAGCCTGGTCGTCCATGATCCCTTGGGTTCCGGAATTTTGAATACGAACATGCTCTGCAGCAGGTTCCTCACCTTGTAACTGGCACGAGAATGAAATTTCAATTCCAGTTACGTGAAGGATCATTTCTCCAATCGTAAGGCAACCAGCATAGGGTCGAAAATTCAGCTGTGCCTGGTTTAGCCCGAGCACGGTCTCTTCAAATCGTCCTCTCGTGAGCTTCCAAGTCGAATGAAAGTCAGACATCACATCAGGTTACCGGATGCTGACGGGTACCCTCGGTCATCATGCCTGGCGTCTTGCTGACGTTTTTATTCGTAATCGGCTCTATAGGGGTCGGTAAGTTGTTAGTTTCACGATGGACTCAGACTGAGGACCCGTCCACACGCCTCGCGATTTGGGGTCTGGTTGGCCTGGGTGCGATTGGAGTTTTGACGCTATTTCTAGGCTTACTTCCGGGCGGTTTTAAGTGGGGTCTGGGTGTTGTTGGCCTGCTTTCTGGATTCGGATTAGTCGAGTTGGTACGTAGCTGGCAAACCACGGTTGGTCGCCCCAGTAAGCCTGAGGGACTTTGTTTGCTTGCCCTTGTGGCGGTCGGTGCGGCGGTTCTTCTAGCCATGATCTCGGTCATTGTTCCGAGCGATGCCAACGATTGGGACACGCTTGCCTATCATCTTGCAGTTCCGAAGGTTTGGTTGAATCAAGGGCAGTGGAGTTTCATTTCCTTCGACCATCATAGCAATTTTCCATTTACGATCAATAACCTCTATATCTGGGGTCTTGCCTGGGGCGGCCAAGCGGGTGCAAAAGCGTTCAGCCTTGCGTTTCTTTGCCTTGGCGCATTCGCATTATTTGGCTTAGCCCGAGAGCGTTATGGTGACAAGGCTGCTTACTGGGTCGTGGCTTTATATAGCGGGGTGCCAGTTATAGTCTGGGAAGCAGGAACGGCTTACATCGACTTGGGGAACGGTCTGTTCGGCGCCCTCGGAATCATTTTCGCTGCAAAGTACTTGGAAAGCACGAACAAGAGCCATTTGATTCTCAGCGGAATCATGCTCGGACTTTGTGCCGGTTCAAAATACACCGGGCTGCAAACGGTGATCTTTAGTTGTCTGCTTCTGTTGGTTTTCGGCCTGAAGCGACAGGGGGCCGGTCCTGCGATCAAGTCTGCTTTTCTCGCAGGTATCGTCGCTATGGCAGTCTGTTGTCCTTGGTATGTAAAGAACGTTGTAACGACTGGAAATCCGGTTTATCCGTTCTTTTACAAGCACTTTGGAGGCAAGAATTGGAGCGAGTTCAACGACCGAATCTATACCGAAGAGCAGCAGTCCTTTGGTGTTGCTCGGTCTACAGACGGCAACTACACCACAAATCCTATCGAAATCTCTCGAGCTGGGTCTGCTATCTTGGGTTTAGCCTATCAACCAGGTCGATACACAAACCCGGGGCAAACGATGGGCCTGGGATTTGTCTTTATTTCCCTTGGAGCTGTTCCGATGGTCGGGCTACTGGGATGGTTGCTCAGCGGAAGAGCGAAGCCTTTTGAGGCTTTTTGTGCAAGCACGACCCTGGTGAGTCTGTTTCTGTGGTTTTTCATGAGTGAGCAGTCACGCTATGTCTTGGGATTGATGTTGCCGATGATCTTGTTGTTCGGCGGACTTACGGTCACCGGCAAGTTGCGCCAAGCCTACGCTGGCCTCGGAGCTGTTTCGACGGCTGTCGGATTGGTCGTCATCTACCTATCAGTTACCCAAGATAAAATTCCGGTCGCAGTGGGGAAGATCACTGAAGCGGACTATCTCACCCAAAGAGTTCCATTTTACGCACCAGCTCAAATGCTGAACGAATCGGTCAAAGAAGGAAGAGTTGCGCTATTTGACGAGGTCTTCGGTTTCTATCTCGACGTCCCCTATTTCTGGGCAAATCCTGGACATACCACCGAACTCGGATATGACCAAATGCGGAATGCCGACGACTTCAGCAAAGCGCTTAAAGATCACGGTCTGACGACTGTGTATTTCAACGCGCGACAAGCCTTTTTCGGTCAGCCGAAAGAGTTTGAAACCTGGGTGGGTGCTTCTGGACTCTCGGGAACTGCAGTGCCTTATGAGCCTGCGGACAGAGTTGAACGGTTTAAAGATTTGAGAAACAAATACAAGGTCTTGCTTGCGGAGGCCGTTCAGCAAAGCAAATTGGTGTTGGTGAAGACTTTTGGTAAGAACCTCGTCTTCACCGTCAAATAAGGAAGTTTTCAGACCTAGGAACCCGAAGATAGCCAGAGTCCATCGGATGACCCCGGGACTTTGGCAGACTCTGGATAAACAAGATAAACAGTTCTATCTGACTTCTGCCAGGCTAGTTCAAAATCTGCTCGCTTGAAGGTTCGTCTTACTTCCGCCCTTCGGGCCGGATCGTTGAAGATGGGATCTCCATCTTTTGTGAAACCAACTAAAACGACAAGGTGACCACTCGAAGGATCGGGACCTTTGCCCCATAATATCGACGCTTCGACCGAGCATCCGACCGGGATACCGGCGGCAATCCACTTTTCAGCGTCGGCAATGCTCGTGAGCCGGGCAACATAGGCTCGGAGTCCCGGTGTTGAACCTGCAAAAGCCATGTTGAACGACCAGTTACCGCCACCTTTGTATGCTTCGTCCCAGACTCCGGCTTTCACAAGGGGAACGTCGCGGTCGATTGCGGGCTGGTTCAACTGGACTGACCAATGCTTCAGTAACATCGAGACTGTTGTGGGACTGCAAATGACGGCGCCGTCTTTGTAATTTCCTTGGGCTCGCTGCGGCACTTCGACCGTCTTGCCCCAAGCTTCTGAAGGGGTGCTTGAGTCGCTGGTTTTCATGCCAGTATTTTTGAAGCTAAGGGCGAAGAGTTTGAGGGATGGTAGTTCGCCGTCGCCGGTGTTTTGTAAGGTCAATCGAACATCAACCCCATTAGCAAGGCTTTTGAACCTAAGTGTATCGGTGAGAACTGCAGCGTCGGCATCTCGCTCGTGTTCGAAGCTGATTCGCTTGCTGTGGGCCATAGTGTAAGCCCAATCTGCCATGGTGTACCAACGAGTCAATTTTCCATTGACGTGCCCACGTAACTCGACCTTGATTGCAGCGGTGTATGGATTGGCAACATTCCAACTTGGCACGATCTCATCAAATGAAATCCCTGGATTGATGTTCAGATACTCGCGAACCAAAGATTTTTTCGGTTGAGGAAATGTCGGATTGACGGCAACCCGGATCACTCTTGCGATAGGACTAAGAGCCATTGCGGCGCACATGGTTGTGGCGAGCATTGAGGCATTCTACACTTGAACAAGTTTCATCGAACAAATACACCACAAAATCGAGTCGAAACGATCAATAGGAGGGTTCGTTTCGCTCGTTCTTATCATTTGGCATTTGACACGGGCGGTTTGATAAGGTAGCATGAACCCACCTACTGGTGTGAACAGCTTTAGGAGAACCGCATGCCCCTGAAAGTATTGGTTTGTGACGACGAGCGCCATATTGTGCGCCTGATCCAGGTTAACCTGGAACGACAAGGCTACAACGTAGTCACCGCTTTTGATGGCAAGGAAGGCCTCGAAAAGATTCGTGCAGAGAAGCCTAACCTTGTAGTGCTCGACGTCATGATGCCGTACATGGACGGCTTTGAAGTCCTCAAGACGATCAGACGAGAGCCCGAAACCGAAAACCTCCCCGTGATAATGCTCACCGCAAAGGCACAGGATAAAGACGTTTTCGAAGGCTATCATTACGGTGCCGACATGTATTTAACGAAGCCATTCAACCCCATGGAGTTGGTAACGTTTGTGAAGAGAATTGCCCAGGGCAACGACGACAGCGGCGGTCCTAAGAAGTACGACCTTTAAGGTCACCGAAAGAGAACACTTGAACAGGCAACTCGACTTAGAGTTGCCTGTTTTGGTTTCCGAGTGTCGTAAACTGCCTTCATGCCTTTGGCACTAGCCCTCGTCTCGCTCGTATTTGTACGTTCATCGGACCTGAATGTCCATATGAATATCCTGTTTGCAGGATCAAAATCGGGAGAAACAACCTACGAGCGAAAGGCAGATGGTTCCGTCAAGTCTTCGACCAGTCTGAAACTGGGCACGGTCGATATCCGAAGCGATCTCGTCGGGAGCTTTGTTGGAGATTTACTCCAAAAATTCACTTGCCAAGTTCATCAGCCTGGCCTAGCAATGAATTTAACGCTAGATGGCAAAAAAGTCACCGCTGTTGCCAATAGCAAATTACAGGCTATCGATTTGCCGACACCTAATCCGGTGATTTCTGGTAGTTTGCACCCTCAATTCACTGCTTTTCTGCTCAAGGCGACAGACTTCGAGAAGAAGGAGCCGCAGAAGTTTTTGTCTTTCATTGTCGACGCTGGTGCAATCACCAATGTGACCGTAACGCCTCAGGAGACCAAGGCAATTGAAGGAAAAGGCGCAGTCAAAGTCTACAAGGTCAGTTTTGGTGCCGTCGAAGCGCAATATGCGATGGATGTTTCCGGCAAGGTAGTCGGCGTTGATGTTAGGTCCCAGAAGCTGAAAATGGTGGCCGATGGCTGGGAAAAGCTATATGATGATCCCCTTGCCAAGTATCCAGAACTGAGTCAGCCCACGTTTGAAACAAAAGTTGAGACCGGTGTTCGTGCTCAAATGCATGATGGAGTGGGTTTGGTTGCCGACGTTCGAAGACCCGTTGGAGATGGCCCGTTCCCAGTCATTCTAGTTCGAACGCCATATGGACGTTTCGCCGAGTCGCTGATGGGAGACTTTTATGCTAAGCGTGGATACATCTTTGTTTCTCAGGATTGTAGGGGTCGAGGTGATAGCGAAGGGGATTGGGACCCATTTGTTCACGAGCAAACGGACGGCTACGAGTCGGTGAACTGGGCTTCGAAACTCGAGGGATCGAACGGAAAGGTTGGCATGATTGGCGCAAGCTACGCCGGCTACGTCCAGTGGGCCGCTGCTGTCGAGAATCCTGGGCCACTGAAGTGCATCGTCCCGCAAGTGTCGCCTCCAGACGCGATGCACAACATCCCTTATGATAACGGCACGTTTTTCCTGTACCCCGACCTTTGGTGGGCCAGGATCGTCCGACAGAAGCAGGCGGACTTGCGCTCGATCAACCAGGGGTTCAAAAACGTCGAAGGCTTCGATGTTTTGCCACTGTCCAAACTGGACGATGCTGTCCTCGGGAAAGACATACCGTTTTTTGACAAGTGGCTCGAACGGGAAACCATTGATGATTGGGTCGGTTTTGACTATCAGAGATTGCTGAAGCGGGTGAAGATTCCGGTGTTGCACATATCCGGTTGGCAAGATGGCGACGAAATGGGGACCCAACTGAATTACGCTTCATTGCTTGCCGAAGGACATCCGAACCAATGGCTGATTTATGGTCCATGGGTTCACGCCTTCAACACCACTACCCAAGTTGCTGACGTCGAGTACGGCCCGCAGTCTTTGCTTGAACTGGATTCACTCTATTTGAGATGGTTTGACACGTGGCTCAAAGGGAAGGATGTTGGAATTGGAAAGGTTCCTAAGGTCAAGGCTTTTGCGACCGGTACAAATCGGTGGGTTGAGATGAAGTCTTGGCCAGACGAAACTATTTCGAAGAAGCAGACCCTTTACCTCTCGTCAAACATGACCTTGGATTATCGCCAGCCAGACAAGATGGAGCCGGTTACAAAGACCTACGATCCTTCGAAGGAAAAGGCAAAAGATAGTTTTGTCAAATGGCAGAAGATGAAGGAAACGACCGTCATCGACAAGCCGACATTGATGTTCCAGTCAAGTCCTTATGCCGAGTCGACGATGATTGGTGGTCCGATTTCTTTGGACTTAGTTATTTCGACGACGGCAGACGATACCGACGTTTTTGCCTATCTTGTTGACATCGACTCAAAAGGTGTGGCGAGACAGATTTGTCAGCCTGGCAAACTCAGGCTTTCGTATCGCCGGGGTTTTACTCAGCGAGTTGCGATGTCCGCCAACAAGCCGGAATCGGTGTACATCGACCTATGGGACGTGTTGCATGAGTTTCAAGTTGGCCATCGAATCGGCTTAGTGATCGAGTATTCGATGTTTCCTGTCTACGCAAGAAATCTGGGGACAATCGAGCCGATAGCAACCGCGACCAAAATGGTGCCCCAGGTGAACACGGTTTTTAGCGAAATCGGAAAGATTTCGAAGTTGAACTACCGGATAGTCAAACCATAAATAACGATGCCGTCTGCTTAGGTGGTAAGCAGACGGCACTAGAGAAGGTGAGCTCAAACGAAGTATGTTCCGACCGAAACAGGTCCCACAATGGCCTCTGCAAACTTCCGGAACTCGACAATTGGCACTTGGACTCTTTCTGTAAGACCAAGCATAAGTGTGATGTAGTCGCCATCTCGCCGCAAACCACACTCAAGTTCGCCGGACGAAATGTGGGATGCGATCTCTTCACTATCTGGATCTCGAACGAAATCAATCAAGTCACACAGTGAGAGGAATCCCATACGTTTATACGTAGTTGGGTCATAGCCGAAGTAGGTCCGATGAGTTTGGACTACTAAATGTATGCGGCTGGCTGCTTCGATGCGACCAACGAGGAACTTTGGTCCCCCAAAACAGGCCAGAGGGAGGATGGCAAAGCCAGTTTCCATACCAGCATGATACGACGGAAATATATAAATTGAAGAGCAAAAGTTAAACAGAAATTCAATTGCAAAGAAATTCTTTAAGGCTTGGCTCTAGTTGGCAGTAGACGATTACTGTCAAAATAGGCAATCGTGTCAATTTGCGAGTCAATCGGGATAAGAGAAGGCGTTCCGGCGCTCGTTCTTGCGCCGATGGATGGCATCACGGATGCTCCAATGCGCGGGCTGATGACAGAAACTCAAAACTTCAGTTTCTGTGTGACTGAGTTCATTCGAGTAAGCAACGAGGTTTTGCCTAAGAAGGTCTTTCGTAAAGAAGTTCCAGAGCTCGCCAATGGAGCAAAGACGCCAAGCGGACAACTCGTCCAAGTGCAGATTTTAGGCGGTGATCCTGATCGAATGGCCGCTTCGGCGCTGAATGCTGTTGCCGCAGGAGCGACGGCAATTGACATCAATTTTGGGTGCCCTGCGCCAACGGTGAACCGAAATGACGGCGGGGCTACATTGCTCAAAACTCCAGAACGTATCTACCAAATTGTTCGATCGGTTCGAGACGCATTGCCCCTGACCATCCCAGTCTCTGCAAAGTTGAGGCTTGGCTGGGATTGCATCAATGCGGTTTACGAA
>DDEQ01000030.1 GCA_002336105.1 Chthonomonas sp. UBA1950 | reverse complement strand
ACCCATGCATTTCTTCATAGACCCCGAATGTTCCAGTTGTTATGTCCTAGGTATCAAGATGAACGGCTATTCAATCGTAAACAGAATCGTCACATAGTCCCAGTCAATTGCGCACCCGGTCCGCAGTTGATCCAATCGAGTTCTATCAGAAGTTTGTGAACTGCGTCGGTAAGAGACAGCAGCCGAACGCCCATCTGTTCGCTCAACCCTGCATGTAAAGCGTGAGCTGAGTGGAGGACTGGCATATCTCTACAGTCCTCAATCGGTGTGTAAGCCGCATCCTCGCGAAACTTCTTACAGTCCTCAACATGGTAGGAGTGGACGGCTCGACAGGCGATGGGACGGAACCGATAGATCGAACACTGCTTATCGTGCAGGAGCGGGCAAGCAGCATCATGCGTTGCCTCCAGGCCAAACACGAAGCGCAAAGCAAATTGATGAGCAGGTGAGTTGGGTCAATAACCGAGTTGATTCTACATGAGGTTGTGCCGTTATTCGTAATTCAGTTCGTGAAGGATTCGCGGGTTTTGTCGCCAGCCTTCGCTCACTTTTATGTGAAGTTGAAGGAACACACGAGTTCCAATGAGAGCTTCAATTTCGGTTCGAGCCTTCGTCCCAATCGTCTTAATGAACTCGCCTTGTTTACCGATCAGAATTGCCCTCTGACTAGCCTTTTCAACCAATATCGTGGCTTCGATGCGGGTTAGATTTCCTTCTTCTTCCCAAGTGTCAACAGTCACCGCGACACTGTGCGGTATCTCCTGACGAGTAGCGTGCAGGATTTTTTCACGAACGAACTCCGCGGCCATAAAGCGGGACGTCTGGTTGGTGAACTCGTCGTCTTCAAAAATGGGAGCCCTTTCTGGCAAGTGCGAAACCAGCATCTCGACAAGTCTGTCGACGTTGTGGCCCCTCGTTGCCGTGGTCATCATGTACTCCTCGGTGCCGAACATCGAAGTGTATGCCGAGACGTTTCGCTCTACATTCTCTGCTTTCAGCAGGTCCATCTTGTTCAAACAAAGCAGAACAGGAGTCTTTTGATGAGGGGATACGATCAGTTTCGCGATCTGTTGATCGATTTCACCTGGGTGGTGCGACCCGTCGGCGACATAAAGGATCAGGTCGACTTCGTCAAGAGACGCTCTCGCCTGATCGACCATTGCTCGCGCAAGCTTTGTATGCGGTTCGTGAATACCGGGAGTGTCAATAAACGCGATTTGGTAATCCTCGGTAGTTGCAATCCCGACGACCTTCTTTCGAGTCGTCTGTGGTTTGTCGCTCACAATCGAGACTTTTTGACCGACGATCGTATTCAGCAACGTGCTCTTTCCTACGTTCGGTTTTCCGACGAGGGCAATGTATCCAGCTTTGTAAGCCATTAGTCTCGCTTCCTGAACATCACATTGATGCCAAATCCGTCGTCATTGGTCGAGGAAACGACCGTTTCGATTCGACCTTCGCTAGGCTGATCGTTACGATTCCCGCCTCGGCGTTTGCGGCGGCGGCGACTGACCTTGCCCGGCGATTCCTCTGGTCGAGCCTGTTCAGGCTCCTCCTCGACAAGCTGAGGTCGCAAGAACCACTCATCGGCCACTTCGTCCGTGTCTCCACCCTCAATCCACTCGTCGAGCTTCATGATTGGCACGTCAAAGTTGCTGCTGTCAATTCTCAAATTGAGATCATGGGCAGGCAGGTCAGCCATCTGAAGGACCTCTGCCGGGTCCGCCTTGAGAAGATGCTCGATGTCGATTCGGGGGCCAACAAGGAAGCTGTGCGTCGATCCATCCAGGGCGTTAAATCGCAAGTTGACGGAGTCGATGGAAGCCCACTCTTGGGTTCCCAAGTTATAGGCGCTGAACTTGCTTGGCAACGTGATGGTTCGAGGTCCGGTCCCGGTGCAGTGAACGGTGCAGAATGGGGCACGAACGTGGACAACATCTTCGTGGAAGTTCCATACGTGGGCACCAGCCATCTGTGCAAGGGCTCGGATAAGAGCAGGATTAACGAGCGGTTCGCCAAGGAAAACACTGGTCCATTGAGCTTGTGGGTCTTCCGTGAATTCCTTCACGACGAAGCTCGGCAGACCCGTTTGCGAGTACTCACCAAGGACGATTCCACTCTCCGGAATGGCGAAGTAGCTAGGCTCTAATTTCGTTCCGCCGATGACGGACCGATCTGGGAAAGCCTCACTAAGTGGGTGTCGTCGGTTCAGAATCGTCGTTCCCGCCTTGCTATGGAATGGCTGAGGCTTGAGCGCAATCCCTGTTACTTCGCGTGCTCGCTCAAGAGAGTCTCGTCCCGCGTCGAACAGACCCGCTGAGTAAAGCCAGAATAGGACCTTATTGTCTTTCTGTAGACGGTTCTTGATCGCGGCGCGCAAGTCCGGCCGGATATCCCAAGCGTTGAGGAACAAGTAGAGTTTGCTCTCTGGGAATTTCTCACGATGCTGCAAGTCGCTGAGAAGATAGAACGCGGCGCTAACACCAGCTCTTAGGACCGACTCTCGCACATTCTGAACGAGTAGTGCAAAGGCGTTGCTATCGACGAGGTAAGCAAGCGCTCTTTCGTCGATGAAGACCGCGACTTCTGGGTCGCCAAGCGGGGAAGCGGATCGGGTTGTGAGCGTCGAAAGGACTTGAGTGGCGCGGTTCCAAACGCTATGTGTCTTTAGCCAGCCATTCCCCCAAAGATCCATCCACGCAACGCCACTACCATGCGCGAGCGCAGCACCAGCGCCTCTCCAATGCACATTTTCGAGAGCTTGCGGTGTTTTTAGGGACGGATTGAAGTCGTCAGGCTCATGACCGATGCTGAGAGAAGTCTTGAAGTCTTCTTCGCTTAGGTACATCTTGCCGTTCAAGGCAAACGAGTCGACTGGGCCAGGGAAGGGTGCGCTTCCGCCTGGTTCGCGAGTTCGGTAGCTTGGCGGTCCGGCGATAATGTCGATCTCATGAGTGCGAAGCAACTTGCCAAGCGCTAGGTGACCACTTCCCGGGTGAGACCACTCGAAGGTGTAACCGTAGCTCGTTCCGACTAGGAACATTCCGTTACTAGCTTTTTTGGCGATATAGGCTAGGTCGGCCACCCGTTGCACCATCGCATCGCTCAAAAAGAGGTGATAGTCAACGTAACGGCGCTGCTTTCTGGAGGAACGGATGAACCGTTCGCCGTCGCCACCTTCGGGCTGAAACTCGGGGACCTGTAGGTTGTCGAACCGTACAGAGCCATCGAACCAGGAAGCGCGAAGAGTCACTTCGTCGTTTGAATATCTGCGACGTGCCCAGTCTCGGAATCCGTGCTTTGCGGCGCGTGAGTTGTCGTAACCGATGCCGTCGCTCATGAACCATTCGCCACGGTCAAGGTGAACACCAAGAATATGATTCTTGCTGGGCAACAGGCTCAGACGTTTGACGAATTGCTCAAGGCAGATTTCGGCAACTCCCCAAAACTCGTTATCACAAACGCTCGGCTCGGCGACATCACCGTGTGCGTTTCGATAGCGGCCATGCGGATACTTCTCTTCCCATCCGCGAGGAGCTTGGAAGATAATCCGGAACAAGACTTGCGCTTCGGGATCGGCCTCAATTGCTTTCGAAAGGAAGTAAGCCGCGACCTGAACGGTGTGCTCAATTTCTTTTTGGTCAACCTCCATGTTCACGAGAAGTGAGTGAAGGTGAACACCGCTTTCGGCGGCCATTTGCAACTCGTCAAAAACGGTTGTGGCGCGCTTTTCGTCTGCGGGCGAACCAAAGAAAAAGAGCGGTGGGTAGATCCGATGGTCCCGCACGATCGCAGGAACTCCATCGCGAACAACGACTTGAGGCGCCTCAACTGGAGTTGGAATGATTGCTTTGAGAACGGGCGCCGATAGCGGAGTAATTGCCGGTTTCGGCTTCTCTGGAGCTTTCGGTTGTGGGGGTGCGACCGGACTGTCAAGAGTAGCCTCTGCCGTCTCATGGGTGGTACCGCTCGTTACTTCCTTTTCACCGTGTCTTCTTCTTCGTCTCTTCGACTTGAGCGGAGCTATACCCGCTTCATCGTCGCCAACGATTTGCTCAACCGGTGGTTTGGAAGCCTTGGGTTTCGTTGTGCTGATTGGACGCCAAATCGGAACCGGAAGCTCGTCTTGGTCGGCGAAATTGAACTCTTGCGAGATGATTTCATTACCGTGACTGGTTTCCTCGATTTTGAGTTCTTCTTCGGCAACAACAACGAGTTCTTCGGCGACAATTGCTGGTGCTGGTGCTGGTTGCTCCTTTTTGTCTTTTTTGCGGTTCCTGTTTCTGCCCCGTCGTTCCTGATTCTCAGCCTGTTCTTTCGCAATCGCCTCCTCTTGAGAAGCGCGTTGTCTCGGTCGAAAAACGACAACAATCTCAGAGACGTCTTCAGCAGCGCCAATCGGGTCTGAGCTCGAAGGAGCTACTTCCGTTACTACTTCGGTTTCTGGTTCGACTTGCTTAGGTGCTACCTTGGGTTTCTTTGCCCGAGAAGCACGTGCCGGTTTGGGTTTAGGCGTTCCCGGAACTGCTACGGCATCAGGTGCTGTAGTTTCCGTTACTGGTTCAACGACAGCTTTCGCCGCAGGTTTCTTTCCCACGACCTTTTTGGCTCGCGTTGTCGTCGCTCGCGGTTTGCGGGCAGGTTTTGCTTCTTCTACTTTTTGCGTCACTGTCGCTTCTGGTTCGACAGCTGGAGTGACTTCAGGAACTAACTTCTTTCGTGGCATGGTGACTGGAGAAAGGCGGTCTCGGCCCAGTCGAATAGCTCCTCTGGTGTGTGTAAGAGTAAGTCCGGACGCTCGGCCTCCAACATGGATCTGTTGGCCGCGCCATATGATACGGCTACGGTTGAAAGGCCTGCACTGCGTGCGCAGCAAACGTCAAAAACTGAATCTCCAACTAGCACCGCCTCCTGTGGGGTCACGCCAAGCCATTGACAAGCAAGCTCGGCGCTCTCGGGATGGGGCTTCGGATGGGCAACGTCGGATGAGGTAACAGCGACATCAACTACTTCAGTCGCTGGAAAACGTCGAAAAAAACTAACTAGCTCGGACCGTGATTTGCTTGTGACGAGTGCGGTTTTCATTCCACGTTCTTTGCAGAGGTGGAGAGTGTTGACCGCAGCTTGGAATGGGACTTCTAGTTCTGCGTAAGCATCGAAACGCTCGATCGCAAAATGAAACATCTTTTCAAGCTTGTCTTCGGTTACTTCGGGGACCTCGTACTCGTGTAGTTGGACGCGAAGCGGGGAACCAATTTTCGCAAGAATTGTCTCTCGCCTGGGCTTCGGACCACCGAAATGAACGATAGTCTCATCTAGCCCACAAACGATGACCTCAACGCTGTTGACAAGCGTGCCGTCCACATCAAAGAGAACCGCACGGAAATCAGACAGGGAGAGCCGGTTCGGCATTCGCCCAATTATGGCAGAAAAATAGTTTGTATTGCTTTGAAGAACCTGCTAAAAATGCGAGGACTTTCTGCCGATACTTGCCATGGGACATGAACGTCGCACTAATACTCCCATTGGGAGCCAGTTCAACGCCTGGACAATCCAAGTCTTCCGTAACGCCTGAAGAAGGTTTCGAGAAGGCTCTGGTAAATGCTGTCCAGATGGATGAGGGACAAGGCCAATCGCTAGGAGAATCGCCGCCTGCGATATCGATAGCCAACGCAGCAGAGGAAGCCGCGCAACAAGAGCCGAATGCTCAAGCGCCAAAGCTGGACCAACTGCTGAACGCTCCGATCTCACCCAATAACAACTCGGATCGCGGAATTGTGATTAATCAGAATCCTCTGATGGATCCGCAAGCTGAGATCGAAGGCGGACGACAATTCCTAACTGGAGGGGAGAACAATTCGAACGCCATCGACACAAGTGGTGATCAGGAGTTCTCTACAAAGGGTGGCGGAATTGATCTCGGCGGAGAAGACCCGGATGAGACCCAAATCGACTTTAAGATGCAGCACATCATGGGTCCGATCGCGAATCAGCCACCAATAACCAAGCTTTTCTTGAATGTCCCTCAGAGTAGTGGAGATGGAGCGGACGAACCTGTTGTGGGTGATAAGCTAGCCGTACCAGCCACGAACAGCACTCCTATTGAAGAGTCTGTGCTTGCAACAGTTTCTACGAACCCGACGACGAAAGACATCGCAAATTTATCAACTGATATCAAGTCAGTAATGGTTTACGTTGCCAACTTGAATGATAACGAATCTGAAAAGTTGACACCAGATGAACTACCCAATCAGAGTGCAATTTCTTCTGAAAATGAGTCTGCGAATCTCGGAACGAGCGCTCCTTCGAACCCAGTTAAAACCAGTGTTCAAGACCCACCTACTTTAGAGGCGCAGCCAGTGAAGCAAAGCACAGCTGTGAAGACGGGTACTAAACAAACGGTAGAGACTCAATCGGTTGAGATTTCAACGTCAAAGAAGAGTAATCCCAGCCCGATTGAAATTGAACCAAATGCGGCTGGTAATGATTCTGCAGCGAATCCTGTCGAGATGCCTGTTGAACCTGAGGTGAGCCTAGCATCGGCTCAACCTGCAAAGTCGAATGCCGACAATCATGAACAGGCAGTTGTGACCATTGAAGCCTCGTCTTCAGATGCGCCAGTTCAAGCGATATCGACCGATAGCAAACCAGTTCAAGCTGAGAAAGACAATGTAGAGGTCGCTCAGCAGCAATCAACTGCCCCAAAATCGACTGCACCAAATTCAGTTGTAGAAGTAGCTGCCGCTGTGGCATCGAAGCAGGCTAACTCTGGAAAGCAGAATGCACCTGAAACTCAAGAGACGACTGATGTCTCCGAGTCCAAGGCTTCAAGCTCTCAAGCACAACAGAGCAAGACATCGTCAGTCGTGAAGACAGATGATTCTGGAAAACAGAATTCTGAAGACTCGTCTAAGAAGGAAAGCTCCACTCAAGCAGACGACTCAAAGGTTGGGCAAACAGAAAAAAATCCGGCGGGTAATACGACATCGAAGACTGATAAGTCAGACTCAGTCAAAGTTAAGTCAACAAAGTCAGATGAGTCTACTGCCAAGGTTGCGAATGTCTCAGTTGAGACGACCAGCAACGATGTTCAAGCCGTAGATACGACAACCAAGGTCACTAAAGTCGACAAGATCACGAGTGCAGAGCGAGCCTTCATCATTCGCCAAGTTGCGGATAAGATTGAACTTCTTGCCGCGGCTCGACCAAAAGATGGCGTTGTTGTTCAACTCGATCCGCCCAATCTTGGCACCGTGACGATGCTCGTCAAAGCAGCTGGCAGTCAAATCCAGGCTCAGCTTTCGGCGAGTGATACGAACGTCCAAAAGGCTCTTCAGCAGGGCCGTCCTGAGCTTATTCAAAACCTTGAGCACAAAGGTTTTAGCAATGCCCAAGTGACTTTCACTACATCGACAAGCTTGAATAACTCAACTAACTCTCAGTCGAGTTGGCAACAACAAACCCAACAGCAATCTCAGCAGCAACAACAGCAACAAGCTGCCAAGCAATTTGAAAACTACCGCCCAAGCAAGGATGCGCGGGTAGAAACGTCCCCGGTCGCTTTGAGGAACGAAGCGAAGGGCCTCGACCTCTCGATCTAAAAAAGGACCCTCCCAATGAGCGTAAATTCTGTCCTATCCTCAAATTCGACAACGACATCGTCGACAAAGACGGCAACCAAGTCCAATTCTGAAATGAACATGCAAGACTTCTTGCATCTTCTTGTTGTTCAGATGGAAAATCAGAACCCCCTTGAACCGATGAACGACCGAGACTTTTTCGCCCAGTTAGCTCAACTTGGACAAGTTCAAGGAACCGATAAGCTCATCCAAAGCGCTAACATGCAACAGGCGCAGAGCTACATGGGCCAGACGGTTACCGCGAGTGAAGTTGACAAGAACGGGGCTTCAACAGGCGGGACTATCTCTGGAGTTGTCACCGGTGTTTCATTGCAAGACGGTGAATATCACCTAACACTAGATAAAGGCGATGGTAAGACGGCTGACGTTAAGCTAGCCCAGGTCACTAGCGTTGAACACACCTATGATATGTCACCGGCAAGCTATATGATCGGTCGAGCGGTTACTGGTGTTGGTACGGTTAACGGTGAGCAAACCAGCGTGACAGGTGTGATCATTGGCGCATCGAGAATTGGAAGTCAAATTGAGTATCAGGTTAAAACAAGCGACGGAACGGTGGTTCCAGTTCTAAGCTCTACCATTGACAATATCTCCTATTACAATTCAAGCTCGTCCAATGGATCTTCATAGGGTTCTTCGAGTGGTAGCTCCGACACTGGAAGTGGCTCTGGAAATTAAATAGTGTATGGATAGCATTCAGAATTCCCGTATACAGCAGTTACTGCGTGATCAGCCGACGACCACGACGTCTACAACGTCGAAAACGTCGGTTGGCGGGAATTCGTTTGACTCGCTGTTACAAGATCAGCTCAAAGTGAGTGGTCATGCTAAGACCAGGCTAGAAAGTCGGAACATTGAACTCGGCCAAGAGGAATGGCAGAGAGTCTTAGGTGGGATTGATAAAGCGGCTGCAAAAGGGGCAAAGGAATCCCTTGTCATGGTTGATGATATTGCTCTTGTAGTGAGCGTAAAAAACCGAACCGTAATCACTGCAGTCGATAAAGAAAGCCTGAAAGATAACGTGTTTACGAATATCGACAGTGCTGTTATTGTCTGATGTTTTAAAAAGATAATTAATTTCCTGGAACATTATCTGAGGTGAATCGTCTAGTAACTCGTAGCATTTGATTCACTGGCTTCCACCAAAAATCCTAGTTGACCGCCGGCTTTGCGGCGGTCAACTTCGTTTATTTGACTAGGTAGCGTTTCCAGAACTCAACCAGAGTTTCGGAAATGTCCTGAGTAGTCTTTTCAATATTTTCTCGTCGATAAGTGATTCCCATTTCAAGCTGGATCGCGTCGAAGTTTGATCCATCGTCGCTCCCGTAGTGGCGGACAGTCCAACCTCCGTTGAGCGCGGGGTTTTCCTTTTCGTTCTTCGCTTCATTGGTCGGAATCAGCGTAACGCCTTTTGATGCGAGTATTCCGAAGAACCCGTCTTTGCCGTCGAGAGCGTCTCGTCCGAATTTCTTGACCAAGTGAGTGACCGTTTTTAGGTCAGCTGTCCCTCTGAAGATCGAGTCCTTCTTTGATCCTTGGCCGTGCATATCTACGAGAAGCCCAATCCCGTACTTAGCCAAAATAGCTTTTCGAGCCTTAGCGATGGCATCGTGGTACTTATCATAAACTGTCTTTGCCAGCGGTGACTCATAGGCGTCTTCTGCAGGACGATTTGCGTCAATAAACTTCCTGCTGAAATGCGCTACTACGATATAGGGTCGCTTGCCCGTTTGCTTTTCAATCGCATCAGCGATTGCGAAAGCGAGTTTGTCGGTGTTACGATCAAAAGCAAACGAGAAGTTGGTCTTTGCCCCTTTCTTTTTTTCAACCTTTTCGCCTGTTCGTTGCGTAACTCCCTCGATCGGGAGCGAACCGCCATGTGGGGCGGTGATGATGATGGGCAAATTGCCTTCTTTGATCGTCACCAACTCGGCTGATTTATCTTCCTGTCCGAGTGCAAAGGCTGCAACCATAAGCATGCTAGTTGCAATGACTAGTTTGCGCAAATCCATACACACATGTTATCCATCTTGGAAGCGAAAAACCTGAGTTCTTTCGCCTCTGGTAATTGCGTTGCGAAAGACAGTTCGTTATCGTGTCATCTATGCGCAGAGATATATCTAAAACAAAATCATTTAATCAAGCACTAGCGCCTTTGAGCTTAGTGCTCGTTTGTGCAACTGCAAAGGCTGATCAAGTTCCGGCTTTCATCCGGGGCAGATGTCTAGAAGTCACGCGGGCACTAAACAAATGCGATTTCGCAGAGTTCAAAACGTTTTTCGCGCCGGACTTTGAATCTGTTGACCCAAGAAGGAATCACTACGAAGCGGGAGAAGTTCTTTGAGAGTATCGAACCATTGTTTAAGAATTCTATTAGAGGCGAATTCAAAGAAGACCTGAAAAGTGCGGAAGAGAAGGACGGCGTTATTGCGGTTGCTTTTGAACTAAAAGGTCGGTTTTTTAGCAAAAAAGGAAACGAAGCAGTCTCAGAGGTTGGAACAGACTTCTGGAAACGTGTAGGTAATAAGTGGTTGTTTGTAAAAACTGTGGATAAGCAGTTCACGGTTACACAGAGCCACGATTAGCCGATGACGATTAGTTCCTATGTGGTCCAGTGTGCGCGATCAGCGGGAGAAGAGTTCTTCCGCTATGCGCGTGCTGTGCCAACCGAGACTTTGACTTGGAACCCGCAGGAAGTAGGTCAATCTGTTCTATCAATGTGTCGGGAGATTGCCATCACACCTACATGGGCTTATCAGGTTCTTGCCGAAGAAGAGATCTCCCCGGCGGAACACGAAGAAGCGTTCGAACTCATAGATTCATGGACTGATCTAGAAACTTGTTTTGTAGAAAATCAGGCTCGGTTTGAGATGTGGGCAGATTATGTTCTCAATATGCCCGAGTCAAGGCTAAGCGAATCTAGATGGCTCCCCTTCAACGGAGGTCGTGATCACACTTATCTCGAACTTCTTGACTATGTTCGATGGAACACGACCTACCACACTGGCCAAGTAGCTTATATTCAGAAACTCTACGGTGATAACAATGTCTATTAGGCTCGGTATGCTCGTTAGGTGAGAGTCTTCATCACGGGCAGTAGCGGGTATTTGGGGTTGCACATTACCCAGGCGTTTTTGAATGCAGGACATGAGGTTCTTGCTCTCACTCGAAGGCAGAGTCTGCCGATATCCTCGAAGAATTTAAGGGTTATACAAGGTTCTCTGGAAGATCTATCTGTTTGGGTGAATGACCTTCAGGACGTTGATGTGCTTGTTCACAATGCGGTCATCTGGGGGGATGAGTCTTCCGATATCGAGTTGCTGGATCTTAGGGCTTCTGTTTCACTTTTTTCACACGCTGCGAAAGCAGGTGTTGGTCAAGTAATATACACGTCTTCTTCTGCGGTGCTGCGTCCGTTAACTCTCAATATGGACGAGAGTAAATTACTAACTCCTGACTCGATGTATGGGGCCACTAAAGCAGCTACTGAGGCATATATCAGTGTTTATGCGTCTCAATTTAAGACTCGTTGGACGATTATGAGGCCGACTATGGTCGTTGGCGTTCCTCTTGAGCGTGGCGGGTCTTTGGTGATCAATGATAGATTCCGCGAAATCGTCAATCGATTGGCTTCAGGCGATGAATACACCTGTGATCCTGCCGAGTGCCGATACTTTACGCCTGTTCGCGAATTAGCCCAGCTTTATGTGCAATCTTTGAGTCAACAAACCCAGATCGAGTGTTATTTGGCGGTTTCGCACTCGCCAACCTACTGGACGGACGTCGTCAATTGGACGAAAGAAGCTCTCGGTCAAAACTACAAACCGCAAAATGAGCCCAAAAGACCACCTGATTTCACGTTTGATATTTCAAAATTGACATCGAACTTTGGAACTCTCTTAGAGGTGGAGGTTGACATCAAAGACCTCTTGCGCTACTTAATTTCACTCAGTAGATGAAGTCCCGTCTAACCAACTTTCAAGCATCTGTTTAGTCGCCTTCGACTTCCACGCCTCCTCGATCAATGGTTCTAGCTCGTCAGCGGTGATATCTGCGAGTCGCACCAAAATGGCAGGAAAGCCGTTATAGTGCGGCTCGGTGAAAATAGCTTTATGACCTGAACTCAGGAGCGCATCCTTCGCGGCAAGGCCCTGAGTGGAGATCGCAAGCACATCTCGGTTCTCGACCTTCGATTTCTTGGGGTCTACTCGTTCCATCCAGGTCCACAAAAATCCTTTGTCTTTTCCTTTGACGGTCACAAAGAACCCAAATCGCTCGCTGCCTTCTTGCGCACCAGAATATCTCGAAGCAATACGGCGGACATCTTCAAGCGTGGCCATAACCACATTATAGTGGTGGTCGAATTCGGGTAGCTTCTTATCGACCGAATGCCAGACCCAACCCTAGAACAGATCGAGTGGCTTTTACGTGAGAAGCGAATTGACGAAGCATCGCCTTTACTGGAGCAGCTCCTTGCGAAGTACAGTGACGACGTTCGTCTGAACCAGTTATTAGCCGTCGTTCGTGCTAAGCAGGGAAGGGATGAAGAAGCCGGTCTTGCCTTGAAGCGAGTCACCGAACTAGCGCCAACCGATGCCGACGCCTTTTATCACTACGGCGTTTATTTCTTTGACCGAAAGGAATATGTGAACGCCCTGCAGATGGCGAGCCAAGCTTTATCTCTTCGGCCACTTCACAAAGAAGCCCGAGCTTTGATGCGCCGATGTGGTGCGATGGGCGCTTTCAAAGAAGGCGAGAAAGGCGATGTCTTGAGCAAAGCAGTCAAACGGGTTCCGTTTGTTGAAGATGCTGGCGTCTGGTGGCTAAGAATTGGTTACGGAGTCTTCTGGCTGGACCTCATCGGAGGCGTCGCTAGGCTCATACACTCGCCTTTTAGCTTGGTAGGCACGACGGGTATCCAACTGGTGAAAGATCCGTTCTCGATGATCACGTTCTTCCTTTTGGTGGTTGGATTCCTTGCCAGTATGATTTGGACGCTTATCGACATTATCGATAAGCGTGACAAGTTCATGTGGATAGTGCCTGTGTTTGCCTTCGCCTTTTGCGGACTGCAGATGCTCCCGATAGGGCTATACCTTTATATGGCGAAGAAACAGGTCTAAGGCAACATGCGTCTGCCGCCGGAAAGGGCTTTTCGGCTTACCACCACGTAAAGTACGAGAGCGATAACTCCGATAACCATCAGCGGCGCAAGGAGAGAAACGATCGTGCCCACAATAACCGTGACGATCCTAATCGCGACCCAAGCTCCAAAAACTAGGGCCAAAAGCATCAAAGCTAGTCTCCAACTTCCCGACATGGTATTCCGCCTCCACTCTGGGACGTGACCTGCTAGACAGCACACGCACCGTTTCGTGAATTCAATCTACTTCAATAGACGGTGGATATGCCGCTAATTCTCCCTTTTAGGGGACTAAGGACCCGTCCAAATCCCGAAGAGGTAGCATCAATACATGCCTTTACCCGTCATTCATGCGGAGAAACCGGATATTGAGTCGCCTTCCCAGCTTTCTATCAACGCACCGTTGGTTGCCGATTGGCTAGTTCGGTTTCTGAAAGATGAGGTCATTCGTCGACGCAACGTTCACAAGGCTATTCTCGGACTTTCTGGTGGTGTTGACTCAGCCGTAGTGGCTTATCTTTGCGCACGAGCATTCGGCCCTGAAAACGTCTTTGCATTTAGAATGCCTTACAAGATTTCCAGCGAGGAGAGCATTCTCCACGCCAACCTAGTTGTTGAGGATCTTGGTATCCAGGCCAGAACTTTCGAGATCACCGGAATGGTCGATGGGTACATCGCTGGAGAGCCAGACATCAGTCCTTCGAGGCTTGGAAACGTGTGTGCGCGATCCCGAATGATCGTGCTGTTTGACCAGAGCGCGAAACTTGGTGGTTTGCCAATTGGCACTGGCAACAAGAGTGAAAGACTCTTTGGCTACTACACTTGGCACGCTGACGACTCGCCACCGATCAACCCTTTGGGAGATTTGTTCAAATCTCAGGTGTGGGAATTAGCTCGAGAATTGGGGGTCCCCAGCGAAATCGTTGACAAACCTGCTTCAGCGGATTTGATCAAAGGTCAAACCGACGAATCTGATTTCGGGATCACCTATGTTCGCGCAGATAGGATTTTGAACTACATGATCCAGGGTTATTCCCGCGCGAAGTTGATCGCGATGGGGTTTGGTGAGGAAGAAGTGAACCTGGTTTGGAAGAGAATCGACGGGACCCACTGGAAACGCCGCCTCCCGACGGTAGCAATGCTCAGCACAACTGCCATTGGCGAATATTATCTTCGCCCCGTTGATTACTGAGGTTTATTCAAACAAAAAGAGCCCTCCGCATTGATTGCGGAGGGCTCTTTCTGTTTTCTCTTACTTAGCTTCTTTGAATTCGGCGTCGATAACGTCGTCATCAGATGGCTGAGATGTGGTTGCTTCGCCCTGTTCAGATGCATCGGCGGCGGAACTCGCCTGCTGATACAACTTCTCGCTGATCTTGTGGAATTCGGCTTCCAACGCTGTATATGCAGCTTGGATTTCGTCCTCGTTCTCACCTTTGATCGCGTTGCGTACGGCTTCGATCTTCTCATTGACAGTTTGGCGCGAAGCCTCATCAACGTTCTCACCGAGTTCGCGCAGCGACTTCTCGCTACTCAGCGCCAGTTGCTCAGCTTTGTTTCGAAGCTCGATCAGATCCTGTGCCTTGCGGTCTGCTTCAGCATTCATTTCGGCTTCTTTCACCATTCGGTCGATCTCATCGCGGTTGAGGTTGCCCGAACCGGAAATAGTGATGGACTGACGGCTTCCAGTGCCTTTCTCTTGCGCGCTAACGTTCAAAATGCCGTTGGCGTCGATGTCAAAAGTGACTTCGATCTGCGGCACTCGAGCAGGCGCAGGTGGGATTCCGGCAAGGTGGAATCGACCTAGGCTCTTGTTATCTCGGGCCATCGGGCGCTCACCCTGAAGGATGTGGATCTCTACTTCTGGCTGGTTGTCGGCAGCCGTGGTGTAAACGCGGCTCTTCTTGGTTGGAATCGTCGTGTTGCGGTCGATCAACTTGTCGAAGATTCCGCCCTGGGTCTCAACACCAAGCGAAAGCGGAGTGACGTCGAGCAGAACGATGTTCTTAACCTCGCCACCAAGGACGCCAGCTTGGATCGCCGCGCCAACAGCCACAACCTCATCTGGGTTGACAGAGCGGTTTGGCTCTTTGCCCGTGAGCTTCTTGACCAAGTCAACAACCTGAGGCATTCGGGTTGAACCGCCAACCAAGATGATTTCGTCGATGGAACTGCTCTGAACCTTGGCGTCTTCAAGAGCCTGGTTGAAAGGCTTCTTAACGCGCTCCATCAGGTCTCTTGTAAGGTCTTCGAACTTGGCGCGAGTCAACGAGTAGTCAAGGTGCTTCGGCTCGTTGTTGACCGCCGTAATGTACGGCAAGTTAATCTGAGTCGACATCTGTCCCGACAACTCGATTTTGGCGCGCTCAGCGGCTTCGCGAAGTCGCTGAACAGCGGCTTTGTCCTTCATCAGGTCAACGCCTTGGTCCTTCTTGAATTCTGTCGCAAGCCATTCGACAATCTTGTGGTCGAAGTCGTCGCCGCCAAGGTGACTGTCACCAGCTGTCGAACGAACTTCGAAAACGCCCTCTCCAACATCAAGAACGGAAACGTCAAAGGTTCCACCGCCAAGGTCGAAAACCAGGATTGTTTCGTTGGCTTTCTTGTCTAGGCCGTAAGCGAGTGAAGCAGCAGTTGGTTCGTTGATAATTCGAAGAACCTTCATGCCAGCGATTTCGCCAGCATTCTTCGTTGCTGTTCTCTGCGCGTCGTTGAAATAGGCCGGAACAGTGATAACTGCCTGATCGACGGTCTCACCAAGATAGGCTTCTGCATCCGCTTTGAGCTTTTGTAAAATCATCGCCGAGATTTCTTCGGGGGTGAAATCCTTGTCCACTGCTGGAGCGTAAGCTACGACCTGGCCATTCTTTCCACTCTTGATCGTGTATGAGATGCGTGACTGCTCGCTGGAGACTTCGTTCAGCGAGTGCCCCATAAAGCGCTTGATCGAGTAAATCGTGTTCTCTGGGTTAACGACAGCCTGGCGCTTTGCAGTCACACCAACGAGTCGCTCTCCGTTTGTTTTGAATCCAACAACACTTGGGCAGGTCCGTGATCCTTCTGCGGTAGCAATAACAGTTGGTTCGCCACCCTCCATCACGGCCACGACCGAGTTCGTTGTTCCTAAGTCAATTCCTACTGTTCTTCCCATTCTATTAGCCTTCCTTCTGCGTGAGATATAGGTAACTCACTTGAGTGTATGACGCTCAACTTTGAAGAATAA
Source organism: Chthonomonas sp. UBA1950 (assembly GCA_002336105.1). Taxonomy (GTDB): domain Bacteria; phylum Armatimonadota; class Fimbriimonadia; order Fimbriimonadales; family Fimbriimonadaceae; genus Fimbriimonas. The sequence continues at coordinate 7,517 of DDEQ01000030.1, read as the reverse complement.
TCGCATTGTACCATTCAGAATCTGCATTTTCTAGGCATATAGGTCCATTTGTGATTTGTTGCTCAGCGAGCGGCTTGAAATAGACCGTTCACTTCTGAGTCTTCTGATATTCCTACCGTCAAGTTGACGGCTTAAGCCGTCTAGTTAGCATAGCCATGGAACGACGTGAGTTTCTGAAAGTTGCTGGTACAGCAGGCATTGCTGCTGCGACCAGTTCTGTTTTTGCCCAACAAAGAAAGCCTTCCTTCAAAACGCCAAAAGCCAGCGGGAAGTCGGCTGCTGGACTCGTGACGCCGAAGCTCGACACGGTTCGAGTGGCACTGATAGGGTTAGGGGCTCGCGGTAGCGGACACTTAGCGCAAATGTTGACCATCGAAGGAGCAAAGGTCACTGCGATCTGCGACAACCACGCGCCCACCCTCGATGCCGCCAAGAAGCGATTTGAGAAAAAGGGTCTACCTGTGCCTCCTGCCTATGGGAAGGACGACACCGACTATAAGAACATGCTCGACCGAGATGACATTGACATTGTCATCATCTCGACACCATGGAATTGGCATGTGCCAATGTCGGTCGATGCGATGAAACGCGGCAAGCATGCTTTTGTCGAAGTCCCTGCATCGCCTACCGTCGAAGGGTGCTGGGAACTCGTGGACACATCAGAACGGACACAAAAGCACTGCATGATGATGGAGAACGTTTGTTACGGCAGGGAAGAATTGATGGTGCTGAATATGTGCCGACTCGGGCTCTTTGGAGAGCTGTTACACGGCGAAGCTGCCTACATACACGACCTCCGCTGGCAGATGAAGGAAATCGTTCATGGAACTGGAAGTTGGAGAACGCACGAGTACACCAAGCGAAACGGGAACCTATATCCAACTCACGGCCTTGGTCCTGTGGCGCAGTACATGAACCTCAATCGGGGAGATCGCATGGACTATTTGGCTTCGATGAGTTCGCCAGCCCGCGTGCGAGACATCTATGCAGAGAAGAATTTTCCCGCTGACAGTCTGAGGAGAAAAGAAAAATACATTTGTGGCGATATCAACACAACCCTAGTAAAAACCGTCCTTGGAAGGACGATCATGGTTCAGTGGGATGAGCAGTTACCACGTCCCTATAATCGCCTGAATTTCATTCAGGGGACAAACGGAGCATGGGGTGGTTTTCCAAATCGGATGGTGATTGAAGGAGTCACACCTAGCACAGAAGATTGGGTCGAGGGAGACGGTCTGGAAAGTTATTTCAAGAAATACGACCATCCGCTTTGGCTGAGAATCGGCGAACTCGCGAAACAGATGGGTGGTCATGGCGGCATGGACTTCGTTATGCTTTGGCGAATGATCTACTGCCTGAGGAATGGTTTGCCGCTGGATCAAGATGTGTATGATGCGGCTTCTTGGTCGGTTATTGCCCCGCTGTCTGAGTGGTCGGTGGCTAATCGTGGAACCAGCGTAGATATTCCAGATTTCACACGTGGAAAATGGAAAACCATAACACCGCTGGAGATCGTTTCCTGAACTACGTCGTTCGACCTTGGCAACCTTCAGACAAAGAGGGTGCCATTGCGGTTGTAAGGTCTGTCTTCGACGAGTATTCGTTTACTTGGGACGAAGCGGATTATCACGCCGATTTGTACGACGTGCCTGGCTATTACCTCAACCCAGGAGGACACTTTTGGGTTGCCGAAGCCAATGGCAAGGTTGTCGGAACCGTCGCACTAGAATATTACGATACGCTCCCAGGTTCGACTGGGGAACTTGTTGAGTTCAACGGCACACCAAGAGTGGCAGGCACTGACTGTTCTCTCGAACGACTCTATGTGTGTCCGGATGCCAGGCGTTTCGGTATTGGGACCGCGCTTGTCGAGGTAGTTCTGAAGACGGCGACTGAGAACGGAAGACTAGCTATGGAGCTTTGGAGCGACAAACGATTTGGCGATGCGCACCGGCTGTATGGTCGATTCGGAGCCACCGTTGTGGGGGACCGCATTAGTGACGACCCTGATGACAGTCCTGAATGGGGGCTGGTTGTTAGGTTGAATCCCTCAAGCCAGTAAATCTTGAAGCGCCGGCAAGAGGTCTTCGAATTCGAACTTGAAACCCTTGTCCAAGGCTTGTTTCGGTATTGCCCGCGTTGAATCGAGTAATACCGAAGGGTCTGGTCCGCCAACCTTATTGACTAATTTGAGCCCAAACGCTGGCGTTGGTGGAGCCCATGGTCGCCCGACAACCTTTCGGAGCGTCGTCATAAAGTCGGCGTTAGTGACCGGATTAGGCGCGGTTCCGTTGATCGGCCCTGAAATGTTATTCTCGATTGCCCAGAACATCATTGAAACCAAGTCATCGACGTGGATCCACGGCATCCATTGCTTTCCGGAACCTACTGCGCCTCCCAGAAAGGCACTTGTCAGCCTCAACAGCGGAACAAGCGCTCCGCCATCGGTGCCGAGAACAACCCCGGTTCGAAGAAAGATCAAGCGTGTATTTGGCGGCTTTCCGGCGGCATTTTCCCACTGTGCGCACGTTTCGGGAAGGAACCCGTTGCCAACTGCGCTTAGTTCATCAAGAATCTCGTCGGCTCGGTTGCCGTAATAGCCGACAGCCGACCCGTTGATCCAAACCTTAGGAGGTTTTTGCGCGAGATTGATGGCTTCGGCGATCACGGCGGTCGGGAATGTGCGCGATTCGAGAATGAGTTTCTTGTTCGTCTGCGTCCAGGGCAAGGTGACAGGAGCCCCTGCAAGGTTGATCACGACATCGGCACCGTCAAGTTCTTTCGCCCAGGGACCCAACGTCTTTCCATCCCAGTGAACGCCCGTTCCACTTCGCACAAGCTGGATTAGCTCATGCGAGTCCAAGATCCTGGAACTTAGGTGATGACCAATAAACCCGCTGGCACCTGCGATTACAATCTTCAAACCATCCACTCCTTGTGTAAGCCATGATCTACTCCGAGCAGCTGAAGGACACGTCCAACAACTGTGTCGGCGAGTTCCTCAAGGCTTTCGGGTTTGTGATACCAAGCCGGAGAGGCGGGAACAATATGCGCGCCAGCTTCGCAAAGCGCGGTCATATTTTTCAGCATGATGAGGTTCCACGGCATTTCGCGTGGAACCAAGATGAGTTTACGGCCCTCTTTGAGGCAGACATCGGCAGAACGGGTCGTTAGGTCGTCGGAAATTCCGCCAGCAATTCGGCCCGCCGTCCCCATGGAACAGGGCAGTATGACCATTCCATCGTGACGATATGATCCGCTCGCTGGCGGTGTGAAGAAGCTCTTCGAGTCGAGCAATTTGATATTCGGACAATCTTTCCCAAGCCATTCGGTGGTTGAGAACTCGCTCCGTTTGAGGTTAATCCCTAATTCAGTCGCCGCAACTTGAATAGCCTGTTCACTCAGGATAAGCAAGATCTCACCGTAATGCTCAGCAGCTTTCACTAGGAAGCGCTGCGCATAGATCGCCCCACTAGCGCCAGTAACTGAAACGACTAATCTGCCCGTTGACATACCCAGAGAAGTCTACGCGAGTTGCGACAATGCGTTTTGTGCTCCAAAATAGAAACCGTCGATGCAAGAACGAAGTCTCGCCACCGAAGTGCAGTTTCTGAAGGGTGTTGGTCCTCGCGGAGCAGTTTCGCTTGGCAAAGCCGGGATCAAAACTGTCGGAGATCTCCTCTTTAGGCTTCCACGCCGATACGAAGATCGACGAAACCTTCCCCCCATTGCGGAACTTCGACCTGGGGAGTACGCCACGGTTCGGGGCAGGATCGTCAAGGTCGAGGCAAGACCTATTAGCGGCGGCAGAGTCATTCTGAAGGCTGTGGTTCGCGATCGTACCGGCTCGGTTGCGCTCACTTGGTTCAACCAACCTTGGGTGAGGCGAGCTTTGGAGGAGCACGAAGGCGACATCTTGGCTTACGGCGTGGTGAAAGATTCGTCGGGATATTACGAGATTGCCAGCCCAGAGTGGGAGACGATTAGCGAAGACGACGACGCAGACGATTTCGCTCGCATTGTGCCTGTGTATTCGCTGACCGAAGGGTTAGCCCAAAAGCTGGTTCGCAGAGCGGTCAAATCGGCGATTGAGGGGTATGTTGGTCTCGTTGTCGATCCCTTACCGGAACGCATTTTACGAGATCAGAAACTTCCGGGCTTGGAGTGGAGCATTAAGCAAATCCACTCTCCCGAATCGGAAACTCATCGGGTTAAGGCTCGCTCCCGACTTGTTTTTGATGAGTTTTTCATTTTGCAGGTAGCGCTTGCGATGCGAAGGGCTCAAACGCAACAGGAACTCGGCATTAGTTTCCCAATCGAACAGTTGATCAGAGGAGGGGCGGTCGCGCAAGTTTCGGCTCTCGAAGCGGCTAAAGCAAACATTCGCCGACAAACTGGCCGCTCCAAAGCATCGACGCCTTCGCTTGAGCACGATGCCAGTTTGTTTGAGGCCGAGGCTAGAGACAAACGCAACGCTATGCCTTTATGGGACCAAGTTCATGCGATGCTCCCATTCGAGTTGACTGGCGCACAAAACCGAGTGGTTGGTGAAATCTGGGCTGACATGGCCCGCCCCCATCCGATGAATCGTCTCGTTCAAGGTGATGTCGGATCAGGAAAGACGGCGGTAGCTGCTTGCGCGATTTTGGCCGCGATCAGAAGTGGTTACCAAGCTGCGATGATGGCCCCAACAGAAATCCTTGCAGAACAGCATTACAACGGCATCAAACGAATCCTCGAACCCCTCGGCGTTGAAGTTGGTTTGCTCATTGGCAAACAGGGCTCAAGGGATCGCAAGCGAGAGATGGAGCGAACGGCGACTGGTGCCAACCATCTTGTCATTGGGACGCACGCGATCATTCAGGACTCCATCCAGTTCAAATCCCTTGGGTTGGCTATTGTCGATGAACAACATCGCTTCGGCGTTATGCAACGAAAGGCGTTGAGGGACAAAAGCTTTGGTAACCCGGATGTGCTCGTCATGACGGCAACGCCGATTCCGCGTACACTGACGATGACAACTTATGGGGACCTTGACGTTTCTGTGATCGACGAGCTTCCACCCGGAAGAAAGCCGATCAAGACACATTGGCGGCAACCTTACGAACGCGACAAGATCTACAACACCGTTCGCCGTTTGATCGAAGAGGGGAGGCAAGCCTACTTTGTCTGCCCGATGGTGAGTGAAAACGAAAAACTAACCGCCCAAGCTGCCGAAGATTTGCACTACCGACTGCAAAACGAGGTGTATGCCGACCTAAAGGTTGGCCTTTTGCACGGGCAGATGAAGCCGAAAGAAAAAGAAGAAGCGATGGACCTTTTTCGGACCGGTCAGACGCAAATCTTAGTGAGCACGACGGTCATCGAAGTTGGCGTGGACGTGCCTAACGCGAGCGTGATGGTCATTGAAGACGCAAACCGATTTGGTTTGTCTCAGCTACATCAGTTGCGAGGTCGAGTCGGACGCGGGCAGTTTCAGAGCTTCTGTATCCTAATAGCGGAAGCAAAGTCTGACGAAGCACGAGCTCGTATGGACATCATGGTTGCCACGAACGATGGCTTCAAAATTGCTGAAGAGGATCTCCGTCTTCGCGGACCCGGCGAACTCGCCGGTACACAACAAGCAGGAAATGCCGACTTTAAGATAGCTGACCTCATTCAGGACGCAAAAATGCTTGAAGTAGCTCGCCAAGCTGCTTTGGCTGAATTCAAGACAAATCCTAGCTTTGCTGGAAACGAGTGGTCGCGACTACATGAACGCGTTCGGGAAAGTCACGGTGACCTCGCAATCGTCAGCATTTCGTAATAAATTGTAAAACTCTCTTGGTTTATTAAAATGTCAAATGTGCCCAAAATCTCGGTTCAGGAGCTGAAAGCTGAACTCGAATCAAATAACCCACCATCGTTGCTTGATGTTCGTCGATCGGACGAGCTGAATATTTCTGTTTTGCCTGGCGTCGTTCATATTGTTCTTGCCGAACTTCCTGACCGATACGCCGAACTAGACAAAAATGCTGACTGGGTTGTTGTGTGTCGAAGCGGTGTCCGTAGTGCGCAGGCGATCACGTTCCTTCAATCTATCGGATTCACGCAACTCAGAAATCTTGAAGGCGGAATGAATGAATGGGCCACCTCGATCGACCCAAGTCTTCCTGTCTACTGAGCAACTAATAGTCTAGAGGGCTGTTTTCGAACTCATCTGCTGTTCGAAGGCAGCCCTTTTTGCTCATGATTTCAGGGTTTCATACTTTCTTTCTTTCTCATTGAACATCGCATAAAGTCGTTCGTTACTGCTCCATGAGGAAATCTCAAATATGCGAAAAATATTGTTTACCGTTGCCGTCATTGCTTTGATCGGTGGTGCATATGCTCAGGAAGCTGGCCCACAGGGCGGAGCACCAAAGGCTCCTAAATCTGGCAAAGCCGGTAGTGGACAGCTGAAAAAAGCCCAGTCCGTTCAGAAGCAAGTTCTGGCTAAATTGAACTTAACCGAGGACCAAAAGAAGAAGATCGAAGCTTTGCAGAAAGAAACCAAAGAAAAGCTTCAGGCAGTATTGAAGGATGCGAAACCTGGCGAAGACCGCTCTGCTTTACGTCCAAAACTGCAAGAGATCGCAAAAGCAAGTCGCGCTTCGATGGAGAAGATTCTGACTAAAGAACAGCTTGAGCAATACAAGAAGCTGATGAAGGATTACATGAAGAAAGCTCGCGAAGAGCGCAAGAAGGATGGTTCGCCAGCTGGTACTGCGCCAAAGACGGGCGGTCAGGGATAGCTCCCTGTCACAAGTAGAGGCACTTGGGCGGTTCTGAACGGGCCGCCCCTTTTTTTGTTTGAGATTGCCGATCCAAGGTAGAATCGTCCCAATCTATCGGCTTTTTTAAGCCACCGCGACTTTGGTCGCACGAATTGTCATGCAAGTCACCCGAGAAGACCTGAACCCCTGCACCGTCAAGCTATCTATCGTTTGTGAACCAGAAGAAGTTAAAGCTGGTTTTGAGCGAGCATTCAAACAACTGACCAAGAAGGTCAAGTTGCCTGGATTCCGACCGGGTGCTGCCCCAAGAGCGATGCTTGAACAGGTCGTCGAGACACAAGTTTGGAATGAGGCTGCCGCAGAGGAGATCGTTAAGTCAACTCTTGGCAAGGCGCTTGAAGCCGAAGCGCTTCAACCCGACATGACCACCCGACAACAAGTCGAACTAACGCTTCTAGACAAAGAATCTTCGAAAGCTGAGTATGCCGCCAAGATCCCGCTCCCGCCGAAAGTTGAACTCGGTGAGTACAAGGGCCTCGAAATCGAAAAGACCGATGTTGAGGTCACCGATGAGGAGGTCGAAAAGTTGCTTGAGGATCTTAGAAAGAGAGGTCAGACCCGAGAGTCCATTACCGACCGTGGCATCGAGGAAGGTGATGTTGTTGTCGTAAACCTAAAGGTTGAAGGACAAGACGGCGACGGTAAGAGTTTCATGTCGATTGCAGGTCAGACCTTCGAGGCTCTCGATGAAGCCATCAAGGA
>DDEQ01000003.1 GCA_002336105.1 Chthonomonas sp. UBA1950 | reverse complement strand
ATTAGCTATGTGTATGTCGCCTGCGTCAGAACGAACGACTTGACCGAAGCGATTTTGAACCCGGGCAATTGCCAAAACAGCGAAAAGGGTAGCAGTTCTTGCCCGTGTGTTCGCATGGTAGACCGACAAGGCACCGGCGAATAATCAGGCGCGGGTAATCTCCCTATCGAATCTCATGGCACTAGCGCTCAACAAAGAGAACTTCCTGCTGCACAAACTTCATTCGCTGAGTGGAATCATTCCGGTCGGCTTCTACATGTGCCAGCACCTGACTCTGAACTCGTTCAGCTTTGCTGGTCCCGAGTACTACAACGGAGTTATCAACTTCTTCGAAAGCATTCCTAAGCACGTCTTGCTTGCTCTAGAAATTTTCGTGATCGCTATTCCGATTCTTTTCCACGCGATCTACGGCATGTTCATTGCTTTCAGAGCAAAGCAGAACTTTGTAGGAACGAAGTTTGGTTGGTCACAAAACAGAATGTTTGTGCTCCAGCGTATCTCTGGCATCTACCTGTTCTTCGCCCTTATCGTTCATGTCTCAACCACAACGCTGAAAAAGTATGCAACTGGCAATTCTGAAGCGATTAAGTGGCAGGGTATGCACGACATGCTCACGAGTAGCGGCTATATCTGGTTAGTGTTCTACATGCTGTTGGTGCTTACGGCCAGCTATCACCTCGCCTACGGAATCTGGAACTTCTGCATTCGTTGGGGCATCACGATTAGCGATGCTGCACAAATCCGAATTCAAAAGTTTGCATTTGGTTTCTTCGTGGTCATCACCATGCTCGGATGGGTTGCTCTCTGGGGCTTCCTTCCGGAGCGAGTTGGTTAAGCTCTAACCAATACTTTCGGCCCGCTTTTGATATTGTCAAAAGCGGGCTTTTTTGTACATGACTCAAGGTCCTCGGCGTCAAAAGAAAACTCGCCCGATCTCAGATGAGATCGGGCGAGTCGGTTAGTTTCGATCTGGGTTGAGAACTAGATCTTTGCGAGGGCTTCTTTCACCAGGTCGGCCACGTCGATGGTTCGATCAGCAACCTTCGCGCCAGCGGCGAGAAGGGCATCTACCTTCGATTGTGCGGTTCCTGTGTTGCCAGAAACGATTGCGCCTGCATGACCCATACGTTTTCCTGGAGGAGCTGTACGTCCGCTGATGAATGAAACAACCGGCTTCTTCATGCTCTTCATGTATTCAGCTGCGGTTTCTTCGTCGCTTCCACCAATCTCACCGATGAACACAACAGCTTTCGTATCGGGGTCTTTCTCGAACATCTCAACGACTTCAACGAACCGAGTTCCTGGAAGTGGGTCGCCGCCAATACCGACGCAAGTCGTTTGACCGATCCCAGCTCGAGTGAGTTCCCAAACGATTTCGTAGGTTAAGGTTCCAGATCTTGAGACCAGCCCAACCGGACCTTCTTTGAAAATGTGCCCAGGCATGATGCCCATCTTGCATTGCCCTGGGGAAATGATCCCGGCGCAGTTTCCACCAAGTAGCCGAGTCTTTCCGTTTGCTCGAACGTGGTTCACAACCTTAAGCGAATCTTGAATTGGAACTCCTTCGGTGATAAGAGTCACGAATGGAACGCCAGCAGCTTCACACTCAAGAACTGAGTCAGCGGCATAAGGTGGTGGAACGAAGATAATCGCGGCGTCTGCTCCAGTGGCATGGGCTGCAGCTTCGACCGTGTCGAAGATCGGAACATCCAAATGGGTAGTGCCTCCCTTGCCCGGAGTAACGCCAGCCACCACCTTGGTGCCATAGTTAATCATCTGCTCGGTATGGAAAGAGCCTTCGCGGCCCGTCATTCCACACACAATAACCTTTGTGTTTCGATCGACAAGAACGGCCATATCAACAATAGCGTACCGGAAGAACGATCACGATTCCTTCCTCTTGTTTTGTATTGAAGTAAAGGTTGTGACGATTCTGTATGGGATAGCCACATAGAAAGGTGTACAACTCATGAATTCGCTTAAACTTGGACACGTTCACCTCAAAGTCAGGGATCTCGATAAAGCAATTGCCTTTTACACAACCGTAGCTGGATTACAAGTAGAGGAAATTGCCGGGTCGCTAGCATTCCTATCCGACGGTGTCGTCCATCACGCTATTGCCTTGCAAGCGCTAGGCCCATATGCAAGCCCTCCAAATCCGCACGGAATCGGTTTGTACCACACCGCTTTCGAAGTTAAGAACGAAGAAGAACTGAAAGATGCCTACCTTCGCGTTACCAACTTAGGGGTGCGCATTTATCCGGTTGATCACCGCATTTCCTGGGCACTATATTTTAGTGATCCAGATGGAAACGGGGTCGAGATTTATCTTGATAAGCGATATACAATGGCGCCCGGAGAAGTTTGGGGAGGCATTTCAGAGCCTCTTAGCCCATCAGCCTTCGGGGTTTAGCGCTTTTTTGTGTCAATTTTTAACTTGTCGAGATTGAGCCCATTGCCTTAAGATAGGTCTACCAGGTCTGCAAAAGCGCAGGCTTGGCGGGAGGGCCATTGATGGCAGTAACAATTGACGAACTGTTGACGGAACTCGTAAGCCGGGACGCCAGCGACCTACACCTAAAAGCAGGACAGCCGCCAATCATGCGGATTCGTGGTGATTTGGTTCGCGTTCCCGAGTACGAACTAACCCCGGAACAGCACCACGACTTGCTTTACGGAATCTTGAACGATGAGCGGAGGCACCGTCTTGAGAGCTTTAAGGAAGTCGACCTAAGTTATCACGTTCCTAACGTTTCACGTTTTCGCGTGAATATGTTCTGGCAACGACACCAACTCGGCGCAGTTTTTCGAGTGATTCCGTTTAAGATTCGAACGATTGACGACCTTAAAATGCCCGCCGTTTGCAAGAAATTGGCGATGCTTCCAAGAGGGCTTATCTTGGTCACAGGCCCTACCGGTAGCGGTAAATCAACTTCACTGGCTGCGATGATCCACCACATTAATAGTGCCAAGCGCTGCCACATCATGACGATTGAAGATCCGATTGAATATGTTCACTCAGACAATAAATCGATCATCAATCAGCGAGAATTGGCCACCGATACTCATAGCTTTGCCGACGCTCTTAAGCATGTAATGAGACAAAACCCAGATGTGATTCTCGTCGGTGAGATGCGCGATCTGGAAACAATTGCTCTTGCGATCACTGCAGCGGAAACGGGCCACTTGGTTCTTTCAACGC
>DDEQ01000036.1 GCA_002336105.1 Chthonomonas sp. UBA1950 | reverse complement strand
CGCCGCCAGCGTTCGTCCTGAGCCATGATCAAACTCTCCGAAGAAAGTGTTGACCGACTTCCTATTAATAGGAAGGGTTGACTTTGTCGATCTTATCAACTAGTGACAAGATCTCTTTTTGGGGATTCTGACTCTATTGGTCAGATCCTTTTTAGAACTTACTCTGAACGTTTTCCTCTATGAAGCTTTCAATGTTCACTGTCTTCGCGCTGTCTCCAACGCGGCGACGAGGGATATTGTTCCGCAAATGAACCTTGAATGTCAAGAGTTATAACAAAAAAGTCAAAACTCTGACGCTTTACAGCTTAATGTCACGTCTGTATCTAATGCGCTATTTTTGATGTTGGCTTCTAAATCCGGCCGATTCGTGAATACGAAATGCAAGAGCAGACTGCTCGACAACGTCATATCGAACAGCCTGCTCTTGTTACTTGAGACCGCTGGTCGCGATCCCCTGGATGAACAATTTCTGTGCCAGGAAAAAGACAATGATGATCGGCAGGATGACCATTGATGCGGCTGCCATCAGCAAGTTCCAAGGTGTGCCACCGTGCGTCGTCTGATAGGCCTGCAAACCGAGCGAAAGGGTGAACGTGTTTTGGTCGACCAGATAGATCATCGGCCCCATGAAATCATTCCAGGCCCCCATAAACGAGAACAAAGCCACGACCGCAAGTGCTGGGCGTGCGAGCGGAATAATCACGTCGATAAACGTTCGGAACTCACTTGCACCGTCGATCTTCGCTGCCTCTGAAAGTTCCATCGGAATGCTCTTAAAGAACTGTCTTAGCAGGAAGATGCTAAAGGCACTCGCCATGAATGCAGGTACCCAAAGCGGCCTAAAGGTGCCAACCCACCCTAACCAGCGAAAGAGGGCGAATGTGGGGACCATCGTGACGGGGAACGGAACCATCATCGTAGCAAGTGTCACGCTGAAAAACAGATCTCGACCCGGCCACTTGATTCGCGCGAATGAGTACGCGACCAAGGCATTCGATGAAACCGCTCCAATGACCGTCAGGAAGGTGATTAAGATCGTATTACGGGCATAAACGAGGAACGGGATATAGCCCAATTCGTCGCTACCGTACATGATTGCTTCCTTAAAGTTCCAATACTGAAATTCGCTCGGAATCCACTTCGGGGGTGTGGACATCGTCTCAGAGATCGGTTTAACAGCCGTGCTGAGCATCCACAACATCGGCATAAAGAACACGATGGAGAGCACTACCAACGCTACATGGGTTAGGGCAATTTTGATTGTTCGTCGACTATCGTTCTTCATGATTACCCTCCCTCGTAGTGAACATGCCGTTCCGAAATCCTCAGCGAAATGAGTGTCAAAACAAGAATGATTGCAAACATGATCCAAGCCATTGCACTCGCAAAACCCATTCTTTGATAAGCAAACGCGTTGTCGAAAAGATACATCGAGAAGTAATAGTTTGCGCGGGCTGGTGAACCGCCTGAGAACATCACGTATGGAACAGCGAAAATCTGCATCGAGCCGATAATGCCCATGACAACGTTGAACAAGATGACTGGCGAGATCATCGGAATCGTCACGTTTCGAGTTTTCGCCCAGAACTTCGCCCCATCCAAATCCGCAGCTTCGTACAGCGAAATCGGGACATCTTGCAAGCCTGCGAGGTAGATGATCATCGCCTGCCCGCATCCCCACATTGAGATTAGGATTAGCGTAGACTTCGCGTAAAGAGGTTCGCCGAGCCAGTTCGGAGTTGGCAATCCTAGCGGCTTCAATATGGCGTTGAGGAGTCCGTGATCGCCGTTAAACACCCACAGGAAGAGAGTTCCCAAAGCCACCATAGGAACCAGCGACGGCAGGAAGAACATTGTGCGGTAGACCGCCATACCCTTCACTTTTGTGTTGAGGAGCATCGCGAGTCCGATTGCCACCACGGTGCTGAGCGGTACTGCGGCAATCGTATACCACGCCGTGTTGACCACTGATTTGATAAAGATCTCGTCAGATAACAGTTCCCGATAGTTCTCGACGCCAATCCACTTCGGAGGCTGCAAAACAGAGTAACTCGTAAAACTGGTGTAGAGCGATGACAGCAGCGGATATAACGAGAAGATCAGGAAACCCATAATCCATGGCATCGCAAACAGGATGCCTACCCGAGCGTCGCGACGCTTGTTCACTTCTTAACCCCCAAAACCTGTGCTTGATAGGTTGCCCATAGCTTGTCTAGTCGCCCTTGAGCATCATGTAGAGCCTGTTTCGGAGTTTTTTGTCCCGTATTGACCTCATCGAAAGCGACGTTAATCTCGTTGCCAATTTGGGCGTAGATACCAATATTGGGCGGGCTGAACGCCTTTGGAGACCGAGCCAGTTCATCAAAAAGACGTATGAACTTGTTTTGGTGAGTTTTGAAAAACTCTTCGCTAACAACCCTAAGTGGAGAATTCTTGCCATGCCCTTTGCAAAGACTTTCCATCACCTTTTGTTGTTGAACATAGGCGATAAACTCAAAGGCTTCTTTGGGATGCTTTGCGCCCGCCGGAATCGACAGTACGTCCTGAGAAAGATTGCTGTGCCCTTCGAGGTCTTTTCGGTCGGCTGGATACGGAAACGGAACAGCAAACCAGTGCATTCCCTTTTTGTAAACTCGAATGTAGTTCGCTTTCCAAACTCCGTTGATTTCGGTTGCGACTTTCCCTGACATGAACGGGTCGTCTGGAGAGGCAAAATTAGCGAATCCGCTACGGAAATTCTGGACGGCAGTTGGGCCGTACCGCTTGTAGTAGCCTTCGACCCACTTGAAAGATCGCTCAGCCTCGGGTGTATCGACCGTGATCTTGTCGCCTTTCACGATTTGACCGCCAAAGTAAATCGGCCATGCCCAATTCCACCATCCAGGATTTGATGGCACAAAGCCAGAAAGCGTTAAGTTGCCATCTTTGTCCTTCTTCGTGATCTTGTCACTCAACTTGTCAAGTTCTTCGATGGTCTTTGGAAACGTCTCTGGTGTCGCAACTTCCTTGGGAACGAGGTCAGAGTTCACGTGAAGTGCAATAGAAGCTGGTGTGCTCGGCAATGCCCAGAGCCCGCCTCGATATGTCAGTGCGTCGTAAAAAGCTGGAATGTAATAGTCTCTGGTGAGTCCTTTTTCTTTCGCCATGGCGGTGAGATCGAGAAGGGCTCCCATATCCGAGAAGCGAGCCAATCCTTCTTGCCAAATCCCAGCTACGTCAGGAGGATTTCCGCCGGACGTTGCAAGAAGCGTTTTTTGATCGACGCCAGAAATACTGAGATAACGAACAAAAATGCGGTCTTGAGATTTGTTAAAGCTGTTGACAACTTTCTCCATCTCTTTGGCTTCGTCGCCGGTCCACTTTTCCCAATAGATCACAACCGTGCGACCATTCGTGGCTTGGCGTTGAACGACCGATTCGCCGTACAGGATTGCGCCAGCCATTAGCGCGACGGTTACGCAGGTAGCTGCGATGGCGAGCGGCTTCATTGATGCACCATACGTGTTAATGACATTATCCTAAATGTTGTCTCATGTAGACTAGCCTGTCAAAGATTGCGACCTGTTCGGTGCTGAACACAGCTATGAATGACCTCGATTTGATGCTCACATTTATGTTGCAAGTGATTGTCGTACTTGCGGCGTGCAAATTATTCGGCTGGTTTGGTAATCGATTTCTAGGTCAGGCACAAGTCACGATGGAGATGGTGACAGGGGTGATCCTAGGCCCATCTCTGTTCGGATTACTCGCGCCAGATGTTCAGGCTTGGCTCTTCCCGAAATCGCTTGAGGTTTTTGTACGGGGAGAAGCCGTTCCGGTGGAGCACCCTTCGATGTCGATTCTCTACGTCATCGCCCAGATCGGGTTGGTCTTGTATATGTTTCTGATCGGCATGGAGTTCAACGTCAAGTTGATTTCGGGCCGAATCAAAGGCGCGGTATTGACATCCGTCGCCGGAATTGCATTGCCCTTCGCGTTTGGCGCAATCCTCTGCCTGACCGTACTGAAAGACCGAACCGACCTGTTTAGCCCCTCTATTTCGACTCAAACCGCCACGCTCTACCTTGGCGCGGCGATGTCGATCACGGCTTTTCCGATGCTTGCCCGAATTCTGTATGAAGCGGGTCTAGCCAACACTTCCATGGGCACGCTTGCGCTGGGGGCCGGAGCGACCGACGATGCGGCGGCCTGGTCATTGCTCGCCGTGGTCCTCGCCATTAGCAAAAATGATCCGACCATCGCTCTTTGGGCAATCGGTGGCGGAGTCGGGTTTGCGGTATTGATGTTTACCTTTGGTCGAAAACTACTCAGGAACCTAGAACGCGCTTTAGACACCGAAGGTCGAATCTCGCAGAACGTCTTTATGTCGGTTATCCTGCTAGTTTTCGCGGGAGCGTGGTTCACCGATGCGATCGGCATTTACGCGGTTTTCGGAGCATTCATCGTGGGAGCTTCCATGCCTCGTGGAAAAATCGTTGATGAATTGAACGGACGCCTACACCAAGTAGTTGTCGCTCTGTTTCTTCCATTCTTTTTCGTTTACTCGGGGCTTAACACACAGATCAACCTCATCAATAGCGTCTCTCTGTGGGAGATCACAGGATTTATACTTCTAGCTGCCATCGCGGGCAAGTTTGGGGGTTGTTATCTGGCTTCTAGGCTTGCCGGAGAACCCCATCGAGAGTCGTTGGCGATAGGCACTCTCATGAACGCTCGAGGTCTCATGGAGCTCATCATTCTTAACATTGGGCTACAGCAACATGTGATTACGGCTCAGCTCTTTACCATCATGGTCATGATGGCGATTGTCACCACGCTCATGACGGGACCGATGTATCGACTCGTTTATGGCGCTAATTCGACCCAGCACCACAGGTTCGATTGAACCTGTAGGTAACCTCAATCTATGCCTCTGCCTGGTTTGATCGTCAATGCGGACGAGTTGCTCCGCCCACAATATCACTTCACTGCTCCAACAGGTTGGCTTAACGATCCGAACGGGCTAGTCTACGCAAACGGTAAGTACCATCTGTTTTACCAGCACAATCCAAAGGGAACGCAGTGGGGAAACATGACCTGGGGTCATGCGGTGAGCACCGATCTCCTACACTGGCAAGACCTTCCAAATGCCCTTGAGCCTGACAAGATGGGCACCATGTTTAGCGGTTCGGCTATTGTGGACAAAAAAAACGAAGCCGGCTTTGGCAAAGGCGCGCTGCTACTTTTTTACACTGCGGCAGGCGGCACCAGCGATGAATCGAAAGGGCAACCGTTTACTCAATGCCTTGCCTATTCGCTCGACGGAAAAACATTCACCAAGTTTGAAGGGAACCCGATTGTTAAGCATATTGACGCCGACAACCGAGATCCGAAGGTCGTTTGGGATTCTCTCAGCAAGCAATGGATCATGGCGCTCTATCTGAATGCGAGCGTCTATACCTTCCTCGGTTCTAAAGACCTAAAATCTTGGACCCGCTTAAGCGACCTCAAAGCTCCTGGTACCGACGAATGCCCTGACTTCTTCCAGCTTCCTCTCGACGGAGATAAAACAAAGCCGAAGTGGGTGTTCTGGGGAGCAAATAGCGGATACCTTGTCGGAAGTTTCGATGGCAAAACGTTTCATCCTGAGACAAAAATCGCCCACTGCTACTCAGGAAACACGGCCTATGCCGCTCAGACTTACTCGAATGTCCCAGGAAATCGAGTGATTCAGATTCCTTGGCTCAACAACTCAGAGTTTCCGAAATGCGCTTGGAATCAGCAGATGGGTATTCCAACCGAGCTGACTCTAAGAACCACCGCTCAGGGACCCAAACTTGCTTTTGCTCCCATTCGTGAAGTGAAGAAACTACGAATGAAGGAAGTGAAGGCGGATGGAAACCGTTACGCAGTCGAAGGCGGCCTGGTCGACCTCGAAGGTTCATGGACCGTCCCCGCGACTGGCACTTTGCGACTGAAGGTCAACGAAACGATGATCGAAGTCGATGCGGCTGAGAAAACTCTTTCCGCTCACGGAAAAACGACATCCCTTGATTTATCCTCAGGAAAACTGTCGTTACGAGTGCTTGCGGATCGAGGCTCGATAGAGATATTTGCTCAAGACGGCCTGACCCTGATGCCGCTCTTCATTCTTCACAAACCAAGCGGAGCCGATGGTGTGACCATCGACTCCGCAGCGAATTGGAAAGGACAACTGAGAGTTTTCGAGTTGAAAGGCGTCTGGCCGACTACCCGGAAGTCTTCTTAGCCTTCTTCGTTTTCTTCGTCTTAGTTGTGGTGGTTTTTGATCCCGGCATCGGATCGTTGTCGGGGTCATGATCGGTTGGAGCAACTCGCTCCTTATACTTTTGCACTCCAGTCACCGAGACCTCGGTGCGGAGAATCTGCCCAGACGCATATGCACTGAGCTGACACTTTCCAGCGCCAATTGGATGAATCAAGCCACCCTGATCGACCCATGCACTCCCGCCAGCCGACCAAATGACCGATGCATTTGGAACCTCTTCTTTGTCTCTATAGACCGTCGCGGAGATTGTTCCATCGGCGTTCGGCTTACGAGAGACGACAATTCGAAGGTTATCTCCACTCGGATCAGGCTTCGGCCCAAAAAGCAGAACTCCGTTCGCTACTGACCGCTCTCGACCGTCGGATGGCCTGTTCATGGTCAGTCCAAACAAGTTCATCGTGGAGCTACCGCCGCCATCGAGGTTGATCGCATCGGTGCATCCCAGGTTCGCCATCACGGTAGCAAGCTCAGTTAAGCTCGCCCCGTTGCTAATTTTGGGTTGACGACCGTCGATAACTACTAACCAGATATCGCCATCCTTTGTTTTACCGATGGCGGTTCTCGGGTGGGACGTCTCGTTGAAACTGGCAGAAAACTTCTCATCCTTATAGTCGATGAAGGTCTCACCGTTCTTCATCAACATAGGGCCGCCACCCACTGCGTTCTCGAATTTGGTCCAATCGAAGCCCTGAGTTTGATAGGAAATCGTCACTTTGTCGCCGACTCGCAACTTAGCAAGACTGGCCATCTTCGTTCCGGTAGCGGTTATGACAACCGTTCCAGACTTGATTTCGTCAGGAGTTTGTCCTCCCACGGAATCAACTTCACCCACAACGGTGCTGCTTGGAGCCCATTGAACTGGACCAGTCTTCACGACCACAGAAACACACGGCAAGTCCGCAATCACCGCTCCAGCGGTTGTCGTGTTAAGGACAATACTGTTGCCCGTACACTTCTCGTTGAAACCGTCCACGGTGCCGATCTCGCCAGCTTCCGACTTAACACTTCCAACAAACTTTGTAAAACCAATTACGGCATCCGTAGGGCCCCAAGCCATCGATACTCGTTTGCTTGGCAGCGCAACAAGTTCCCCTTTTCGAACCATTAAACCTAGCGGGTTACCCGTCGGACCAAGCGCCATGTTGAAGAAATCTGCGTTGACCCCTGCGATTGCATCGGCAGCCTTCACCATTCCGCTAACCGGGCCTCTACTTGTCGGCGTCTTGGGCTCAAAAACGGTCAAACCAGCTAGCTCAGGTGCCATTCGAACGGCTGGACTCTTCATGCTGAACCGCAAGGCATTGATGATTCGAGGTCGCACAGAATCGACTTCTTGGCGGTACGTCAAACCTGGCGCAATCGGTTTTTCCCAAACCTGACCGCTGGATAAGGACGCACTGAGTAAAACGATAGTCCAGAGGGCTGATCTCATGGTGCCCTCTAGTCTAACCAAACCAATCTGCCTCCAAAGTTAACGAAGGCAACTGTTTTCACAATTTATGATTCGAACAGTGTTTCTGTGTACTCGAAGGTTCCGTTTGTGGCATCAAGTCGGGCGTTAATCCCGAACGGTAAGGACATCATCGTTTTGAAATGGCCGAAGGGATAGTTGATGAGTGTTGGAATTCCAAGATCACCCACACGATCTGCAACGATATCTTGCCAAGGACGCTGACCAATTGAGGCATCGTGACGCTCATCTGCACGGGTCATCTCCCCAATCAGCAACCCAGCAGCCTTTTGAATCGTGCCCGAATTCCGAAGATGAGTGAAGATAGCATCGACCCGGTGCGCAGGATCGTCGACGCCTTCGATCGCTAAGATTTTGCCTTCGCAGTCTAGAGCTTCCGGGGTTCCAATCGAATCCTGCAGAAGCACCAGACACCCGCCAACGACAACACCTTCTGTCACACCGGGAACTACCGTCGTTGCCTTCGGAGCATCAACCGGAATGTTAAGATCGCCTCGCAATACTCGCTTAAATGACTCGTATACGATCTCTTCGCGAGGATAACTGAGGGTGATCGCCATCGGACAGTGTATTGTCGGCAAGCCTCGGTTATTAAGCGCGACATGCAAAACGGTGATGTCGCTAAAGCCCATGAGCGCTTTGTTTCCCGAGGCAATCTTGTCAAGATCGAGGTAGGGCAATATGCGCGAACACCCATATCCTCCGCGAGTACACATCACGGCAGTGACTTCTGGGTCTTCAAATGCCGCCATCAGGTCTGCTGCGCGGTCTTGATCTGTTCCGGCGAGGTAATCCGCACTATCAAGTGCATGGGGGAAAACCTTAATCTTGTAGCCTTCTGACTCTAACAGATTCGTCATAAACTCCAACCGCTCGGCTGGAATCGGCGAGGCGGGGGTCACGAAAGCGATCGTGTCGCCAGGAAGAATGGGTTTGAGTTTCTTCAAGTTCAGAGGTTCTCCAAGAAGGTAAGAGTGCCTTGTTCAGCATCGAGCTTAGCCCGGAGTCCAAGGCCGAGCGTTCGCACATTTTTCACGTGGCCGCACGGAAAGTCGATAACCGTCGGGATTCCAAGCGGTTCGAGTCGTTCTTTGACGATTTCGCGCCAACTGGTCGGCTCACCTTTGCCGTCAGTATCTGTCATTTCTCCGATGACCAAACCTGTTACCCCGTCGAAGGCTCCGGCGTTCAGCAGGTGCGTGAGCATGGCGTCGATCCGATAAGCTTCTTCGCCTACGTCTTCCAAGAGCATCAGTCGTCCCGTTGCGTTGATCTGCCAAGGCGTTCCCGCGGCGTCAGCAATGAGAGTCAGACATCCGCCGATTAGCTCCCCCTCCGCGATCCCTGGGACAAGTGTTTTAGCCTTCGGCGCATCCAGTGGAGTAGAAAAATCGCCCCTGAGCGCCGCTAACCATGAGGCCATCACCCATGTGTCGCGCTTCTCATGAAAACTGGCTGCCATCGGACCATGAAGTGTAGTCAGACCCTCGTTGTTGATGGCGAGGTGCAAGGCGGTGATGTCGCTGTACCCGATGAACAGCTTTCCGCTCGCAGCAATCCGAGCGATATCCAAATGCTTGAGTAGCCTTGCACATCCGTACCCGCCTCTCACGCACATGACGCCGTCGATCGATGGATCGTCGAACGCGGATTGAAGATCGCCGGCACGCTCCTCATCCGTTCCCGCCATGTATCGCCATCGCCCGAACGCATTGGGCATAACTCTCACCCGGTAACCAGCTCCAGTCAGAACATTAATGGCGGTCTTGGTCTTTTCTGGGCCGTTTTCAATCTTCGAAGAAGGCGATACAAGGGCGATAGTTGCCCCGGGACGCAATGGACTCGGATGACGCACAGAATAAGTTTAGCCTCTTGTCGAGCCCGAACCGCATCGACAAAGAGGCTAACCAACGAATGCTTAGTGTTGAGAGCCGATCCCTTCGAAACTCAAGCTCATCAATGCCCAAAGCACCTGATGCGCTTCCTGATAGGTTCCATATTGACCTGCAACCGTGAAAGCATCCACTCGAGAAACGCCGAGATGCCGGACACACATATCCGCCTCCTCTGACCGGTTAAATTCAATCGTGAATGAACTCGGTTCAGCCCAGACATGCGGCTTGATCGAGGCTTTGTTCTCAAGGGCATCTTTCGCAGCTTTTTCGATCATCGGTCCAGTCTCAGACGGATGAAGAAGTCGCCCCATGTACCGTCCATAACCTTCTTTTACGGCAGCTGTGTGGATTCCCGGGATGAGCGCCTTGGCTTCCTCGCACCCTGCAATATCTGAGCTCACCATGATGAGCGGAACCCCGTATCGTCCAGCAACTCCAGCGCTCAAACCCATTTCTCCGCAGGGCAAATCATTGAATTTGAGACGATGAACGCCACCTGTAATAGTGTGCTCCATGATGCCGTGAAGCGTCCCTGCCATACCGTGATAACCAACCAGGACAGCAGCATCAAATGTCTCGTCAATGCCGTTCATCATGCCGTCCGTTCGAGATCCGTGACCGCTAATGAGTTGTGTCCCTGGTTCGAGTTCATCAATCAGAAGGTTCTTGCTGTTACCGTGCGAGTCTTTGACTACCACTTCGGTGGCTCCGGCAGCACGAAGGCCACGAATCGCCGCGTTCACATCGTGCGTCATCATTCTCCGAGCGAAATCGAAGTCAAAGTGCTTGCCGTCGGGGCGTCCACACTGCGACCAAGAAACTAACCCAGTGATGCCTTCAATGTCGGCGGAAATATAAACCTTCATGCTTAACCAGCATACGCTAACCGCGCTCACGGTACTGGACGGCTTCGGCAATATGAGCCTTTGTCACGGACTCGCTATTCGCCAAGTCCGCAATCGTTCTACTCACCTTGAGGATTCGATCAAACACTCTTGCCGAGAGCCCCAAACGTGCGACCACGACCCTGAGAAAGTCTTCGCTTTCTTTATCAAGCACGATGAGGTTCCTAATCTCTTTGGGCGAAATCTTCGAATTCGTGCGATGATTGCCTAGCCGTCGGTGCTGTTTCTCTCGTGCGATGAGCACGCGCTCTCGAATTGCGGCGCTGGGTTCTCCGGGTTGCATATCGAGCATCTCATCCGGCTTAAGACGCGGTACTTCGATGTGCAAATCGATTCGATCCATTAAAGGACCACTGATCTTGCTGGCATATTTCAGGCACGTCTGAGGATTCGAAACGCACTTCTGCTCAGGGTAACCCCGATAGCCGCATGGGCACGGATTCATGGCTCCAACCAAAATGCACTCTGCCGGAAAGGTAAGCGTGTTTTGAACTCGCGCAACCGTCACAACACCATCTTCTAACGGCTGTCTCAGCGCCTCGAGGACCGACCGATCCAATTCGGGCATCTCATCGAGGAAGAGGCACCCGTGATGTGCCATGGAGATTTCGCCCGGTTTCGGGTTCTTGCCACCGCCCACAATCGCGGCATACGAAGCACTGTGGTGAGGAGAACGGAACGGACGCTCCCAAATCAGACCTGATTTGCCCGCCTTTTGACCACTTGCGCTATGGATTCTCGTGACTTCAATGGCTTCTTCTAGTGCCAGAGGCGGCAAAATCGTCGGTAATCGTCTCGCCAACATGGTCTTTCCGCTTCCTGGCGGGCCGACCATAAGAATGTTGTGTCCACCAGCCGCCGAGATTTCCAAGGCGCGAACCGCATGCTTTTGACCTTTCACATCTCCAAAATCGACTAAGTATTCGGGAATCCGATCTTCGGGAGCGTCTGAGAATGTCACTGGAGTCGCGAATGCACCGTTGAGAATCTCGACGGCTTCGACTAAGTTGTTCACCCCGTAGACATCGACGCCAACAGCCACTGCAGCCTCTTGAGCGTTTTGTGCGGGGACGATCAACCTTCGAAAGCCCTTTTCTAACGCCATCAAAGCTATGCTGACGGCTCCATCTATAGGTCGCAGATTCCCATCCAACCCGAGTTCGCCAAGCATCAAAGTGCCGTCGAGTTCCGACGGAGAGACCAAACCACTGACCGCACAAAGCGAAACTGCCATCGGAAGATCGAGCCAGGGACCTTCTTTGCGAATATCGCCGGGAGCCAAATTGCAGAGAATCCGCTTATTTGGAAAATCGAGCCCCGAGTTGATCATCGCGGTTTTCACGCGATCCCGACTCTCGTTCACGGCTTTATCGGGAAGGCCAACGAGGACAAAATTGGAGGAGGCGTCGCTACGTTGGCCTATTAAGTCCGTCTCGACAACAATCGGCAAGGCTTCAATGCCAATTAGGGTGGCCGAATGAGCCTGCGCAATCATGAATCCAAGGATAGCGCGAAGTCCTACTATCCCCGCAAGACTATTGTCTATTATCGAGACTCGATTTGACCAAGGTTTGTTCGATGGTCACATCCGCTAAATCGTATCCGCCTGGAACCTTCACTTTCGAAGCGTGAAGAGTCATCTTCTCGATCAGCCTCGATTTGTTTAAGATTAAACACTCCCCTCTTACTACAAATCCGTCGCCCGCATCGACTTTCAAAGAGATGACATATTTCGTTTTCTCGGTTGATACTGGAGTTGGTATTGCAGAAAAAGTCGATGAAGACTTCAAGGTTGGCCCCATGATGAGCCGCTCGATCCGCTCTGCCGCAGCCTCGATAGGATCATTCGGTAGCGGACCAGACACAAAAGTTCCAGAGGGGTTAAACCTCTGAAGGCGAACACTCGCCTCAGTCCCTTTGGAGGGCGGAACTAAATCGTCGCCAACTTTCGACGCCTTGAGAATCGTGGAGGTCCGCAAGAAGAATCCGTCTCTTCTGTTAGAGAAAACCGAATCAATCTTATATATTTCTTCGGTTTTGTAATCTTGGCCAATAAGTGAGTAGGTGATGTCTCGTTCACTCTGCCACGAATCACCGCTTACCCAAGTCATCAGGAGTAGCGTTAACATGTGAGCCTACCGATCGAGGGCTTGTTCACCCTTGATGTGCCAGCCTTGGTTTCGTGCCAAAGCCTCTCTTCCAGAATCGCTATCGACTTGAGCCGTCCGGCGAACTACATCGTTTCGGTGCTCGGCGGCATTTCGAAACTCGGATTTCTGCTCTTCGACTTGATGCCTTAGGCTGAAATAACCTAGCCACGTCCTGTATGTTAGCAACACACCGACGATGACCCCCGCCATCAAAACGATGACGTTAAGTACAACCTTCCTTGGCATTAGGCTTCTATTTTACGCGTTATCACCTGGTTGTGATGCGTCTTTCTTCTTGAATAAAGAGAAGCCAGCAATAAACGTGATGATGCCGATTATCGTGAAAGCGGCTAGAACCTTCAGAACATTTTCGATAACAAGTGTGCGCTTACCCGTTGCACTATCGACATGAATACACCCAAAGAATAGTTCTGTCGATGCCTTTCCGACTTCTTCTTGATTTGCGATTCCGACTGCCTGTCGCAAAACGGCATCCTCATAAGTCATCCCAAGCATGTACCGCGAGACAATTCCCTTCGGCGTCGCAATCACCACACCCGATGGGTGATCAACCCAATCCGCCTTCGCATCATCATTAAAGTAAAAGCCGATAGCGTTGGTCACTTTGGTGACTTGCGAAGTCGGCCCAGTTAAGAAGTGCCAGTTTGGAAGCGTCGCACGGTTTCCATATTCATTGACAACTTGTATCCGCTTATTCCGTGCTAGCTCAGGCGTTTCACGCGGGTTGATATCGACCGCGATCACTTCCAGGTCCTTACCGATTTGAACATCCTTTGTTCTCTTGAGCGATGCAATAATCGATTCCATCTCGATGGCGCAAACACCCGTGCAGCGGTAGAAAATCGGCATGATCAAGACAGGGCGCTTACCGAAGAAGTCACCGATCTTTACCTTCTTGCCATCCTCGTCCGTGAACTCGGTATCGAGCGGGATTTGCGCACCAAGCCTCTGATCCACTCTTACTTTCGCGAAAGCTGGGTTCTTGGTCATCGCCCCTGGTTCAACCGGTATCTGCGCATCTTGACCGCGTGAAGCAGTAACAATTGCCAACACCGCTAAGCAAACTCCGAGAACCTTTTTTCGCATCTTATTAATAGTGACTAATATTCTTGCCTGCGATTCAGAATGAAGATATGACAACCGCAGACTTTCTCAATATCCTCAGCAAGTGCCGCTTGATTGCTTCGGTACAGGCCAGTGAAGGTTCTGCAGTTGATCGTCCGGAAGCCTTGGCCTTACTTGCGCAAACGAGTGCAGATCAAGGAGTTCAGATCTTACGATTGCAAGGCGTCGAGAATATCAGAGTTGTACGTCAGCAAACCGACCTCCCAGCAATCGGACTGATTAAGCGCAATTACCAAGACAGCCCTGTCTATATCAGTTCTACGAAACTAGAAATCGATGAGGTTGCATCGACTGGTGCTGAGATTGTCGCCGTCGATGCTACTTCTCGTCAGCGACCAAACAATGTGTCTCTGAAAGAAGTCATCGACTACGCCCATCAGAAAGGGTTGCTGGTTCTTGCCGACATTGACACCGTCGAAAACGCCATCAACGCCGAAAAACTGGGCTGCGACTTGATCAGCACAACACTTGGGGGCTATACGGCGGAGCGCCCAATGAGCGAAGGGCCCGATCTGGACCTGCTACGCGAGGTTGTGGCGGCAGCGACGGTGCCCGTTCTGGCTGAAGGACGTATTTCAGAGAAATGGCAGGTCGAGGCTGCCCTCAGAATTGGTGCATCTGGAGTCATTGTTGGCGGTGCATTGAACGATCCGCTCAAGCAGACCAAGGCATTGATGCCAAATCCAATAACTGAAGGGAAGGTCGGAGCCGTTGACATTGGCGGAACCTGGCTCAGGTTTGCAACCTTCACCGAAGATTGGAAATTAGAGTCTGTTGAGCGAATCGGAAACCCTGTTGACATGGGAGAGCGGCTAGCTTGGATACGCGAGAAAGTGCTTGCTTCAGGCGTCGAAAAGGTTGGAGTTAGCACCGGCGGGGTAGTGGATCCTCGTGTTGGTGAAGTGTGGAAAGCAAAGGAATACCTAATGCCAAACCACGTAGGAATAAGATTTTCCGAGAATACGCTGGGCAAACCCACCTTTGCACACGGGGATGGGCACGCTACTGCATGGGCTCATGCCTGCTTGCCGCAGTTTGCGGGCAAGCGTGTCGCTACACTCGCGCTCGGCACTGGAGTCGGTTGCGGATTTGTTCAAAAGGGACACATCTGGTCGGGCCGAAGGGGCGAATACCCGCGTGTCAACGATCTACCAGCACCTGGTGGTAAGTCGTATGAGGATCTTCTCGGTGGGAAAAACTTAACCTCTAGCCCGTCAGATGAAGCTATACAAAATGCCGTGACGGCTCTCCAAGGAGCGATCCAGGCACTCACTGATCTTTACTTTCCGGATGACATTGTCATCGCGGGCTCGGTCGGCTTGTGCGACTGGCTCGCCCCTGAAGTGGACCGACTTGGGCTTAAGCGAAGTCCGTTCGGTACCGATGCAGGTCTTTACGGTGCGGCAGCTCTTGCGCTCTTCCCACCACCAATGCCTTCCTAAGTTGTATGGGCGGTATCCTTTATGGGATGCCTGACCTGCTCCTTGAAGTTGGATGCGAAGAGCTTCCCGCCTCGTTCGTTGAAAAAGCCTATTCCGATTTGGCTGATTCAATTGGCTCGAGTTTGAAGGAAGCTGGCGTGTTAGGCGAAACGAACGTCGTTTTCGCTTGCGGTACCCCTCGAAGACTGATCGTAAGTGCAAGTGGCTTGCTGGAAAAGCAGCCCGACTCGGTCAAAGAGATGCGTGGGCCAAGCCTCAAAGCAGCATTCGACGCCAATGGCAACCCAACAAACGCTCTTCTCGGCTTCTGCCGTGGACAAGGCGTTGACGTCTCCACGGTTAGAAAGGATGAGCAATACGTTTGGGTGACCAAAGAGATTCCGGGGCAGGATACCGTTGAGTTGCTCAAGGAACTGCTCCCAAAAACGATTCGAGGCCTAAACTTCGAGAAGTCAATGCGATGGGGCAGCTCCAGAATGCGATTTGCCCGACCCATCCGCTGGCTTCTCGCTCTTTTTGGAACCACCGTTGTCGAATTCGATATTGAAGGCGTTCGATCTGCCAACACTAGTCGAGGCCACCGTTTCTACAACCCTGACGCCTTTGTGGTGGCCAACTACGATGAGCTGATCTCCGGTCTCCGGTCGAGAAATGTAGAACCGATGGCTAGCATTCGCAAAGAGTCGATTCAGACGCAGGCGAACAAAGTTGCCTCGGGTGTGCCGGTCTTAACTTCCTCTCTCGTTGACGAGAATACATTCCTGACGGAGTGGCCAGTTGTCATTGAAGGCGAGTTCAAAGAAGAGTTCTTAGCGCTCCCCGAATCAGTCCTCGTCACCGCAATGGCAAAGCACGAGAAGATGTTCCCCGTTCGGGATGCCGAAGGCAAACTCGTGAATCGGTTCCTCTTCGTTCGAAACTCTGGCGAAGATGCTTCGGTTCGGGCTGGGAACGCATGGGTTCTAAATGCACGGTTTAATGACGCAAAGTTCTTCCACGACGAAGATCGGAAGTTCTCGATGTCAGCCTTTTTGGATCGTACCAGCGGGATTCTTTTCCAGGAAAAACTCGGAACCGTCCGCCAACGCGCAGATCGCCTGTCTTCGGTTGCGGCCAAAATCGCTTCTTTAACGGGCGGCGATGACCTCGCTGTCGAATTCGCAAGACAAGCAGGCCTCTATGCGAAAGCTGACCTGTCAACTGGACTCGTGAGTGAACTTGCGAGCCTTCAGGGGATTATCGGTGGCGAATACGCAGGCCGCGAAGGCTTCCCTGAAGAGGTTTGCTTTGCCATCAGCGCCCAATACGATCTTTCGAAATGTGTTGAATCTGATTCGGTTGCCAAGCAGACCGCCGTTAGGCTTGTCATGGCTGACGCGCTAGACAAATTAGCTGGATATTTGGGCATCGGGATTATCCCCAGCGGGTCAAGCGATCCATTTGGTCTACGAAGAGCTGTCACTCAACTTATCGAAGCTGGATTCGCTTGGGCGAGCCGTCTCCCCGACTACCTCGACCTTCTCGATTTGGCAATTGCTGCATATGTCGAGCAAGGACTTGAGCTGAATACCGAGCTCATCAAATCCACCACGAAAGATCTCTTTTCGGCACGTTACTCGGCCGTCCTTCCTAGTGTTCGTTACGACATTCTAGACGCGTCCATCGAAACCAGCACCGATCCACAGTTAGTGCAGTTTAGAGTCACAGCCATTACGGAGGCTGAAGAAGTTGAATCGCTGGTTACAGCGGCTAAGCGGACCCATAACCTTCTGGCGAGTGCCTCAAAGAAGGGGTTTGCGTTTGGTGCCTCACTAGACACAATTGATCGGGCTAATCTCGATTCCGAACTTGGCGAAAAACTATATAACTTGCTCTCGGCGGGCGAAAAACTATCAGGCTTTGATGTTGCAGCGAGTATCCGTATCGCTTCATCAATCGCTCCGAGCGTTGATGCGTACATCGAAGGCACCATGATAATGGTGGACGACGAAGCCAAGAGAACTGCGCGACTAAGCCTAGTCTCGGTTGCTGACCAAATCTTCAAACTGGTCGGAAGATTTGATCGGTTGACCCAGTAATTTGCTCTGCTTCTGCGACGAAAGAGGGAATATTCCTGGTTCAAAACATTGTCCCGCAGGCGATTTTGCTGGTTTTTTAGCGCCATCCGACGATATTGTTAAAAAAACGCAAAAAACGCCTTGTCCGATTCATTTTCTTCGCTATAATAACTTCAAGCCGGGAATGGCGCAAGGTGGCGTACTGCATTGGCTTGTAATTATCTTGGTTATCCTTGAACCGAGATAGAATCAGGAGAGGAAATTCATGAAAATCACTCGAATTGTAGGAGTTGGCGCACTCGCATTTGCAGCAGTTGCAGCTAACGCAGTTTCAATCAACTTCAGCACTGTTGACGGTTCTTATTCCAAGACCGGTTCGCCTTACACCGTAACCGACGTCGCTACAGGCGCAAACGTTGGTCTCGCAGCCACTTCGGTTGCTGTTGATTACGCAGCCCTTACTTACACCAAGACCGGTTCATTCGCATTCCCATATGCTGGCGACACCGTTTCCGGAACCATCCTCATCAAGAATGGCGCCGACCAGGCAACATTCTCATTCGATGGCACCCGAGCAACCGGCGTTTCCGGTAAGTCCTCAGGTGGCTCCTACTCGCTCGCTCTCGTTTCGTACAGCGGCGCTTCATTCAGCTTCCTCGCCGGCACCGGTTCAGGTTCACTCTCGTTCATCGAGGACTCAACCAAGCCAAGCAGCAACGTTACCTTCCAGTACGATGCAGTTCCAGAGCCAGCTACCATGGCTGTTCTCGGCGTTGGCGTCGTCGGCCTTATCCGCCGCCGATCAAAGAAGAGCTAAGCTAGACTTCTAGCAAAGCTTTTCAGAAGGAGCAAGACTAACGTCTTGCTCCTTCTTTTTGTGTTATGTGTCGCCTACTTTTCGGCGTATCGAGCTTTTGGCCAAGACCGCACGTCACACGTATCAAAAACACGGGAGCCCAGGTTAACTTCCGGTGAGCAAGGGGTAGCTACCTCATGAAACCCAATCGTTTGGATGCACACGAAATCCGTATGGTTGAGTAGATGGCGGTTAGGAACATCTATATAGGCCATGAAATAACAAAAAGGGCTTCTCCTCGTTAACGAGGAGAAGCCCTTAGAATTTCCGGTCGCGTCTCGGTTTTACTGAGGCGTCAGCACAAATGCGGCAGTTACTCCGCCGTGTGTACCCACTCCACTAATCTTTCCACTGTCGGTGATTCCAGTCGCAGAGGTGAGAACCCAACCGGAGCCTGCGGGTAGCTTTGTATTTAGGTCGGTCATCACTCCATCTTTATAAATAAAGGCGCGATCGTTACCGGAAGCGTTCTTGGCGTAGCCAACAACGACTCCGCTCGAATTAATCGCGTAGGCTGCAGCGTCTGTACCGCCGAATGTGCCCAAGTCCGTCATGGTGTTGGACTTGTAAATGAAGGCATGAGTGTCGCCGGATGATACAAGGCTGGTACCGACAACTGTTCCGCTCGTGTTCACCGCAAGTGCGCGTGAGTCGACACCACCCAACGTTCCGAGCGCCTTGCCCGTGGTTGTGCCGCTAGACCAAAGAATAGCCTGTTCGTTGGTGTCGATCATGCTGCCACAGTAGATTCCGTTCGAACTCAGTCCATACCCGTAGGTATTTGCTGTCACGCCGGTTGGCGGGTTCAAGGTGACAACCGACAGGTCTGGTTTAACATAGAAACCACGAATGTCGGAGCCAACCAATGCGGTTCCAACAATGAAAATTCCACTACTGTTGCGAATGACGCCGTTATATAGGCCGTTCGTAGCCGTCGCTGGCAATTTAGTCGAGGTAAATACACCGTTCTGATACATGAACGGCTGGTAAGGGTCTGCCGAACCTGTGTATCCAACAATCGCATCGTTGGACATTCCTGTTACAGTAGCAAACGTTCCTACCGTCGTAAAATCGACTCTAGAAGCGGTGAGGTAGGCAAAACCTCGGCTTACGGTTGCTGGCTTTGCATCTACTTCTGTTCCTGCTACATAGCCTGCAGGCGAAATAACAACCTTGGATGGAGTCAATCCAGATAGTGTCGCGTATTCAGTTACAGTGTAATTATCGGAAATTACCGGGGAAGTGCCTCCACCACCGCCGCATCCTGATAATACAAACAAGGCTGCCGCTCCAGCAATGAAATAGTTAGCTCTCATTATTCTATTTTCCAAAAGGGGTTGCATAGTCACCAGTTCCTGAACCGATCAGTTCACCTGCGAACAATTGATGTTATACTACCAGTTCACTTCCCCTGCGTAGGTTGAAGAAGTGAAGCCATCATGTTTGTCACGGCAAATGGTCTAAAGCGCCTCCAGTTTGCAGCTGCTCTATTCACCCTAAGTTCTTTAGGCGCCACTCAGCCGACAGAAGTTCGCATGATGGCCGGTGCAGCATACGGAATTCCTCCAAAAGAAGCGACTAGTCTGACAGTTCAGGTGCGCAGAGCCGTTTTCGATGAGTTTCATCGGCGAAATCCGGACATTCGAGTTGTGAATGCTGGCGGTCTGAATCTCGCGGGAGACAACGCAGATAACGTTTTCTTGATGTCGATGGCGGGCGATACCGCTCCCGATATTTTTTACGTCAACTTCCGGCAGTACTACACCTTTCTTGACCAAGGTTTCTGCCGCCCCCTCGATGATCTCATAGCTAAGGACCCGCAGGTCAATCAGAGGATCAACCCAACTGTCAGAAAAGTCTTGACTAGCTACGACGGCAAAATTTACGCAATGCCGTTCTTTCAGGTTGCACTCGCACTGTATTACCGAAAGGACTTCTTTGTTCAGGCTGGGCTTGATCCAAACGAGCCACCAAAAACTTGGGCGCAGTTTTATGACTACTCCAAGAAGCTCAGCCAAACCGCTCCTGGGCGTTTTGGGTTTGAGCTGTCTGCCGGGGGCCCGAGCTATCACTGGCAAAACTTTTTGTACCAAGCCGGGGGTGAAGTTGTCGTTCCAACTCAATCTGGGGTGTGGAAGGCGACCATTGCTACCGAGCCAGGAGTTAAAGCACTCGAGTTCTATAGACATTTGATGGTCGACAAATGGAAAGACCCAACGTCTGGAAAAACAGTCGGGCCTGCTGCTGGTGAAGGCAAGGATCTTCTTGACGACATTCGGACCGGCAAAACCGCGATGTGGTTTGGTTACACAAACGACGTCGTGATGCAGAACAACAGCGAGATACCGCCGAGCGTCATTGGAATCGCTGCTCTACCTGCTGGTCCCGCAGGGCACAGAAATGAAATCAATGCCGGCATGTGGGCGATCAACAGCCGAATCAAAGATCCTAAAAAGCTGGAAGCTTGCTGGCGATTCATTAAGTTCTTTTCAGGTGACGAAGCCGCCCGCATGAACACTTCAAAGTGTGTTGAACTGGGCATTGGCAACCTCGTCAACCCCACTTGGCTGAAGAAGTTTGGCTATGAGGATTTACTTGGACAGGTCGATCCGAGTTATGTCAAAGCAAGCGAGGAAGTCTTTCAGACAGGCCATCCGGAACCGTACGGGAGAAACTGTCAGCAAGTTTATAGTGTTCTCGATTACGCCTTGCAACGTCGTGTAAATGAGCCTACGTCTGTTTCGACCATGTCGATTCTCAAGGACGTTCAGGACGAGATGAACCAAAAGTTGTTGGGGTACATACCCGAGCAGCAGATGCAGCAATACCGAACCAACGCGCTCATCATCGCGATTTTGTTCGGCTTGACTCTTGGTGGATTCGTGTTCAAGAAGGTCATCAGCAGGGAGAAAGAGGCCGCGATCTCAGATCCGTTGCCTGCAGGAATCTCCAAAGCCAGAATCTACCGATTTGTTGGCTTTTGCATCATGCCGGCAGCGTTAACCATCGCAGTTTGGGCTTACTATCCACTGTTCCGAGGCCTCATCATTGCCTTCCAAGACTACAAAGTGTTGGGTAATGCCAAGTGGGTAGGTTTCGACAACTTCATTGGCGTCTTCACGCAACCGGTATTCTACAAATCGCTTCTTAACAGCTTCATTTATGTGGCGCTCTCGTTGCTGATCGGGTTCTTTTTGCCCATCTTCTTGGCGCTTGCTCTGAATGAGATTCCGCGTTTCAAGGTCTTCTTTAGAACTGTTTTCTATCTTCCAGCGATGACTTCATCGATCGTAGTCTCTCTGTTGTGGCGTCAGTTCTACGACAAGACAGACCAAGGGCTATTGAACTCGCTTCTCGGCCCAATCCTTGAACATATCGTCAACCCGATCTTATCGTTCTTGCACATGGCCCCGGTTCCGCTGAACAATGATTGGCTCGGAAATCCGTCGCTAGCCATGTATGCCGTTGTGTTGCCAGGCATTTGGGCAGGTGCCGGACCTGGTTCAATCCTTTACCTAGCAGCGTTGAAGAACATTCAAGCGGAAAGGTACGAGGCTGCTGATATCGATGGAGCAAACTGGAGGCAGAAAATTCTGCACATCACTCTTCCTGGCCTAAAGCCTCTGATCCTCATCAATCTGTTGGGAGTGTTTATCGCGGGCTTTAAGGCAATGGAGAACGTCTTTGTCTTAACCGGTGGTGGCCCCGTCAATGCCACTCGAACCATTGGACTTGAGATTTGGCAAAACGCCTTTATGTATCTGAAGTTTGGGTATGCAACGGCGGCAGCTTGGGTGATGGGCAGCATTTTGGTAGGCTTCACGCTTATTCAAATTCGGTCACTTCTCAAGATGAGATTCTCAACGGCGAAGGTCTAGAATGCGCGCGCTCGAACCCGGCTTTCTGTTAAGGACGGCAGACTATCTGCAAACGACAGCAGATCGGATTACGACTGCTTTGCCGAGTTCGGATTCCATCATCACTCCGCTTGGCAAGAAACTCCTTCTGCGCACACGGGATATCGACGATGTAGTTTTTGATCGTTGGCAGGCTTATGTTCAGCGTTTATGTATGGAACTTATAAGCTGCTTCCCGAAATCCGAACAAACGGTGGGAATCATCCCAATTTCTCGTGGGAAAGCCAAGGTGTTTGGTACCGAAACGATACTAAGGCTCGATCAACTCGTTTCTGGCCGCTTGTGGGGCGTCACCTATTCAGGCCCAAGGCCATTCTTGGATGCTCTAGAGAAGCATGCGTTCGAACAGCTCGTTTCTAAAGTCGGAGCAAATGCCCGCGCTGCAGCCAAGATATTCGAGCGAAATGAAAAGTATCAGCCGGAGTGGCTTCCTGGCATCAATGTAGACCCTCTAGAGCATATGCTCATCGACATTCTTAACGAAGTTGAGCCTTGCGCGCGGCGCGCAACTCTCGAAGAAGACTTCATTGAGAAAACCGACATTCGAGTCAACTTTCCCGAACTGGAAAGGCGTCAGGGGGCTCGAATTCAAGTGACCAGAACCTATCACAAAGCTCAACTCCAGCAAAAAACTAAGTCGATCGAACTGAGCAATGAGATTATCTTGCTATCGCCGCTGACCCTCGCACAGGCGCGTCGAGTCAGAGATACGGAGTATCACGCGCGCCAAATCTACGAAGAATGGACAACGGCACTACAAGATTCCCAGTTGGCCCCAATTGGCCCCGCTAATGCTGTCGATGAAGACCTTCGTGAAGAAATTCGAGACTTTGTTCGATCTCAAGCAATGACATGCACTGAAGAGATGCGCAAACGAGAGCAGAAGTTCGGAGCAAAACCAAGTTGGATTGCCGCCGCCATCGCAAGACAGACCCGAGACGGTCTGTCTATTGCCGAAAGAGTCCCTGATTCTGGAGCCACTCCCGGAGAATCCGGCGACCACCTAGATGCTTGAGACCGAGTCGTCTGGCAGAGCGCATCGACCAAGTCACCTCGCCCTTCATCTTCTGCCCTTCATAGAAGGCTCGCATCCGCTCGTCGTATTCAGAGAATGTGGGTTCGGAATTATACGTCTCTTTGAACCAGATACTTTGCTGACTAAGACGTGGCTTGATTTCTGCGGTCATTGGTTCTGCTGGCCAACCGACAGTCACACCGAAACACCCGAGAGTGCCATCTGGAAGGTTTAGAAACTCCTTAATCGCTTCCGGATCGTTTCTTAACCCACCGATGTAACAGATCCCCAGTCCCAGAGCTTCGGCTGCGCAAACCAATCGCTCGGCAGCGAGGGCGGCGTCAATGATCGCCATGATTCCAAACTCGGCGAACTCAAGCCCCTCAACGCTTTCGCCATGCGTTTCAGCGGCGGTTTTGATGCGGCGATGGTCGGCAATGAAGCAAAAGAACGCTCCGCAGGACTTCACTTGCTCCTGATTGCCGCAAAGCTCGGCCGCAGTCGCTAACCGGTCTTTGTCCTGAAGCGTCACAACCGACCAGAGTTGCAAATTACTACTCGTGGCAGCGCTTTGAGCGGCGGCTACGAGTGCGCTCATGAGTTCATCTGTAAGAGGTTGATCGGCATATTTCCGGACTGAGCGATGTCCGAGGAACCGTCCTAGTTCCGGAAAGTCGAACTCAGGTTCGTAACCATAGCGTAAGTGCCAAGCCTGTTTGAACGATTCGGTGAACACTTAGTAGTTTCGCCCCTTATCCCCATGCTCACGAACCTGTTGCTCAGCTCTCTCCCTCAATCGAGCTTGAGTTTCAGCCGACATAGGCGTGATTGTTTGCGCGACAAAGTAGGTTCCGTAGAATCCAATAATGGTAACCAAAACAAAGCCGATCAAGACGATTGGAACCAGCTTTTTGCCACTGATCGACTTATCATCGGAGAATTGACCGCTTTGCTTTGACTGCGCCATATCTCTATTGTGACTGGAGTGCGGAAAGGATCGCTTGTGTGGCCTCGGAGATGAAGTGAACTTTTATCTTCTCAGAGATCGAGGGCAACACTTCGTTGAGATCGGGTTCGCAGTCTTGTGGTAGATAAACCTCGCTTCGCTGGTGAGCGATCGCGGCAAGCACCTTATCGCGGACGCCACCTACTGCGAGCACACGTCCACGGAGCGTGATTTCGCCTGTGCTCGTGATGCCTTTTCGAACAGGACGACCAGAAAGAGCCGATGAAAAGACAATTGCAAGAGTGATGCCTGCGCTAGGTCCATCTTTCGGGACAGCTCCTTCGGGCACATGCAGATGAATGTCGTACTGAGCCGGGTCTTTGATTCCCAATTCGGTGGCTCTTGATTGAACAAATGTTAGCGCCGCTTGAGCTGACTCACGCATCACTTCACCTAGCAAACCGGTCAGCATGAGTTGGCCCCGGTCGCCTTTGGCCGGAAGCAGAGTGATCTCAAATGGAACCACATCTCCACCACTTTCACGAATGACAAGACCCCATGCGACACCGACTTCTCCTTCTGGAACCGTCTTGTCCTTCGGATACGGTTTGGGGCCAAGAGCGCTCAGTAGAAAAGCATCGTCGATCTTGACGGTTTTGCATTTGCCATCGACCATCTGCCGAGCCGATTTTCTGCATATCGTTGCAATGGCGCGCCCCAATTGCCTTACGCCGGACTCACGGCTGTACTCCGTGATGAGTGATTCAAAGGCTAACTTTTCAAACTGCACGGACTTATCCGTTAGTCCGTGCTCCTCAAGCGATTTGGGAATAAGGAACTGCTCGGCAATCCTTTCGCGCTCTTCTTGAGTGTATGCATGAAACGGCATCGCTTCCATTCGGTCCCAAAGGGCAGATGGAATGCGTTCGAGCAAATTGGCTGTCGCTACGAAGATGACATCGCTGAGGTCAAAGGGGACATCGACGTAGTGATCGACGAATTTGGAGTTCTGGTTTGGGTCTAGCACTTCCAAAAGCGCACTCGTAGGGTCGCCATGCGAGCCCTGTCCCAACTTGTCAATTTCATCCAATAGGATGACGGGATTACGCGATCCGGCATCTAGAAGAGCCTGAATGATACGCCCAGGCATACTACCGACGTAAGTCCGACGATGACCACGAATTTCAGATTCATCCCTGACTCCGCCAAGCGCAATCCGTGCAAACCGCCGCCCCATTGCTTCGGCGATAGATTCTCCAAACGAGGTCTTTCCAACCCCAGGAGGACCGACAAAGCACAAGATCGGCCCTTTCACCTTTTTTGAGATGGTGCGAACCGCAAGATAATCTAGGATTCGCTCCTTCGCTTTTTGCAACCCAAAGTGCTTGCGATCCAGAAGTGCAGCTGCATCTTGAAGCGATAAGTGGTCTTCGGTTGTTTTCTGCCAAGGAAGGTTAATTACCGTATCGAGATAGTTGCGGATAACGAGCCCTTCGGGAGAGGTCGTGGGGGTTCTTTCTAGCCTCTGAAGTTCCGTGAGAACCCGGGGTTCTAGCTCACTCGGAATGCCACAATTCTTGATTCGCTGCAAATACTCTTCGTGTTCTGAAAGCCTGTCCTCGAAAACACGCAATTCGTCTTGAATTACTTTCAACTGCTCGCGCAAATAGTATTCACGTTGTGAATCGCCCAGTTGTGCTTCAACGCGGGTGGTGATATTTTTTCTAAGACTCAAAACCTGCAACTCACGCTTCAGCAGCTCCAATAACTTATGAAGCCGAGGATTCACCTCGACAAGCTCTAGTAGAGTCTGCTTTTCGGGAAGCGACAATGGTAAGTGCTGGATTATCGAATCAGCCACCATGCCCGGGTCTGACGCAGCGTAAAGACCACGTAGTGACTCTGGTGGAATCTCATCGTTTTGCTGAACGATTGAAGTGAACTCGTTAATGCATGACCGACTGAGCGCTTCTGCTTCTATCGGGTCTCCAGAAATCTCCGCCAATTGCTCAGCTTCTGTCCATATGAGCCCTCCCTTTTCAGAGAACTTAACCGGCTTTCCACGATAGATCCCTCGAAGGGCGATCCTTACGCTGCCATCAGGCAACGGGATAGACTGCATGACCTCGGCAACGGTCCCTAAAGTCGAAAGATCCTTTGCGCGAGGTTCATCAACCGACATATCCGCCTGACTTAACACGAGCAAAGTCTGGTCGTCTTCCTGAGCTCTTTTGACTGCTCTTAGTGAACCTTCGCGGACAACGTGAAGCGTGGTAGTTTGCCCTGGAAACAGAACAGTATCCCGTGCAGCAAGCACAGGTAAATTTAACAGTTGAGGGCTCCCGTTTTTCACTGATCTCACCTTACCACCCTCATAGGACCGGCACCCCCGGGGTTACTGCGCGGTTTTAGCTTGCAGCTGAGCTTTCAGGTCATCAAACGAGGTGTCGGCGGCAAATGCTTGACGATATACGATATCGATCAGCCCAAAAATCTCCAACAACCCGGTTAGCCGAGTCTTTAGCACTTCTATATCTTCGGTCGGTTGGCTGCGATCTAGCATCGTGATAACTTCCTTGATCGCATCAGCAGTTGGATCGAGTTCTCGGCGCTTACGCTCTTTTACGACGCGGACGAACATCAAGAACGGATCGCTCTCGCTGGTATACGTGTCTTTTCGATCTCCCGGTCTTCGAAACCTCCGAACGATGCCCCAGTCCATCAATTCTCGAAGATTCATGCTTGCATTGCCACGACTAATTTGCAGTCTGCGCATGATTTCATTCACATCGAGCGGCTCCGCACAGATGAACAGCAAGGCGTGAATTTGAGCCATGGTGCGGTTGACGCCCCAACTGTTACTCATTCGCCCCCATTCCAAGATGAACTGGTCTTGCGCTTGGATTAGATTTGGGTCGGGCTTTGTCATCGGCTCATAGCTAGTTTGACATGCCTCGTAGTCCATGAATAAGCCATAAAACGACAATCGAAGTACCTGCGGAAATGTTGAAAAGATGTCAACACTCAATATTGGATGAGCGCGCAGAAAACACAAACACCGCTATACACAAACGCGAGAGCTAGAATTCAGCGACTCAAAGATGCGAAGATTATCAGCGGTTGGGTTCTCGACCTAAGTAACGAGAGCATGAGGTTACGACAGACAAGCGAGGCTCCAATGGAGACTGGCGACATTTTCATGGTTCAAGTCCACGGGCAAGACGCGACATTGTCATTCAAGGCAACTCTTGCTATGACATTCGGACAAGAACTCACCTTCGTGGTTCATCCGCCCATCAACCGATATGCGCCAACCGAGAACGCAAGACAGACTGTTGTCGGGATGACAGGCAATCTGAAAGTAGATGGATTGACAACCTCGATCGAGATTGTGGACATCTCTCAAACCGGCATCGGTTTTCGAAGCGAAGCCATGGTGAGCAAAGGTGCGAAAGCAAATCTCAACATCGATACGCCGACGGGCGAACTCATCACATCGGGAGAGATTCGGTACTGCAGACCCGACCCGGAAGCGTTGGGTTCCTTCAGGGTCGGCGTTAGGCTGGATGAGATGGGGCGACTTGAGCGCGCCCGCTGGGCCAGGCTATTTGAGATCGACTAAACTAGCCAGCAGCTAATTTCTGAGCTTCTACTTTGTTCTTTTCGATGAAGCTCTTCCAGTTGTCTGGCACATCGGTATCTACAAAAATAGCCGAGACCGGGCACTCTGGTTCACAAAGACCACAGTCGATGCACTGATCTGGGTCGATGAAGACCTGCTCCTCAGCTTCATAAATGCAGTCAACCGGACAAACGGTCATACAAGCCTTGTCCTTCACTCCGATACAGGGTTCTGCTACTACGTACGGCACTCGAAAATTTCTCCTGACAATCCTTCGACCACTTTCGGTGGGGAACAAACAGTTTAGCGCGAATCGGCCCCGTTCGGTAGTGAGAACTATCAATCTCTTGCTGATCCGATTCCAGATTTGGCACTTTTAGGCGACCAAACGTTTGAACATCGACCGATGAGGCAAGCCAACTTCTTCGAAAGGCTCATCCTCGACGGTATATCCGAGCGCTTCATAAAACGGGACTGCCGTCTGACGAGCGTGCAAGATCATTTTCGTGAAACCGTGTTCAACGGCAAAACTCTCCGCCTCTTCAATCAATGCCCGCCCCACACCTCGACGTTGGCAGGAAAAACTCACTGCGACTTGCCGCATCTGAACATCCTCTTTGGAACGAGCCGTGAGGATCAGGCTACCGACTAAATCGTTATCGTAGGCGGCAAAATGCCAATCCTTGGCTTCAGAGGCCAACTGTTCCTTTGTGAAATCCAGCCCTAGAGGGCGACGAAGAACCTCACGACGCAACTCAACGACCTCGTCGTATTCCGTCGAACCGTATGGAACCTCTCGAACTTCGATCAAGCTTTCTTCTTAGTGGTTTTCTTCTTGGCAGTTGCTCTTCCGCGTTTCGGCCTGGTCGAAGGACCAGCCTCTCGCTTCTTCGCAAGAAGTTCCAGGGC
Source organism: Chthonomonas sp. UBA1950 (assembly GCA_002336105.1). Classification (GTDB taxonomy): domain Bacteria; phylum Armatimonadota; class Fimbriimonadia; order Fimbriimonadales; family Fimbriimonadaceae; genus Fimbriimonas. Next base: position 40,182 of record DDEQ01000036.1, on the reverse strand, counting down.
TTGCTCTTCCGAAAGCTCGGTCGGGTTAGTACCTCGCGGAAGTGTTGCGTTTGTCTCACCATCAGTGACGTACGGGCCGAATCGACCGCTCATCACCTTGACTGGGCCAGCCGCCCCTTTCAATTCGCCAAACTCCTTGAGGGCAGATGGAGCAGCACGCTTTGCCGCAAATTTGGGCTGGCTCAAAATGGCGAGCGCCTCTTCGACGGTGAGCGTTTGTGCTGTTCGCCAATTCTCCACCGTTCGACGCTCCGAACCACACTCAAGGTAAGCACCGAATTTTCCAATTTTGAACAGAATGACTTCGCCCGTCTCTGGGTTTGCTCCAACATTTAGCGGCAACTCACAAAGGAAGTTCAGATCCTCTTGCGTCAGTGAGTAAGGGTCAACATTCGGAGGCAAACTCACCCAAGTTGGCTTCAGTTTGGACTCAATCTCTTCTTCAGTACGTTCAACTTCAAGGTAATAACCTGAACGATTCTTTAGCAGCAGACGCCGTCCAGTTCGCGGGTCAGTACCTATCGATTCGAGAGGCCCCTTGGTTTGTAAAAGTAACTCTACTGCCTTCTCGATCGTCAGGTCAGCAGGTGCAACATCGTCTGGGACGTTCGCATATTTCTTGTTGTCACCGTCTCCAACCTGAAGGAACGGCTTGCCATCTTTTCCGTGACGGACGACGATTGGTTCTTTCGTCTCGGGGTGCTCGCCAACTGTAAAGACTGGATAGGGAATGGATTTCTTTCGACTTTCAACCATCGGTTTCAAGCCGTTCTCGCCATCACCGAGGAAGAAATCGCGCAGGTAAGTCTTGGAGTTAGCTTTACCCTCGGATATCTCATCGAGGGTCTCGTCCATCCGAGCCGTAAATCCAAGATCCATGAGCTCATGGAAGTTGTTTTCAAGAACCTCCATCGTGAGAAACGCCATGAACGTCGGCACAAGCTGACGCTGCTCTTTACGCACATAGCCTCGATCAACAATTACTGAAATGATCGAAGCATACGTACTCGGACGACCGATGCCTTGCTCTTCAAGTTTTTTGATAAGCGTTGCATCAGTAAACCGTGCAGGTGGTTTAGTGTGGTGCTCTGCCGAATCCAACTTTGACAATTCGACTTCGTCGCCTTCCTTCAGCCGAGGCAGTTTTCGATCCTTTGAATCAACCTGATCGTCGTCTTTACCCTCGCTATAGACGCGAAGGAAGCCCTCGAACATGATCTGCTTTCCTGTGGCAATGAAACCAAGTTTCTTACCATCGGTGGTTACTCCGATCTCGGCTTCCGTTCGGAGGACCTGAGCAGGTTTCATCTGGCAAGCTACTGTTCTCTGCCAGATAAGATTGTAAATCTTAAACTGATCCTCTGAAAGTTTGCCTTTTATTTCGTTGGGTTTTCGACGAACATCAGTTGGTCGGATCGCCTCGTGAGCTTCCTGAGCATTCTTCACCTTACTTGCATAAACGGGAGGTTTCTCAGGCAAACAATCTGGATAGTCGTGCTTGATGTGCTCACGAATTCGATTGATCGCCTCACCGCTGAGGGTAAGGCTGTCTGTTCGCATGTAGGTGATCAAACCGACCGTCTCTCCACCAATGTCGATGCCTTCATAGAGCTGTTGCGCGATGCGCATCGTGCGATCTGCTGCAAAGCCAAATTTTCGGTTGGCGTCTTGCTGAAGGGTCGTCGTCATGAACGGTGCCGAAGGACGCTCAACGCCTTCGGTAGCATCCACTCGATTGACTTTGTACGGCTTAGCCTTTTTGGCGCCCTCGGCGAGCGCACCAGCAGCCGCCTCATCTAGCCAAACAACCTTTTCGTTACGACTCTGCTTCAGTTGGCCGGTAAGGTCGTCAAAGTCGTTTCCCAATGCGACCCGGGTTCCATCAATGAGCCTTAACTCAGCGGGGAAGGCTTCTGTTCCCGACTTAAAATCAGCCTTGAGGTCCCAGTATTGCGCAGCTCGGAAATTTCGGCGCGCAATCTCACGCTCGACAACAATCTTAACTGCTGGACTCTGAACTCGACCTGCGCTGAGGTTCTTGGTTACTCGAGACCAGAGAACAGGCGATAACGTGTATCCGTAAAGCCGGTCCAGAATACGTCTGGTTTCTTGAGCCTCGACGAGGTGTTGGTCCACTTCGCGTGGGTGGTTGAGGGCGGCAAGGATTGCGTCTTTCGTGATCTCATGAAAGGCTATGCGCTTCACCTTGACGTTCTTTGAAGGCTTGAGTACTTCGAGAAGATGCCACGAAATCGCTTCACCTTCTCGGTCTTCATCAGTTGCGAGCACTAAGGTGTCTTTCCCCTTTAGTGCTTGGCGAAGCTTTGTGACTTGCGCCTTCTTCTCGTCAGGCACTTCGTAGAAAGGTTGAAAATTGCTGTCAACGTCAACGGCATAATCCGCCCACCACTTTTTCTTGTGTTCGTCAGGCAGACCTTTGCTATTGGGCATCAAATCTCTGATATGCCCAATGCTGGCAAGAACCTCGAAATCTGCCCCGAGGTAGCCACTGATGGTTCGCGCTTTTGCAGGCGATTCGACTATGACGAGCTTTGTAGCCATATTTTGCAGTTGCGGTGTACGTTATCGGCGAGTTCAGTCAACTCCTTAGAGTAGATTCGCTCCGCCTAGGGACTCTACACGTCTTGAGGTCCCGCGTGTCAACACCTCAGGACGCTCTTCTTGTTCTTACTGTTCCCTATTCCAGCCCGAAAAAAACGCTTTTTCGATACTTTGCCGAAATCATCTGCTCAAAACACGTCAGTATAAATTGTGTATTTCAGAAGTGTCGTAGTGTCCGTCTTCGTGCTGGGGAGCATTGGATCTGTCTGGTCGAGTACTGAGTATCTTGGGCTTTACATGCAAGGCCAGAAAATCGGTTACAGCTCTTATGGAACTGAAAAAACAACTTACTCTGGCAAGCCAGCATCGGTGAGCAGATCAAAGACAGTGATGTCCACGGGACTTCTTGGTACTGCCCTCACGATCAACATGGACTCGGCTACATGGTCTACTCCAACAGGCAAGCCACTACGAATTCGCTTCCATATGAGCAGCGCAGGAAGAGTTCAGGACATTGAGGCAGTCTTCGGCACAAAGTCGGTGGATGTCGCAATAAATAACAGCGGAAATCGATCTACAAAGACACTATCGATACCAAATGGAGTCGTTACAGACGACCCGCTATCGCTCTTGCTGGCTACCGGAAGCTCAAAAACAACGCAGTCATTTTATGTTTTTGACCCTATGACAGCATCCTTCATCAAGAACGATTTGAAAGTTCTTGGCCCCTCTAAAGTGACGATTAAAGGCAAATCCGTATCGGCAAAGGCACTTGAGGTCATCGACCCACGCGCAAACATGAAAGTCTATGTTTCGGCGAAAGGTGATTTCCTAAAAGCTGACGGCCCAATGGGGATTTCTATGCTTCCTGAAACGCGAGCCGTCGCAATGGGAAGCACCAAAGGCTACGCGCCTTCAATAGATCTCGCCTACTCAACAAGTATCCGCCCCGACAAAACCATCGAGAATCCAGCATCACTTGAATATTTAAAGCTAAAGATCACGAACAAGGATCTATCACGGGTGCCAAGTGGCGACCATGAAACGATCACAAAGGAAGGCGATGCTTTTATTATCGAGATTCACCCGCCTCGGTTCGGCACAGCAATCAGTGCAACGGAAGCAGCCAAGCAGCAACCGGAGTGGATCAAGCCTTCGATGCATTTGCCAGCGACCGACCCGGCCATGGTGTCGCTAGCAAAGAAGATTGTTGGAAACGCGACTACGGTGCCAGAAATATCAAAAGCGATTCAACTTTGGGTGAACGGCCAGATGCAGCCTAACGCTGGTATCGGTGTTCTGCGCGATGCCCGTGAAGTGTTGAAAAGTAAAGAAGGGGTCTGCCGCGACTATGCAATCTTAACCGCGACGCTTCTTCGTGCCGCTGGTGTGCCCACCCGACTCTGCAGCGGACTCGTTAATTGGGACGGTACGTTTTTCTATCACGCGTGGGATGAAGTTTGGGATGGAACTCACTGGGTTGGCGTCGACTCAACCACTTCTGACACCATGCTTTCTGCCGGTCATGTTAAACTAGCAGAAGGAAACGTTGAGGATGCGTTTACTTTCACCTTTCTTGAAGCTGTCAAGGTAGAGGTGCTGGATTCACGCGGAAGGTGAGATGGGAAGATTGCACGAAAGGATTCATGACCTTCCCCAAGCGCTGGGGGCTAAAACGACCGGTCGATTGGTCGTCGTCTCTGCTTTGGGTTTAGTAGGGGGCTATTTATTAGGAGCTGCCGGACCTGGCCTTTTGACCTTTCTATATAACTTACTGATTCAAAAGTTTAATAAATCCACTAGTGTCTCCGACGTTTACCCGAACACGTTTACGAACATCGCGCCATTTGCATTGCTAGGTGCAATTCTCGGCGGATTCATTGGAGTCCGTCTCCTGGGCTCGATGGAGCGAATGGGGACCCGTTGGGACAAAATGGATTCCGGCGACAAAGTCACCTTTTTCGTTGGGATTTTCGCTGGATTGACGGGCAGCGTTCCTTTTCTCATCCTTTTTCAGCAGATCGATTTGCCAACCCCATACCGAGCCCTGCTCATCGTCGGATTGGTTCTGATGCTGCCTTCACTGGCATTTTATATGCTTCAGTCGATGACCGATGTTCTACCGTGGACCCGAGGCAAAGGCAAAGGCAAACGAACAGGCATCAAGGTTATGGACACGAATGTGATCATCGATGGTCGCATTTATGATGTTGCCAAAACTGGGTTTCTTGATGGCCAGTTGTATGTTCCAGGGTTCGTCCTCGATGAGCTTCAATACATCGCCGACAGCCACGACTCGCTTCGTCGTCAACGGGGTCGCCGTGGGCTAGAAGTTCTAAAACATATGCAAGCGGATTTCCATTTGGATGTTCGCATTCATGACAAACTGGCACCTGAGCAAGGCGATGATGTTGATGCACGTATCGTCCGCTTAGCAAAGGCCCTGGGTGGGGACGTACTCACTAACGATTTCAACTTAAAGCGTGTGGCTGAGTTACAAGGCCTCAAGGTTTTGAGCCTTAATGACCTCTCACTTGCTTTGCGACCAAACGTGTTGCCACAAGAAACGCTAGAACTCAAAGTCATCAAAGAAGGCAACCAGGTAGGACAAGGAATTGGCTACCTAGAAGACGGCACAATGGTGGTCGTCGAGAACGGCTTTACGCATATTGGTGAGACGATGGAGGTCATCGTCACCCAAGTCATTCAAACAGAGAAAGGAAAAATGATTTTTGCCGAAGTTGATGGGGATGCACCTAACGGTCATGCTCGACTTCGCCGGACAGTTCGCAAACCAGTATGAGAATCGTTGCCGCAATCCTTTCGGCTGGAAAAGGGTCTCGATTCGGCAGTGATAAAACTCAAGCTCTATTGGGCAGTAAACCGGTGTGGAGATGGTCCTACGACACCTTTGAGGCTCACCCAAAGGTCGATGAAGTGATTATCATTGTCTCGGAAGAGAACGAGGACAATATTCGACAAGCGCTCCCGAATGTTCGTCTTGCCCACGGAGGCCCGAGTCGGCAGACGAGTTCGCTGGCTGCTCTTCAGCTTTGCGATTCTGATGTGTTGCTCTTACACGATGCAGCCCGCCCGTTCATCTCGCCAGAGGTAATCGATCGTGTCATCGAAGGCATTCTTGAAAACGGAGCGGCAGGGGCGAGTGTCCCCGTCGTTGATACGATCAAACAAATCAAAGGCGAGCAGGTCACAACACTCGACCGGCGGCAACTCGTTGCCATGCAGACTCCACAAGGCGCTACTACAAGCATTCTGTGGACAGCACACAATCAGGCTAACCGAGAACATACGGATGATATGGCGCTGATCGAAGCGCTGGGGCATTCGCCAATGCTTGTTGAAGGCGAGCCAAAGAATTTTAAGATCACCACCCGCGAAGACATGCTTCGTGCAAAAGCCATGATTGGGCAAACCGAATACCGAACCGGCATGGGATACGACGTACACCCATTTTCCACTGATCCCAACCGGACACTCTATCTTGGCGGGGTTGCCTTCGAAGGACATCCTGCTTTAGATGGTCATTCAGATGCTGACGCACTGCTTCACGCCGTAGTTGACGCTCTCTTGGGCGCAGCCGCTCTCGGCGACATTGGGCAGCACTTTCCAAATACCGATTCCCGCTGGAAAGGCGAACCATCAATCACTTTTCTCATTCATGCTAAAAAGCTTCTTATCGACGCCGGTTGGTCCATTGTCAATCTCGATATGACCGTCATTGCAGAGACCCCGAAGGTCATGAAACAGGCAACCGCAATCTGCGAGACGATTGCAATCAATCTGCAAATAAGCCCCGAGCGAGTCAATTTGAAAGCGACAACCAACGAAAAAATGGGCTTTATTGGACGAAAAGAGGGCATTGCAGCGTTAGCAACCGCAACTATTGCCCGTTGCTTGTTAGAATAGCGATGAGATGAGATCCGCCATACGATGGTTGGCGGCAGCAACGTTGCTGTGTTTCAGCATGTCTGCCGCATTTGCTGAAACGATTCAGCTCCGATTCCTTTGCTGGGATGGAGACGACGCGATGAAGGCGATTTGGGCTGCTGCCGAATCGTTTGAAAAGGCACACCCGAATATTAAAGTCAAAGTTGAGACTGTCACGGCCAACTATCAAGACAAGCTTCTTGCGCAAGTAGCTGCTGGTATCGCACCCGACGTTGTACAGCTCGACCCAGCCAGTTTTCAGAAGTATTCAATCCGCAAGGCGATCATCCCGCTAAACGATTTCATCAAAAAGACACACTTCAAGATCGAAGACTATTATCCGAATATCGTTGAAGCACATAGCCTTAACGGACAGATGTATGTCCTTCCCCGTGATATTGCGCCGATCAGCATCATCTACTACAACAAGCGCGCTTTTGATGAAGCAGGGATTCCATATCCAGATGGCACTTGGACCTGGGACTTCAAAGAACGCCCTGAGTTACGCGAGAAGGACTTCATCTGGGTTTGCCACCAACTCACAAAGTTCGACAAGTCACATCGACCTTATCGGTGGGGGTTTGCGCCAGGCTGGCAAGATCTTCTCTGGAACGAGTTTGCACTCTCTGCCGGTGGTCGATGGGCCGATGACTATAAAACCCCGACGAAGATAAGGTTTGACGACCCTATCACAATGAAGTCGATTCAGTACGTTGCTGACTTGACACTGAAGAACCGATGGATTCCTACTCCAACCGAAATTACGAGTGTGCTTCAGTCGAACTCCCGGCAGATGTTCACGCAAGAAAAGGTGGCTATGTATCAAAGCGGCATTTGGGAAGTGCCGAACATGCGACGAGATTTGGTCAAAGGCAAGCCGGGCTTTTTTGATTGGGATATCACAATCGCCCCAGCCTACAAAGACGGAACAAGGGCGTATCCAACAGGAGGCTCTGGTTACGGAATCACCGCGAATTCGAAGCATCCCTACGAAGCTTGGTTACTGACCAGTTGGATGGCCGGTGAACCGGGCATGAAGGAGATGGTCAAAACGGGACTGGCGCAACCGGCGATCATGAAACTAGCTCAGTCCGAGCCTTGGATTCCTGGTCCGAACACCCCTGACGATCAGCAATATCCGAAGAATAGAATCGTAACCCACCAAAGCGTGCCGTACGTGGTCTTTGGGCCGCTTGGAACGGAATGGCCGGACGCAAGCGGAATTGCAACCGCCGCTTTTTCACGCATTTGGGATGGTTCGGCACAAGCCAAAGACATCATCCCGAAAGACAACGCGCGCGCTCAGGAGCGTCTCGATTATCTCCTAAACCAAGGTCGGTTGCCTGAGTTCAACTGGACGATTGCTTCTGTTTGCGGATTTGCTCTCGTTGCGATGTTGATGTGTTGGATCTATTGGCCCGAGCGTAAGGTTCGCAGGACTCACAAACAGAAGAAAGAGAACCGCATTGCCTATTTATTCATCATGCCGTGGATACTCGGCGTGCTTTTGTTTACCGCAGGACCGATGCTTCTGTCATTACTGATGAGCTTCTCGGATTGGGACATCATTCAACCCGCTAAGTGGCGGGGAGCTGGAAACTACGTCGAGGCATTCACTTTTGATCCCAGGTTCTGGACTTCGCTCAAAGTCACACTGCTTTACACGGTGTTCGCCGTACCACTGGGCCTCGCTGCATCCCTTGCTTTGGCGTTGCTTCTCAACGTCAAGGTCAGGGGCATTCCGGTGTGGCGAACCTGCTACTACCTACCAAGTGTTGCTAGTGGCGTTGCCTCATCGCTCATATGGCGGCGGATATTCATGCCAGACGGCGGATTGCTCAACGCAATCATATATGGTCCAAGCGGCAAAGGAAACTTTCTCGGCCTTGCATCCCTCCTTCACCCATTCACAACAAATGGCGAGCCGGTGAACTGGTTGGGTAACGAGCATGTCGCACTTCCAGCCCTTACGATCATGTCGTTGTGGGGAGCAGGGGGTGGAATGATCTTGCTCTTGGCAGGACTGCAAAACGTTCCGACTTACCTATACGAGGCTGCGGTTCTTGATGGAGCCGGTCCTTTTAAACGGTTTCGTAATGTGACGGTTCCGATGATCTCGCCCGCGCTGTTCTTCAGCCTCATTACCGGCTTTATCGGCACCTTTCAAACATTCACTCAAGCGTTGCTGATGACCGATGGAGGACCAAACGACTCGACTCTCTTCTTTGCTTATCACATGTGGCGAAGTGGATTCCTTTCGTTGCGAATGGGTTACGCCTCGGCACTAGCTTGGGTCTTGTTTGTTGTTGTCCTGATATTCACTGTTGCCCAGCTCAAGATGAGCAAGTGGGTCTATTACGAAGGGGAAAGCCGCTAATGTCTCAACTCACTCACGAAGATGCAAGAAAGGCTGCACAACGCGCCGAGCTCAGCGCGAAACTAACGCGGGCGTTTATTTTGCTCGTGCTCTTTATTGGTGCTATCGCATTCATCATTCCGTATTACGTGACACTTGCGATGTCATTCAAAGACCAGTCGGAGGTAGCGACAACTTCCATGTGGTCTTGGCCTAAGAACTTCTCATTTGAGAACTATGTGACGGTGCTGACGAATCGAAATGTAGTCTTTTGGATGCTGTTCAAGAACACTGTTTTCATCACTTCGCTCGTCACAATTGGCACATTGTTCTCGTGTAGTTTAGGAGCATACGCCTTTGGCAGACTCGAGTTCGCAGGTAAGGACCGGCTATTCCTGGTGCTTATCGGCACGATGATGTTGCCCGGCATGGTCACGATGATTCCAGGCTACGTTTTATACGCAAAGATTCACTGGGTCAACACTTTTCTTCCTCTGATCGTCCCTGCCTTCTTCGGCAGTGCTTTCAACATCTTCTTGCTACGTCAGTTCTTCAAAGGGATTCCTCGCGAGCTGGATGAAGCTGCGTTTCTTGATGGAGCTAGCCACTGGACGGTCTTCTCCAGAGTACTTGTCCCGCTCAGTGGTCCCGCACTCGCAACCGTTGGGATATTCACATTCATGGGCGCTTGGCGCGACCTGGTCGGTCCGATTCTGTACCTCAACGATGCTGATAAGCAGACGCTAGAGGTCGGGCTAAGAACCTATGCAGCCCTGCAAGGCGAGAAGTGGAATTTGATGATGACCGGATCGGTGCTCGTCAGTATCCCAATCATCATCCTCTTCTTTGTTGGACAACGGTATTTCGTCAAGGGGATCGTGATGACCGGCATTAAATAGCCGCCCGCTCTGTATTTCTGCCGATAGCTCTTATTGCTCGAAAGATTGCCTCGTAATCGTGTTAGGATTACCTTGTCAGTCGCCAACAATTATTGAGTACGGACGTGTGAGATGAGGGTGCGTGCGTTCAGCCTGATTGAGTTGCTAGTCGTGGTTGCGATCATCGCAATCTTGGCGGCTATTCTGTTCCCGATTTTTGCTCAACTCAAGAACGCGGCTTATCAGTACAACGCAACAAACGCGATCGCGCAGTACAGCAAATCGGCAGCGATTTACGTCGCCGACAACGACGACACCTATATGCTTGCGACCTACGCCGAGTGGGACGAAGCTCAGGCATGGTTTGGTCGAAAAGTACACGGCGCGTTCTTTTTCGATGCCTCACTTGGCCTCTTGCGACCCTACTTGGGCAAGGGCAGAGTTCGAGATCACCAAGCAAGTGATTATAAAGACTACATGGGTGACCACAGTGGATTTGGTTACAACTGGGGTTACATCGGAAGCGACTTCAACACGGGTAACTCGACGACCTATTTTCCTAACTGCCAGAATGCAGCCCACCTTACCGAGCTAGCTCGCCCATCGGACACCATAGTTTTCGCTACGAGCGCTTTCTATTTCGCAAAATGGATTCCCACCGGTGACGGGCTGACGTACGACTTTGGCTTTATTGACGCTCCGCGATTTTGGAACGACAACCCAAACGTTGATTTCCGACATTTAGGGATCAAGACTGTTGACCAGAAGAATCGCAAAGTCACGAGTTCTGGTAACGCTGTTGTCGCTTTGGCAGATGGACACGTTCGAACAATGAGGATGTCCCAAATGAAAAACTCAATGTTTGAGCGCGGAGAAGTCGAGAATCCGAACGGCGCTGGATTTGACACCGGCGGCTAACACAGACGAATTACTGGATTCAGAAATCATTCGATGCTAAATCTCGTAATTATTGTTTGTAGCTGTCACAATAGCTCAGCTTCCGCAAATTCCAGCGAATGACTCTTTCTGCAACCTTCTATGAGGTGTTAGGAGTCAGCTCCAAAGCTGACGACGAAGCTCTTCGAAAGGCCTACCGAAGGCTAGCCCAAAGGCATCATCCTGACGTGTCCTCTGATCCTAGAGCACACGACACGATGGCACATATCAATGAGGCGTTCCAAACGCTCATTGACCCAACGCGGCGCTTGGAGTACGATGCGATGTTATCCGGCGGGGGCGTTCAGGATGCCCCTAGACCGGAGCAGAGACAACCCGCGCAGCCAGTTGTCGTCAAACTCAAGCGAAGGTTAAAGGGACACGTCACTCCTGTCTACGCGGTTTCGTTCAACCCGGATAATGGACAAGTGATTAGTAGCGGGTTCGATAACGAAGTCCACTGGTGGGATGAGCAACTTGCTGTTCCGATTCAGAAAGTGAAGCTAGACCACGGCACTGTCAGCACCATTCAGGCTTTTCCTAACGACCGGATGGTGGCAGCAGGTTCAGGGGAAAACCAAGTCTGCTTTTACAGTGTGTTTGGTAGCAAACTCAATTCTTGGAAATCGAGCAACGAAGAATGGGTCTCTTGCGTGAGCATTTCGCCTGACGGTCGGTATGTGGCGAGCGGATCCATGTTGCAGACATTCATGCTAAGTGATGCTCAAAACGGCTCGTGTATTTACCGCCGAACCGATCACCAAGGAGCTGTTACCGCCGTGGCGTGGTCAAAAGATGGATCGCTGATCGCATCTGGTAGCGCCGACACGCTAGTCAAGCTTTGGCACGCTCCAACCGGAGCGTGTTTGCACACCATCCATCAGGTTCGGTCAACCGTCACAGCTATCGCTTTTAGCCCGGACAACCGCTACATCGCAGTTGCTGGCGTCGATCTAAGCATCCGCATTTTCTCTCTATCCGATGGACTACTCGTCAAAATGCTCTTCGGGCATACCAAACCGATTGAATCCTTGCAGTTCCATCCTAATGGATGGCTCTTGGCAAGTGGATCAAGGGATGGATCGGTTGGGTTGTGGAACTCTGCCAAAGGAATAGGCAACGTTCGCCTTGAGGTTTCACCCCGCCCGATTAGTTGCGTGGCATTTAGCCCTGATGGAACAAGGCTCGCGGCGAGCGGCCAAGACAAGGTTGTTCGTCTTTGGGAAGTCGCCGCGAAAGATTCTGCCTAGACTATTTGACTACGATCTCTGATTTGACTGTTAGGCTGCTCGGCGGCCAGCAGTTCGAGTCGTTGCACTGCTGATAGTCAACCTTCACAGTAACTGGATTCTTCCCAGCTTTAGCCACAGGCTTAAAAGTAACTGGAATCTCGATCGTCCCTGAATAAACCATGCTCGGCTTTTCGTTCCCAGCTGTAGTCACCGGCTTTCCTTTCGGATAAGCCACTTTTAGAACAGCCAAGCCTGTCACCGAGATCTTTACCGGAATCTCAAATTCATCGGACGGAGGATTCTGATATCCGTGCATTCCCGGCGCGAAAGTTAGCTTCAGCGTTCCTACAATCGGTTTTCCAATCGCAAAAGTCGGCTTGGCTGCTTTGAACTCAGCGGTTGGGGCGTCTGGGCTACCTTGAAAAGCAACCAAAGCAGTGAGTGCGGTTAGCGTCGTCAACATCATTTTCTTCTCAATTTTGGTCCTTTTCCTTTACCGGGGTCGGTTCCTCCCCCGATGGGACCTTTTAGCGATCCATTGCTTGTGCCACTATTGGCACCTGATTTCTCTTCTCTGTTCGAGTTATCCGGATCAGATAGCTTTCCTACGTAGATTCCAGACTCAAAATCGGTGACATCGTCATCTTCCTTTGTCGAAACGGTCATCCATTCAAAACGAAGGTCGTCACCGACTGAATTCTTCATGCGAGTTTCAAAAGTCTTCGGATCAACGGGTTTCTTAGGATCTTCGCCTTTCTTGCTTTCCATACGAAGCGTTTCTTTTTCGCCGTCATAGAAAGCTTTGAAAGTCCACATCCGACGCCAAGCATCATCAGCGCAAACTTGGTAAGCCTGCGGGTTACCAGTGATTTCGGCGTGCCGCTCACCTTTCTTGTACCAATACACGATTTGCGAAGCAGTTATCTGAAGCGGGTAGCTTCGAAGCGAGTCTGCACTCCGTAGATCGTCCTGCTTTTTCTGCTCATCGTCAGATAGCTGTCCCGAAGCCTTCGGCCGTTTCGAGGCAATATTGTCTGGCACTTCGGGTTGAAACGGCTTGAGCTCAACCACCTCAAGTTTCTTATCCTCATCCTTTTTGGCTTTGACAAGCATGAAGACGTTACCGGTAAGAACAGATCGCTTCTCTTTTCGGTAGACCACAACTTTGTCGGCGATCATGTTTGCCTTCTTGGAAAAGTACTTCACCCCTCCTGTGGCGGTTAGAACATCCGTTTTGGTGTTCCGCTCGATTTTCGGAGCCGTGATGATTGTTTCACCATCGCTGGCCCAACCGTTGTCAAAATACTGAATCCCGCCACGGCTCTTCCCGTGTTCACCTTTAACATCCCAAAAGCCTTGGTTCTCGCCCTTTCCATCTTCGGACAAGAGGTCTATTTTGCCTGCATAGTGAATACCCTCGGCATCGAAATCGCCACTGTACAATGAGTAGGTCAAGGTTTTCGCCTCGACGTTTCCGCTTTTCAGGTGACCGCGCAGCGGAACATCAACCATTACCATTTGGCGATCATTCGCCACAGTCAGTTCAGAGGCTCTTAAATCAAAATCGGCACCAGCGATCTGAGCTCCTTTACTTATTTGAAGTTGCTCACGCATTGACTGATAGTTTCCACTTCCTGCGGAAAAACTAAATTTCTGTCCTTGCCGGTTAGTGAAAGTTCCGTCCTTAACCCCCGTCAATTGGTAAGTCACTCGGTCCTTCATGACCTCGATAGTATCGACAGAAGCCGCCAGTTTCATCTCGCCGCCGTGATAGTGCCGGAATCGTACACCCGTCATTTGCACGCCGAGTTTCTCAGTCGCACCATCATGCTTGGGTCGATAGCGAGCAAAGGCGTCAACCCGGGATAAGTTCATCACTCCCTGGTATCCCACCCAAGTCAGCAAGACCAAACCAATGCCGGCTACGGTGTTTCGGGCAAGAAATCTGAACGATGAAACCATCTACATAATCCTGACGGATTGAACCCGCCGAAGTGTCTATTAAGAGGCGTACCAAACTGAAAAGAATGCCGGCAAGCCACAATAGACATTGTGAAAGTTACTCGATGGATAGCTGTCATTACTGCCGTGCTATGGGTCGTGACCTCGTACGCGCAGCTTCCTTCGGTTACAACGGCGCCGACACAGATCACTTTTGCACCATGGCATGAGGTTGATCGAACCGACGATGGCATCGAATATTCGGCGAGCTTTCCGAGCCCGATTCAATCAGGTTATACCAACAACGACACTGTCCCTTTAAAGATCCTTGTTCCAACGACAGAAAGCGGTCCCTTTCCTGTCGTCCTTATTCTTCACTACTGGGGAGCACGCGACCTTCGAGCGGAACTTTCATTAGCGGCGGATTTGAACCGCAAAGGGATTGCAGCGGTCATCATGACGCTTCCTTTCCACCTCGGTCGAACTCCTGTTGGATCTCGATCCGGCGAACTTGCGATTCAGCCTGATCCTCAAAAACTTCGCCAGACAATGACTCAGTCAGCCCTTGATGCTAGGCGCACCGTCGATTTCATCGCAAGTCATGGCGAGTTCGATTCCAACCGAATAGGACTCGTTGGAACCAGCCTAGGCGGAGTTGTTGGTTCACTCGTTTATTCGGTTGAACCTCGAATCACAAAAGCGGCATTCGTTCTCGGCGGCGTTGATCTTGCGAAGATTCTTTGGACTTCTTCTCGCGTGGTCACTCAGCGCGACATGATGCGAAGGAATGGTATGACTGAAGAGTCCCTTCGAAAAGACCTTGTAAGCGTCGAGCCTCTTACGTACCTTCCTCGAAAGGATCTCACAAGCACCTTCGTCGTTGGAGCCAAATTCGACACTGTCATGCCAATGTCGGCGACGACATCTCTTATTAGCGAACTTCATGAACCAGCGGTCCTGTGGCTCAACACGGGCCACTATGGCGGCATCTTAGCTCAAGGCAGGCTTCTGGGCGAGATTGCAAACTTTTTCGGAAAAGTGTTTTGCGGAACCCACTACACCCCTCCAGTCAAACTCTATACGCCGACAATTAGGCTTGGAGCTCTAACTATGCTTCCCACTGGAATCGACTTAGGAGCTGGACTCGACCTTTGGAGGTTCAACCCGAGTGGAACATCATTCGCTTCCATTTTCGTCACTCCAAGAGGGCCTCAAATCTTTGCTGGGAGCGAAGTATCGAAGGGCCTGGCGGTTGGCATATCCGTCTCTTCACGCGGTGGTGCAATCGGAATATTGTGGAGTACGGTTCTGTGATTTCGGCTTTTGACCTCGCTTTCGAGAACCTTAAATCGACTTATCTGTCGCTATCCCACACCATCGATGACGCCGTTATCTCAAATGGTGAGGGGTACGTTTTGGCTGAAAGTCAATCTGGCAAACCGATGGCAAACTATGCCCTCTGTCACACCATCAGCCCGTGGACTGCAAGAGAGTTGGCAGAAATCGCTTCCTCTCGCATTCGATTTCAGATTTACTTTGTGAGTCAAACGATCGACCAGACTAGCCTGGAGATACTTGCTAGGGCTGGATTCGCTGTTTCAGGCAAGCTCTCAATATTGATCGGACGGCCAACAGATACCCAGCCAAGTGAACATCCGCCACGAAATGCGAGTGGAGGACTGGAAATTGCACGCTTCTTGGCAAACCTGTTTTATCCCCGGCAGACAGAACGATTTCGGGCAGAAGCAGCCGAGAGTTTGGCCGAAGCTCAGGGGGGCGAACTTCGTGCTTACGGTCAGGAACTTCTCGCAGGAGTTATGCTTCGCCCAGAATCAAGCGTAACTGGCATATACAATCTTGGCGTCAAGCCAAGCGCCCGTAACCGTGGGCTGGGCACGAAAATCCTTCAACGACTTTGCGCTGAAACCGAAAAGCCCTTCACCTTGCAGTGTGAACAAAGCCTGATCTCCTGGTATTCACGCCAGGGATTTGAATCAATCGGACATATTCACACACTTAACTTGTGTCAGTGGTAGAACGCCGATATAATAAACGTGTTTCATTTCCACTTTCGTGCGAAAATTTTGCCACGCCTATACACTGATTGAGTTGCTTGCAGTCATTGGCATCATTGCCGTGTTAGCAGCGATTCTCTTTCCAGTTTTTGCTGCTGCCAAAGCCAGCAGCAAAAAAGTCGTATGTTTATCAAACATGCGACAGATCGGCATGGCTTCCAGCATGTACCAGTCTGAATACGATGACACCTATGTGATCATCAACTACCAAGGTGGGTCTTCACCCAATTCCAAGAATGACCGCACGTGGGTTCAGCTCTTGCTTCCTTATATCAAGACGTTTTCGGTATTCCAATGCCCCTCGGATGCGACTAACGACTATGACCCGAACGCGAGTTTTGACAAAGACCTGGTGCCTGGTGATCTGTATAGTCAGTATTACTCCGCTTCGATGCACACGAATGCTGGCTACAATTTTCAGTTTTTAACTCCAATCGTCCATCGATATGAGGGATGGCTTCCCCAGCCAAGAGGCGCTTCTAGTCTTCTTGAGCCAAGCAAGATGATCGTTTTTATCGACTCGGTATGGGAGCTGAAGGACGGCAAACCGAGTGGTGGCGGTAGTTGGATCGTTTCACCACCTTGCCGCTATGAGAATATGAACGGACGGATGGTGGATACCTTTGTCGAGAGTATCGTTTCTCGTCCAAGCTCTCCGGTCGAAGTGTTCGAACCTGTTCAAGGTTGGGATAGCCAAAACGAACAATCACCAACTCAATACGGTGGCGTTTACCCATGGCATCGAGATCGCGCCAACGCAACAAAGGCCGATGGTGGAGCCATCAGCCTTCATATCGATAACGTTGCAGACGGTTGTGCCGTCCTTCCTAACTGGGGTGGTCCGATCACCGATTCGCGTCGGTACCGATGGAATCCCCGCTAATTCACGTTATAGGATCTCAACACCATGCTCAAGTTGAGCGTGGCGTGTTCGGTCCTTCGGCCCAATGTCCACGACTCGGGTGTGCCTGAGCTTGCCGGCGTGTAAGACCATGAGGTTAGAACGGTCATCGTATCGTTGATCGTAAGGTTTCGCTTCGCATAGGTTGCAATGGATGGGCTCCACCATTCCGTTCCATCGAGCTGTCGCTCGCGTCTCATCACGAAACCATCCCAGAGTTCCTCGTTACCATAGGGAGGGAGGATCGAACGAACGTCAATGTTAACAATGCTGTGCTCGCTCTTCGAACATTTCCAGGTGTAGAACGGCGCACCGCTGACTGTGCTTGTGAGAACATCTTCTCCCAAAACAGCCAACGCAGTCGAAACTTCGGTTGTGCTCGCAAAAGCGTGTCCAGGGACGGTGTACGCTTTGTCGGTTGCGGTAAATGTGAGCTTTCCACCTGTGTTCGCTGCCCTGCTCCAAGTCGTTGGAATCGCGGGCAAACTTTCATTACTGAAGGTGATCAGGTCCAGATCTCGCCGGCCTTTCTCCACATAGCACGGGTTTCCTAGACTATCGTTCTCAAGAACGTAATAAACTTCCGTGATTTCTACAATGGGCAGGTTGCTGAGCGAAGAAGCAATATAGGTCAGCTTTTCCGTCATTTTCAACATAGGAAATGGCATCGCCGCCGACGTGTTGTAATCCATCGTGAATGTGATAGTATCGGTGCCGGTAACGTTGGAATTCACGGTCGTAGTGCTTCCACCAACGGTCACGTCTTTTGTGATTGTTCCCTGAACCTCGTAGACGAAGGAGTTGCCAGCGGCAAACGGCTTTGTCGAGGTACCTCCAGGAACGCCTGGACCTGTTGGAACGAAGTTGACTGGATCGACAGGAGTCGGAGGATCAGAGTATCCGGTTCCGATGCTGGAGCCACCGCCGCCGCAACCGGCAAGTGCGTAAAATACGGCCGCAGCTGCGGCGGCAATGTATCGATAATTGAGTCCTTTCATGTTCGTCGCTCTGTCCTAACTTCCCGATGGGGTTGTATCGAATGTTCCGCCGTAGTCCACACCCATATAGTTGAAGGTGAAGTTACTGAGTAAGTGCCCCGATTGCAACACAACGGTGCCGCTGATCATATATGTTCCGGCACCACTAGATGCTCCTGCAGTCGCATAGAGTCGTCCGGTGTGGTCGATGGTGCCAACCAGGTTGCCAGAATCACTTGTTCTGGCAAGTGTTCCGTTTACAGCTCCGTTATCTGAAACCCTAAAGGAAATCGTGCCGTGTTCTCCCAGTGTTGCACTGGACCAAGTCCCTGAATAGGCTCCCCGGTAAATGCTGGCGTATGTTCCAGCCTGGAAATCTCCCGAGCCGCCACAGCCTATAGTAAGAGTTGCAATTCCGAATGCGAGTAGTGCTTTCTTGAGCAAGTTAGTTTCCCCCCTTGAGTTTGAAATTGGGATTGTTCTGAATCGGAAGTGTTTTCACGTCGTTACCAACCGCTCCTTCCACCATCCGGGCTGTCACGAAAATGACGATTTCCGTCCGGTTTCGCGTGTTGGTTGTCTTTCTGAAGATCGGGCCCAAAACGGGTAAATCCATCAGGAAAGGCACGCCGGTCCAGTCTTTTCGGTCCGTGTCTTGGATCAAACCTCCAATGGCAAGCGTCTCGCCATTCTTCAGTGCCACTGTGCTTTGGGCGACACGAGCGCTAGTTTGCGGCAGCTTTCCACCTCCCGGAACATCGGTGTATCCCTTCAGAAGTGTCAACCTTGGACGCAGATCCATGGTGATGGTGCCGTCAGATCCGACACGCGGCAGTACCGACAATCGCACTCCAACCGCCACTTTGCCCGTCGTGATTGTCGGACCGTTTTGGCTCGTCGTAATCGATTCGATATACCGAACCTCGTCACCGACAAACACTTCGGATTGTCGACCGTCGAGGGCCACCATGTTAGGTCGAGCGATCAGGTTCGTTTTCGTCGAAATCTTGTCAAGAGTAGCGACGACGTCCCCAGCAAAATTCGGTGCGCTTATATGAGCACCAATCGAATTTCCAACCGTGTCCTGAGCGTTGTTAAGACGAATGAACTTCACGGCACCCCCGGTGAAGATGCTCCAGTCGATACCCGCCTGCACTGCCTGTTCGTGGGTTAGCTCCATCACCCGAAGGTCGATGGCCACTTGCTTAGGCGCGACATCAAGCATCGTGATGAGCTTTGCTGCTTCGTCTAGTTGATCTTTTGTTCCACGCAGAATCAACCGCATAGGCTGAGCAACTAATTCTTGTCGATCAAACGGTTGCTCTAGAGAAGCATAGTCATCGTTCTTCTTTTGAGTCTGTTGTTGAGCTTGATCGCCTCCAGAGGTACCTGTTTTTGCTTGTTGAGGGCCTTCGCTGACGACTTCGTTTGACTGGGAAGTGGTTTTGCCTTCCTTGTACACATCGAATGTCGCGACTGTAATCGGGGCTATTGCGACCCTCAAACCTCGAACTTGGGCCACCAAGGTCTCACGAAGGCTTCTCGGATCTGTGTTCTTGACATCATAAACTTGAAGCTCACGTCCGTATCCAGCCACGTCCAGATCTGCCAGCATAAGCATCATGCGATCTACGTTCGCCTTACGGCCAACAACCACGATCTGCTGGTTCAGGAATTCTTTGGGTGTAGGGTAGAGGTCTACGTTCGCTCTAAAGTTGTCTGCGCCAGTGGCCAGAGTGCGAACCAAGTCGGTCGCCATGATCTCCGATTTGAGCTTATAGGTTTCCCGCATCAGCGGATTTGCGCCGTTTGTGGTCGGAATCGAAATACCGTAAGCAGATGCGATCGCCATATCCAGTTCGTGGATTCGACGCTCCATCTCGGTCATGCCAACACCGGAAGGACCAATGATCAAAAGGTATTGATCTTTCAAGCCCTTTAGAGCGATTTCCTCAGTCTTTGAACCTTTGATTGACGTAGCCGCTTCACCGATATTCTTTGCGGCGGTCAACTCCAGGTTAGAACCAGGGCTTTGTACTCCGTCTTTGTCGCCTTCTTTCGGCGCTTGCTGCTTCGTATCAGATTTGCTCAATTTTACTTCGTCAGACGGCAGCAAAACCTGATAAGGCTTGATGAGCCCATCAGCCGGAGTCATGTCGATAGTCTTGAGCATCGCTGCCCGGATGGCACTTAGGTCACCACTAAAGACGTTGACCAATCGAGTTTCTAGGGCAGGAAGCGCTTCAGGTGCCAGGTTCTTGACAAGACTAACGATCTCCGCCAACTTACCTACGGGAGCCACCAAATACGATCCGCTTACCTCGGCAAACTGCACCCCAGACATTGCGGTGACAATTCGAAGCGCGTCTTCAATACTGACGTTCTGCAAATTGACAGTTAGCTTGCCTTTAACCTCTGGCGACGTGACGATGTTTGCATGGGACTGAACTGCGATCGCCCGGAGAATCTGAACGATATCAGTGTCAGTGAAATTCAGCGAAATAGCTACCTTGGCTGGCGCAGTTGGTTCAGAAGGCGTTGATAGAACATTCCCTGAAGCTCGGCTGATCGGTACGATCGGGTCAAGTCTTGGTTCAGCCATAGGATGGGGATCAACATACGAAGGCTCCTTTGTTTTGGCCTCAGCAAGAACAGGATTATCTGTTGCCTCCTTGGCACCCTCCAGCGGCGTATCGTTCAGGCTTATCGCTGGCATATCGCCCTCTTTATCGAGCACTACACGGACGCGAACCACAGGAGGCTTCGCTTGAATCCATCCCCAGCAGACATACCGAACGCCATTCGATCGAACCTTTCTGTAGCTCGCCTTACCCTGTAGCTTTGCACCAAACTCAATATCCCAGATCTTGCCGTTATGGCTTATCTTTGGTGAATCGAGGTCGGTTCCGACAATGTTCAACTTGTCGCCGGTCACGACAACCTTCTTTAGCACCTGGGCACTTGAAGTTACCGCCAGTGCAGTGATAAGACCGGTGGTCATCCACGCTTTGTATCTATTTCCCAAGTCCATTTCCTCCCAACGCAATGCGCTGAGTCTTACCACGGCGTTTGATTACAATCGCCGAAGTCTCAATTGATTGAATAAAAGTGTCGTTGTCGATTGAGGTACCGCGCTCAACTACTCGCTCGATTCCGCCGATCTCGATGACGGCCGCCGGGTTCGGCCCAACAATAATCCCACGAAGACTAATTGCTGGCTTTGGAGGCTCCGTTGGTAGATTAGGCCCTTCGGTCGAGAGTGGACGCATTCCACCATTTGAGGCAACGATGGGCAGTGGCAAAGGCTTCAAGGCCCCCACGATAGGTACCGGCGCTGGTTTTGGCTTGGCCGAAGCCTTGGGTAACGGGGTTATTGTGTTGGTCTTCGGCTCAGCTGTTGCCACCTGAGTTTCAACTGGCGCTTCGAAAGGATCACGCATGGCGAGCATATTCGCCACCTGAGGATTCTTTGGTCCTTCGGGCTCTGTTCCAGCCTTCTTGTCATCCTTCTTCTTTTCAACCACAGGGGGAGGTGTCGAGCCTCCGCCAATGAAATTGAATGCTCCGACGGCGAAGATCACACCGACGAGAGCGAGGAGGACGGTCATTTTCTTCTTATCATCCATTGCTCTTCACCGCCGTCTGACTTTGGTCTTTGAACAAATACGCCTTCAGAGTTACCGTCATGTCGAGTCCCAGATAGGTGCCCGGGTGACTTGGATCCGTCTTTGGGTCGAGGGCAATCGTCTTCACGGCGACAATCTTTGGGAAGGTATTGAGCGACTTGAGGAATCGCAGGGCGTCAGCGAACTTCCCTCGCCCCTTCACTTCGATCTCAACCTCTTCGTACGGCTTCTTGGCTGCAGCTTTTTGGGCGGCCGGATCCATCTTCGGAGGTATTGGCCGAACACCTACAACGTGAATCCCTTGGGATTCGCCAGTCGCCTGAAGTTCCTTAAGCATCGTCGGTACATAGGCCGCAGCTGGGATGCCTTTTTCGAGGTGAGCAAGCTTAACCTCCATATCTGATTTGTCTGTCTCAGACTGGTCGAGTTCGCTCTTTAAGGTTTTGGGATCTTTGCGTTTTGCAGCCAACGCATTGACTTTTGCAGCCTGGTCGCTTACACCATTCCATTGGAAAAACAGGAATCCACCGCCACCCACGACAGTGATGACAGCCATGATCATATAGAGCTTCTGCTTTGGCAAGTTCATCAAGCTTTGGCCTCCGTACCAGTTTCTGCCGCTTTCGGTTTCTTCTGAGCCGTTCCGGCAAGTTCGGCAGTGACTTCAAATTCAATCACACCTTGCTTCATCCCCGACTTTTCTGAGGTGTACTTCAGAGCGACATTTTCGACATCGTTCGAATTCTGAATGCGCAGCATATATTCGCCAACCGGCTGTTGGTCGCTACAAAGCCCGGTTAAGATCATCGAGATGGGATGCTCAATATCGGTCTGCTCGCTTCGAATGTGGGTCAACCACACAGGCGCGGGAGTTTGCACACTTAAATGCGAAAGGAGACGACTCCATTTATCGCTTTGAGCTTGAGCATCCTTCAAGGTATCAAGTCTTGGTCTGAGCTGATCGAGTGCTTTTTTGTTAGCTTCGATAGTCTTTTCAGTTGGTTCTTGCTTCTTGATCTCTGCTTCTAGCGCATTCTTCTTTGAAGCGAGAGACGCACTCTGAAATGAGATAAAGCCGAACCCGAGGCATGTGACAAATGCTGCACCCAAAAACGCCATCATCGACACTTTTGCTTGCGTGGCGGTTCTTAAGGCTTCTTGCCGCTGTTCATGAATGAGGTTTACAAAAGGCATGTTATGCAGCCTCCTCGACAGTTGGCTCTTCTGGGCTGGGTTCCATCTTAGGCTTCAACTTTGACTTTTTCGGCGGTTTCGGCTTCGTGGGCTTATCCTCTGAGCTAGTCTTGGCAGCCTTTGGCGCTTTCGTTGGCTTAGCTTGTTTGGCCGGCTTTTCCGATGAACCAAAGGACTTCTTAATTGCAGATGGGCCGTAAGGTCGCATCGCCAGTCCGACGGCAATCGCAGAATCTAGTCCACGATTCTCGCTTGAGGAATCGCGCGTAACCGCTGAATGATCAAATACTCCGACTTCTGAAGCTGGTAGAGACAGTTTATTGGCTGCATAAACCGCTAATCCCGGCAACTGAGCTGCGCCTCCTGAAAGCAAAATGCGATCAACCTTCTTGGGTTGAGCACCTTCGCCCTGCTGAGACTGGAAATAGTTCAGAGATCGTCGAATCTCTCGAATAAGGTCATCCACATGGGACTGAATCACCCTGAGCGGCGGGTTTTCGGTGGGTTGGCACGGATTGAGTAGTTCGCGTAGGTCGAGTTGTGCCTTTCCCGCTTCAGCATCTTCTGGAGACAAATGGAAGTAACTCGCAAGTGCTTCGGTTAGCACCTTGCCGCCTTGCGGAATCAAGCGGTTCATAGCAAAGATTCCGTTATCGATGATGCTAACGCAAGTTGACGAGCTGCCAATGTCGATGATGGCAAGAGTCACTGGCTCTGCAGATCCGCCTTCGATTTCGACTAGGGCTCGGTACAAAGCAAAGGCTTCAATATCGACTGTTTCGACCTCAAGTCCAGCCGATGAACATGCAGCAACACGAGACTCTACAACATCCTTTGGCGCTGCGACAAGAAGAACATCCAAACCACCTTCTGCCGAAGATCCGAGCACTTCGTAGGAAATAAAGCTTTCCTCGATGGAGCCAGGAATGAACCGTGCGGCTTCATACCTAATCGACTTCTTCAAGATGGCGTCGGTCATCTTCGGGAACGAAACTGGTCGAACAAAGACGGTGCTTCCCGCGGCAGCAATGTGGGCTTGTGAAGCTGAAATCTTCGCTTCGCGAAGCATGTCTTTGATGGCAGTTGCAACAGCTGGAATATCGACGATAACACCATCCCGGACACAGTCTGGCGGTGTGGTAAAGCTCGCCAACTTGGTGACCTTCCATCCAGATGAGGTTAGGTCAACCTGAGCCGCCTGCATCGTGTGATGGCCGATGTCGATTCCAACGTGTGTTTTCTTCGCTGAAAAGCCCATTACTCCTTGCCACCTTGCTCATGCGGAAGAGCTAGCCAATCCATCAGAGCCGCTCTGGAAAACCGCCATTTGCCGTCGATCTTGAAACCCGGAAGTTCTTGCGCTTCAGCCAAAGATTCGATCTTGTGTTGCGGCAATCGAAGCAAACCAGCCGCTTCACGAGTAGTGAGTACAGTTCTCTGAGTGTCAATGATCGTTCGGAATAAGCCCTGCAACTGTTCGGGAGTAAGCGCCAGCTCTAGCCTGACGACCGTTGTTGGAGCTACATCGCCCTCGATCTCTTCGACTGATGCGTTCTGCGCGACTGGTAACTCCACAACCTCGCCCTTCGGGCTAACTGGGACTTCGACCTCGAAGACAAACACCGGTTCAGCTTGAGCCGCGACTGGGCTACCGGCAGCTTTTCGGATCGCATCAGCTAAGTTCATGCAGCCTCCTGTCCCGTGAACTCACAAACCACGGAGTGAACCAGGAACCCATCAATGTTTTTCGCTTTCTGCGCGAATGCAACCATGAGACAGTTATCGGCGATTTGACTTACTAGCCTTGGTGCACCTTTTGTGAATTTATGAATCTCGAAAATGGCATCGGGAGTGAACGGGCTCTGCTCACCGTTGTAGCCAGCGACCCTCAGTCGATGAAGGATCATTTCGCCGGTTTCCACATGGTCAAGCGGTTTGAGCTGTTGTCGGACCGCAAGCCTTTGCTCCAGAGCAGGCACTTTGGAAATCTTCTTTCGCAACTCAAGCTGCCCCAGCAAAATGAGATTGATCAGGAACTGATCGTTCATTTGGCAGTTCAGAAGGAGCCGGAGTTCCTCCAATGTATTTGCCGACCGAATGAGGTGAGCTTCGTCTACAACCAGTACAACTCTCTGACCACGCTCATAAAAGCTCAGTAAAGCTTTGTGCATTTCAGTCACTAGCACTTGCCGATTCTTGGTCGTCGAGGGTTGGTCAAGTTGAACCAAGATTTCCTGCAAGATCTGTACTGGTGTAAGGATCGGGTTAACGATCATCACCACTCGGTTTTTAACCGGATCGAGCAGTTCAAGCAGTTTTCGACTGACAGTTGTTTTGCCAAGCCCGATATCTCCGCAGAGCATTGCTGCGCCTTTGTTACGTGTGATGGCGTAATGCAACATCATCAACGCGTCTTCGTGTCCACGACTCATGTAAAGAAATCGCGGATCAGGCGTCAAGCTAAAGGGTGGTTCAGTTAGGCCCCAGTAGGCTTCGTACATTGTGCGGTTGTCTCCCGTTTCGAGCGAAACTTCGCCCAGGTAATTTATCGGGGTTTCTAAGCAAAACCTCATGGTAAGTGAGAGGAACGTTGCCTAAGAAACTTGAAATCGCACTCAAGCCTTTGTTAAAGCTCAAAATTCCGCGAGAGTTTTCGCAAATTCATTCGTAGACAATCGAGGACCAGAAACCCACTAAGCGGCACCGCAATCTTGACTTTTATGTCAACTTTCGCGATAAAATTGAACAGTACTCTCACACTCCTATGCTTGAAATCAAGAACCTCCACGCCAAGGTCGAAGAAAAGACCATTCTGAAGGGAATTAACCTCACTGTAAATCCAGGAGAAGTCCACGCGATCATGGGCCCGAACGGCTCAGGAAAAAGCACACTGGCAAGCATCATCGCCGGTCGCGCCGACTATGAAGTGACCGAAGGCTCCATCGAACTTGACGGCAAAGACGTTCTTGAAATGGACCCAGAAGAGCGCGCCGCCGAAGGCATTTTCCTTGCGTTCCAATATCCAGTCGAGATCCCAGGCGTCACCAACACCTACTTCCTTCGCGCTGCGCTAAACAACATCCGCAAGCACCGTGGCGAAAAGGAGTTGAGCATGAGTGACTTCATGAAGCATATCAAGTCAAAGGTTCAGCTCATGGAACTCGACAACTCGCTGTTGACTCGATCCGTCAACGAAGGGTTCTCGGGTGGCGAAAAGAAGCGAAACGAAATATTCCAGATGGCCGTTCTTGAGCCGAAGCTTTGCGTGCTGGACGAAACCGACTCAGGTCTCGACGTCGATGCCCTCAAGATCGTGGCAAACGGCGTCAATGCTCTCCGAGGCCCCGAGCGAGGCGTGGTTGTTGTCACTCACTACCAGCGACTCCTTAACTACATCGTTCCAGACTTCGTTCACATCCTGATGGGTGGCCGAATCGTTAAGAGCGGCGGCAAGGAACTCGCCCTTGAAGTGGAAGAAACCGGTTACGGCAACATCGAAAGCGAGGTCGCGGCGGGAGCCTAAAGCATGGATTTGAAGTCCCCCATTTCCCTAACCGATCAGTACGAGACGATCAAGCCGTTGTTGGCCATTCACGGTCCGGCTGAGTTCGCTCCACTGCGCGAAAAGGGCATCTCCGAATTCGAGAAGGTCGGGATTCCAACCTCTCGAGATGAAGAGTTCAAATATGTTCCGTTACGAGCGCTTTCGGAGGACAACTACAGCCATGCCTATGGCGCAAATGTCAGCCGAGAGGCCATGGAAGCGACTCTTCTTGGCAAGCTCGATGCGATTACGATCACTTTTGTGAATGGTGAGCACGCTCCAGAATTCAGTTCGATTGATGCCCTTCCAAAGGGCGTTTATGTCGGCTCAATTGAAGAAGCTATCGAAGGATTTGGCGACAAAGTCCTTGCTCACATCGCAAAGATTGCGACGACCGACGGCAAACTCGGTAGCACAAACGATGACCGCTTTATCCATCTGAACAACGCGTTCCTTGGCGAAGGCGCTTTCGTTTTTGTACCCAAGGGCAAGTCTATTGAACGACCGATCCATATTCAGCACCTTCATCAAGCTAACGAGGGAGCCTTTGCGGTTTATCCTCGAATCCTGATCGTGCTTGAGGACGGCTCGGATGCTAAGGTTGTCGAGAGTTTTTCGGGCATCGAAGGCAATGTGTTTACCAACGCCGTTTCTGAAGTCTACTTAGGCAAAGATGCGATCCTAGAGCATACCAAATTGCAGGCCGAAAGCCTCGAAGCCATTCACATCGGAAACATCGCCGTATTCCAAGAAGAGGGTTCCACCTATACATCCAACAACATTAACTTCGGGGGCAAAATCGCTCGCCACGATGTGAATGTATGGATTGATGGCGAGCACACAGAAACCTGGTTGAATGGAGTCAATGTTGGGTTAGGTTCACAGATCATCGACAACCACACTCGAATCGATCACGCAAAGCCCAATTGCCACTCGTTTGAAGTTTACAAGTCGATCTTAGGCGACCAATCCGTCGGCGTATTCAACGGCAAAATCTTCGTTTACGAAGATGCTCAGAAGACCGACGCAAAGCAAACGAACCAAGCGATCCTTCTTTCGGGCGAAGCGACGATGAACACAAAGCCGCAGCTTGAAATCTTTGCTGATGACGTTAAGTGCACCCACGGTGCAACAATCGGCCAACTACGAGAGGATGCGCTGTTCTACCTTCGGGCAAGAGGAATTCCTCTTCAAGAAGCAAAGGCTCTCTTGGTGTACGCATTTGCCGCTGAGGTGCTTGAGAAGATCACCATTCACGAAGTGAAAGATGTTTTGGAAGCAAAACTCTTTGATCGCCTTGGAATTCAGACCATCGAGTAGACCTCATGGATTACGTTGCCGAACTACCAAGCCTTGCCGCGCTCTTCGAACTGTACGATTCTGAAGTTGCGATGAGCAAGCTTGTATTCGGCAACCTACCAACCCTAGATTCTCAGCCCAACCTGATCGACCAGTTGGAAAAGGTTCCTGATGCCGCCGTTCCTGGAGTTTGGATCTATCTGGACGACCTCAAACGCGCGCACGATATTTGCCAAGACCAACAGACTCCCGAAGGAGCACTTTGGCATGCCATCGTTCACCGCCTCGAAGGCGATTTTTGGAACAGTAAGTATTGGCTTCGGCAAGCTGGCCCCGCAACAGAGTGGCTTGACGACCCCTATAAATTAGTAGACGACGTACAGGCTGCTCAAGGGAAGGATAAGCCTGAACTCGTCCTGCGACAACGCCAGGAGTGGCTGCAATTGATGAAGCATTGTTTAGAGGTAGCCCAATGAGCGCTGCTGCACTCGCATCACATTACGATGTCGAAAGAATCCGTGGGGATTTCCCAATTCTCGAAACTCTTGTTCGCGGTCGCCGCTTGGTCTACCTCGACAACGCCGCAACCTCTCAAAAGCCGGTTGCTGTTATAAAAGCTCTCCGCGAGTATTGGGAGACCTCCAATGCAAACGTCCACCGAGGCGTGCATTTCTTATCGATGAAGGCGACCACTCAATTCGATAAGGCGAGAGAAACGGTTCGCGTATTCCTAAACGCAAGTTCGACCCAGGAAATCATTTTCACTAAAGGGTGCAGCGAAGGCATTAACCTGGTGGCGGCATCGCTCTTTTCGACAGCCTCCCCCAAATCATCTCATGGAAATGGCAGCCTAAGCCCACTTGAGCCTGGTGATGTGCTCCTCGTCTCGAACATGGAGCATCACTCCAATATCGTGCCTTGGCAGCTTCTTGCGGCAAGAACGGGCGCAATCGTCAAACCGATCCCCATTACGGACCAAGGCGAGATTGATCAGAATGCCTATGATGATCTATTAGGTCAGGGGCGCGTTCGCCTAGTTGCCGTCAACCACGTCAGCAACTCTCTTGGTACGATCAATCCAATCAAGTTGATGTCACAAAAAGCCCACGCTATTGGGGCATTTGTGATGGTCGACGGTGCCCAAGCGGGTCCACATCTTTCGATTGACGTTCAGGACCTCGACGCTGACTTTTACACTCTTAGCTGTCACAAGATTTATGCGCCGACTGGCATCGGTGTCCTATACGGAAAAAAGACTCTCCTCGAAGCCATGCCTCCTTACCAAGGCGGGGGCGATATGATTCGAACCGTCGATTTTTCTGGTACGACATTTGCAGAATTGCCCTTCAAATTTGAGGCCGGAACACCCAATATTTCTGGTGTCATTGGATTGGGCGCGGCGATAGAGTACTTGGCCTCACTCGGACAAGGGGAGAGCCTACGGGAAAAGCTAGTGCATTCGTTCGCCCAGTTCAGTGACCATGAGAATCGCCTCGCCCGACAAGCTGAAGACCAATTGAGACAGGTTTCTGGTGTCCGAATTTACGGTCAAGCCAAAGAAAAGGCCAGCGTCATCTCATTCACCATTGACGGAGTTCACCCGCACGACATCGGCACGTTCCTAGACGCTGAAGGCGTTGCAGTTCGCGCCGGTCATCACTGCTGTATGCCTGTCATGACGCGCTACGGAATTCCTGCCACGGCGAGGGCTTCGTTTGCACTCTACAACACAGAAGCCGACGTGGAGGCTTTGGTCAAAGCTGTCAGCAACGTTAAGGAAATGTTTGCGTAGGAGGTGAGTAAGGAGATAGCCATCTCAACTCCACTCAGAAAAATCTTATGAATCCCGATTTAAGAGAACTGTATCAAGAAACGATCTTGGACCATAACCGACATCCGAGAAACCGGCGCAAGCTGGAAGAAGCCGATGCCGAAGCTCACGGTCATAACCCACTCTGCGGGGACAACGTAACCGTTTACGTTCAAACAGAAGATGGAAAGGTCACAGACATTAGCTTTGATGGCAACGGTTGCGCTATCTCAACCGCCAGTGCCTCGCTCATGACTGAGGCTGTCAAAGGCAAAACCCTCGAAGAGGCAGAAGCTATCTTCAAAGAGTTTCAAGAGATGGTGACTTCGACCGAGCAAGAGCAAGACCATTCCGAACTTGGAGACCTAGAGGTTTTCGCTGGGGTTCGCGAATATCCGGTGCGAATCAAGTGTGCGACTTTGCCGTGGCACACGCTGAACGCCGCACTGAAAGGAAGCGAGTCTGCAACGACTGAATAAGGCGATGCCCAAACCAATTTCTATGAGCGAACTGAATCCTATCGAGACCAGACCACTGACCTCCATTGAAAGGTCGCTCTTTGAGCAGCAGGTTGTCGAAGAGTTAAGAACGGTCTATGATCCGGAAATTCCGGTGAATGTTTATGATCTTGGCTTGATCTATGACATTCAAGTTGCTGACAACAAGGATGTTCACATCGTAATGACTTTAACATCACCGATGTGTCCTGTTGCGGGTAGTCTCCCTGGCGAAGTCGAATGTGCGGCGCGGGCAACTCCTGGAATAGGCAACGTATCGGTCGAGCTAACCTGGGAACCACCTTTCACAGTTGAAATGATCCCGGAAGAAACACGGCTCATGTTAGGGTTCGATTGATATGAAGTTCTCATCGCAGGAGGAATATGGTTTAAGGTGCTTGCTCCAGATCGCGCGTCGCGGTCCCGATGGCAGCATGACCATTCCTGAAATCAGCAAAGCCGAGGCGCTCACCACCACCCACGTTGCAAAGTTGCTGATGCTACTGCGAAGAGACGGGTTCTTGACCTCTACGCGGGGCCAGCAAGGCGGATACATGCTCGCCCGACCGGCCAACCAGATATTCGTGGGCGAAGTCCTCGAATCGCTTGGCGGAAAACTATACGACTCAGACTTCTGTTCGAAACATGCTGGCGAAAGCGCCTTGTGTACTCAGGCCGTCGATTGTAGCGTTCGAAGCCTGTGGCAGGTCCTTCAAAAAGCTGTCGATGAGGTTGTCGACCGAATCACGATTGCGGATCTGATCGAACCGCCCAAGTTGTCGAATGTGACCTTCACAACGATCCCTCGCCGCATGACTGGAATCGGCTAGAATTCGGCAATGTCCATTGCTTTTGTCGCCGCTATGGCGCTAACGGCTTGGCCCCAGCCAAGCGTGATGACCGATAAGAGAGATAAGCCGAAGGTGTGGGAAGCCTCGGTGCAATACTTCAGTTTCAAATCCAAAGAGCCCTTGCTAACCTTTGCGAGCGACAAGCTCAAGAAAGAAGCGGTTTCAGGGTTGGAATCTTTCCTCACCGAGACAAAGAAAGATCTCAAAGAAGAACCGGACCGCGCCCTGCCGCGCTATTATCACGCAGCGCCACACCTAAGCGTCAACGTCCCCGGGTTATTCTGCTGTTACTCAACTTTGGAGAGCTACATGGGCGGCGCACATGGCATGTACTGGTACAAGCCGTCGAACTTTGCACTCCTCAACGGCAAGCCTAAACTCCTTGCGCTACAAGACCTCTTCCTCAAAGATGTCGATGCGAAAAAGGCCTGTTCCGAGCTTGTTATCGCACAGCTCAAGGGCATCGACCGCGCCGATTGGGTTCAAGATGGCTCGATGACCGAGCTATCGAAAGAGCAAGCCGCGAACTTTGTCATCACACCCGCAGGCATCACATTTCTGTTTGAGCCTTACTCAGCGGGCAGCTATGCAAGCGGTAGCTTCGAGATCAAGATTCGTTTTGCGGAGTTGGCAGGCAAACTAAACACACAGGGTCCATTGAAGCCGCTGTTGAAGTAACCTGCGGTCGCAATGAAACCCATTTCGATACAGCTTTACACAGTTCGTGAGCTCGCCAAAGACGGCAATCACCTCGATGTGTTGCAACAGATTGCAAACATCGGCTACACGGGGGTCGAAGGAAGCGGCTACGGGCTGTCAGACAAAGAGTTCCGCGGTGTCGTCGAAGATATGGGGATGGTCGTGTCTTCGACGTGGGGCGGCATCGAACAAGACCAACTTCAGAAGTCAATTGACGCATGTGGCGACCTCGGTACGAACTACCTCGTCGTCGGATTCTGGATCCCGGAGTTCGAAACGCTTGACGCGATCAAGAAGACCGCCGACAAGATCAACGCCGCGTTGCCGACGCTGCAAAAAGCAGGGATCACACTCTGCATGCACAACCACTGGATGGAGTTCGAATCCATCGACGGACGCCTCAAAGTCGATTATCTGCTCGAGTACGCGCCAGGCATCAACCTTGAACTCGATATCTATTGGTGTTCGAATTTCAAAGCCAACAAGCCAGAGGAAATGGCGGCGAAGTACCGCGATCATGTCGCCTTGGCCCACGTAAAAGATGGCTCTCAATTGCAAGGCGAACCGATGGTCGCCGTCGGAACTGGCACCGTTGACATCAAGTCTACTCTTGCAAACTTAGACGATTCTAAGCTTGGGTGGCACATTGTCGAGCTAGACGAATGCGCAACGCCAATGATGAAGGCCGTCGAAGACAGCTACAAATATCTCGTCGGCGAAGGCATCTCCCAGGGTCGAAAGTAAGGCCCCACGTCTTAGGTGTCAGAGCGCAAAATCTACCTCTGACACCTCATCGCACGACCGGTCCGCCATAATCCAGCTATGCCAACCGCGCCGCGCATCACAGGGACGTTTTTAGACGAGATTACGCACGACATTCCATCGCAGAACTGGGGTGAAAAGTGCTGGCGTAAGGAGTTTGAGCTCTATCAAAAGATCGGCATCGACACCGTTGTCATCATTCGCGCGGGCTACCAAAACAAGTGCATATTCCCATCCAAGACGATCCCAAATCTGTTGCCGGTCTACGAAGACTTGGGTGAGATATTTTTAAGTCTTGCGGATGAATATGATCTAAATCTGTACTGGGGCACCTATGATTCGGGCAATTATTGGTGGGCGCGTTCATGGTGGAAAGAGGTCGAACTGAACCTCCCCTTTATTGATGAAGTGGTCGAGCGATACGGTCATCACAAGTCGTTTAAGGGGTGGTACCTGTGCCACGAGACGAGCAAAAACGACGCCCACATCATCGAGCTTTTCAACCACATTGGCAAGCACTGCAAAGCCGCCAAAGACCTTCCCGTACTCATTTCGCCCTACCCGCAAGGCGCAAAGCAGGGGGGCGGCGGTGTTATGTCGCTCGATGACTCATTCGATCATTGGGACCGTATTTTCGATGCGACACAAGAATCGTTTGATATCTGTGCCTTTCAAGATGGACAAATCCATTACCAAGAACTGCCAAGGTTCATCGAAGGGATTGGCAAACTTGGCGAGAAGTACGGCGTGTCGATCTGGTCGAATCTCGAAACGTTTGATCGCGATATGCCCATCAAGTTCCCGCCCGCAGATTGGCGGTATCTCAGGTTCAAAATGGAGGCCGCAAGCAAGGTAGCCGAGAAAATCATCACGTTTGAGTTCCCGCACTTTATGTCGCCGAACTCGTGTTACCCTGCCGCGCACAACCTGTTCGAGCGGTACAGCGAGTATGCCGGGCTCTAAACCGCGACGAGCGAATAGGTTCCCAGCGGCGTGTTGCCCTTCAGTTTTGCGATAGACCGAAGGGCAGTCGCCTGGCTATTCACAAGATCGCGAAGCCGTACCGGCAGGTAGTCGGCCTCCGACTCGCAGGCAGCCAAACACATGCCGATCTCCCAATCTGCGTCTTGCAAATCGGGCGTGTTCAGCAGCGTTTCGGCCTCAATCGCCCACCCCGCTTCCTCGATCAATTCGCGCACAGCATTTCGGCTGAGCGGCGTCCGCACGTTCGCCTCGCTCTCCGGCTTGAACGCCTCAATCTGCCCCTGGATCGTTACCGCCAGCAGATGCGGAATCTGGTCAGGGGAACCGACCTCCAAATCCCATTCGGCAAAGCATAGTCGTTTGGCAAGGGGCCTCACCGCCGATAGGGTGTTGGCGAGGAGTTCGGAAGAAGAAAAGTACCAAGAACAGTGCGAAAAGATGACGATATCGAATTCTTGCTGTAACTCAGAGGCTCTCGATAGCAGGTCGAAACCCAATCGAAAGTCGACCTGTGAACCAACATCCGACGCCGCGATGAGTTGGGTCGCCTGCCCCAAGGTCATCGGCGCGCCGTAGTCGGGCGAAGCAGGGTCCACCGCCACCACTAAACCGTCTTGACCGACCGCCTCGGCCAGAACCGCCGTCGTGTCGCCCTGCCCACATCCAAGTTCAAGCACCCGCTTCGACGCCATCGACGGCCATGTGCTCAGCAGCTTGCGTCGGTACGCGGTTTGAACAGCCTGAATGTCGGAGCTCATGGTGAACAGTGTGCCACTTTTGCGATGAAAGATAGAAAAAACCGCACGTTTGCGCTGATCTCGCGTTCTTGAGACCCTGCGCAGGGCCTGAACGAAGGTGGATGTTTTGTAATTTGACGTTTCACCGAGGGTCTACCGACGTTCAGACGACGCTATTGAACGTTATTACGCCTATTTATTGCACCTTTTTAAGCCGATGATTATATGCACTATGGCAAAGATGACGATGGGAGCAGGGTTTGGACCACTCAGCGGACGACTTGGAAACGTCGTCATGGTCCACACGGTCGGCGGGACGATCATGCGATCACGACCTGAGAATCTGAATGAGCGAACGCCAAAACAGCGGCAGATGGGGGCCAACCTCGCCAGTGTGAACCGCGCCTGGGATGCACTTTCGGCGGAGCAAGCAGCGGCGTGGAGAGCTTACGCGGGGACCCTTGCGACGCGCAATCCGCAAACCGCGATGGTGGTTGCGCCGAAGGCTTACAACGTGTTCGTGCGCCTTGGAACGAAGTTTTTGCAGATGAACGGGGGCACTTTGGTGCCGATGACGCCGCCCTCGGGGGTTTTTTTGGGCGACATTGTGCGGGTCTCGGTGGTGGGGTTGTCGGGGCAAATTCGGTTCACCGCCGACCGCGCGAACGCCGCTGGCATGGTGACAGAACTGCTGATCCAGCGCCTTTCTGGCCCGAACAACGCACCTAAACCGGACGGCTACCGGTCGGCGGGCTTCGTTTCGTTCGTCGCCGGCTCGCTATCGTCCAACGTTGCCGCCTCTCCCGGCGCGTACTCGTGCGCGGAAAGGTTCGTGGAAGGGTCGTCGGGTCGGATGGGCGAGTCGGTAGTTGTCGGGACGGTGATGGTCGGTTAGTGCGATGTTATCACGAACGGTCTGGCTTACAGTATCATCACCTTAATCAGTACAACGTATCGAATTCCTCCGTGTTATCTATATATTAGTTTAAGGAGCCAGACAGTTGAGTACTGATCGTCACAAATATGATAGATTGTCATTGTCGTCGCAAAAATTGAACCTCATGCATAATATCAAATTTGTTACCGTATTATGTGCATGGATGAATCAGGCATACCATCGTGACTAGAGAACTAAATTGCTCACGCAAGGAGTCTTGACGGTATTCTGTTTGGCCCCTTGGTTGATAGCAGCTAGTCCAAATACATCAGAACATCGTTCAAGAGTACAGGACCTGTACATACTTTTGACCGCTCAGAGAAAAGGATATGTTGCATCGTGTGGATGCTCTCCGGACACTCCCTATTACGTACTTCAAGCACTGTCGGATACGATCGAAATGATAAAGTGCAAATATGCCGGCGCTAGAGGGTATTGCCTAATTGATTTGGGGGAGTGGGCCGAATCATCGAAAACATCGAACCGGGCCATCATGAAAACCTACGCGCATCTTCAGTACTCGACAGTCATCGAAAGTAAATCCGATGCTGCTCACTCTGACGAAATCAGCGGGATTATACTTCCTTCAAATCTTCTGAAAGTGGGTCAGTCCAGAAGTTTGTCTTACACGTCCTCAGGCGGCGCCGCACCGTTAGCTCTAACAATATCATCAGAGTATAACGCAGTTCGCCTATAAAGTCAGTGTTTCTACATCAATTCAAGGAACTGCTAACTCGATGCCATTTGAACTCTTTTGTGGCAGTCTAGAATACAAGCAAACTTCGAGGCCCAACCTGATAGCCTCTCCGTCCAATGGATACGTAATGGTGTGCCGAGTAGACTGCAGAAGTGGAGTTATCACGTTACTTGAATCCGTTCCCCTAACGAGAAGTCGGAATCGTCAGCAAGATATCAATGACATTTTGATTGAGTACAGGGAAACCGAGATTTTGAAGGTACAAGGCATGAGTGCGGATCCAAAGTTCAGGAGCAGTGACAGCGCACAGACATGCAAAGATTGCCATGAAAGGGAGCATACGTCTTGGCTTGGCTCAAAGCACGCTGAGAGCGTAAGTGTTTTGCGTCGGCAACGAAAACTCACCGAACAATACCTAAAATGTCACTCAAGGTATCCGTTCCTCGCTGCCCATCAATCACAAGAGAAAGATACGCAGAACTCCGTCTCTTGTGTTGACTGCCACGGAGATACCCGTAAACACAGCCTTACAACATTGAAGAAAGACATTCATAGAGTGCCTAATGCTCAAGTCTGCACCAAATGCCATAATGCAACTACATCCCCTCACTTTTCGTTTTAAAAGTACTTCTCCATGGTTAGACATTAAGCGCTGCTTGCTTAGCGTATTTTTATGCGCTCTCTCTTCCGTGGTGGCGTTCGGTGACACTTCGCAGCAACTGTGGATTGACAGAGCGTATGGTTCGACCTGGGATCCGATTGGTATTCTCCGGTCTCACCCTAATCTCAAGACTATTTATGTACCCGCGTTCCTATGGGATCCACCTATACAAAACGCCGTCCATCTAGCTCAGATTGCGGACTCGGTAAAGATTCTGAGGTCGAAAGGAGTCCGTGTTATTGGTGTCATTTCGCCGGTCTTGTTTGGTAAGTACATTCCAAACACCGACGAACAAGACCTTACGCTTAACGGTGTTTACCGGCAAGGATCTCCATCGATATTCGCTTTTAATAGTGAATCTGCAGTTAACCGTCTTTTGGCTAAAGTCCGTTCAGTTCAATCAGTTGCTCATTTTGACGGCCTGCTTTTGAACGTAACGCTGCCCCGGTCCCCGCTTTACGGTTACAACCTACAGTTTCGTGAATACATGATTAGCAAACATCACCTAGACCCTGTTGACTATATTTATCCACTTGGACTTAGTCCAAAGGTTCAACCTGGGTCAAAGAATGCCCTGCTAACAATAGCTAGGGAGCGTCTGTTATTGCTTAGTCAGACAATTCAAAGGTTCACAACCTTGTGTAAAACCGAGGGGATCAGTGCTAGTGTGTTGAGCGTCGCTTCAGCTTATCAGTATCCATATCTCACACGTGCCGCATGGCTGGCCGACTGGGTCAGCTGGGTCACAGAGAATGAGGGACTGGACGTATTGCTTGCTACCTATGACGATTCTCTTACTGATGAAACTTGTATCGATGTTGCATCCCAACTGATCAAGCAAAACAATCTATCAAACGCACATTTTTCCTTTCTTCTTAGAAGAGGATCTAAACTCGCGGATACTAATACGCCGAGTTTTTTATTACTCAATCGAGTAACGGTGCTAGAGGTACATAAAAATGCACAAAAATAGTATCTCGTTTCGTCTTATTCTTCCTTTCTTGGCACTTGCGGCAGTTAACTTAGCGAACGCACAAACCTACTGTGGATTGCAACTAGTTGGTTGTTCAGGCACGAAAGACAATAAAAGCACTTCTCCACAATGGGACAGCGTGTCTACAGTGTTTTTTATCGCGCTTCGTGAATCTACTTACAACGTAAAGGTTGATAGTCGCCTTGGGCGTTGCTACCTCGATCTAGACAAGGACGCGCAAGGACATTGCTATCAGCCTGTTGCCAATATACCGATCAGTTTAACTCTAACGGACAAGGATACGGATGCTCAGTCTATATCTGGGGACCTTAACGTGGACCTAACAGTTGTCTGGAAGTTTCTAACCCCCTGCGCTGGCTTCAAGTTGAAAGGGGAGAAAACACATACCTACGAGACTACTACTGAAGGTAAGGTAGGGCCGATTGAAGTTCCCTGTGGATACCGCCAAATAATATATCTGAGAACTGACATAACCACCACGCATGAACAGTATATGGGTCAACCCAGCAATCTTTTCGGGGCCAGGCGTGATCGCGTTATTACAAACAAATCGATTGTCGCTAGCCCGCTTATGTATGCAAATGATACGTTCCACCCATGCTCATGGGACGTAGTACCAGGCGCAAAATGTCCAGAGATAAAGCCATGCGATGAAACTAGTGAGGATCCTATCCCGGGTCCTATCTTCTAACAGGAAGAATTCTACTGCTAGACCTTCATCTTGAGTTCTAAACATCAAAGGCGGCAACGAAGTGTACTTTCGATTCATTTTAACTTTTTTATGTCTCTGCAACCAAGGCGCCGACCAGCCTTTTACGACAATGCTTCAGAAAGGGAAGCTTTTCATAGAAGTGACTTCTAGCAGTAGAGAACTCACCGATAGACAGCCGTTCTCATACGAAAGGTGGAACGGTAGTTCTATCAGCTGCCGAGATCTCTTGCCAGTGTATACGCTCTCAGATACTGAGACAAAAATAGAATCGGCGATCCGGCTGCTCGGGCAAATGTCAAAGGATCCAAATTTTCCATTTGAACGACTGATCTGCCAGTCGTCTACACAACTGAACTTGCAACCGTTTGCTCAATTAGGTCCGTTTCGAGGTGGCGCTTCAAAATTGTTCCCATATCCCGACCTGAATTTGGATGAGGGAGACACTAAGCTCACATTCAAGATCGACACGAGCATCCAGTTCCGCCGTAAGAACGACCAAAATCTACTCTCGTTTGGGGTTAAGAACGGATTTGAGGGTGGAGAGTTACGCGGTGCCCCAGTCAAAAAATCCCGACCGCAGTTTCGCGTTCCCATAGAGTTGAAAGTGATCTCGCAGGGCAAACCCATGCCAGCACTTTCTTCTCAAAAACCTTCGGTAGGAAAGGTTGTTGAGTTGCTCAGGCAAGAGCTACACGTAGATCTCTTTGCGGACGCCCGTGTGGAAATGGATGAGCTTGTAATTGGACAAGGGACAAACTGCCATCCCACATGTTTTGACCTTCTCAATGCTTTAGCCTGCGCCGAAAATCTATACTGGCGACAAGTCGGCGATAAGTTCTTTCTGGCCGTAAGTTCTGACGATCCACGAGATATGGCAAAGCGTGTCTGGCAAGCCGAACTCGACAAACTAGCCGCTCCGGTATGGAAGCGCCTTAGTGCATCTGGAGTCATTCCCAACGGCCTAGACTTTGATTGGATAAAAGCGGGTTACCTGCCATTGATGGATCTGCAACCCGAATTCTTGTCAAATCTCCGATCCCAAATCCATCTGCGGAGTAGTGATTCCGAAGACATGCTACTTCGCGTTCAACGAGATCCTGCATCCTATGAAGTTAGAGTATCGGTAAATATTGTGCCGTGGCTTCAAACTCGCTCAACAACGATAGGTGGAATAGCCCTCACGCTCGAAAAAGACTAGCGTGAACAGTCCGATCCACTTGACCGACGGAGGCGGACCGCTACTTTGTCCTGCCAACCCGATGCCCAGCCCAGCTTGGCAGCAAAATAGAATGTTCTTCATTCTACAGATTTTTGTAGGGGCGGAAATATTATCAACAGCGTATGCGACGCTTTGCAAGTCTCCGTATTCTCCCCTTCTTCTGGATCTTGTGTATTGGCCTTCAAGGTTGCGGTGGAGGTGGCGGCGGTAGCACTCCTGATAATGATTCCCGCGGCACATACAATGGAACGATTGACGAGAACAGTCCCACATTTGACGATGGATCTCGTTATACGTCGGCAACTCTGGTCGCCAATTCGGATGCGACAGTATCGATCGGAGCATCTGCTTCATTCGACACCGTGCTGCTGGTTGAGAGAAACACCTCAAACAACTCGTCTGAGGTAGTGGCCGAGAACGATGATGCAGGAACAGGAACTGACTCCAAAGTTTCCTTCATTGCTCGTTCAGGTGAGACATATACGGTCATCGTGACCTCAACGACAGGTAACTCTACCGGCACGGTTACCGTGGATTACTCACTCCCTGTTCTCAGCCGTTCCAAGGCACCATTGAGGTCAAAATAGTGCTATTTCGGACCCTCATACGCTGGGTGATCCTTGCCAGTTCTAGTCTTGTACCTCTCGTCGCATATTGCGCATACGGGGACCAGGTCGGCTCCTTCAATAGCGTTATCGCATATTCCAACGGAAACACCCTGAACAATAGTGGTGACTACAATGTTGCATCTGGATACACAACTGGGCTGAAATGGCAATGCGTAGAGTACTGTCGTCGATACTACTGGTCGACGTACGGGCTCCAGATTGGAGCAGGAGTCAATGCGAGCGGATTCTATGGGAACGGATGGGGCCTCGCGAAGGCTTCCAACGGTGGGACTGTTGCTCCCGTTCCGGGCGCAATCTTATGTTCTGCTAGTGCTACTTACGGCCACGTAGCCATCGTTCGCGAGGTCGGCCCGGATTACATTAAAGTTATCCACCAGAACTGGAACAACAACTCAGACGACAACGCACACCGCTTCAGCATGACTGTTTCGAATGGCACTTATCGTGTCAACTCCGCAGGAAGCTATTCGTGGCAGGGCTGGTTGATGCCACCGGTAGTGGCGAATCCAGCCACCATTTCATGG
>DDEQ01000027.1 GCA_002336105.1 Chthonomonas sp. UBA1950 | reverse complement strand
AACCCACTCAATTCTTCATAGACCCCATAAACTAATCAATAAAGCGAATTCTGATTCTTTTTTGATAGACTTTTATCAGATTCGCCCCAAACACAATCATTTTCCAGTTATCCGAGCACAGAAAATAGCCCTAGTAGGTAGCTATTAGTCTTATATTCGCCGATAGATCGCGCACCAAGAAGTCTTGGACAGTATCTTTGTGTTCCTAACCTCCCCCGCTCTCCAATGAGGAGCGTTTGAAATAGTTGAGTCTCCAGTTAAGGAGACCAGACAAATAATCCATTTCAGTGAGGAACAGATCGTTAAGATCCTCCAAGAGGCTGTGTCCAGCCAGATCAGCCAGACTGAACAGCGCCGTAAGTACGGCGTCAACCCCAACTCGTTCTACTAGTGGAAGCGTAGGAATACGGTCATGGAGACCGACTTCCTCCACGACGCCTTCCTCAAGGGCACCCAGCTCAAGCATAGACTGTTCCAGCGACTCTACTTCGATGAAAGACCCCACTCGTCACTTGGGGACTTGACACCAGCGCTCTTCCAGAACATTGCTCAAGACAGTAGAACAAAGCAGGAACTCTACGCTCAAAAATGTACCTCGCCTCAGGGGCAGATCAATGTATAGAGAATCCATCTGCCTGAACAGCACATCGCATTCAGGCAGATATATTCTCACTGCAAAAAGGCGTCCAAGATGAGACGACCTAGCTCTCTAATTAGCGTTCGCAACTAATAGATAACTTTGTTGAGGCGGTATTCAACAAGTCCCGTTGCCCCGGCTCTTTTTAGCGCAGGAATCAGGTCTCGTACTTCCTTTTCGTTCAAGATCACCTCAGCGGCGATCCATGCCTCGTCAGCCAGAGGGCTTAGTGTCGGATTCTTGAGCGAAGGCAGAATCGAAAGGATCTCTTGAAGCTGGTCTTTGGGCAGGTTCATTTTCAGCCCA
This sequence comes from Chthonomonas sp. UBA1950, assembly GCA_002336105.1. Classification (GTDB taxonomy): domain Bacteria; phylum Armatimonadota; class Fimbriimonadia; order Fimbriimonadales; family Fimbriimonadaceae; genus Fimbriimonas. Next base: position 17,541 of record DDEQ01000027.1, on the reverse strand, counting down.
ACTAACCTAGCCGCGTTCATCGCTCCTTCAAGAAGGATCTTGAGCGAGTCAATCTTTTCGCGCTTCCAGGGGTCTTGCATCGCCATCGGTGAAGCGACAAACCGAGTTGTGCTGGTCAGAATCGTGTCAACAATTTTCAGGTTGTGCGCGCGCAAGCTGCTTCCCGTTTCAGTGTTAACGACAATTGCTTCGACTAAGCTCGGCACCTTGACTTCGCAGGCTCCCCACGAAAATTCGACATGCGCATTCACGCCGTTCTTTTCCAGATATCGCTTGGTCAAACGGACGTATTCGGTTGCAATGCGCTTCCCTTCTAGATCCTTTATCGACTGGATGCCGCTATCGTTATGCGCAGCTAAGACAATTCGAATCGGATTGTTCGTCAGTTTGCTGTAACGCAGTTCGCAGATCTCTTCGACATCAGAATCTGTGTCTGCGATCCAGTCGGCACCGGTCAAACCCGCGTCAATGACACCTTGCGCGACGTAAATCGGAATCTCCTGAGGTCGCAACAGAATCGGTTCGAGCGTTTCATCATCAACCACAGGCTCATAAGAGCGTGACGAGACTTTGAAATTGAATCCCGCCTTTTCGAAGAGCGAGAATGTGGCATCCTGCAAACTCCCCTTCGGGATGCCTATTTTAAGTTTCATGCCTAGAGTTTACTTGGCATCAAGCGATGGCGCGTTCCCGCATCAAAGACCAAGCACTTCGAACAAGCTGAACAGGATCAAATGGCTTAGCAAAATGCAGATCTGCGCCAAGGGTGTACGCCTCCATCACGTCTCTATTCGTGTCGTGCGATGTGACCATGATGACCGAGGTTGAACTGAGAGATTCATTTGCCCTGATCCTACGGAGCACATCGATCCCACTGACATACGGCATCGAAACATCGAGGATCACCAGATCAAAATCGTGTTGAGCAATTCGGTCGAGGGCGTCGCGTCCGTCGAAGGCACGACTTATTTGGAAGCCAGCACGTTCTAGTGTCTGCGAGATAAGCCGCGAGATGTCTCGGTCGTCTTCGACAACCAGAGCACGGTATTGATGGGAGTTCGTCTCTTTCATGTTCTAGTTTCATTAGACGCGATCACCGAGTTGTCGTCCAGCTGTCAAGGACGATGTACCTAACAGACGATGAGGCTAAGGACCCTCGTTACGGGCTAGCCAGCCATATCCTAAATTCGATTTAGGTTAATGAAATTTGCGGAAGCAAACCTTATTGCAGTTTGAATAGCTTCAATCGTTACGTAAACTATTAACGGGATGTCCGAGCTCGACGCCAGAAAGCAAACCATATTGAGCGCGCTTGTCATCGAGTACGTTGACTCTGCGGAACCGATCGGGAGCGAGCAACTCGTTCACAAATATGGTTTTGGCGTCAAGTCAGCGACGGTTCGGAATGAATTGGCCGAACTTGCCGATCTAGGATATCTTGAGCAGCCTCATACTTCTGCCGGCCGAATTCCAAGTGACCAAGGATACCGCTACTACGTCGATAAACTCATCGTCGAGCAGAAGCTGACCGAGTCAACCAAGGGGACGGTTAGGGATGTCGCCAGTGACGGAGACGTGTTGCAAGAGGTACTTCGCGATACCGCGCGAGTGCTCAGTCGCGTCACGCAACTCTTGAGCGTGGCATCAACCGTTCGCGATGGAGGCATCACGGTTCGAAACGCGGTCGTCAGTGCGCTTAGTCCGACCCAAGCCCTGTTAGTGCTGATTCTCAGTAATGGGCATGTCGAAAATCGAATGATCGGATGCCCGGTGGGCTTGACGCTAGAGGACGTTGGCCGAGCAAATGAAGCTCTCACCCAGCACCTCGTAGGAAAAACACTAAGATCGCTCTCAAGAGTTCGCTTCGCCCCGACAATGGCTTCTGAAGCTGTCGATAGGTTTTTGGCCGTCTTAAGCACAAACATCAAGTCGATGGGGCGTGAACTGACTCGTGGACTCGTCATCACCGAAGGCACCGAATTCATGTTTGGACAACCTGAGTTCCAGAAAAACCTCACGGCCCTGAACGAACTTATTCGCCAAATCACGGATGACGATTTTTTGCATGATGCTCTCACGCCAGCTGACACTCCCCAGGTCGTAACTATTGGTCGCGAAAACCGGATGGAGCCTTTGCAGCAACTTTCCATTGTTCGCCATAGCTTCTTCGTGGGCGAACATGAGGCTGGTGTCATCGCTCTTGTGGGTCCAACGCGAATGCAATATTCATTCAGCATGCCACTCATTAGCTTCACTGCAAAAGCTCTTAGCGATTCGTTGACGAAATTCTTCGGTTAGTTTCAGCGCTACTAGCCCGTAAGGGTGCTGGAATAACAGTATCTAGCTAACCCTAACAGGTTTTTCTCTTCCCTCGCATGGAACTCAATTGATGCTGGGGGCAGCATGGTTTTAACTGGGGAACGCTTTATTGATGAGGGGCTGATCACCTACGATCAATTACGCCTCGCGGAAGAGCGCCAGAAGGAAACCGGTGGTTCCGAGAACATCGCAAAAGTTCTCGTTGGCATGGGTCTGGTTAGCGAACGCGACCGGGTCCGACTGCTTGGCGACGTATGGGGAGTCCCGTTTATCGATCTCCGTAACGTCGTTCCCACTGACGATGCCCTTTCACTCCTGAGCGCGTCTCACGCCAAGAAGTTCCGCACCGTTCCAGTATCAAAGGTTGGTTCAAAGCTCACGGTGGCGATGGTCAACCCGCTGGACATTTTCGTCATCGACGAACTGCGGATTTCCACTGGGCTCGAAATCGAGCCTATGATCGCGATTGAGGAAGACTTAATCGCCTCCTTGACGGCCCACTACAAACTCGATGTGAACGTCAATGACGCCCTAGCTGGCGTTATGAAAGACTTCGAGGGGGACCTTGAACTCAGCAAGGTTGATGAAGACGAACTCAGTGAAGACGAGTTGCGCGAGATGGGTGAAGACGCCCCAATCATTCGTCTCGCCAACCTTATTATCAGCCAAGGCATTGTCGACAAGGCAAGCGACATTCATATCGAACCGCAGAAGGATGGAATGCGCATTCGCTACCGCATCGATGGTGTCATGTGCGAAGGGATGAAGCTGCCGCGAAAGGTGGTTGCTCCGCTCATCAGCCGCATGAAGATCATGTCCGAAATGGACATTGCAGAAAAGCGAGCGCCTCAAGATAACAGAATTAGTGCGACCGTTGGTGGTCGAGAATACGACTTCCGAGTCAGCACATTACCGCTCATCCACGGCGAGAAAATCGTTATGCGTATTCTCGACAAAGGCGGCATTAATGTCGGATTAAGCAAGCTTGGATTCCTCGATCACAACCTGAAATTACTTGAAGATTGGTGCGGAAGAAGTTACGGGATCATCCTTGTCACCGGACCGACCGGATCTGGAAAATCCACGACGCTTTACTCCGTACTGAATCGGATCAACGACGGAAAGAACAACATCATCACGATCGAAGACCCAGTTGAGTATGAATTGGGGGGCATCAACCAGTGCGGTGTCAATACCAAGGCTGGAATGACCTTTGCCGCAGGGTTACGAGCAATGTTGCGACAAGACCCTGACGTCATCATGGTCGGCGAAATGCGAGACAGCGAAACCGCGACGATCGCGATGGAAGCCGCTCTAACGGGTCACCTTGTTCTGAGCACACTGCACACGAACGACGCACCTGGTGTTGCAACTCGATTGATCGACATGGGAGTTGAGCCATTCCTTATTTCGAGTTCGATTGTCGGTGTCATTGCCCAACGGCTTGTTCGTCAAATATGTCCGAACTGCAAAACGACTTATGAAGAACCTAAGGAAATCTTCCTCAGGTACGGCTTCGAAATACCCGAAGATTTAATGGGAGACGGCAAGGCCAATCTCACTTTGCATAAGGGAACTGGATGTGACCATTGCAAAGGAACGGGATACAAGGGACGAACCGGCATACACGAGTTGATGGTGATGAATGATGCTGTTCGCGACAAGATTCTAGAACGGGCCCCAAGCCACATCCTCCGTAATCTCGCTACCTCAGCGGGAATGAGGACCCTTCAAATGGATGCTGTCGCAAAGATTCTTCTTGGTGTCACTTCTCTTGAAGAAGTCGTTCGCGTGATTTACGCATAAGGGAACTAGCAATGAACGCAACTGCATCACCACTCCAGAACCTTACGGCAAAACTTGAGCAACTGGCCGTACTGCCGCACGTCGTTTTTAAGGTCCTTGAGCTAACCGAGGCAGACTGCTCAGCAAAGGACCTTGAGCGGTGCATCCTAGTTGATCCAGGTTTCTCATCAAAAGTATTAGTCATTGCTAACTCGGCGGCCTACTCTCCCTCCCGGCGGATTACTTCCATTCACGAAGCGTCGATGCTATTGGGAACCAAGGCGATACGAGGAATCGCACTAACGGCAGGCGTCTTCGATCTCTTTGTTGGCAAGACCGATAAAGAGTCTTTGCGACGACGAGAATGGTGGAAGCACTCGGTAGACACCGCTACTTGCGCGAAGTGGCTCGCTCGAAAATCTCACAGCGTCTCACCCGATGACGCCTACACGTGTGGGCTTCTACACCTCATCGGCAAGACACTTCTCGATAAAGCCAGTGATGGCGACTATGACAAGGTGGTCAGCCTTGTCGACCAAGGAGTACCAGCCATCCTGGTAGAAAGAAAGCTTTTTGGCTGCGACCATGTCGAAGTAGGGGTAAGCGCTGTGTCTAAGTGGGGGATGCCTGCCGAAGTCGCTTCCGGCATAAACTACTCGACACCCTGTACAGATGAGAGCACGGCTCCCGCGCTACGGGCAACCGTTGCGATCGCTCAACGAATGGTGATTCGCTGCACTGCGGAAACAGCAGATCCAGTTGTATTCCCCTCGTGGGCACTCGAAAGACTCGGCTGGGTTGATGCTGATGCCGAGGCATTGATTGATGATGCCAGAGAAGAGATCGAAACAAAACGTGCTTGAGAGAAAGGAGTTCTGAACAATGTCAAACACTTTTAGCTGGAACCAGGTCCTTAAAGCGGACGAGACTCCGACCTCCCCTGAGCCAAAAGCTCCCCAAACCGAACAAGACAAAGAGTATCAGCCGGGCAACCTCGGCCTCATGTCTACTGACGAATGGAACGAACCGAAACCCATTGCTCAGCAACCTGGCGAAATTCGAGCGATCGTCGATGTTCATATCGATGATATCCTTCGCATGGCAATCGAGAAAAAGGCGAGCGACATCCACCTCACCGTCGGCCTGCCGCCGATGATTCGCCTTGATGGCGAAATAGTACCTCTGCCTTACGAGCCGCTCACTCCCGTAGACTCGCGTAGGTTGATCTACGACACATTGAGCAATGACAACGTGCAGAAGTTCGAGCAGAAGCACGAACTTGACTTTGCTTATTCGGTGAAGGATCTTGCCCGATTTCGGTTTAACGTCTATATGCAGCGCGGATCAGTGGCTGGGGCTTTGCGCGTTATTCCAACAAAAATTCCTTCATTCGAATCGCTTGGTCTGCCGGCCGTCATTCGAGAGATGTCGAAGCGAACCAGCGGCTTGGTGTTGGTAACCGGCCCTACAGGCTCAGGAAAGTCAACAACCATCGCCAGCATGATTGACGACATAAATGAGACCCGACAAAATCACATTCTGACTATCGAGGATCCGATCGAGTATCTGCACAATCACAAACGGTGCATGGTCAATCAACGCGAGTTACATGCTGATACTTACACCTTCCACGATGCCTTGAGAGCGGTTCTTCGAGAAGATCCCGACATTATTCTGGTCGGCGAACTTCGAGACCTGGAAACAATTGAAGCGGCGCTCACACTCGCTGAAACGGGTCACCTTGTCTTCGGGACCCTGCATACGCGCAATGCGCCAGCTACCATCGACCGAATCATCGACGTATTCCCAAGCGACCAACAAGACCAGATTCGAGTGCTTCTAGGCAACACGCTTGAAGGCGTTGTATCGCAGCAGTTGCTTCCCAGAATTGGTGGTGGAAGGTGTGCGGCATTGGAAATCATGATCGGCTTACCTTCCATTAAGAACCTTATTCGCGAAGGCAAAACTCACCAGATGTACAGCGTCATCGAAACGAATGCTCAAATTGGAATGCAGACCATGGACAGTTCGCTGGCAGCGCATTACAAACAGGGCCGAACCTCCTATGAGGAGTGCTTGATGCGCGCGGTCGATAAAGAGAACTTCGCCCGAATGGCCAAAGGCGCATGAAATTGCTAGTTTGTCGTAGTGAAATAAACTCTCTTCCCTGCAAAACGTCTTAGAAAATACGATCATTTATCCTAACTGATCGTGAAACTATACTTTTTTGGGTAGATTAGAGATATGGCCGCTTTGGCAGGACCGTTTACGTTCTTGAGCCTTGAAAAAGGGATGCGCGCACGCGTTGTCGCAATTCACGACGACTGCGCTGATTGCCGCCGCCTGCAAGAGATGGGGTTGACCATTGGGGCTGAATTCACTGTGATCAAAGTAGCACCGATGGGTGACCCAATTGAGGTCAACCTGCGTGGATATCGACTTTGCATTCGAAAGCAAGAGTCCTGCTGCTTCGAGATCGAACAAGCCTAAGTTGCGACCATATCTAGTTGCTCTCGTCGGTAACCCAAACGCTGGAAAAACTTCGCTTTTCAACGGACTCACGGGCGCACACCAAAAAGTCGGAAACTATCCTGGCGTCACGGTTGAGAAGATTAGCGGCACTCTTGACCTCGGCGACGTCAAGGTTGAGTGTATCGATGTTCCTGGTCTGTATTCACTGACGCCGGTGAGCGAAGACGAAAAAGTCGCTGCCGACGTCATCAAAGGGAACACTCCTGATCATCAAAAGCCAACTCTGCTCGTCTGCGTGATTGACGCAAGCAACCTGGAGCGTAATCTCTTTTTCTTCACTCAAATTGCCGAACTGGACAGACCTGTCGTGCTCGCGTTGACGATGCTTGACCGAGTTGAAGCCAAGGGAAAAAGAGTTGACATCGAGAAAATGCAACGATTGCTCGGCATCGATGTCATCGCCTTGAATGGGCACAAGGGTTCGGGACTGAGTGAGCTCAAAGCGGCGATCAAAGCGAATCTAGAGACGCCTAAAAAACCGAAAATCAAGCTTGGTTACCCCAAGGTTGTCGATGAAAAGATCGCCGAACTACAAACTCTTTTCGCGCCGTATCTGGATGGTTCCAACCTGGACGATGAGGAACTTCGATCTCAGCTAGTTATCGAACACCCCAAAGATGATGATGTCGACAATCTTTGTTGTGGCAAAAACGAACTCATACACGCGGTTTATGCAAAAAGACAGGAGATCATCGACTCGGGCAAATGGAACGCTTCGGTCAATGTTTCGATAAGGTACGAGTGGTCAACGCGGATGCAGCAGGCGGTCGTGAGCGAAGCCAAAAGCGGTCCAAAGCCACGAACAATCACGGACAAGATCGATTCCGTATTAACTCATCGGTTTTTTGGGCTGATCGTGTTTACGGCGATGATGTATTTGGTGTTCCAGTCCATATACACCTTTGCACAGCCCTTGATGGATGTCATCGAGAAAGCCTTTGGTTGGATCGGAGACTCAATCTCGCCTTATCTGTCAAAGGTTCCTTGGTTGCAGTCGCTCATTGTCGATGGGCTTATTGGCGGAGTCGGCGGAATGCTCGTTTTTCTGCCGCAGATCCTCATTCTGTTCTTCTTTATCTCCGTCCTCGAAGGCACCGGCTACCTTGCCCGAGCCGCCTTCCTCATGGACAAACTGCTTGGATGGTGCGGACTCAACGGTCGAGCGTTTATCCCACTGTTGAGTAGCTTTGCATGCGCGATTCCGGGAATCATGGCGGCTCGCGTCATGCCCGACCCCAAGAGCCGCCTAGCAACGATTTTGGTTTCGCCGCTAATGTCCTGTAGCGCGCGTCTGCCGGTTTATTTACTTTTGATCGGCGCGTTTATTCAGCCGAAATATGGTCCGTTTTGGGCAGGTTTTGCCCTCTTTGCGATGCACCTTTTGGGTCTGGTCATCGCCATCCCAATCGTTTACGTCCTTAACCGCCATGTGATCAAGAGCCGAAAGCTCCCATTCATGATGGAGCTTCCGCCTTATCAGTGGCCTCGTTGGAAGGATGTCGGGATTACGCTGTTACAACGCGCCAAAGTGTTTGTTCAAACCGCCGGGACGATCATCGTAGCGATGTCGATCCTCATCTGGGCGTTGGGCTATTTCCCGAGACTCAATGAGAGTCAGCTCAACGAAATTACAGCTAAGAATGCTGGTCAGTCTGAAAGCCACATTCAACAGCAGATCCAAGAAGAGCAGTTGGCAAAGTCATTTCTTGGGCGCTTCGGAAAAACCATCGAACCTGTATTCGTTCCCGCTGGGTTCGATTGGCGAATCACCACTTCAATCCTTTCGGCATTTCCCGCGCGCGAAACCGTCGTCCCCTCGCTAGGCATTATTTTCTCGCTTGGTAAAGACGTCGATAACGAAAACAAAGACCTTGCTTCGGCGCTGTCTAACGCCAAATGGCCCGACGGAAAGCCGCTCTTTACTGAGTGGACCGCTATCGGTTTGATGGTCTTTTTTGCCTTGTGTGCCCAATGCATGGCAACTTTGGCAACCGTCCGCCGCGAGACAAATAGTTGGAAGTGGCCGGTGTTTATGTTCTGCTACATGACGACCCTCGCCTACCTCGGTGCAGTCGCCGTGCATCAACTCTCCATCTTCGTTGGACGTTGAGGCCAGCCAGCCTCCATAATAAACGTGGAATGTCTGAGCCGATCCGCAATCTTGATGAAATTCGAACCGACATCGACAACATCGATGCTCAACTTGTGCAGTTATTAAGCCGACGCGTCGAGCTTGCGCAAGAGGTCGGCAAAGTCAAAGGTAAGGATAATCGACCCTACTTCACCCCTGAGCGCGAGCGAGCCATCTATCAACGTCTTGAGCAGATGAATCCGGGGCCACTGCAAAACCGCCAGCTCCAAGCGGTCTTTCGCGAGATCATTAGCGCCGCACGCGCCGCCGAAAAGCCTCTCGTCGCTGCCTATTGGGGACCAGCCGGAACGTTCACGCACATGGCCTCGATTCTGACTTTTGGGTCAAGCACAACATTCATGCCTCAAGACAACATTCCTGAGGTGTTCCACGCCGTCGAGCATGGAAACGTTGATTACGGTGTTGTTCCAGTAGAGAACTCGGTTGCGGGAGTAGTTCCGGAAACTCTCGACATGTTTCCGCAAACCAACGTCAAGATTTGCGCTGAGTTATACGTTCCCATTCAACACCACCTGGTTTCGACCGCCCCAACCTTGGGCGAAATCGAGCGAGTGTATGCCTTCGGTCAACCCTACAACCAGTGTCGACGTTGGCTTAAAGCGAACCTTCCCCACGCTGAAATAGTCGAATCAGCTCCGACGGCCCGCGCCGCTCAGAAAGCCTTAGAAGATCCAAAAGGTGCCGCGATTTGTAATCGACTGGCCGCAGAAACAATTGGTATTCCCATCCTGGTTGAGCACATTCAGGACGACCCTGCGAACCGCACTCGGTTTATCATTTTGGGTTACAACGAGCCGGCAAAAACTGGAAACGATAAGACCAGTGTGATGTTTAACCTGAGGAACCGACCTGGCGAACTCGTCAAGGCGCTTAAAACTTTCGAAGAGCACGGGGTCAACCTCATGATGATCGAGAGTCGCCCTGCCCAAAGAGCAACGTTCGAATACATTTTTTACTGCGATTGCAACGGCCACCGAACGGATACCGCACTTCAATCTGCGCTGGAAGAGCTTCGCCAGCACGCCTTAGAGACCACCATCCTAGGCAGCTATCCGTACCGTGACCCTCGAGACGTTTAGTGCTTCACTAGCATTAGGTTTTTCTGCTTCTGCCACGTCGGGCGATAAAGAAACCTAATGCAATCAGAACAACCGAACTGATTATTCCAAATTTGACTAAGGGGCCAGATGGATTTGGATCGTCAAACTGATGGTTCACTATCAATTTGCCGTTCAAGAATTTCAGGTGTTTGCCGTTAATGAAATCTTCCACTAGCGTTCGCTCTCGCCATTTAATCGCTAGAGCTTCTTCTGGCACTTTGTAGCTAATTGACTTCAACTCATAGGTTGTTTTGTTCAATCGACTACTGTCTCGATTGAAGTTCTCACGCATAACCACGGAGGGAATTAGTCCGCCTGTTTTCAGTTTTTGCCAAGATTGAATGACGGTTTCGCTAGCCTTCCCGCCTCCGCGAAACTGCTCGATTTTCCAGATATTCAGACTGGGATCAACAGAGAGGACAAACTTCGTATTGCCTTCATCGTAACTTACTGAATCGAGTTGGGCTTGGAAGTTCTGCGCATTACTCAACCATTCAGCAAGCGGTTTCCCGTTTAGCCAGAGATGTGCAATAGATGGATCGAAATTCGAAACGCTTCTCGTCACTGGTTCGATGGATCCTTGCTGCCCTTTTTGATAGCCACCGAATTCCGAAGTGTAAGTGTCACTGCTCAAGACTGCATGAGTTGATGCTTAGCCAAAGTCAGTTCCTTTGGTATTAAACATGTCTTTGCATTGCCAATACCGAACAGCCCCTTTGTGTCCAACCTCATTCGTACGCTCGTTATCCTCAGTTCCCCAGGATACTGTCACTTGTCCTCTGGACCCAGTCTTTACTGGTTCTCGCTTGCGCCCCGTCTCAACCTTCTCTAGATAAGTCGCGGCGTAGTCTCCCAAACCGTTCGTTGCATTATCTAGGACTCTCTGCAAATCAGCTTTGTTAATACCGGGCATTTGTCTGTATATCCTTACTCTTTAGCCTAGATTTTCGATTATGTTAGCCTACTTATCTAAACATAGATGTATGTTTTTCAAACCAATACTTCCCAATCGACAGGCCAAGAAACTTAAAATATGTGACCTCTGGCCTGATGAATATAACAGATTGATCGTAGTCGTTTGTTCCGATTTTTGCGAGATTCCTCTCCAGACATACAGGGCAGGGATCACTAATACAGGACTCTCCGCTTGCGATGGAGAGTCCTGTATTAGGGTTCGATATGGCGCCGGAATACGTGCGACTAATAGACGGGATAGTTACCGTAGATTGCCGATTGGAACTGAGGACCCTCAATGACCTCAACCGACGTGTACCAACTGTACGCGTAACCAACTGCGAAAAGGACCGTCGAAACTACGCCAAACGAGACTGTCAGACCTGGCTTCTTAGTCCAGATCAGGCTCACTAGTCCAAAAAGCGACGCGCCAAACGGCATCCACGCCGCGATCAGACTGCGAAAATGGATGTCCGCTTGCTCCTTTGTATGAAGTGTAGCGATGAAACGCTCGTACGGCTTCCACTTCACTTCAAAGTCCTTCTGCATTTCGCTTGGCTTAAAATCGCCCCGAAGATACGTCGTGATCATTCCGCCCTTAGCCATATCGTAAAGGTTATCGTGCCAATCGTTGAAGATTCGGTGATCAAGCGAGGGGTCTCGGTTCACGGCAATCGTGAGAGGATCATCAGCGCAAACCCATGTCTTCATTCCCTCGATCTCAGCCTTTTTGTCAGAGATGACGAGAAGTTCAAGGCGCAACGGAACTTCCTGGGTACCAGTGAGACGCATAGGATAGATCACCTTGTTCGTTGCGAAAACGGCCTTTAGTGGGTGAGGCGGAAGGGGCCGATCTTCGTTCTTTCGGAAATTTGCGGTGAGGAAAACCCAACCATCTTTGATATAGCCTTTGAGAGCTTCTTTGCTTGTCGCAGGAACTTGGATATGGTGGGTTTCGAACCAATCAAAGAGTTCAGAGCCGCTCGAAGATGACACAAGATTGACCTCATAAGATCCGACAGTTCCAAAGCTCTCAACATGGACCGCTTTCGCCGTGGCAGACAATGCATCACCGAAAGCTGTCCGTTCAACTGACATGAAATCGGGTACGGGCTTCATTCCGAGCCAATAAACAATGCCTATCGCTAGTGCCGATTCGAATGCGTATAGCGGGATTCGCCAGGCAATATCCAACTTTCGATACCGCAATCCAGCGGTAAGAACAAACGCAGAGAGAACACCTGCAACAAGGAGCCTCGGGATCGGATCATTCTCTCGAAGGGTGGTGATCTGCGGTTTGCGCTGCGAGAATGCTCGCGCAATGTACTCGGGCTTAACCGCCTTAACGAACGACGGACGCGTCGGCAACGGCACCACCCATCCGTAATCACCGCGCGGTCCCGCAAGCGTCGATTCAATCAGCAAAGTCTCTTCTGCTCCGTCCCATTTCACGACGGCTCTTTGGTATGGAATAGGAGATGGCGCTTCTTGGCTGATCTGCTGCGCAGGCAACGCGGTCACCTTCTCTTGAAACATTGCTCCGTCTGCCCGGACCATCACCGACGCCAACAGGAGCAACATTGTCGCAATCAACACACGCATACCTGTTTGTGCCTTCCGATAATGAAATCGTTCAATGGTTAGCCTCGGTAAACTGATGATTCGCATGACAATTGATGAACAACTTGCCATTCTTCGCCGAGGCACGACGGAGATCATCAGTGAAGACGACCTCAAGAAAAAGTTAGAGAAAGGCCGTCCACTCCGTGTTAAGCTCGGCGTTGACCCGACGGCTAAGGACGTCACCCTGGGTTGGGCAGTTGTCTTGCGTAAGCTCAGAGACTTTCAGCGGCTGGGGCACACGGCCGTATTGGTCGTTGGCGATTTCACCGCGATGATCGGCGATCCGAGCGGAAAGAGTAAAACGAGAAAACAACTTACAGCTGACGAAGTTCTCGCAAATGTCGAAGCGGTCAAGAAGCAGTTCGGCAAGATTCTGGATATCGACAAGACTGAGATCCGTCCGAACAGCGAATGGCTCGGCAAAATGACCTTCGAGGATGTTCTACGACTCTGCGCAAAAACCACCGTTGCTAGAATCATGGAACGTGATGATTTTACTAAGCGATGGGATGCACACCAGCCCATCGCCATGCACGAGCTGATGTACCCACTATTGCAAGGAACCGACTCTGTCGCTTTGCAGGCCGATGTTGAGCTTGGCGGTAACGATCAGAAGTTCAACAACCTCATGGGGAGACAACTTCAAGAAGCAAGCGGCCAAGAACCTCAGGTTGTGGTTTTATCGCCACTGCTTCTAGGCACAGACGGCAAAGAGAAAATGTCCCAGTCGCTTGGCAATTACGTTTCGGTCATCGATTCTCCAAACGATATGTTTGGTAAAACGATGTCGATTCCGGACGATCTCATCCTGAACTGGTTTGAGCTCTGTACCGACGTTCCGATGCCAGAAGTTCATGAGATGCTGAGCGAAGGCAAGAACCCGCGAGACGCAAAAATACGCCTCGGTCGAGAAATTGTCGCGCTGTATCATGGTGAGGCTGCCGCCGAAGAAGCGGTGCAGTATTTCATCGAAACGTTCTCCAAACGACAACAGCCAGTCGATGCTCCCGAAAAGGACATCCCAGCAGATTTGGGTGACGATGTTGCACTCCCTGCGCTCATCTGCGCACTCGGATTTGCCAAGAGCAACGGCAACGCGAAGGACCTGATCAAAGCTGGCGCGGTTTCGCTCGACGGCGAAAAGGTGAGCGGTTTCTCGCCGATTCCTCGATCTGAATTAGCAGGAAAAACTCTAAAAGTGGGCAAGCACCAGTTCGCAAAACTGCAATAAACGAACAAATACATTTCCAATAATGAAGGCTCCGTGAATACGTTCTCGGAGCCTTCATTTTGCAGCATAGTGGCTCATTTCCTGCCGTTGTAATCGTTATGGGACATCGACAACGATGGGTTGTTATCGCTGCCTGCTTGTGGCTTTTAGGCGCGATATTCGGCTGTGGAGGATCTGGAGGCGGATCTTCAAGCAGTTCATCAAAAGAATTAACGATCACACCTTCAACACTGACCATGTCGACGGGGGACTCTCAGACCTTTGTTGCATCACTCGGAGGCACTGATACCTCTGCTGTTTCTTGGACCACAACAGGAGGCACAATCACATCCGATGGTGTATTCACTGCTCCAAGTTCTGCTGGGACTTGTTTGATCACGGCGACAAGCACAGCAGATTCTTCGAAAACCGCTACCGCGACAATCACAGTCCTGACGTCTTCGACTGTAAAAGTATCGATAAGTCCCTCGCGGGTTGTTCTTGTCCCCAACGAGGAGCAGACATTCACCGCGACTGTGACAGGCTCGTCGAACTCCAATGTAACCTGGATCACCGACTACGGAACAATCACGCAAGACGGCGTCTTTACGGCTCCCGATACAAAGAGAACGTGCACAATCCGCGCGATAAGCAAAGCGTATTCATCTGCTGTTGCGAATGCAGTCGTCACGATGAGCGACACGCGACCAACAATCACGCTTGACAAGCTCGGCGCAACAGTTGGAGAAGGTGAAAGCACAACCTTCACCGCTACCGTTTCGAACACTTCGAATAAGTCAGTGACTTGGACCGCGACGGGCGGAACGATTACCTCAACTGGCGTATACACCGCACCAACGACGGCGGGAAGCTACACTGTCACAGCAACCTGTGTTGCCGATACGACACGCACTGCTTCGGCTACCGTAACAGTTAACCAAATCTCAGTAAGTATCACCCCGACAACTGCGACACTCGTGACCGGTGCGAGCCGATACTTCACGGCGATGGCATCGAATGCCAATAACACTTCAGTTACGTGGACCTGCTCAGCGGGAACTGTGACAAGTGCTGGCAATTACACTGCACCTACAACAGCAGGGACCTACACAGTCACTGCAGCAAGCGTTTCAAACCCAGCTCGGACCGCGACGGCAACTGTCACCGTTGTCGACGCAACGGTCATCGAATATGACTTTGAGTCAGGAGTGCCTGGTTTGTGGTATCCCCAGACCGCCGGTACAACTCCTTCTGGTCGCCACTTCCTCGGGTTGTTTGGCGGTACTGATGGAGCGCAACTCACCATTTCGAGTCTGACAACTCACACGAAACTCAAGATAGAGTTCGACCTGTATGTCGTTGGGAACTGGGATGGTGTTGTGAACAACAGCGCGTTTAACGTTCTGATTGGCAGCACGAACGTTTGGACACGCTCGTTCTCGAACATCGAAGACGATAAGCAGACCTACCCAGACGGCGATGAAGTCGCCCCAGGAACCAGCCGAACAGAGGCAAATACCTTGGGCTACTACTTCACACCAGAAATTCTGTACTACGACACCGTCTATCGAGTTTCGTTCACGACGGACCATACAGATGACTCAGCAGTTCTTCACTTCACAGGGAACCTGCTCGGAACAGCAGCAACTCGAGGGTGGGGAATAGATAACGTGAAGATAACGGCGGTTCCATAAGCCGGAATCGAGTTGGAGGCTCTCATTTACTGAGAGCTTCCGATTTTCTCTCAAAATCCAGGATTGGTTGGATTGCAGTATCCATGGCCTGATCCGCCTCTCTTACTTGGATGAACCCGAGTCGCGGATACTCAAGATCCAACAGGGTTGTCAACACGAGCGAGAAAACAATCGCGAGTGTCCATCGATGAGTGCGGCTCATTTCTCGACTACTTCCTGCCATCGCTCGACCGGCCAAAAGTGCGGCTAACCCGGTGAGCACAAACAAGAGTGCCGCCACGATGGGTGGCATATGGCTTCGTGTTGCCACCTCGCGATCCATCCCTCGATCAAACATTTCGTTGAGAGCAGGCAGTAATAACCGACGCGCTTCGACAGAATCCTCGGTTGCCGCCAGCGCCGATTTCCACAACGCGGAACCAAAAACGTGCGACTGGCTCCAATACGTTTCGGCAAGATCAATGTTTGGCAGAGAGTTCTTAGCAGCTTCACGTTTGTCGATATACACCTTGAATTTCTTCCGAACCATCTGCGCCTGAAGCTCTGGAAGGAGATCAACGCGGCTGTACGCGGTGCTAATCGCATTGGCTTCATGTAGTACGGTTTCTCGTCGATGCTCTAACCGGCTTTGACTGCCTGAAAAAGTGAATGCAAGTAGTAGTCCGACTAAGGCGAAGACAGCTCCGTCAACAGTGGGCAGCCCTGACGAAGCGGCATCGCTAGAACGAAATCTCGACCGATAACCCCAAAGAAGTAGCAACTGGATAAAGACAGCTAAGACAACTACAATACAAAGCTCAACAACAAACACCATCGCACATAGTTTGCACGTTTGCTCATAATCTGATCTTCATAGTTCTGTTGAGCCTCTCCTGCGGTGAATTCACCCCGCGAATCGGGCTAAGTGGATCTTTAGGAGCGGATGCGGCGTTTCAATACCTAGTTAATCCCTTACCGGAGCACACCAAAAATGAAGACTACGCAGACTCTGTTTTCGATCGCAACGATGCTCCTAGTCTCGCACGCAAGCGCTAAAGAGTTTTTTGTTTCGCCTCAGGGTTCAGACTCAACCTACGGCACGAAGCAATCGCCGTTCCGAACTATTGAAAAAGCAATTTCATGGGCGAAAGCTGGAGACGTGATCTACGTTCGTGGTGGGACCTATTTGCTCAACCGCAAGCTTGTGTTTCGCGGCGGAACACTGCTTGACCCAATCACGATTACCGCGTATCCCAAAGAAAAACCGATCGTCGATTGCTCTGCCTTAAGGAGCTCAGAGGACCCCGTCATCGCTGCGAGTCCATACTTCGTGGTTCAGGGACTTGAGTTTCGAAACAGCAACACCCATGGATTGTCATTCTACGGAACGCATGACATCACCATCAAGAATTGTGTAGTCAGAAATGCCAAGCGTTCTGGTATCTACTTTGGGTACCAGTCCCCAGGTGTTTCCCAAAACTTCAGCGTGATCGACACGAAGATCATCAATTGCGTTTTGAACAATTCTGTTCCCACTACTCCGCGCCACTGGCCCCCAGCACTTGCGATTGACGACGCCGAAAACGTGCTCATCCAAGGTTGCACCGTATCAAAAAGCTATGGTGAAGGGATCGGAATTAGGTCTTCCGCAAATGTGAAAATCCTGAACAACACCGTCTTCGACGACTTCAGTGTAGGCATTTATCTGGATGCCAGTTCCGACACAGTCGTAAACTCAAACTTTATTTACAGCACCGGCGATCGTCGATATTATCGAGATGGTAAGCCGTTCTTTGGAATATATGCCGCCCACGAAGCTCGCCTATCTGAGCACCCAAGAGCACTGAAACGGATATCCATCCAAAACAACATTATTTCGAACACCAAATCAGCCTTTGCTTATGGCGACTTCGGCCGAAAAGAAGGGCTGCAGCATGTGCAAGTGTCAAGAAATACGTTTTACAACTCTTTAGACGCTGTCATTGCAATCGACCCGAACGTGAAGCACAAAGATGTGGTTTTTACAAATAACATCTTTGCCCAAACCGGCCAGAAGCGGCTTTCTGTTAGGGCGCAACAGCAGGGATTGCTTTTCGACTCGAACTGTTGGTCCGGCGGCAATCAGCGATCTCTCGTCTCAAGTCGTAACGATTACATAGGGAATCCACTGTTGACATCCCCGACACGTTTGAG
>DDEQ01000048.1 GCA_002336105.1 Chthonomonas sp. UBA1950 | reverse complement strand
TTGCTTGGGCAAAGACCGGGAATAGGATAGCCGCGAGAATTGCAATGATTGCAATTACAACGAGCAGCTCAATAAGCGTAAAAGCTTTCTTCATAATAAGAATTCTCCGTCTTGCCATGGGTGTTGCACCACGGCACAACGATAGCGATATTGAGGAGCCTTTTTTAAGAGATCATTACGAACTCTTGTTCTTTAACAAAACCTAAACGCTCTCTTAATAATGCAACGCACTTTTCATTTTTTATGAAAAGTGATCACCAGAAATGGCAAATCTGTAACAAGTTTGCCCCAGGAGGTTCCTGAGGCAAACAGCTAACCCTCGTATGTTGGCGTGATTCACNNAATGATTTCCTCATAGATCGGCAAGAAATCTCTCCAATCATTTCGGCCCTGGGCTCTGAGGTAAAGCGGTAAAGAAAGATATGGAACGAAGTGTGGTCGCTTTGGCTTACGTGCCAGTTTCATATGTGCTTGTTGTGGTGTTTTATCAGCCTTCTTAAGATTACATCGGCGACAACACGCAACCAAGTTATCCCATGTATTCGGCCCTCCGGCCCACTTTGGAATGACGTGGTCGATCGTAAGATCCTTGTTTCGGCATCCACAATACTGGCAGGTGTAGTTATCGCGAGCTAAAACCGAGTGCCTCGAGAGACGTAACTGTGGCATTGGCCGCCTGACCTGATACCTCATCTTTAGAACCGAAGGCGCTTCCTCTTCACCATGCACGGTTTGATATCCATTCTCACGCGAATGGATTATTTCAGCTTTTCCGAGAAGCAAAAGCGAGACAGCGCGCCGCATGGTGCAAACATTGAGCGGCTCGTAGTTGCTATTCAGTACTAACACATCACAAGACATTGCAGGTTCTCCTTTTAAGCCGGCCTCCTCCGGCGATTGAGCTTTGGCAATTCGTCGCAGTTTGAAAACAAAAAAGGCTCGCATGCGTACACATGCGAGCCCACTCGAGGACGGTCGTTGACGACCGTATTATAGAGTCCCACCCCGCGAGTGGCCAACTCATAAAACCCGATATGGCGCGACCGTTATGTGCCATTGCTTATTAAGACGAGACGATTCGCCCCAGCTATAGGATGCGCCAAGAATGAGAAAGTTTGATTAAGAACTTTGCATCAATCGCTAATTATTACAGCCATGCGTAGCGTAACAGCTTAGGAAGAACCTGTGTGAATTGCAATCCCCACGAAACAATGGCAAATGGTAGTGGTCCATCCGGCCCCGGCCCTGTGAACGTGCCAAAAAGCATTACAAGTTCAGCAAAAGCAAGGCAGCAAAGCATGTTGGCTTGAAACATCCCCACCTGATCGGTGAGAACCAACTTGCGCGCACTCCAATAAACGCAGCCGACCGAGCTCAGAGCAGACATGATGATCGCTAGAGGCGAAACCTGTTCAGTTTTCATTCCGACGAAAACCAACAATAGGACATTTATAAATACAAAAGCTCCAAAGATTATCAAAGCATTTGCTCTAGTTGGTTTTGTTTGAGGCGTCATCACCGGCCATGATAGTCCAAAGCCTCTTCGGACACAAGGTACGCAAGTGCATCATCCTCAGAGGCACACGGCTCCCAAAGAAACCCCTTTTCGTTGATAACCCAATACTCTGAGCCTTGGAAGAACGGTTTGGCTACCCGTATAACACGAAACCTACCGTCCTCAACGAGCACTTCGAAAGGCACCTTGAGTTCATCGACCCTGCGAACCAGTTCCGATGAACTTGGAATGCGTTCTTGCACGGCTTATCCTTGCCAAGCGGGCAAATCTTGGATCAACTGCTTCGCGACAGGAGATACGGGTACTCCCCACTTCTCAAAAAACGGTGCAAGGTTTTTCCCTACTTGCCTTGAATAGCGAACCATCCACTGGTCTCGCTTCTCTTCATCTGTTTTTGGGAGATCACCTTTTGGAGCGGAGAGATAAGCTCGCATCACCTTCTTGTAACTGTCCCAACCAAAGGCGTCAATCAGTTGCGCATACATGGTCAAGGCAGTGAATGGCTTTGATTTCCAGACTTCGAAGTCTGGCTTGAGAAGGTAGGCATCAGTTTCTGCTTTGTTTTTTCCGATGCGATCAAAAAGAGATTTCTTGTCAATCTTCTGCATCGCGTACAACACATAAACGTTATTCGTAACTTCTCCGGTGCCACTAAATGTCCACCAACCCTTTTGTCGGTTATGGCCTAGCTCATGCCAGTGGCCCCATGTGCCGTCTTTTGTTAGGCGATCATAGCTGAGCGAAAGAGGAACCGAATCATCCATCCAAGTCATGATCGGGTAACCCGAGTGCATATATCCGGCGCTGATCTGTTGGTCTGCAACGATTCTTTCAGGGCGAATCGTCAGAGGGCTACCGTCGAGCTCCGTATATAGATCCATCACATGGTCCCACAACTTCATCAGCGGGGTTGGATCGGCCACTTTGGCTGCCTCTGAAGTCGGAACACTCAAAATAAGGTGCTTCGACTGTAATTCTGCCCAAGGAGCACCCGACTTCAGACTCTCTTGCCATTGGGCAACCGTGGTTTCGCCCAAGACAAATCTAGGAGACCCGACGATATTCTCAAGCGTGATTTTCTGTGGTTTCAACCCAAGATCTGACGGGACAGTAATGACAACCAAGCCGCCGAAAGGGCTAATGAGTTCAGCGTGATCACTCGTAAACTTTGTCTTGACGACGACTGAAGGATTTCTCTCCCACTTCGGTAGATGCCAAAGTTCGTCGCTGTGTACACCAATCTGAAGCCCGAGCCCCTTACCAACCAAACTTGGAGGCAAAGTCACAGAAATCTGTTCTCCTGGTGCAGCGTAACACCCCGTGCTTGACCATTGACCGTCATTTACTGAGATCGCGACCGTTTTGCTTTGGCGCGGCGTACCTGATTTCACCAAACCGGGGAAGTAGACAGCCGAGGGATCAATTCCCGTAACCGGAAAACCTGCTTTTCGGTCCATGTCCTTGATCACGAGCGCTAATCTCGACAAACCATCCTTCTGCGTAAGCGGTTCTTGCTTGGATGGTGCCTTGATAGCGCTTCCCTTCACCAGCGCGCGAACACTCTTGGCAAACTCCGTGTTTTCTGGGCAATCTCGAATCGCAGCAGCGATCACTCCTACTGCATTCACGTCTTCAGAAAGCTTCGGAATCTCTTCAGCAGCATTCACTTTCTTTGCTGCTTCGAATGTTTCAATCACCTTCGGATGGTCGATCGTTCCATCTGAATAGACGATTCCCGCTCGCGCAAGAACCTCATTCCATCCAAAATCGCCTAGTAGAGAATCAGCAGCATGAACCTGCTTCCATCCCCAAGGGGTCTGCCCAACAACGACACCACCACCTTTCATGATGTAGTCGAGAATGCTTGCAGGATCTACAGTATCGGTAACGATAACAACGTCAGCGTCAGACATGGTTCTGTCCGTCACTGTGATCTCTTGAAATCCTAGTTCTCTGCCCACTCCGGTTGTTCTTCCTCGAAAAGTACCAACCTTGATTTCAGACTTTCTGCGAGAACACCACTTCACCATATTCAACACAAGTCGACCGTTATCGGCTTCCTTGATCGCTTGCATCGAGAGATAACCGCCATGACCTATCGCCGCGATTCTTCCCTTCCCTAATCTGCCTGCCACCGCGACTGGCCGAGCGCCTGAGTCATCGCCAACCACAAACGGCACCGCATCTTTTGAAATCGCGCTGACAATTCCAGGAACACCAACCTGACTGAGTTTGTGAACTCCTTGGGTCAGTTCAATCAGGTCGTCAGAGATATCCTGTTTAAGGAATGAAGCAACCAGAGCGAGGGCAATCATTACTCTGATTCTAGCCCAGCTTCGACGTGAAGGTTCCGTTTGATGATCGTCATTCGTAACATTCAACTACTCCGTCGCTCTGTCAAAAAAAAAGACGCGGAGACCATTCAGTCTCCGCGTCTTTTGTCCACAGAATAATCCGGTTCTAGTGGTGGTCTTTACTCAACTCAGTCCAAGTGTCTGATCGAAATGGTCCGGCTGGTAATCCGGCTCCGTTGAATAGCGTAACGTAAGGATTCGCAGCCCATCCGTAGCGAACCGCGACAGGGTTTGGAACTTCGGGCGACGTCAAGATGACCTCATAACCTTCGACTCTTGCCTTGGCCCAATGCCAAGCTTTGTCAGCTCCGGCAATGGCAAATCCAGAAACTTCTGCAGATCGTAATGTCAGACCTCCAGCATGAGAGAACTTGACTCGAAGACTGTTACCCACTGTTCGAATAGACTCAAACACTGGTCCGGAGTACTCAACCGTCTTGCCGAAGTTCTTAGCCAACGCGATTTTGGCTAGACGCTCTCCGACTGCTTCTTTGTTCTTCGGGTGAATGTCATTCGCTTCACCAACGTCAAGCGTTACCGCTAATCCTGTGAACGGAACATTCTTTGCGGTCAACGCTTGTGCCTCACGAACTTCAGCCCAGTAGTCATCCCCCGGTTGTTTTGGAAGATCGCCATAGTTCGCCAAACTGACAATGTAGAACGGTAGGTTTGGTTGTTTGAAGATGGTTCGCCAATCTTTGATAAGCGCTGGCAGCAGTTTTCGATATTGAACCCCTCGATACCAGTTCGACTCGCCTTGATACCAAATCGCACCTTTTATTGCTAATGGCGCAATTGGCAAAATCATGCCATTGTAAATCACTGTCGGGACAGTCGGATTAGGTTCTGTGTCGTACGGCTTGTCTTTTATTGCACTCTTATCTAGAGTCCGCATAAACTTCCAGGTGCCTGCTAAATCTATCCGCGTCGAACCAAGCTGGAGATACATCTGCTCGGCTTTCCCTGTAAATCCGCCCAAACGTCTTGAATCGAAAACTCTAATCGAAATAGTGTTGGAGCCTTCCTTTAGATATGCCTTTGGAATGCTGTAGTGTCGCCAAGCCCAATCAAATCCTGTAAATCCGATGTAGTGTCCGTTGATCCAGAGAGAATCACTTTCGTCAATGGTTCCCAGAAATAGCTCTGCATCTGAAACAGAAGTCAGTTCGAAGGTTTTCCGAACCCATGCAACGCCGGGTTCTCCAGAAAAACGACCTGGCAACTGTATATCTGGCCAGCCGATGTCATCAACGACTTCTCGACTGAAACCTAGCGCTTCACCATTCTCTTTTCTTTCGAGCCATAGGTCGTTGTAGGTTGAAAGTACAGGCTGACCTTTCTTTAGTCGATTCTCGAAGCTTTCCAAAACCGGAAGAAACTCGCCTGTCGCTTTGATAGCTGAACTTGATTGCCAAGCTTCTACGCTCGTTCCGCCCCACGCACTTTGAATCAGGCCAATCGGCACATGGAGTTCCTTGCGAAGGGTTTTACCAAAGAAATACCCTGCTGCCGAAAAGCCACCCCAACCATTTTCAGCAACCGTCTGGGGATTGCATGACTTCCATTGCCCTGTCGGAGTCGATAGCGGCGCGTAGGCTACTTGCCTACCAACCATGAACAATCTCAGCGACGAATCTGTACTAGAACTGACGATTTCAGGATTGTTGATCTGCGTCAGCCCCATCTCCATGTTCGACTGGCCAGAGCAAATCCATACGTCACCGACGAGGACGTCCTTAAACTCAACCGATTCTGGACCAGAGACTTTCAACGTATAGGGCCCTCCAACTGCTGGTGGATCAAATGAAACTTCCCATCGACCAGAGGCACTAGCCACCCCAGATAACGTCTTTCCACCGATGGAAATAGCCACCTTTTCGGAAGGCTTAGTCCAACCCCAGATTACGTTACGCATACCCCTTTGAAGAACCATATGGTCTCCAAACATTGGGCTGACAAAAGGTAGGTTCGTTGATGCAAGTGCAGTCGTCATCGCTAAAGCAAGTAGCATGTGATCTCTCCTATAGAGCTATCACAAAGTTACCTTGCCTTCGACCTAGAACCGCACTTGATAGTCAAGACGCATCGTTAAGTTGTTCCGAAGTTGGCCGTCAGCAATACTATGCTCGTAGCTGACGTTGCCCAGGAACAGGCTGAAACTGCTCAGTCCACTCTTTTGCGAGTATTGCAGGTTGTAACGCTGGGTCAACCGATAAGCAACGTTTCCAGATGCTTCTTCAACTCCATAAAACAGTGTCAGCGGCGACGAAGTCTTCTGGAAGAGACCAAGATTAATACCTGCCGTCGTCGACTTAGCATTGTTTTGTTCGTTGATCAGTTCTTGCCAAGAAGCTCCAATGGTGCTTTGCGCACTTTGCTGATAGTTCATCAGCCACTTATTGCTTCGAGAAGCCTGAGGCAACGTTCCAAGAATCACATCCGTTTTGACAACTTCGGGGTTCGTTTGAAGCTGATTCGTAATCGACAACTTGCTGGTCGGTCGCGCCGTCACACTAAAGTCTCGAATCATGAACTGTTCGTCAGTAGGCAAGGTCCTAACCTTATAGAACAGCGAACCAGAGAATAAGCGCTTGGCGTTGTCCTCCGTTCCAAACCTGAACGAACGATCTATGCCACGACTTCCACTCGTCGCCATCTGGCTACGGTATTCGTAGGCAAACGTGTTCTTGCCCACGTTGCCAGAGAAACCCATCAACCGGTTTTCTTTTAACCATGTGCTGTAATCGGCAGCCGTGTCCATTCCGAAATTCAGCTTCAAGTTATCAACAAAAGCGAGTTTCAGAGGTTTGGCTGTGCTGACGTTGACGTTGCTAAACGATTGGGTTCGATCACCGGAATCCCACGTATTGACGCCGTAACCGCCACCAACCATCAAGCCGCCGACTGCCCCCTGCTGGATTGATCCCATTTTGTCAGCGGCCAAATTCTGGCTTGAGTTAGTGCCAAGCGAAACAGTGCTCGACATCGTCCCATTTGTCGTTCCAGCAAGCTGTCGATTGTATCCGTAACTAAATCGCAGACCATTCTGGAACTCATACCAAAAGCCATAGTTGCGTTTGGTTTCGTCGCTTTCATTTCCAGATCGGTTAATACGAGTATCTGTTAGCGATACGCCAGCGTTCTTCGCTAAAGTGCGGCTAATGGTATTCGAGCTAATGCTTTCCGCAGTACCGTCACCAAAATTCGTGCTTGTTTGCTCAGTGCGGACGCTAGTCAACTTATCGATCTTGGTCTCGTATGCCAAGTATCGCTTCATCGAATCAAGTGAAGTATTCGACGTCCCATCGTAAGTTTGGCGAGATTCAAGAACCTCAAACTTCCCGAAGCGCCCCATATCCCTAGCGAGACTGATCTGCTGCAATGAGCTGCTAAATAGGGTTGCAAGCGGATCATTGTTCCGCTGCTCAATCGAGACCAGCTTGACGTGCGTCAGCTTATCAACTTGCCAGTCGACTAGCCCATTTGTCATCTTTCTTACTTCGCTGGTCAGCGAATTATGTGCGTCCTGCATGGCAAATTGCATTTTCAGGCCGGACTTCACATCCCAGTTCACACTGAGATCTCGCTCGTTAAAACCTTGGAAGGTCGATAACAGGCTCTTCTCAGCATCAGACTCAATCAGAGAACTCGCACTGCTAAAACCGTTTGTGACATCCCTTGCACCAGCCGATACCGACAGTCCTTTTGCTGAGTAGTTCAACAAGGTTCGATTGACCGAACCAGCATCCATCGAAGTCATCATCTTCGAGAAATCGAGTTTTCGATTCCCGCCCAAATCGACGTTGAATGCCAAGTCGGTTCGCTGCATACCAATGATGGTGCCGAGCTTCTGACGCTCGAAATCCATCATATTGGACAGTTCGTTAAACTGGGTTCCAAGATTCTGCCGCCTAAATGAAGCAGTGAACTTCTTGTTCGTCAGGTTTAGCGTATCCAAAGACGCTTTGTCACTAGCTCCTTTGAACTGCAAAGTCGAGACGCTGAAATCAGTGCCCTTAAACAGTCTCGAAGAAAGTTTGGTGTAGTCGCGAGACAACCCCTGGCTCTTGAGAAAGTTCGATCGATCCTGAGTTTTCGTTGCGACGCCCGGACCGTACATCGAAGCGATCGACTTGACGTGACTGTCCATCTCGGCGTCCTGTAACGCACCGAGATTAGTAAAACCAGCATCAGCGGATCTCTCGCTATGCTCAAGGCTCCATGCTTTGCCAGTGTAAGCGAGGTCACGAGCAGTAAATTTGCCCGTGTCACTCTTAAAGCTGCTGTCGGCAAAGGTTAAAGGCGTTCCACCCTTCGTGAGAGTCGCGCTCAACGACATCCACTGACGCCTTAAGCCCGCCTCACGACCGTAGGAGTTCCTCTCATCATTCTTCAGATTAGAGAACTTACCAAATCCTGACGAAACCGATTGTTCGCCGAACTTGAAGTTCAGAGCAGAGTTACCAAAAGTCGTTTCAGATTTATTGATCTTGTTGCCAGTCGAATCATCAACGATTGACAAAGAATTGAATCCGAGCTTTCCAACTTTTTGATCAAAGCTACCCGTGAAGTCCTGACGGCTCATGCCGCGCTCTTTCAACAACTGATCGCGATCCGTTTCAGAGATATCCTTAAATCGCTGAAATCCAGAATCAACCTTCTGAGAGTTGAAACCGACTTTCAACCCTTTATTTTCCATTCCGAAACTTCGCCAAGTGATTGAGCCCGAAGGATCCTTGACGTCTCGGAATGAATTGCTGAAAGCTGCTGAACCTAACTTCATGCCACTAAATGACATTCCAGTTCTAGTCAAGCCCTTTTCTTTCTGGAACTTCTGAACATCGGCGGCGCTGTACCCACCCTGCGAAACCGAACTATAGTTCGCAAAGTTCTTGCTGATATCCTGAAAATCGAAATTGGCTTGTCCACCAAGCAACCGCGTCTGGAAGTTCTGCACGAGGAATTTGCTTGAACCTTCATCTTTCAACGCGTCGCCCGGCTTCGCGTTCGCGTCCATATTCAAGCCAGCTCCTACGTTCTCTTTGTTACGATCACCAAAAACAAAGAGACCATTCACTGCACCATTGGAAGTTTTAAAACTATTCTTCCAACCAAAAACGTTGCTACTTATGACGGTGCCGTCAGCAGCGCGTTCGGTCATCCCCATTCCCATCAACAAGGAGAGCTGAGGCATCACGTTATAGTTAAACGCGCCTAACCCTTGAAGCGACGGAGTCGAATTCGTTGTAGCCGTAGATGATGTTGAGCCGTACCGATAGCTGACAGTGAGTTGGTCACCCACCTTTTGAGCAACTTTCAAATAGACAACGCCTACGGTGTAGTCGATCGCGTAGTCAGTCGTAGCGACCAGAAGTTTAGTATTGAGTTGAACTCGCTCACTACCAGGAACAACGTTACCGAACCGAAGAGGAGCACCTGGAGCACCCGCACGCAAAGCAATAACGTCAATAGTCTGCGTTCCACCGATCTCCTGCTTCACAGGAGCAGCAGTATCAGTCGCCTTGACGCTGTAAGGTGTTTGTGCCGCTGCATTACTTGCCAGCGCCACACTCACCAAAGCCGCTATGGATATCTTAGTTAGCCTTCCCATGGCATCCTTGCGGGCACACTTCTCCCCACCCTTATTCTAGACGATATAGCCTAAAACCTCACCAAATAAACTGCTTTTGCCGCTCACTTTGCTAGGTTTAACCCATTGTTTCCGTCTATCTACCAGTTTTGACGCGGGAAACCTTGTGGAGTTTCGTAAATCTCCGACTATTTGCACTGTCGATGGAACCAAGTGCAGATTTGATAGTCGTTGCTTTCACAAAGGAGGAAGCGCTCGAACTTTTTGCTCGATGCCTCAAGAGTATTGACGACGATAACTCGGCCAGCGTCAGCATCCTAAGGAAATTGGCAAAAGTCGTCGACTCGAAGCCAAGAGATAGTCATCTAGTCGCAAGTTAAGTCAACAAACAACGAGACCGATTGCAAACTACAATCGGTCTCGTTGTACTAGCTCTGTAAGTAACTGCTATTTTCCGTCAGATCCTCCAGGAGCACCCGGAGCACTTCCGTCAAGAAGTGCACTCTTTTCAGCTTCGCTCTGCGGACCCGATTGTCCTGCAAGCGCAGCTTCTTTTTCAGACTTATGCCCAGCAGGCGCATCCATGTGATTTTGGATCACCATCTGGTCACCTTGAACCATTTGTTTACCCGTGAATGCAACTGCGATCACAGCCAAGACAATGATGACGACAAGAACGACTTTCTTAGTTGTATCGTTCATGCTTACTTGTACTTCTCGTCGTAGTGAATGAGGTTCTTCTTATTTGTAGCAATAGCTGTGGTTAGGTCGGTAACCCAAGTTCGATCCATAATCTGATCTCGCTTCATGGACTTCGCGTGTCCGTCGGCAAATCCCCAGTTTGTGATTCCGCCATATGCACCGACCGACATGGCGTCCTGAGTGGAACACCAAGCGCCAGAAGCACTCGTTACGTTTGGCCAAGTCGCCAGACCGCCTGACCACACCGATGGATCGAAGGCATATTGTCGTTGGTCTGCTCGGTACTGCATGAGTCCGTTCCAGTAGCTCCAACTGATGTAGCTAGGAATCAGCCAGATGGTGTTAGCAGGTGCGCCAACCGCAGTCGTGGAGAAGGAGTTCGAATATACGGTAGCACCAATGGCTCGACCACCTATTCCGAATGAAGTCGTTGAACCAGACACGTAGTAGGAGAAAACGTAGCTGATACCTCCACCCGTGGGGTTGCTTTGGATGGAAGGCGAGAAATATCCCGTCGAAGTCGCGTCACAGCGAGGCATCGTATCGTTTGGCGACAACCAAAGCGACCGGTTCTTGATATATGGGTTTACAGCGTTGTGACCACTGTTTATTTGCTCGCCCGTGACAGGATTTTGCCAGTTAGAAGCTCCGTTTCGAATCATGGGAAGTACGTCATCGTAGTCAACGGTGTACATTTGACAACCGAGAAGGATCTGCTTGTTGTTCGACAAGTCTTGCGTTTTCTTGGCTGCAAGCTTAGCTTGAGCGAAAACTGGGAACAAGATTGCCGCAAGAATTGCGATGATCGCAATCACGACGAGTAGCTCGATTAGTGTGAAGGCTTTTCGAATATGCATTTGAATCCTATAAATGAACAGGAAGCTGCTACTTCCAAATCAGTGACCGAACAGTATAAGAGAAATTTCAACCATTCAACAGCATAGATAAATCCAGAATTACTACAAGGAGTTCATCGATGATTATAAGACAAACACTCGTCTTCGAGTGAATGCTGTTAAACAGAATCTTAACCTCACATGCTCAACACATATGGCAGTGGGTCACTTGAGAAAACATGATACAGCAACTTCTCGAAAACAGAAGAAGATTGTTAACAAATCTACTGTTTTATCCAGGAGTCGTCTTCAAAGACACAGAACTTGACCATAAGCCCCTGTTTCCACAACTAGAAACACTGGCACTTACCTTATCTGAGGTAATTTTTTCAGTTGATGAAGACCAACTTGTTTATTGCAGGGATTACGATTCTTGCTGTGTTGTGCATAGGGTGCTCAAACGGTTCAACGGCAGAAGAAAAAGCCGGCCCAGCTGGCACACCGACGAGTACCTCGGCTTCAAAGCCTGATGAGTCAGCTATGGCAAAAGGAAAAGAAGATGTGCCTACTCCTCTTCAAGGCGCTAACTCACCTGGAAACGAAACGCCTGCTGACACAGCGAAGTAAAAAAGAGGGCCGTGTAGTATCACTACACGGCCCTCTTTCCTAATTGCTTCAGAAATTACGGGTTACAGGTGACCCCGTAAGTGCTTAGCGCGTAGCTCGCGTGATAGGCGCGTTGATCTGCTAAAGCAGCCATGTACTTAGCATGGGTGCACTCTAGATTGCCTCGAGGAATGCCGGCAGCGAATGCCCAGTTGCCACTTGAGTTCTTCGGCGGCCTTGGGAAAATAACATCACCTTTGACTGTTTTTGCATGTCCGTCCATGAACGCATAGTTAGCCTTATCGGTAAAACGCCAAGGCGCGTCTCGGGTGTACCCTGCAGATGGGCAACCTGAAGGCAAAGGACTGTTCTCTCGACACATCCAGCGCTCAAAATAGCCTTGCTGATCATACGTTCGACCAAGTCGGCCGTTTGTGCCTCCGTCACCGACAAAGATCGTATCAGCTGGCTTTTCAATCTGGCTTGCATTGACGTATCGATAGTAATAAGGGCTTGTGCGAACCGAGTCATAGATCAGCCCCATGCTAATACCGATACTGCGATAATTTTCAGGGCGCTCGCTGCCTGCGCTTCGCCAGACGCCGCCCCAGTTAGCAGTGCCTGTGCCAGGAGTCGCTGCTTGACCAGGATTTCCACTCTTTACATATGGGTATAGCTTGGCATCCCAATATCTATCAATCGTGTCCGAACCTTTGTTAGCACTATCAACATAGTACATGTACCAATATTCAGACCAAGTGGGATATCCATCATCATAATCCCCACCATAGAGCATGCAAGCAGTCCCAATCTGCTTCATGGTGCTTAGCGTTGCTGTGTTCTTGGCGGCTTCTTTTGCTTGAGCAAAAACCGGGAATAGGATCGCGGCGAGGATCGCGATGATGGCTATAACGACGAGGAGTTCAATAAGTGTAAAGGCTTTTCGCAAAGATCTTTTCTCCAATAGTTGGCTTCATTGCCAATGGTGCTCGTGTGAGCAAAGGACGAAGCTGGACGAAAAACACGTCCGAAAGACCGCTCGTGCCGACTGACCAAAATAGTCGCCGACCTAACAACGCCCAACAAATCAATGCTGCAAAGAATGGCAACGATCTGTAAGCGCACCAGTTAAGAGGTCCTTGGGCTCCGGCCAGTCGAAAACTCTTCTGTAGGCAGGTCCTCGACCGTCTAGGATACAACACTTCGCCGAAAAAACAGCATTATTTTGCAAACGTTATGTGAATTGTTTGGCGCCGATAAGGGTGACAAGCTCATGGCGATGGCTAGATAGAACTTGAACCTTCGATCGTTCCCTTTTTCCACCCTCAGACCATCACAAATTTCGTTTCTGTTGCCATGAACAATCGCCGTTGATACAATGCCGGCAAGATGAGTGATTCCTCCAAGAAACCCAGTTTTGAAACCCTTGCGCTTCATGCAGGGCAGCACGTAGACCCGACAACAAAGTCGAGAGCAGTTCCGATATATCAAACAACCAGCTACGTATTTGACGACAGTTCACACGCAGCGAGATTATTCGCTCTTCAGGAGTTCGGGAATATCTACACCCGAATCATGAACCCAACAACCGCAGTTTTTGAAGAGCGAGTTGCAGCACTTGAAGGCGGAACTCATGCCGTCGCCACAGCAAGCGGTCAAGCCGCAGAAACCTTGGCCATAACGACAATTGCCGAGGCTGGCGACGAAATCATCGCCAGTTCAAGTTTGTACGGCGGAACCTACAATCTCCTTCATTACACACTCCCCAAGTTCGGAATCTCGGTAAAGTTCGTCGATCCTTCTGATCCCTCGGGTTTTGCTCGGGCTATTACGGACAAGACGAAGCTAATCTATGGCGAATCGGTCGGAAATCCTCGACTCGACACCTTCCCGTTTGCTGAAGTTTCAAAGATTGCAAAGGATAACGGCTTACCTGTTGTCATTGACAACACTCTGCCGTCGCCCTACCTTCTCAATCCGTTTGAATACGGTGCCAATGTCGTCGTCCATTCAGCAACGAAATTCATCGGTGGTCATGGCACATCGATTGGCGGTGTTTTAGTCGATGGCGGTAACTTTGATTGGGGTAGCGGACGCTTTGCCAACTTCACAAAGGCAGATCCCAGCTATCACGGGCTGAAATTCTGGGAGGTCTTTGGCAACTTCCCTGGCCTTGGAAACGTGGCGTTCGGTCTGAAAGCGAGAGTTCAAGGTCTACGTGACACCGGGGCCGCGCTATCACCGTTTAACGCATTCCTTTTACTGCAAGGTCTCGAAACGATTCATCTTCGAGTCGAAAGACACAGCCAGAACGCGCAAAAGGTAGCCGAGTTCCTTCAACAGCATCCTAGCGTAGAGTGGGTCTTCTATCCTGGATTGACAACTCATGCCGACCATGAAACGGCTAA
Source organism: Chthonomonas sp. UBA1950 (assembly GCA_002336105.1). Lineage (GTDB taxonomy): Bacteria > Armatimonadota > Fimbriimonadia > Fimbriimonadales > Fimbriimonadaceae > Fimbriimonas. Next base: position 13,592 of record DDEQ01000048.1, on the reverse strand, counting down.
GAAATACCACCATCGTGGTCAGTACGGCGCAATTCTCGGGTTCGGTATCAAGGGTGGATATGATGCGGCGCTCACGTTTATCGACAAATTGGAGATCTTCTCGTTGTTGGCGAACGTCGGTGATGCCAAGTCACTCGTGATTCATCCGGCGTCTACAACTCACCAGCAACTCTCCGAATCCGAGCAGGAGAGCGCTGGCGTTACGCAAGACTTTATTCGACTCTCCATTGGCATCGAAAACGTCGATGACCTTATTGCTGACCTCTCTCAAGCGCTGTCCTGAGAAAGTTCAAAGTTTTGCAAATAAACTGAAGCAATTACCGGCTCGTAATCCCACATATAGTGGAACACATCTGTTGACATCGCGGGGTTTCAAACTCTACCGCCCGAAACCCCCGGTGCTCACCTCGAAGCCACGGATGGCATCAGAGGTACGCTTGTTTCATGACGGACGCTACCATCGCCAAGCTTCACGATTGGCTCCGCGCTCATGAGCAGGAACTTCTCTCCGACTACATCAAGATGCTCCAAATTCCGAGCATTGAAGGTGATCCCGAGCCAAACGCACCGTATGGTGCCGAAAACCGGAAAGCGCTGGATTATGCCTTAGAGCTTTCAAAACAAGCCGGCATGACCACGACAGACTTAGAAGGCCATCTCGGTTACGCCGAGTTCGGAACTGGCAAAGGGATGTTTATGTCGCTTGGACACCTTGACGTGGTTCCAGTTGGTCCAGGCTGGAAACATGAACCGTTTGGTGCGGAAATCGACAATGGCTACGTCTATGCTCGAGGCACGACCGACGATAAAGGCCCGACCATGGCGAGTTTCTTTGCCATGCGTGCCATTAAAGAATGTTGTCCAGAACTCAATGTTCGTATGCGCCAAGCCTTCGGATGCAATGAAGAAAGTGGTTTTGGCTGTGTTACTCGGTATATGGAGACAGAGGAAGCTCCAACCTACGGCGTTGCCCCAGACTCAGGCTGGCCGTGCTTCCATGCCGAAAAAGGAATTGGGAATCTGATCGTTTCCGTCCCGCTTGTGACCGGCGATTTCAGTTTGGTTTCAATTAACGGCGGACAGCGACCCAACATCGTTATCGACCACTGCGAAGCAATCGTCAAAGTTGCGGCAAACCTCAAGCAGGAAATTGACGTCAAGCTTGCCGATAGCTGGGATCGGAACGTTTCATTTGAATGGAAAGGTGATGAACTCCATATCACCACACTTGGAAAAGCGGCGCACGGCGCTAATCCGTTTGGAGGCGATTCTGCGGCGATCCGAATGTTCCGATTCTTACGCGAGATTTCACCTCTCAGCACAGCAACCTATTTTGACGAGTTGTTTGACACCTCTCACGTCGGTGGTGCTGGACTCGGAATTACCTTCTGGGATGATGTTAGCAAGGATTTGACGAGCAACCTCGGCATCGTCAAGACGGTCAACGGGAAGCTCGAACTGCTCTACAACATTCGCTACCCAGTTACCATGACCGGCGATCAGTTGCATCAACGTGCTGAAAGCCATTTGGCGAAACTCAAGAGCGGATGGTCGTTGACAGTGACGCGCGACAGTCCTCCCCTCTACTTCCCTACCGATCACCCACTGATCACTACAATCGTTGACGTATATGCCGACGAGACGGGAGAGCGACTAGAACCCGGCACAATGGGCGGGGGCACCTATGCGCGCGCCATCCCCAATACTGTCAGCATCGGCACGGGCTGGGAAGGCGACGGTAACGCCCACGAAACCGACGAAAGGCTAAAAGTGGACCATCTGTTTAAGATGAGCCGCATCTACGCCAGCCTCTTCTACCGACTAGCCAAGATCATCGAAGCCGAAGCCTAACCTAAGTGGGCAGAAGACGATCATCTTCTGCCCAAATGGCGCTATGCCATAATCTCAACTCGTATTGAAAACTCAAAGGGAGAATATTTGAATGCCGACATACGTTTATGCTTGCAGTGCTTGTCAAAACACTTTTGAGGTTGAGCAGCGCATCACAGAAAACCCGCTAACGAGCTGCCAGTGTGGCAGTGAAGGCACCGTCAAGAGAGTTATCCAACCTGTAGGGATCGCATTTAAGGGATCAGGCTTTTATGTCACCGACTACGCCGGTGCTTCCAGTTCCCCAGCGCCTGCTAAAGTAGAGGCTCCAGCTTGCTCGGGCGAACCAGCTTCGTGTCAGGCATGTTCAACTCCTGCACCTGCACCTGCAGATAAGAACTAATCGTTGTTGAAGTGGTTAGCTACTTGCGCTTGAGTAATGCTTGAGCGCATAACTCCAAAAACAACGCGAAGCGATCACCGCTCCGACGGCCCAAACGAGACCTAACAGCACCATTGACGGGTCCAATCCTTTGACAAGTTGACGCGAAGGAATCGTAGCTAACAGCCCAAGCGGCACCCAATATGTTAGGACTTTTTGGACCCCATTCCCGTAAATATCCAGCGGATAGCGCGCGATCTGGGTGACTGATTCTCCCAACACCCAAAGGTTGTCAACGCGGATGAGCCATATCCCCGTTGTCATCAAGGCTAAATTGAACGCATAGAAAACGGCCAGAGCGCAACAACAAAGGACGCTGTAAGTCAGCCACTGAAACAGGTCTGGATGCACCCCAGACGACCTTACACCGATGGCAATCATGGCGAAAGCCGCCAATACGGGTCCGATCTGGTCAAAGTTGAAACGTCGAGTGCTGACCCAAAACTGGGAATCCACAGGCTTAGTCACAACAAAATCCATTGTGCCCATCCGAATTTGGTTCGGAATCTCCTGAAGCGAGAAGAAAAGGGCGGTAGAAAGCGCCTGCATAAAAAAGATCGTCGCGGTGAGAATGAACGAATCCCCTTTAGACCATCCCGCAATATCGCTTGTGTTCGAATACAGAACGAGGAGGATGAGGACCAAAAAGACGATCCACATCATGTTCTGAAGGATTTTCGCGAAGAAGTTTGCCTTGAACTCTAGCTCTCTTGCAAACGAGTTCGCGAAAAACGTTCTGTATATCCGCCAGTAACGTCTCACTTCCTGGATTGTAGCCGCTCTTGAGCGACTCTATCCAAGATCTTCCTCGCTAGTTCTGGCTTGCCATCAAGAAGAAGATCCGATGCATTCTTTAGCTGAACCTGATGGTCAAGACCTGCCTTGCGAAGTTGATACAGACGAATCGGTAGCCGAAGATCCGCCGGTGCAAATTTGCTAACCAATTTTTGGGTGAACTCCAAATCTCGATATCCAAACTCAACCGAGGGTTCGATGACGGTTGCCTCTCCCCAGTCGTTCCAAGTAGCAATTTGAACGATGTCGGCTTTGCTGTTTAACGCAGTACGGAAGGTATCTCGATACGTTTTTCCGTCTCGGTCATCGATTCTACGCTTTGCTTTTTGGTCAAGATTCCAATCCCAAAACCTCGGAAACGCACTCGAGATGAACGCTTGATCGTTACGAGACTTCTCGACTATGTGTTTCGAGTCGACAAAAGCCTGGTTGGTACCATTCTCCGGAAGTGGCCAATCAAACGCACCTATCGCAGGCTCACGTCGGATGTGGAGGGTGAAAAAGTTGACGTTAAGTCCCTGTAGAATCGCCTGCCAATCATCGGGTTTGTAGAATTGCGGACCGAATACCAAAAGCGCTGGCTTTCCTTGAACCTGGATGTAGTTCGGGTCACGAAACCAGTTCGTTTGCATCCATAGTATTTCGCTACGACCAGCCGTTCTGGCTTCTTCAGCCCGAAACAGGCCGCCTTTGATCAGATGAGGAACGGTTTGGTCTTCGTAGACAATTCCAAACTTGAGACCAGCACGCTTGAGGACCGGAATGAGTTTGAGGGTGTTTTTATGCAAACTCAGATAGTCAAAGTGGTCTCGCGTGCCGTACCAATCAACGAACACACCTTCAATGCCTGACAGCTTCATCAGAGCCACGTGGCACTCAAGCAAATCGGGATCACCGGAATCATATGGCCCAATTAAAGGCCGATAATGTGATCCAATCTCGTACTTGCCATTCTGGATCTTGCCTGGGTCAAACTGGTTCACAGTCCAGTGATAGCCGTACGAACCGGAGAACTGTGGAGTCGCAAACCACGGCATGTAATGCGCAATGACAAGCGGACGACCAAGGGCAATTCCACTTGTCATGCCCAACGCTAGAAGACAGATTCGAAGCAAGCTTCGCATTCAATCACCTTACTTTGATGCCGAAGTTCTTAAAGAGTCTTTGACCGAAGACTGCTGTTTCAGCCTCTGAAGCGTTGCAGCCTTCATCTCGGGACTCATATTCGGATTGTTTTCGATTGCTTTGATTTGAGCAGCGGCGGCATCACTCGGCGACTTAATCGCAGGCTGAACATCGTCGCCACAAGCTGCCAGCACGAGGCTGGCAGCTGCGATTTGGAGGAGGTTTCTTAGTTGCATTAATATGGGGTTGGCATGACGCCGGGAATATAAACGTTCTTGTACCAATTTAGGCCGCCGCGTCGAATCAGCTTCGCGTGTCCATCCGCCATAAACATATTCGCGCCGTTTGTATGGCGATATCTGGCAAAAGAACCGCACTGCGCATAGGTATCCCATTGCGTGCTGTCAAAGGTCGTGGACGCAGCGTAATCGCAATCGCGATTGATCGACTGATCTGTATCCCAGTGGTGTCCATCAACCGAACCCGCAGGGTTTCCGACGGTATCGGTATAACCCCACTCGTCGGCAATGAACTGTAGCCAGTTGCTGTCGCCCTTGTTAAGACCTTTTTCGAGCATAACAACCTTATCTGCGGGTTGATCCACAGTCGTTGTTGTCACTGTTGCAGTGGTTGCTGAGTTGACCCAAGGCACATTGCCACCATCCGGGAAGAGCCAAGAATGAACTCCATAAACGGCTTCTTGGTCGAACGTGGATGGACACCTGAATATTCCGCCCTTGCCGCTCGCTCGACCATTGAAAGTGAACTTATCGCCATTCTTGATGTACGGATAAACCGAATCAAACCACCTGACCTGCGGAGTGGCCTCGGTGGGCGACCAGTATTGGTCCATCGGATAGGTGTCATCGAAGTCCCCGGTATATAGCATGATGCCGAGACCGATGTTCTTTTGGTTAGATAGGCAGCTAGTTTTCTTTGCGGCTGCTTTTGCTTGTGCAAAGACAGGAAAAAGGATGGCTGCCAAGATCGCGATGATCGCGATGACGACGAGTAACTCAATTAACGTAAATGCTCGATGCTTCATAATTTCTGCTTCCTTAGGAGGTTTAGCGGGCCTCAATGCCCACTCGAATAACGAATAGTTCTCATTTGGATTTGCTCTCTAACTGTAATCCTTGATTCAAAAGGTCAAGCGAAATCGCCGGAGTCATCTGCGGGCGATATCGCAATACGTGTCGACACTCAGATCCGCCAAGAATTGCATCCAACAATGTTGGACAGCAGATCTTTGCAAGCATGTCAATTTCAATGCCCTGATAGGCAAGCGCATGGCCAAAAGTCAAACTGAAAAAGTAGGAGGCGATGCCGGCAGCCGCAGTTTTTGCCCCTTCAAATCCAAGGTATTCGCCGCGTCGCGCTAGGCAGGTTTCGAGGGCTTGCCATGCATAGTTTCCTGCACCAATCACGAAACCAGTCGGCCTCTCACGCTCTGGTAAGTCAAGCATGCGTTGGATGGCTTCTTCGTTCGGCAGAACCTCGTCTTCGCAACTGACGAACAGACGTGGATCTGGATCCGTGCCCAAGAATTCTTGATAACTAGATTCGAACCCTCTCCGTAGAGCGTGCACAAAAGAATCGTCATGTGGAAAGCCAAGATAGGCGATTCTTCTATGGCCTAACTTCACAACGCTCTCTAGGGCGTTGCGCATCATCCATTCGTGATCGTAGTCAAGCTGATACCACCCTGGGTGTTCCGCCTCGTGACGTCCCTTCACAACAAACGGAACGCCAAGAGATTCCAAAAGTGCACCTTGAGCATCTGTATCAGCTTCCCGACCCCAGATGATCACAGCCTCGCAGGAACGCGAGGCTGCTGTCGCTCGAAGATGGTCTAGAACTTCTTCTTCCGTTCCGAAGTTTGCGACCACAAGGTTATAACCACGATTCTGAAGCTCTTCCGAAAGGACATCAACCAAGCCTGTGTAAGCAAGTCGATACTGCAGATCTGGTAATCGTCGATACACTAGGGAAACCGTGTTTGTCTTGCCTGCGCTTAACGCTCTCGCCGCTGTGGACGGTTGATAATTGAGTTCCCGAGCGGCTGCAAAGATTCTTGCCCGAGTCTCTTCCGATGCCCAAACGTCATTTCTGCCGTTCAGCACCCGCGAGACTAATCCAGGTGATAACTGGAGTTTATCCGCTACATCTTTCAGCCGCGTCCTCATTGAGCGTTCCATGTAAAGCGCTATACGTAAACCGCTTTACATACTTATCGTATCACAGGCTTTAGGATCATGCAACAGTTTTTTGCCCACCGAGATCATTCCTGGCAATAATAGGCAGATGTTTCTTTCTGCTCTAGCTTTCGCACTCATCTCGACAGCACCTCAACCCAAATACAAAGCAGAGCTCGATGAGTTGGTAAAAACCTTCCGAGGCCGGATGGGTTACTCCGTAATCAACCTAAAGACTGGCACTCAGATTTGTAATCGAGGGGACGAGGTCTTCCCCACTGCATCAACGATCAAAACAGCAATCGCTTTTGACGTGCTAATGTCGGCGGAAGAAGGGAAAGTGAAATGGACTGACCAGGTATCAGTTCCGTGTCAACAAGACCGCCAAGCCAGCATGTGGTCTTACTTTTTCCGCGACGGAGTCAAAGTAGACCTGGACGGATGGACAAATCTGATGATTACCGTCAGCGACAACACGGCGACAATCGTGCTTCGAGAACACCTGACGCCCACATCCATCAATGATCGTTTGGCAAAGCTCGGACTCTCGAACACTCGGGTTCTATGGTCAAAGTTTCCAGAATCTGAACCCAAGCTCAGGGAATTTAGAGACAAATGGGGACTTGGAATGACTACGCCTAACGAGATGAGCCGCTTCCTAGAACTCGTTTACAAACATAAAGCCGGGACCGCAGCCGCATGCGAAAAGCTCATGCGGATTATGAGCCATCAATATTGGGATGATTACACTGGCGAATCTGTTCCGGTTGACGTTCGAGTTTCCAGCAAATCTGGAGCTATTTCTCGCAGCCGATCTGAGACAGCGATTGTCTTTGCACCAACTCCTTACATCGTCTCTGTTTACACCGACGACCAGAAAGATCAGCAATGGAAGCATGATAACGAAGGCGATGTCGCGATTCGCAAGTTTTGCAAAATCGTATATAAGGCTCTGAACCCCAAAAAGCCCTATTCCCTTCCCGAAGGCTATGAAAAATTCAGCCCAACAGGAGGCGGGGTCGAAGATTAAGTTCGGCCCAAACTAGACGAGCGCGGCGCGGGTACGCTCGTGAAATCATGACGGCTCTTGAAACATTAAAGCAGCGTCTCGCAGACGTAAACGCACTCAACTGCGCGACGGCGATCCTGGACTGGGACCAGCAAACCTATATGCCAAAAGGAGGAGCTGAAGCTCGCGCAGAGCACGTCAGTATCCTGAGTCGAATGGCTCACGAGATCTTCACATCCGAAGAAGTGTCGAAGCTTGTTGAGTCTTCGAAAGGTGAAGCTACTGGCGACGACGAAGCCATGTTGCGAGTGGTGACTCGCGATATCAGTTTGGCAACAAAGATACCGACTGCCCTCGTTGCAAAAAAGAGCCGATTAGCTGCCATCGCTCACGAAGAATGGGTTAAAGCGAGAGCAGAAAACAACTTCACAGGTTTTGCTTCTACCCTTGAGACGATGTTCGACATCGCCCGCGAGGAAGCGGAATACCTCGGCTACAAGGATTCGATTTACGACGCCCTACTCGACCAATACGAGGAAGGCGCTACTGCCGCTGATGCAAAAGCGATGTTCGAAGCCGTTAAAGGCCCTCAAGTCGCCTTAGTGAAGGCGATTGTTGACAAGGGACCGGTTGACGACAGCAAACTCTATGGCGAATGGAGCATTCCAAAACAGAAAGAGTTCACGGAAAAGATCGTTAAGGCTATTGGTTTTGATTTTGACCGTGGTCGACAAGACACCGCTCCTCACCCGTTCTGCACCGGTTGGTCCCATGGCGATATTCGCTTGACCACTCGTTATCTACCGTATCTACCTTCGGCTATCTTTGGTTCTCTTCATGAAGCGGGACATGGCATGTACGAGCAGGGCGGAACAAAGGCATGGGATCGCACGCCTTTGTACGGAGGAGTCAGTCTCGGAGTTCACGAGAGTCAATCTCGAACCTGGGAAAATATCGTCGGTCGGAGCGAGGCGTTTTGGCGACATTTCTTGCCTGATCTACAAGCGCTTTTCCCTGAGCTGAGCGACTTCACCCCAAGAAGCTTCTACAAGACGATTAACAAGGTTGAGCCATCCTTAATCCGCGTTGAGGCGGATGAACTGACTTATAACCTGCACGTCCTTGTTCGTTTCGAAATTGAGCTTGACGTGCTAACCAACAAGCTAGCTGTAAAGGATATGCCAGAAGCTTGGAATGCAAAATACAAGGAATATCTAGGCATTACTCCGCCAAATGATTCCAAGGGATGCCTCCAGGACGTTCACTGGTCAATGGGTTCTATCGGGTACTTCCCAACCTATTCCATGGGCAATCTACTGAGTTACCAATTCTGGGGCGCCCTGGAATCTGAACTCGGGAGTGCGGAATCCTATATCGAAAAAGGCGACTTTGCACCACTCTTAGGTTGGCTCCAGAGAAACATATATTCTAAGGGACGAAAATTTGCCCCCAAAGACTTAGTCAAGCAAGTCACTGGTAAGCCAATCGGAGCCGCTGACTACCTTGCCGGCCTTGAAAAGAAGTATAAGGATATCTACGACCTTTAACGGATCTGATAGGCCTCTTGAGCTCGCATCACTTCTGTCTGCATGACATTGCGGATAGCGGTGTATTGCTCCTTCGGGAGGCCAATCGACTCCATCAGTTCTTCAGCTGATTCATGCCCACCGCTGAGACTATGGTTGCAGAAACCAGCATCGTAGGCGAGGGCGTTTGCGGCAGCAATTACCATCGTTGTCGTCTGGTTATCTCGATCTGCACCCGGGTCGTGGTGATGCCGGATCGCACACCGCATCATTGGAGAGAATCCCCACCTTTCTGACAACAACGCACCGATTTCTGCATGATCAAAGCCGAGTTGCTCGCGCTCAATCACATGCATCGGTCGCTCAGTCTTCTGCGCGGTTTGAATTGCGGCATCTAGTTCAGCAGGGCAGAATTTATCTAGCACCAAAAACCCGATGTCATGCATCATGCCTGCGCTGAACAGTTCTTCTGCGCGCATTGGAATCTTGAGCTTGCCAAGGATTCTTGCTGCGGTTCCCACAGCCAGGCTGTGTTTCCAGAAGTCAAGCTTGTTGAAGCGAATCGAAAGCGGCTTTCCGCTAATGACCTGTTGATACGCAACGCCGACAACAAGAGATCGAACCGAGTTCAATCCGAGCATACTGATAGCTCGACCAATACTAGCAACTTGCGAGCCGCCGTAGAATGGCGAATTTGCCACGCGAAGAATCTTTGCGGTAATTGCTGGATCGCGTTCAACGACCCTTTCCATTGCCCTGGGTGAAGCATCTGGATCGTCAGCGAGTTTTAAAACGGCACTAACGACTTGCGGCAGAACAGGCAAGTTTTCACTTCGCGCAATCTTTAACTCTAGAGTCCCCAAATCCACATTCAAATCATCGGCATTCTTAGATCACTTTCCTAGATATGAACTGAGTCTAGGTCAAATGAATCAAAAAAGGTCTCTTTTCACTTGAGTGTTGTACACTCATATCATTGAGTGAGTAAGCAGTATGGCTAAGGACTATTATCAGACACTGGGAGTGAATAGAGGCGCGGACGCTAAAGACATCAAGAGTGCGTATCGACGACTCGCTCGAAAATATCATCCCGACGTTAATCCGAACGATAAGGCGGCTGAGGCCAAGTTCAAGGAAGTCAGCGAGGCTTACGAGGTTCTTGGAGACGAAGAAAAGCGAAAAATGTATGACCAGTTCGGGGCTAACTGGGAACAGGCTCAGCATTTCGGAGGTGCGGGTGGAGGAGCTGATTTCGGCGGTTTCAACTTTGGCGGTAACGCAGAAGGAATGGACTTCGGCAGCATCTTTGAACATCTATTTTCAGGCGGTGTAAGCAGTAATAGACGTGGCGGCACCCGATTCGAACATGTTGAAGCTCAGCAACCTAGGGACGTGGAAAAGATCGTCGAACTGACCTTGGAAGAGGTCGATAAGGGCACAAAGCGTACATTAACCTACCAAACTATGGATGCTCAGCGGACCCGAGACGGAGTTTCAACCGTTCCTTCGACTAAAAAGGTTGATGTCACGATTCCCGCCGGTATTCAGGACGGTAAAAAGCTCCGCGTTCCCGGAAAAGGAGCATCTGGAGCCAACGGAAGAGCCGGTGATCTTTATGTGGTTATCAAGCATCAGCCTCATCAGCAGTTCAAATTCAGCAACGACAATCTAGAGGTCGATGTCCCCGTTCCCTACACAACGGCAGCTCTTGGTGGTGAAATCAAGGTTCCTACTCTTCGTAGCACCCTTACGATGAAGATCCCTGCTGGAACTCAGTCGGGCCAAACCTTTAGGCTTGGAAACCAGGGCATCACTAAGATGTCTGGGGGGCGAACAGACCTGTACGCAAAGATAAAAATAACTGTTCCCAAGACGCTTAGTGAACAGGAGACAAAACTTCTCACAGAATTGGCGAAGTTGCAGAAGGTGGCCAGTTGAGAACTGAAAATCAACCGGTCTATATGATTGGTGTGGCGGCACAGTTATGTGGTGTCCATCCCCAGACCCTTCGACAATATGAGCGACTAGGACTCGTTGTCCCTAGCCGGGTGGGTGCAAAGAATAGGCTCTATAGCGAGTACGACATATTACGGGTACGAAGAATTCAACGACTCACACAAGAGATGGGAGTTAACTTGGCTGGCGTTGAACTGATCCTTCGGTTGCTAGACGAGATGGATGACATGCGCAAAGACATGGAACAACAGATGCTTGAATATGTCGAAGAAGCCGAGCGACGAATTTCCCAACTCTTGGTAAACCCAAGCACTCCTATTCGTCGAGACGAACGGCTATTGCCTACGCCACAGATTCGCCCGCGCAAACGAGTCGACTTATAGAGAGTGAATCGCTTCGAGAAAGTTCACGGCCATCGCGCCATGGCTTCCAAAGTGATTAGCTCCAATGTTAAATCGAATTCCGCTTACGCCAGCTCTTCTGGCGTATTTCGAGATCTTTCCAGCCAGGATCCAATCGGGGCTATCTGCCTCGGACTGGTGAGCGACCACATGGACGGCAATGTCGCGAATGTATTTGTTGATCGGCTGAAGGAACAAAAGATCGACAGGCTCGATATCTTCTTCAACTCCGAACAAGAAGACGGCGTCTCTTGCTAAGGTCGAAACGACCTTAGGGCCAACGCCTCGAATGTCAACCATTCTAAGGAAAGGTTCTTCGATTCGATTTGATTCGGTGGCCACGTCGCAAAACCACTCAAAGATGCTTCCAGAATGTCCAGACCTAAAGATCTCCTGTGCCAACTCTGCGAAACCGGCAACGACCCCTAAATTGAGTTCCTCATTCGGCTTCTTCCCTTTTCGAACGCTGGCCGCAACGAATTCCTCCCAGAGAACTGAGCCATCGGAATGTCGTAAAAAGCTCGGAAACCCGATTTTCGCCTTGACTTGTTTGAGGGCTTCGATTGCCAATGAACAGGCATCATTGCGATCTCTGCCGCGCCTAGAAAACGCATAATGCGCAAAGATAACGAGCAACGAATGGAAAGGGTCCGCAAGAGCGGCTTGGATATCCTGAAATCGTGGCGGGCAATCACACTGTCGCGCTATCGACGGAAGAAGATATTCCGAGCAGCACTTGTCGGCCCAAGTTCCAGCTAAAGCACGAAGAACTCGAATCTGGTTTGGTCCAAGTTCATCGTGCATAGCAAAAAACAGTTTGACTTAGAATCTAGCGTCTGTAGCCAGGTAAGTCAAAACTGGAAGCGTCGGAATCTGGCTAGCACCACCGCCAGTAGAACCGCTGTTGGCACGCTTCATCTTAAAGAAGACCTGCCATCCAAATTCGCCGATCGGGAGTTGGTTTGATCGGAGATTAGCAAGCGCTTCGACGAACGCCTGGGTAAACACTCCAAGCGCCCGGCCATCCTTCACGGTGCCAAGCAGTTGGCCCCCAGGCATCGTGCTCTGCATTTGAGCGATAGAGCCTAAAACCGGTTGTTCCTGACCGAAATATCTTCCTTCTACAACAGGACGCGCAACTTCGAAGAAACTAAATATCTTCGCGCCTTTCGAAGTGAATAGTGTGTAGAGATCATATTTGCTGACCATCGACGAAGTGTCCTTAAGGTCCTTCGTATCTGCACAAGCAAGATAGTCTTTTCCGTTGATATTTGCTCCGCTGCCAACAAAATAAAGGGTTAATGTCGCTCCTTGCGGCATTCGCGAGGCAAGTGCTTTTGCACTTGTCAGCAACTGATCCGCAGTAGGATTGATGACAACATCCACATTTGCATCGGCATAGCCTGCAAACGATGTAAGACCACTACGAATCACTTGGGCGTTATCTGACCCAAATGGCACCGCCAAGCCAGCGGTTGCGCTGGAGGCTTGGCCAACAACAAGCGCGAACTTAGACTCGATGACCGCAACCGATCCGTTCGCCGATGGTTGAGTCAAAACGACGTTCGTATTTGACGGGAAGATCGTATCAGCAACGACAGGCTTAGTCGAATTTGACATCGCAGCCAGTTCTTCGGGAGCGACGACTTCAACGTCAACTTTCCATTTGTACTCCTGAGTCGCTGGAATATTGGATGCAAGAGCTTGGGCTTTCTGTGTGTCGCCGAGTTTGCCGTAAATCGTCGTTAGAAAATAGACGGTTTCGCGACTGATCGCCTTCTTCGAAAGCAAAGTCTCTAGTTCAGCAGCTGAGCTCTTAAGAAAAGTCGTAGCGTCCGAAGAGCTACCTGCGGCAAGACCTTGTTTATACGCGGCGTAAGCAGCCAAAAAGTTGGGTGAATACGGTGATCCGTTTCTCCACCTTCTCTGCTCAGAAGCCGGCCCAGGCAAGTTTGTCGGTCCAGACTGGTCTTCTGGCCGCGACGCGACAGCCTGAAGAAACGCTTCGCGAGCTTCGCTCCATTTGCCTGCTTTTGCAGCCTTTAGGCCCGCATCGTAAGCAGTGTTCCAGGATTGCGAAAATGCCGATGCGACGGCACAAACCAAAACAATAATTGTTGAAAGGCGGAGCATTCTCATGTTTACTTGAACCTATAAGTCGCTGAAATCGAGAAGTCAGCCCCGCTTCCCTGCGGCGCACCCCAGTTGAAATCAATCGCGTAATCTGAGTCGGCGGGATGGTACCCAATTCCGTAAGTGAACGAGTTTCGACTACCGTAGTTATCGCCACCCTTGCTAGAGGAGACGTACCCC
>DDEQ01000008.1 GCA_002336105.1 Chthonomonas sp. UBA1950 | reverse complement strand
GATGGGAATCGAACCCACGTGGCCAGCTTGGAAGGCTGGAGCTTTACCATTAAGCTACGCCCGCGCTCGGACCATTATTCTACCGCGAATTTTGACGACGTTTGCACTTTCGCGTAAAACGGAAGCAGTAGAATACGCATGGCTGAAATAGCCATTATTTAACATGAACACACTTTACGCACAACTCGGCGGCGATGCTGCTATCGACGCGGCAGTTGATATTTTTTATCGAAAGGTTCTTTCAGACGACCGAATAAGCGAATTCTTCGAGGATGTCGACATGGAGCGACAAGCTGTCAAACAGAAGGCATTTTTAACGATGGCATTCGGTGGTCCCCACAATTACTCGGGCAAAGACATGCGAGATGGACATGCTCACCTGGTCGCAAAAGGGCTAAATGACAGTCACTTTGATGCCGTCGTCGAGAACCTTGCCGCGACGTTGAAGGAACTCGGCGTTAGCGACGAGCTTATCGGCGAGGTAGCAAAGGTCGCCGAGACGACCCGTGCCAACGTCTTAGGCAAATAGCCCTTGGGCGAAATCTATTTTGAAGGTAGTTCCCTCGATGTTCAATCGGGGGAAACCGTTTTGGAGTGTCTGCTCCGTCATCAGATAGCCGTCAAAAGCGGCTGTCGAGCGGGGGCATGCCAAAGCTGTTTGCTCAGGATCATCGATGGTCCGATACCTGCCAAAGCTCAGTCGGGGCTATCGGATCACCTGGTCGAGTCTGGTCACATTTTGTCTTGTCTCGCCAAGGCAGCCGAAGTTCGGGCCGTGGGTTTCGCGGGTCCAGGGAGCTCGCAGACGGTTGACGCAACGATTTCAGCTCTCGAATGGATACATCGCGATATCATTCGGGTTTCGCTCGAACCTGCAGATCCCTTACGGGCTATGCCTGGGCAATTCGTTAGGTTAACTATCAATCGTGATTTAGTGAGAAGCTACAGCATCGCCCAAATCGATGAGGGTATTGAGCTGCATGTTCGCATCCTTCCCGATGGAAAGATGGGCACATATCTGCGCGAAAAGGCAAGTGTTGGAGATCTAGTCAAGCTTGAAGGGCCATATGGTCGTTGTCACTATAGGCCGGCATACAGCGAGAACTCTATGCTCCTTATCGGCAGCGGGACCGGTTTGGCTCCGCTCATCGGCGTCGTTAGGTCGGCACTTGCTCATGGACATCAAGGGCAGATTCGCCTTTACCACGGAGCATCGCATTCCGACGATCTGTACTTTCGCGAAGAACTCAAGTCGCTTCTAGGCGATAACTACATTTCCTGCGCAAGCGAAGTGGTCAACCCTGCGGATAGGGTGGGCTCACCACTGGATGTTGCCTTAAGCGACATCGCCAACCTCAAAGGGTGGCGTGTGTTTGCCGCCGGAAATCCGGCGCTTGTGAAAGCAACCCAGAAGAAGTGCTTTCTTGCAGGTGCAAACCTCAAGGATATCCACGTTGATCCTTTCGAGAATCAGGTCTAGGCTCCATAAGGAGCCCAGACATTCTTAACTTGAACGGCATGCCACAAGTAACTCTTAAGCGCCACCGTCGCAGAATCGGCTGGACTCCAGGTTTGCTTCAGGTTTCCGATTGACCAAGCTTCGACGTCTTTGGATTCAGCCGCGAAATTCCATATTGCGTCGATGGCATCGTGCTCGCACAAGGTCTTCGCCATCTCGTCAAGTCGACCGGTGAGGATGTTTACCACGCCAGCAGGAATGTCTGATGTGTCGAGGACTCGGTATAGCTCCGCAGCAGGCTTGGGGTTTGATTCTGAAGCGATCACGACGACCGTGTTGCCCATCGCGATTGCAGCAGAAATGGCCGTTACCAGCCCGCTTAAGTCACCTGATTTCGGCGCGATTATTCCGATCTTGCCGAGGGGTTCATTTCGAGTGTAGTTGAGCATTCGACCAGGAACCTGATGGACCGAGCCATCGAGTTTATCGGTCATACCGGCGAGGGCGAATAGCGGCTCAGTCACCGCATTCGAAGCTCCATTTGCAGCAAGGTTCTCAGCCAAAAAGTACAAGATTTGCGACCGTAAAAAGGCCGTCGATCCTGACCAACTGGGCAAGGCTTTCTCCGCCGCTTCCACTGCGTTTCGAACATCCTTCTTGCTTCCGCATGGGAATTCTTCGCCGTTGATCGTCAAGCTATATCCGCTATCAGGCCGAACCTGCTTGCCGCCGATATAGAGCTTATGCGTTCGGTCGATCGAAGCCGTTTCCGTTGCTTCTGGTTCAGTTGGTCTCGGTGAACCTGGAACTTCCTTAAGGTAGGCGTACAAACCTTCTTTTCCGCCCTCGCGACCGTAGCCGCTCTCACGATATCCACCAAACCCAGATGAGGCGTCGAACTGGTTCGTACAGTTGATCCACACTGTCCCAGCCTTTACAGAAGCCGCTACGTGGTGCGCCAGCGAAAGATTTTCGGTCCAAATCGATGCTGCGAGACCGTAGTTCGTGTTGTTCGCAAGTTCGATTGCTTCTTTGTGTGTTCGGAAAGGAATTGCTACCAGAACTGGCCCGAAGATCTCTTCTTGAACCACGGCTGAAGCTGGGCTCACATCGGTGAGCAACGTTGCCGGATAGAACCAGCCACATTCAGGAAGAGTTCCTGCCTGAAACAGTCCTGCACCTTCGTCAACCCCTTGCTTCACCATACTGTGAATCCGCTGAACCTGCACAGGCGCGACGATTGCCCCAATGTCTACCGACTTATCGAGCGGATTGCCGATCCGTAGTTTTGACATTCGCTCTTTGAGGCGTGCGATGAACTTTGTCTCGATAGACTCCTGAATTAGCAGTCGCGATCCCGCGCAACAAACTTGTCCCTGATTAAACCAAATCGCTTCGACCAACCCTTCGATAGCGCTATCGATATCAGCATCTTCGAAAACAATGTAAGGGGATTTGCCGCCTAATTCGAGCGTTAACTTCTTGCCTGAACCGGCTGTTTCTTTGCGAATCGCCTTTCCGACCTCAGTGCTTCCGGTGAAGGCAATCTTGTCAATCCCTGGATGCTTGACGAGCATTTCACCAACCTCGCCGTCACCGGTAACGATGTTGAGGACACCAGCGGGTAGGCCAGCTTCCTTTGCAATTTCGGCAAATAGTAAAGCCGTTAGGGGGGTGTATTCAGCAGGTTTGAGGACGACTGTGTTCCCCATCGCAAGCGCCGGAGCGACCTTCCATGCCAGCATGAGCAAGGGGAAATTCCAAGGTATGATCGCGCCGCAAACACCAACCGCCTCAAAGCCTGGGAACGATTCCTGAGCCCATCCAGCATGATGGTAGAAGTGCCTGGCGACGAGCGGAATGTCGATATCTCGGCTTTCACGAATCGGCTTTCCGTTGTCGAGCGACTCTAAAACGGCAAACAATCGCGAGTTCTTTTGAATGGCCCGGGCGATGGCATACAGCACCTTTGCTCGACCAAACCCGCCCAACGCTTGCCAGGCAGGCATCGCCTTCCGAGCCGATTTGATCGCCTTGTCAACGGTCGACTTGCTTGCCTGAGAGACGTTAGCAATAACCTCGCCGGTAGCAGGATTGAACACTTCAAACAAGCCTTCGGCACTCGTAGGCTCATTGTCGACAACGCAACCGAACTTACGCCCGTGTTTTTCCAGCCAATCGTTGGCTACTTCTGGCCCCTCGGTTGCGACGCTATACGACATTTTGTCGAACTGCTCAACGACACTCATGCCTCATTTTGGCTGATCTCGATGAGATTATTTGAAGCCGGTTTCGATAGCAAACCGAAACCGGCAAGAAGGTTTAGTTGTGATACTCGGCGTTGATGCGTACGTAACCATATCCGAAGTCGCACGAATAGATCGTTACTGCGTCACCATCTGAAATCTGAAGGTCGATGATGACATGGTCCGATTTGAGCGCGGCGGACACAACCTTCGCATCGAAATTGGTTGGTGTGCCTTTCTCGAATAACAAGAAAGCCTCGCCCCGAGCGTGAACAAAGAGCTTTGCTCCGGCAGGATCAAACGGCACTCCAGCGCGACCAGCTGCCGCCATAATGCGCCCCCAGTTTGGGTCGCACCCGAACATCGCCGTTTTTACCAGCGGTGACTCGGCCACCGTTCGTGCAACCTTTCTCGGGTCAGAAGATCCCGTGACGCGAACCTCAAGAAGCTTTGTGGCGCCTTCGCCATCTCTTGCGATCTGCTTCGCCAACGAAAGACACACGCCGTACAATGCGTTCTCAAACTCTTCTTCGGTAGCTTTTCGACCGGATGCCCCGTTCGCAATCACAAGTGCCATGTCGTTTGTGCTTGTGTCTCCGTCCACTGTTGTTGAGTTAAAGGTTTTGTTTGCTACGCGGGCTAAAACCGGCTGAAGTTCGAAAGCGGAGACGTCGATGTCTGTGAGGATGTAGCAAAGCATCGTCCCCATGTTGGGAGAAATCATGCCACTTCCCTTGCAGACGCCGTATATGACGCCGTTCGCCGTCACATCATCTGGCACAGGCAAAGCCGGTGAATATGTGACGGTATCTCCCAGAGCGTGAGCCGCCCATTTCTCAACGAGGTCTGTCGTGAGAATGGCATCCATGAACGGCTTTGGCGAAGGGCCGAGTTTTCGGGACGCATCCTTGATACCGTTCTCGACTTTAACCATGTCGAGCGTGTGGCCGATGACTCCGGTGCTGCCGACTGCCACATCGTTTGAATCGAGTTCAAGCATTTCTGCCGTGAGCTCAGCCATTCGGCGTGTGTCTTCGACTCCCTTTTCACCTGTGCAGCAGTTTGCGTTTCCGCTATTCACAACCACTGCTCGAAGTTGACCGTTTGCCAGAACCGAACGCGTGTAGGCAACGCTTGCAGCGTGAACTAGGTTCTGAGTAAGTACGCCCGCCGCGACTGAGGGTCGATCTGACAAGATAATGCCGAGGTCGTTTCGTTTGTTTTTAAGTCCACATCGAACGCCTGCGAATGAAAAACCGATTGGAAGCATAAAATCCTATTCTTTTTTAGGGCCAGAGGCCGCTCATGGGAAGTCCAGCAGTTTGCTCAAGACCTGCCATGAGGTTGAGGCATTGGACGGCTTGTCCTGCCGCTCCTTTGCAAAGATTGTCAATGACCGAACAGACCACGATGTAGTTCGTGCGAGGGTCAAAATCGACATATAAGGCGCATGTGTTGGCCCCCATCACCTGTTTGGTGGTCGGAGGAGCATCCACAACTTGAACGCATGGCCAACCCTCATAAAAGGATCGATACAGCTCTCTCAAGTTATCGAGTGTCCATACCCCCTGAATCGGAGCATGAATAGTCGAATGAATGCCTCGTGCAGCCGGGATGAGATGCGGAGTGAACCGTACCGGGCACTTCGAAAACATCTCAATTTCAGGTGTGTGGCGATGTCCATTGACGCCGTAAGCCTTAAAACCTCCTACAAGTTCTGAGAACAAGTAGTCGGTTTCAGTACGGCTCCGTCCAGCGCCAGAGACGCCAGATTTGGCATCAACAACTGGAACGCCGTCGATATGCTCGGCTATTGGCGCAATCGCGAGGCCGGAAGCAGTTGGATAGCAACCGGGAACCGCGACAAGACGTGCTTTGCTGATCGGATCTGAACCAATCAACTCGGGCAAACCATAGACAGCCTCCTCAAGAAATTCGGGAGCGCGATGGTCGATGCCGTAATACTGTTTGTAAACCGCTGGGTCCTTTATGCGAAAGTCTGCGGATAGGTCAAGCACCCTCGTTCGCGGCAAAAGAGTAGCCACATGATCCATGGCAAAACCCTTTTCTTGGCACAGAAATGTGAAATCGGCAGTGATCTTCTCAGGTTCAAAAGGCGTTAGAATGAGGTCGGTTGCCAACCACGGACATTCCTGCTGGAGCCGTTTCCCAGCACTTCTAGCGCTAGTGACCTGAGTGATCTCAAATTCGGGATGGCTGAGTAGCAGACGCACGAGTTCGGCACCGCCGTATCCACTCGCACCGACTATTGCTACTTTGTACTTTGCCATGACAGGCTTCTTAGGGTACCCGCCTTTAGCGGTTACCGCTTGGCTCCTTTGCCCGAATATACAAAATCTAGTCTAGTAAATTCTCTAGGAATCCCCCTAAACTAAGCTGTGCTTCCGATCCTGGTAACAGTTGTTTTTTTGCAGAAAACGAGTTCGCAGATCCTTGATGACTGCGCAAAAAGCCTGAGAGACTTTGGGCTTTACTCGGTTACTTCGCAAAGAACGTACACGTCTTACGGGAGAAAGCAACAGCCGACACAGAAACTTTTTGTTTATAAAGACCGCGCTTTTCACGGTGTTGCCGACGACTATGAGTTCTTTTACACTCCCACCAAGGCCATCACCATCGACCGCAAGCTAAAGCAATATCGAAAGAAAGCAGGCAAATATCCGCTACCAGATGACTACTTAGGACTTGTTGGAGTGGCGATGCCACGGACAAACTATAGACCGGTCGGAGTGCCAACTGAGGTGAACTGGCATGACACAAGCTGCCTAAAAATCGAGATCGATGGAACCTTTATCACCCGAGAGACAAAGCTATTCCTCTATGTAGCAAAGGAAGGAAACTTGCCCCTTGGATACACGGTCAACCCTGGGTCGTTCGACGCTGAAGTTTGGTATCAAAAAATAAGTCCGGAACCGAACCTTAAGCGGGAGGAAGTCAGCTTTTCTCCCCCTGTAGGCTGGAAGGAAATCAAATAGAGTCTACTAAATGCTGACTTGTGCGCCGTCTGAAGCCGTAGACTATTGCGAAGGATGGCGTACCGAGATTTCCAACATTTCATCGAAGTTCTAGAAAGCAAGGGCGAACTCAAGCGAATTCGCGAACCGTTTAGCCCAATCCTCGAAATCACCGAGGTTGCCGACCGCGTGATGAAAAAGGATGGACCGGGCCTGCTCTTTGAGAATGTCGTTGGCCCCTTACCTCGACTTGGAACACCTAACCCCAATTCGGCAGTGATTGGAAACCCTTCGATCTACAAGCCAGGCGCTTCGCCTGAAGGCAACGCCGTTTCGTACATGCCGGTCGCGATCAACACCATGGGTTCGCGCAAGCGGATGTCAATGGCGCTCTCCTGTGACGACTACGAAGAGCATGCTCAACGGCTCGAAGAATTAGTAAGGTTACCTGGCGATCCTCCGAAGGGAATCAAAGACGCTTTGGCGCTTGTTCCAAAGCTCATTGAGATTCTAAGAACAACTAAGCCTAAGACAGTAACCAGTGGAATTTGCCAAGAGGTTGTCCTTACGGGCGACGACATTGACCTCACCAAACTTCCCGTTTTGACCTGTTGGCCAGAAGACGGCGGACCCTTCGTCACGCTCCCTCTTGTCTTTACTCACGATCCAAACACGGGCAAACGAAATGTCGGCATGTACCGAGTTCAAGTACACGACAAGAACACATGCGGAATGCACTGGCAGATGCACAAGACGGGTCGCCGCCAGATGGAAGACGCTGGCGAGAAGGGAAAGAACCTAGAAGTTTGCGTTTGCTTGGGTGGCGATCCTGCCCACACCTTTGCCGCGATTTCTCCGCTTCCCCCTGGGATTGACGAAATGGTTTGGTCGGGCTTTTTACGAAGAGAGGCTGTGAGCTTAGTCAAGGCAAAAACAGTCGACGTAATGGTGCCTGCAGATTGTGAGATTGTCATCGAGGGCTATGTTGACCCTAGCGAAACCCGGCTTGAAGGACCGTTCGGAGACCATACGGGTTATTATTCGCTTGCCGAACAATTTCCGGTACTTCATGTGACGGCCGTGACCATGCGAACCAAACCGGTCTACCCAGCAACCATCGTTGGCATTCCACCCATGGAGGACGGCTGGATGGGCAAAGCCGTCGAACGAATTTTCTTGCCTCTGATCAAAATGACGGTCCCCGAGATCGTTGATATGAATCTCCCTGTCGAAGCTACATTTCACAATGTCGCCTTCGTTTCCATTAAGAAGAAGTATCCGGGCCACGCCTACAAGGTGATGAGTGCGATCTGGGGTTTGGGTGGCATGTCATTCACCAAGATGGTGTTTGTGTTTGATGAGGACTGCGACGTTCAGAACATCAGCGAGGTGCTCTTCAGGTTAGGAGCAAATTGCGACCCCATGAGGGACACCTTACTCACCAAAGGTCCGGTTGATCAACTTGACCATGCCGCGATGCAAGAAGGTTTCGGAGGCAAGATCGGATTCGACTGTACCCACAAGTTGCCAGGTGAGAACGGCTTCTCGCGCCCGTATCCTAAGTTGATTTCGATGGCAGATGATGTGAAATCCAAGATCGACCGAGTCTGGGGCGGTTTAGGGCTCTAGAACCGCCACCATCAAAGCAAGGAGCTATGCAGTACCGTGGAAAGAACCCGTTCGGAGATTCACGCTCGAAAGAAACTCATTCTGCCTGACATGTGCTTTCATCCCGAACTGAGAATATAGCTCTCTGATTAGGCCATATCCAGTGCGCAAGAAACGCACTGAATCGATTACTTATATTAGCTGGGGGAGTTCGAGATACTCCCCCAGCTACATGCTACTGCCTCAGCGGTTTCGTCTTCGGCGCAGGAGTGCGCATGCGCCTGCTGCAAGGACGAGCATAGATGCCGGTTCTGGTACCGGTGCAGCCGTGCCGCTCCATGCTAGGCCATAACCCTCGAGAAGATGACTTCCTGTGAAGTCATAGTTGTTGCCAGTATAGACGACTCTCAAGAGGTAGTTCCCTGTTGCGGTCAGGTTGAACGAAATGTGCTCTGTGTTCATGTACGTCGTTGCTGAGGTTGCAACGAGAGATAAACCGGCGTCAGTTACCCGATAAAGGCTAAGGTCAAGATTCGCGAAATAGGAGTACGCAGCCGAGCTGAAATCGCCTGTGGCAGTTTCAGCTACTACAGATCCTTGATTCCAGCGAAGAGTAGAAGTAAAGAGTGAGCCGCCAAGCAAAGCATCTGATATCGAGTAGTCGGTATAGCTTCCAAGATTCACTTGACCGTAATCCCAACCCAAGTTCTTAACAGATCCACCACCATTACCAGCAACGTCAGCAGTTCCAGAAGCAAACTGGTTGTACGCCTTTTCGACATTCAATTAGCCGGCGCCATACCTGGCATCGAGAGCTTGGTTTGTTGTGTAAACACCAGCACTGGTGGTATAAGCGGCATTGGTCCAATCCGAGAATTTGTCAGCAGAGTTGAGCAAAACTGCTGTCAAAACTCGGTTATCTCTCGAATTTGAGTTGGCCGCATACTTGTCATATGCGACATCCGCCAATAGCGCACCTGCGCCCGCCACCATTGGGGCGGAGAAGCTCGTTCCGTCCATCGGAGCAGTCCAATATGTTGGGTCTGTCAACCCTGCAGGAAGATACGGAAGAACAAACCCTTGGCCCGGAGCGACGATATCAACTCTAACCCTTGCATTATTCACAAAGGCTCCTGTGACTGGATTGTAATAAGGGTTGAGTCCGTTCGCACTGAAATATGCCCGTGCGTTGTATGAAGAAGAAGCTTCACCCGAATTGATACCGGTTGCTCCAACGCTAAGAGTATTAAATCCGGCGCTGATCCCTCCTACCTGAGCGAGCGTTCCTGACCGGTTCCCATTGTTTCCAGCAGAGAAAACGGCTAAACGGTTTGTCGTGTTAACCAACGCATCGACCATGACTGCTTCGTAGGTTGCACCAGAGGCATACGTTCTCATGGTCGTTGTGTTAGTTGAAGTGAATCCCCAACTACTGTTGATTACGTCAGCAGTCCTACCACCGATCCCTGTCTGCATTGCCGTCTTGTAACCCTGGTATAGCGAGTTGTAAGAAGTGGAAAACGAACCGTTTGTTGCCAGGGCTGTAGCAATATTGAATGACCATAATCCGGCCCCATTGGCTATTCCACGACTCACATCGGAAGTTCCAACACCACCAATAACGGTGGTCGTTTGAGTCGCATGTTGCATGATCGAGGAGGACGAAAGCGATAATGCCCCGCCTCCGGCATAGGTCTGAGATAGCCTGCCATCAAGCGCTTCGTGGCTCCCCCAAGCAAACCCACCTTCGATATTAGCTGCAACAGCTCGAGAACCGGTGTAACCCAAACCGTAAAGCGTGTTAGCACCTACAAAGCTATTGAGATCGACGCCACTGAAAAATGTTGAGTCCGAGCCACCGTAGCTAACGATGTTGTCCTCGCCAAAGTCAACGCCAACGAGATCAGTTGAAGACGCCTTCCCAACCGAAACAAGGGTACCAAACGCGACAGCGAGACCAATCGCACGTATTCTAGTTTTAAAAATCATATGAAAACTCGGGCTCCAAATCGATAAAAACCAACTATCCCATTATAGAGCAACCTTCAACCTATTTCGAAGGTTGATTTCCATCCTGGTAATAATTCCAGGTAGTGAACTGGTCCATTTAGGCTAGGTACCGCGTTATTTTACTTATCTCATAAATGCTTCTTGGAAAACTGTGCTGTCTGGACAGTTTGTTGACCTTACCTTTCAGATTTGAAATCGGTATTCTCACCTTAACATGCGTGCAGAATCCCTAGAATTCCTGAAAGCGATTGCCAACACTCCTTCGCCTTCGGGGTATGAGGAAATGGCGGCTCAGGTCTACCGCGAATACACCTCTCCATATGCTGACAAAGTGACAACCGACTTTCACGGCAATGTCGCAGCTATTCTCAACCCGGATGCCGAGATGAAGATTATGCTTGCCGGGCACATGGACGAGATCGGATTTATCATCCATTACATTAGCGACGATGGTCTTTTGTATTTCAAGGGAATCGGAGGTCACGACAGCGTTATCCCCATCGGGCAGCGAGTGTGGATCCACGGTAAAGAGCGAGTCCCTGGCATCATTGGCAGAAAGGCGATTCACCTACTAGAAGAGGAAGAAAGAAAGAAAAAGCCTGAGATCAAGGATCTTTGGATCGACGTCGGAGCTTCTTCTCGAAAGGAAGTTGAAGAAGCTGGAGTCTCGTTGGGGGATGTTGTGACATTTCAATACGAGTTCCAGAAATTGCTTGGCGACAGAGCCACCGCACGAGGCTTCGATAACAAGATGGGTTCGTTTACGGTTGCCGAAACGATCCGGTTATTGAAAGAGGAAGGCGGTTTGGACCCGAATGTTGGCGTGTACGCCGTGGCAACCGTTCAGGAGGAAATCGGATTAAGAGGAGCGCGAACGGCAAGCTTCGGAATTAATCCGCAAAGTGGTTTGGCCGTTGACGTGAACCATGCTACCGACTATCCAACGGTGAGCCGAACCAGGCACGGCCAGTTGGACACAGGAAAGGGGCCAAGCGTCATTCGCGGTGCTAATGCAAATCCGGTTGTGTTTAAGCTCATTACCGAAGGGGCCAAAGCAGAAGGTATCCCGTACCAAGTCGATGTCGAACCAGGTGGAACCGGCACTGATGGCAATGCGATGCAACTCAACAGGGCTGGCATGGCAGTCGGCGTTGTGGGTGTTCCCCTCCGATACATGCACACGCCTTGTGAACTGCTAAGCCTGACAGACGTTGAAAACTGTGCACGGCTGATGGCGGCATATTGCCGACAGGTCCGTCCAGACACTGACTTTCGCCCGCGCCTCGGCGCCTATTAATGTCTGGTTAGTAGGTTGCCGTTCGGGCAACCTACTCCTTATTTGACTAGCGTGATGCCGTATAGTCGGAGTCCCGTCACGGGGCTTGAGGCAACAATCTTTGCTGATTTGATGTCCACCATTCCGCCAAAGTCATAGCGGTAGGCGCAAGTTCCCGAATCCCTTTCAGCATAAAGACAAATCCCGGAATCCTGCGGACTTCGAACCTGCAAACCATAGATAAGCGGAACCGTTACTTCTTTTCCATCGACGAGTTGAACGACAAGTTTCGCCGCTTGCTCGCCATCGTCTCCTGACACTGCCGTGTCAGCAACAATAACTAACGAGCTTGCCTTGCCCGAGATCAGCAAATCTGCCTGGTCCCCGACAGTGCCATCCGATGGCAGTATTTTGCTTGTTAGTGAAATGGGCTGCCCTATCCAGCCGTTAAGAGGCCCGAATTGAGTTTCGACAGCGCCTTGAGTCGCAAATCCAACTCCAGACTTTGGTGTGAGTTGAGATGGTGAGGAAAAATACATGCGCCGGAAGACCTCAGCGGGATCGTACTCCAGCGAACTCGGAAGTTCGGTTCGCGCACTCCACGAGTAGTCAGCGGCAAGCACCATCGCCGTGAACTGACTCAAATTCTTAATCATGTTAGCTTCGCTGCTTTCGTAGCCTGCCCAGGTCGTCTGCAACAACCCAGCCGATTCGATGAATGCCGCTTGCCCAAATCCCCTAATGTTTTCGGGTCTTGACCATGTGCTGGCGATAGGCTTCATCCCGGCATCTCGCCATATTTGCAATGACTTCTCAAACTTTCTCGGTTCTAACTCCGGGGTGTAGTGCCAGTCGCCGATGAAAGAACCCTTTGGAATCACACTTCGGCGTTCGGCAGCATCCTCTTTGGTGTCTCCTAATGCAGCGTCGATGGCTTCTCCCGGCCCAAGTGCCTTATCGCCCCAAAGCATCATTTGAACCTCGTGCCGTTTTGCTATCCCAGCAAGGAACGGCAAAAGTTGCTTCCAAAGAGCAGTTACGAGCTTCGGGTCCTTGTCGAATCCGCGCATGTCGACTTCATCGAGTCCGAAGTGAATCGTCTGAGGTTTTAGCAAGGTTATCGCCTCGTCCCAGAGCGAATTCAACACTTCCTGTGTGCGAGGTTTTCGGGGATCCATGGCATACAATTCCGAAGGGTTATAAGCCACGTCGAGGTTCTTCCCGTTCGCAAAGAGCCATTCGGCATGGCCGAAACTCTGTATAAGAGGTATAGGTTCTACACCCATACTCCTATACATATCAAATAGTTTGGCCAGGTCTTGCCGGTCCATCGTAATACTGGTACCGATCCCAGGCAAACAGTTCCAATTCGTTTGCTCGCATTGTAAAACAACTTTGTTAAACCCAAGCGGAAGCAACACGCGCTCCCATAATCTCTTTTGAAATGGTAACGCCTTCTGCCCGACGAAAAGGTGAACTCCACGCCAAGCGATCTTGGGCTGATCGATAATTGAGCCCGTCGGAAGCCAGAGCTTTCCATCCTTGGCAAAAACTAACTGGGCCAGGCGTTGCAAACCATTTCGAACGCCCTCTTCCTCTTCGCCATAGACAGATATTTCCCCTTCGCCGATCGTAATGCGATAACCACCAGGCGTCAAACCGAGTTTGCTAACACCTCCATCAAAAGCAACTGCCCCGGCGGGTTTAGCACCTACAGGAATTGAAAATCGTCGTTCGACTGCCGATTTGAAGTCTTCAAACTGCCGAGGTCTTCCAGCAGGGAACCTAAAGTTCCAATGGAGTTGAGTTGGTTTGGCAAAGTTAAGCAGGTTCTTTTGAGGCTTAGGAAGCAGCAGAGGCAGCCGCTCATCGGCAGTAATCGCTTTACTCACCGAAGTTGGTATCCATTTGGGGATAGCGCTGAGCTTGTTATTAACTTGACTCGGCGCGAGTTTCCAGTCAACATGCTGTTTGGCTGGGCTACCTTTAGCGACGGAGAGTCCAAGACATCCGGCCCAAAAGAGTTGCTTGCCTTCGGCCCAATCTTGTCCGTAACCATTCCTCGAGTCGAACAAGGTCATGTACTCGTCGCTTGATAGAATTATCTCGCCGACCGGAGATCGAAGCAGGAAGTTCGTCGAGTCTTCGCCGTATTTTCTCTTTTCCAGGCTGGAATCTCGATAGTCAACGGAACGCAAAGAACGAACGGGATTGCCGTTCACATACAGGTCGCCTGACGCAAATGCCGGAGCCCAGATCATGCCTGCCGAGGCTTCAACCTTCACCGGAGAAGCGCCATCCCATTCAAACGTTGAATCAACTGATAGGGTATCACCCACTAGCTTATAGACTTGCGTGCCATGGGCTTGCTTGTCCTTTGACTCGAAGGTTACGAGGAAAGAGCCATCCGGTTGCTTCACAACTTTCTGCGTCTGGGTTGACGATGAGTAATAGCCCTTACTCCAGTCCGGTTCGTAATACTGGAACCAGCTCCCACGAACGATGGGTACATCATTTAGCCATACTTGCAATCCCTCGCCAGATTTCACTTCGAATCTGATCGGTGAAGTCTGAACAGCTAGAACGCAAAGGCTAAGAAGCATAACTGATTATTCCCAACTTTGGAGTCGACTAAACTTTGGACTTGCCAGGCAAATAGCTCGACAGAGCTCGAGTCCATACTCTTGCCACCCCGGGCGCTTTTCGAATAGCTTGTCGATGTAGCTGACGCGCTTCGGCTCGGTTACCTATCTTCTCGCAATGCTTTGCCATGCTGCTTAGAGCAATCCCATCAAACCTAGTCAACATTACTGAATATTGACGCTTGGCCGAATCAGGCAATCCTTCAAAGAGTTCATCTTGGATTGGGATGATGCGTTCGGAAAGCAAGTAGTGCTGAGCGGAATGAAAACGATAGCCTGCGTTCGCCAAACTTGTACTCAAGACATCGTATTTGACCAGCTTTTGTGGCAAATGAACGAACCGGTTGTTCTTCGCTAGGATGAGCCAACCATACCAATCAGAACATCGAACAGTATCTGCAACGAAGTTCCCAGCATCCAACATCGCCTGACGGTGAAACACCGCAGAACTTGCGATCACCCGATTATCTGGAAGAATGTGGTCCCAACTTCGAGCATCAGAAGAAATGTCCAGGTTCCGTTCAACTTTTGAGCCATTTTCATAGATATACCAACAGTCGGCGTGAGACATCACCGCCTTTGTCTCAGACAGTTGAGCCATCTGAAGTTCAAGCTTTTCTGGCAACCAAAGGTCATCATGATCAATAAACGCGATGTACTCGCCAGTGGCTTCTTCAACCATGCGTTTACGGCCCGCACCAAGCCCAGCGTTCGGAACAGTCAGAACGTTGGCTCCCTTGGCTCGTGCAATCTCGGCAGAGTCATCCTTGCTGCCATCATCAAGCACGAGAAGCTCAAAATCACGAAAGGTCTGCGCTAAAACACTGTCTATGGCCCGCGCAAGTGTCGCAGAACCGTTATGGACGGCTAAACAAACCGTCACCTTAGAACCCATTCATGCAAGGATACCTTTGGCGAATGCCCCTAAAAATGCCGACATGGCTCAGAAGCAGGCAACGGTAAACTTGGCTTAACCCATCAATGTTTAGCCGCGCTTTCATCCTTAAAACAGCGTCATTGGCTCCCGTCGAAAAGACGGTCCGCAACTCGAAACTCTTCAAGCCCTTAGTTCGCAGGTTTATTGCGGGTGATACGCTTGATGAATCGTTGGATGCCTGCGTCGTCCTACTCCAGAAGGGGTTGATGGTCACCTTGGACATCCTTGGTGAGAACACTGAATCACCTGAGGCTGCTAACCAGGCTAAAGCGACTTACCTGAATATGCTTCAACGCATTAGCCAACTCCCCGAAGCCAAAAACGCATCGACGGCTGAAGCATTCTCTCCCGAACCTCTGAATATTTCGATCAAGCTCACCCAATGTGGCCTCGACCTCGGAATCGACGTGGCCGAAAAGAACCTCTGTGAAGTTCTGGATTACGCAAAGAGCCTGAACAATTTTGTTCGAGTAGACATGGAAGCCTCTGACTACGCCGAACGAACCGTTGCCCTGATGAGCAAAATCGTTACGCAATACTCAAACACGGGAACAGTATTGCAGAGCTACTTATTCCGAACCGATGACGATGTTGCAAAGATGATCAGCTTGAAGTCGAGAGTACGGCTTGTGAAAGGGGCTTACCTAGAGCCGGCGTCTGTCGCCTATCCGGAGAAGGAAAAGGTTGACGAAGCCTATGTCCGTCAAGCGAAAGCTCTGCTAGAGGCTGGGCACTATCCAGCAATTGCCACTCATGACGAAGCAATCATTAACGAACTGGTGAAGTTTGTTGATGAGAAGAAGATCGACAAAAAGACCTTTGAGTTTCAGATGCTCTACGGTATTCGTCGCGATCTTCAAGAAAGCCTTGTTGCCAAAGGTTACAACGTTCGAATCTATGTGCCCTTTGGTGATCAATGGTATCCCTATTTCTCTAGACGACTGGCTGAACGACCGGCAAACACGATGTTCATCTTGAAGTCGCTGTTTAAGGGTTAGTAGTTCTCGGCCAAAACCGTCCCAAGGACTTCTGCATACTCGTCGTACGATGAGCAGACAGAAAGCTTGGCTCGGATTCCCGGAGCGCCTTGAACTCCCTTGATATAGAGGGGTATTTGCCCACGCAAAGCTCGACAAGCCCTTAGCTCTGGCGTTGGCCCGCCCGTTCCAAGGTCCTCTCGCTCTTCAAGTTCGATCATCAGGCGTATATGTTCAAGAGCCGTGTCAACCCTCTCTTTCAAAGTAGGGGGTGACCCGACTCCCGCACCAGTGAGCGCCATGCGAATGTCGCGCAACTTCCAAGGATTGCTGATCGCTGCGCGACCCACCATCACCGCATCACATCCTGTCTCTCTCATCATTGTTCGTGCGTCGTCAGGTTCCTTGATATCTCCATTCCCGATCACTGGAATCGAAACTGACTGCTTCAGGCGTCCGATGAGTTCCCAGTCAGCCATGCCATCAAAGCCTTGTTTTGCGTATCGAGCATGTAGCGTAATAGCTTGAATTCCACAATCTTCAAACCGTTTGGCGAGGTCAGGAGCAGCAAAAAGCGAGTAATCCCATCCTGCCCGAACTTTGACCGTGACTGGAATATTGGCTGCTTTCACCACCGAAGCAACGATGTTCGTCGCGATATCAGGGTCCTTGAGCAGAGCGGCTCCAGAGCCCGTTCGACACACCTTTGGCACCCAACAACCCATGTTGATGTCCAGAATATCGGCTCCCATCTCCTCGGCATGACGTGCAGTCTCCGCCATGATTTCCGGGTCACCCCCAAAAATCTGGATTCCAAGTGGCCGTTCTTCTGGGTGAATTCGCATCTTCTTCGCGGTCTTTTCCGCAGCGTAGTGAACCGCCATCGCACTCACGAACTCAGTAAACATCAAGCCTGGATCGGCGATTCGTTTTGCGATTCGCCTGAATGGCTGATTGGTGACGTCCTCCATTGGAGCAAGGACGAGCGGATTAACAAACTGAAGTGGACCGATTTTGAACAACGCTTCTTATTTTGATGCGTTCAGCCGGACAAGTGAGAAATGTCCACCATTTAGCAAAACCGTACCGAGTTTGGTTGGATCGACTAGCGGTAGATTGACCGTATCCGCGTTCGGCACAAGGGCGTGAGTTGCGCCAGTCTTGGCGATGAACTCCGCGCGCTCTTCGTCAGACATCACCTTCTTGATCGACCCAAACGGCCTCAAAAGGAAGAACCGGTACATGTCGCCGCATTTCTTTCCATACTCGGGCGTTTCGCTCCAATGCCCGGCATAGGAATATGTTCCTGTGTATCCCGTGATGATCGGGGCAAGGTCAGGCAAAATCGGCGTATCGAACCGATCTGGAACAGGGTTGTTTTGTTCGTCTAACTTCGGATTTGCAGCACCAGGCAGCGCGAGTAGCACTCTTTTGCCCGGTTCAGCATCGAGCGATTTCAATATGCGCTGCATTTCGGTCGATAAGAAAACTGGATGCCTTGTCGTGTTCGATACATTGCTTGGTGTGTAAACAACGACCTCTCGCAGTAACCAACGCAACGACGTGCCCCCGAGTACCAATAAGACCAACGTCGTCGCCAGATTTCGGCCCGTTCGCTCCTGCTTTCTCAAAAGCCAGTTCAAACCGTAACCCGCTAAGATTGACCAAGGAATACTCGCCCCCATCATCAGCTTTCGCTGGAACAATCCTGGGAAGTAAGGCGCGATGAGCGAGACTAAAGCCCATGCCGTAATCAGCGAGACAGTAGGATTTTCATCAGCAACCAAGTAGGAACAGACGATCGTGACGGCAAACAGAATCACCCACACAGGCGCTTCAAAAAAGTAGCCTGTCGTATGACTGCCCGCTGCAACCGTCAGCACCAATATCAGCGCAGCGTATATGCCTATGCCGATGTACATTAACTTTGCTGATTCGGTTTTGTTGTTATGAGCTTTGACAACCAAGCCGCCTAAAGCCAGACAAATCAGAGGCAGATAAGCGAGCAGGATCTGTCTGAAATTCGGGGTGAACGTCTCGGTGGCGGCACGAGCCTGAAATACCGCATCGGATTTCAAAACATAAAGGAACCAAATGGCCGGGATAATCGCTCCACAACCGATCGCTACAGCTCTTAGAATCCATTGCTTGGTTAGTTGCTTCTTTTGCGCGAGCGCGGCGACGAATGCGATCAAGACCAGCGAGACAAGAAGCATGTCATAGCTGTGGATATTCATCAGTAAAGCGCTTAAACCTGCACCAATCCACATCTGCTTTGGATCATCTTTAACCCTTAGTACACACCGGAAGATGCCAAGGATGAGGCAAAGGCTCACCATGAACAATGCGTTCGTTAAAAACGATGGGAAAACGAACCCTTCTGGTTGCCAAACATCTACTGGCAACCGGTCTAGCATGAAGCTTTTCAGTGCATCGGGAGCTGGCAGAACGATGGATTGTCCGAAATCATGCCAGAGCAAGAATCCGAGACCGCCGCTGAGGACAGTAAGGGACAAGCCTAATTTGAACTGGTAGGTATTCGCTGAAGTTCGTCTAAGAATAGAAGCTAAAAGATAGACAAATCCAACAGAAGCACCAACACGAAACAGTGTCATCGTGATCGGGATCGAAAGTAATTTTGCGACCCAACCCATCACTAAGAAGAGCACGTGAACAGTCAGCCCGGGCTGCGCATCGGTGGTAAACCGGTTGTCAAACAGCAAATGCCCATCCATAGCTTGCCGCATCCAAGCGGCATAAACCATATGGTCGTCTGTGTTATAAGACATTCCGATGTATCGAGACCCGATTACGCCGGAAACCAAGGCAACTACGGTTGGAATGAGAGCGACTAATGCGGTGGCTATTGCAAGATAACCAACGAACTTGTGTTCATCAGCTCTCTGCTCTGCGGGCGTTAGTCGTCTCAATCCATATCCTCGTATCTGGGCATTGTGCCCCATCTTATGACGATTATTAGTTGGGAATCGGTCGCCCCATTTGCTTATAAATCGCGATAATCATCTCTGAGTTCTGTTTTGCCTCAGGATTCTTAGGGTCAAGTTTGAGAGCCTCTCGATAATATTGCAGAGCAAGCTTGTACTTTACTTTTCTGTCAAGGCTATCGCTCATCATTGAAGCTGTACCGAGTTTGACTGTAGCAGCAACATAAGACTTCTTCTTAGCCGCATCCTTAGGCGCTTTTGTATAAGCTGCCTTAGCGTTTGTGTAAGCTTTTTTCAGAGCTGGAAGTTGATCTGCCGCTGGTTTTGTCGCGCCGTGACCATACTGCGCAGGTGCAACGGCCAACAGGCTCAGAAGCGTAAGAACGATTAATACGTACCGCATGCGCCAATAGTACAGTAGAGTTGATTTCAGAGTCCAGCTTGAACCAAGAAAAACTGCCAGGAATCCAATCCAAATACCAATATGCCGATTTACGAATATGTTCCGAAAGACCGAGATTGCCTGATGTGCGACGGTAAAGTTTGTGTGATTCAGGGAATACACGAATCTGCGCTGGAGTTTTGCCCAGACTGCGGCCTTGAAGTCACGCGCATTATCAGCCAAGCCAGCTTCAGCATTTCAAAGGAAGTTAATCACGATAAAGCGGGAAATAGAGGCTTTTCTACGTGGAAGAAGAGCGGAACCGGAGTTTGGGAGAAGATTGCCGGCGATGGTGCCGACTATTTAGTTGGAGACTCGACTCCTGCGCCTGTAAAGACAAAAGTCCACGATCTCGATTCGAACGAGTAAGTATTCGTTCGCGAACAAGCAATAATGTTAGTGAAGGAGTGAGGGACTGGCAAAGAAGCCGGGATCGATCAACCGAATGCTTTATACTCTCGACGAGCAGCAATGCCGCAACTTAGAAGTAAGCGCCAAAAGAGAATGGTTGCTTGTTAACGGAATAGGCGGCTATGCCATGGGCACCGTCTCCGGGATCAACACTCGTCGATATCACGGTCACCTGATAGCGGCAACGACTCCGCCGACCGGACGCATGTTGTTGCTGGCTGGAATCGATGCCTTCGTTCACTCAGGCGGTAATCCTGTAGGTATCTCGGCGAACCAGTATCCCGGTGCCATTCATCCAGAAGGCTATCATTACATTCGATCGTTCAGCGTTGGCAAGGTAGCAACTTGGCGTTATCGGGCTGGTGGCAATGATATTGAGAAACGATTGGCGATCCACCCTAATGAGAATGCGATCACGGTGACCTACAAGAATTTGTCGCCCAATGCTGTCACGATTTCCTTGCGCCCGTTAGTGACTCATCGAGACCACCATGGCAACTCAACCGAGAGAAGCGATTATCCGCACTCGCTCAACTTCCAAAAAGACACTACGGTCGTTGAAGATCACGATGTTTCGCTTGTTCTAAGCCACCCGGGTGGATATCGAACGCCAGTTCAGGGTTGGTATTACAGAGCCGAACACCAACGTGAAATCGAGCGAGGACTTGAGCCTCGAGACGACCTATTTTGCCCCTGCGAAATTCGATATGACTTGCAACCGAATGAAGAGGTGCATCTCACTGCTTCTTCTGGCAAAGCCGTTGAACCGATCTCGACCGATGAAGATCAATCTGGAAACTTTAGATTAACCACGGCTCTGCAAAAATCCGCTGAGAAGTTTTTCATTGACACCAAGAATCGTCACTCAGTCATCGCGGGATTCCCGTGGTTTACCGATTGGGGTCGAGATACGATGATCGCGATTCCCGGTCTATGCATCCACACAGGTCGCATTGCAGAAGCGAAAGCGATTCTTTTGGATTACGCCTCAGCTCTCAACGGTGGGCTGATTCCAAACCGCTTTGTAGAACAAGGTGAGACACCGGACTATAACACGGTCGATGCGACCCTTTGGTTTGCGAATGCAGCTTACAAAGTGCTTGCCTCCGAGTGGGATGCCAAATTCGCCAAGAAGATACTGTCAACGATTGTCGAGATCGATAAACAGCATGTGGCCGGCACCTATTTTGGAATTAAGGTCGACCCAGCAGACGGGCTGCTGACGCAAGGTCAGGACGGAGTTCAACTCACGTGGATGGATGCCAAAGTTGGCGATTGGGTCGTCACGCCGCGTCACGGCAAGCCCGTCGAAATAAACGGACTATGGGTGAACCTGCTGAACGTCATGGCCTGGCTCCAAGAAAAGCTTGGTGACAAGAAAGCGGCTGCCACCAAAGAGCGTGCCGAGTTTGCGGCAAAAAGCTTCGAGGCGAAGTTCTGGCATCCGGTGAGGAAGCACTATCTGGACACCGTCGAGCCAGCTGATGCTTCGCTTCGGCCCAACCAAGTTCTAGCGATGGCGTTGCCGTTCTCGCCTTGCAAGCCCGAACATGCAACGAAGGCGCTTGAAGTAGTCACACAACACCTGCTTACCCCCGTCGGCTTGCGAACTCTCGGACCGGAAGAGCCCGGTTATTGTGGTCGCTTTGAGGGTGACATGCCCCGAAGGGACGCGGCGTACCACCAAGGCACCGTTTGGCCTTGGCTGCTTGGTTCCTATGTGACTGCCCTCGTTCGGTACACCGGCGATAAGAAAGAAGGACGCAGAATTTTACGCGCAACAAAGCGAATGTTTGAAGAGTGCGGACTCGGCGGCATCTCTGAGGTTTACGACGGCGACGAGCCGCAATCACCGGGCGGGTGCCCTTGGCAGGCTTGGAGCGTTGCCGAAATCCTTCGTTCCTGGGAAGAGGATATCGGCGGGGACTAAGACTTTTGACCTAAGTAAAAAAACTCTTGCACTTTCAACTGTTGCTTATGCGATAATTGCATACACAACTATCGAGATCACAAACGATATGGAAGGAGCAAGATGAACGCAACACTAACCGCCAACAACGAACAGCTATTCACAAGATTGGTATCGGAGACACGTCACAAGGCGATGTCGCTTGCGATGACCCTTACTCGAAACCGCGAAGAGGCCGAGGATGTGGTTCAAGAGGCTTTATCAAACGCTTGGAGAGCTTTCGACACATTCGACCAGTCAAGATCATTCCAATCTTGGTTACTTCGAATTGTCCAGCGCAAATTCATCGAAAAGCGCCGTCTAGCTGAGCACCGCTACAATTGGTATGTCCTTGGTGACAAGATCGATGAGGGAGAAATCGAGGTTCAAGATACGAGAGCAACTCCGTTCGAAGAACTCGACGAGACGTCCCGAGCCATCGCTGTCAGATCCGCGATCAAGCGGTTACCCGCTATCTTCAGTGACCTGATTAGCATGGTAGACCTTGACGGCAAGACCTATCCCGAAGTGGCAGACGTCACCGGACTTCCGATCACGACGATTCGGTCAAGGCTCCATCGAGGTCGACAGTTGCTTCGAGAAGAACTGAAAGGTCAAATCGACATGGTTGCGTAATTTTTACGATCTCTTGACGATCATCCCGTTCATCATCAAACTGTTCTTTCAAGTCGAGAGCGGTGTTTTGAATTGCAATTAATAGTTGCCTTTTCTGGCTCCTCGCTAAATTGAGTGGGTAGCCCGTAGATTTGCTGTTGTTGATGGGGAGTAATTTGGGTGGGTGCGTGAAGCGGAATTGTTCAGCATTGGCCTTGGTATCGTCTCTCCCTGGAAGATCACTTCTCTTGAGATGAACGGGAACTAGGTTCACGTCTCGGTGGACTTTGAGTGTGGGACAAAGTTTGGTGGTTTGCCAGTTCACGATACGACCTGAACTTCTTTCACTTTCCGTGTTATGTTCACGCCCGTGTTCCTCGGGTGAAACACCCGGATGGGACGGCGAAGATGGTAGATGTCCCTTGGGCGGGTCCCGGAAGCACGTTTACGCTTGCGTTTGAGGCCTACCTCTTGCGCCTGATGGGTCTGATGCCGGTGAAGTCGGTAGCCAAGGAAGTGAATGGGACCGACACCAAGCTTTGGCGTCTTCTTCTTAAAGCGGTGGGCCTAGCTCACTTTAAGATCGATCTTTCGGACCTGAAGCGCGTGGGAGTGGATGAGACTGCGGCTCGTCGTGGTCATGACTACATCACGGTCTTTGTGGACCTTGATGAGCGCCGAGTGGTGTATACGTGTTAAGGCAGAGCTGGAGTTTCGCTGGCTCTGTTTACGGACTTTTTGAAGTCGCGGGGAGTGAAAGTCAGTCAAATCACCGACTTTGTATCAGACCTGAGCCCTGCCTTTCTCTCGGGAATTGAACATGCGTTTCCTCATGCAAAGGTTACGCTGGATCGCTACCATGTCATGACTGGTGAACCAAGCGCTGGATGCCACAAGGCGTAACGAAGTGGCTAAAAGTCCGCTTCTGAAAGGGACTCGCCTTGAATCGAAAATTGCATCACTCATGTATCTGAGTTGGCTTCGAACCAGAAACTATAACTACGCTCGTAAATATGCTGTAACCGTTTTGGCCAAGGCTCCGGATTTTTGGCAGGCGCGACTCTACTACGCCCGGTTGCTTGACTATGAAGTAATAGTGATATCTAACCCTCACCATATTCCCGATCAGAGCGTCAAAGGTGAATAATCTGAAGCATTACACCAAGCAGAGATCGTTTTGAAGGATCATCCTAATTGCTTGCCCGCTCTCTTGTTCTCTGGAATATGTGCCAAGCGTCTGGACAAGAAAAAAGCTAAGGTATACCTTGAGAGGTTCGTTTCCCTGTCCCAGCCCACAACAAGGGGGATGAGCACAGCAAAAGAGATCCTCGCTGATCTCAAAAAAGTTGGTTATTAGTCGTTTGCTTATGCCATAATCACAAACACACTCTGAAGACAGCAGGTGGCAAACAGCCTTAAGGAACTAATTTGAGTTCGCCAGCCGAGGGGGAAGATAAACGATTTTGCGCATCTGCGCGGCTCGGGGCTTCCGTCTTGGTAAAGGATGGAAGCCCTTTTTGATTTCAGAGCTTGGTGCAACCTATGCCTACCGCAGAAAAAGCACAAGTGATCGAGCAAGCCAAAGAGTGGTACTCCCAGGCTACCGGCGTGGTCTTTACCGACTATCGCGGTCTTACGGTCAAGGAGTTCCAGGGACTTCGCAACGATCTTCGAAAGAAGGGCGGCGAGATTCACGTTCTGAAGAACACCCTTTTCCGCATCGCCGCTGGTGATGACGCTGCCAGTATGAGCGCCGACCTTCATAACGGCACGACCGCATTTGCGTTCGTGTTCTCTAATGAAGCCGACGTAGCTAAAGCGTTGCTCGACTTTGCGCGAACCAGCAAGAAACTCGTCGTTAAAGGCGGTTACTTTGGAGGCAAGTCACTCACAACCAAGGAAGTCGAGGCTCTCAGTGAGCTCCCACCGCGCGAGGTTCTCCTCTCGCAGGTCATCGGAGCCATTGCTGCACCGCTTTCCAACCTCGTTGGCGTGGTAGAGGCATTGTATGCCGATCCCATCCGCACAATTGGCGCAGTGGCCGACAAGGTCAACGAAGGCGCCGAGTGACGCTTCAAAGCATTCGCAATCAATTTTTAAGGAATCTACAGGACACAAAGAAAAATGCCCACCGCAGTTGAAACAATTGTTGAGCAGATCAGCGGTATGACCGCGCTCGAGCTTTCAGAACTCAAGAAGGCTCTCGAAGAGAAGTTTGGCGTAACCGCCGCCGCCCCAATGGGTGCATTCAACCCAGCTATGTTCGCTGGCGCAGGCGCAGCTCCTGCAGCTGCTGCTGAGGAAGAGAAGACTGAGTTCACAGTCGTTCTCGCTGCAGCTGGCGACGGCAAGCTCGGCGTCATCAAGGTCGTTCGCGAAGTCACCGGTCTTGGCCTCAAAGAAGCCAAGGACCTCGTCGACGGCGCTCCAAAGCCAGTCAAAGAAAACATCAGCAAGGAAGAAGCCGACAAGCTCAAGGCTCAGCTCGAAGAGGCTGGCGCCAAAGTCGAAATCAAGTAAGTTACTCCTTGAATTTCAAATCCCGGACCGTCTCGGCCCGGGATTTTTTAGTTTCGGAACGGGTTCGAAAGACGAATCGAGATCGAAGGTTAAATTATCACTCCTTTTCTTTTTGTCAGCAGAATCTATAGCATCCAGGGTGCCGAACTCTGCAACTAACTCGTCGGTTTTTGTCTATCGCCGGGTCGCAACGAACATCACTGGCTTACGGTTTTCAATTCCCGTTTCGACGGGAGGCGGAGCATAACCCATGCCCTGTTGGAAAGGTTGCACAAGGGCGGACAAGCAAACAATCAGAGCGCCGAACATGGATTGACCACCAGTTCCGCGGATTGATATTCAGCTTTTGGTTTACGTATGGATATCTCGGCAGACAAGATACTGTCCATCTGTGTTTTACTCAAGAGCAAGCGGCCTTGAACGAACTTGCGTTCAAAGTACGCAAGACACGCGTTATGAAACATACATATAGACTATATACGAATAACGAAGAAAACAAAAGAAGGAACCAATGCCCCCGGTTAACAATTGGAGCAGCTAACGTTAATCACTTTCCAAAGAGGAACATCAGGATTGATGGGAATCGTTTTGCCCATGCGATTTCGTTATGTTCGGCATCTTTGTCGATGAATAGCGTCAAGTCCTTCCCCAGAACAAAGCCCTTGGTTTCGAGCGCTTTCACGGCGTCTTCCGTTTGACGCACCGACTCAGGACCTTCCTTCGTGCCAATATCCATCCATATTTTCAGGTTGGGTTTTGCGGCTAAGCCCTGAATCCGTTTTGTCATCACCTCGTTGTCCCACCATAAGCTAGGTGATACAACGCCAAGTTTGCCAAATACGTTTGGATGAGTTAAGCCCAAATGCAAGCTGACTATCCCACCAAAAGAAGAGCCGCAGAGGCCAGTGTTCTTTGCGTCCTTCTTCGTTCGATAGGTCTTGTCGATAAACGGCTTGACCTCTTCGATGAGAAACCTTGCGTAAAGGTCGGCTTTGCCACCGTACTGACCGCTTGAGTTCTTCCCCACCGTCGGTAGATACTCGTTCGCCCGATCGACGCCCGCGTTGTCGATGCCGACAATAATGATCGGTTCGATCAGCTTGGCTTCTATGAGCGCCTGCGCCGTTTCGTCGGCTCGCCACTCTTGGTTCGGAATGTAGCTGGTCATGCCGTCAATAACGTTTTGCCCATCATTCATATAAAGAACGGGATATCGCCTGGACTTATGCGAATCGTAATCTGGCGGCAAGTAGACGATAAGGTTTCGCTTATTGCCTAATACCTTCGACGGAAAGAAGTCGTGTTTCTTGATATTGCCTGTCAGCGATGACACGCGTTGTGTTTGCCCCGATTGCTGTGCGCAAACGATGGCAACTAAACTCAGAGCTGACAAACCGACGATGGTCCGAACAAGCCATTTCATGATTGACTCTATTTTGCGCCAGGGGTGGCGAAGACTTCGTCCAAAAGTTTCGCTAGGCGTAATCCCGCAAGGCCAATCTGTTGCTGACAGATCTCTTGTGCAGTGGTTATATAACCCGGACCAGGCTTACTGCCCTCTGGAAGCGAGTAGGCGTACTTGACAGCAAGCTTGTAACTTTCTTTGGCCCAAGCCTTAGGATCTGTTTCCTCGAGGTTTGGCTTACCGAGAGTTTTCTCAACTGCGTCTGCAAGTCGTCGAATTTCCTTCAAATCTGCCTTTCGAGAGTCATCGTAGTCGCGATAAATCCCGAACGCGGTATCCCAGGCGGCGTGCAACTGAGGCTTCTCGGCTTTGACATCCACTTTATACTCTCGACCATTGTCGTCTCCGTCTGGGTGTTCTTTGCTGAACAGGGTGACGGCATGGAGGGGCTGGTGGACGTCCCCGACGAAATGGATAAGGAAACGTAGCGCACGGGCTTTTTCAAGCCCAGGAGCCTTTGCCGATTCAATCGTTTTCACGCATTGATCAATCGCCCAAACGACATTCTCTTTTCCAGCTTTACTGGTTTTGCTGTCGTCAGTTGAATAGGGCGTCGAAATGGTGTGCCAGCCATTGAAACTCTTGATGCCATAACGCTTGAGTTGGTCCGGAAACGTTGCTGAACGAACGAAATCGGTGAAATCCGGGCCGGGGTTCTTTTTGAGCAGCGCGTCTACTTTAGCCTTAGTCGAGGGCTTCATGTTGTCGTAAGCAATCTGGGCAACCGTCATGTGCCCAGTGTCGTCCCACGCGAACGAAGTCGAAACGATCAAGCTTAGAAGGCAGCATCCAAATACGCGGCGCATTCCCAATTCATACCCGGATTCTATTCAAATGGTTCTTATGCGATTCTGGTTTGAACCGCAAAGTAGATAATCCATTCCTCAACTTACTGGTCCTTCGTCATATCCAAGTAGTAGCCCGGTTCTACTTGTCTGTATCCCCACATTTTCAGTTCGCCACAAAGAAGGCCACTGACCAAAATTACAGCCGAGGTAATGAGAACCCGCTTGTTTTTGGGTAGTCGTCGAAGCACGACAATGATTGAAGCGATGAACCCAAAAACCGATCCCGCCAACGTGCCAATGCCCAATTTAGCCGTTGCATAACCTGAACTCGAAATGGCTCTTCTGGCGATGTCAGCCGGTTTGGACACCTGAAAAGCAACGTCCTTGGTCATCTGATTCGGTTGTAGCATCCCTCGCAACCGGGTGACCGTACATCCATTCCAAGCAACTGCCTTCAAAGGGAGATAACTCATCTCGTCCTCGAAATCTTCCTTGGTTCTGCTTAAAGGGCGGTCAGAATTGGATTCAA
This sequence comes from Chthonomonas sp. UBA1950, assembly GCA_002336105.1. Classification (GTDB taxonomy): domain Bacteria; phylum Armatimonadota; class Fimbriimonadia; order Fimbriimonadales; family Fimbriimonadaceae; genus Fimbriimonas. The sequence continues at coordinate 29,431 of DDEQ01000008.1, read as the reverse complement.
TTTGGCGAGATCGCCATATATTGAACCCGTCTGCCGTTGCGGTTCCACCCGCGACGACAAGAAGGTCCGCAAAGACTGTGCTGTTGCTTTGTCCCGTGAGTCGCATCGGGAAAATCGGTTTCTGAGCCTTAAACTTAACCCACAAAGGGTGCGGAGCGAGCGATCCGATTTTTGTCTTACGGATATTGGCTACCAGAAAACACCAATGCTCCTTCACATGTTCTGCAATGCACGATTCAGCCGCAGTTGATAGCTGAGCACCATGTTTGCGCAACCATGAGATCATCTCTGCGGACTCGTGAGCTTGAACGACTTTGACATCGTAGTTCCCAATCTGCTCATTCACGAGGGTTTGGATAGATGAGGTTGCGGAGGTCCTGCCTGCAAAAACGGGCATAAAGATCAGACTAAGAATGACAAACAGAACGGCTAGCACCACATACAAGCGAAGATCCTTACCTGCAATGGCGAATCCGGAAATCAATAGTGCAAAGACGATGAGTACGATCGCTGGAAACGTCTCGGCAAACTCAAAATAGGTGTTTCGCCTTGGGCTAAACCTCATAAAAGCGCGGTCTAGCTGCCGGGAATCTGTCATTCCGTATGCGGTTGGCGCGGACGGCAGAGGCACGATCCAAGCATATTCACCCGGCTCAGCATTCAGAACCGACTCGACGACCATCACTTCTTCACCATCGCGTTGCGAAATGATCGCACGTTGATAAGGTTCCGTCGCGATCATCGGACTGTGGAGAGATGCGTAAAGCCCGTCTCCAGAGGCGAGCGAGCCAACGAGTAGCAGAAAGAAGATGATGAGGCGCTTCATATCACACTGCCGTGCTAAGGAAACTAAAAACAATCAGTCCTTCAATAAGGATTGTAACAAGATTGTGTAAAAAAGGAATCCACGATCAGCCAAGTGCCAAATCGATCGCGGATAAACCGACGACTACTTAATGCCGTAAACGACATTCACGGTTAAGCTCACCTGAATCTGTCCGGGACTGATCGTCAGATTAGAATCTGAAGACATGCCGCCTGCGTAAGAATTCGTCATCCATTGAGCACGATAGAGCATGTTATCGCCCTGCTCGATAGCTGACTGAACATCTCCGAGTTCGACTCCGAGGAGCTTGGCAAGGGTTCTCGCCTTTTCCTTAGCCGCATTGACTGCCTGTTCTCGCACCTTGGCGCGGCCGGAACCGTATTCATTAAGCGCAAACGCTATGTTATCGACATTAGTGGCACCACTTTGAACGGCCGAGTCGATCACCTGAGCAACAACGGATAGCTTCCGCACCTTGACCGTGACGGACTGCTGAACTTTCCAAATGATCGGAGCGTCATCCTTCGCGCGAGTTGGGATGAGCGAATACCCAGATGTCTGAATATCTGCTTCTTTGACTCCTAGCTTTTTCACAGCGGCAACAATGCGCGTCATTTTCGCATCTGACTCGCGTTTGGCAACTGCTGCGCTAGAACTCTTGGAATAAGCTCCAAAATCAACCGAGGCGTAATCGGGCGTAAGGCTAATCGATGCAGTTCCATTGACTGTGATCGTGCGCACAGGCGCCTGGACTACATCTTGAGCAAAACTCTGACTCGAAAGGCACAAGCCAACAAGGACCGGTAAAGCGAACTTCAACATTGGATACAAACCTCCTCGCATTTCAACGAGTTACAGACTTAGACAGTTCCTCTATTGAGATCGTTTTGCAGTTAAGTTCAAATTCGCAGTCGGTATCCGACGCCGGTTTCGGTCGTAATCCACCGAGGGTTGGCGGGAACGGGTTCTATCTTACGTCTGAGTTGAGCCATGTAAACCCGCAGATAGTGAAGTTCATCCGCGTATGACGGCCCCCAGGCTAGTTCCAATAGTTGCTTATGCGTCAACACAAGACCGGCGTGACGAGCCAGCGCAGAGAGGAGCCGCCACTCTATCGGGGTGAGGTGGATTTCTTCCCCATTCACAAAGACTTGCCTTTTGGGAACATCAATAAGCAGTCCTTCAGATTCAACCAGGTTAACCTCTGGGCTCTGGCTCACGACTTTTGAGTGCCGCAAAGCAACTCTCACTCTCGCCATCAGTTCGTTGACTGAAAAGGGCTTGGTCATATAGTCGTCCGCTCCGGCATCCAAAGCGGAAACTTTGTCGGATTCGCGACCTCGCGCAGACAGGACGATGATCGGGACTTCGGTCCACTCTCGCAACCGGCGAGTCACTTCCAGCCCATCGATATCGGGAAGCCCTAAGTCGAGAATGACGATATCTGGCTCGTCGGTCGCGACCATCTTCAAAGCGGTTTCCCCGTCACCAGCTTCCATCAACTCGTACTCAGTTCCGCTCAGGCTTGCCTTGAGCAACCGACGAATCCCAAGTTCATCTTCGACCGCAAGGATGCGGTAACGCTCATTCGCCAATGGTGACCTCTGGATTACGCTCAATGGGAAATGAAGCCCTGAACACGGCTCCCGTTGGCTTCGCGTTATCGGCTTTGATTTTTCCACCGTGGGCTTCGACAATAGCCTGACATATGGCTAGCCCAAGTCCAACACCGGGAGAAGACTCTTGTTTGCGAAACTTTTGGAATACGGCTTGTAACTGTTCGACTGGCACGCCTGGACCGCGGTCTGCAACGGTTATGGTGAGCCATTGCGCTTCTGCACTCGCAGAAACGCGCACCTCGGTTCCGCCCGGCGTGTGTCTCGCCGCGTTCTCAAGCAGGTTCACAACCATCTGCTCAACAAGTACCCCATCTACCTTGATCATCGGCAGGTCTTCTGGAACATCGACAAGAACCGGGCGGTCAGCCAATGTGATTTGAGTTCTTTGGAGGGCAGAACCTATAATCTCTTCCACCGAGTTCCAATCCCGCTTAAGCTCTAGTCCGGGGTTTTCCAACCGGGTCATATCGAGCAGGTTGCGCACCAGTCGGTTCAAACGGTCAGCCTCTTGAACGATTCCCGACGCCAGTTCACGCCTTAAGTCTGTTGGGGGCTCATCGACGTCTGCTAGCTTGGCGGCGGAACCGGAGATCACCGCTAAAGGCGTCCGAAGATCGTGGCTAACTGAACTAAGTAGCGTGTTTCTTAAACGTTCTGCTTCTGCCTCAACCCTAGCATCGATAGAGGACCTGGCCAGGTTCGCTCGCTCGATGGCCAGTGCAACTTGGCTTGCAATCGTTTCAAGAAGATGGATCTGCTGCTGCGAAAAAGCTTGCCCTTGTAAAGGCATGACGGCGAGGACGCCAACCACGCTCTCTGCCCCGGCAAGTGGCAAATACATTCCCTCCGCACCGGGCAGAGTGTCAGTTCCCGACCCTGCGGCTCGGTTTCGTTCGAGAGCCCAGTAGGCGACCGCCTGCTCTGCCGGCCTTGCGTCAAATCCACTCAAAGATGCTGGAGTAGCAACCAGTCCAGTTTCTCTTCGGTCCTTTCGCCAAATGCCAGAATCACACCCAAGGAGCTCTCGGATCTTTTCCTGGGCAAATGTTCCAATCTGTTTTCTGCTTCTACTTGCGGCGATTCTTCGGCTGAGGTCGTACAAAGCGGCGGTTCGCCTCTCCCTCTCCGAGACACTCATCGTTTGTTCTCGAAGACGGACTGTTAGGCTAGATATGAACACGGCGACCAATAACATGATCGCAAATGTGAGAAGGTACTGCGCATCACTTACAGCAAAGGTGAAGTGCGGTTGCACGAAGAAAAAGTCGAAAGCACCAACTGCGATAATCGAGGCTAATATGGCTTCTCCGAACCCTTGCCTGGACGCAACAACGGTAACGCCAACGAGGTAGACCATCACCAGGTTCGCTTTGTCGAACTCTTCTTTTAGGGCCGTGCAAAGAATGGTTGCAACGACGTTGGCTACGACAGCTTCGGCAATCCCTCGTGGAGTCAGTTTATGCCCATGGGTTCTTGGTCCAATGACACCGCCTTCTGATTCATCGCCCGTGATGACATGAACATCTATGTCGCCACTTCGACGAACGAGGTCATCAACAACAGAACCAAACAGGATTTCACGCCAACGAGGTCTGACCGGTTTGCCAACAACGATCATTGTGATATTGCGTTCGTTTGCGGCCCTAAGAACTTCACCAACAATGTCTGTGCCAGCAAGGGTAATTGCTCTTGCGCCAAGACTCTCTGCCAGATGTAGGGCGCGACTCGCTTCCAGTCTTTCCGCTTCTGACGCGCCTGCTTGTCTCGGACTGTCAACGGTCACAGCCACCACCTCAGAATGGAGGGCATTCGCAAGGGCAAATGAGGATCGGACCACCCGAGCGGCAAGTTGGTTTGGTGCGACACAGATCATCACTCGGGGCGCGCTTGGCCACGGATTGAGCGATCCGGCAGCGGTACGATACGTGAGAACCTGGGCATCAACCCGCTCTGCAGTTTTGCGCAAAGCCATTTCTCGCAGTGCCGACAGATTCCCCTTTTTGAAGAAGCCATCGAGTGCCTGTTGAATCTTGTCGGGAACATAGATCTTTCCCTCTTTCAGTCGCTGAATCAGCTCTTCTGGAGGGACGTCCACCAATTCGATTTCATCGGCGCGCGCTAAAAATGAGTCTGGGATCTTCTCACGTACAATGACGCCGGTGATCTTCGCTACAGCATCATTTAAGCTCTCAACGTGCTGAACGTTGACGGTTGTTGCAACGTCAATTCCCGCATCCAAAAGCTCCAAGATGTCTTGATAACGCTTTCGGTGCCGACATCCGGTCGCGTTGCTATGGGCTAGTTCGTCGACCAGAACCAGGTCTGGTTTTCGGGCAATTGCGGCGTCAAGATCGAACTCATAAAGAGTTGTTCCCCCGTAAGGTATTTCCTTGCGTGGCAGCATTTCGAGCCCGGCGGCTAGGTCTTCAGTCTCCTTTCGACCGTGAGCTTCGAGGTAGCCCAAAACGACATCAATTCCACGTCGCTTGGCGTCTGCTGCATCTTGAAGCATGGAATAGGTCTTTCCTACTCCGGCAGCCATCCCAAGGTAAACCCGAAGCCGAGGAGACTCCGACTTTGCGGAGGTCTCCTGAATCGCTGCAAGCAGGGCTTCTGGGTCTGGACGTTGATCGGCCATTGTCCTCTTATTGTGCTCCGTTATCTAACGCCAAATTCAGCTTGAGAACATTCACAGCTGGTTCCCCAAACATCCCCAGAAACCTTGAATCCGTGTTCTTTTCGATCAGGACCTTCAGTTGTCCGACAGTTAGGTGTCTCGCCTTTGCCACTCGCGAGGCTTGAATGAGGGCGTTTGCAGGAGAAATGTGCGGGTCCAAACCACTTGCCGAACGAGTAACTGCATCGGCAGGAACATCAGCATCAAGAGCCAGGCCGTTCTCTATGCGATAAGCTTTGGCCAAATCTCGGTATCCGTCAAAGTTGGAAGGATCGTCCTTGCCGTCTGCAGTCTTTTTGTGGATACCGTTAATCAGTTTATCGCTGATCGGGCCAAGGTTCGTCCCTCCAGAGTTGTTTGCGTCGTATCCGCTCCCTGCCGCCGACGGTCGGGGGTGGAAATACTCTGGTCTAGTGAAGTTCTGGCCGATCAAAGCTGAGCCAATGACTTTTCCATCTTTTTTGATGAGACTGCCATGCGCTTGACTAGGAAATGCCTGGGCTACACCAGTCATGAAGACTGGAAACAGTATCCCAAAGAAGACGACGAACAGAGCCGTGAGGACGATTGCGGGTCGAAGTTGAAGCATGAGATTAGTGAGTCCAAGTGGCGACTAGCTTGTCGAGAAGCCAAATGCAAGGGAACGGAACGAGAACTCCACCGAGTCCATAGATCAGGAGATTTCTTCGTAATATCTGTGCAGCACTTGCTGGACGATATTTCACACCGCGCAAGGCCAGCGGGATGAGTGCGATGATGATGAGGGCATTGAAGATGACAGCAGCCAAAATCGCGCTGCGAGGATTGGTCAAGCCAATGAAGTTGAGCGCTCGCAACTGCGGATAAGTGACGAAGAACATCGCTGGGATGATGGCGAAGTACTTTGCCACGTCATTTGCGATGGAGAATGTGGTTAGGGCTCCCCGAGTCATCAGAAGTTGCTTGCCAATCTCGACGACTTCGATGAGCTTGGTCGGATTCGAGTCGAGGTCAACCATGTTTCCAGCTTCTTTCGCGGCTTGGGTACCACTGTTCATAGCAACGCCCACATCGGCTTGGGCAAGAGCCGGAGCATCGTTGGTTCCGTCTCCGGTCATTGCGACGAGGTTTCCTCCTGCTTGCTCTTGGCGGATATATGCCAACTTCATTTCGGGTGTTGCTTCAGCGAGGAAGTCATCAACGCCCGCTTCGGCTGCAATGCTGGCCGCTGTCAGCGGGTTATCTCCCGTGATCATGACCGTTTTGATTCCCATCGCCCTCAACTGTTCAAAGCGCTGTTTCATTCCGCCTTTGACAATATCTTTGAGCTGAATCACACCGACAACCTGCTTCCCATCAGCGACGACTAGCGGTGTACCGCCCTCTCTCGCGATATCTTGAGCGATTTGAGAGATAGCCTCTGGCATCGATCCCCCCAGCGATTCGATGTGCTTTCGAACACTTTCAGTCGCACCTTTTCGAACCTGTCGGTCGCCAATATTCACCCCACTCATTCGTGTATGTGCCGTGAATGGGACGAACACAAGTCCGACCGCTTCTCGTTCGCGCAGGTTGTACTTTTCCTTTGCCAACACAACGACTGACCGACCCTCGGGGGTCTCGTCTGCCAACGACGATAGTTGAGCTGCATCGGCTAACGCTTCTTCGGAAATACCTGGTGCCGGATGAAACGCTACGGCTTCGCGGTTACCAATCGTAATCGTTCCGGTTTTGTCGAGAAGAAGCGTGTTCACATCTCCAGCGGCTTCGACAGCTTTACCGCTCATGGCGAGAACGTTATGTTGCATTACTCGGTCCATCCCAGCGATTCCGATAGCGCTGAGTAATCCGCCGATGGTGGTCGGGATGAGGCACACCAGCAACGCCACCATCACAGTGATCGTTGGCACACTTCCCTGGCCCGCACTGTCTACAGAGTAGTGGGCGAATGGCAGGAGAGTTACGGTTGCGAAGAGGAATACAATCGTGAGTCCGCTCAGTAGAATTGATAGCGCAATCTCATTTGGAGTCTTTTGACGTTGCGCACCTTCGACGAGAGCAATCATTCTGTCCAAAAAGCTCTCGCCGGGATTGGCGGTTACGCGAACGACGATTCGGTCGCTGAGGACTCTTGTGCCACCGGTTACCGCGCTGCGGTCTCCACCCGCCTCACGAATAACGGGTGCAGATTCACCTGTGATCGCGCTCTCATCCACGCTCGCAATACCTTCGGTGACTTCGCCGTCGGCTGGAATCATATCACCAGACTCGCAGACGAAGAAGTCATCCTTTCGTAACTCGGATGCGGCAACTACGCGCTCGACACCCTTTTCGAGTTTCCTTGCCGTGGTCTGAGTCTTGGTGCGACGAAGCGCATCGGCTTGAGCCTTACCTCGCCCCTCAGCCATCGCTTCAGCGAAATTTGCGAACAGGACCGTAAACCAAAGCCAAAGGGTGACCTGCAACGTAAACATAGCGTCGCCGGAATGGGCGATGAGGTCCCGGATCGCAAAGTAAGTGGTCACAACGCTTCCGACTTCTACCACCATCATTACCGGGTTCTTCGCCACCTGCTTCGGGTTGAGCTTGAGGATGGACTCCTTCAGTGCTCGCCGAATAATTTCGGGGTTGAACAGTGACGACGAGCCGGACTTTTGCCGATGCTGCGGCTGATTCGATTGGACAAGGCTCATACCCTTGTATGGTGCAATCGGGGCAGATCAAGGCAGTGTCAAACCCTTTGGGTTGGAGATCAAGAAAACATCAAGATCGAAAAGGGACACTCATCAAACAAAGAATGACCCGGTTGCGGCAATCAGCCACAACCGGGTCCGCAGGCATCATAGCAGTGCTTTCAAGCGACTCTACTGAGTCTTCATCTGTTGCATTTGAAGGTGTTCGACGATCGGCCCGAGCGAGAGCGCCGGAAAGTAAGTCAGAACATTGACAATGATAATCGTGCCAACCAGAAGCAACGTAAATGTCGCGTCATCGGTCGGAAATGTTCCAGCAGAGGCTGGCGAGAACTTCTTCTTCGCCAAACTACCCGCCATGGCGAGCAGCGGAATGATCATCATAAACCGCCCTACCAGCATCGAAATTCCCAATGTCAGATTGTAGTGCGGAGTGTTTGCGGTGAGTCCGGCAAAGGCAGAACCATTGTTTCCGGCTGCGCTTGTGTAGGCATACAGGATTTCCCCGAACCCATGCGCGCCTCCATTGTTCACGTTATTTCGAGTCGAACCGTAATAGGTGTCAGTTGAGTTTCCGTAGGCGGTTGCAGGCCAAAGATTCCATCTGGAGGAAGCAGGAAGTTTGTCGATATCCGCCTTTTGCGTCTTTGGGTCAAGGGAAACTGATGCCGACATTTGGTTTCTAGTGGCCAAACCGAGGTCAGCCGCCTTCGCCCCAGATTCCACCAACGCCTGCGCTTGTTCTTTTGAGGTGTTCGAATAAAACGTATTGGCACTCATTGCGGTGAAGAACAGCACGCAAGCAGCCAAAACTAAGGTCGCTAACATCGCCATCTGCACTTCGAACCGCTCGATCTTCTTTCCAAGGTATTCGGGCGTTCGTCCTACCATTTGACCAGCAATGAAGACTGCGATGACGGCAAACATGAGCACACCGTACAAACCCGCGCCGACTCCGCCGAAGATGACCTCTCCTGTGAGCATGTTGAAGATCGGTACAAGACCTCCGATCGGCGTAAAGCTGTCATGCATCGAGTTAACTGCACCGCAACTGGCATCGGTCGTAACTGTGGCGAATAACGTAGACGCCCCAATGCCGAAGCGCGTTTCTTTACCCTCCATATTGCCACCTGGCTGAGTATCGGATGAAGCCGTGCTGATGTGAGCAGCGGCGAGTTGAGGTGTTCCCGCTTGCTCTGCAGAAAGCGACACCACCGCACCCGCAAGAAACAGAATGCTCATGGCGGCAAATACCGACCAGCCTTGCTTTACGCTTCCGACCATCTTGCCAAAGGTATAGGTCAGTCCGGCAGGGATCGCAAAAATCAGGAATAGCTGAACAAGGTTCGTAAAATTGCTAGGGTTCTCAAATGGATGAGACGAATTCGCATTGAAGAATCCGCCACCGTTGGTGCCGAGCATCTTGATGACTTCTTGGGAAGCCACTGGTCCCATCGCGATGGTTTGCGTTGCGCCCTCGAGTGTTTTGATAACCGTTGGAGCATCGAAGTTTTGCGGTACGCCGGCTGCGATCATGATTGTTCCGAAAACGACACTGATCGGCAAAAGAACATACAGCGTGCCGCGAGTGACGTCGACCCAGAAATTGCCGATGCCACTTGCTTTTCTTCGTGCAAATCCGCGAACAAGAGAGATCGCGACTGCCATACCAACAGCAGCAGAAGCCCAGTTATGAATCGCAAGAGCAATCATATTCGACGCGTAGGTCAATGTCGCTTCGGGAGAATAGCTCTGCCAGTTTGTGTTTGTCGTGAAGCTAGCCGATGTATTGAACGCCAAATGCGAAGGAATCTGATCCGCTCCGTACTTTTGTGGATTCAATATTGCCGGCACGAACGCTTGCAGTCGAAGAGCAGCGTAGGTGAACAGCATGGAAACGCCACTGAACATCAACATACCAACGGCATATTTGGTCCACGGCTGGTCCTCCTCGGCATTGATGCCGAGTAGCTTGTACCAAAGGTTCTCGACGGGTCGTAGAACAGGACTCAACAGCGTGCGGTCGCCTTCGAAAACGCGCTTCATGTAAAGCCCAAGCGGTTTTGTTACTACTATAACGAGGGCAAAAAAGATAAGGATTTGTATAAGTCCGAGAACCATTGGCTAGAACTTCTCCGGCTTTAGCAGAGCGTAAAGCAGATATAGAAAAATGACGAATGTGACGAGGCCAGTCCAAAGATAGTCGCTCATTCAGACTGGTCTCCCATTAGGCTTTGACAGCCTTTGACGTAGGCAACACAGATCGCAAAAAAGCCAATTGCGATTAGGAGATAGATGAGGTCAGCCATTAATTCCCCTCAAGGCGGTTAACCTGCGTATTTTCATGTTCCTGATAGTCCCGCCACGCTCTTTTCTCCTCGTGCCAAGCCGAAGATGGCTTCACTACGAAGATCAGAAATAGCGCAACGACGAGAAATGTGATGATCGCAGGGTCGCTCATGATCACTGTCATGATGCGGTTTAAGGTCGTCAAGGACGCGTCAGGATTGGCGCGAAGGAGATCAAGAAGATATCAAGATTTGGATGAACAGTAGGTAAAGTCTGCGAGATGGCGGCAAGGTTTATGGGGGCTCACATGCCCGTTGCAGGCGGAATAGGCAACGGTATTCGGGCTGGTAAAGCGATAGGATGCACTGCGGTGCAAGTGTTCACGAATAGTCCTCAGCAGTGGAAGGCGAAGGAAATCACTGACGCGATGGTCGAGGACTTTCAGAAAGCCAAAGCCGAAACAGGCATCGACGTCATTGTCAGTCACGACAGTTATCTCATCAACCTGTGCGCCCCAGACCCCGACAAACGAGAGCAGTCCATTGAAGGGCTTAAGCGCGAGATTAACCGGTGTGCGAAGTACGGCATTCCATTGGTGGTTTCGCATATGGGTGCCCATGTGGGGCAAGGCGAAGAAGTTGGACTTGCTGCCATCGCCGAAAGTGCGAGGCGAGTTCTGGACGAGACCCCAGACTCAGTGACGGTTTTGATGGAAACAACGGCAGGCCAAGGCTCGTGTCTGAACCACAAATTCGAGCAACTGGCGACGATCATCGACAAGCTGCAAGGACATCCGAGGATCGCCGTTTGCCTCGATACTTGCCATATCTTTGCGGCGGGATACGATATTCGAACTGATGAAGGATATGAAGCGACCTTTGATCAATTCGACAAGATCATCGGAATTTCCAAACTTAGGGCGATCCATGCAAACGATAGCAAGACAGCCTTTGGAAGCCGAGTCGATCGCCACGACGAAATTGGTGTGGGTGAGATCGGCGAAGTTCCGTTTCGAAGATTAGTTAATGATCCTCGGTTTGTGGATGTGCCGATTCTGTTGGAGACACCCATAGAAAACGACGGACACGCTCGAAACCTGGCCAAACTGCGGTCGTTTGTAGGTTCATAGCCTCGATTAAAGCCTGTACAAGCGCCACAACATATAACGGTCGGATGGCTGCTGACAAATAGTAGTAGTGCGTCAGCGGCTTCGCCATGGCGTACGGAGCATAGGCGGCTAAAGATCCAAGTAACCCGAAGCTGATCAGTCGCCAGTGCTTCTTGGCAACCTTCAAGGCAGCAACGTTTGTCCCTAGGCCGAGGAAGTAAACCAGGATCGATCCTGGCATGATCATAACAGGGAGCATTTCAAGCGATAGCTCAGCCCGGTGGTTCCAAATTGGATTGAGGTCGGGGAGGAACCAGCCAAAAATCTCGGGGATCACATTCGCGATTCCCCGCCGGTGTTGGGCCTGGTAATTAGTGTCCGTCGGGAGCACCTTGAGGTGCCACAGACTATACAAGCCAGCTAGAACGAAGCTACCCGCGACCAAAAGAGATAACCGTCTTCGACTCTGCTTTGGCACAACGATGAACGCAAAAAGGAGAATCGGAGCGATCACAACCCAGCCTTCGTAACTCAGTAGCGCAAATGCCATCCCGGCACAAGCGGCAACCAACCATTGTAAAGATCCCTGGCGAATCCATCGAAATGAACAAGCCATGGCAACAAGTGTCCCCAATGAACAAAGCAAAGCGGTTCGACCTGGTGGCCAATTAAAACTTCGATACGCGATATCCTGACCCCACATATCGCGAACCCAACCTTGTCCGAAGACTTGGCTGATGATAAATGGAATCGCAAACACGACCCACCAACTGTATCCGAGTTTCTTTTTGAACGCGATACCTAGCGCGAAACCGACGTACCATAGCCAACCTAGCAGCCACCATTCGAAGAGCCCGCCTTGCCATATTGAAAACAGGAAGGCGCAAGCATACGCTTTCGCAGACGATGCTGTAAGTTCCAAAACGAACCAGAGCACCGCAAAAGGCATCACTAGGCAGAGCAAAATGTTCGTCCAGCGGTAGGCAGCGAAATTATCTCCCCAAAGTGCAACATCGAACTGAAATGTACTGGTAGTCAGGGGACGATAGAAGCCGTTATGCAGTGGCCAATCGCCGGTGTACCAATCCTTTGGCGTATCCAAACCTTGCGATATTCGCGAGTGGATCACTCTGGTGTCAGTGTTTTCAAAACCGTTATTGAAATCTTCGGGACGGACAGATCGAATCGCCGCAATAACATTGACCAACAGAAGGGCAAGACACAGCCCAAGCAACCGAAATTTGCGAACCCTTTCCACCCAACAATTAGGAACGCTTTGCGAACTCAATCGTTCAGCGATTTCCAAAGACATCCCGATGATGTCGGTGCCCAGTGTTGTCAATCGCGAAAATATCGAGTCGATAATCCATTGTGTTCACCTCTGCGGCATCAAGATATTCCTGAATTGCCTGTGAAAGATGATTCAGTTTTCTCTCGCTGATCTCTTCTTCTGGCACGCGGTCGGTCCGCCGATACTTAACCTCAACGAACACGAGGGTATCACCATCAAGAGCGACGAGATCCAGCTCTCCATGCCGCGTTTTATGTCGTCGAGTAACGATGGTCCATCCCTGCTCAATGAGGAGTTGAGCAACCCAATCTTCGGCTTCTTGGCCTACACGTCGAAGGTTAGGCATGGCTGTTCATTCTCCCGAACCGGGGCGAAACTTTTGCGATGGATCGGGCAGGGGCCGAACTCTCTTAGTGCCGCTAAGTGCTCTGGCGTCGGGTATCCAAAATGACGTTCAAAACCGTACTGCGGATACTCCTTCGCATATTCCACCATCAATCGGTCTCGAGTGACCTTGGCGAGGATACTCGCGGCAGCAATGGCGGCGAATTTTCCGTCACCTTTTACGACGCACTCGACTTCGCAACAAACGCCAACAGGGGGACGGTTTCCATCCACCAACACCTTCGAAGGTTTGATACGATTGATGGCTCGCGTCATCGCGGCCATACTCGCGTGAAGAATATTCAGGCGGTCAATCTCATCGGGTTCGGCGGCCTCGATTTCATATTGGGCACCTGCTGTGATCCTCTCGAACAGGTCATCCCTTTGCAATGCAGACAGCTTCTTGGAATCGTCTAGTCCTGCGGCATCGAACCCTTCTGGAAGCAGAACACATGCAGCCATGACGGGTCCAGCAAGGGGTCCTCGACCGGCTTCGTCTGCTCCTGCAATAAGCGGATCAAACGGAAGTTTCTTCACCAAACACCTCTTGAAACCGTTGAATCAGGATCGGCTTGGCTTCATCAATCGTCACTTCCCGCCCAAGCTCTCGCGTCAGGGTCGTCACACCATAGCCGCCGCGAATTCCACAAGGGACAATCAGTTGGAAGTAACCAAGATTCGTGTTGCAGTTCAGGGCCAAACCGTGCATCGAGACCCATCTTCGAAGTTTCACCCCCATTGCGCAAATCTTGTTAGAGCCAACCCAAACGCCTGTATTGACGTCATTCCGTCCTCCTTCGACTCCGAATGATTGAAGCGTTAGGATGACCGCTGACTCCATATCGCGCAGCCATTTATGAACATCTTTGCCTCTTTCGGCAATGCTAAAAATGGGATACGCTACGAGTTGCCCCGGACCGTGAAACGTGACGTCTCCTCCTCGGTCTGTCCGATAAACCTCGATTCCCTTCTTTGCGTATCCTTCAATGGGCAAGAGCAAATTATCTTCGTGAAAGTTTGCCCCAAGAGTGATGACCGGGTTGTGTTCAACCAACAGAAGTGTGCTCGGACTCTCGCCGTTAACCACCTTTTCGAGCGTTTCTTTTTGGACCTCTAGGGCTTCGGTGTAGCTTAACCGGCCGAGGTCTCTGACCTGAAATTTCATTAACTCTCCGTTGGGTTCAAGACAATATGAACCTGTTTTCCATCGACTTGCCGCGCGAGAGGAACGAATTCCTCCTCGGGTAACTGCGCGGCTACGTCATCGCTTACCGCAATTCCGCGAATAGGTGCGATGTCTTGAATATGCGCTGCAATATCGATGACGTCGGTAAATTGAACCTCGTTAATCTCACCAGCCACTTGACCTACGTGCAATCCAATTCGAAGTCGGAACGGTTTTGACAGTCGATTGACGTTAACGTTAAAGTTGCTAATCTCGGTTTGGATACGACGAGAAGCCGCTAGCGCCTTTGCCGATGTGGGGAATGAAACGACTGCGCCGTCGCCGGCTGTTGAATGGACGCGGCCGTCAAATTGATCGCAAATCTCTTCAATCCATTCCTGATATTCGCGGAAGCTGAACTCAACGGCAAGCGGGTCTGCATCGAGCTTCATCACGCTACTTTGAGCCGCATCAACAACCATCACGCAGACACTCCCTGAATGGTCACGAAGTCGCCACTGGATCTTTAGCATCTCGGCGAGTATTGCGGCAGGGTCGTTCCGTTGAAGGTTCAGGTTTTGCAGCGTTCGGGTCTGCACTTGTGCACCAAAACCGATCAATGAGCCTACACCGGCAAAAACCACAAAGCTAACCACTGTTCTCAATTGAAAGCTTGGATGATGGAGAATCGCTTCCGACATAGAGCTAATGGGAAGTAGGTTTGCGACCATCTGCCCCAATGAAAAACCCATCGTGATGACAGCTGCGCGCCAAGGCCCTCCGCCGAGAAATGCAAAGCATCCGAATATTGCAATCGAAACCGCTGACAGCGAAGTGCTGATGATGATGAATGAGATGGGTGGATGTGCGGACGGATGCAAGATGTCGACATTGAAATATCTCATCGTAAAGACAACCGCCAAGTTGATCAGAAATCCAGCTGCGAGCACAACAGGATAAGGGTTGCTTCTGAGATGACGAACAATCGGCCATGACTCCCATTGGGCTTCGTTCACCGATGAGGTGTGCTTTTCAAGACGCTCTTGCAACTCGAAATAGCGCGCTAACAACTCTTGACGAGACATCCGTTCCTGGCGTCGATCAATCTTACGTAACTCGATCCATCCTCCGCACAATGCGGCAAATGCACCAAACGCAGCATAGACTCCAGATAGGAAGAACATGGCGAACCCAACCAAAAGGACCACGCCTCCTCGTTGCGTTTCGTCAATTCCCTTCAGGCTGAACCAAGTTGAAATCATCAATCCGAACGCGGAGATAACCCAAACGATCAGTCCTCCAAAGAAGGCATATCGAGCCATCCTCAACCGGTAATACGCAAGCATATGCAGAAGCAAAGTGACCAGAAACCCTATAGCAACGTTCAGGTCCTGAAGCGAAATACGCGCAGTCGTTCCACCAGAAAAAGTCAACCCACCGCCATCTCGAAGGCTGTTGGTGTAAAAACAATCTGCCGCGAACAGAAGAGAGGTGATCGCGATGAATGCCGATGGCGATTTGAGAAGAGAGTCAAATCCTCGCCAAATGGCGTCCCACAGCCGACCAATCCATTTGAAGGAGATTCGTGGTAATCGGAGCGGGCTGCATTCTTGCTCCTTCTCAAATTTGGCTTGATTTAGGACGGACTGCACGAACGATTGTTCGAGCCCGAATTTCGCGGCCAGTTCATGCGCAGGCAGGCGCGCGTCTGTGGGACAGTCGCGTAAATGATTCAGCAAAGCATGCTTTGCAAAATTCGATCCGTCGGCAAGTGAATCAGTCGCCATGAAAGCCTAGGTCGGCTAATGAATTGTACAACCGTTGACCGCTTTTCTTTCTACGTGCCTAGGTATCCTCTTATCCCGGAGTTGTCCAGATGGCGGCTCTTTGCGATTGCAAAGGGAGGAAAGTCCGGACTTCATAGAGCACAGCGCCCAGCAAGGTTGCAAGCTGGGACGGGGCGACCCGATGGAAAGTGCAACAGAAACAAACCGCCCGAAAGGGTAAGGGTGAAATGGTGGGGTAAGAGCCCACCGGCAGTACGGGTAACCGTCTGGCCGGGCAAACCCCGCTGGAAGCAAGGCCAAATAGGGAGGGGCAGACGCTGCTCGCCGACCCTCCGGGTTGGCCGCGTAGATAAATCGCCATCCACGACAGAATCCGGCTTATAGGACAGCTCCGTACTCTTTGTTCAAAGCCTAACGTGTCGAAATTTCCGAATAGTTGACCACCTAAGTCAAGATCAATCCGCTAAAATGAACTCATGTTGTCTAGTCGGGCTAGGTATGCGGCGCGAGCAATGCTTCACCTGAGTCACCGATACAACGAAGGCCCGATCCTGATTCAGGAGATCGCGGACAAACAAGGCATTCCCCTAAAATATCTCCAGCAAATTCTCGTTGGACTGAAGACGGCTGGTCTTGTGCAAAGTCGCAAAGGTCCGGGAGGCGGATACGCCCTTTCTAAAGCGCCAGGAAAAATCACCCTCGGTGCCGTCGTTCGCGCAATGGACGACTCGCTTGATGATATCGCCTGCCTGGAAAACGCGAGCAACTGCGGATGCCCTTACCCATCGGAGTGCGCTCTTCGGCAGACCTACCAACGAATTAACGACATGCTAAACCAAACACTTGATCGCATCGAGTTCCATGGTCTTTCCGAAGAGCAATTGGCCTTGTCAGGCGTCAAGAATCTTCCTGATTTCGTGATCTAGACTCGTTCAATTCAGATAGCCTTTAGTGTTCGGGAACCAACATCGAGTCCCAAGAAGCTGAGTCTCCAAAGTGGTTTCGAGTTAGCAAAGTGCTTGACGAGATTGGAAACTTCACAGGTTGTTTAGCCGAGACTTTGCTACCGATTGCTACTGCACTTGAGATGAGCGTCTGTTAGGGTCTTTGGCAAAGTAAACTCAAGGAGTGAAGTTTCCGTATTCGATGCTCCTCGACTTTGTCGAAACCAAATTAGACGCTCAAGCAATTGGTGACCTGCTCACCATGGCAGGGTTTGAGTTGGAGGGCATCGAAGAGGTTGAAGGCGAGCCTGTTCTTGACATGAAGGTGATGAGCAACCGGGGCGACGGTCTCTCGGTATTTGGGCTCTCGCGTGAAGTGCTCGCGAAAGATCCAGAATCAAAGCCGACCGACCTCTATCTTCGCGCTGCTAAGAGGTTTGCTGGTTCGAACGGTTGCGACGGAAGCGAGAACCCCGCGAAAGTCACGATTGAAACCGAGGATTGCACTCGATATGCTTGCCGATTCTGGCCTAACGCGCCGCAAGGCGAAGCCCCGGCCCTCATACAAGAGAGACTTCGAAAATCAGGGCAGCGTCCGATCAGTTTGCTTGTTGACCTTACGAATTACGTGATGCTGGAATTGGGTCAGCCTCTCCATGCATTCGACTATCAGAAACTGGCGAGCGGCGAAATTGTCGTTCGAAAGGCGAAGCCAGGCGAAAAGCTGACGACGCTTAATGGCGACGAGCACGAGTTGAAACCGAACCACATGATGATTTGTGACGCGACGACCCCAGTAGCCGTAGCCGGGGTCATGGGCGGCGAAACGAGCGAAGTCACTGATTCGACGACACAGTTGCTTTTGGAATCAGCACATTTCGTTAACACGTCCGTTCGAAAGACCCGAAAGCAGTTGGGACTCAACACCGATGCTTCTTACCGATTTGAAAGGAGCGTCGACCCCGAAGGGGTTGTTGCGGCTATCGAACGGTTCACAGAACTGCTCGGACTCCCTGGAAGTGTTTTGATCGATGAGTACCCAATCAAACCGAATCCAAAACCCGTCCAGGTTTCGTTCACTCGCGCATCCAAGCTACTCGGAATGGAGATCAGCGCAGCTCAAGCCAAGCAATATCTTGAGCGACTGGGGATGAGTGTTGATGGGAACGATGACGTCGTGACCGTTATGCCTCCGACTTGGCGGCCTGACCTCATTCGCGAAGAGGACTTTATCGAAGAGATTGGGCGTGTTCACGGCTTCGAGAAAATTCCTGAGGCGCTCCCGTTCGGAACCACAACTCTTGGAGGCCCGAGAGGCAAACTCCATCAAGAGGAAAAGCTTCGCGAAGCCATTGTACGGCTAGGATTTATCCAGATCGTCAGTCATTCTTTGCGAGACCTCCACTCACTCGACGCAACTACTGAGCGAATCGGTCCACGCGAGCCAGCAGGACCGGATCTAGCCTATCTTCGAAACTCTTTACTGCCTTCTTTGGCTGAATCGGCTCAGAGAAACGGCGGTCGAGACATCCATCTTTTCGAAATCGGCAAAGTGTTCTCGAAAGATTCCTCTGGATACGTTGAGCGTAAGTCTGTCGCGTTACTGTCAACCGGAACACTGATTCCTCTTGACCGAAAAGGTGAAGTCTTACCGAATGCCGACTTCTTTGTTCTCAAAGGCGTCCTAGAAGAGACTCTTGTTGCCGTTGGATACCCGCTTGTGCTCGAGACGAAATCCGTCGATTCACGGCTCCACCCGACCCGTCAAGCTCAGATCTTGATCGAGGGCAGAGTGGTTGGAGTCATGGGGCAAATTCATCCAAAGATTGCCGATGAAACGAAGCTTCCGGCTTCGACGGTGCTGGCTGAGTTAGATGTTGACCTGCTCCTTGACGGTAGACAATCTGATATTGCGGTTCCTTTGCTGAGCCGAAACCCCGCCGTCCGCCGAGATATCGCAGTGCTCGTTTCGAAGGAAATCCCATTTGCGACTCTCGAAGACAAAGTGCGAGAAGGAGCGGGCGATGTCCTCGAAAAGCTCTGGCTCTTTGATGTGTATGCCGGCGCAAATCTGCCCGAAGGCATGCACTCATTAGGAGTCACCCTCCAGCTTAGAAAGCACGGACAGAACTTCACAGACGAGGAAGCGAACCAGGTGCGGGAGCAAGTCGTTCAGGCGCTCGCAACGATTGGGGCGACAACGCGATAACCACAAGCTCTTTTGCGACGAGGATAAAGCCTGTTACCATAAGGCTCCTCATCGCCATCGGCCAATAGTGATAGTGGTCGAAAGACTTCAAGAAAGCCATTGGTAAAAAGGCGATAATCGACATAGCCCAACCGGTTAAGCACCAAACATATTGCCGTTTCGCCTGATAAGCGCTTGTTCCTTCGGAAACGAACTGCAAGACGGCCAGCCAAGGCTTAAGGTCAATGATCCAAAGGAGTGGCCCCGCCTCAAGGGTGACAAGCATTCCCGGTAGCAATGCTAGGCTCGGAAACACGTAGTCTGCAAGCGCAATTAATGATCCATACATACTTGAGCGAAGTTGCTGAGACTGATATGCGCTTTTGCCGACGGGCAATAGCTGAAACCGAAGTTCAATGTATCCGACCAAAACTGCCCAAAAGGCAACTTGCCAAGCCCAATGGACTCGTAGCCCTCGCAAACGCATCGACACTGCGACTCCAAGAAACGCGGCGGGCAGCATCACAGCTTGTTCATAGGCCCCTAGGGCTAAAGCCAGGGACAGAATGCTCAGAATTGCCCAAACCCATGGAGCGCGTGCTTTACTCGTTGACAGAATGGTGCCTTTGGTTGCTGGGAGATCCAGGGCGGCGGCGGGTTTTGCCTCGGGCCGCTTGGCCGTCAATCGCTCGTACCGAGCATATGCGGCAAGCGCGGCGAGGGCAAAGACAGTCATGACCGTCGCGGTTCGCCCGGGCAGCCATCCGATCGTTCCTGAGTATAAGGAACCAATTCCGTATAATTGCCCGCTGAGCATGAAGAGGACTAGAGAAGCAGGAAGATAGTTGCGAACGCTTTTTCCGTGACGTACAGCACCCAAAACGAGGACAACTATTGCCAGATAGAAACTGGTTTTAGCAAAGATTCCAGTCTTCTCGATGTGAAGCAAGGCGAAATAGAGTGTGCTGATTGTCGTAACCGACGGACTTTCAGTGAGTTCTCTCAGAAACCAGAATAACAACAGGACGCAAGTGCACACCAGTAAGGCATTGGTAAGTCCATAGCCCCACGCTTGGTCTTTATAGAGCCAATTATCGAGTTGAAACGCAAGGGTCGAAATCGGGCGATAAAAGTGGTTTTTAAGAGGCCAATCACCTAGAAACCACTTCCAAGTGGACTCTTGGCGAATCGTCTGAAGCAAAACTCCCGTATCTGAATCCTTGAGAAGCCCAGGAGTCGTGGCTCTGTAGCTGAGGATCCACAGACAACTCAAAAGAGTCGCAACAAAACCTGGAGCCCAACGTTTCACTGGCGGATTATGACGCGAATTTGGGTAACGATTCGTGAACGAGGTACGTTATGAAGCTAGAGGCCGCAACTGCGGCAAGAAAAGACATCATGAACTCCAAGACATTAATCGCTTTTGCGGCAGTTGCTTCACTTGGGCTGACCCAAGCGCATGCCGGTCCAGACAGCTTCATCGGGAAGAAAGCTCCAAATTTCATCATGAAGGACTTGAACGGTAAGAAAATTACCAACAAGTCGCTTCTAGGCAGAGTTGTGATTCTGGACTTCTGGGCGTCATGGTGCGGACCATGCAAAGCCGCATCTCCTGCAATGGATGAGCTTTATAAGAAGTATTCAAGCAAGGGCTTGGTGGTAATCGGAGCTAACTGCATGGAGCAGGGCGCTGCTCTTGCTAGCGCCAAAAAGTATGTTGCTGAGCACAAGTACTCCTATCCATTCACCGTCGAAAACGACGGACTGGCACGGAGCCTTGAGATTAGCTCAATCCCTGCGTTCATCATCCTTGGCAAAGATGGAAAGGTAGCCAACGTTCACGTAGGAATCCCAAGCTTTGACAAGAAAGCTATCGTTAGCGCGTTTGAGCCAGAAATCACCAAACTTCTGAAAGCCAAGTAACCGCCTTTAGGGAAGACTGGGTTTGATGATTACGGCCCCGGTGCCAGGTTGAACCTTAACCCAGCTTCCCTTCTTTTGTAGAATCTTGCCGCCAAAGATGTCCCCTTTAGCTAGCGGCAACCAGATCGCTTGCCCTCTACATTGCTCAGGAATGTTTACGTTGATTTGTTCTGGTTCCTGCGCTGCAAGCACAATCGCCTCCGGAAAGTCCTTTGCTTGGGTAGAACCTATCAGCTTCATGGCCCGTGCAAAAACGCCTTCTCCGAGCACCTGAGCGCTGTACATAGCCAGCCCCAAATAGGCATCCATTGATGCTTTTGACGTTCCTTTCAGCAACTCGCTGTCGGGGCCGTGAAGTACAACGGTGGTGACGACAGGGGCAACATTCGTGTCTACCCATTTTTGAAGCTGTTCCTTGGTGACCCCCATCATGTCTTCAGGGGTCAACGTTCCAGCTTTTGCGTCGCGATTGAGCATCCATAGATAAAGTTTTTCTCCGAGGTAACCGTTCGCCCAATCCTCGGGTTCTTTGAATCCGCCAACGGCTGGGAGTGTAGCGTGACCGTACTCATGTGCGACTTCCCTGGCCATTTCCAAGGGGTCGGTAAAACTGTTCAGATCATAAAGGTAAATGGTATTCACCTTAGACTTTGTTTGCGGGTCTTCATCGAACAACTGTTCTCCGCCCGCCTTTCCACCCCAACACAAAAAAACGTCAATTAGGCCCAGTTCATAAACCTGAGAATGGTCAAATTTCAGCTTTCCGTAGTTATAGGTCCAGAGCCTAAGAAGCATTCGAGTGACGTCCAGCGCCTTGTTCGTGGCGCTGGTATTTGCCTGCTGCGAGTAGGTCGCAAAGCGTGCGGCTCCTCGGCCATCAGGAAGCGTTCCGTAACCAACCGTTACCCATTCAAACTCCAGATGATTGCCGTCGATCTCTTTGGGAGACAGACGAGTTTGCGGGACCTTTTCCATATACTGCCGAACGAACACCGTCGGCAACTTTGGCTGAGGCGCGAACTTCACCTCTTTGAACGCACGTTGGTTCAAAGCTGAAATCGCCAAGAGTGGGAGCGCGGCGGCAATCATCATAGAGTTAACGTTGGAAAGTGGTTATTCGGTTTCCCCAGTTTCGACCAAGTACCGTTCAGCGTCGATAGCGGCCATACAGCCTGAACCCGCTGCCGTGATTGCCTGTCTATAGACATGGTCGGCAACGTCTCCGGCGGCAAACACGCCTTCGATCTTCGTTTTAGTCGAGCCTGCCTCAACCTTCAGATATCCGGTCTCGTCCATATCGAGGATTCCTTCAAACAGGTCAGAGTTTGGTTTATGACCAATGGCAACAAACACACCGTCAAGACCGATCTCGCGCATCTCGTCGGATTGGGTGTCGCGTAAGCGGATTCCGGTGACCTTCTTGACCGGATCATCCACTCCAAGAATCTCGTCGATAACGGAGTTCCACAGGACCTCGACTTTCGGATTATTCAGAACGCGATCTTGCATGATCTTGCTCGCTCTAAATTCGTCTCTTCGGTGAATCAGATAGACCTTGCTTGCGTGTTTAGTGAGGTATCCAGCTTCTTCGAGTGCTGTATCTCCGCCACCAACAACCGCTACTACCTTGTTTCGGAAGAAGAATCCATCGCATGTAGCGCAGGCACTAACGCCATAACCACCGTAAATCTGCTCGCCGGGAAGTCCGAGCCACTTGGCGCTAGCTCCAGTCGAAATGATGATCGACTTTGCCTGAAGCTCTTGCCCATCATCGAGCCAAACCTTCTTCGGATTCGATGAAAAGTCAACCTTTACAACGTTTTGATAGACAATTCTCGCCCCAAATCGTTCAGCTTGCTTTCGGAACAGGTCCATCATTTCTGGCCCCATCACACCGTCCGGAAAGCCGGGATAGTTCTCCACGTCAGTGGTGATCATCAGCTGTCCGCCAGGCTGAAAACCTGCAATGACAAGCGGATTGAGGCTAGCGCGTGCGTTGTAGAGGGCGGCCGTGTAGCCAGCAGGTCCAGATCCGATAATGATGACGTTTTCAACCATGTTAGTCATTTATGAGAGGTCAGTTTACCGACTGAAGGTTCCCATTCCTTTGCGGCCTTCTTGGGAGTTCATCCGTCTCTAACTTTACGAATATGTCCGAGCAAGAGACTCAACTACCCAAAGAGCCTATTAGTGTCTACGCGATGATGTCCATGATGCTTGAGCAAATGACCGAGTTATCGTGGTCAAAAATGGGATTACGCCCAGACCCGATCACCGGTGAGATGGCTCCTGACCTCGGAGAAGCAAAGGCAGCCATCGACTTAGTCAGCCATTTGGCGACCGCTCTTGATGGGCAACTCGACGAAGAGGATCGAAAGAAGATTCACTCCATCGTTCGCGACCTAAAGATTAACTACGTTGTAAAGAGCAAGGAGGCTCATTCGTGAGCATTCGACACAGACGGATTTCTGCAATTAGCATCAGCCCATCTTTGGTTGCCCGAACTATCGGCAACCGCGTCAAATCAGTCACCAAGGCGAGAACCACTGCCAAAGTCACCACAGCAGAGTCGATCACGGCAAGGCGAGAAGAACTGGTTGCGTTTTACGAGTGCTACGAAAATTTTGTCGAGTGCGTATGTGACGCTGCTCAATATGGTCCGCTGACCCGACTTGAGGATTCTTACACTCGAAACCGCTCGGCGGCATTGGATAAGCTTAACGCTCTCGGACAATGGGCGCGCGCGTTTGTCCGCCTAGAGGGCAAAAGCGAAGAGATAATCGATCCCTTTTCGGAGCTTTTTGCACCTGAGAACCTTGCCGATTTTCTGCACTCAGATGACGGGCTTTCTATCGAAAGGATTACACTGACCCGTGAGGCCCTTAATCTGTACGGAGAGCACCTCCGTCAGTTGGCTGCAAGAATATCATGACTTCGAGTTTCCGATCAGCTGACTTCGACGCGCTGGCAACGCTGTACAACAGCCATGCCCCGTCGAAGTATCAAATCGACGCCGATTTGCTGAAAATCAACTCTGTCGAATCCCCAGTCTTCGATTGGGGAGCATCGATGATTTCAGCTGACAACAAAGCGTTCATCGTCATCAAGCGCTCTGCGGGCAAGCGACTCTACGAAGGACCGGATCCTGATCAGGCTCACATTAATTTGCTCGCCTTTGAGACGCCACGGGCAGGGATAGAGCTAATGGCAGAAGTCAAATCCCTTCTGCGCGATCGGGGGATTTACAAGCTCGTTTTTGGTCAAGATAGCCGACATTTCTTTCCCGGATGTCCGGTTGATTTCCATACATTAAAGGATTTCCTCACCGTCGAAGGCTTTGCAGAAGGTGGTGATCAATACGATGTCGAGCGCGACCTTACCGACTATGTAAATCCGTTTCCTAAGATTGAAGGATCTGAATATCGGCCAATCGCCGAAGCAGATCTTCCACTGCTCACAGCATTCTTTGACCGAGAGTTCCCTCAACGTTGGAAGTACGACGTTTTCTCTAAGATCACGAATGAGAAAAACCCCGGGATCGTTTTTGGGTTATTTATTGGCGGAGCCGTTCATGGCTTTGCGCTTCTCCAAGATTCCAAGTGCAAGGTCCCGATTGGTGGCGCGGTCTGGCGAAAAGATCTCGGCGACCATTGGGGAAGTCTGGGACCGATCGGTGTTTCTGAGGAAATTCGAGGACGTGGCGAAGGCAATGCCCTTCTGGGAGCCGCGCTTGAGCATCTTCGAGACAGTGATTGCAAACGTACGATCATAGATTGGACAGGACTGCTCAAGTTCTATGGTGGGCATGGATTTCAGCCTAATCGTCAATACAAGACGATGTCGCTGGCTCTCGAATCCTAATAAAGAAAAGAACCCTCTGATTAACAACCAGAGGGTTCTTTTCTTTATGGAAGTGGAAGATTTACTCTTCTGATGTCTCTGCCGCAGCTTGCTCGGTCACAGCGTTCTGCTGCTCTCGATTCATCTCTTGGTATCGACCGCGGTCGCCTCGAGGACCTCTTGGTTCGCGTCGGTCTGGACCCATTTCCGTTACAACGAACGGCAAGAGACCCATCTCGCGAGCCTTGCGAATTGCGGACGAAATCATGCGCTGTTGCTTCGCGGTGTTTCCGGACTGGCGACTAGCTTGGATCTTGCCTCGCTCGTTCAAGAACTTGCGGAGAATATTGATCTCCTTGTAGTCCACCGTGTCGATCTTGTTGATGGTCAAGTAGCTCACCTTTCGGCGGCGCTTGCCACGAACGCGACCACCCTCGGGGGCGTCCTTGTCCGGTCGCGGCAACCCTGCCAAATCGGGTCGCGGTGCTTTGATGCTTTCTTCGCTCATGCTATCGTAAATCCGTAGCCTGAACCACGTTCAGGGCCGAAAGAGTAGGATACCTCTTTTCTACTTCTTTGTGGTCAAGACTTCTTTGATTTTCTCTTTATCAGCCTTTGTAAGCTTTGGAACCGCCTTGTCTAGCATCGAAATAAAGTGAGCTACTTCAGCTGGCTCAGCAGGGAACCCTGTGTTTCCTGTCTTAGGAGCATTTGAGTCAATGAGTTTCTTCCCTTTTGCGTCGATGATCACCATGAAAGGAAGTCCGGACTTAGCTCCGCCGTATTGACTGAGAACCTCTTTTCCGCCTTTGTTTTCGAGATCTGACTTAGTAGCAGACTCCATGACATCGAGGTGAGTCACAACCAACGACTTATCAAAAAGAGGCTTAATGTCGGGCCGAGCCAGAAAATCGTCCAACTTATGGCACCAGCCACACCAAGAAGCGTGAAAGATCAACAGTACGGGTCGATGGGATTTGCTACTCTCCGCGTACGCTTTCTTCAGGATCGAATCCGCGCTATCCGCAGCTGAGGCAAATGCGGACAAAACCAGTACAAGTGCTAGAATGAGGCGCTTCATAGTGAAGTTCATTCTACATTAGGTTTCCACTATTGCGTTCCTGACCTTAAGTTCCATGCAAAGCCGATTTGGATCGCGTCACAATTAAGGTCGATGCACGACAATGAGTCGCTCTCCATTGAAACCAAACTCCTCCACTGGGCCGAGGAGACTAGGTACGAGAGAGCGGTAGTTCCTCCCATTTTCCAGAATTCGCTCTTCCTGTACGACACGATGGATGAGTTCATGGAGAAAGGTTCTTCTTCGGTTTTCTCACCCGGCCACATCTATAGCCGAATTAGCAACCCGACAGTTGACATTGCTGAGCGTAAGATTGCGATGCTCGAAGGAACCAGTCGTTGCAAACTCTTTGGCTCTGGCACCGCTGCTATCAGCGCCGCCATCATGAGCCACAGCCATCAAGGTTCTCATATTGTGATGGTCGACACCGCTTACGGACCTTCCAAGAGAATCGCAAGTGAATATCTTTCGCGATTTGGTGTCGAAGCGACCTTTGTCGAAGGCACGAATACTGACGAAGTCCTGAACGCGATCCAGCCCAACACCACAATGGTGTATTTGGAAACGCCGAGCAGCATTTTGTTCCGAATTCAGGACCTGCCAGTCATTGCCGCTGAATGCAAACGCCGAGGTATCACCACCGCGATTGATAACACCTATTGCACGCCTCTGTTTATGCGGCCCAAAGACCATGGGATTGACATCGTAATCCATAGCGGATCGAAATTCTTTGGCGGTCACAGCGATATCAATGCAGGCGTCGTCTGTACCGACGACGAGCGAATGGAGAAAATCATTCGCGGCGAACTCGATCTCTTCGGTAGCATCCTTCATCCGTTTAGCGCCTGGTTGCTCCTTCGCGGTTTGCGAACACTTGAAGTACGCGTTGAGCGCCACAGCACCAACGCACAAAAGGTCGCTGAGTGGCTTGAGCAACGCCCAGAAGTTGAACAGGTGCTACACCTCGGTCTGCCCTCGTTCCCGCAGTATGACCGAGTTCAGAAACTCATGAAGAAAGCAGGAGGTTTGTTCACCTTCATTCCTAAGTCAAACGATCCCGCGAAAGTCAAAGCGTTTGTCGACAGTCTGCAAATTTTTGGAAGAGGCGTGAGTTGGGGTGGCTTCGAAAGCCTGGCCCTTTGTATGCCGATGCAGCCGATGGATTGGGATGAAACCCGATGGGTAGTTCGTCTATTCTGCGGTTTAGAATCGCCAGATGACCTGATTGCCGATTTGACGCAGGCACTCCAGAAACTACAGTAGAACCGTTCGTAGACCTGCCGACTATTATCTTGAGACGATCTCAATTAAAAGGAACTTTTGGTTGAGATTGTCCCTCTCAATACTTGTAGGGAGGCTCAACGATGAGCAACAACAGAATATCCGCACAGCAACTTTTTAGCCTGGAACCTTCTGGAGCCGACGTCTTGGCTGGGTTCCACCTTCTTGGACTCGATGATGAGTTAGGAAAGCCAGGCGAACACACCGCGGTTTTTCCTCTCGCTCACGGGGAATCCATTATTCTTCAGGTTCTGCCTGGGCACTTCACCGCGCAAGAGGTTCTTAAGCTCTTCCATGATGCTGGCATTGCAGCTTAATCTTCATCGCATCACGAAGATCCGTTAGGGTCGGCGTGTTCGGTTGCCTGAGCAAAAGTCGCAAAATAAACCGTTGACAAATGTAGATATTTGTCTACTATATATTCGAACATGTCGAATATGAATGATCCCAATTGTGCCGATCTGCGCCGAAAAATGGCAGCGGCTGGTCCGGGATATCGAGGTGAACGTGCCGAACTTTCTGCTGAGGAAAGACAAGCGCTTTGCTATCAAATCCGGGAAGCTGGAGATGCTGTACCAAGCTATCTGATGACTCAGACTGAGTGGATTGATCGTCCAGCGAAGTTGTTTGAAGCAGGCGATTTTCCCGACAAAGGTATTTCAATTGCTGTCCAAGATTTGCAGGAAATCGCTCGTGGATTTGACCTGCCCGTCCCCTTATTGATTGAGCACTCTGACTCGCCACTCGAACTTGGCTACCTCACAGATGTTCGCTGCGTTGGTGCTGAGCTATTTGGAACCATCGCTCTGACCCAGGAAGCGGACGCTATCGTTCGCACGTCAAAGGGAAGAAGCCTTTCGCTTGGTCTATCTCCTGATCTGAGGAGTATTCAAGAAGTTTCTCTGGTTCGTCATCCAAGGGTTCCGTCGGCCCAGCTTTTCACGGCAACAGGCCACATTTGCTTGCAGGGAATGTTCACTTGCGACTTTGCAAGAGAAAGAGAGCTAGAAGATAGACGGTTTCAGGCTGACCAAGACAAACGAGACGCCGAACATCGTGTCCGCACCTTTGTTTCCCAGGGACGATTGTGTCCGGCGCAAGCAGAGCTTGCTAGAGCGATGATGTCCAGTGATACCGTCGTCGATTTTGGTGAAGACAAGAGACCCGTCCGAGAGCTATTGATCGCCATGATCGAGCGGCAACCCCCGATGGCGCTCTTCGGTGAGACTGTTCCGATTACAACTGAACCAGCCAACCATCTTTTCCTTCCGGAAGAAGCCGCGTTCTACGCCCGGCACTTCCCTGGCATCGGTCTCGATGACATCGCTCGCGGCCGCTAATTATTTCCCAACATGGCAACACTTACCACACCTTACGAGGCTTTCGAAAAGCCAGGTCTCGTCGTCAACTATAAACTGTCCAACGTCAAAGTGCTCAAAGGCGGGATGGTCGGAATCAATTCTGCCGGCTACATCCAGCCTATGGCACATGGCACCAGTAGCCTCAAGTTTATCGGCGTTTGCAACGAAACCATTGATAACACGACAGGCGCAGCCGGAGATAAATCCGCCAATGTCACTAAATGCGGCTCCTTCGTCATGAAGGCGGTAACAGGCTACGTGCCCTCGATTACCGACCTTGGTAAAGAGGTTTATGCGAATACCGACTGGGAAGTTCAAATCTCGACGTCGGGTCTGAGTAACAGTTACAAAGTCGGCACGATTGTCGGCATTGAAACCACCTCAACGGGTAGCTCCGGCGTCAGAGTGCGAGTCGACAACTACTCGGTTTAAGAGTCACTCCTAGATCTTCGATTTTCCTTTCAAGACTAAGTGTCTTACCGCTTAACATATGCCAATTACAAAATCCGACATCCCCGATCTTCTCTTGCCTGGGCTTAGAGCTGAATTCGCTCTCGCTTATCGAAACGAACTCGATAACGGAGTCGCGGAGAAAATCGCATCCATCATCAACACAACCATGCCAGTTCAAAAATACTCCTGGCTTGGCTCTGTCCCGCCGATGCGCGAATTTGTCGACGAACGACGTCCGGGCGGCATGACGGAATACGCAGTCACAATCGAGGATAAGACGTTCGAATCGACGATAGCCGTTGATCGCCGAGCTATCGAGGACGACCAGCTAGAGCTTATTCGTCTGCGAATCCGCGATCTTGCTTTTCGAGTTTCGGCGCACCGTCACCAGATCGTTGTTGAGGCTCTTGCTAACGGCTTTGCTGGCACCGGATACGATGGTCAACCGCTTTTCAGTACGAGTCACACCACTGCAAACGGCACATACAGTAACCGATCAACCAGCGCACTCAGTTCATCTGGGTCTATGAAGAAATGCATGG
>DDEQ01000002.1 GCA_002336105.1 Chthonomonas sp. UBA1950 | reverse complement strand
ATAACACTTCGCTGGATCACGTTCAACCGCCGTTGAGTTAAAGAGCGCTTTTGCGAGTTCAAATCTCACCACTGCTTCGTACCCGTACTGTTCGTGAAGGACCCGGATCTCTTGAGCGATCGCATAACGCTTTGCTGGATCAGGTTCACCTACCGTTGAGTTATAAAGTGCGCTCACGAGAGCGAACCTTACTTCAACTTCGTTACCATGTAGTTCGTGAAGAACAGATATATCTCGAGCTATATCGTGACGCTTGATCGGATCAACCTGATCGACCGTTAAGTTATGAAATGCCTTTGCGAGAGCGAGTCCGACTTCATTTTCTCGTCCGAATTCTTCATGAAGCCGATAAATCTCTTGTATGATATCATGCCTACGGATAGGATCCGGTTCACCGGCCCCTGAGTTAAGAAGCGCTTGTGCGAGTGCAAATCTCACCTCAGGTTCATAGCCGTACTGTTCGTGAAGGACCCGGATCTCTTGAGCTGTCACATAACGCTTTGCTGGATCACGTTCAACCGCCGTTGAGTTAACAAGCGCTTTTGCGAGTTCAAATCTCACCTCGGGTTCATGGTCGTACTGTTCGTGAAGGACCGATATCTCTTGAGCAATCGCATCAAGCTTCGCAGGATCACGTTCAACCACCGTTGAGTTAAAAAGCGCGTTTGCGAGTGCAAATCTCACCTCGGGTTCATAGCCGTACTGTTCGTGGAGGGCCAAGATCTCTTGTGCGATCACATAACACTTCACTGGATCAGGTTCACCGGCCCCTGAGTTAACAAGCGCGTTTGCGAGTGCAATCCTAACTTCTGCTTCGTACCCGTACTGTTCGTGAAGGACCCGGATCTCTCGAGCTTTCGCATAACACTTCACTGGATCAGGTTCACCTATTGTTGAGTTAAAAAGCGCCTTTGCGAGTGCAAATCTCACTTCTGCTTCTTGATGTTGATCGTGTAAATCCTTCAACCACGAGAGAGCATCGTGGTCGGCAGAGAACACCATCGCCGAAGCCACATCAGCCCGAGTTTGCTGGTCGCGAGTAGCAAGCTCATTGATCTCCTCCCTCGTGAGCCAGGCGTGGATGACTGCAGCCTGTCGAACCCATTTCAAAGCATTGCTCGTCATCGCTGCATCACCTTTGGCTTCAAATGCAACCACAGAGGGTCGGTGTGTGAAACCGGAATGTCGCTCAGATATCTTGCGAAAAACTCGAACAGAGGTTCTTCTGGGAACCCATCGATGATCTCGAAGATCCTCTTCTTCCGCTCCTCGTGGTCCATCGAATCTTCAACACACAGCTTATTCATCAGCCGTAGGTGCACAAACCACTCTCCTAATAGGTCTGGTTTGATCGGCGATATTTCAATAGCCTTGTTTTCGGAGAGGTCAAGCAAGGCATGGAGGACATCTTGCCTATTTCGCGAAGACCAGGCGGACAGGGCGGAAACAGGTTCTGTTGTTGGATACGCTCCAATCATCGTCGCTACCGTTAAGTAATCCAGATCAAGTTCGGAGACACCAGCCCTCTTCCAATTCTCGACTTGGTGGCGATACAACCCCTCAAAGATCGCCTCAAGAGACCAGTGCCGGCTATCAACTGGATGCTCTTTCACGGCTTGTGCCGCAAGCATCGCGTAAAGTGGCTTTGCGTCGGGGCCGAACTTTTCGCTCAAGCTTTTCGCAACATTTCGGTAATCAGCCAGTTCCACATTCATCCTCTTGAGTTCATCCAAGAAGATCACTTCGAAGAGCGGACGATTCGCTTCTAGGTGCATTTGATAGATGTGTGGATCTAGCCGGTCGAAGTCTTTCAACAGCTTGAGTCGTTCGTTATAGAAACTCTCTTTCTTTCGATCAATGAGAACGAGCCGAACCGGTTGCTCACTATTCAAAAACCGATGAAGATTCGTTTGAATCCAATCATCAACACAACCACCGTTGATTCGATTTGAGGTAACCGAGTCGATCACGATGACAGTGGGTACACGAAATACTGAGAAGGTTTCGGGCCACCTTTCTAGATAGCCGCTATGGAACCCCTCGCACTCTAGGCAAGCTTCGAGTGCAAGCCGACTTTTTCCGGTTCCAGCGTCACCCGTCAAGAGAATGACTCTGAACTTCGCAGGGTTATTGATGGCGGACAAGAGTTGACTTAGGGGAGATGCTGTTGACAAAGCAGAGTAGCTCATCAGAGTTTCTGCCGACGGTGTTCGAACTTGATTCGCCGCGTGACGAAACTTCGAAACCCGACGCTCAAACTGAAGGTCTCGTACAGAGGATTCATTGCTCGAATAGCTATCTTCTCTTGGCTTAAAGATGGGTTGCGGGGTGAGCAGCTGGTCTGTTTTGTCGCCGTGAATTTTGAGAAGAGCAATCACAAAACCGTTCATCGCCGCCGAATCTGTGCGGAGCAACACCTCAAAATCACGGCTGAGGTTTTTAGCGAGCTTTTTCGCTGCTTTGGAAGCTAACTCTGTCTCCTTTGTTTCCAGGAGGTGCTGGTACATCTCAACAGCTTCGTCATGATCAATCTGAACAACATCATTTGTTGAGGAAGCCTGAATTTGTGCTGCAGTGAGGCGATTGGTGTAGTCAAGATCGGGTTCAGATGTCCAAATGAGAAGTGCCCTCTTGAGGATGGCATCACGGCTAGAAGGTTGCTTTTTGATTTTTCGAATAAGTTTGGAAAGCCACTTATCCTCGTTTTCTGTGATGACCTCCGCAAGCGAAGCCACCACGGCCAAACCCAACACCCTGTGAAAATCATGGTTCTTGAGTCGATCATGAAGGGCTGCTTCTCTGACGGAGAAATTGGTGATCTGCTGAGATACTTCGTTGACAGCAAGACCTTTCAGAAGCTCGGTAACGAGAGCGACAGATGCAACCGTCGATGAAGAATCGCCTTGCAAATAGTGAGGCAAGACAAACATTGCTAGTCCAATCGCAGCTCTGGTAAGGCTCTCCGTCTTCAAACCAAAACCATGTTACGTTAGGATCTTTTCTCTGGTTGCGAAAACCACTTATTTGCGCAATTACAATGCGAAAGAACCCGAATAGACGGTTTGCGCCTGGCCTTCGAGGTTGATTTGCGAATCCCACGTTGGCGCGGAGGCGAAGACGGTTCCGCCACGGTTATCGACCTGGACTCGGCCACCTGTCGCATTCGCCCTCAGGTAATCCATCGCGGCGGCAGAAGAGCCGGTGCCGCAGCCGAGGGTTTCGCCGACGCCACGTTCCCAAATTCGAATCTTGAGGTGCATCGGGGCAAAGACCTGAGTCCAGATGATGCTGGTTCTGGTCGGGAAAAGTGAATCCATTTCGATGAGCGGGCTAACGCGGAAGAACTCCTCATCCTCTGGTAGTTTGTCCACTTGGATGATGGTGTGGGTGCTGCCGGTGCTAAGCGAACTGACGGCGCGATATTCGCGGTACGGTTGGCGGAAGAGTTCGTCGGTGCTATTTGTCGGCACTACGGCTGGATCGTAGGTCGCCCCATTGAGGGTCGTCACGATATGGTCTGATCCGATGCGAACGGGAATGTGTTGATCGAGATGGCGAACGATGTACGAGTTGCCAAACCAGCCGATTTCGTGAGCGTGCAGGACGGCACATCGAATGCCATTGCCGCAGAAGTCCTCAGTTCCATCGGGATTGAACATTCGGAGCCTGAGGTCACCGTCTTCGATCTTCACCGCCAAAAGACCGTCGCCACCGATGCCAAATCGACGATCAGACATCCTAATCGCTAGTTCGGGCAAGTCCATTCCGTCTTCGATGTGGATGAGCGGGAAGTCGTTGCCGATGGATTGAAGCTTCCAGAACGGAACCGTCATGACATGGGCTCCAAATAACATTGAGCGGTTTCGACCGTCTCGCGGAACCAAAGGCCATCCGGGCAAACAAGTCGAAACCACCACGCACTGGGTCGACGGTTACTTGCTTCCAGTCCGCTAGAGGCCACTACCGCTGAGCGGATCATTCTGGCGCGCTTGAGTTCGGCTTCCAGTTCAATCGAGCGGCGTCTCTCGTGGATGCGTAGGATCTCGGGATCTTTCACCAAGCTTTCTTGAAGCTTGCTGAGGTGCTTCATCTGCACATGAGCCTCGCTCATGCGATGAATAACGTCTTCTAGAACAGAAGCAAGTCGTTCACGTTCGACCAGTTTTTCTGCGGAAGCCTCCTTTTCGAAAATGAACTCGCGGAAGTGGTCGCCTTTCGCCTTTTCAGCCGCGATTCGGTCTGATTTCAACCGTTTGATTTCGGCATACACGGCGCGACGATCTGACTTGAGTGCCGCTAACTGCTCGTTGAGTTTTGATAGACGCCCCTGCAGACCTACGTAGTCCTTCGCGAGGCAGTCCCAAGATCCGCCAAATCGCTTCTCGAGGAATTCGATGAGCTGAACAGGGCGTCTGAGAGTCGTCAGTGACTGAAGTAGTTCGCGCTGTTCCTTTGCGACATCGCGCCACCTGGAGGCAAAGCTCGGCGCACAAAGCTCCTCGGTTCCGTATGCTGGTTGCAAAACTTCGGGCAAGTTGAGCCAAGAACAACAGACTCCGAGCGCCGACCAAGTGTCGTAACGAATCCGTAGGATCGGGTTAGCTTGGAAATTCAGCAACTGGTGGAGCTTTCGTGAGTGCTTCACGTAGCTACTCGCCCCTTCATGAAAAACGAAAACATGCTCGCGAGCGAGCATGCCGATGAGAGTGACGGCTTTTCCAACGAGCGTACAGTTCGGGCCAAACTTATCTTCGATCAAGCCAGCTAGTTCGGCGACACTTTTCAGAGGTTGCTTATAGCTAAGGAACTGCGGCTTTGGAGTCATGATGACCGCGCCTCGATTGCCGAGGCGGATGGTGCCTCTGCCCACCCCAGGAATAACCAAATCAAACGGAATCGCGCCGGTTCCGAAGCGAGCTAACTCATATAAACCAGCCGAACCATGAATCGCCTCGTCGTACGCTCGACACGATTCCGAACGTGTTTCATGATTTACAAATCGGTCGACAATTTCAAATCTCGGTAGCGAACAGGTAGCCCTGTTGAACTGAAGAAGCTGGGTTGTCGTTGCCGTTTCGAGGTTCAACCGCGCGTCAGCACAGAACTCGTAAACCGCTTTGACCAACCTCTGGTAATACTCAGAAACAGTTAATCCTGGTTCATCGGCGATTTCGCAAAGCTGCGTTCGAAGCTCATCAGCAAGTTCTTTGGCGGCGACCTTTGCTTGCCCGCACAGTCGCTCGATTGCCTCATCCAGAGCCCAATCGAGGGTTGAGAACAGAACCTGTTTGATCTGGCTCAGGGGTACTTCGGCGGTGACAGGCGGCGCTTCATCTAGCGATACGATGCCACGCCAACCGTATGCTTCGGTCGCTTCATCGATAAAACCTGGTCGCTCTTGTTCCAGTCGGTTAATGCGAAGCCCAGCGTGCTGATACAGTTCCCTTGTCACGACCGTTTCGGAGCCGAATAACGTGGAGAATTCGCCCGCTGCGCTCCAAAGGCCGCGTGTAGTCGTGTCGTTGTGAGGAAATGCCTGAAACTTACCTTTGCGGTGCTTACCCGACGGCAGTTTCGCAAAGTAGTCGGTGTCGTGAATTCCGGCGATGAACTTCCGATCTGAGCCGTTCTTTTTGATCGCTTGAACGACACCTGCCTTCATCGGCTCGTCCCAAAAAATGGTTTGGCCAAGGGCAAGCAACGGCGAACCGGGGGCTAGTTGATCCAACTCCCCCAAAACGTCCCGGATGCTCTTACAGTCGCTTTCCGACATCCCCAGTGTTCTACGCGCCAAATCTGCCGATAAGCAGAGGCGAACACGAATAATAGACCATGCGAACGACTATTCGACAGTGACCCAGTCTTTTGGATCACGCTCAAGGATCTCTTTGAGGTCTGGAGGCATACTCAGAACCTTTCCGTCACGGCCCACCAAAGCGTGAACCGTGTATCCCGCTGTACAAACTAGGCCAGTTTTGGCGTTGACGATTTCGTACTCGAAGCGCGCTGATGCACGTTTGATATCGCTCACCCAAGCTCGAACGATCACGACATCATCGTAGTTGATCGGCGCTTTATATCGAATGTGAGCCTCGGTAAGCGGAAAGTAAAGGCCTTTCTCCTCGATCTCCTTGTAGCTCACTCCCCGTTCTCGAAACCAGGTGCCTCGCGCCCTCTCAAACCAAAAGAGATAATTAGCGTTGTAGACGTAACCCATTTTGTCGGTTTCGCCATACAGGACGCGGATTCGCTCTTCGGTTACGGGGAACATCCATTACGGTGTACCCGAATTAGCTAACAGCTTCCTCGGGCATTCGAACATTGCGAAAACGAGGATCGAGTAGCCCGATCAGGCATGCACTCGCCATTCCCATGCTCATCAAAAGGAAAGACATGGTGATGCCAATTTTGGTGATGAAAAAGCCCCCTAGAACGGTGCCAATTGGCATGACGCCAGTCGCGATCATGTTCAAAACGGAGTTCGTTCTTCCACGAAAAGCATCGGGAACACTCACTTGCATATAGGTCGCCATTGGCAGGTCAGCCATCGGAACGGACAGGCCACAAATAACGTTCCAGCCGAAGAACAGCCAGAAATTCTTGCTGAATGCCATTAGGCCGATGCAAATCGCAATGACTAACAACGACCAACTGAACCAGAGAGCCGGTCTTACGGTCTTTAATTTCCCAATTATTGGGAAAGATATTACCATTCCAATGAAGAATGAGATCTCCATCCAAGCGAGCGTGGAAGGGCTTCCCTCATGCTTGGGACCACCCCACCACTGATCGTTTGCCGCAACATACGTGACGAAAAACGGCGCAACACTCAGCCGAAACACCGTCGTAAGGGCGACGAGAACCGTGAGCTCGTGACGTTTTCTTACATAGCGAATGCCGTCCATAAAGTCGCGAATAGGGTGCGATTCCGCAACTTCAGAACGCTCCGGGAGGATGCTCGGCAACAGATTGATGAAATATGCCGAGCCAAAAAATGAGAGTGCATTGATGACCACAACGCCAAAGAAGAACCACTGTGGGGAACTTGCATACAGGACAGCGAGAACCGATGCGGTGATTGTGAGACCGATCAGCGGCATAAAGTTCTGAGTCGCCATGCTCAATGAATTCGCTTTCATCACTAAGTTGCTCGGAACCATCGCTGGAACGGCGGCGCCTTTTGCAGGCATAAAGAAGCAACGGATGCTAGAAAGAACAAAGGCGAGTGACAAGATCAGCCAACCAGGCACCGAGTAGCCAAGCCCGACATAAGTTCCAAAGCCGGATAGAACAAAGGCGCTCACAAGGTCGGACCAAAGCATGATCTTTTTGCGATCGATCCGGTCAGCAAGGACTCCTGCATACGGTCCAAGAAGCAGATACGGAATTGTTTCGAACGCGCCAGTTAGTCCAACCATCTCGTCCGACTTGGTGATCTTCTTCACCATGAACATGAAGGCGACGAAGTAGAACGAGTCACCCAGTTGGGAAATGGCTTGACCGAGCCAAAGGTTGCGAAAGGGACGAATTCGGATTACGTCTGAATAGTTCAAGGCAGATTCCTCACAAATGAATGCAGGGACGACAAAGTGTCGTCAAAAAATAGAAGGCTGATGAGCCTGAGCTAAAGGAGGAACTGCTGAAGAATCACGTTTTTAGTGATACCTCACTTACCAACGTGGGACTGGGACTATAGGTAGTGGCTCAGTTGTTCGATGTGATACATATCGTGCCCAACCATGATATTAGCGAGGTCAATGAGGGATTGTTCTCCCCGTTCAGGGTGGATCACAAAGTTGCGATACAACGCAGGACTGCACGAAACGACGAGATCAACCGTTTCAAAACGCTCGCTCTTGAACATCTCTATGCTCTTTTCCACCGACCAATTGGCATAGCCCAAGGTGAGTGCTCGTTCGCCTTCATCATAAGCGGAAATCGTGCATCCAGGCTGATCCATCGCGCTTCTAATTCTCGCTCGAAGAATTGGCTCCCAGTCTGCAAGGTGAGCGATCACTTCCCGTGGAGAAAATCTTCCGGGCAGTTTAGCCGTGTCCAACTCTGCAACATGGATTTGCGCCATCAACTTTTCAAAGATATTCGGAGACAAAGTCAACGCGTCGACAAGGTAAGTAGATAGGCCCATTATCAAAGCATACGACAAGCAAACGAATGCTTCGAGTACAAGGCCCTAGAATCTGTGTTGCACTAAGTCGCTCCTTAGTGTGGAGAAAACCATCTGATTGGTATTGAGTTTGCGATCCGATCTGTTACTTATATTCTTCTGAGCATCCGTTCATGAATTTAAGTTACTAGGTTTCTCGAAGAATTTTGCCAGACATTAAGATTGAAAAGAGTGTTACCGAAGATATATTGTGCCATACGATTTGACACACTTTCAGCTAACCGGGATCGAAGCAATCGACACCGAACACGCGGTGTTTGTTGAGATGCTGAATGAACTTCATGAGATGTGCCAGGCTGAAGTTGATAATCGGTATCTCAAGCAAGCAATCATTGGTATCTTTGGGTTTCTCAACAAGCATTTCGAAACCGAAGAGTGCTGTTGTAATTGGGAAGAGTGTCCAATTGCATCAGAGCTCAAAGCCGCGCACGACATTATGAGAGCTCGGCTTGAGTACCTGCAACTCCGAATCGAATCCGATGGCCTTTCTCAAGAGCTTCTGACGGAAACAATCTGTACGTTGGGGCACTGGTTCACATCACACATCTCTCACTGCGATAATCGAATCGGCCGGGATCGTAGAGCGGCTTAGAAGAGCCCTTGCAACTTGCCAGTACTGTCACCGAGATGCTCGATGGGCACACCCACCTTGTCGAGCATAGAGACAAACAGGTTGTTCATTGGCGTGTAATCCTTGTAGATAACGTGCCTTCCCGTGTTTAGCTTGGTTCCGCCCTTGCCCGCCACCAAAATTGGAAGGTTATTATGGTTGTGCGCGTCTCCATCGGAGATGCCAGCACCATAGACCAATAAAGTGTTGTCCAATAGACTCCCTTCGGGTTCCTGTATGGACTGCATTTTGTTGAGAATGTACGCCAATTGTTCCACGTGAAACATATCAATGCGTTTCTTCTTGGCCAGTTTCTCAGGATTTTGACCGTGATGGCTCATGTCATGATGTCCCTCGGGGACCCCGATTGATGCGTAACTGCGGTTGCTTCCATCATTAGCGAACATAAACGTGCAGACACGAGTGAGATCTGCCTGAAAAGCAAGAATCATCATGTCACCCATCAGTCGAATGTGCTCGGCATAGTCGTTTGGGATGCCGTCGGGCTTTTTCGCTCCTGCTACCGCCTTTTGCTGGGATTCAAACTTGACCAGTCTTTGCTCGATCTCGCGAACGCTCTCAAAATACTCGTCGAGTTTTCTTTGGTCTCGAATTCCGAGCTGGTTTCGAAGGAGTTTGGCATCGGAGGCGACAAAATCAAGGATGCTCTGCCTTAAGAGTTGGCGTCGAGCAAGGCTTTGTCCCATTTCTGCTTGATCGCCAGTGCCAAAAAGCCTCTCGAAGACCAGCCTAGGATTAACTTCTTTTGCTAAGGGACTAGTTGGCGTTCTCCAAGCGATATTCGAAGAATACGCACATGAGTAGCCACTGTCGCAGTTCCCAGCCACCCCACCTCTTTCACAGCCGATTTCTAGCGAAGCAAACCTGGTTTGCTTTCCGATGTACTCCGCCGCGACCTGATCGACCGACGTTCCAACCTGAATATCTGCTCCTGCGGTCTTTTTGGGTTGCATGCCCGTGAGCCAACATGCAGTTGATCGAGCGTGGTCGCCGGGGCCGTCTCCGTTCGCAAAGGCATGAAATTGGGTAAGTCCAGACAGAACATTAAACGAGGATCGAACAGAGTTTAGCGGTTGAAGAATCTCTGGTAATTCGCCAACAAAGGCACCTTCTGCCCCTGGAGTCCAATGCCGCATGTCCATTCCGTTCGGAACAAATAGGTAGGCCATCCGAACAGGTTTCTGGTTTGGCATCGCGCTTGCCAATGCCGAACCGGGCAACATCCGCTCCAACAGCGGTAACGCCATCATCGTCCCAAATCCTCGTAAAAAGGTTCTTCTATCAATCGGTTTCACTTCGAAACTCCTTGTTTCATAAATGGATCGCTTGTTACGATAGCTTCGATCATAGATTGAAATCTGTAATCAGATTTTTCGGTCTTTGTAGCGATCAGCTCAATGGCTTTCTTGTCAGCGTAGGTGGTTCCGCGACCGAGAGCATAGGTCAAAAGCTTTTCAGACAATGCTCGAACAAATCCCTGCTTGTTGGTTAACAAGATGTCCCGTAGCTCCTTTGGACCAGAAAAGTTCCGCCCATCGGGCAAAACCCCACTACTGTCAACCGAAAATTCTCCTTCCTTTGTCCGCCACCTACCAATAGCGTCAAAGTTCTCTAGGCCAAACCCGATGGGGTCCATTCGAGCGTGACAACTGGCACAAGCTGGATTCTTCCGGTGCTCCTCCATCAGCTTTCTGAGTGTTGTAGCCGTTAGCTTCGATCTCTCTTCGGCGATGGTTCCGACTCCGGGTGGAGGTGGTGGAGGAGGCGTACCAAGGATCTCCTCAAGAACCCACTTCCCACGTTTCGTTGGAGAAGTGCGTGTCGGATTCGAGGTGACAGACAGGACGCTAGCTTGAGTAAGGATTCCACCTCGGTTCTCATCATTGAGAGCAATCTTTTGAAACTCATTGCCACTGATGCCAGGAATACCGTAGAGCTTTGCTAAGTTACCGTTTACGTAGGTGTACCGGCCAGCTAAGAAATCGACAACACTGCGGTTTTCGCGCAGAACGCGATTAAAGAAAAGCTTTGTTTCTGTCGCCATATCAGAACGCGTTTGCTCACTAAACTCTGGAAACTGCTTTCGATCAGGTTCAAAAATCTCAAGCTTTCTCAGCTCCAGCCATTGCTCAGCAAAGTTGTTGGCTAAGGCGTCTGATTTCGGATCTGCCAGCATTCGGGTGACTTGTTGTGATAGAACCGCCGGGTCCTTTAGTTTTCCATCATCGGCTAAGCTTGTGAGCTCTTGGTCAGGCATCGAACTCCAGAGGAAATACGAGAGCCTTGAAGCCACCTCATAGTCGTTAAGAGGACGACTCTTTCCGATTGTATTTGTTTCAACTCGGAACAAGAATTGAGGAGACACGAGCGTAGCCATGACGACTGCTCTCATCCCTTCTTGGTAGCTAGAGCCGAGCTTCGCCCCAGTATCAAAAACGGCCTTTAGTTTGACCTGCTCATCTGAAGTGATCGGACGACGGAACGCCTTTGAAGCGAACCGCTTGATATCCGATTTAGCTGCTGAGTCCCACTCCCCTTTTTCCGGGTCTCTCTGAATTATTTTTCGATGCGATTCTGGTTTCTGGCTGATGCCATCCAAAGGACCGATCAGTTCTAGTGAGCGGACGATTAAGTTACGGTCGGCTTTTGTCCGCTCGTCGTAATAGTCGTTTTCAAAACCGATCTTAACTTCGTTCTCCCCCTTGGCAAGACGAACTGGTATCTCGAAACCCGCTACAACTTTGTTCGATACATTGAATTCAGTTTTGGACTCGTTGTTGACGGATACTGACATTTTTGGTGCATCTGGACCAGCAAGCTGACCATAGGCATTCACCTTGACTCGATAGGCTCCCGCTTGCTTAACTTTGATCTTGCCAACGACAATGCAATTCGAATAGAGGATTTTTTCGCTGTCATCAGTGGTTGACGAGGCTGATCCGTCAATCAAATCCGCACCAGAAACGACGGATCGATTTACTTGATTGACAACGATCGCCGTGTTGGCGACTTTCTCCGCGGCATCCAGGTACTTCTCAAACAAGAGCGAAGACATCGACAAGACATCGCCGATATTGTCGAAGCCGTACCCAACATCATCAGATGGAAAGTCTTTCGAAAGGTGAAGGTCTAACCCGGTTAAGTCTCGAATGGTGTTGTCGTATTCGGCGCGGTTGAGCCGTCGCATTGTGACCCTTCCTGGGTCATTTGAGTTTGGCGTTTGCGCAGCTAAAGCCCTCAACGCTTCAAGAAGCTGCTTCTTAGCAGTAGCTGAGGGTCTGGGCTGACCGGGAGGCGGCATATGTCCCGAACTAACATTTTCGGAGACGTTTTTCCATAAGGCTGCATCGGTCGTGATGTCTGCTCTCTTTAGCGCTGCAGCAAGATCAAGCCCAGCAGAGGGTTGCTTCCCAGAATGACAAGGAACGCAGTACTGATTGACCACAGGCGCAACAGATTTTTGAAAGGTTGGCTTTGGTTGAGCGAGGAACAACCCGAGAGAAAGGCTTGGAACACCTATCAATAATCCAAGAGATTGACGCTTCACTTCTCTGTATTCGCTCCTTTGCTTAACTAGTTCAAGTGTACGACCATAGTAAAGAAATGGCTTGATATCTCGGAAACAAAGTCGAAATAAGGGCTGATAGGGTAGAAACGGACGTGACCGAGCGACTCTCTAGACGTATAACGATCATTTTTCTGATCTGTTCGCTGCTTGCTGTGCTCATAGGCTGTGGCGGAGGAAGTAGTTCGTCTTCCACAGGCTCAATTCGAATTACGCCTGCGTCCCCGTCAGTACGGGTCAACAATTCTGTACTTCTCACCGCAGTGATTGATGCTGGAGGGTCAAAGCCTGTTACCTGGTCGGTCATTGGAGGAAGTGCGAACGGCATAGTCAGCGAAAACGGCACTTATACCGCTCCATCCACCTATGGCGACTACACAGTTCGAGCCGCATTCCGAGATAACCCAGCCGTAGCTGCAACGGTCGTTGTTCACGTCGTCGACCAAGTTAACGTTTCAATAGGTCCAGAGACTTTACCGGTTATCATTCCTAAGAGCACTTACCAGCTATCGGCGACGGTTACCGGAGACACAAACCAACTGGTCGATTGGGATGTGGTTGATGTGACCTCAGGAGCAAAGATCGATTCGACGGGCACATTTACCGCACCCGCAACAGCAGGAACTTACCAGGTCCAAGCTCGAAGTAAAGCAGACCCTTCAAAGGTGGTAAGAAAGACAATCACCGTTTCTGCCAACGCAAATGTTCGGCTCAAGATCGACGGTTACGACGACGTTCTGCTACAACTTGATACGACGAACGCCCCGAACACTTCGGCAAATATGGTTAGCCTTGTCAACAAGGGTTTTTATGATGGAATCTTCTTCCACCGTTGGGTCGCCGATTTCGTGATTCAAGGCGGAGATCCACTAACAAAAACGTTGCCACTAGACGACCCTTCTATCGGGACTGGCGGCCCTGGATACACCATTCCATTCGAGACAAATAGCCTTACTCACCTCAAATATGCCCTTGCAATGGCACGCAGCACAGGACTCGACACGGCAGGAAGTCAGTTCTATATCTGTCTTGCTGATTTGCCTTCACTCGACGGTCAATACTGCGTTTTTGGAAAGACTATTTCTGGCTTTGCAACCGTCGATGCACTCCGCGTTGGCAACAAGATTGTTACGGCAACTACCGAATTGCCATAAAGGGTCTCCTAAACACAGCAGAACGGGNNTCGTTCTGCTGTGTTTCCCTGGTTAGCCTTTCTTAACGCTCACTGACGCTGTCTTGTGTTCGTCGAGTTTGTCGATCTCAACGATAGCAACGTTTGTGCCCACCGCCTTAAAGACTTGACTGATGCCAAAGCCTCTGGA
This sequence comes from Chthonomonas sp. UBA1950, assembly GCA_002336105.1. Lineage (GTDB taxonomy): Bacteria > Armatimonadota > Fimbriimonadia > Fimbriimonadales > Fimbriimonadaceae > Fimbriimonas. The sequence continues at coordinate 58,178 of DDEQ01000002.1, read as the reverse complement.
TCGTGGGGATTCGATGTGAGCCGTTACGGACTTTCCATTGACCGAAGTCACAACCCGGTCCCAACCAGCAGGTAAGTGAACCCGGAGCTTCCAAGTTCGCGATTTTGGCGCACCTTTGTAGGTTCCTTTTCCTGCTAAAGCATTGATTACGATCTCGTCGTTGATCTGCTTTGTCGACAAGTAGCGAGAGTAATTGGCTCCGGTTTGGTATTCATTCGAAATACCATCATCCTCGTAAAACCGACGCTTCACCTCATTCTTGGAAGGGTAAATCTCGGCAGTCACGTCACCACCAATCTGCCGTTGAGTGGTTTTTTCGACATTCGATTGGAAGATGATTGATCCTTGTCGAACTAACATCGGAACCACGGACAACGGAGCTGGCACTTTGATGCTTTGTGGCCCGACGAAAGTCTGGCCATCATAGGGGTTCACCCAAGTTCCTGGTGGGACCCAAACTGGAGCCATATAAGGCTCCTTTCGCGGTCCCTCGGCTCCGTGCCAGCCGAGTTCGCAGACCGCGCCGCCAGTGTTGTCGTAATACTCCAGCTTGATATCATAGGTCTTGCCTTGTTCCAACCGGATTTTGCCCTGCGTGACCACCTCATACAGGTCCTTCCATGCGTCGACAACTAACTTTCCATCAATCCAAAGTCGAGCTCCATCATCGGTGTTCGTTCCGAAGGTGTACTCCATCGTTCGGGGCATCGGACCCAACTTGCCAGTCCATCTCGCCGAAAAGTGATCGCTTGGAACCTTAGGATCTGGCGAACCTTGTCCCCAATTGAACTGCACCTTAGCATCGGTCCGCGTCACGACTGGCTCGCCTTCAAGCTTCTGATTGGCGAAATACTCGGCTTTCAAACCGGGCTTACCTTCAGGGGTGGTCATTAACTCGGTAAGCGGTCGAGGTGCAGGCTCAGTTGACTCGATAACCGGTGCAACCAAAATGTCTTCTCCCAACAGATACTGCAAGTTTGATTTCGCTGCTTTCTGTTTGGGATAGTAGAAATCAAGCCTTCGGAGAATCGGTGTTCCGTCTTCGTATGCCGTTCTGGCTGCTTCGTAGAGCGTAGGAAGCAACTTGTAACGGAACTGAACCGAGTCTCTAGTTAGTCTTTCGGCTTCAGCAGAATACGCCCATGGGTATCGAATCTCGCCTCGAGTACAGTGAACTCGAGAAGTAGGAGAAAGGCATCCATACTGCAAAAAGCGCACATACAATTCGTCGGAGATCTTGCCAATATGCCCGCCAAGGTCTTCACCAACGTATGGATGAAGTGAGATCAAGCCAGAGTCCACCGCATTTTCAACACCAAATTTGAGATAGCGCCAATCTCCTCGGGTGTCACCTGTCCACCAGAGAGGATAGCGGTGACTTGCCGGATCTGGAGCGGAAGATCGAATGCCATTGTTGATGCCCTCGATATTTGCCATCAGAAGCGGTCTCCGGTCTGGGTAGAAACGCTTTGTGATGTCGTGAAAAACGGCTTGGCCCCAAACCTCTTTGTGAATGCCTTTCATCGGCTCATGCAGCGAGGTCCACCAGTTTCGGTCAAACCACCAGACGTCTAACCCCAGTCTGAAAACGCTCGTTAGGCCATCCCATCGATATTGAGTCTCTTTAGGATCAAGAGCAGTATCTGTTTGCGGTTCTGGGTGGTCGTTGAACATGATCTTGACCTCTTTATCATGGGCTGCCTTTATGAATCCAGCCATGTCAGGAAAGTCTTTCAGGTTCGGTTGATAGCCATGGGATGCGCCAACTCGCCAGTCGGTATCCACCGTAAAGAGATCTAGTGGAATGTTTCGCTTGCGGTATTGGTCAATAGTCGCGAGAGCTTCTTTGTCTGTGTAAGGGTGATAGCGGCTATCCCAAAAGCCAAGCGCAAACCTTGGCACCATTGGAATTGGACCGGTGAGTTTTAGGAATTCTTTTCGCCAAGTCTTGTAGTTGCCAGAGGTAAAGACATAAACGTCTGGAGCATCGTTGGTCGTGTCATAGCCGTTTGTCTCTGGCCATTTTGCACCTGCCGGGGCGGGTGTTGCACCCCAGGTTGGAGGTACAAGACGCGGACTGTCTGACAAAACAAATGACGAGGTCTGCTTGCCCGGTTCAGGTAGCCAAGTTTGACGTGCAGGTAATTTTTCAGTGAGCTGGGTCGTCCCGTTCGGACCGATTACCCGGACACCAGAAAGCCCAGGTTTCGACGAGTCCACTTCAACCGAGGTCGTTCTGCTTTTGATTATTGTAATGCCTGCCCGACTAGTTGTCGAGGTTTTGACGGCACTCCACTGTCGTGCAACAACCGTAAAGGTTGCACGATCCTCAAACCCCTGTGGACCTTTGCGTTCGACGCGAACAAGGTCTGGGGTCAGAAACTGAACGCGAATATCTGCAACTACGATTGTTGTAGGTTGCGGCGCGGCGAGCATGAGGGCGAGGCAAGACAAGCTCATGCTGCCAGCTTACTCCCATGGCCTATAAGGCGCGAAGCATCGGCCAAGAAAGTTCTATACCTTGCTCTGTAAGTAGCGCCTGAAAGTCAGTTGTCAGCTGCACACTCTCAAAAACCTGGGCCGGTTCCACATCGCGTGAGATACAAAATGCTGCCAACGCGCCTGCTGCTTCTCCGATATTCCATTCAACCGGATGCAGTCGATAGCATCCGTTCGTAATATGCGTGACTCCAATGTTTTTGCAAGCGGGGATTAGGTTTCGACGATTGGTCGACACAAGCGAACCCAGCGGAATCTGAAACGGCAGGGTAGATGTATCAATCGTATTTGCCCCATTCGTGCTTGGATGGAGGTCAATTCGATACGCGCCTACTCCAACACTATTTTTAAGCTCTGGCGCTCTGTCCATTCCAGGATTTGTGTAGGCAGCGACATCTTGCTCCAGAACGGTTTGTCTGGCCCGGATGCGGCGGCTTTCACGTATGTAAGCTGTCTTTGCAAAACCATCTGCTCGCCCTGTGATGTCAGACCTTAAATACAAACCCGGATATCCGACACCTCCATCATGTCTTGGCGCTTCTGTCTGCAACCAATAGAGCAAACTGAGTGAAAGTTGGTAGCAGTCTGCCAAACCTTTAGCGAATGTTTCACGTGAAACATCAGTGATGTTCTGTGTGAAATAGTCATTCTGTGGCCAATTGACAATGGTGACGGGATGGGGATGATAGCCGCTTTCAAACCTCGATGGGTCGACGATTTGTCGATACGGAAATAGGGCGTACCAATTATCGCTGAACAAAGGAAGCTTTCGTGGCTCACCGGTATGCGCATGAAGCACATCGAATCCGAGTAACGGACCTGGCCAGAACTCTGGTTTGTAGCTCTTCCAAAACTCATAACGTTCAGGCTTATCAATCACTCGATTTGAGCCCGCGTCATGCGCGAGCGCCATGCACCAAGTAATGCCCTGAACGTTATCTGGTTCCGCGACTTCGGTAGCATTCGGCTCCTGGGTTTCCGATTTCGCCTCTGCACCGGCGACATATTCAGCCCCAACCAGCGGCAGAAGATCACCTAATTCGGTTGCGTCCAGGATATATCTCGCGTGCACCACCTGCTTCTTGCCGGAAAAGATGTTGACGATTGGAACCGAACGAATCAACTCGTCTCCCGTAGACCAATCCGTCGCCCCCGATTCAAATTCAGGCTCAGATAACGAAAAGCTCCCTTCTACAAGGGTATTGAGCAAGATTGTCAGCCGACCCGAGGATAAACCGGGCTGAAGCATCTGTTGAAGCACCTGCAAACCGATTCTTGGCTCGTGGCAAAGTTTGCTCACCCAACCTCCGCCAGGGTTGAGTCTAGGGTTGCTTCTGTAGTCTGGCAACAAAGGCGTATGGTCGCAGTAAAACTGCCTCACCAACTCGCGATAACGGCGGTATCTGGCAGTGCATCCGAACATTTCGATCCATGGGTGTTCGTCTGGCGGAACCGCTTGAGCCGTGAGCTGACCACCAATCCAATCTGTCTCTTCGGTGAGAATGACGGTCTTTCCAAGGCTTGTAGCTGCCATTGCCGCAGCGCACCCTCCGGTACCTCCACCAAGGATCAATACATCGCAAGAGACTTCATGCATGGAATGAGACTACCTGCCGTTCTCGAAGGAAAGGTAAAACGTCTTCATGCTCGTTGTTCTCATTGCACCGTATCTCCTTTCCGCTCATCAGCTTGGCGCAGGCGAACATCATACGAGGCATTTCGAGCTCTTTGGCAAAGGCACGACCGAGATTAACCAAGCCATTTTGAAAGGCGTCGATAAGGTCCAAGCCTCGGCAATGGACGGTGGCGGCTATTTCATCGGTGTCAAAGCAAATCCCTCCGAATCGCCCATTGGCTACCCCCTCAGCTTCTTGAACCGAAACCTGATTGAGCCTCCTAGAAAAACAAGCTACTGCAGTGGAGCAAGCTACTCAGCCTTCATCGAGGGCCTCAATCTTGTCCTAAAACGTCCGCCAACACATGATCGGATTGAGGCGATGAGGATGCAGGAGCTTAACGGTGGCCGAAGAGATGACGGCGTCAAGTTTTGGGGCTGGTGGAACGCAGATGGTCCCGGCTCGGAGTTTGCCCTCGTGCAGTACAGCGGAGCTGGCGTCCGAATCAAACCAGAAAACGCCTTACCCGGCGACTTCATGAACATCTCCTGGAAGACAGGGGTCGGTCATTCCGTTGTGTTTCTTGGTTGGAGCTCGAAAGGTGTCCTTTTCTGGTCCAGTCAAAAAGGAACAAATGGCCTGGGGGACATGTTCTCGCCCTACAGCAAAATCAAAAGTGTTGTTATTGTGCGAATGACAAATCCAGAAGCGTTCAATACATTCGACATCAATCAGAAAGTGAACGTGAAGGTTGAAGGCGATACATTGCCGCCATCTGGCATCAAAAGCGAAGAGTAGGCGTACAATAAACTCTTCTCGTGGATTTTGACGTCACCATTCTAAGCCCGGAAAAGACCATCCTGACCTACCGACTAGCAGGATTGGGTAGCCGGACTTTGGCGCACCTAATAGACGTTGTCCTGATTTTTGGAACTTACATTGGAATAGCCATCGCAGTCAGTCTTCTCTCAATTGCCATCGATGAAAAAATAGGAGTTGGTCTGATTTTGTTGGCATCGTTTGTTTTTCCGGTTGGCTACTTCGTTCTGCTAGAAGGCCTGTGGAATGGTCAAACCCTTGGCAAAAAAGCGTGCGGTATCCGAGTGAAAATGGCCGACGGAACACCCCTAACATTTGGCGCAGCGTTGGGTCGTAACTTACTCCGCCCTGCAGACATGCTGCCTGGGCCCTACTTACTTGGTCTAGTGGCGATGTTCATGAATCCCAGGAGTCAACGGATTGGAGATTTGGTCGCCAACACCATTGTTTGTCAGGACAGAAGAAACTCAAACGTCGTTCAAGTAGCCCCTCACAAGGTTGGTATTCACCCACTCGAAGATCAGGTGGGGGATCTGCACGGTATGACAATTGAGGAATACAATGCCCTTCGAAGGTTTGCTGATCGATTTCCAGAATTGGGTACGCCTATACAAAATAAACTGCTCGAAGAGGTTTGGAAACCCATAGCTGAGCGACGAAACGTGCCGTCAATCGCGAACGTTCACCCGGTTTATCTCATGGAAGCGGTCGTTATGAAGTACGGACGACAGAACGGATTGGTGTAGATAAGGTCTTTGAAAACGTAGTGGACGAAATGTGGATAAGTGTGTAAAGCCCTTCGGTGTTGAACAACTGTGCCAGTTATCCCTCTTGATGCCCTGCTTTTCCAATCACTTATTCACAGAACGGACAGTGAGTATGGATCAGATAAATAGGTTCAAAATCAAACTGCCTCAGGTTCAAATAAAACCGATGCGTTGAAGGTTATCCACCGAAAAGTTTTCCTTAATAACAGTTATAGATAATGATAGAAAGAGATCTTCCTATTAAGAGAGGTGAGGAAAACGCGGCGATCACCGTTGAGCGGATTGTTCTCGAACGGTTCCGAAATTATCATCGGCTAGAACTGAATCTTTCTGAAGGGTTCAACGTTGTAGCCGGGCAAAATGCGCAAGGAAAGACAAATCTTCTAGAGTCGCTGTACCTGATTGCGACGACAAGACTCCTACGAGGTCAACGTGATACTGAAGCGATTCAAGAAGGCGAGCAGGGCTCAAAAGTTTCCATTTGGTTGCGCGAAGGCGAAACCAAACTTTCGCTATCTTTAGAGCGAGGCGCGAGAAAAAGAGCATTCATCAACGATGTTTCACTTCCGAGAGCTGCTGATCTGTTGGGCAGACTTCCCTGCGTCAGCATTAGTTCTTCGGACATGGTTATCGTTCGAGGTGATCCGACTGACCGACGATCTTTCCTGGATCTTGAGTTGTCGGCTCTTTACCCGGCTTACCTTAACCATCTGGCGCATTACAAACGGGCTGTAGAGCACCGCAATGCATTGCTAAGAGAGGCAAAAGAAGGATTTGTGCCAGACGAGGTTTTCGAGCCCTGGGAGCTACATGTCGCGAATCACGGAGCACCGATTCGACAGATGCGACAGAACTACCTGCATCGCTTATCTCAAACTGCTCATCAAATGCATTCGCGGCTAGGGCAAGGAGAGACGCTTCAGATGGCGTATGACATGCGAGATGACGCAAACACCCCCGAAGCCCTCTCAGAGAGGCTCACAACGCAAAGGAGAGCAGATATAGCACGCGGGGGAACAAGTATTGGCCCACATCGCGACGACATCAGCATTCTTGTCGACGGGCGAGAGGCTAGGCTGTACGGATCTCAAGGTCAACAAAGAACGGCGGTCATCGCCTGTAAGATGGGCTCGATGTCGATCATCTCAGAGGTCAACCATGTCCCCCCTCTGTTGTTACTCGATGACATTCTTTCTGATCTTGATGAGAAAAGAAGAGCGTTGCTGGTCGAAGTTGTTCTCGACACTGCCCATCAAGCCGTTTTGACGTGTACCGAGGCGTCGGCAGCAGGGGAAAAGATTCTCGACCAGGCTAAGGTATTTCAGGTACGTTCAGGTTCGATATGCGAGGCATGATTCGACTGGCGAGCTTCTTGCCAAGAGCACTTCACAACGAAGATGTTCTTGCAGCGGCTCGTGCACAGAAGGTGCTTCGAAAATGGTCTGAGGTTGTCGGTCCGGGACTCGCTAATCGATCATTTCCAGACAGGTTTGATAAAGGAACGGTATGGGTGGCAGTTCAGGGTTCGGCTTGGGCTCAAGAACTACGCATGATGAAGGAAGTTATCGTTTCAAAACTCAATGACCTTGCTGACGAGCCAGGATTGTTCAGGGATGTCCGCTTTGGTGTGCGCCCGCTTCCTACTCGTCGGGTTGAGGTTCTGGCAGATGATCAAGAACAAGAAACGAAACGGCACAAGTCAATCCGCGAGATTGCAGAAGAACGGCTAAATAACTGGAAAGAATAACAAAAGTCCTGTATAGTTTGAAGCGTGGAGATTCGAAGACAGGTTGAGTTCAGACCAGCCGTCGTCATCTGTTTCGGATTGATCTTAGGTCTTGTTTCTCCAACGCATCCAGAACTATTTCTCGTTTTGATCGGGCTTTTTCTTTTGGTCCGACCACCAGCGACAAAGGCACTTGGCCTAGTGTTCTTTGTTGTCGGCATTTTGTTAGCGCCGACTCCAACCCGATCAAATCGAAACGAGAATTACTTTCTTAATTCGGAAGTAACTGTTGTGAGTGTCCCAATCCAGAACACTGAAGGCGAGACTTGCATTCTTAGGCACAAAGATGAGCTGATTAAAGCCTTGACTACCGGCGATCTTAAGTTCAATGCTGGTGAGATCTGGCGTGTAAAGTGCGTCGTTAAGCCACGAGATAATGACGGTCAACGTTATTCCGAATTCATCGGCACGACAACAATCGAACCTTTTCAAGCTACGAAAATCTCCTCGGGATCGGCAATCTTTCGATTTGCAACCCATCAGAGAAGGTCTTTCGAAGTCTTCCTCGATAAAACCGCAACCGCCGGACAGGCGGGTTTTTTGAAGGCTCTCACAATTCGATCTTTGACTACGAGCGAAGACACATCAGAAGCATTGCGTCGGACGGGGACTATTCACGTCGTGAGTGCGTCCGGAGTTGATGTCATGGCTCTTGCCTGGATAATGAACTTGATTCTGTCACGGTTACCGATTCCTCGGATCGCACAAATATCGATCTTGATGATTGTGTTGAGCGTTTATGCGATTGACGTCGGGCTTCCGTCGCCAACCATTCGTGCGGTGGTGATGACAGGACTGTATTTGGTTGCCTATTTGTTTCGGCGCGAACCAGACAGCTTATCGGCCCTCGCAATTGCCGCGGCTGGATATTTGCTCTTCGATCCATCAGAGGTTCACAGCATGGGATTTCAGTTATCAATGGTTGTCGTGGCTGGAATTCTTTTGTTTCCGCCCATTCGTTTTGCGATTAAGAACCTTGTTTTGCGAGAGATTTATCGGTATGTTCATGTCAGCGCAGTCGCCTCTCTTTTCGCGGCACCCATACTTGCTTACCATACAGGCTGGATTTCCATGAATTCGATTCCAGCCAACGTGTTGGTTGTCTGGAGCGCCTGCCTGTCGGTAGTCCTGTGTTTTCTCGGGTTCCTAATATCGCCATTGCTTGCAGGGGCGGCAAAAGGGATGATCATCGTGGCTTCGGGTTGCGCCGCTTATATCGATCTCGTCATCAAGTGGCTCGATCGAATCATTCCCGACCTAGGCGTCATGGAATTCACCCCGTATTGGCTGCTGATTTTATACGCGGCGATCTTGTTAGTTTGGAGGGAGCGACTTGTCCAACCGGATGTGGATTAGCGTTGGCATGGCGGCGGTATTGGCTGGCAGTACGGTTTGGTTTGTTCAACGCTCAGATGAGACTAAAACTCGTTTGGTTTTCCTTAATGTTGGGCAAGGCGACTGTACGCTGATTCAATCGCCCGGATTCAATGCGCTCATTGATACTGGCCCGAAAACGCCGTATTTTGATGCTGGTGAACGAAAGGTCTTGCCCAAACTGCGAATCTTCGGAGTAAGGCGTTTGGATGCCATCTTTTTGTCCCATCCCGACTCCGATCATGTCGGAGGGACCGGTGCGATACATCGTGCCTATCCAGACGCAAAGCTCATCATTTCCGACCAATTTCAGCACAACTCATCGATGTTGAAGGCTTTATTGAAGTGGAGAATTGAGCCGCAATCTGTGACTTGGTTACGCGATTCTGGAACGATCAGCGCTGGTTCCGTCGGATTACGTTATCTTTGCCCAAAGGTTAAAGACAACGAGAATGATAATGATGGGTCGATGTTTCTGAAGCTCACGGCTCACCGCGCCACGGCTGTCTTTACTGGCGATGCGCCTATCGCGGTCGAAGACCTAGCGACTCAAAACGGCGATTGGAAAGCAGACATCATGAAAGTTGGTCATCATGGCAGTCGAACCTCAACAGGACAAAGATGGTTATCGGCAGTGAATCCACAAATCGCTGTGATTCCGGTCGGTCGAAGCAATCGATATGGACATCCGCACCGAGTTGTCGTCGACCGACTACGAAATTTACGTATAACGACTTACCGAACTGACCGTGATGGGGACATCACCTTTGAACCAAAGAACGGCCACTTTGTCACTCTGAAATGAGTCGCTTTATGCTTGCTTCCATGATAGCGCTTGTTTGTGCGCTGACCGTGAAGACCATAGATTCACGAAATACACGTTGCGCTGGGTGATTCGAGCTATTTGCGGCTCCGCTCGAAGAAACGACTGCCGCCTGCGCGCATCGAGCCATTAGCTCAATTTGCCACGCTCTTAGGGCTAGCCTCTCGTTGGTTGTTTCTTCGTTTACTTGCGGTCGAAGTTCCTCAGCCCAAGCCCGGCACCGGTTGAGTTCCTCCTGAAGCGCGGCATGAGCTTTGATAAGGAAGTCTACGTTTTTCTTTTGCGCGTTTGTGTTGACGATATCGAGACCTGCCATCGCACAACCCATCGCGAAACTCCCCTGGAGTGCGATGTTGATCATATCGTTGTTTTGTATCCAACCTGCGGGCTTGACGAATGCCACTTTTTCGTGCGGAACGAAGAAGTTTTCGTAGTCAATGGAGACCGTTTGGGCTGATTCCATCGCTGCCAAACCCATGGGTTCTGACACTTTCATTCCGGCTAGCTCGGTGGTTGGAAGTGGAACGATGGCAAATACTGCTCGCCCATCGGGTAACTGTGCCCCGATCAAATATTCAGGATAGAAACTATAACCTGTCACCCATGGAACCTTGCCGTTGAGCAGATATCCACCGTCAGTTTCTTCGGCTCTCATCAAAGGTGGTCCGGGTCTTCGAAGCTGACTGAAACCGATTCCAACCAGTTTTTCACCGTTGCCCATCTTTGGCAGGTATTCCTCCATGATGGCTTCGTTCTCTGAGTTAGCCAGCATCGATCCGGCGCTTTGATGCTGAGTTTGAAGAAAGGCCAATGCTCCAGAGACGCGTGCGATTTGTTCTTGATATCGTCGGAACACCAATTCGCTAACGGCTGGGCCACCCCACTTTTCGGGTCGGCGTAGCGCCATCAAGTTATGCTTACAAAGACCCTGAAATGCTATTCGAAGCACTTCTGGGTCTTTGTCCATTTCCTGTGCAAACGGGGCTACCTTTGTGCGCAGGAAGTGTGTTGCGAGCCCTATTGGGTCGTTCAGCCTTTCATCTCCACAAGGTTAACTGTGACGGTTTTCTCTGATCCACTTCGCCAGATCTTTACACTCACTGAGTCTCCTGGTTTGTGGGTCATAAGCGTCTTATTGAGAGCAAAGATCCGATCTGTCGGTTGATCATCTACTGATAAAATGACATCCCACTGCTTAAGCTCAGAAACTCCGTTCGGTTGTTTTCTAACGATGATACCGGTACTCGGTGGGTTGTCTGCTTGAACTAGGTCTGCTAATTGCGCTCGAATGTCCGGATCGGCTAGGGCTCCATCGAGTCTTGTTTCTGGAGAGAATCCAAGGCCAGCATACTTGGCATATCCAAATTTGATGATGTCGTTGACGACGGTCCGGACTCGGTCAACGGGAATGGCAAATCCTATGCCAACGCTTTGTCCCGTACCACTGGCGATTGCCGAGTTAATCCCGATCAGGTGACCGGCAGTATCTGTGAGCGCACCGCCTGAGTTCCCTGGGTTGATTGCTGCATCGGTTTGAATGGCATTCACCAAGCCACCAGCTCCCATTGGTAGGTCTCGCTTAACCGAACTCACCACCCCAACGCTAACGGTGTTATCAAATTCGAGTGGGTTTCCAACTGCCATTACCCACTGGCCGACTTCCACATCGCTGCTCTTTCCGAGTTCGATGGGCGAGAGATCATTCGCATCGACCTTGAGTACGGCCAAATCAGAACGAGGGTCTGTTCCTAAAACCTTCGCCATGATCGGTTGTCGGCCCTGAATGCGAACACGCACGTTTGTCGCATCCTGAACGACGTGATTATTGGTCACGATCACGCCATCTCGCGAAACGATGACGCCAGAGCCGGTGCCGGTTTCTGTGACTACGCCTTCGTCATCGAAAAATCCGCGCCGAACTCGTTGATATCGATCAACGCTGACAACGCTCTGGTTCACTTTTTTAGCAGCAGAGCGAAAGTCAGGACCTCCCGCACCCTCGGTATAGTCGACCGTTCGCACAAGACCATTCTTTGCATCATTGATGAGCGACAAATCCCCCACAGACCGTTTGCGGTCCATATAGTGATCGATCTGAAGCGCAGCAAAGGCGCCGACGAAGACGGCAATTCCGATATAAGCAATCGCAGACGACTTCATATCTATCTTCCTTAATACTACGTTGTAGAACCTTCCATTTGTCTCGGTGGTTCCAGGTCCTGGGACGGTACCCTACTTGCTATGGCAATGCATTGGGAAGCATTTTTTGATTACGAAGCTTCGACCTACGAGCAAAACGGTTTCACTAAAAACACAGTCGCCGAGGTTGATTTCTTTCTATCCCTTTTTGCCCTCCCAGCCGGTTCAAGCGTACTAGACATGGGCTGTGGAACGGGTCGCCATTCCATAGAACTCTCAAAACGGGGTTACCGAGTTGTCGGTGTGGACCGATCCACCGAGATGCTCAAGCAAGCACGCCAATCGGCAAACGAGGCAAAGGTGGATGTACAGTTTGTTCAAGCCGATGCAACGACCTGGCGCTCTGAGATTCCGTTCGATGCCGCCATCTGTCTTTGCGAAGGGGGCTTCGGACTCATTGAGGAGGGCGAAGACGCTGAAGTCCACGACGGAGCAATTTTGGCCAATATCGCTGCTTCGATCAAGCCAAATGCGCCCTTTTTGTTGACAGCACTGAATGCCTACCAAATCATCCGCCAAATGAACGACCAACACGTTGCGGATGGACGGTTTAACCCAGCGACGATGGTAGCCAATTATGAAGACCAGATGGACATTCCGGCGGGGCCAGTTATTGTCAAAATCTACGAAAGGCTGTTCATCCCGCCTGAGGTGAAGAAGATGCTTGAGGCAAACGGATTCATCGTCGACAACATTTGGGGTGGGACCGCTGGGCATTGGGCGCAGCGACCCCTCAGCCTCGACGAAATCGAAGCGATGTATGTCTGTCGAAAGCGGTCTTAGCGTTTTGCTCGCGCAAGCGTGTCGAGCACTCGTTCAGTCTGCTCAAGGCTGATACAAGCGTCCGTCACGCTTTGACCGTAGACAAGCTCTTTGCCTTCGACGATGTCTTGGCGGCCCTCGACGATGTTGCTCTCGATCATCACACCGAAAATCGGGCAAGAGCCGTGGCTAAGCTGATCGGCAATGTCATCCGCGACAACCATCTGACGAAGGTGGTTCTTTTGGCTGTTTGCATGGCTCAAATCGACCATGATTTTCTCTGGAAGACCTTCTTTTCGAAGGTTTTCCGCTGTTCGGCGAACGAAGTCTTCTTCGTAGTTTGGACCCGTTCTCGAACCACCGCGTAACACAACATGACAAGCTGGGTTGCCCGTAGTTTGCAGAATGGCTGAGATGCCGTCTTTGGTCGTTCCAGGGAACCAATGTGCCTCGCGCGCTGCTTTGAGTGCATCAATGGCTGGTTGAACATTTCCATCGGTGGCGTTTTTGAAGCCGACCGGCATACTTAAACCGCTTGCGAGTTCACGGTGAGTCTGGCTCTCCGTCGTTCTGGCCCCGATGGCGCCCCATGAAATAAGGTCGGCAAGATGCGCCGGAACGGTCATGTCCAAGAACTCGGTGGCCGAAGGTAAGCCGATCGATGCCACATCGATGAGGATCTTGCGCGCAATTCGAAGGCCTTCGTTGATGCGGAACGATCCGTCCATCTGAGGATCGTTTACTAATCCTTTCCAACCGATGGTTGTTCTCGGTTTTTCGAAATAACAGCGCATCAAAACGAAGAGTTTGTCTTCATATCGCGTCGTCAGCTGTTTCAGCTTTTCCGCGTATTCAAGCGCAGAAACCGGGTCGTGAATGGAGCATGGACCGACCACGACAACGAGGCGGGAATCTTCTCCTTGAAGTGATCTTTCAACGGTCGACCGAGCCTCCTCGACCAGATTGGCTGCAGTTTCGGTAAGTGGGATCTCCTCGTGTAGGATAGCGGGTGGTAGTAATGGCCGTACGGCTCGTATCCTGAGGTCTTCTGTTGCGCGCGTCATTTGCTCTCTTTCTATGAGTATGGCGCACAGAAGCTAGTTGGTCTTTCTACCAGCGTCGAACAGTTAACGAACCTGAACGATTACGTCGTACTTCTTCGTGTTCTTTGCCGTTCGTGGAGCACCACCATTATCGACTCCGTCTCGCCCAACGCTGTAGAGCAAAAAGCCAGTTTTGCTTGGTCGATAGACAAGCTGTTTCGATGAAAACGGATCTTCATGTTCTTGTGTTTTCGAGATCGTGGTCGGGAAACGACCGGTTCGCTGTTTGGCGTCAATAATCTCTAGCGTGGTACTGATGAGTCTACGATGCATCTGGATGAGGCCTAGAAACGTTGCTGGGCGGCTGTATTCCATCGCGACAATGCTTAAGAGTTTCCCGACCAGGTCTGTTTCCGAATTCACCGATAGGTCGTACTGCCTCAGCACTTTGAAGTTTTCATTCCACTTTTCAGGATCGCTGGATAGCTTTGGCCAATACTCCGTGAGCTTTCGGAGTAGCGAACTGTCAGCCTTGTTTTTCATGCTGCTGTTGAAGAAGAGTCGATCAAAGTTACGATCGAGCCGTGTTGGTTTGCGACCAGTGTAGTAGGATTGCGATTTTACAGAGCTGAGCACCGAACGGACATAGACCGTGTCATAGCTTATGTACTTCTTTAGGTCTGGCGCTTGTGGTCTGAATCGCAGTGCCTTTTTACATGCAGAGACGGCAGCTGAATTCGCAGAGTAAAGGCTCAACGTCCGTTCAACTTCGCTATCGGCAAGATTCATTAAGCTGATTTGCACCAGCATGCCAACAAAGGCGGGGTCATATTTGAGTTGATCGGCAATCTTGTAGGCGTTGGCTAAATACTGTTCCATAGAGGCAAAGTCGTTGGAATCGATCTTCCACCTTGCTAGATTCAGCTCGAGCCTTACAGATCCCTTGACGTAGTCGTAGTAGTCAAAGTCCCATGTTTCAGCTTTCGAAAAGTCGATAGGCTTATAAAATGATGGAAAGCTTGTTGCTTTACTGACGAGATCCAGAACCGGCTTCAGGTCATCGAACGCTTCGATCGCGAGGACACGAGACTGCGTAGCTGATTTAGACGAACTGTAGACAAGTGCCTTCTGCATCGCCTTTTCGTATGGGCCGGAGCGCCGGGTGAGTTTTTGAATTTCAGCGAAGGTCGCCGCCGAATTCTCCGAGGCGGCAGGGCCGGTGGGTAGGTCGGTCGGCTCGACGCACAGTCCAACACTCTTAGCTTTTTGGATACTCGTTTGCAACTCTGCTTGGGAGGACTTGCCAAACACAAAAAGGCCGAGTAATACAAGGATCACACAAAAGATAGGGACCCCCACTAAAATCAAGCAACCTATCTTCTGAGACCGTGTCACAACCTATTGTAACGTTGGCGCACCAGTTCAAGTTGCGGTTATTCAACCTTTAGAACTTCGTCAGAGGTTCTGTCGATACCGGTCATCGGGTTCTCTAACCTCGATATACCTCCGTCGTCCTTACGATCAGCTCCAACGCTATAAAGAACAAACCCCTTACCTTTCGTTTTGTAGATGAGCGGTTTATTACTGAATGGGTCTATGGTGAGCTTGGACGTAGGCAAACGGTCTGGAAAGTTTCCTGATCGCTGTTTCATATGGATCAACTCAATCCCAGTACTGAGAAGTCTAGAAGTCGTCTGATACCGACCAATAGCTAATGCGGCTTGACGGTAAAGCGGTGTGAAGACACTCACCAGTTGATCAAGAATGTTGCCTCCACTGTTGAAGTGTCGGTCAAGTTTGACCATCGCCAACTCCGTCTTTTGCCATTCCTCTGGGTCGACAGGTAGGTCGGGCCAAACCGACAAATAGGCATCAACCAACGTTTCTTCCATTGCCTTCTTAGTGGTTCCTGCCAGCACAATCTTCTCGATAAGAGGAGGCGCCTTGCTCTCGGCAGAATCACTTGGATCAACCGCGTTCATTCTAAACGTGGTCATTTGTTGGATCATTAATCGCTGGCTCACTAACTCCGTTGCCAAACACGCTCGCATGTCCGGGGTCACAGGCCGCGATTTCAGCCCATTCTCAATCGCGGAGATCAGCGAAATGTTGTCAGATTGGTGTTGAAGGAGTCGCTCAATGGTTGTATCGATGACTGCAGATGAGGCAATTCTAACAAGCATTCCGATAAAGAGAGGCTGTTGACCCGCGTGATCCGCTGCGCGATAGCCCCGCTTTATACAATCTTCGACAGCAGGATAATCATGGTCTTCAGCTGCGCGAATCATCGCGTAAGCATAAAGCTTTGCGACCTGCCTCATATATCTGAAATGAGGAAACTCTTTCGACGAGAAGTGATCCAAGGTGACTGGTTTGTTGAAGAAGGGGCGATCGGTTGCCCTTCGGCACAGATCGTAAAGCGGTTTGAGTTTTGGATAGGCTTCGCGAGCCTTCTCTAGCTCAGCAAGGGATGCACGCGTTCCCAATCCATTTGATAGATCCTTCAAGAGTGATTCAGCTGCTTTGTTGCCACTGATTAAGGCGCCCATGCGTGTGTAGATTTCCTCAGCGTTTTCGGATCGAGTAACTTGCCTGGTTGGCAAATCCCTCTCTTCAACTGGCATTCCGATGCGATGAGCTTCCTTTATATGCTCCTGAAGCCGAGAGTTTGCCGCGGATCCGAAAGCGTAATACGCGATTGTTCCACCTAAGCAACAGACCAGTGGGATTCCGAGAAACACGGCTACGGCTATCTTCTTTGTCTTCCTCATCAAAAGTCCCTTTGAACTACGAAGAGGAACCTTATTGAACATGTACGACCGTATCTCGGCTAAACAGATTCCTCATTTGCCCGCCGTTGTCGATTCGGTCCATGCCAACACTGTAGAGCTCAAATCCACTACCTTCTAGTCTGTACTTCAGCAGATCGTCTGAAAACGGATCGATTGCGGTCTCTGAGTTCTTAAGTTTTTCCGGGAATCGGCCAGTTCGTTCCTTCTCCTCTAGTAGAGACAGACTAGTTCGCATCAGCCGTTCGTACATTTGCAGATTTCCGACGATATCCCCTAGTCGTGAAAATACGGGGAGCATCATTTTTGCAGCGTCATCAAATGTGTTTGTAGATCCTTGTAACCGCGAGCTGACGGTTTTGAATAACGCGGTAATGGTCTTCCATTGCGAGGAATCTTCAGGAAGTTTTGGCCAGATGTACAGACAGTAATCTAGGAACTGTTTGTCATACGCGTCCCGATAAGGAGGCGTGCCCTTTATCCTTTCTGAAAGACTAGGTTCTTTAGGTGGTGAGTCCTCGTCGGTTGCTTGCGTCTGTTGGATTTGAGTCCTCCGAAGCGATCCCCGGTCGTAAACGATTTCCTCACCAAACATCTGTTTCACATTCAGATTGCTGGGTCGAAAAGCTAAAGCAGCGTAAATCGCTTTTCGATAACGGCTTTCCTTGCCATATTTCTGAATAATGTAGAGTGAGCCTCCATCGGCAGATCCGATACAGGCAATTCCGACAAGCTGCCCAAAATAGAGGTGATCCTTACACGCATGTCCCGCTATTCTGTAGGCTTTGGAGAGGGCTGTTTGAGCACCGAGAACATCGCCAGCATCGGAGCAATTCTTCGCGATCATCACATACAAACTGGTGAAACTCGTCAGCTTCATCAACACTAAACTTCTGTTTGGGCTCATTTCAACAAAATCGGGCGCCCTGCTGTAAACGGTAAGTGATGTCGCAAGGTCGAGAGGTTTTATGATCGCCTGCAACGAAGACATTGCGTCTCCGATTTCAGCAGAAGAAGGCTGCTTTCGGGCAAGGTGGCTGGTGCTGATAAGTTTGAGCGATCTCTGGATTTTCGGATCTTTATCAAACGCAGTAGAAGCAATTTGGTAATAAGTTGCAGCGTTGGTATTTGGGTTCGGAGCCGTATAGGGAATATCGCTTGGAACCACTGGCATGCCGATCTTTTTTGCTTCGGCCAGCTTCGAATTGAGACCTTGCCGAGCCCAGATTGCGAACCCTGCATAGCCACCGCCTAAAACGATTGTCACAGACACAATTAGGAACCGCAGGACTTGCCACTTCCAGTTCTTCTTCAGTTTCATAGTTAGTGCAACTTTTGAGTAATTATTCATCAAAAGAGTCATCTTCAAGCAAAAGAACCTGGTTTTTTCAACAAGTAGCTTCGTCGGTTTCTCACATCAATAGCGCTTCTTTGACTAGAGCTGGCGTTGATCACAAATATCTCAATCCATCAAAAATACTTGCATATCTAGTGATTCAATATGGAAATCCCCGCTCGGGAAAGAGTGGTGATGGTGAATCGTGTCTTTACAAGTGGCGTTTTTGTCCTAGTCTGTACTTCAGCGTTTGCGGGGCCAACGTGTTTGAACTTGATGCCAATCGCAGACTATCTGGGACACAAGGAATGTCTCAGTCAGGTCTATTCGACGGGCAACGAAAGAAATGTCGACAAAGGTAGGACCTGGGGTCATGCGTATCAATTTGGGTTCTACGGCATCGGTGAATTTGGCATTGACAACGATACGCTTGGAAACAGCGTTCTCAATGCAAAGTTACATCTGTGGCAGTCAGAAGGAGCTGGAAAATACAGTGTTAGCGCTGGTCTACAAAACGTAGGCGTAGTCGGCACTTCAATAGATCGCTACGTTGTAGGAAGGGCGGATTTCAAGTCGTTCCGTCTTCATGCTGGGGCTCTATGGAATGATTGCGGTCATGGGATGTTCGGTATTGATGGTCCTCTACCTCTAGGGATGTCCTATATGTTGGATACCATCACCGGAGATCACGCCGCGACTTGGGTTGGAGTCAATATCCCGGCCCCTATCAAAGGATTGCTAGTGACCGTTGCTGGTGGATTTCCTGCCGAGAAGTCTGAAGGGATCAAGAACACAATCACTTTGGCGTACGGATTCAAATTCTAGTTCGACTGCTAATGGAACCTCACGGCGAGCTACGGTCGTGAGGTTGTTTCACGTGAAACGATTTCCTTTAATCAAACAAGTCGAGTGCAATGTGATGGTCTGATCGATCCAACGGATGGAAGTTGGAGAACATTATGATTCAAAGCGTTGGAGTTCCTTAGTGGGCCTTTTTCTGACCTACCTGGTATCTTTTTAGGCACAGATCCTCCTTGTGCCACTTTCGCCCTTTTGGGTGTGATGAATGCACTCGGGGGCACCGATTGTACGAGGAGGAACAATGAATAGCTTTAATTCCCGAAAGAGCTTAGCCGTTAACGGCAAAGAGTATGAAATCTACAGCCTTACTGCCCTTGAGTCGAAAGGTTACGACGTAGGGCGACTACCTTACTCGCTTCGCATCCTCCTTGAGAACCTCCTTCGCAACGAGAATAATCGAAGCGTATTTGCTGCAGATATCGAAGCTCTTGCGAAGTGGAACCCAACCGAGGAACCCAGTAAGGAAATCGCATTTACGCCTGCACGCGTCATTCTTCAAGACTTTACTGGCGTTCCATGTGTCGTTGACCTGGCCGCGATGCGAGACGCCATGCGGGCACTCGGCGGTGATCCTGCGAAGATTAATCCACTCCAGCCGGTCGAACTCGTTATCGACCACTCAGTTCAGGTCGATGCCTACGGTAGCGAAGCGGCGTTGATGATTAACCGTGACCTGGAATTTGAAAGAAACAATGAGCGGTATGAGTTCCTCAAGTGGGGGACTCAAGCTCTGAACGGTTTCAAAGTTGTTCCTCCAAACACCGGCATTGTTCACCAGGTCAATCTTGAGTTTCTAGCCCGAGTCGCATTTGTGAAAGAAGGGGAGCCAAAGCAGGTCTATCCTGACACTTTGGTTGGAACAGATAGCCACACGACCATGGTTAACGGTCTGGGTGTTCTGGGTTGGGGCGTTGGCGGAATTGAAGCCGAAGCTGCAATGCTTGGTCAGCCAGTTTCGATGCTAATCCCGCAGGTTGTTGGTTTCCGACTGAAAGGTAAGTTGCCAGAAGGAACTACCGCAACCGACCTCGTTCTTACCGTCACTGAGATGCTTCGAAAGCTCGGTGTCGTTGGCAAGTTCGTGGAGTTCTTCGGCGAGGGATTGGCGTCGTTGCCGTTGGCCGACCGATCCACGATTGCAAATATGGCTCCAGAGTACGGAGCGACTTGCGGAATCTTCCCCGTAGACGAGGAGACCCTTCGCTATATGCGATCGACAGGCCGAAGCGAAGAGTCTGTTGCTCTTACCGAAGCCTACTTCAAAGAGCAGGGCCTTTTCTTCGTTCCTGGAAGCCGCGAAGCAGAGTACACGACTACATTGGAACTGGATCTCTCGACGGTTCAGCCAAGCGTGGCAGGTCCAAAGCGTCCTCAAGACCGTTTTGTGCTGGGAGAGATCGGCGATAGCTTCCACAAGGCATTCGATGCTCAGATTAACGCTCCAGCGGCACCTACAAAAGGTGGCTCCGTTGCGGTCTTGGAACCAAGAACCGAAACGGAAGCAATTGCCAACGCTTCTGCCGGCGAAGTGGCCAATGGCTGCGTCGTTGTGGCGGCAATCACCAGTTGTACCAATACTTCCAACCCATATGTGATGATTGCGGCAGGGTTGGTAGCCAAGAAGGCCGCAGCGCTCGGTCTAAAGCCGAAACCTTGGGTGAAAACTTCTTTGGCACCTGGTTCACGTGTTGTCACCGAGATCTACAAGAAGGCAGGTCTTCTTGAGGCGCTAGAAGCGGTGAACTTTCACGTTGTTGGCTACGGTTGTACAACCTGCATCGGTAACACCGGGCCGTTGCCAGACGCCATTAGCAAAACGATTAACGAGAAGAATCTTGTTGCCGTCAGCGTGCTTAGCGGTAACCGAAACTTCGAAGGACGCATTAGTCCAGACGTGAAGGCAAACTACCTCATGTCGCCGCCACTCGTTGTTGCGTTTGCCCTCGCTGGAACGGTGGATATCGATCTTGCTAAAGATCCGATCGCAAAGACGAAAACCGGAAAAGAGGTCTACCTCAAAGATATTTGGCCGACACAGAAAGAGGTTTCTGACACCGTGAATATGGCGGTTTCGGCTGAGCTTTTCCGGTCAAATTACGATGGTGTCTATGCTGGTGACGACAAGTGGAAAGCGATTCAAGTCACTGGTGGCGAAACCTTCACCTGGGATTCGGGTTCAACCTACATCAAGCACCCGCCATATTTCGAAGGAATGTCCAAAGAAGCGCCAGCTTCTGTATCTGACCTAACTGGACTCAGAGCCTTAGCCGTGTTAGGTGATTCCATCACGACAGATCACATCTCACCGGCTGGCAACATCAAGTTGAACTCCCCAGCGGGCGAATATCTCACCCAGCGCGGAGTATCTCCGGAGATGTTCAACTCCTACGGTGCGCGCCGTGGTCACGATGACGTCATGGTTCGGGGCACATTTGCCAATATTCGACTGAAGAACAAATTGGCAGACGGCCTCGAAGGCGGATTTACTAAGTATTTGCCAACGGGTCAGGTCACTACGATCTACGATGCCTCGGTTCGGTACAAAGCAGATCAGACACCCCTCATCGTTCTGGCTGGAAAAGAGTACGGAACTGGATCTTCACGCGACTGGGCGGCGAAGGGAACGTTCATGCTTGGTGTGAAAATCGTCTTGGCTCAGAGCTTTGAACGAATCCACCGGTCCAACTTGGTTGGCATGGGTGTCCTTCCACTTGAGTTCGTCGACGGCCAAAACGTTGACTCTCTCGGCTTGGATGGCAGCGAGACCTTTGATCTTGTGGGGCTTTCAGCGGCCGTTGACAGTGAATTCGCTGGTGGAAAGATTCTGACGATGAAGGCAAAGAGCGCTTCTGGCGAAAAAGAGTTCAAGGTCAAGGTTCGAATCGACACTCCCCAGGAGCTGCTCTATTACAAGAATGGCGGCATCCTTCAGTACGTGCTTCGACAGCTCGCTGACTAGAAGGGTTCCTTAACGAATACACACCCGAGGTTGATGATCAACTCCGGGTGTTTTTTGTACTTTTAAAAAAATTCGTCAACGAATAGTTGCATGCGCAACAAACATAGCGCATAATGTTTGTTGTAACGGCAATAATTGCAAAAACAAATAATAGGTGATTCCATGAGTAAGACAGTTGAACAAGCAATTCGAGATCGAGTTTCCATCCGTCGATATACTGACCAACCCGTTTCGACCGAGTTGATCAAAGAGTTAGTCGAGCTAACCGGTCAGGCACCGAGTGCGTTCAACGTACAACCTTGGCGCATTCTTGCGATCACAAAACAGGAAGACAAGGATAAGCTTCAAGCAGCGGCATACAATCAGCCACAGGTTGGAGCAGCGCAAGTGGTATTCGTTGTGACAAGCGACTTTGAAGATGTTCTGAGTCACGCTGAAGAGATCGTGCATCCAGGTCTCGAGGGCGAGAAGCGAGAAGGCTTCCTCAACACAATTGTCAACGGGCTTGGTGGAATGCCGGTTGAAGCAAGAACCGCTTGGGCGCGTGCACAGACCAACATCGCTCTCGGCTACCTCTTGGTTGCCATTGAGGCAAAGGGTCTTGGCTCTTCACCGATGCTTGGGTTTGATCCGAAAGCTGTCAAGGATCTTTACGGGTTGTCCGAAACAACCGAAATCGTTGGTTTAGTAGCTGTGGGTTATCCAGCTGAAGCCGGTTTTCCGAAATTCCGACACTCAGTAGACCGAATCCTCAAGTTCATCTAAGCTGCACCTGGCTCTTAGCCAATTCGGCTAGGAGCCAGGTGCTCGGTGCACTTTGGCCCAATTACCGCCACAAGCAGGTTAAGAACCGCGAGCAATAGCAAAGCGCCTCTCAGCGAGATCGATTTTGCGACAAATCCGATAATGGGCGGACCGCAGAAAAACGCGGTGTATCCGCACGTAGCAACAGCCGATAAGCCAACGCTTGCCGATATTCCCGGTTGATTGCCGGCAGAGGCAAAAAATATCGGGACCATGTTGGCAATGCCAACTCCAGCGATAAAGAATCCGAGACAGGCAACATAAGCGTTGGGAATCGCCAAGCCTAGTGTCGTTCCAAGCATTCCTAGAATTCCGCTAGTAACGATCACCCATGCTGGGCCTCGTTTGTGCACGAATGCGTCTCCAAAGAACCTTGAGGTTGCCATGCCGAGCGAAAAGAGACCGAAGCCCAAGGCTCCCAACTGCTCGGATGCTTGAAGAGAAGCTCGAATGTAGACCGAGGCCCAATCCCAAATACCTCCCTCGGCAACAAAGGCAAGGATGACAAGAGATCCGAGCGCCAAAAGAGTCCCTCGGGGCCAGGCAAACTTAGGACCTTCCGCGTCCTTATCGACGCTTGACGGCAGCATATAGAAGAATGCGCCTACCGACAACAAAGCTAGGACAAGCGAAGCTACCACCAGGTGTTGGAAAGGAGATAGCCCGACTGAGAAAGCCAAAGCGGAACCTGCGGCTCCAGCAAATCCGCCTAATGAAAACCAACCGTGAACTGCTGACATAATCGGTTTATCAAATCTGTTTTGTACTGCCACGGAGTGAGCGTTCATGCTCACATCAAGTTGTCCGTTACTGACGCCCACAAGAAACAGAGTTGATGCAAAGCCGATCAAGGAAGGCGCGAGCATTAAAAAAGGAATGATGAAACACAGTAGCAGTGATGAAATCAGGCAGACTTTTCGGCTACCGAAACGGTGGATGATCGTTCCTGCGGCAGGCATAAATATAAAGGCACCCAATCCGCCAGCGATGAGGCATCTGCCGAGTACATCGTGATCAACGCGTAAGAAAATCTCGATGTCCCGAAAGTGCGTGATGTAGCCGCCGAGCGCAGCGCCATCAACAAAAAAGAAAGCTGATACGGCATATCTTGCTGCCGCCAGCGTCTTCGGGTTTTCGCTTGCAGCCGCTATAACCATCTCTTTCAGCGTACCGAACTCGCTGGAATACTAGCTTGCGATGAAACGATCTCAATCTAGACATCGTTGTATACAATAAAACGCCTGAATCGACCTATAATCTGTATTCACGCAAAAACAAACGAGACCCCACATGGCAATTCAAGAAGAGATTACGACCGGCGCAGAAACTTCTGCGATTACTCTGTCCGACCGCGCGGCGAGCGAGTTGAGCACTATGCTAATCGAGAATGATAGGCCGAACGCTTATCTTCGAGTTTACGTGGCTGGCGGTGGCTGCTCAGGTCTTCAGTACGGCATGGCGCTGGACGAGAACGAGCCAGAAGAAGAAGATCGAGTTTTCACTGACAAAGGCGTTCGAATCGTCATCGACATCAACAGCCTTTACTATATGACTGGCTCGGTCGTTGATTACGTCGATGATCAGCTTGGTGGTGGTTTCAAGATTGAGAATCCAAATGCAGTTAAGTCCTGCGGTTGCGGTTCCTCATTCTCAACCGGTGAGGAAGGGATGGAAGGTCTCGACACCGGTGGCCGAAGCTGCGGTGGATGTGGCTGCCACTAACTAGAAGCACGTAGTTCACCCAATAGTCCGCTCTTTTTCTGAAAGAGGGGACTTCTTTTTTTGTTTCGATCCCTGTGTGATTTACTTGGATTCCCGAAGATAATCCCGTGGGATTGTTCAACACGGCAGGAGGAGTGCTTTATCACGGACGCGCCGTGTGTTACTCTCGCCTTTGGAAGCCATTTCGCTCTCAAATATCCGACTGGTTAGGTACTTGGCAATGTCCGAAAGAGACGCTGGTATTGGTCGCCCCGAGCGCGGGATATTCACTCCCCACAGATTGGCTCTTGGGATTTAAGAACGTCGTAGCGATTGATGTTGACCCAATATCGCCAATGTTCTTCAAGATGGCTCATCCGGGAGTCAACACCGATTGGCGATTACAAGACTGTTTTCCACTGAAAGGTGATTCAATTGATTGGGGACCACTTTTCAAAGCCATTCCAGATCAATCAACCGTGCTGTTCTGCAATGTTTTGGGTCAGCTCTACGGCTTCGAAAGGTTTAGCCAAGAGATCATTCAACGTAGTCTCGTGGAACTGAAAGATCGTCTAAACGGATGCGCATGGGCAAGCTATCATGATCGGTTGTCGGCAGATGCTCAGCCCGACCGAGAACGACTCGAAAATTCGCATCTTGCCGATCATTCGCTTCGAGTGACGGCATTTGGCTGGAACCCCCTCGCCGAAATCGAAAACCATCTCACAGGATCGTTAGGCAAATCCATGCCTTGTCACTACATGGCTTGGCAACGGCTTCCACACTACTGGCACCTTATCGAAGGCGTCCGATCTACTTGACGACGAATTCGTCAGCGAAAATGAAACTCTCGCTACCTGCGCCTAAATGCCAACTGGGCAACGGTCCAGGGTACGCCGCCGCAAATCGAACAAAGCGCGCTTTTGTTTTCGTGGAAACTTCGAACCAGTGAACCCGTGTGCCTTCTGCTTCTGGCTTCACCGGAGCCTTCACTTCGCCGATGTGAGTCCATTTCACACCATCTGTTGAGACTTCATACCAAACGGATGGTGGATAAACAATCCAGCTTTGAGTCTGTTGGAGGCAGTGTAATGCAACAGTATGGATCGTTTTTACTTCCCCAAGATCGAGTGTTCCTGTCACCGATTTGCCTTGCCAACCCAACCACTGACCGTCGTGATGATCTGCGCTAGCCAATAATCCATCAACCAGAGTGCTCGGACCGTTTGCCGAGTATTGCTTCGACATCGGTTGCGGAATTGCGAGCGTTTTGCCAACCGCTAGATGGCTGAGCGTTTCGAAATTCTTTGATGCGGAGATTCGTAGCGTGCTGATGTAGGGAGCGAGCTCGCCTCTTTTCCCAACCGGAAGGTCGATTGAACCCTTGAACGACGGGGATGACGATGTCACCGGTTTTCCGTCGATTGCATAACGGAAGATAGCGTTCTTAACTCCAGATTCGGCTTTAATGATAAACCTGCCTGATGAGCTTGGGGCAATTTTGTAAGACGCAATCGACCTATCTTCGGGGCCAATCAAGATTCCTTCTGTACGCCATCTATCGCTGACATTTCTTGCCCGAGCGATAAACTCTGTGTAGTCCTTCTTTGAGTCCGACCAGCAAAGCTCGGCTGATGCTAATCCGCGCGGTAAAAACTGTGGGATCAGGCTCAGTCGAGTGATGTTTTCCGACCAAAGCGGAGTCTCGATTCCCAACACTAAGTGTCGCTGGGCTTCCGTCAAGCCGTCAGTTCGCCAATCGTAACCGTAGACTTGTTTCATCGTAAGTTGATCGGCTGGCCGGTTTAGATAGAGGTGTGAATTCGGAGACAAGACCACCGAATTGCCCTGACTTGTTGCTCTTTGTGTCAGTTTCTGATCGTTCCAAATCTGGACCACAGCACCAGGAGCAAGTCCGCCTTCCATGATCTCATCCCAACCCACTAATGTCTTTCCCTTTGATGTCAGAAAGGTCTGAATTCGCTTCACAAAATAGCTCTGTAAACCGTGCTCGTCGACCAAATTGAGGTCGTGAATCCGTTTTTGACAATCGGGACACTTCGACCAGCGATCCTTCGGAACCTCGTCCCCCCCGATATGGATGTACTTCGATGGGAATAATGAAGCAACCTCAGTGAGAACATCCTGTAAAAATCCGAATGTAGACTCACGCCCTGCGCAATACACATCCTGGAATACGCCCCAAGAGTTGGTGATCTTTAGCTTTTGGTTCCGGCATCCAAAGTTTGGGTAGCAAGCTAAGGCGGCGGTACAGTGCCCTGGAAGCTCGATTTCAGGGACAATTTCAATCCCTCGTTGCGAAGCGTATTGAACGATTGAGCGAATCTCGGCTTGAGTGTAAAAACCCTGATGAACGCTCCCGTCAGCTTCCGTGCGCGTTCCTCCGAAGTCGGTAAGGCGAGGATACTTCTTGATTTGAATTCGCCAGCCCTGATCTTCGGTCAAATGCCAATGCATCATGTTCAGCTTCAACCGCGACATGACATCCAGCAAACTCTTCACTACTTGAGCACCCATGAAGTGTCGTCCCTCGTCTACCATAACGCCACGCCACCTAAACGACGGTTGATCTTGAATAGAAACAAACGGGATTGTATTGCCCTGTCTGAGTTGTCTCAGGGTTTGTAAGGCCCAAACAAACCCTCGAAATGAGCCTGCCGTAATGGTGATTCCGTCTTTTCCGACCTTCATATCGTAGGCTTCATCAATGCCAAATCCTTGCTGAAACTTACACAAAACGGTTGCTCGATTGGTCGCTTTTACGACAGTTCGACCTATGGAGTTTGAGACATTTTCGACAAGCCATTTCGAGTTTAGGCTTGGTGCAAAAGCCTGAAATGAGATGGTAGGTTTCTTCGGCAATGTAAAGCTCCCGCCGCTTGCGCTAATAGCGTGAACAGCAGGAACTAGGGCAGGTATTGGCATTGGATTTGTGGCTAGCGTACCGTCTTGTCGGCAATCTTGAAATTCGAAGGGGCGATGCCGTTGTACGGTGAAACTCCAAAGTTCACGATCACCGAACGACCGCTACTCCATTTCGTTTGTTGGACGGTGTGATCGTCAGTCAGGTACTGATGCGATAGCATCTGGTCGTAGCCGATTTTATCGACCCATTCGCACACGTTTCGGTACGTCTGGAGCATCCGCATTTTGTCTTTGTTCCACCGAGCCTGATCAAACATCAAAAGTGGTGGCGTTCCGTAAAGGATGTTGAGCAGATCGCGTTGAGTCCAAACTTCGGGTGCCTTGTTTGAAGCGTCACCCCAGTACCACTGAGCAACGGTGCAGTCGTGATAAACCAACTCCCAAAGCGGAATGCGATAGTAAGAACCAACCTGATACTTCAGAAAGTCAGGAGTTGGCTTTCGATATTCCATCATAAAAGTGCCGGAGTCTGGCAAACGGTATGGCCCCAGGCTCATCATGCCTTCGTAATAGTCAACGTAGGGAACGGATGGATCGATGCCTGTTTCGGTGCCGACGACCTGCTTCATTTCCTTTGAGCAGAAATCCAAAAGGCTCATTTTGTAAGCCCGATCCTGGCTACGTGTCAGCGGGTGTTTCGGGTTGAAGCACTCTCGCCACGGCGATGCTGTGGTGGTATCGATGAACCTCGCGAGGTATCCCTCTTTCGCGATGTCTGGCGGAATCATCTGCTTGGCTCTCTCAAGACCTGGCTTAGAGCAGATGACGCCACCTTGATACCAAGTTATCGTTCCATCGGCGTGCTTGTCTGGATGGGCCCAACCCTTCATCCAGTCGCCACTCTGGAGCAAAACAAGGTCATCCGGCCAGCCTGCAGTCAGTTGCCAAGAAAGTGAGTTTTTGGGGTCCCAAACGTCCTGATAGATATCATATCTGCCCGGTAGATAGCCCAATCCAGCGATCGTGTGGATTTCATCTGGTGTTCCTCCACTTGACCATAGGACCTTTCCAAACCCAAGCTTCTTCATCTCTTGGCAAAGCTCGATCTTGTTCATATCCCAGTTCCAAACATTGACTGCGCCGATGAGTCGACTTATGTTTGGGTTCGTTTTCAGCTTGTCCTTGAGCGTTTTTACAAGCCCTGTGCCCTCAGCGTAGGTTCTGTAACGCTTCGCCATTGCCACATAACCGCCGCTGTCTAGATAAACCTGGCGCGCCTTTCGAGTGTAGGATAGTGCGCCTCTGGAAGCCTCCCATCGAGGCGTAAAAGTTAACAGTTCATTTGTTTTATGGTACAAAACGTGGGCGTCGTCAGGCGTTTCCAGGATGGTCATCGCACCAGCACCGGAGGCCGGGTTATAGACGCCGGTCCACGGCATACATAGTCCGTGTCCGCCGTAAGTGATCAGTTGCAGGCCGTTAATGGCATTGTCTTCAACGGGAAACTGAATACCCTCGTTCATTGGAAGGACGATCCACTGTCCGCTTTTTGTTACGAGTTCATTGGGTAAAGGTATGGGTGAATCTAAATCTCCCTGTCCTTGGATCTTGTATGAAACCTCTGGTGACACAGCACTAAGCTGGATGGAAACAGAGAGGTCAATATTCGTGGGAAGGTGCGTAACGTTGAGCGTTGCCTTAAGTGGGTCGACTTTCGACACCGAGTTGATAAGAAACTCTTCTTCCCAAGAACGGTAATCCCAAGTCTGGCCTTTTTGGGTTTTGGCTCGGATCGAGCCGTCCGGTCTGATTTCAAAAGATAAGTATTTTGAACTTAATTGAACTGATTGCGAATTCTTTACTCTAGGTCCAAGCCTGACCAGAGACGGAGCCTCCACCCAAGTGGTGCCTTTTCCGCTGCCAGTGATCCGGAACTGAAGGCTATTGCAGTTAGCAGGAAGACCAATCTTGCGGCGCATTAGCTGCCAGCCAGGTTTCTTCGGTGATAGCTCGCCAAAGAGCCATTGGATTGTTTCTCCGGAAGCCGTACGCGTTACAGTTGAGATCCCGCCTGTGCCACCTTCGGTTTTGATCCAAGCACTAAGCTCGTACAAATCGTCAGGAGAAACTTTCACTGAATCAGACTGACTGAGTGCCCAATCACCCTCTCCGATATGAACGATCTGGGCGGCAAATCCAGACCTTCCATCGACGACAGCAACCTTTGCCGCGCCTTCTTGTCGAGCCCACACAGGATTCCAACCTTCGAGTTTTCCTGTGAACGACGGATTGACGACGAGATTTCCGCTAGCATGAATGCCGACGGCGAGCAACATTGCTGAGACCATGGGATTCGATTTCCTTGTCCCGATTATCGCAGGTACAGGTGAACCACGGTCCAGTTGATCAAAAATGCCGCAAGCGGGGCTCAATGGTCGTTAATTTAACGGGCTATCAGTACAATGAAGTAGGCAGGAACGATGATGTTTGGTTTTCTAGCGCTGGCGGCGATGACGATGCAGGATGGGGCAATTCCTAAAGGGGTCGAGCGAAGTGATGCGAATTCTCACCTCGCACACAAGCAACTGGTGCAAAAGGCGAAGGCTGGCCGAATAGACACCTATTTTCTTGGAGATTCGATTACGAGAAGGTGGGGATGTACCGACCCTGCTTGGGCGCATCTGTTTGAAAACTGGAAAAAGCACTTTACAGGCTGGAACGCTGGTAACTTCGGATGGGGTGCAGATTGCACGGAGAACATCCTTTGGCGAATTCAGAATGGGGAACTCGACGGTGTGAACCCAAAGGTTGTAGTTCTGCTCGCTGGCACAAACGATATTGGGACACGATCCGACGATCCTGAAGTCGCAGAAAAGACATACACGAACATCACTTACATCGTTCGTGAGGTTCAACAAAAAGCGCCGGACGCCCGCATCGTTCTGACTGCCGTCTTTCCACGAATCGGCACCGTTAAGGTCACCGATGCCGTTAAGTCAGTCAATCTCAAACTGGAAGCATTTGCGAAAACGGAAAAACTCTTCTTTGTTGACCTGACAAAAAAGATTTCGAATGAGGACGGTTCGATCAAACCAGGCATGCTCTTGCCGGACGGACTACATGCAGAACTTCCAACCTATGATGCTTGGGCTAACGAGTTGATCCCGATATTCAAACAGGTTATCGGAAAACCTAGCGATCCAGACCTCGCGCCTCCGGCAACCGGCGACCCATCAGCGGTTCCAGCGCATAACTCGTGAGTGCTAACGCTTCAACTGGTTGACTCGGTTCTGGATCTCGGATTGGAGTGTTGTCGTCACGGATTCATCGAAACCGATTTGTTTAATGGTTGGTAGGGCGTTTTCGACAACATCAATCAAGTGTTGGATCATCTTGAGCACTGCCTTTTCTGGAATTTCATAGCGTCTTCCGAAGTTCACGAAATCAGATGCGCGAAAGTTTCTATCTTTCCCGTCCAGCTTCAATGCCATATGCTGGTGGTGCTTAGGATACGGTAGGGTGCTCAGGAGGTCGTAGGCAGGGGTCAAACGCACTGCATCTTTCTGCCAAAGAAGGCTTATATTCTTCGCGTGCAGATCACCGTTGCCAATGAGATAGCTATAGGCATAGAGCTTTAGCAACCGAAGAATTTCCACCATCGGTGCCGTGGCGACTTCTTGTATCGAATCTGCGACTGCGCGTACTGTTGTGGTGTATTTCTGACTTGGCGGGATGTCCAGCAGTTGGCACCCGTCCTCTTGCTGAAGTTTTATCGTTTTCTTGTTCGCAACAGTTCTGTCAAACCGTTCGATGAGTAGTCCTTGGTTAAGGTCTTTATCTACGACCAAGCTGCTTCTGTTCGTTTCTAGTCCGCAAGCAGTCGCTAAATTCAAGAAAAAGTGCTCGTTCTGAACTAGCAGCGGATATCGGGGCGGGTTAAGTTTGATGATCGAGTGCGGAACTGATTTCGTTCTTACTGGAAAACTGACCCCGACTGCAGAGATCTTTTCTTGCACGCCTGTTATGGTTCCGTCGAGATGATTCTCACTAAACCGACGAAATAAATCCCAGAAGTTTTGTTCGTTCAGACTTCCTAGTTTTATCTCTTGTGTGGATTCTGCGAGTGAGGTTCCACCTTGAATCACACAGATATCTCCGATTGCACTCCATCCAACCTTGAGGAGTAATTCGAGGCTATCATCCTTTGACTTGGCCGAATCGAGAAGAATTTGAAGTCGCGCTCCTTCAGGTAGCAAGTTCAGAAAGTACGCTGGGACGTCGCGTAAATGAAGCGGGTTCGGTTGGTAGGGCAAATGCACCGATATTCCGGTTTTATCTTCACTAAATGTAAGTGAGTAGCCTTCCCTTGATCGGTCAAGATATCCGACTAAGCGGTCACCTTTATAGATGTCTGCGTCGTGTTTCACCTAGATTCAAGGGCTCCGATTTTTATCTCTAGTCCAAGCACATTCGCTACTTGGATCAACTTGTTTAGCCGGACTGACTCTTTTCCTTGCTCTATCCAAACGATAAATGGCGTTGAGCACTCGGCTAACTCGGCCAATTCTGCTTGAGTTAGGTGAATAGCTTTTCTTCGATCTCTTATCGCGATTCCTATGTCCCTGGGTGTCATTCTAAACGTTCGTTTATTATTGTTGCCTCTAAAGCATTCTACAACAAGAATACAAAGAAAACTTAAACGATCCTTTAGGAATTCATGATTCCGAGTCTCCGGAACAGGGATTCGGCGCAAAAAACTAAACGATCGTTTATTGTTTGGCTAAGCCGATCAGCGAGAGGATTACAAACTGCATTACGCCAGAGATGATCAGAGGAACTGGGTCTCGCCAGATTAGCCCGTACTGTAGAATCGGCGGGATCGTTGTTAGTGCGGTCGGTGTTGTGTAGAAAATGACTTGCCCAAGCAACAGAAATGTCGTGTAAACGATGGGCAAGGTGATGTTTGATGGAAACCCCGATTTGGAATTGGGAACAAGATCGCGAATAGAGCTCATTGCGATAAGGGCGACGCCAACCGCGAAGAGAGGAGAGCCTAGCGCCAACACGTAGGCGAGGGGTTTACCTGGATTCGCTTTCCAGACAATGAAGCTTCCAACAAATGCCGAGCAGGCGAACAGAACGAATGCCTTTTCTAGGATGGCGAGAGGCCGAGAAAGCGAATTCACTTAGGGTTATCCAGGAATGTCTTCAGGACGGACTTGGGTTGCGCCTTGGTTTTCTTCCTGAATCTGCTCGTAAATCTCTTTACGATGAACAGTTACATTCTTAGGTGCACGAATGCCAATACGGACTTGTTCGCCCCTAACCTCCAAAACTACGACCTCTATTTGATCCCCAATATAGATGCTCTGATGCACCTTACGAGTAAGTACAAGCATGAACTAAACGCCCTCCATAGCCGGTGGCAGGAAGAGGGCGCGTTCAGGAGAAAACTCTTTATGCCGCCGCCTGATCGTCCTTCCGGTCTGCCGTGTGGAAAACTCGATACCTCGTAGTATACGCGTCGTCTTCAAGAACGATCTGTTTTCCTTTGCGTGTTATTGCATTAACCAATAGGGGACCCGCAAGGTTAACGGTCATTTCTTCAGGTTTTCCGGCAGGAATATTGACCGTAGTGAGCACAAGTCGAGGAGTTTCGTCATCTAACTCCAATTCTTTGGCTACACTAGGACGGAGTTCAGGCGAGTAAGTCGGCACGTAATAGCCAGGATCGGTAACTAAAAAGGCAAGGGCTGCTTCTTCGATCGATTGCAACCATCGAAAGGGGCTTCCTTCTTTCGGGTTAAGAAGGATGAACTTCGCGGTCGCTGAAAATCCAATCAGCCCACCGAGAAATTCGATCACATCTTCTTCTGTGTACTCGACTTGCCCAAAACGGGTAGTAGCCAAAAGATTGAGTTGGGATGTCATGCTAAGTGTTATCCTGAAATGTAGTCCATGAGGCTATGCCTGAATCCTTGGCTAGTAACGGTCAAGGCAGCCTGATAAGCCGATTGCGCAGAGCTATATTCCATGATTGCTTGCGTAATGTCGACCTCTGCTAGGTCAGAAATGCTGCCTGCCAGCTCGTCTACACGACGAGAGTTGTAGTTTTCTTGAATTTGAAGACCTTTCATTACGGTTCCGGCGACGGCTCTTGCATTGTCCATCGCTGACCCGTCAGCTTGAAGGTTTGTGATATCAAGACTAATTGCTGATGTTGTGCCGTTGAGAAGGTTGTTCCGAAGAGTTTCAAGGTGGTTGTAGGCATCGGTAAAGAGCTGATTGCCCTGCGTGTTGACAACCGTTGTGGCTCCTGGATTCGTTTCAACAAGCACACTGTTGTTATCGCCGCTGTAGGTGATGACTCCAGCGACGGCATTGAAAGGAATCGTATCCGTTTTTTGTCCAGCAAAAATGTAGCCCCCGTTTGGGTTCTTAGAGTTACCTAGCTGAACCAAACGGCTTTGAAAATCAGCTACTTGCTGGGCTAATCCTTGACGACTTGCTTGGTCAACAGTCGCATTCGCGCCTTGTAGCGCTATGGTGTATGCCGACTTTAGCAGGTCGCTCGCATCACCAAGGGCTGAATCGGTTGTGCCGAGTTGACCTTTGGCAATCGTAATATTCTTTCCGTATTGCGTGATCGCCGATTTGACGCTACGCATACTTATCAACAAAGTCGATCCATACGGATCATCACTCGGTTTGTTGATACGCAGACCTGTCTGGGCACGCTGCTGAGCGGCGTACAGCTTCTCACTGGAAGCTGAGAGCTCTTGCGCATAGCTACTGTATTGATAAGCTGTGCTAATTCTCATTCCACCACCTTTCTAAATGCCCGTATAAGTGCGAGGTTTGGATAACCCAACAGAATGTTCGGCTAGGTTCGGTGAATTCTTTAGTCTTGCCAGGTTCCAGATCGTATCGGCTAGGTAGTTTGCGGTACGTCAATCAATGCTCTGTGGAGGCAATTTCTGTCGATTTCGCGCTACTGTGGGGGCCGACGAGTGTCCGCTCTCTGATGCCAGTTAGTCAGGGTTGAGAGGATATTTGAGCACTTTAGCGAGGCGAATAAAGAGGGGGAACCAGAAAGCCTGGCTGAACCCTGGGGTCAGTGCCGCTTGATCTCAAGTCAAGATAATGAGAGCCTCGAAGATCCTCACCAGGGGTTTAGGATATATTGGGCGAAAGAAGGAGTGGCGCCCCCGACACGACTCGAACGTGCGACCATCCGCTTAGAAGGCGGGTGCTCTATCCACTGAGCTACAGGGGCGCAAGGCAACTAAAAGGATACCGGTTTCGCGCACAAGATGAGGATTACTTGTTCCACATCTCGCGAAGTCGGCGTCTCTGAGCGAGCGCCCTCAGCTTCTTGATCGCTTGAACCTCGATTTGACGAACGCGTTCGCGGGAGAGTTTCATTTCTCGTGCGATGTCTTCTTGGAGCGGTGCGTCATTTCCATCTAGTCGAAAACGAAGGCGCATTACCCGCTGTTCTCGGTCGTTCAACTCAGAAAGGATGCGCTGAAGCTCCTTCATCATCTCTTGATCAAGCACAAGGGCTTCTGGGTCGCTATTCGTGGTGTCTTTGATAAGACCGCCAAGCGTCATTCCACCGCTGTCGCCAACGGTCATATCCAACGATAGAAGATCCTGCGAGGAATGCAAAAGCGTAGTTAATTTTTTGGCACTGATGCCAATTGCTGCCGCAAGTTGCTCTGGTGTCGGATCGTAACCCAATTCGCGAGCGAGTCTCGTTCGCTCCTTTTCGATTCGTCGTAACGACTGCGAGACATGGGCCGGAAGGCGGATCGCTTTCGACTTATTGTCGATGGCGCGACCGATGGCTTGTCGAATCCAGTGCGTGGCGTAAGTGCTGAATCGGAAGCCCTTGTCAGGGTCAAATCGTTCGGCAGCTTGCATGAGGCCGATAGCGCCTTCTTGAATCAGGTCTTCAAGCGGGATCGAACGGTTTCGATAAGTTTTGGCGATGTTGATGACGAGCCGCATGTTCGACTCAATCAGACGTTGCTTAGCGTTGGCATCGCCCTCTTGGACGGCCCGGGTTAACGCAACCTCTTCTTCGGCTGTCAACAGGGGGGCCTGTGTCAACCGGCTCAAATAACTTGGTACGCCGTCTTCGTAATCGGACATATGCGGATGCACGCTCTTCCGAAAGGATCTGCCGAATAGTTAGAAACGATTAATAACTCGATGGATAACGAGCTTGTCCCTAAGTGGGCAGTTTATCTAATTACTACTGCGTGTAGCAACGTTAAGATGCGTGAGCATGTAATTATACAGACTGAATCTTTTAACAGTTAGTTCCGTTTATACAAGCGAATGGACTCGTAATCTCAGCAGTTCTAAATAAGAACCAGTAGGATTAGGTGAACAGATCCTGGATTTTGATCTGTATCAAGTCTTAACCAGCTAACTCTACTTTAGTGGCGAAAACCCTTCCGAATTGATCCCGTCGATACCAGATTTTTACCGGTACACCAACAAATAGGGCACCTGCGTTCACTTTTTTGCGTCGTAAGTAGAACTCGGTTGCTGGGCCGTAGTTGATGTGAATGGTCATTCCTCCGTAGGTGACATCAAAGAGGTGGAGGTCAAAGTTCGTAAAATCCACAACAGTCTCAATCGTTCCAACCGTACCGAGTGGGGACCCAACAGACTTTGAAGGTTTCTTTGTCGTTTTGACAGAGCTTCCTTTTTGAGGCGAACTTGCTGGCGCTAATTTGGGAGGAGCTTCATCGCTGGCAGAAACGAGCCAGATATCTAGAGTTGCAAGCGTTCTCCCTTTCAGAAAATAGTGGTCGCCGATCTTTAGATCGGCTAGGGTTCCCTCTTTTGCCTTTATGAACACTTTGCTTTTTGCCGTAGCTCGATAAGAAAGGTCTGTTCCATCGTCAAGGGCAAAAGTCGCGTATTTCTCACTTAACTCTTTCAGTTTGCCGCCAACGATGGTTTTGCGAACTTTATCAAGCCACTTTTGGCTTTCGCCATCGGCAATTTCTCGAAGGAGCGCCGGAGCGGTGTCTTTCTTCAGCCGAATAAACACCATCGAGTCTTTTGTATAGCCCGTTAGTTCGCCGGTAGCCCGCTTGACCCAAATCTTGGTTTTTGAGTCAGTAGTCGCGCTAAAGGTTTCCTTCCCGACGGATAAAGTGATGCTGCCCGAATCGACACTAACCACTTTCGCAAGCACTGCATCAGCGGCTCGAACCGTCATCGAGAGCAGAATTCCGATAACAATCGCTAGAGTGCGAACATAATGTACGAACTGAGTTCTCATGATCGAGCAAACCTTTGTTGAGCAAAGAGAGTCGGATTGGAAGCGTCTGGAACGTTTGTGTGATGGCGCTAACGTCTCTTTACGACATCTTACTCCAATTGAACTGCGCGAATTTGTACGTCTGTACCGAAAGGTTTCAACTGACTTGGCAAAGGTTAGAACCGAATCAGCGAACCTTGCGCTCATCGAGTACTTAAACGACCTGGTTGGAAAGTCTTACTCCATCCTCTACTCGGCTCCCCGTAAACCGTTCCTAAAGTCCATCGTTGAAGCTCTTGAAACCAGCGCTGACACTGTTCGGCGAAGGAAGTGGTTCATCTTTGCGAGTGCGACGCTTTTCTTCGGCGCTGGCTTGTTCGTTTTTCTTTTGCTGGGTGCGCGTCCGGATTTGAAGGAGGCGTTGCTGCCAGGAGGGATGGAAGGTGCTTTTGACGCTTGGAAGTCTGGGCATTTTCAGGAGAGGTCATCAACTGAAGGTTCGATGATGACGGCGTTTTATGCCTCGAACAACCCGAGAGTTGCCATGATTGCGGGTGCAGTTGGGGCAGGCACTTTCGGGTTCCTGTCTATCTTTCTGGTGGCTCAGAACGGCATGATCATTGGACTTCTCGCTCGCGAACTCTATCCACTGGGCAAAGTTGGCTTCCTGTTGACCTCGATCAGTCCTCATGGTGTTCCGGAACTCACAGGCATCATCATTTCGGGTGCGACAGGAATGTTGCTTGGTTGGACGATCATCAACCCGGGCAGGCGGACTAGAGGCGAAGCCCTCAAGGCCGTCGGAATGGACGCCGTAGTTCTATTAGGGACTTCGATCGTCATGATGTTCATTGCTGCTCCGATCGAGGGATTCTTCTCATTCAATCCTCGGATCCCTGGGTGGGCAAAGATCACATTCGCAGTTGTGAGCTTTATTGCATGGATGGTTTTTTGGAGTTCCTTCGGAAAGAAGAGTGAGAAGAACTCTCACCGTTGATTTCACGTCGTTCTGGATATGATCGCGACTTTAGTCTGCCTCGTTGCCCTCCAGGCAAAGTCTCCGACGCTACTTTCTCAGTTGTTCCCACGAGTTACCGGCCAAAACGGATACGAGGATTACGTTGCGGCTGTCGACCTAATTAGTGATCGTGAAGTTCCCTTGTACACCGAGTGGACGCCAACTCAGTTCGAAGCCTATTCAAAGCAATCGTCAGAGCCATCGGCGCGGCAGCAGAAGTTGATGGCATTAGTTGAATCTCTGCACAACCTTAACTACCTTGAAGTCCAAAAAAAGGCAATCGAGCGGTATGGCAAAGCCTTGGACTTCATCAAACAGGGCAACCTTAAATCGGTACAGAGCCCTCACAACTTTGGAAATATTAACGAAAGATTTCCCGAATTCACTTTTTTCAAACAGCTTGTCGACCTTTCGGTTTCGAATGCTTACGTGCATATGGCTGCCGGTAACTCGGCACGAGCAGTTAAGAGCCTGACGGAAGCGCTCACATTTGCGAACCGTATATCTGCGAACGGGTTCATCGGGTCGGCGTATTACAACGTGCTCACCGGAAAAGTCCTCCGTTTTTATACAGAAAACATTCAGCGCTTTTCAGCTACTGACTGTGTTTTCCTTCGACAAGCCATTTCGGGTCTGCTTGGAAATACGACGGCATTTTCACAGATGTTTGAGTGTGATCAGATGATGAGAATGGCAAGTTTGAGGGCCGCAACCACCGTCACCCCAGATCAGGCTAAGAGTGAAGAGTTAGTTGTGCTTTCAAAGATCGCAGCTTTGTCCCCATCTGAAAAGGCTCAATTCGCGACCACTGCCACCGAAATAATCAGCCGGAGTACGCAGGCCTGGAAGATGGTTTTGTTGCGTCCAGAAAACGAGTGGTATGCGGCCTTTCCAGAAGACCCGAGGACTCCTCAAACTGTGCCTTCTGATCCGACTGGCCTTGCAGAATACTTTGTTCCATTCGTGACGGTTTCGAAGAGGGCACTGATGACTAGAGCGATGATCACGCGAGTCCAGCTTAGAATCTTCGCGATTGATACGCTGATCGAAGAGTATCGTTGGCGATTCAAAGAGCTTCCGACCTCGTTGGCTGATTTGAAGTTAGGTGCTGCAGCGATGGACCCTTTTAGCGGTCAGCCGTTTGAATTTGAAGCCAAACCTGGGGGGACCTACCGAGTTTTTAGTAAGGGCTTAAAAGAAACTGGCGAGATCGATCAGAACTACGTTAGCCCCATCAAGGGTCTTGAGCCCACTCCTTAAGGTGCAAAAAGCCCGCCAAAGGTGATTAGGCGGGCTTTGAAGGCCGGATCTAAGAAGAGCTTTTCTTCGGCGAGTTGATCACAGTGAGTGCCTTTTCAAGCGACACATCCTTGGCATTGGGTAGCCGAACTCTCGGGTCCTCAGCCACGATGTCTGGGGTCACGCCGTTGCCTTCTAGTCGAAGTCCGTTTGTGGTGACGTAGTCCATGATCGGGTACTGCAAAGTGAATCCTCCCGATGCTGGAACGATGAGTGAGACAAGCACCGCTCCCGCAGATTGGGTTCCAACTACCTTGGCATGAGCAATCTCTTGCAAGGCTGCCGAGGCTATTTCCGCAGCACTACCCGAAAGTCGATTGACGAGGACGGCAATCTTGCCTTTGTAAACGGGCACCCTCGAATTTGCATTTGGTTTGATCTGGCTGTCGGACCAATCATCTTTATTCTGGCTCCAATCTGCGATCATCACCGGGTTGAGGTTCTTGGTGTCTGAATCCTCGATGTACGATTCCACCATTCGGCGATTGATGAACGTGCCAATCGGTTTTTCTTGTGGAAGCAACATTCCAAGGAGGTGCTGCATATTCGTTACCGCTCCACCACCGTTGTCGCGAAGGTCCAAGATTAGGTTTGGATACTTCTGGGCTTCAAGCATGAGCTTTTCGACATTTCTGGGGTCGTAACCGTTAATGTCGAACGTGTAAACCGAAAGCTTAGCCGTTGTTGGATTGACTTCTTCGAGGACCTCTTTTCGAACAGTGGAGAACTTCTTTCGAACCAGGGTGTAGGACTGAACCTTGCCGTCCGCATGTTTGATTTTGATGTTGACGGTCGTGCCTTCTGGTCCTGGAATTCCGGCGATTCCGCTCACCTTCTTGCCATCCACTTCGATAACCGTATCCCCAGGAACAATCCCTGCTTCCGCAGCAGATGCTCCCGGAATTGTTCGAACAATCACAAGGCCTTCTCGAACGACCTGAGAACTGATCCCGATTCCGACTGTGCTCCCCGTCATCCTAATTGAGGCTGCTCGCGGAGTTCCCAGATAAATGTGGCTAGCGCCAAACTTTGCGAACGCCTCATTAATGGCAAGTGCAAACTCATCTTCGTCCTTGGCATCCTCAATCTTCTTGCGTTCCTGTTTGACGAAGTCTGCCCACTTCGAAAAGTCAAGTCCAGGAACATAGGCTCCTTTGGAGAGGATGTTATCGACGCGGGTCAGAACGGCTTCTTTGGCTTCTGGTGAAACCAAGGTTGGAGTCTGAGCGTGAGCAATTCCAAGAGAGATGAGTGCGATAGCTGACGCTAGCGTCGCTCGTAACTTAACAGCGGTTCGGTTCATGTTTAGTGCTATTCCATACGCATTCTGCACGGAAATGTTCACCCGCGCACGCGCTCACGCCAAAGAGCCAGGTCCTACAGCAGGACTAGGTCCGATGAAACACCAATTGACGTGGTTCGTCCAAGTTTATGAAAGGAGATAAAGATGAAGAGCTTTCACAAAGTAGTCGTTGGTTTCGGGGTTTTGACCCTCATTGCTACCACGAGTGCTCAGATTTACCAAAATCGCTATCGGGTTCAGAGCCGCGATAATCGCTATTCAAGCGTTCACGTGAGGATGGTGAGAGGTGACCGCGTCCGATTGACCCGCCAACTTTCCGATTCACCATGTATCGAGGGACGAACTTGGGGCGTCCGAGGCGATTCCATTTGGGTAGATCGTGGTTGCCGAGCCGATTTTGAGATTTATAGCCCGGGACGTGATCGAGACCGACATGACTGGGATCGAGATCGCGGACGAGATTACGACCGTAAGGAAGTTCGAACCATCGTCGTAGTCGATCGCGGTGATCGATATGTTGCCAACATCCACCGAATCAGGGTTTCCAAGTGGGATAGCCGTGAACCGTGCATCGAAGGCCGAACTTGGGGTCGAAAAGGTGACCGAATTTGGGTGAAACCTGGAATTCGAGCCGAATTCGAAGTTTGGACCCGCTAACCTGCGATATCCTGTATATCAGGTATCTGTAACTGTGGCCCGCCGAATACATCGAGATATAACTGGTTCAATATTTGGGATATTGGTGTTTCTCGGCGGGATTGCGCTTCTTAGCTTTGTGTTCTATCTTGCGTATGGGATGTTCACGACTCCAACCCAGCAAGCTTTGAACCTGACCCCTGGCAAACCCATCGACTTTGCGTCGACCGGATCTGGCCTTCTTAACGTCTTTATTCGCATCATTCTTCTTGTCGTCATGGGAGTGATGGGGTCGCTTGTTGCAAACCGGGGAGTGCTCATGTACACGCACTCAAAGCATGTTGCCGAAGCCGAATCTGAAGCCTAACTGCTCTTTTTGAAGACAACTTTTGCGTTGCCCAAAGGTGTCTGTTCATCGAAAACAAGTTCATTCTGCTTGGTTAAAGTAAGTTGAACCGTTCTGTCTTTCCCAATAAGGCTGAGCACTTTGTTTTTGAAAACCCACTTCCCCTCGATGGGTTTTTGGGTCGCAAAAAGAAACGTATGGTCGTATCGCACCTTTAAAACAAATTGGCTGTAGTTCCGTTTGAGTCGACGACTCATTCCAGTCTTTAGCATTTCTGAGAAGTCGATCTTCGATGCGTCGACAGTCCAAGCGCCTACAACGGGTTGATCCCTTTCCGAAACACAACCAAAAAGGGAAATTACTGTTATAAAGATGCATGAAATCCGTTTCATTTATCCTCGATCCAAAACCAGTACCCCATTGTTCCACGGATTGACTCTATTCTGCGGTAGCCTCAAGGACAGTGTTGCAGGTCAGCTTTAAGAGGTTGGAGCTACAAAAGCTTTACCCCCTCGCCATCAGCCGCGGAGTGATGTCTTCCTCCGAGAATCTATTTGTCTTTTTAAGCGACGGAGTTCATACGGGAATTGGCGAGCTTTCGCCAGCGACCGGCTCTGCTTGGACGGCATCGCGTGGTGAAGAGCAGCTTAAAAGCCTTGTCGAATCAAGCGAGTTATTCCAACTTGGTCAGCCTTCACCTCACGACGTCTGGCAAGCCATGCGGGATGCAAATATTGATCCACCAGCGATGGCTGCGCTTGACACAGCACTCTGGGATTTGTTAGCAAAGCAAGCCGGCATGCCGCTGTACCGACTTCTTGGATTGCCCAAACGTGCGGCACCGACGAGTGTTACAATCGGCATCAACCCTCCTGAAGTCACTCGTGAACGGGTTCCGGATATCTTGAGGCGAACAGGCGCGAAGTGCCTAAAAATTAAACTCGGCTCACCCGAAGGTCGAGATCACGATAAAGAGCATTTTGCTGCTGCGGCGGAAGCCTCAGATTCGTTTGGAGTTGAGCTTCGAGTTGATGCCAACGGAGGTTGGACACCTGACGAAGCAATCATGATGGACAGTTGGCTCGCTGCTCGAGGTGTCGATTATATCGAGCAACCGCTTGCTGAAGGGCAAGAAGCTGAACTGCCGAAGGTCTTCGCTCACCGAAGATTGCCCATTTTCTTGGACGAAACAATCCGCTATTCGACGAATGTGCCAAAGGTGGCAGATCGTTGCGATGGGATCAACTTAAAGCTGATGAAGTGCGGCGGAATTACCGAGGCGGTTCGCATTGTTGGCACCGCACGCGCACACGGCCTAAAAACCATGATTGGCTGCATGAGTGAAAGTAGTATCGCGATTGCCGCTGGAGCTGCGATTGGTGCTTTGTTCGATCACATCGACCTTGATAGTCATCTCAATTTGAATCCGGACCCCGCTGACGGAGCCCCAATCGAGGATGGAGTGGTCCTCCCAACAGAAAGGCCGGGACACGGCGGGAGTTTGCTAGGTTAATGTTAGAAAGAAATAAGCCACTGGCGATCTACATGGAAGGAGCCGTACTCGGATATGGCGGCAAAATGGGCATTGGAGTCCTTCGTTATTCGCCAAACCCAATCGTGGCGGTCATCGACTCTGAAACTGCGGGACAAGATGCAGGAGAAGCACTTGGCGTTCCTCGAAAGTGCCCGATCGTTAAAACGGTCGACGAAGCAAGAGCACTAGGAGCCGAGGTTCTGATCCTCGGGATTGCACCTCAGGGCGGGTTGATTCCTGCAGAGTGGTATCCCGTACTTGACCATTCTGTGGAACTCGGGTTCTCATTAGTGAACGGGTTGCATGACCTTCTCGGGCCGCGTTATCCCAACCTTCCTGCCGGACAAACCGTTTGGGATATCCGCATTGAACCGAAAGACATCGGACCAGGAAAGGGTTTGGCCATGGGTGTGGATGCCAAGCGAGT
Source organism: Chthonomonas sp. UBA1950 (assembly GCA_002336105.1). Taxonomy (GTDB): domain Bacteria; phylum Armatimonadota; class Fimbriimonadia; order Fimbriimonadales; family Fimbriimonadaceae; genus Fimbriimonas. The sequence goes on along the minus strand of DDEQ01000002.1, from coordinate 15,308 downwards.
CTTGCTGTACGGAACCGACATGGCAGTTGGAAAGATGACCGCTGGCTTAGAAATCCACCGTGTGGCGAAGGAAAGAGGCATTAAGTCGGAGTTCGTCGCGACAGGTCAGATCGGAATCACCATAACAGGCGCGGGTGTCCCGCTCGATGCGATTCGAGTTGATTTTGCAAGCGGTTCCATCGAAGGCGAAGTCTTGCGATGTGGCAAAGCCGGAGCCGAGCTCATCATCGTTGAAGGTCAAGGTGCGCTCATTCATCCGGGAAGCACGGCAAACCTCCCACTGATGCGCGGAAGCTGTCCAAGTCACATGATCTTGTGCCATCGAGCAGGGCAAACGACGCTCAAGATGCTGGATCACATCACGATTCCACCGCTGAAAGACTATGTTAAGCTGTACGAAGATCTGGCAACAGCTTGTGGGACATTCCCACGACCTAAAACAGTCGCTGTTGCGCTGAATACGGCAAACCTAACCGCAGAGGAAGCTGAAACTGCGACTAAGTCAATTGAAGATGAACTGGGTATTCCGTGTGCTGATCCGATTCGAAACGGACCAGATAAGCTCGTTGATGCTTTAGTGAATGCTTGAGGGTTCATCGGGTCGAAAACCCCGGAGTCTAAGAGAGTTCATCACCACAGAGACACTGCTGAAAGCCATCGCCGCCGCTGCAAGCATCGGCGATAGCTTTCCAGACATGGCGAGCGGAATCATCACGACGTTGTAGCCAAATGCCCACACAAGGTTGCCTTTGATGGTCGCAAGAGTCGCGCGCGACAGCTTGATGGCGGTTGAAACATCTTTGAGATCGGCATGGAGCAAGGTGATCCCTGCTGTTTCGATAGCGACATCAGAGCCCGATCCCATCGCAATGCCAAGGTCGGCGAGGGCGAGAGCAGGACCATCATTGACACCGTCTCCAACCATCGCGACATTCGCCTTCGACCGGTACTGCTCCACAATCTCGGCTTTCTGACCGGGCAGAACCTCGGCATGAATCTCTGTTATCCCGACGACAGAAGCTACTTGACGAGCGACTGACGATGCATCGCCGGTGACCATAACAGGCTCAAGATGAAGTTTTTTAAGTTCAGTGATCGCTTGTCGGGATGTTTCTCGAACCTCATCGGCGACTGAAATGTATCCGGCAAACCGATTGTTGATAGTCACATAAACGACCGTGTTTCCGAGAGATTCTGATTGCAGTGCGTGCTGGGGCGGCGTAACATCGAGCCAAGAAGCTTTACCTACTTTGACCAATTGTCCTTCAACTAAACCAGAAACGCCCATCCCCTCTGTCGCCTCGAATTCCTCGACGGACAGGTGGTTGGCGACACTGTTTGAAATGGCATGACCGATAGGGTGTTCGGATCTCTTTTCGATAGATCCGACTAACTGTATTAGTCTAGACTTATCTATATCGATAGGTTCAATGCCGGTGACTCTCGGTTGGCCTTCGGTCAAAGTTCCGGTTTTATCAAGGAGTACATATCGAATTGATGCTGCCCTTTCGAGGGAAGGACCATCCTTTACCAAGATTCCAAGCTCGGCACCTCGCCCCATGCCGACCACTAGAGCGGTTGGAGTTGCAAGGCCGAGGGCACATGGACAGGCGATGACGACCACCGCGATAGCCGCCAGGATAGCCGATTCGAACGAGGCGTGAATGCCAAGCAACCAAACCAAAAAAGTTCCGATGCTCGCTAAGATAACAAACGGTACAAATAGCCCTGAGACGCGGTCAGCCAATCCTTGGATATTCGCCTTCGATCCTTGGGCGCGCTCAACCATCGTGATGATCTGGCTGAGCATGGTTTCCTTACCAACCCTCTCGGCTCGAAAAATGAAACTGCCGCCCTTATTGAGTGTGCCGCCAGTAACCTTTGAACCGGATGAAACACCGACTGGCATCGACTCGCCTGTTAACATCGATTCATCGACAAAACTGGTTCCTTCGATCACGGTTCCATCAACCGGGATGAGGTCGCCTGGCTTAACAATGATCTCGTCGCCAAGTCGAACTTGGCGAACTGGCAAGACGATCTCTGTTCCCATATCATCGCGGACTAGGGCGGTTGGGGGAACGAGAGAAAGAAGCCGTTGAATCGCGGTTCCCATCTTGTGTTTGGCTCGTTCTTCGAGAGCTCTTCCAAACAAAATCAGGGTGACAATGGTGGCACTCGATTCAAAGAAAACTTGCTCACTTTGATGATGCCCGCGGAAGGCAAAAAGAGCGTATGTGCTTGCCATCCAAGCCGCACCAGAGCCCAGTGCGATCAGCGTGTCCATGCTCGCAGAAAGGTGCCTTACCCCATTCAGCGCAGTTCGAAAAAATGGCCATCCCGCTCCGAATGTTACAGGTGTGGTCAAACCAAATAGTAACCAATTCACCCATTCCGGTCGAGGATGCCACAGCATCGAAATTGCGACAACAGGAACCGTGAGGGCAACAGCAAGGTACAACCTGCCGCGATAGACGTCGGGTGCCGCCTGGGAAGGTGCTGTCGGTTCGTAGCTGTCGGCTCGATACCCGGCTTTCTCAATGGCTTCGATGAGCCGCTGATCAGTAACTTCCACCGAGGTTTGAATGGTTGCTCGAGAAGTCGCATAGTTCACAGATGCTGAGTCAACACCGGGAACCTTTGACAAAGCTTTTTCGACCCTGCGCACGCAAGTTGCGCAGGTCATCCCCCAGACCTCTAGCTCTGTGTTACGTAGGCTCATGCCGCCGAGGCTGTAAATCCTTCTTCGGTAACCGCGCTGACGAGTGCATTCACATCAGCTGAACCGGTGACAACCGCTGTTCCCGATTCGAGCGAAACAGTAGCACTCTCAACACCATCGACGCCTTTGAGAGCTTCGGTGACTGAGCGGACACAGTGGTTACAGGACATGCCTTCGATCTTGAGTTTCGTTTCTGACATAACAACTAATAGAGTCTACGAGGTCAGAAAAGGATTACAACCTTTTTCCTCTTGCTCTGTTCAGATCGAATCTAGCCGTATCGGCAATAGCCATGACTGCCATAGTGCCTGCCTGAACTGGATCAGACACGACCAGGTCGGCCTCGTGGACGACTGTACCGAGCATGTTCAGAGAGATGGTTGGGATCTGGTTTTTCTCTCGAAGCTCTCGAACGGCCGTGGCGATGTCACCGCCCATGATGCTTCCGGCGAGAACAAGGATTTTGGCGCGAGGCAACCTTCCAACCGCGCGGACTGCTTCGGCGAGTTTCTCTTCACCAACAAGCGGGATCGTGTCTACGCTAATTCGTTCGCCTCGAATATTGTGTCGATCTGCTTCGGATACAGCACCTAACACAACTTGGGCGATCTGTGCTCCGCCACCCATGACGATCACTCGCTTACCAAAAACAGCTCGTGTGGCTTCGGTCAAAGTGCAGAGCTTTACCGAAGGGACTTCACTCATCGCGATTTGGAGAGCCGGTGAATCGACCTCGCCTTGGATATCGAGGTTCATCGTGATGATCTCGCCAGCTTCATGATTGATCGCTTCGATATTGGCGTCAAACTGCGCTACACAAGCGGCCAGATCTCGAAGGAGACCTGGCCGGTCATTTGCGATTACAGTGATCCCGAACTCTGCCACTGCAAATAGGTTACCGACTAGAAGTGCATGTCTTCGTCGCCAAGGATCAACTGAATGTAGTTAATTTGGCCAGTGTGGTAGGTGTTGTTCCACTCGAAAAACTCAAGAGTGGCGCCAACCGAGCTTTCTGCCCACGGGTACAGCATCTTTTCGCTCCACCTTTCTTCCGGCAACTCCTCTATGTAGGCGATGAGTTCTCCCAGAGCGGCTTTGAGTTCAGCTTCAGCTTGTTCCATCGAAGTTGGGATGGTAGTGTTCATGTCTCCCGCCATGTGTCCGGTGGTGATCGTCTTCTTGATCCATTCTGGGAAAGCGGCGCAGTGTCCGAGAATTTCGTAAGCTGTTTTTGCCTTTCCACCTACGGACCACGATCTCTTGTCTTCAGGAATGTGATTTGCGGCGGAGATCAGCTGGTAGGTGCTGGATGTCGCGGCGCTAATGACTCTTTTTGCGTCTGGATGCATTGTTATAAACCTCAATATAGGTAGACGAAACTATACAATAAATAGGCAATTTGTGCAAGGTTTGTTCGAATACTAACAACTGAATCTTAATACTAACTACAAGAATTGTGGTGCCTGGATAGAAGATGAGGGGCAGGTGACGATGTCAGGTTTTTGTTATTTTTATGTCATCCCTTGTCACATTTTCAAATCGGTGGTAAATTGCTAAAACATTTGAGCACGATGCTCAAATGTTTGAGCGAGGATTTCATTGGCAAAGACGCCGGAAAGACAAAACGAGCGAACAAGACTTCAGGAAGTCGCAACCTTGGCGGGAGTTTCTGCCTCAACGGTTTCGCTTGTGCTTTCTGGCAAAGCTGGCCAAAGACGCATTTCCGAAGATACTCGTGAACGAGTTAGCAGGGCTGCCGAAGACCTAAACTACGCACCCAATCTTCTAACACGGTCCCTCCGGCGAGGAAGAACCCATGTCATCAGCTTCTTCAGTACGTTTCGGCATCGTGAAAGCGAAGACTTTTACATGGATAAGCTGTCGTCTGCGATTGAGACGGCAGGTGGCGAACTCGGATATGACATCCTGGTTCACTGCAACTTTCGACGATCACCCAAAGAGATCTATCAGTTCCTCAATGGTGGTCTTGCTGACGGTCTTCTCTTATTCGCACCGAAGCAAGACGATCCACTATTGGAGTTATTGAGAAAGTCGCCCTTACCGGTCGTGCTCATCAACAGCCAGGACCGCCTTGGGCAGTATTCATCGGTGTCAGATAGGGCATCCGAAGGAATGGATCTTGTTGCAGATCGCCTCGTCGAGCTTGGTCACCGACGAATCGCTGCGTTTCATGGAGAAGACTCGCTTGCTCGAGACTCTCATGTTCGCATCTCGCTATTGATAAATCGACTCAAGCAACATGGTGTCGAGATACCAAAAGCTTGGCTTCCCGAAGTCGGCGACAATCCGATCTCAATCGTAAAAGAGCTTCTTTCACAGCCAGAGCCACCGACGGCAATTTTCTGTTGGCATGACCGGTTAGCTTACAACGTCTTAGCCGCTTGCGAAAAGCTCGGCGTGGACGTCCCCAATCAAGTTTCTATCGTTGGATACGATGGCCTTCAATGGCCATCAGCAACGAAACATACGGCAGCGTCTGTTCATGTAGATCTCGGAAGTCTCGCTAAGGCGGCAGTCAGGCTTCTCGATCTAGCAATTCTCGATTCTAGTGCCGCCTCTACTCATGAAGTGGTGCCTCTAACGTTCACCCCCGGGACGTCATTAGGCCCCCCACAAGATAAGCAATGGAGCCATCTATGATTATTCAGAACCGTAATCGGGCATTTACGCTCATCGAACTACTCGTCGTGATCGCAATTATCGCGATCTTGGCAGCTATTCTCTTTCCTGTCTTTGCTCAAGCGAAACGCGCGGCAAAGGATGCAGCTGAACTTTCCAATTTGAAGCAGATCGGAACATCAACCTACATGTATTCGGCAGACTATGACGATGTCATTGTTCCCTTCGAAAAGACGGTTTATCCTTGGACGGCTTGGCCCATCCTAATTTATCCGTACACGAAGAACGTTGATCTTTACTACGACGCAAGCCAGCATGTAAAACCTTCCCCATTTCCCGGCACACCCGACACTTGGGAAACGACTTATACCACTTGGTGGGCTTGGCAGATGCAGACCGCGATCAACAGAGAGAGTTTCGCAAACGACAACTATAACTGGAGTCAAGGTCGGACAATGACCTCGATGGAGCATGTTTCCGAACGAGCAGTATTCATTCCAGGTGAAGTACAGAATTCTGTTGGATTGAACGCCCAGCATTGGTTCTGGAGTGATGAAGCGTCCTGTTCGTTTTTGACGGATACGCGGACCGACTGGTGGTGGTCGCAGAAATTCAACGGACTCGCGAAGGCTGCTCAAAAGTATCACGGAGACAGCTTGATCGTCGCTTATGGTGATAGCCATGCTCGCAAGGTGCCTCGTTCGAAGTTCATCATGGATAACAAGAGCGAGTCTGACATTTGGAATATCTGCCGACCGCGAAACTGGGGCGCAGATGGCGTTCGCGGAACCGCTGACGATAAGGATAACGAAGTCACTCGTTTCTGGGGTCGTGCTTGGGATCCGTCTTACTAAAATGAAAAAGGCAATCTCAGTACCGGTCATGATCGGCGTTGTCGTAGTGGCCCTCATAGTGATCGGGGCATTGTTCATCAAATTCACAGGTGACCCAGAACCGACGGCGAAGAACCTGCCCGACTACACAAAGATGAAGCCAGAAGAGATCATGGCTGCCCACGATCAGGAAGCTAAAGCTGAAAGAGAGGCTCTTAGCAAAGTCGGAAGATAGCAGTTCGTGCAAATAACAACCTGTGCCCAAAGATGAATTTTGGGCGCAGGGATATCATCGTTAGCAAACCGTGTGTTTGCTCGTGTTTCTAAGGGAAAAGCTCTGATGTTAACCGCCTTGGCGTTTATTGCCATGATCGCTCTGCCTACTTACGAGATCCATCTGGATCAGGTTCGCCAGACCATCGATAACTTTGGTGCGTCTGATAGCTGGACGATTGAGCCCTTGTCCAGGTGGCCGGAATCAACAAGAAACAAGATTGCCGATCTGCTCTTCAGTCCCGGCAAAGGGATTGCGTTGTCGGCTTGGCGAACGAACATCGGTGGTGGCATCAACCACAAGACCATCAATAACCCTATGCGTACGGTGGATACCTATGAAGTGAGCAAAGGCGTTTACGACTGGAGTCGAACACCCGGCCAAAGGTGGATGCTAGAGGCTGCGAAAACACGTAAAGTGCCAGAGATCATTGCGTATTCGATCACACCGACGATGCGCATGACGACCAACGGTTACACGAATTGCACCGACAAAGTGGGGACCACCAACTTAAAACCAGACATGCTGCAGGACTACGCTGCCTACCTTGCTGATGTCGTGGATTACTATCTGAAAAAAGGCTATCCCGTGACGCACCTAAGCCCAATCAATGAACCAGATTGGGAATGGAATGGCGTACCACAAGCCTCGTCGCAAGAAGGAAATCGAGCGAGTAATACCGATGTTATGGCGGTGAACAAGGCTTGTGCCGCCGAACTCGCAAAACGCAATCTCAAGGTGAAGGTGCTCACGCCAGAAGCAAGTACGCCTTCAAAAACCTACGAATTCAACAAAGGCATGAACGATAAATACCATGCCGAGTATGGCGACTACGCGAAGGCGTTCTCGAAAGATCTCGATTGGTTCCGATCTAACAACGCGGTTTATGGCTACCACGCCTATTGGTCAGATGGCTGGAAGGAGATCATTCCGACGCGGAAGAAAGTAAAGGAGGCGCTCAAGTCGCTCCCTGGCGTCAAAGTTTGGCAGACAGAGTATTGCCAAATGAACGGGCCAAGGGGCGAAGGCGGTTGGGGTCGTGATCTAGGAATGACGCTTGCGCTCAATGTTGCCCGTCTCATTCATTTTGATCTCACTATCGTCGAGTCAAGCGCTTGGCAGTGGTGGTTAGCCGTGAGCGACGGCGACTATAAAGATGGCCTCATTTATGTGGATGACCTGGAAAAGAACGATGGCCCGGTGTTCGCTTCGAAGACCCTCTGGGCAATCGGAAATTGGTCAAAGTTCGTTCGACCGGGCATGAAACGCCTCACAGTTACTGGGCCAGAAGATACAGTGGATAGTCTTCTCACAAGTGCCTTTGTCGACATGAATTCTGGTCGTGTTGTGACTGTTATTGTGAATACGACCAATAGTTCTGAAACGACTATTCTCAAACTAGACGGCAAATGGAACGCAGTCAAATACCTAACTTCTGATCGGCCAGGTGAAGATCTAAAGAAAGCCGGGGCAATGAACCTGTCTGCTCCGTTCGTGGTACCGAGCCGAACCGTCATGACGATCGTGTGCGACCGAATCAGAAGTTAAGTTTAGATGCAAATATTGTCGTCGTTTCGTCAGGCTTTTCCGTATAATCGCTGACATGGCTGAAGGCAGATTCTTTGTGGTGGGTTCCGATGGGAAGCAGTACGGACCGGTGGACCCGATCACCCTGAGAAAGTGGGTGAGCGAAGGTCGTGTTAACCCTCAGACGGATCTGATTGAAGAAGCAACAGGCGCTTCGTGTAAAGCTTCTAGCATTGAAGGGTTGTTCGGTGTTGGACCTAACAGCACCGCGCCGCCCGTGATGGGGGCACCTTCGTACGAGGCTCCGCAGCCTGCGAAACGTGGAGGCATGCCTGGTTGGGCAATTGTGCTGATTATCCTCACTGTATTCGGGGTATGTGGAGTTTCGATTTTAGCCGCGATTCTCTTTCCTGTCTTTCAGCAAGCGAGAAGAAGCGCCCAAGCAACAGTTGCTCTGTCCAACTTAAAGCAATTGGGCTTAGCGGGAATTATGTATGCCGGTGATTACGATGACCGCCTTCCGCTTAGCATGGAGAGTGCTCACGCAGCAAAATCTGCACTCTTTCCTTACACGAAAAATGCATCAGTTTTTGAGACAAAGAATCCAAAAGGCGGCGAGATTCTGGGAAACAAAAAACTCAACGGTTTCAAGATGTCGAAGATACTTTCACCAGCGGATGTTCCGATGTTTTACGATAGTATGATGTGGCCGAATAATCGCGGCTTGGTTGTTTATACAGACGGCCACGCAAAGCGACTGGATTTTGGACTTTTGCAGTCGCAAAAAGATAGAGACCCCAAAGTGAGCTATCCCACTGGAACTTCATTTGTGCCAGCGACCCGGTCGATGCCCTGATCAACCAATTCCTTTTGTGGCGGCGATAACCAGTGCGTTTGATAACCGGTTGATTTCGCTGACGGTTGTGTAGACGTTCGGGGTGACACGAATACCCTGAATATCTCCGGTTGCTATAGTCGTCACAAAGATTCCGTGCTTGGTCAGAAGCCAATTGGCAAGGTCCCCTTGCTTGATGCCTTCGATTCCGACCGTCGTAATTGCGCATGAATGGGCTGGGTTGAGATTGGTGCAAAAATGAACCTTTGACAGATCCTTCACTTTGTCAACCCAGCGGCTGCGAAGATATCGTAGCCGGGCCTCTTTGCGCTTCATGCCTAACATCTCGTGGAAGGTGATCGCTTCGCCGATGGCGTTATGATTTGCCGCCGGATGAGTTCCAATCTCTTCGAATTTCCGGATGTCAGCCGCTTGCTCGGCCTTCGATGACATCATGGACCAGACATCCTTGATGCGGTCCTTCTTCACGTAAAGCATGCCGGTTCCGATGGGTGCCATGAGCCATTTGTGCAGTGACGTGCCGTAAAAGTCGCATTGAATGTCGCTGTTATCAAATTCGTATTGCACGAAGGCATGGGCGCCGTCCACGATCACGGGAATGTTGTGCTTTCTACCAAGTTCGGCAATCTTCTTGATCGGAAAGATTTGCCCGTTAAGGAACGAGATCTGAGACACGACGATCATGCGGGTCTTATCGGTGACCGCGTTCTCGATGGGTCGATACAGGTCATCCATCGTCTTTGGCAGACTGGGACAATTTGCCGTTATCATCTTGACCCCATCTCGGCGTTCGCGCTGCTGGATAGTCATGACCATTCGTGGATAGTCCAAGTTTGTTGTTATGATTTCGTCGCCCGCTTTGAGATCGAATCCATAGATGAGCGTCTCCAAAGATTCGCTGGCGTTTCGAGTGATGGCAACCTCTTCTGGGTCAACTGCAAAGAGCTTGCCCAATCTTGTACGGACAGATTCGATTTCTGGCTCCAAAATGCGCCACATGTAGTTACTTGGAGCCTGGTTTGATAACTCCAACTGTCGCCGCATGACCTCTTGGACCACGCGCGGCGACGGACTACAACCGCCGTTATTCATGTTAGCAACGTTACGATCTAGCGTGAAAGCCTGCTGAATCTGCGACCAGAAATCCTCGTCCCGGGCGACCATCTCGGGATGATTGTTTACCTTGGCTACAAGGTTTTCGACGATATTAAGTGTGTCGTTTCGAAAGGTAACAGCAGCAGCGGCCCAAACTAGCTCGCGACGTGATAGCATCCGCCCAGTATAGTCGCGGATTCGTTAAACGCCAGGTGTCGGCGGTGCAATTCTTATCTGAAATTCCATGCTTCCTAGTCGGATAACATCCTCCGGGGTTAAGGCCGTTCTCATATTCGGAACGAGCTTGGCATTGTTAAGCATCGTTCCGTTGCTACTTCCCAAGTCGGTGAGGAACAAACCTTGATCGGTTACTTCGATTTGGCCGTGCTTGCCTGATACGTAAGGATCCGCGATGACGACATCATTTCCAGTCTTTCGTCCAAAGGTGTTCACACCGGCCTTCAGTGGCATTTCTTTGCCTTCACCAACTAGCATTGCTGGAGCAACTTCTTTTCGGGGTGCAGCGGCGATTGCCGCGGTTTTGTTAGCGGTGAATACCTGAGTTGTATTACCGCCTTTATCGCCCGGAAGCGAAAGCTTGAGCTCAAATCCGCCTAGGCTGATCGTTTCGCCGCCTTTCAGTGGTTTCTTTTCGCTGGCTTGCAAACGAGTTCCATCGACTTTTGTGCCATTCGTCGAGCCCAAGTCTTCGATGACGATTTGGTTGTTTTCGTTAGAGATTTGGGCGTGTTTTCGAGAGACACGACCGTCCACGACTAACACGTCCCCTTCACGGCCAATGGAGTTCACTCCTGGTCGAATCGGATGCTCACGACCGCTTTGCTCAACGAGCATCGGGAGCAGAACTTGTGGGGCGCCAAAGGCATCCCCCGTGAGAGCTCGATCAAAGATGAGTCCGCAGTCGATACAAAACATTACGCCAGCCGGATTGAACGTCTTGCATACAGGACATTGCATCGGTTTAATGGTCTGAGTCGCGTTAATCGTCGGCGCTGTCCCCATCATGGTTTTGTTGGGGTCTAGCGTCGGAGGCGCACCCATTTGGGTACGGTTCGGATCGGCGCTCAACATTTGCGTTTTGAATACATCACTCATGGGCGGTGCTCTACCTATCGGACGTATGGGACCGATGCTTTAGTTTGCACCGATTCCGCATCTTATCACGGTACAACGCCGTACACTGTTTCGTAGCGTATGTTTCCCAACCCTGCAAAGCAATATCCGAACCTAACTGAATATCTGCTGAAGCAGACTCAGATAGAGAGACAGGAGTCTAACTCGAAGATTGCCGAGAAGATCATCCCTTGGCTCTTTGTCGGTCCGGCTTTGTCTTTTTTGTTCATTGCGCAATTTGCTTGGATAGGGATTCTCCTAGGTATCTGCGGAGTGGCTGCAACGCTTTTTGTCAAAAAAGTTCTAGTCAAACCTCGTACTCCAAGGCAGATCCGCCAGGAACAGTCGCGGGAAGTTGCTCAGCGACTACATCAAATGTCCAAGCGAAGGCGAATCCATCGGGATATCGACACAACTTCGTTGGTCGTACTCGATGAATGTGCTAAGCAGTGGAATCGGGCGCAGGTAGCCCTTGCCGATCCCATCTGGAAGAGTGATTTAGTTCCTGCGCAATACAGGTCGATTCATGAGCAAGCCGTGATGGCAGTCGATGATTCCATGGACGATGTGATGCTGATGTACCGAGACCGCATACCCTCAGAGGTTACGAATCGAGAAGCAATGGATTATGTCGAAGAGGCCATTGAGACATTTGTGCTCCGCGAACCGACAGTCAAACAAGCACCTGCAGTGGCGTGGGAAGCACAGAAAGTGGCTGAGAAATTGCAAGAGATTGCCTCTGAGGCAGACCGAATTGTCCAGGAAGTTTCCCTCTATGCGGCTTCGCCACATACTCAAGCAAAATCCCTAGATTTAGTTCTCAGTGAACTGAGGACGATTCGTCAAGCCGAGGAGGAATTGCATGAAGATACCACTGCTTAGAACGGTGCGCCGAATTTGCGGAAATTAGGCAACAAACGCCTTTCGAGAACGTTAATGTATCGTGTCCTGTTCCTGATATGCGATTCATAAGTGCAAGTATCTACAGTAAAGTGGTCGAATACTTGCAGGTCCACCCAAACTCTTCTTGGCAGTTTTATGGGGAGAACACGGCATAAATTGGAAGTCATGAACGAAGGACCTGACAAAGCCGTCTCACAAGTGCTTGTCCTGCTCGCTGATGCACCTAGCGGAGGCTCGATAAATTGCCAGGAAATGAGCGAGTTGTTTACACTAACGTGCCGATACTTGATACGCTAAGAATGAAATTAGCGCGCGTTTCTTAGATCTTAGGGGTTTTTGTGGATTCTGTCGAAAGCAATCTGTCCGACCTGCTGGCAAGCGAAGGACTATTAACTTTTGTGGGCATAAGATCGCCCAAGTTGGTGTTGCCAAACACGTTGTTAACGGGCAGAGTATTAGGCAACAAGCAGGACGTTACGCTCCTCGGTTATCCAAGTGCTTTCAAAGCCGTATCGGAAGTTTTGAATTATCTCGACTCTCAGCCCCGGGCTTGTGGAGTGGCATTCACGACAGACGTAGCATCCATACAAGATTATGATTTGAACCTGCGGAAATGTATTTCTGCAAGTAGTTTGGGTGACCCTGGCAATCTTCTTGTAGATGCAGCCACGATCAATATTGTTCGAGATCGTTTGACGGAAGCTGAAACAGTCCTCAATTTGGGTTCTTTTCATATAGATCAGGGACTAAGAAAAGAGAACTTAAGCGCGATCTCGCGTCATCCCTCGGGCCCTATGGTTGGCACAGAACCTGGCTATTCAGGCTCGTTCATCGGACGCGAAGTTGATCTCGAGAGCATAGCTAAACATTGCCTCTCGGCTCGAGTGGTTTCGATCATCGGTTTACCAGGTATCGGAAAGAGTGCCTTGCTCAAGCGTATCTTGCTTGAACAGGAGGAGACAGGCACACCAAGCTACCTCGTCGACCTGACCGGCAAACGATACCGTGCTGAGTTGCTTGCAGAAACTTGTAAAGCCCTAGGGATTGAACTAGTTGCCTCGGAAGCCGCAGCCTCAAGAATTTTCGTCGCGTTGGGCGATATGCAAGCGACACTCGCTTTTGACGGGGCGAACGATCTGACTGGCGAGTTACGAAACCTTGTTGTCCCTCTCATAAAGACGTGTCCCAACGTACAGGTTCTACTCACTCAGAATCAACGGCTTCAAGTTGATGGGGAAATTGTTTATCGGCTGAGCGGATTACCTGTTCCCAACCCTTGCGAAGGCAGGGAATCGATTCTTGCTTCCGATTCTGTTGGCATTCTTCTTGACCGAATGCAATTGCTTCGGCCCGGATATTCGCCAGACGCCAAATCTGCTGAGCTGATGGCGCGAATTGTAGATCGTTTGAGCGGGAATCCTTTGGCCATTGAACTGGTTGCCCAAAAGACACTCGTTTTCGACCTGAAGACGATACTCTCTAGGCTCGATGATTCGCTGGCTTTTCTAACCTCAAAGAAGTATGCAGCGGAAAATCGTTCACTTGTTGCTTCGTACGGATTCTTGGTCTCCTCTTGTTCGAAGACGGCTCAAAAACTACTTAGCAAATTGGCGGTTGTTCCGGGCTTCTTTACTCATGAGTCAGTGGTAGGATCATTTGCTAGTCAGGAGCTTGCGGCTGAAGACATAGAGGAAGCGTTATCAAATCTGATAGAACGCTCGTTGGTAGAAATCGCAGAAACGGGAACAGATGTTCGAGCTTTTCGCATTCCAGAGTTGGTTCGGCAATACTTGCTCACTACAGTTCTGAATGCAAAGGAAGCTAAGAAAGCAGTTTCTGAAAGTCACGCATGGGCTCGCAAAGCTCTCACCGAATGCTCTGCTAGAAACGCACACGATGGTGATGCGCTCATGTCGGTGCATCTTCCGCTTTTTTACGAAGTGATCGAGAAGGCTGCAACCACCCGCGATCGAGATTGGGGAGTGGAAGTATTGCTTAACACGAACGGATTCTGGTTGAGCGTTGAAGATCGGAAATTATTGTCAACTCTGATTTCTAAGTACTTCGAAACTCCGAACTTAGAGGATTGCCCACACTACGGGAGGTTGTGTGCCGTGGCTGTATTTGCAGGCATCGACTACCGCCCAAAGAAAGCCCTTCTCGGAATCGCTAAACTCGGACTCTATTGGGCCCTGGCGAAAGAGGACATGAGGTCTGCTGCGGGAATCTGTAACTCTCTTTCAGCTTTCTATCAAACTCGCAATAGACATCGGTCAAGCCTTAGAATGTCTCGTTATGGCTACGAGTTTGCAGTAAAAGCTGGCGTTCAATCTTTGGTGATTATTACCGTTTCTAACTATATTGGCTGCCTGTGTCATGTTGGCAAATATCAGAAATCACAGGAGTTACTCGATCACGCCTTTCCATTCGTTTTGAAGCATGGTTCGAGTTTTGACAAAGCCAATCTTTATGCTGATATGGCATTTGTCGCTTACCGCTTGGAAGAGAAGACGAATTGGTGGGAGTATTTCGGCAAATGGGCAGAAGAGATGTCAGACCATGTTAGCCCTAGGCTTACATTGCATGTCGCAGTGACAATGATTCGGTGCCTAATCTACGAAAAGAGGTTCGAACTTGCCAGAGAAGTTGAATTGATGGTCGTAAGAGAGATGAGAGATAAACAGTTTGGCGATAGGCGGCTCAACCAAACAATGAATGAGTTTAGAGAGGTGTTGGGAGAATCTGAGCAGATACTTAACCCCAGCATTTCACTGCTAGACTTCATGTTAGATGTTATAAATACTGAAACTAGTAAATAGTAACTTGTATATTTGATATTAATGGTACTAATATGTTCACGTATGAGAACATATATAACCTCTCTGCTCGTCGTTTCTCTGTGTGCTGTTGGTTTCTCGTCGATTAGGGATAACTCTGTTCGACCAGGTGTAATGGTGCCAGCAATCAATACATTGAGTGCCGGAGACTCCACCACGGTTAACATCTCGTTATCCGCCGCCGTTACCACGGATACAACAGTAACGCTTTCCTCTTCGAACTCAACGCTGATTGCTGTTCCCAGTTCGACGGTGATTGCAACTGGACAAAGCTCTGGCTCCTTCCTCGCGTGGGCACCATCAGCTTCCATCTCGAAGTTTAGGAAGTCTGCGAATAGTACTGCGGTGACCATCACAGCTACTGCAAACGGCTATTCGTCGACCTGTACCCTATACGCCAACTAGCTCATCTGCTCCGTGCAACAAGAGTAGGAGTCTGTTGCACGGAGTCCTCAGCCGGTTGGTAGTGTATCATTTTGAATCCGCG
>DDEQ01000025.1 GCA_002336105.1 Chthonomonas sp. UBA1950 | reverse complement strand
CCCACTCAATTCTTCATAGACCCATATTTTTATATTTCTTTATCTTCTGGATTACTGAAGAAGATACCTTTTCCATCTACATCTGTGAGTGATCTATGCTGGATACGATTGAGTCCCATGTTAACTTACAATCTGCAACTGCTGGTTTTGCACTTCGGATGCTCTCCTAAGCCTAGAACTCCTATCAGCTTTTGCGCATAGATGACCGGCTCAGCCTAAACCTAAGTTCCTTCGGAGCCATAATTCTATTGTGTTGCGAAGAAGCCACACCGTTAACGAAACGATTTCGGAAACAAGCCGAAATCCGGAATACCGCCTCACCGGTGGAGGCACTTGGAGTCATCGCCCAGGCGATAACCGACATTCAATTCGCGTTGTAGATGGCGAAGCTTACGTCACTGAAGAAGGAGCACCCGAAGACTGGTTCCTTCACTCTGGCGACACCCTTCCCCTCGCTCCTCACCGATTGGTAGTAGTGCAGGGACATCCAGAAGCCGTATTTGCTGTCGACGATCAAATCGCTTAAGCCCGCGTAAAACAAAACGTGCGCCTGTATAGATCTATTGTCTATACAGGCGCACTCGCATTTTTAGAGTTCCGGATCGCGGTCGATGGGGAGAGCAGATCTCGCGTCCGGACTCTTAACAATCTGTCGGCACGTGAATATATCACGTTCAGATAATGTGCGGATAATTCTTGTGAATTGTTTCTAATACCGCAATTTTGCTTTCATCGTGATCGCCTTGCTTTTCAGCAACTAAAGATGTCAGTTCTACCAATTTGACACCTTCTAGCGAATCTAAGACCACATCAGCGGCGCTAAAGTCTAGCGACTTCGTGACTTCGTTCGGATACGCAACAACATACATTCCCGCCGCCCTTCCAGCAGCGCATCCATTAGCCGAATCTTCGATTGCGACGGCTTGCGAAGGCAATACTCCGAGTCGTTCTAGTGCTAGCAAGTACGTATCGGGGAACGGCTTTCCTCTCTCAACATCTCCAACACAGCAGATCGCCTGGAAGGAATCGAAGAGATCGTGTTTCTTGAGGAAGGGATCCACCCAATCATGACGTGAACTACTCGCAACCGCCAGCGGGATACCTTGCGTCAAACATTTCTCAATGAGGTCGCGAACGCCTGGTCTAAGCTCAGACTCGTCAATTCGCTTGCAGACTTCAACGCGTGAACGTTGATGCAACGCTACGCTAACTGACGGGTTCCCAATAAGCCTCGCCAAAATGTCGGCGGGTCGCTCGTGTGTTTCATTAGCGCCTCTCCCAATCTGAGCCGCCCAAGTTTCCCAAGACAGCGTCTGCCCATAGCTTTCAAATAATTGTTTCCAAACTTCATACTCAGGAGTCTCGGTGTCGAGTATGGTTCCGTCAAAGTCAAAAACAATTGCGAGCACTCGGTATATTTTGACAGCTAAATTAGCTCGGCCAGAAGTTCGACAGCTTCCTCATCAACCCTTTTTGCTCTTTGTAAGCTATTGGCCAGCTCTACTCGTTGCTCTGGAGCCCAATCCGCCCCTTTTGATACGGCACTGGGAGCAACCTTCGCGATTCCACTAGGAACGAGAACTTCGTGTACAAGATCCTCGTACATTCTTGCGATCACTCTTGCTGCCGCCTTCTTTTCCGGGCGGAAGAGGGTGCTTTCCATCACTAGAAACACTGCCGCGCTTAACCTAGCTTCGCAAAGATTCTCAAGCATCTTTCGATTGAGGTGCTGCAACAGATCCTGACGTCTAAAATCGACATTTTGAAATTTATCTTCCCTAAGGACGTCATTTACCCAACAGTCATGGGCTGCGGTCCCAACGATGAAGTCGTTGTGCAATCCAACGCAAATCGCTCGTTTTGCAAAAGCAAACGCCTCAAGAACGGCATTCCGTGGGTCAACGCTCGATTGCTTCTTGATTGGGATGCGGTATTCCGAGACATCGGTCTCGGCTGGGTTCAGATGCGTTTCTAGGGGATTCGGAACATCCACTAAGAAATCTTCACCATCATAGCCGACGATAAGCCTAACTTGACGAGACATCGCAAGCACGGGAATACCAATGTTGATAGAATCTCGCACGACTCTAAGGTCGCCATCATGGGGAATGACATCGTATGAAATCGGCAATAAGTTGAGCGCAGGAGCGACACAGTTAAGCCCGTTCAGAGCGGTCGGCAGATTAGACGAATAAACGTCACATGGGATCTGGATGCGAAAAGCTAAGCCCGAAGCACCCATGAGAAAGTGGTAATCGTATTGCCCAAGTCCAAAAAAGTCGACAAGTGTTGCTATTGCTGAGATACTTGGGTCGAGCCGATCAGAACCCGCAGCCCAGCGTTGTTTATCACGCAAGTTGATGCGGACCTTGTGTCCCTCTCGAATTGTTTCAGCTCCTAAGAGCATGTCCATACCATTCACCTTTGAAAGCTGTATAGAAGCGTTTTGGGCCACTATACAACTAAGTTCACGTATATGAATATGCTCTTCGGGGCTGATGTCAGACTTTTTGCATAATAAGGCACACGTTATGCCCACCAAAGCCAAACGAATTGTTCATCACAATGTTTAGCTCTGCTTCTCTTGCAATATTTGGAACGACGTCTAGATTACATTCTGGATCCTGCTCTTCAACGTTGATCGTTGGAGGTACGACTCCATCTCTCATTGCCAATAGACAGAAAACCGACTCAATCGCGCCAGCGGCACCCAGCGTATGTCCAGTCATCGACTTCGTCGAACTGACAAGAACATTGCTAGCGGCAGGGCCAAACGCATTATGAATAGCCTTCACTTCATGGACGTCACCAACCGAGGTTGATGTTCCATGTGCGTTGATGTAGTTGATCTGATCCGGCGTAACCTTTGCATTTCGGAGGGCCATTTTCATGGCAGAGCTTGCGCCACGTCCCTCTGGATGAGGGTTCGTCACGTGATAAGCATCTGCAGACATGCCGTAACCGATGATCTCGCCGTATATCTTTGCGCCTCGGGCTTTCGCGTGCTCATAGTCTTCGAGAACGAGGACTCCAGCACCTTCACCCATGACGAACCCATCTCGGTTTACATCGAAAGGTCTCGAAGCAACCGTCGGATCGTCATTACGTGTGCTCATAGCACGCGCAGCACAGAAACTACCTACGCCGATATCATTGATGGCTGCCTCGCTACCACCTGCCAGCATCATGACGGCATCACCACGTTTAATCACATGATATGCGTCACCGATAGCATTCGCGCCCGTAGAACAGGCGGTGACAGGGGCAACGTTTGGGCCTCGCAGGTCGTGCATGATCGAAACCATGCCACTGGGCATATTTGCAATCATGTAGGGCACAAAGAACGGTGACAGCTTCGACGGACCCTTCTCATAGAGAATATGCGTCTGTTCCTGCATCGTCCAAAGGCCACCAATTCCGCTGCCGATCATAACACCAAACTGGTCTTTCAATTCCTCGTCGAGTTCAACTCCACAATCCTTGAGAGCTAGGGTGCCAGCCGCTACGCCCAGAGCGATAACGCGGTCGACTCGGCGAGCTTCTTTTCGCTCGAGCCAATCAGCAGCATCAAAATTCTTAACCTCACCAGCAATCTGGGTTGTGTAGGGGCTAGGATCGATAAGCGTAATTCGATCAATTCCGCTCTCTCCCGCTAAGAGCCTGGGCCAGAAATTCTCTGGTCCGATTCCAAGCGGGGTGACAGCCCCCATGCCGGTGACAACAACTCGCCCAGATGGCGAGAAACGATCACTCATCCGAGTTTCTTTGAGATGTAATCGACTGCCTTCTCTACGGTCTTGATATCACCAACTTCCTCATCAGGAATGTCGATACCGAACTCATCCTCAAAGGCCATGACAAGTTCTACAACGTCGAGAGAGTCGGCACCGAGGTCCTCAGTGAACGAAGCTGAAGTGACTACTTCCTCTTCTTTCACGCCGAGTTCTTCTACGGTCACCTTCTTAACACGGTTCAAGATGTCCTGCGACATGGTTGGGAAGATACCCCGAATTCCAACTGTTTGCAGAGCATTCAGAGACGTTCTGCAACAACTTCTTTGCAAAGATGGCTCGATTTGGACGATCTAGGCAGGTAGTTGAACCTCGGTCTCAAACAAGTCAGACAATTCACGATTATTGAAAATTTTCGAACGAAGGTCGTCTTTGACAATCGCACCATGCCTCATGAAAAGAATTCTCTCAAAATCTTCGATCACTTCTTCAAAGTGGTGGGTCACTAAAATGAGGCTTCTACCAGATCCGGCGAGTGATCTCATTAGTTCGACAAACTGACGTCTAGCCTTGATATCCAGCGCCGTCGTCGGTTCGTCGAGAACAAGGGCTATCGGGTCGCTAATGAGGGCTCTGGCAATGAATGCGCGTCGCGTTTCGCCAGCTGAAAGCGTATCGACTTTCCGTAGCTCAAGCCCGCTTAATCCTACTTCCTGGATCACACACCGAGCGCTTTCCAGCATCGTCTCGGATACATCGTAGCCCCAAGTGACTCCATAGGTCCCCAAAAGCCCAGAAACGGTCAAATCAAGCACACTAGGGTCGCCGAGGAGGGGTTCGCGTGGCTCATTGGAGACCACACCAATTACTTTTCGAAGATCACGGATCACCCAGCTTTCTTCGCCGAGAACACGAACGGTTCCTTGACCACCGTACGGATAGATTTCTCTGGTTAGCAACCTGATGAGTGTGCTCTTGCCGCAGCCATTCGGCCCCAAAATGGCAACGTGTTCACCTCGCTTAATCGAAAGGCGAACACGGTTGAGCAGGGTAGAGCCGTCTCGGATGATCGAAACGTCTTCGATCTCGATGAGAGGTTCAGACAATCGTGCTACTCACTAAATTCCATCGAATCTGGAACGTTGCGAAGTTCACTCGGAACAAGTCCAAGATACTCTTTAACGGATTCTCGAAGACCTTGCGTTGTCCCGAAGCCACAGGTGCTTGCAACCAAATCAACCGGGTTATCGGTCGTCACAAGCATGTCTACCGAGCACTCGGTCCGACATCGGTCCACATATTCATGGAACCCGTAACCAACAAGACTCTTGAAAACACGCGAAAAGTGGAATGGTGAATAACCAGCCATATCGGCAGCCTCTTTGAGCGGCCAAGCACTTGCCGGCGACTTTCGAACCTTGTCTATCAACTGCAAAATTGTCTCCGGCAAATCCGCAGGAACTGCGGCCAACTGAACCTCGTTCTGGCCCACCATGAGCCGTGAGATCACGTCATAGAGGAACGAGACCATTTGCGGCTCCATCGTCTCGTTACTCCCCTGTAGCGCTTTCTCAAATCGATCAACTGCAACGACAAAGTAGGGATCAATGGGCTTGCAAGCGACGTTTCGAACGTTTGCGACGGTCGATCGGCTCCGGTGTCGCTCTTCCATCCAGGCGTATAGCAGTGGAGTTACCCGATTCTCCCAAGAAATGAGGTGAAGATGGTGCTCACCGCGAGCTGCTTGCACAATAAGTCGCGAATTTCGAACGTAGGTGATGCTTCTCGGTGGGGCCAAAACTAGACTGCCATGACCACTCGGACGAATGATAAGGGTCCCCTTAGTGTTGATCGCCAGAGAATTCATGTGCGGAGGAACAGTAACGACACCTGTACTGGTTCTCTGGACCGTCGCAGATATAACCTCATGCCGAACGTGCGACATGATACCAGTGTCAGTTCGTTTGATCGTTGGTGAAGGTCCGCAATCAAAATTGATTTCTACGATCGAGTCGTTGCTGTCTATTCGCACTAAGTCTGCCCCCTAACGGCCCGCTGGATTTTACAACACAATTTGGCATTCAGTATGCCTTAGCAAATCTAAGCGTTCGCTTCATTGTGACGATTTCTTGTCGATCTTAAAAAGCTTATCGTGTTTATAAAAGAACAACAGGCGATGTCCACCTTATAAAGATGCACAAATCTATTATTAGCCGGCAATTTACCCGCAGAAGTGCTAGTTAAGCACCCTACGTTAACTATCAGGCATCAGTCATTTCTCGATTTCGCCCTGCAATCAAGCAAGTGATGGGGTTTTGCTGGTATCAACATCTCTGTGCAAGAAGGACTGAATGTCGCGATTGTCGGGGCCACAGGTGCTGTGGGTGCCGAATTTCTGCGTCTTTTTGAGTCTCGTCATTTTCCGGTTAAATCGGTTCGACTTCTCGCGAGCGCGCGGTCAGTTGGAAAAACGATGCCGTTCAAAGGGGTCGAAGTTCCGGTCGAAGAAGCAACTACCGATTCTTTCAAAGACATCGACATCGCGTTTTTCAGTGCAGGCGCTTCTCGTTCGAAAGCTCTGGCACCGGCCGCTATCGAAGCTGGAGCTATCGTTGTTGATAACTCGAGTGCCTTCAGAATGGACCCTCAAGTTCCGCTCGTCGTGCCAGAAATCAACTTGCATCACATCAAACCAGAAGATCGATTGTTTGCCGTACCGAACTGCACAGCCATCATTCTCTTGGTCGCAGTCAACCCGCTTCAAAAGCTAGGCAAAATTGACCGCATCATCGTATCAACCTATCAAAGCGCAAGCGGAGGGGGCGCTGCCGTGATGAGCGAGCTAGAGAATCAGACTCGCGAGGTGCTGGAAGGGAAACCAGCTGAGCCCAAAGTTCTACCGCATCCTTATGCGTTCAACCTTTTTAGCCACAACACTCCCATTGGTGAAGGCGGTTACAACGAAGAAGAACTCAAGGTTATAGCCGAGAGCCGAAAAATCCTTGGCTTGCCAGAACTGAAGATTAACGTCACGTGCGTTCGAGTGCCGGTACTTCGAGCCCACAGCGAATCTGTCACGATCGAATTCGACGGGCCAGCTCCTTCTGAAGATGCCGTTCGTGAGGCTCTGAAAACAGCCCCTGGCGTACGAATCATTGATGATCGCGATTCCAACACGTTCCCGATGCCTCTGACAGCGAGCGGCCAGGGCGATGTATTGGTCGGCAGAATCCGTCAAGACATTTCTAACCCACACGGGTTGTCTCTATTCATAGCCGGAGACCAACTCCTCAAAGGTGCGGCTCTGAATGCGGTTCAGATTGCTGAAGCTGTTTTAGCCCGAGGTAAGTAAAACGAGTACCGAGAACCCAACAGCTAACGAGCTCATCCAAGGCGCGTTTCGGGTTCTCGCCCAAAAGCCCGGCTTTACGGAGCGCCGAGACCAAAAGCAGCTTGCGTTGCTTTTGGGAGACATGATTGGCGGAGAGACTAGCGGAGCTTTCGAGGCTCCAACTGGCCTTGGCAAGTCTCTCGCCGCGCTCATTCCTGCTATCGCACACGCCATCGCAGGCAATCGCCGAACCGTCATTGCGACTTACACTAACGTTTTGGCGGAACAATATTGGCGAAAGGACATTCCGCTTGCGCTCAGTCTGTTCGAAGGAACGGCTGGAGTTCGAACCCAACTACTCATGGGAAGGCAGCGTTACGTTTGTCTTACCGCAATGGATGAGGTCGCTCCGGATCTAGTCGACGGCTTTCGAACGAGCGCTCGTTTGGGAATCGAGACTGAGTTTCGTAAAGTCGTCAAGAAACCGGTTCGGGAGTTGACCCAGCTTTGGCAAAAGGTAGCTGCACCACCGGTTTGCCCTGGTCGGGCATGCCCTGCTTACGACGATTGTTACTATTACAAAGCACGGAGAGGTTCAGAGCGAGCCAATGTCGTCATCACGAACCACAGTGTGGTTGTCTCTCATGCCGCGATGTGTCGCGCGCTCGATGACGATAGCGGACTCATCGGCAAGTTCGATTATTTGATTCTTGATGAAGCTCACGACTTTCCACAAGCTGCAATCAATGGCCTAGAGTTTGAGTTGAGTACGAACAAACTCAACGGCCTGCTCGCCGTGGCGAGTCGATTGGATGGCTCGATCGCTCCTCTGGCCGAGCGCGCTGGAGAGGGTGCCGACTGGCTCAATGATTTCAACAAGTTTCGACAAGATATTGAAAGATGCCGTAAGGATCTCGTCGCCTACGGGCTGACTATGGGCCGTCCAGGAATCCTCGTTGCCGCGCCAGACGAACTGTTGGAGCACCCAAATGTCAACGCAGCAAAGACTACTGACAACAACCAGGGAGCGAAACAGCTTGCGGTTTCAGTCAGCGACACCTGCGAAACTTTTGTGAAAGGGCTCAATCGCAGAATGGAGCGCTGGAAAGACGAAATGCCTGAAGGGGCTAAGATGGTAAGCGAAGCGACTCGTATGTATGGGTTGTTTCTTCGCGAGTACGGCCTCGGGTGTTTTTCACTTTTCGCACCTAATGGCGTATCCGTCAGCTATTTAGGTTCATCAGGTCAAGAGCCGATGCTTCGGCAAGATATCATCGACCTCGCGGACCCTCTTCAGGAGATGATTTGGAGCAAAACGCCGACGGCTTTTCTTTCTGCGACCCTCGCCATCGACGGAGGGTTTGACTTCATCAAACGTTCAACAGGATTTGATCCAGTTTACGAGGAGATCCTGCCATCACCGTTTGATTACTCCGCACAAGCCGCAATTTATTTGCCCAAACAAGGGGCCATTCCAGACCCAACGATTGCCCGGCGAGAAGGAACCGAAGACGCATACTATCGGGCCGTTGCAAAAGAATTAAGTGAGATCATCACGGCTTGCAGAGGGCGAACATTAGCCCTATTCCACTCGCGCAAAGAAATGGAAGGCGTTTACAACTACATTCGAGTGAATGATGAACTGCCGATCTTGCTCCAGAAGAACTACGGTAACGCTTCAACTGGCGAGAGGTTCCTCAAAGAGACGCATAGCAGCCTTTTTGCTCTTCGCTCATTTTGGACAGGGTTCGATGCTCCGGGGGAAACTCTCTCGTGTGTGGCGCTTGTCAGAGTTCCTTTTGAAGTTCCCATTGATCCACCACAGATTGCCCGACTAGCTTGGCTACAACAGCAAGGACGAGATGCGTTTCAAGAACACACCTTGGCGCAAGCGAAAATGATGATGCGCCAAGGAGCCGGTCGACTAATTCGAACAAACGAAGATCGTGGAATCGTTGCGCTGCTCGATTCACGCATTCAGACCAAGCGTTACGGCGAGCAAATTATTTCAAACTTGCCGACCGACATGCGAGTCTTTCGCGATATTTACGATGCAACGGCCTGGATCGGGCTAGCTGATCCGGGCACCTTAGACCTTTAAACCACGGTGGGCATCACGACTGGCGTTTCAGTCACCGGGTCGATCTGCATTCTAGGTTTTGGATTCAAAAGACGCCCTGTGATGTTTTTGACCGGCACTAAGCCATAGACCCGAGAGTCGATGGAATAAGGTCGGTTGTCGCCGAGAACGAATACATATCCTTTTGGTATCAACACGTCCCTTTGGGCTGTACATGCACCTTTTGCCGCGAACTTCTTCGGCCCTGCAAATCCAACGCCATTCACCCATTTGCCAAATATCCTGTATTCGCGGTACGTGTCCCCGGCAATGTAGGCAACCCGCTTTACCATCGTGTCGCCTTGCCAGTTAAACACCACAACATCTCCAGGATTCAAATTAGAGGTGTCCCTTGAAGCCCACGTTAGGTTGTTGTTGCCGTACGCTGGGGCCATCGAAGTGCCCTTGATGACGACGGGAACAATTGGCACTACTGTTCTTAACCCGATTACTGCTCCTGCGGCTGCCACTATGCCCGCCGATTTCACCATGCTTCCGATTGTCATTATTCCCCCCACTTCTCTTGACGCCGCTAAAGCCGCGACCAACCAGATGTACGGAGGAGAACTATTTACAAAATTCCAGATCGAGTTGAATCGGATAATTCTACGTTCAGATGAGTCAAATAGGCACATCTTGAACCTAAGACGGCTCACGCCAAAGTGCCTAGATGATAAGTAAGCGGATGGCTAAAGGACCTAGACCCTTCTGGCAATCCCATAAAGCAGCGTTGGTTAGCTTGCTAGGTTTACAACTAGCTAGGTACTCTACTAGACTCTCTTCGGTTACTATAAGGAGAGTCGGCAAAGTAGCCGAATTAAGGAAAAACAATGATGTTTCGAAAGTTATATTGGGTCACAGAATCTGTAGACCAGGCAGGAATTTCCCACGTCACCGGCGTGTACACTTCGATCCCAGACCTTGTTCGACATGGCATCCAGTCCAACGAGATCTCATCCAACTTACGGTTGACATTGACGAAGCTGGACTCCAACAAAGAGCCTCTGGGGACTTGGTCTTCACCTCATTTTGACGGGCTGAGCGAAGCTCTTCAGACCTTCGTCGAGACCGATGAGTTCTCCGCTGAACAGGTTCAAATGCTTGTTTCTACGCTCAAGCAAAAGGTGCAACTGATCTACGCGGCCTAGCCTTCGACACAAAAAAGCCTCTCACCTGCCACATTCAATGCGGCAAGTGAGAGGCTTTTGACTTTTTAGAAGGATACGTCGATCGCTTCTTCTTTGCCAGAAACGCTGCTCTTGTAGATGGCGTCGAAAATGGCATTGAGAATGAGACCATTTTCGCCCGGAACTGGGCTTGGCTTGTTGTTCTTGATAGCGTCAACAAATGCCTGAACCTCGGCAACGTGCGATGACTCGACGTGAGGAATGTTCTTCGGCTGCATATTGAACAACTGGCGGTCCTTTTCGGTGTAAATCTCGATTGGATTGTCACCGTAAACACGAACCTTGGCTCCGGCCTTGGTTCCGAAGAGTTGGGTCTCGAATGGATCGCCGTCGAGGTTGCCCATGAATGAACTTTCAAGCGAGATGACAGCACCGTTGTCGAACTTAATCAAGCCAACTGCGAAGTCTTCAACGGTGAACTTAGACCGATCATAGTCACCCCATGAGTTCCACAACTCGGGATTTTTGCCCATCGTGTCCCAAGTCTTGCCGCTTGCGACGACCGGCTTTGGATAGCCCATCAAGAAGAGGGTGAAGTCGAGAATATGAACACCGATATCGATAAGCGGACCGCCGCCCTGCTTCTCTTTGTCGATGAAGACACCCCAACCTGGAACGCCTCTGCGTCGGAGAGCTTGTGCACGAGCGAAGTAAATATCACCCATGTTGCCTTGGTCGATATAGTCTTTCATGAACCGCGCAGGTCCACCAAATCGGCTCTGAAGAGCTACTTGAAGGATCTTTCCGGTTGCCTTTGCAGCCGCACACATCTCGCGTGCTTCACTTGCGTCCATGGCAAGCGGTTTCTCACAAAGAACGTGCTTTCCAGCATTCAAAGCATCAATCGTAGGCTGTTTGTGATAAGCGTTCGGCGTCGCTACCGAGACAGCATCGATCTCGTTATCTTTTAGAAGTTCTTTATAGTCTGTGTAGATGTCTTTGACGTTGTACTTTTCGGCTGCTGCCTTAGCAACATCCGGGTTGATGTCAGAAACGGCGACGATTTCACACTCGTCTGGGATCGAAGCATAACCCTTCATGTGAGCGTTCTGCGCGATGCCGCCACTGCCGATAATTCCAATCTTTAGCTTTTTCATCAGTCTGGCCTACTCTTATTTGTCGTTGTTCCATGCCACCGGAACGCCCCAAGGTTACCGCCAGTTTTGAGCCTAAAACTAACAATTCACGATGATTCTTGCCACCTATGTTTGTTTCGCGAAATTACGCACAAACAACACTATAAGGTCATTCGACAAATGCGCCAATCGGGCAGGAGGTCAGCACCCATTCGACAATAGAATTCGATAGAACTCTCGTTCCAGTCGAGCACACTCCATTCGAGTCGGCCATCTCCACGAGCAACGGCTTCGTCTCGAATGTAGGTTAAGAGAGCTTTGCCGTGGCCCTGTCCACGATCCTTTTGGCGGACATAGAGATCCTCTAGCCAAGTCCCTTGCTTCATCAAGAAAGTCGAGTATGTTCGAAAACCCAAGGCGTAACCGACTACCTCGTCTGCGACTTCACAAACGTAAGCCCAACAGTGCCCTGCCTCAATCGACTTAGCCAGATCCTCAGAGGTACCCGTGACCATGTGAGAAAGCCTCTCATAGTCAGCTAATTCGTTTACAAGTTCAAAGATGCTTTCCGCATCAGCTGGTACTGCTGCCCGAATGTTTCTAGTCATAGTGCACTGTTCCAGGCACCGCCACGTGCAGTGTCAGAAAGTGTGTCGATACGAACATCGGCATCACGTAACCGCATACACAAGACTCGGCCCAAGTTTGCAAGTACGACAAAACCAACGTGCCTATTCGCATTAAGCTTGGCTCGCAGTTTTAGAGAAGGAAATACTGCAATATCTACCAGGCCGACGCACACTGCATTGGCCGTTCTAGGTCGGGCATCAAGCAACTCAATTTCGCCAATTACCGATCCAGGACCGACTTCGGCTAACTTGTCGCCGTCCTCGGTAAGAATATTGACGCGCCCCTCAAGAACGACAATCAGTTCATTCTCGATTTTCCCAAAGGTCGTTATCGCGTCCCCACTGACATGACGGCGCACTTCGGCAATAGAGAACAGATCCTGAATCTCTTCGTCGGATAGACCTGCAGTTAGGTAACTTTGTTTAAATTGGGCGTTGGACACGCCCGAGATTAAACCCTAAGCGGGCCACTGTCGAGAGATGACAACAAAGGCGCCTTTGAGTGCTTCCGACTGGCTGACGTGGAAAAGAGGCTCGTATCCTTTCTCCAAAACCTCGTTGAAGTAACGAACGTCGGCCTGATCCAACATCACTTTGCCCAACGATTCAACTTCGTAATATCCCTTCTTGGTCGGCTTGCCAAGGTCCGTATAGGTCACTTGATAGATGTTTGGGCGGATCTGCTTCATGGCTACTCTCAATAGGATGACACAATGGAGTGTATGTGCGGAATAGCTGGCTACGTTGGACCTCGAAACGCAATTGATGTTGTGTTCGATCAGCTCAAACGATTGGAATATCGAGGATATGACAGCGCTGGCATCGCTTTCTTGAACGATGACCAGCAAATCAATGTTTTGAAAAAAGCAGGCAAGTTGACCGAACTCGGAAAACTGCTCGATCACCGACCAGAGAGCTGTCATCACGCGATCGCTCACTCGCGCTGGGCAACGCATGGCGGCCCCACAGATTTGAATGCGCACCCCCACCTCGATCAAAGCGGCGATGTTGCGCTCATCCACAACGGCATCATTGAGAACTACTTGACGCTGAAGGATGATTTGATCGCAAAGGGCCACCTATTTCTCTCCCAAACGGATACCGAAGTTGCTGCCCACGTCGTCGGCGAAGAATACACTTCGGGCACAAAAATAGAAGAAGCTGTAGTTCGTGCAGTTCGAAGACTCCGCGGCGCTTACTCGCTAGTCATATTGTCAAAGCGCGAGCCAGGCAAGATTATTGCCACCCGTAACGCAAGTCCGCTAGTTATTGGCTTAGGAGTGGGCGAAAACATGCTGGCGAGTGATATTCCGGCCCTACTTCCCTACACTCGTGATATCGTCGTGGTTGAAGAAGGGCAGGTTGCCGTGGTCACCAAAGATTCCGTCAGGTTGCTCGACGGGGACGGACGTGAACTACCTGTCAAGTCACAACGCATCGAGTGGGATGTCGCTGCCGCAGAACGAGGTGGCTACGACCACTTTATGGTCAAAGAAATCAATGAGCAACCCGAAGTTATTCGGCAATCGCTCGTTGGTCGCATTGATGAGAAAGGACAAGTTCGGCTAGAAGGCGTTTTCTCTGAACATGTTTGGAACGAGATCGACCGAGTCAACATCATTGCATGCGGCACCGCTTATCATGCCGGATTGATGGGTAAGCACCTGTTCGAGAAAATCTTGCGGCTGCCAACGGATGTTTATTACTCAAGCGAGTTTCGCTATGGCGATCCCGTACTCTCGCCACGATCATTAGCCGTCTTTGTCTCTCAATCAGGCGAAACGGCAGACACCTTAGCCGCTCTACGGCTGTGTAAAGCGCGTCGAATCCGCACGCTAGGAATCGTCAACGTTGTCGGTTCGAGCATTGCCCGAGAGTGCGATCGAACTTTGCTTACTCAGGCTGGCCCCGAGATTTGCGTTGCTTCGACAAAGGCATACACCGCTCAAATCATCGTTCTCACCCTGCTTGCTCTGCATATCGCTCAAGTTCAAGAGACACCGGGCATTCGCGTTGACGAGTGGGTGGAAGAGTTACGCCGTCTCCCCGACTACGCGACGGATGCTTTGGCCACAGAAGATAAGGTCAAGGAATTGAGCGAGCAGATCAAAGACATGCCAATGTGCTTCTTCTTGGGTCGAGGGGCTGATGCCTACACCGCTTACGAAGGCGCTCTGAAGCTGAAGGAGGTCGCTTATGTTCCCACGGAAGAGTCTCCAGCCGGGGAAATGAAGCACGGACCGCTCGCTTTGGTGGAGCAAGGCGTCGTCGCAGTCTTCGGCGCAACCGATGCAGCAACGACAGACAAAGTAGTCAGCAACATCAAAGAGGTTCAGGCAAGAAACGGAACCATCGTAGCCATCACCACCGATCAGTCGGGGCTCGTCGACAAAGTCGCTGACTACACAATCAAACTTCGACCTTCGAAGTTTGACTTCCTGAATGCTCTCCTTTCGATCATTCCGATGCAGTTTCTCGCCTATCACGTCGCCAAGCTGAGAGGTTGCGAGATCGACCAACCTCGAAATCTAGCCAAATCGGTCACTGTTGAGTGAGAATTGTATGGAGGTCGAGAGATCGGCCTCCATACAATTCTCAGTTTTACTTAGCGCTCATGCCGCCATCGACGTTAAGTACAGTACCGGACACAAACTTCGCATCGTCTGAAAGAAGATAAGCCACTGCATTTGCGATGTCATCGGCTTCGCCGCCATGTCCTAGAGGAACCAACGCCCCAAGGTTCGCATCGAAATTCTCGCGATTGCCCATCATCTGCTCGGCACCCTCTGTCCAAATCGGTCCTGGTGCAACTGCGTTGACTCGAATCTTGTTGGGGGCTAACTCAACGGCCGCTCCGAGAGTGAGAGTATTGACCGCTCCTTTGGTGAGTGAGTATGCGGTACCGTTCGGCATACCGAGTTCAGCAACAACGCTAGAGTTGATAACAACCGCACCACCTGCTGGGTTGGCATTTCGTGCGAAATGCTTCAGGCCGTAATAGACGCCATTCACGTTGGTTGCGATCTGGTTGGTGAGGTCCTCAGCCGTCTGATCGACAATCGGAGCAAATCGGAAAACGCCCGAGTTTAAGAACGCCCCATCTACTTTGCCGAACTGCTTGATCGCCTGCTGAATCAGGTTCTCAGAATCGGCTTCAACTGTCACATCGGTCTTGACAAAAATCGCTTCTGCACCAAGCGCTTTGACTTCGTCAACAACGTTTTGCCCCTCTGACTCGCGGCGACCAGCCAAAACGAGCTTTGCCCCTTCTTTGGCGAGGCGAACGGCGGTTGCTCGACCGATGCCCGAAGTTGCTCCGGTGATGACGATGACTTTGTTAGAGTAAGTTCCCATTTCAATATATCGATATGCGTCGATATATTGAAATGATTCGTCATATTTTGAGTTTTTCTGTTAAGGAATGTAAATAAGCTGAGATCAACTCCTCGTTGACGCTCAAAAGATTGTGCCGACCTTGCTTGATGACGTTGATCAACCCCACCTTCGACAATTCAGCTAAGTGGTGTGAAAACGTTGGCTGGCTAATCTCCATTTCGCCAAGCACGCAATTACAAGTCACCTTTGACTCGTTCTCTTTTTCTCGTATCTTCTGAATGATCTCTAGCCGCTTTGGCTCCGCAAAAACACGGTGGATAGCGGCAAAGGTTTCTTCGTCTAGATTCGTCATCAGAGCAACTCCAATAGATTCTACGCTCGAACAACAACGGAATCCTGTAATCTCAGAAGAATCAAGATGACTAAGGTTGCGTATTGCCGCCCAGGGAACGAGGCTCTTGCAGCACTCGAGACACAGATTCGCGCAGTTCAGGCCGAAGATCCACTTGCGCCGGTCACCGTCATCGTTGATTCAGATATTGCGGCTATCCACTTGCGCCGCAGGTTGGCCGAAAGAACGACAGGCTTATTAAACGTTCGCTTTACTCCACTTCAAAGAGTCATCACTTTGCTTGCCGAATTTCAAAGTGCGGTCAGAAGAATTCCGCTCAGCCAACCCTGCCAACTCTTAGCGGTCCGGCAAGCAATCAAGGCCGGCACAAATCCAAATCGAGGAACGATTAAGGCATATGCGAGGACTTTTCGAAGTGTTCGTGCTCATCAA
Source organism: Chthonomonas sp. UBA1950 (assembly GCA_002336105.1). GTDB lineage: Bacteria > Armatimonadota > Fimbriimonadia > Fimbriimonadales > Fimbriimonadaceae > Fimbriimonas. Next base: position 11,252 of record DDEQ01000025.1, on the reverse strand, counting down.
ATCAATGTCTTGGGGACTTCGCTAGAGCATTCATATCCACAGTTCTTGGCAGCTTGGCAAAGTCACTTCATCGACAAAGAGGGTGATCTAGTGTTGGCATTCGATTCACTACGAACGGGTTGCCCTGCACTCTCCGAAATGGGAGCCATCATCGTGCTCTATCCGGTCGTTTCTTGTCCGCTAGAAGAGATGTTCTTCCAGTATCTCACCGAAAGAGCAACGTTCTTGCTGTCTCCCGCCTACCCCCTTCCTGCATGGGTGACACTTGCAAGCCCAGAAAAACCTTTGACGGACTTATCCTTTGCCGTCTTGTCTGATGCTCGATCAGAAGCACACTATGCTTGCCGAGAGGTGATGCGGTTAGCTCGTAACGGAGTGCCTTTTAATCGACTAGCCATCCTCTTCGGACGGGGCTCAAGCCTAAAGCTACTTACTGAGTGCGCTCTGAAACGGGCGGGAGTTCCGTTTCATGGCGAAGCAAGCTATTTGATGGCCCATGCACAAGTGGGCCGCTTCGTCCGATCGTGGCTGTCGCTGGCTACGCAGCCAATAAATAGGAATCGCTTGTTCGAGTTCCTTCGCACTTGCCCTCATGTCGATGTTAAAGAAGTTGACAACTGGGAGCGCCAATTCAGAAAGCTACGACTTCGCGAAACATCAGAAGAATGGATCGTGGGTTTGAACCGGAGCGGTGCCGCCGAAATCGTTGCATTTCTGGTTCAACTTCGCGAGGACCTGACAAATACGGGGACCACCTACAATGATCTTGTCGATTGGCTACTGCGAGCAATGCAGCGAATCGACCTGGAAAGCCTCAATACAGATCAGCAGGCACATTTCGAAGCCATCGTCGAGAGAATTGCTACGCTGCGCCAACTTGATGTGATCAGCGACGAAGCCGATTTGTCATTCTTCTCCGGATGTGTGGAAGACCTATTGATGGCACCATTGCCACAAGCCAGCCGTTACGGCTCGGGTGTTTTTGTCGGAACTATCGACGAAGCTCACTGTCTCGACTTTGACCATCTCTTCATCTTGGGACTGAATGAAGGCGACTTACCTGCTCCTCCAAAGATCGATCCGCTCCTCCCCGAAGACGCTATTGGCGACCAAAAGCGCGATGAAATTGCGCTCAATCATGCCTTACTATTGGCGCCATCGGTCACCCTCTCGACCCACAAGATCGACCGAGATTTACAGCGTGAATCTCATCCATCCCGCTGGTATCTTGAAAAACTCGGCGAAAAGTTGAGCAAACCAGTTTATGCGGACGACCTTTCCGGTTTACGACAAAATTCTTGGTTTCACTTCAGTGTTTCAACCTTTGAAGAGCTAACGCAATTCGAACCACAATCACTGGCGGACGCAACCCTTCAAAACGCTCTTTACGCTCCTCCTTCCAGTCCGCACGAAACCAAACTACAAACACCAGACTTGCTTGGACGAGTATGGTCAGCAACGGCGCTTGAGCGATTATCGATTTGCCCTTACCGGTTCTATTTACAGGATGTGATAGGTATTCAGGAGCCAAGCCGTCCAGCTGAACCGTTCAGCTACGACGGAGGGGAAAGAGGAAATCTTGTGCATCGAGTGCTCGGGCAATACGTTAATGCAATTAGGGACTTAGGTGGAACGGTTGATCAAGATCAGGGTCTTGAAATCATGAGGCCGCTTATAGAAAACGCATTTGCAAAGGCTGAGGTGAGCGACAATCTGCCTGAGCCTATCCTTTGGCAAGACCAAAAGCGGCGACTTCAGATACGACTAGAAGAGTTCGTCGAGTTCAACACTCAGCTAGCTACCGACTTTGCCGCGAAACCACGGGCAACCGAATCAGAGTTCGAACTTGACCTGGTTCTCACGAACGCGAAGATCCGAGTTAAAGGACGAATCGACCGCTTTGACGTCGGCGACTTCGGTCACGTCATTGACTATAAAACTTCTCAGACTGGGTTCGAGGGTTTTTCAAAAGATCCGTTTTGCGGCGGAGAACTTTTCCAAATACCGCTGTATGCACTCATTCAATCCCAGGTCATTCGAAACCGAGTCGATGGACATTATCTGCAAATGAATCAGACCGACGGATGGAAGAAGTTTTCCATTCCATTTGACGAGTCTAACAAAGAGAAATTCGGCAAGTTGCTTGAATCCACGGTTGAGCTAATTCAAGAAGCCGTGTTTCCCATGCGGCCCGGTGACGAATTCCAAAGTGGCTACAAAAACTGCCAGTTCTGCCCGTTCGACCGAGTTTGTCCGCGAGATCGAGCAGAAAGGTGGGCTGACGCAAAGAACCTACGAGTTGTCAGAGGTTTCGCCGAAGCTAGAGGTGAGCTCTAATGCTCGGAGACAGCAAAGCCAGACGACGTATTCAGTTTCGAACCAAGAAGAACTTGTTCGTCGAGGCAGGTGCTGGTACGGGAAAAACCACCGCTATGGTTGGTCGAATATTGTCGATGGTCACGCGCCATCGCAAGCCGATTCACTTCCGAAACATAGCTGCGATCACTTTCACCGAGAAAGCTGCAGCTGAGCTTCGCGACAGGCTTCGACGGTCGCTTGAAGAGCACGTAGGGCGTTATCCAGAACAGAGCCACCTGCTGAACGATATCGAACAGGCTTCGATTTCGACAATCGACAGTTTCGTTCGAGGACTACTGACTAAATTCCCCATCGAATCTGAAGTTCCGCCAGGCTTTGTGCTGTTGGATGACATACAGTCCACCATTCGAACAGACGACTGGTGGCAGCATCTAGCAAAACTTTTGTTGGCTGATTCAAACCTTGCGACCGCTTGGGAGGCCGCATTTGAGAACAATATCAAGCTCGACCGGTTTCGGAATTTTGCCAAAGCACTCAAGAACCAACGCCGACCTTTCCTTGGTGCGTGGACAACTGAGATTCCAACCTTCGAACAGGAATTCGTTGATCTACACGAGCGCTGTGTGAGCCTAGCAGAACTCAGCCAGATTTGTTCTGACCCTCAAGACAAGCTACTGGGACAGATTAATAGTGTTCTTCGATACTATGAAAGTGGACACGAAAACACGCTGGAATGGTTGACGGGTTTGCCAAGGCCGCTGACGAACGTAGGGAGTAAGAAGGGATGGGGCGAGTCCGTTGCCGAAGTTAAAAGCGCATGCGTAGCTTTTCGTGACCGCGCAGATAGGCTCAAAGTTTCCATCAATGCGGCGATTCAGATGGCTCTAATAGCACCCATCTTGGACCGAATTGCTGAAGCCGTCACCGAAGATGACGATAGAAGAAGAACGGATGGGACGCTCGAATTCCGCGACCTCTTGGCGAATGCAGTCCGAATGCTTGAAGTCTCCGAGTCGGCGCGGTCAAAGGTAAAAGAGACCATCACACACGTCCTTGTTGACGAATTTCAAGATACTGATCCACTGCAAGTACGCTTCCTGCGGCTTCTTCTTGAAGACGAAACGGGGGCCATTCCACAAGGATCTCTTTTCGTCGTAGGTGACCCAAAGCAGTCGATCTACCGGTTCAGACAAGCAGATATGAGGATCTATGAGGAAGTCAAGAAAACTCTTGCTTCAGAGGTCCATCAGCTACAAACAAACTTCCGCTCAACCCCCGAGATAATTAGTCACGTTAACACTATTTTCTTGACACTCCTCAACTCAGAACAACAATCACCATATACGAGTCTTCTTCCTAATCCGGCTTGTGTTCCCCATCAGGACGCGTCAGTGATCGAATTGATCGGGGGTCCTATCGAGGGGCTCAAGGCAGACGCCATGAGGGAACTCGAATCGGAAACTCTTGCGAGAGCGCTGTCGGATCGGGTTCGTAACGCGAGGTGGCATGTTCGGATCGGGCGAACCGATCAATTTCGTCCCGCGATGTTCAAGGACGTCACGATCCTGATTCGGTCGCGAACTATCCTTCCAACACTGGAACGAGCACTTCAATCGCAAAGAATCCCTTACAGAATCGACAGTCGCTCACTGCTTTTCGCTTCTCAAGAAGCCAGAACTGTCCTGAGTTTTCTTCAGGTTTTGGCAGATCCGACCGATGAAATCGCACTCATCGCAGTATTGCGTTCCGTTGCGGGAGGGTGTTCTGATCAAGACCTGCTCGAACATCAAGGTTCCTTCGATTGGCAAAACGACTCGAACGTAGAGTCAATTCAACGCGTGTACCAAACTTTGCGCAAGCTCAACTCCGCATCTGTATGGTCGACGCTCACGCAGTTGGTCGACCAGGTTATTGCAGGGTTTCGACTGATGGAAAGCGCGGCATTGCATGATCGTCCGCGAGATGCCTGGCGACGCATCATGATTTTGCAGGACCTTGCTGTGAAGTATGAGCAGTCCGCTGTTGGATCTCTACGGGGTTTTGTCCAATACCTGTCCGAGCTTTCTCATGGTTCTGCGAGCGTCAACGAAAGCGTGATTCCCGAGGAAGACGATGACGCCGTTAGCATCACGACCATCCACGCATCAAAAGGGCTGGAGTTCCCGATTGTAGTTCTCACTGGTATCAGCGGTTCTAAATCGAATGCAGATTCTGTTCCCGTGATTCCGAATGAATTGGGCCAACTGGAAGTTCGCCTCACCTCGAAGCCTCTTGTAGCGACGCGTGGCCTGGCGGAGCAAAAAGAACTCGAGAACACGATGGACCTTCTAGAACAAGATCGGTTGCTGTATGTGGCGGCAACCCGCGCAAAGGACCGACTAGTTTTAGGCTGTAGTCACGACGCGAAAAAGCCAGATGCCTCTATGGCAGGAAGGCTTTGGGGAGCCATTCCTGAAGAGCTGCGTATACCACTCGAACACGAAGAAGGTTGTGTTTTGGAGACGGAAGCACGGTCTGGCAAGTTGACCAACATTGTTGAGCTCACACAAAAGATTCAGAACGATCTGTCCCACATTGTCACCAAGCCGATCCGATCACCAAGCACACTGGCAAGAGAGGTTCGCGATTGGCTTAAAGGGGAGCCGATTGAAACTAACCCGATAAGAGGCATTCTTCGGTCGGGTGGCATCGATCTGGGCCGCGCCGTCCATAGCATCATGCAGTTAGTTGACCTACGTTTCCCGGAGCATTATTTGCCACGCCTCGTCATGGCTCAAGCACAAATCGAGAAACAAGACCCCGATACGTTATTGGCAATGGCGAGGAAGGCACTCGATACTAAGACAGTTCGAAATGCAAGCAAAGGACAATGTTGGCGTGAAATGTTTCTTTCTGCGAATATCGAAGGAACCCTCATCGAAGGCTATATCGACCTGATATATTGCGATCAGGACGGCGAATATGTCGTCGTCGATTACAAAACAGATGCGGTATCGACGCAAAAAGAAGCGGAGAAACGCATGGAAGGCTATCTACACCAAGCTGCGGCGTACGCCCTGATGATCGAGGCAAACCTTGGTAAAGCGCCAAAGGAAGTGCATTTTATCTTTCTTCGAGCAGACGCGATCGTGCTCTCTCCAGATCTAAACTTGCCGATGTCTGAGGTTCGGGAGTACGCAAGGGAGCTTTCCCGTAAACAGTAAACTAGTTCCCTGATGGCGGAACCGCAGACACAGGAAATTCAGCTACAGATGCGACGCAGCGATTTGCTTAATCTGCCGGAGCAGAAGCTCGCATTTGGTTACGACCTTAGGACCTATGAGCCGGGTGACGAGGTGTCGTTAGCTCAAATGTTAACGGTTGCGTTCGCAGAAGACTGGTCTGTTGAGCGAGTAATGAAAGACCTTGTTGAAACTGATTTCGTAAAAGAGACCTTCGTGATTTGCTCAGGAATATCTATCGTCGGCACCGCGTCTGCGGCTAGCGGAAACAACGGTCCAACGACGGGCTATGTTCACTGGGTAGGGGTTCATCCCGACCATCGAGGAGCAAAACTTGGCTGGTCTGCCACGGTTGCAACACTTCACGCTTTTGTTCGGCTAGGATACGACGACGTTGTTTTGAATACACAAGATTTCCGGTTACCAGCGCTCAAAACTTATCTTTCCTTAGGCTTCAAGCCAGATCATATCTGCCCTACTCACGCGGATCGTTGGCAAACAATCTACGACCAACTCGGCGTCAACCCAAGGTCGTGAGATTGAGCACGGTCTCTACCATAGCTCGGGGTTGTTGGTGAAGCATCGACTACCAGAAATCGCGCTCATCCTAACGACGATAGTTTGGGGCGCTACGTTTTTGGGCACCCGAATCGCAGTAAGCACCATTGGGCCGTTCTCGTTTCTGGCAATTAGGTTCACAATCGGCGCTGCGTGTCTATGGATACTGCTCCGAAGAATCCCGGGCCGAAAAGAGTGGAAAGCCGGAATCATTGTCGGGTTCGTTATCGTGATTGGGTTTGCATCTCAAACCTACGGCCTAAAGACAGTCGAGAGTGCCAAAGGAGCATTCATCGCTTCTTTTTATGTCCCTTTGGTGCCGATCCTAGAGGCGATTCTTCATAAGGTCCGCCCATCGAGGTCAGCGATTGCTGGCGTCACACTTTCGTTCTTGGGCTTGATCGTAATTTCGATGCACGGCGACTTGAGCTTGAGTATTGGGCTTGGAGAAATTCTGGTTTTCGTTTCTGCAATCGCCAGTTCGATGCAAATCATCCTGATCAGTCGGTTCAAGCATCACGGTGGCGCAATAGCTCTCTGCGCAGTTCAACTCCTCATTGTGATGTGTGTGTCGTTAGCGTTCGTACCCCTAGAAAGCCATGAGAAGATTAGCTCGATTGCCGTCACAATCGGAATCTTGATGGGGCTCTTTGCAACCGCAGGCGCGATTTTGACGATGAACTGGGCACAAAGAAAGGTCACGCCAATACGCGCTACCGTGATTTACGCGCTCGAATCAGTTTGGGCGGCTTGCTTTGGCGCGATGGCAGGTGAACCGATCACCCGTATGACTGTCATCGGAGGAGGGCTGATCATCGCTGGAATCCTGGTCAGCGAGGCGATGCCCTTTATCAGAAGGCGATTATCTTTGACTTATTGATTCAGACGGTTTCCGATCCAGTCGATCACCAACATCAGAATCATAAAGGAGATGCCCAGATAAAGAGTGAGCTTAGACATATAGTCGTCGAAGCTTGCCTTCCCCTTAAATGTGGTTCGAACTCCACCGCCACCCGACATCGCATCTCCTTTACCCGTGATCAACACTAGTAAAGAGAAAACGACGGCCACGATCAGGCCAATGGCAACTAAGATTGTATAAGCGGTATTCAAGGGTTCCTCTTAAGCCGAAAAAGTGTACCCATTTCTATGTTCTCAAAGCTGTTGTGGTTTCAAACCTCAGATTTCGCTCATCTCAGCTTTGCTGCAAGAGAACTTAACCCAGTAGTTCAATCAGGTTCAGCCTAGCATGGAATACCGACAATTTTCATTGCTAGTGAATCCGCTAGCAAGTGAAAATCATGACCAGCCCTCGAAAGCGACTTGGTGAACTGCTGCTCTCTCTCCGCCTGATTGATCAAGATCAGCTAGATAGCGCATTGGCATCACAATCGGCGACAAAGATGCCACTCGGTTCCATCCTTGTCGATATGGGATACATTACCGAGGAGCTATTGCTGAACGCGCTTGCGGCACAAATCGGTGTTTGTCCCTGGCGAATCGAGGCCGAACAACCGGACCCCAAAGCAGTCAAAAAGGTTGCGGGACAGGTGAGTCAGGAACGACAATGCCTTCCCGTAGCAATTCGAGGCGATTTGCTCCTTGTCGCGATGGTCAATCCTCATGATTTCGCAACGATTTCACTGATCCGAAAGCAAACCGGCCTAAGAGTTGAACCAGTTCTTGCCGACGCAAAACGCCTCGCCGAGGCCATCGAAAAGTTTCACGGAAAATCTGCGGCACCCGAGAACCTCGACGAACTGGTCGACCTAGCCCTTAAAGATTTTAATGTAACCGCAAAGTCCAAGGATAAGTCAGCACAGATCACCGAGACAGATACCCGCCCAGTGGTCGGGCTGGTCAACCAGGTGTTGCGAGAAGCCATCCGATTTGGCGCTAGTGACATTCACATCGAGCCAAGAAACGACCGCGTTGAGGTTCGGTACCGCGTTGACGGCGGAATGCTTTTGGCGCGACAAATCCCTCCGACTCTTTTGCCGATGTTGGTGACCCGCTTAAAAATCATGGCGGAACTCGACATCGTGGAATACCGAATTCCTCAAGATGGTCGCATCTCGGTGAGCATTGATGGCCGCGAGGTTGATCTGCGTGTATCGGTATTGCCGAACTACCACGGCCAACGCATCGTTCTTCGAATTCTGGACAAATCGGTTTCTCTCAAGAATCTCAGCGAGATCGGATTCTCTGACCACAACCTTGAGCTATTCCGTTCCTTGGTCAACAAGCCATATGGAATGTTTCTAGTCACAGGTCCGACCGGAAGCGGCAAGACCACAACCCTCTATGCGGCGTTGAAAGAGCTGAAGAAGTCCTCGAACAACGTGATGACGTGCGAAGACCCCGTCGAATACGACATTGATGGCGTCAACCAGTCCCAAGTGAACGAAAAGGTGGGGCTCACATTTGCCAAACAACTTCGGGCCATCTTAAGGCAAGACCCTGATATCGTTCTTGTTGGTGAGATCCGCGATGGCGAAACCGCTGAAACAGCGATTCGAGCGGCACTGACGGGTCACATGGTCTTGAGCACTTTGCACTGTAATGACGCGCCAAGCTCGATCCCGCGATTACTGGACATGGGTATCGACCCTTATCTACTGGGAACGTCGCTCACAGGTGTCATGGCGCAACGACTCCTTCGAGTCCTCTGCCCGCATTGCACATCTACGAAGCCTCTAGATCCTCACGATGCAGACATCATGCGAGGATACGGCATTGAACCGCCTGATCTCACGAGTTACTCCGTTGGCTGCCAGGAATGCGCGAATACTGGGTTCAAAGGCAGAACCGCCATCCACGAGCTCATGCCAGTGAACTCAGAGGTCTCAAAACTGGTTGCGTCTCGAACGCCTGTTGAAGCCATTAGCGAACTCGCGATCGAATACGGATATATACCAATGCAACAGCAAGCACTCGAAATGGTGGCGTCGGGCGTTACGAGCATGGAAGAAGCCAAGCGCGTCGTCTTCTTGGACGCTGCATTTGCAGGAAGCTCTCTGGCACGAAAGATCGCCTAGAAGAATTGATTCGGCATGGAAGCGGACGGGCCACGGATGGCCCTCCCTCCCAACGTCAGAACTTACCGAGTGATCCACCCTCAATGACGTCGCCTTTCACATTAAACCACTTGCTCGTATCGTACTTTTCACAAATGGCTTTGAGCCGCTGATCCGCTCGATTGAAATAGCGATCAATGTCGCCATAGCTCTTCCCTTTTAGCTTATTGACTTTTTGCAACGCAGCACTTGGGTCTTGCCCGACGGTGTTCAAGACATCTATTACGTCGGAAGTCATTCCGGGAATTTCGGAGAGGGCTCGACCGAAGTCATCAGCAATCGGACGACACTCTTCGGGTGGCGGATAAGAATTGAAGTATTGAATCAGCTTTTCCCAGTCGGGCCGTAGATCAGCAAACTTACCACCAGTGATCTTGTCAGGAGATTGGCTGTCTTCATTATCGTAAGGGTTCAGCGCGTTCATATCCGGCCCGAGAACGCTCAACATCTGCTGAAACTTCATCAATTCGGCTTGCTGACGAAGCGTGATCTCCACTTTCATCGCTTCGCACTTTTCGAGGTGTTTGAGCCAATCTTCAACATCCTTTGGCATCACCTTCTTTTCTGCGCCTTTTTCAAGTACGGGCGGGGTGGGGGCGGCTTCTTTAACCAAAACGGGTCCAGAAGTCGCACCACGGGCTTGGAGCGTTCCCGGATCTTTTGTCGTATTCGCACCTAAAACGCCTGCCGCTTTCAAACCCAGGAATATGCCCAGTATCGCCGCGAAGATCCCGATTACGGCTGCGATTGTTTTCTTTTTCCGGGCGTCTTGCTGATAAGCGGCTCCTACTGCCGTGCCACCCGAGGGTGCTTGCGTCGGCTTCGGCGTACCGATGGGCTGCCCACAGTGCATGCAAAACGCCGCACCCGCCGCCACTGGTTTTCCGCATCTGGGACAGTTCACACCTCTCTTGACGAGTCGGGGACACCTGTTTGTATCACTTGATTTGTGTGAATTCTGATGATATTGTTTCGGTAACTTAATAGGTGTGAGTCTCTACTCGTCGATTTTGCGCCCGCTCGCGTTCCAACTAGACCCAGAAAAAGCCCATGAACTCGGGATGACCGCGATTTCAAAAGGGTTAATTTGCTCACCAGAAATAAGGGACTCCAGGCTTTCACAAACGCTTTTCGGAGTGATGTTTGAGAATCCTTTGGGACTAGCGGCAGGTTTTGACAAGAACGCCATCGCAGTAGATCACTGGCACCGTCTCGGGTTTGGTAGCGTCGAAGTAGGAACGATCACAAGATATCCGCAGCCGGGGAATCCAAAGCCCAGACTATTTCGAATCCCCGAAGAAAAAGCCCTTATCAACCGAATGGGCTTCAATAACGATGGATGTGAGGCGGCTGCCCAAAGACTTTCGCATAGCAATCCGAAAACCGTTATCGGGATCAATCTTGGAAAATCCAAAGTGACGGAGTTGAAAGACGCTCCGGCTGATTACGAAGCCTCTTTTCGGGCGTTGCTTCCCTACGGCGCGTACTTTGTCATCAATGTCTCTTCGCCCAACACACCGGGGTTACGGTCTCTTCAAGAGAAAGGACCTCTCATCGATATCATCCAGGCCATCCAAAGCGTCGATTCCACGAAACCCCTCTTTGTGAAAATTGCCCCTGACCTTGAGTTCGAGGCAGTAGATGAGGTGCTCCAAGTAGCCCATGACACGAAGCTGACTGGGCTGATCGCAACCAATACAACTATCGCAAGAGACATGCTCAAATACGATCCAGAAGAAACCGGCGGTCTCAGCGGCTTTCCTGTTCAAAAAAAGGCTAACGAGATTCTAAAGCACGTCTCCAGTCACAGCAGCCCCGAACTGACCGTTATCGGAGTGGGCGGAATAGCATCAGGTGACGACCTGTGGAATAAATTCACTCTCGGAGCCCATCTGTGCCAAGCCTATACCGGGTTCATTTACGGTGGTCCGATGTTTACCTACACGGTTCTGAGCCAGTTTGTAAGTCGAATGGATCGGGAAGGGGTGAAATCTATTTCTGAGATTCGCCAGAAATAAGGCATCCATCAGAACGACACCACGCCGAAAACTAGGTAGTGTATCATTTTGAATCCGCG
>DDEQ01000041.1:597-182632 GCA_002336105.1 Chthonomonas sp. UBA1950 | reverse complement strand
AGTGTTTGCAGCGCGGTCAACCCTTGTAGCGGCGATAGATCGCAGACTTCATCATTAAAAATATCCAGACTTTTCAAATTCCTCAGCAGCCGGACCTGTGGCCAGAAGTCAGTGGTGATCCGGCAGTTAAATCTGTCGAACGAAGTGTCATCGTAGTCGGGGCTGAGTTCGGCTCGAAATTGGGCGAACTCATAGATTGCTTGAGCATCACCGGCCCGTTCGAGGCTACAGTCATGTGCCTCGGCCCATGTATCTGTGAGTGCGGAAAGCACAAACACTTCGCCAAAGGGATCGGGCAGTAGCGGCGGCAGGTTGCCCAGTTTTGGACTCCATTGTTGAGAGTAGGAAGCGAGGAGCGCCATCTGGTTGTTGTCTAGCTTTTCCGGGAATGGCCATTCTGGTTTCTCATCAACGGGGCCATCCCAGCTACCCCATGCATGCCTCAAAGCTTGGTACGCCTTCTGCGCAAGGGGCAAGCCGCCTTCGAGCGTCGCAAGGACGAGCAAGTTTCCGTGTTCGTAGTCGACACCGGCGTCAATCATTCGCCTTCTTTGGGTGTCGAGCACATGCCTGAGCAGGTCCTGCTGACTCCAGTGTGCAAAAGTAGAGGCACCCTCTTCTTGCTTCGACACTGCGTCCGCAGCCATATAAGCAAAGAGTGGGCGTCCGTCCTTGTCGATCTTTTTGAACCAGTTCGCTAAGCGCTCAATGGCCTCTTCATCCCATGTCGGCAGCGCAGACGAAAGGAGGTGTTGGACACCTAGTAATGAAAAGGCGCCAACGCAAAGTGAAGGAAGACTCGCTTCGCTACTGCTTGGCCACGGGCGATAAAAAGCGTTCTTGAGTTGCTGGGAGTTAAGAAACTTCTCCCACGTTAAGAGGTGATCATACCGATCCACCAGAAGGACGCGCACTTTATTGCCGCAGGCATGGTTGGTAAGGGTCTGAAGGAAAGCAGGCCACCCCTCTTTCCTCGACAAAAACTCGTCCACCACGATTAGCGTGTCTTTTTCGGGCCGCCAGTTAACGGTTTGGATCTCAGCGAGTGACTCCGCGAAACCAGCATCCCAACCCGCAATATAACGATCTAGGCAGAGTTGGTGAGCGAGGTGGCTCTTGCCAATTCCGCCGACGCCTGTGAGCGCCCAAATGCTAAACGGCTCTCCAGAATCGCAGAATTCGACAAGCTTCTGCATCTCCTCATCACGGCCAAAGCAGTGCGCAGCATGCTGGTAATAGAGGAATTGCTCTAAGCCGGGTTCCGCCTTCGGCTGGCGGATGACGAGTTGGAGCCGCGTTTGCCTAATGTTGTCGAGGATTAGGTCAAGTTGGTCTCTGATGCCACCTAGTTCGATGAAGATCGGCACTAAATCACCGCGCATCGCGATCAGTTCGTCTTTCAGCTCTTTGGAGGCATCTGAAAAAACGCCCAATAGCTCACGATAACGCGCTTGAATCTGTGCCTGAGTTGTTTCGGCGGTGTCTCGAACGAGCGTTTTTGTTGCTTCAGTTTGATCGGCGGATGACTTTTCAACCATTCGACGCTGGTTTGCAATCTCACCGATTAAGAGGTCGCTCTTCGTTGTGATCAGGTCTTCAATGGCATTGAACAGAATCGGTTTGTCGGTCGGAAGTCCGAGATCGCTTCCCTGTTGCTGGAGCGTCGTGATGTCGCCTACCAAAATTTCGACAATCTTCTTCAGTTCTTGCGTGTCTTGATGATGTGCTTCGTTGGATAGACGTTCTTTTCGTACATTCCAAACGTTTAATCCAATGACTGTGAGCATGGCCCCCAGAGCAAAGCTTGGGTTCCCAAAGAGATTGCAAAACTGAGTGAGGTATGGAACCGAGACAGCAGTAGCGGCAACTGTAGGGTTAGCTGGTGTTGTCACGGCCGCCGCTACCGAGCTTTGCGGAAGCTTTGCAAGCGTTTCTTTGACAGACATCCCGCTCATCACTGCATCCGTTGTTTTGACGAAACTATGGAGTACGTTTTGCAGCTTGAGCCGGGCCATAACTGCTATATTATCGAATTGGTAGTCGGGAATGTCTGCCTTTTGAGTTACAAATGTTGAAAGGAACGCAGAGACAAATACCGCTGCGCTAGTGTTTCGGATCGCGCATAAGCGGTGATTATGGAGTGCGCGGGCTTGACCGCGCTTTCATCTGCGCGATTCATCGCGCTGTAACTGCAGTCTCTGACTATATTCGCGAGGCAAGCCTCGCTTACGAAAGCGGTGATGAATCACCGCACTCCAAGCGCATCAAGTTTTTCGAATGCCGTGATGAGTGATCTCGATCAGGCCGTCTCGCATCAGTCCGCCAAGGATCTTTTTGAACGCGCCTTTGCTCATATTGAACACTTTGCGGATCTCTTCGGGTGAAGAGGCATCGCTGTAAGGCAGGAATCCACCTTTCTTGTCGAGCATCTCCATGATTCGCGGCGCTTCATTCATCACCGCTCGATAACCGACTGGAGAAAGCGAAATAGCGACTCGGCCATCTTCGCGAATCTTCTTGACAAACGCACGGCGTTTGTCGCCGATTTGGAGTCGCTCTGGCATGTCTTCGGAAGGAATGAGGCCCTGATATTTGCAATCAATGATCGCAGTAGCACCGTGCGGCGCAAGCCGGAAAACGATGATGTCAATCTGCTGACCTTCGGTGAGAGAACTTGTTTCACTCTCCAGGTAGCGAACAATCTTGGTGCTCCCAACGACTCTGCCTGATCTCTCGTCAAACACAACCCGAACAACGACGTTCTTACCGACTTCAAGCGGCGCCCTTTGCTCTCCAAACGGGATGAGAAGATCCTTTTCCAGACCCCAATCGACGAAAGCTCCAATGCCCGTGACATCAATCACTTTCATCAGGGCAAACTCGCCAACAGCCGCCAGCGGACGTTCTGTAGTGGCGACCGGTCTGTCCTCGGAGTCGGCATACACAAAGACCGAAATCTCATCGCCAACCCGCAGGTTTCGCGCGATGTACTTATTAGGTAGTAACACCTCGCCCTCAGAATCGCCCAAATAGGCACCGGGCTCGGCGAACCGAAGAACCGTCAGATGATTGACTTTGCCAAGTTCCATTAAGCCTCGATGGGTTCCTGTTCCTTGACTTCCTCGATGACCTTTCGGATGCTCCAATTATGCGATTCGAGCCTATCCCAGGCTTCCTCTTTGGTGAGGTTGGTGAGCTCGGTAACGATACGGCAACATCGATCCTTGAGTTTGGCGTTCTTCGCTTTCACGTCAACCATCAGGTTCTCAATCACTTTTCCGTTCAGAACCATGGCACCGGTGCTAATCCGGTTTAGCGCAAGCTTCTGAGCCGTTCCCGCTTTGAGACGGGTTGATCCAGTGAGAACTTCGGGGCCCGTATCCAAGAATATCCCTAGATCAGCCTCGGTGATAACTGGAGTGTTATTGTTATTCGCGATTCCACACGTCCAAAGACCTTTCTCACGAGCATGTTTAATAGCCGCAACAACGAAGGGCGTAGAACCGCTCGCCGCGATGCCAATCACGACATCATTGCGACTTACCTTGAGGTCGTTCAGAGCCTGAATCGCGGCAACACCGTTATCTTCCGCATCTTCAATAGCGGTCGAACCCGCATGAGCGCCGCCAGCGATCAGAGCAATAAACGGATTTGGATCGACACCAAAGGTTGGGGGCATTTCTGCTGCGTCCATCGTTGCCACTCGCCCACTGGTTCCGGCACCGACGTAAATGATTCGACCACCGGCTTGGATGGCTTTAGCGGCATGATCGATGGCATCAGCGATCATCGGTTCGGCGTCCGTCATCGCTTTCAGAACCGTCCGCTCTTCTTCGTTCATCAGTCGGACGATCTCTTGGGCACTCATTTGATCAAGCCCATACGATCTTGGATTCCTTGCTTCAGTTCTCAAACATCATCTCCTTTGCGAGCTCGATTGCCCCAAATAAGGGCGGTCGCTCAATTCTAGCCAATTTGATCTCAACGGCTGGTAATTCTTCCTTAAGTCTGTGCTCTAGCGCATCCTTGAAGACCGACGCGGCTTTCCACAGTCCACCTGCCAAACATATCTGGATGTGATCTTTATCAGCATGAAATAAACCTATATGTTTTGTTACGACCGCAGCTAGGTCAACCGTATTTCGTTCTACAGCAAATTTCGTATAGGTTTCGCCCTTCTTTGCATCATTGGCAAAAGCTTTTGCGAGCTTGGCTAGTTGAGTTGCTGGAGTTTGGCTCCGATAAACCGCAGAAACGAGCGATGGCTCGTCTTTTGCGCCAAATGCCTCGAAAACCGCCTCTTTAAGCTGTTCGCTACAGCTTTGCGGGTGATCTAAATAGTGAATTAGAGCTGCCTTGCCGTAATGAAAACCAGAGCCTGCATCCCCCAACAAATATCCTCGTCCACCAGACTTCCTGATTCCATCCTTGGTCTTCGAGCAGACTAGCGATCCGGTGCCTGCAATGATCGTGATATCGGTTCCTGTTGGCGAAGCATAAAATGCGGCGGCGTAGTCCGGTTCGGCTCTCACGCTTGCGCCAGGAAAAGCCTCCGAAAGAAAATCCATTCCGCGAGCATGAGCGTCTTCGCTTATCAGCCCAGCGAAACAACCGCAAACATAATCAGCTTGAGGGCACCCTCGTGAAGCATTGCCCAGATTGCGACGGCACCTTGCTTCTGGGGTTGAAATGAGGTTAGCGGCGCCACTATGCCCCTGAAACAGGACTTCCCCTTCGCTATTTACCGCTAAAACACGACTGGATGACCCACCGCAATCCAGCCCGACAATGACGCTCATAGTGATTCTGGTAGCTTCGCCACCAAGAGATGAGATTACCCCTTGCGATCACCTTGACGGGTACAACGAATCTGTGTTTGATGGTGTCTTGAGTCGCATCAGAAACCAATCTAGTGCCAGCTTGACGCTGAGAGTCGCTCTTTTGCTCTGGTTGATGGCTGTTCTATCGACTCAAGCGTACTCCGCCGATCTGCTTGTCCTTATTCGACCCAATCAAGCGCTTCCGA
The DNA here is from genome assembly GCA_002336105.1 of Chthonomonas sp. UBA1950. Taxonomy (GTDB): domain Bacteria; phylum Armatimonadota; class Fimbriimonadia; order Fimbriimonadales; family Fimbriimonadaceae; genus Fimbriimonas. The sequence continues at coordinate 177,606 of DDEQ01000041.1, read as the reverse complement.
CGATGAACCTCGCTGAGGGTAACGGCTCAGAAGTCTTCATTCAATCCGAGTGGATTTTGTGGCCCCACAAGCTCAATCCAGAGATCAATAATCCGCTCCTGTCGATAATGTCCGGACGGTCTTGGCGAGGATCTCCGACCGACGATTTCTTCATTCCGATGGAGAATTCCACATGGCGAGCACAAGGATTCGACAACCTCCAGCGATCCGGATATGTTATATCTCGTCAACAATTCTTAGGTTCTATTTCTCCGAAACTGTTGATTTCACCAAGAGGGACGACAACCACCGACGCACTGTTCTTGGCCCTCGGCGATAGCAACATTGTTCGAGGTCTGACTTGGCAGAGCCTGAGAAACGAGCATTTGTTGGTCTATGCCGCGTCTGGAATTCAGGATTGGACAGATATCCGGCAAGTGTCCGACTTGTCGGGGGGACGAACCATTGTAGTTGAATATCCTCCTTCGAAGGGCGATTGGGGACGCTACTGGCTTTTCCGGGGCTTTGACAAAACCAAAACCCCAGTATCAGCTTCACTCGAACTGCCAGGGCTTGTTCCAAGTTCGCAAATTGTAACACTTCTCACCCACCCCGATCATTTCAAATGGGTCGAATCGGCACCGGGTCAGTGGGGCGGACCGAACTTGTGGCTAACAACTGTTCGAGACTATGCTCGTTGGATTCTAGCCGCTTGGGCAGGTATTGCGGCTCTGGGCATCTCTTGGGCAGTTCTGCTCGTAATGACCGAACATCGCGGGGCGATTGTCCAATGGATTCTGAGCTCACTACCACTCTTTATCACCTCGGTTGCGTGCTCGGGTCAAATCTCCAAATGGTTAGGAATTGGTGGATGGATAGCGTGGGTCCTCATCGCATTTGGGATAATTTTGGTCCTGACTCAAGGATGCTCCATGATCCTGAATCGAGCGTCTCCGAAAGCACACCTTTTACTTAGCCACGCCGTGGTCTGCTTCGTTCTGCTTTCGCTTTGCGACCCTAACTGGACTTTATTGAGCTCGAAATTGATGGCTGACCCGAGCCCAACGAGCGCAGAAATGCTTGGCGTTTGGTGCGCGTCGCTTCTTTTTCTTCTGTGCTATTTGCCAGCAACCACACGTCGGTGGCTATGGTTGTTGACCCTCGCGGTCGCCGTTCAATTGAGACCTTGGTGGGCAAGCAACTGGAACATGCTGGCCCTCTTTGCCGCGTTCGAACTGATCGCAGAGCGGTATTTCAGATGGCAACTCTTGGTCGTTCTCTTTCTATTGCCGACTAACTGGCTAGACGCATTTCGGTTCGGGTTCTGCCTCGATCCGCTAGACCAAATGACAACTCTTCACACTCCTCAAGCGTTGAATTGGGCACATCACTTGTCATTTCTAGCATCGCCAGCATTGTGGCTAACGCTGAGCATCGTCGGTTATACACTGCTATTTGGATCGCGGTATTTCATGTATCAGGCTGCCCAATTGTTTCATGCCGATGCCCGAAGACACAGCATGTTTTGGGGAGCCGGTGCAGCTTTTGCCTTGTCGCCAACGATGCCTTATCTCCTGCATGTCAGCCTCATCCTCGGATTAGCTGGACTGATCATCCTGCTAATCGACGCCATGGAGAAGGCTTAACCAGATATCATCCATTGTTATGGCAAAACCCCGATTAAGAGCAACACCCGCAGACCGCGCGGACAAATGGAAAAAACTGTGGGGTACGCCAAAACCGCTGGCTGACGATCCGACACTAGAAGCGTTTGAAACCTTTATTGACGCTTTTGTGCCGCATCACATGCACAAGCAGTTTCGAAAGCAGTTTGGAGTCCCCAAAACCAGCTTCGGAAATCGGTTTTTTCAGGAAAGTGCAGTGTTCAAATCACTAGATACGAAGCTGGTGATGCTGGTTGGATCTGAGTCAACTCATGTTGAAGCGACGGTTCTTTACGGGACGCCAGATAGCATTGAAGGTTGGGCACTAAGAGGCGAAACTCGGCGCAGCCTTAAAGACCTTTTGATCGATGATTGGCAAGAAGCCGCTGCAATTGTACGAACCCCTCAAGTGAACCTCTTCGTTTTTGTGGAAGAGAGGATGAAGGGGTGTATCGTCTATAGCGATAGGCAAATCGAGCCTGAGTTTTAGGCAACACGCTAAGAAATAAACAACGCCATCAACAACAGGAAGGTGTTGTGACACGCATGCATCACAATAGACGGCACCAACGACTTGCTGTAATGCGCCATAACGCAACTCACAATACCAACATTGGCTAACGCCATCCATGCGGCCACCCCTTGGGGATGAATCGATGCAAAGATAAAACTTGAAAGGAAAGCTCCGAGAAAGACTCGATTTGTCAACTTGTTTAGCGCTGGGAACAGCAAGCCACGGAAAAGAAGTTCCTCCCAGAATGGCGCGCAAATGCACGCCATAAACATCGTTCCAATGATCACCAAAGGGGTTGGATTTTGAATTAGGGCAGTCGCTGCCGGATGTTCTGGAGTCTTAAGATTGGAAAAGAGATAGTTACCAAGCGCACCGACCATGAACGTCAATGGAATCTCGGCGGCAAACGCGGCGATGCCAAGCAGAATATCTCGCCCAAGATGTTCCTTGGAGATCCCCAGCCTGCGAAGACTTATTGTGTGGTTTGCAATCGGCATTTTCGAGAGCCAGATCACTGCTGGAATCATCAAAGCAGTCACCAAGATTCCACCGAGACCTGCACGAATCGACTTCGGTACAGGAATCAGAGCAACCTCTGCGGCAATTTGAACCACAAAAAAGGCTCCAACAATCTGGGCAGCCCGCATTGCATAGCGGTCAGCGATACCATTGTTGCTCACTTGCACGGGTGTTCCTAAAGGACGAAGAGCCCCGTTCAACTTCAGCGCAACCACGCCAATCCACACTAAGATGGAAAGGCAGAACAAAAGACCTGCCCCGAGCATGACAACGATTCGCCCTGCCTTCTTCCAGGGAGGGGTGATCTCTTCAGTAGCATTGGGATCGCCTGACTTCATGCGCAAATGCATCGCGATCAATGACCCATTACGAGAGGCGACAGGCAGTTGATTACGGAGTTCCGTTGCGCGCTGAGGTGTTATCTTTTTGCTTGAGTAAATCTCATAGGCTACTTGAGCTCCTTCGATCTTACTATTCTTGATGAGATCGAGGTCCTCTTGAGGGATAGGCTCTCCGGCAATGTAGTGTCCCTGGATGGCCGTAATGGCATCCAACACCGAGTGCTTCTTGGGAAGCTTGGCTAATAGCTTATCAACCTGATCCTTTGTGGAAGCCTCTTCTTCGACGGTCTTTGCGGCAAACGGCATTTGACGCTTGGCGGCATCTTTTGAGGCGACCATACGAAGACCATTTCGCACTGCTTCCAGTTCGTTTGCGCTTGACTTACCTGAAGAAGTAAGTTCGGAAACCGCCATAAACCCAAAGAGAAGCAACAGCACGATCCAGCCAGTATAGTTTCGGCCATACTGCACATCACTGATGATTGGCGGTGGTGTGTTTGTGTCGCTCACTGCATTCCTAACGTGCGGTCATTAAATGAAATGGTGTACGTACTCTGCTTAGTGATCAGCGCCATTGCGATCCAAATTGTCTCGGCTGCGTACTCGCCCAACAGAATACCGAGAGCGACAGCCCTCAGTTTGTCATATCCTTTGAGGCCGTAGTATCGTTGTACGAAGTTTTTGATAATTAGAGCCAATAGCAATCCGAACCAATAGTAGTCGACACCGTAATTCATGCTGAGCCAGTAGCCAGCAGGATGCAGTGGGAATCCTGGAAAACGAAATCGGATGAGGTCTAGAACCATAACGATGGCAAATCCAAGAATCGTCATCACGATGCCAATGACATCGGTTCCGTGTCGGTCTTTACCGATGTTTTCAAAGTAGGCAGAGGCGTCTGTCCACTCGATGTTTCCCGTACGGTAGACCCAAACCTGCAAGAACCAATTCGCCAGGAAGTAGCCAACTACGCACGCCACGGCAATCGAAACGAACAGTCGCTTTTGGTTGAGCTTTTCATTGCTCGCCATTTTCATGGCTTCGAGCTGAATCGTCCCTGGATGGTTTCGTACCATTCGGTTCATGAACATAAACGCCATGCTCAAGAACGAACCTTGCTTATCGGTCACCCACTTGTTCCCGAAGAATCGGTACATGAAAGAGTTTACGCCAAGGTAAGCAAACTCGTGTGTTGGAGGCCCGAGCTGGGCACGAACTCGGGCTAACACGATGCTCAAAATCATGAAAAGCGACACATAGAGCGTCATAAAAGGCGCGCTCAACTCACCGTAATATCCGCCATACCAAATCACCACCAACATGCTGATGATTAGTCCGACGAATGCCCAGCGATGGCTAACTCCACCGTCTTCGCTTGGCGATCCCTTTCGAATCGCCTTCCAAACGTCTTTGAGATATTCGCGAGATACCCAAAGCGCTCCTAGAAACAGCGCGAGCGTGGCTCCCCAGGTCTGCTCATCGAAGTAAGGTGCACCCGGAAGCAGTCCGGTCCCACTAAAAGTTGACTGTGGGATTCCGTTTGATGCCAACACTACATGGGTCAGCTTGCGCAAAAGGAAGAAAACGACAAAACTGAGCAAGAGGTCGCTTGGCATGAAGAAGCCAATCGCGGCCATAAATGGGAAAATGCTGATCCGAAAGTCACCGATGTTGCTCAACGGCGGATCTTTGAGTGCAGTGTCAATCTGGAATAGCGTTTTGACCGGGATGGAAGGCAGGTTCGGATACAAATAGTTCAGGCCATTCAGGATGTCAATCGAGAACATGACGACGAACGCAATCCACATCGCCTTGCTCTTCCACATACCGCCTGAACCGCCGCCTTCACTCATACTGACGGGCAACTGAATCAACGGAAACGAGAGTCGCTCGCGTTCGCACCATGCGCCGCGCATGATGCTGTTGATGCACAGCATCGCAAAACAAAGCGACATGCTGAGTCCACCCCAAACGGCGACCTTTGGCAAGAACAAAGGAATCTTAGTCAGGACATAGACCCACCCCTTTCCTCCACCTTCGATGTCACGGACCGAAGCCATGTCTTTGACCACCATAGAGTCGGGCATGTTCTTCGTGAAGATGTTCTTGTACGTGTCGCTCCACTTTGCGTGAAACGGAATGTTGTACAAGTTTCCGTGCCAAAGCGTCGTCCATTCACCCGCGACCACAGCTGCAACACTCACGATGCCAAAGATGACGATTAGGTCAGCCTGGCTAAATTGGAAACGGGGGAGAAACCGACGCAAGGGTGCGTTCAGCATCACCATGAAGAGCAACCCCGAAATGGGGGGAACCATCATGGAAAAGATGGTGGACTCGTGCGCGTTGTCCACCATGTACACGACGGGAACACACATCAAGAATGCCGCGAGGAGCGCGCGTAACCTTATTGGGTTCGATCCAGAACCCGTAGCATTCTCAGTTGGGTGCGTCGTTGCCATCCAATTGCGAGTTTACGCGAAGAAAACTACACCGCTTGCAATTTCGCAAGTTTTTGAACCAGCTTCTTGACGCCAATCACTCCCGGGAACGCCACCGTCACTTCGGCGTCGTCTTTGATGGGACTGCAGGCAACCACTACGCCAATGCCAAATTTGACATGGCTGACTCGCTGGCCAACCTGAAATGGAGGTGTCCAACCCGTTGTCACGGGCTTTGGAGTTGGCTCAGTGATGGTGTAGTTCCCTGCACGCTCTTGATACACCTGCCGAACCTTGCCTTGAGGGTTTTCATAGGCAACGTCACCATACATGTTGAGGCTGTCGATAAGGTTGGCCGGGATATCGTCTAAGAAACGCGATCTTGTGTTGAAATTGGGTGTGCCGTACAAAGTTCGCCGGTGGGCGTGAAGAAGGTGCAGTTCCTGCCGAGCACGCGTCATTCCTACATAAGCTAGGCGCCGTTCTTCTTCGAGTTCCGTGTCCGAATTGAGCGATCTTGAGTGTGGGAAGACGCCCTCTTCCATCCCTGCAATGAAGACGACGGGAAATTCCAAACCCTTGGCAGAGTGAAGCGTCATCAAGGTCACGGCATCGCCATTGTTTCCAGCAAGCGCATCAACATCTGAAACAAGCGAAACACTCTCCAAAAAGCCTCCAAGCGAAGGCTCGTCGCTGGTTGCATCGTACTCTGCGGTTACGCTCAGCAATTCCTGAAGGTTCTCTAGTCGCCCCAGCGCCTCTTCGGAATGCTCAGCTTTGAGCATATCAACATAGCCGCTGCTCGACAGAAGGGCTTTGAGAACCGGCGTAACTTCTCCCTTCTCGCTTAGGTCGCTGGCTTCTTCGAGTGCCCCAACAAATCCTCTGACAGCGGAAGCCGTCTTCTTGGGCAATGAGGTCTGGACCTCTTGATCCTTTGAAGCCTGCACCAGCGATATATCTAATATTCTTGCTTTTTCTTCTATTTTCGAAAGGCTCGTAGGTCCTATTCCTCTTGATGGCACACCAATCGCACGTCGGAAGCTCACATCATCTCGCGGATTGAAAGTCAATCGGAGATAGGCGATCATGTCCTTGATTTCTTTGCGTTCGTAGAACCGCTGGCCACCGACCAAAACGTGGGGAATCCGGTTTGTAAGGAAGGCTTCTTCCATGACACGGCTTTGGGCGTTCGTTCGATAAAGGACGGCAAAGTCTTTATAGGTCCGCTTTCCGGCTCGAATCTCTTTGACGATCCTATCCGCGATCATCATGCCCTCGTCTTGCTCAGAACCTACTTGGGTCAGAGTGATGGGAACGCCCTGCTCGTTTTCGGTCCAAAGCTGTTTGTTAGCGCGGGATCTGTTGTGCGAAATGACTTCGTTCGCTGCAGCAAGAATAGTCTTCGTCGAGCGATAGTTCCTCTCCAGCTTGACGACCCGCGCATCGGGATAGTCGCTGCTAAAACGCAGGATAAGTTTAACATCTGCGCCTCTCCATGCATAAATCGACTGGTCATCATCGCCGACGACGACAATGTTCTTATGTTTCTCAGCCAGGTAATGGATGACCTGATATTGGCTGAAGTTAACGTCCTGATACTCGTCGACCAAGACATGCTGGAACCGATCTGAATACTTATCGCGAACGTCTTTTCTCTGCTCAAGAAGGCGATTTGTGAAATACAAGATGTCGTCAAAGTCGAGCGCATTCGCTCTTCGTAGCAAGGTGTTGTACGATTTGTAAACGTCCGCAGCAATCCGTTCGAAGAAACCCGTTGCGCCTTCGGAATACTTCTCAGGAGTTTGGAGTTTTTCTTTTGCTCGAGAGATTTCGCTTAATACTGCCCGAGGCTGAATCGACTTATCGTCGATATTCTTCGCCTTCAAAACTTCTCGAATTAACGAGAGTTGGTCGCCATCGTCGTAGATGACGAAATTCGGATCGATTCCTATTGCAGATCCGTCCATTCGGAGCATTCGCGAACACAACGAGTGGAAGGTTCCGATCCACATGCTTCGTCCCACCGGCCCGACGAGATCCTCAACGCGCTCACGCATCTCCTTCGCAGCTTTGTTGGTGAATGTCACCGCCAAAATACGAGAAGGATGAACCCCAGTGAGAAGAAGTCGGGCAATCCGAAAGGTGATGACTCGAGTCTTTCCAGAACCCGCGCCAGCAAAAATGAGCATCGGGCCACTCTCATGATCTACGGCCTCGCGTTGCTCTGGGTTCAGTGAGTCAAGATCAAGAACGGCAGACATGCTTCTAGCTATTGTGGCATAGCTTGAAGGGTCTCTAAAGCTTTCCGGTCAATCTTAGGATTCGCTTTTGAATCGAACGCGAGAGCTTGTGAGTTGGCGACATATAACCAAATCCATGGTCCTTTTCGTATTTGGATAGATTCTCGAGCACCTTAAGCTGCTTCCAGTAGATGGTGAACTTCGAGTAAAAATGCGCATGAAAGATATAAGGCTCAACGCGCTGAAGCTCGTATCGACGACACAGGAAGGAACAGTTGTTTGTGCGGACATCCAGGTTCAATTTGCCAACGAGCCCAACAGCTGAGTTATGAAAATTCGCTTCTTCATCAATAACCGTACCCAGTCCCGTTTGAGCCATTGCGAGCGACAAGCATGGCTCTTCGGGCACTGAGCCTTTGGTGTGCGCCGACTTCACTCGCCCAAACCCATAAGAGTCAAACTGGTCAGCGACCTGCTTCGAAGTCTCGATGACCTTCTCAAATTCCGGACCGTTTTCGTAGTAGATTACGCCTCCGTTGAACTTTGGGATTGCTTTGAGCTGATGCCTTTGACAGAACTCCGGAAGATCACATCCGTACCACTCACCAGTATTGGCCCAATGGCCTTGTACCCCGACACATGAACCATCAAAAGCATCGAAGACCGGTCCAAGCCGTTTGAAAACCAAACAATCAGCGTCGACAAAAAGCGCTCGTTTCGCATCGATCAGGTCGAACGCGGTGAACTTAGACCAAAACGCGCTGTGAAGATCAGGCGGAGGAGGAAAAACGTAGTCGAAGCACTCATACCAATCGACATCCGCGATGTTGGTAACGATGGCGCGCGGTGTTGTATCACCGATCAGCTTGAGCGACCGACCAAGTCCCATCGCCATCTCGCCATACCTTGGATGGTTCAGGGCAGCAGTGAATATCAGCCGATCCGTCACGAGTTCATACCCTCGCCGGATAACTTACCCGAAGCCAGCGTATGTAACAGTACACTCAACTTATGCTCAGCATCTTGGCTTATTGCGCAATAACTAAACCATCGAACTCGGAATCCCTAGAGGTGTTCCGAGGCGCCGCTATTGCTGGTTATGACATGCGTTACTGGGCTGTCGAAGATACTTTTATTGATGTCGCAGCGACCCAACCCGCCGGTGCATCGTACTCACTTCAAGGTGGTCCGGGACGCTTACTCCTGATCCGTTTTGCTAACTTACAACGTGTCGTTGGTCGTCGCAAAGTGGTAAAGGCATCACTCGTTCTCACACAGGAGTCTGGTGAGCCAGCTTCCATTTCCAGCGTAGGAAAGGTGCTCGCAGGTTGGGGCGAAGGTTCAATGGTGACGCTCAAGGGCCTCATGTCCAAACCCGCGAGCCCAACCACACCCACTCAACCGCCCCCTCCGTCTGGAGCCGCAACATGGAAAGAACGAAGACAGGGATATTTGGGCTGGCAGCAGCCAGGAGCAACTGGGGCACAAGACGTTCAACTGATTCGCGGGGTGAAGTCATCGAATTCTGACCACCAAGTCACAATCACTGGTCTCGAAGATGCCGTTCAGGGGATGATCGACCGTCCAGATTCAAATTACGGTTTCTCCCTAAACTTTTCAGCGAGTTGTGAGTTCGACTCAAGCAAGAGCCCGATGGGGCGTCCAAAACTCGTTTTGGAGCTTGCCGATCCGAAAGAGTCCGATGGTGCCGATCTCTCAATTGAATCCATCACCAGTTCACCGGAATCGCCGAAGCCAGGACAGGAAGTAGTTTGGACAGCCCATCTTCGCAACGTCGGCAAGAAAGCTGCAAACGATGTTCAGTTGACATGGATTACCGATGACCGACCTGGAGTCGCTTCACCCATCGGGGGACAAATCGATCCGGGACAAGAAGCAACCGTAACGGTAAACCGTACTTACAAAGATTCAAGGTTTGCCCGAATCGGTGCCTGCGTGACCGCCAAAGGAGACGAGAACCCATCAAATGATGAGCTTGTTCTATGGGAAACGGCGAAGCCGATCAGCCTAGGAGGCACGGTCTCAGAAGCTCAAGGTTGGGTGCGAACTTGGAACGAAGAAATCGCCCCTCAAAGCCGATTCAGCTTCGCTCCGAACGGTGTTGAAACTCGCGTTCGATTGCAGTCGTCCGCCGGCCCGGCAGGATTCAGCTCGCTAGTGCGACAAATCGGATTACCCACCGTGTTAGCGGCCCCGACTCTCTCGGACCCAGCTTTTGCCAAGCGCAAGGATCGGGATATGTATCCTGGCCTCCAAGGGTTCGGAGACACCCGATTCGAGGGGGCTGTTCCAGGACCGCTTTATGTCCCGAACGAGCCGAGTTCCAGCGTTATCTGGGACCAACCCTCAATTGAGGCAACAGGTCTTCTTTCCTCGTTCGAGGTTGCCTCGCTTCAAGGTCCAGTACCTCTTCCAAAACTGGTTGTTATGAGGGCACTTGACTCGGCGGATTTACCCCTCTCCGGAATTGAACTCACATTAACCCCAGTTAGAGACGGAAAGTTAGCTGACCGGCCGGAGTTCACGGTAAAAACCAGTTCATCAGGCACTGTCATCCTTCCTGCATCATTCACCAAGTTGGACCCGAACGACTCGCAGCCAAAACCAGACATATACTTAGTCACAGGTATTCAGGGCGGATCAAAGGAAATTACGTGGCTAAAGTTATGGCAGCTAGCGGTCGCGAGCAAACGAAGTGGCTCGACTACAGTCGTGGCTGATATTCATCTGAATCTGTCCGCTGCGCCTTCAGACACGACAGTTGATTTAGCGCTAGATCGTTTTATCTCTGATTCAAAGGCAGACGCTCCGGCAAAGCTTCTCGCCCTTATCGATGGCAACCCTGCTACCGAGACAGAACTCCCAGGTGGCATCGGATCATGGGTGGAAATTGATCTCGGCAGAGATCGAACTATTTCTGAAATCCGCATTGATTCCACTAAAGAACCTTGGCGCAAGTTTGATATCGTCGTCTATGCAACCGGCCAGCAAGCCAACGAAGGCTATCTATGGGCAAAAGAATCGGATTGGGATTGGTCTTCGTCGGTGAGAAACGACGCAACATCAGGCTTTTCGGTAGCCTATCGTAATCAACCGCAGAGATTCCGTTACATACGTATCATTAACAAGGCGAACACTCTTGGCATTTTTGGAGCAATTCACGTTTATCCAGTTCAAAACAAAAACTGAGGCTTGTATCCTTTCGATGGTAGGCGCTTTGTGCCGACAACTGCCTGAAAACAGCTCAACGGTACCCGAAGCCAAGGAAGTCAAGGAACTCTTTGTGCTGCTAGTCGGAGTGATCGCACAGAGGCAACCAAAGACTTCAAAGAAGAAGTGAGGCATCTATGAGAGCTGTAGTGATGGCAGGTGGAGAAGGTTCAAGACTCCGCCCAATAACGCGTAATCGGCCAAAGCCGTTAGTGCCGGTTTGTAATGAGCCGATCATGGCTCATATTCTCGCCTTGCTAAAGCGGCATGAGATCACGCAGATCGTCACCACCTTGCACTATTTGGGTGATGAGATCCAGGGCTTCTTTGGTGACGGAACCGACTACGACGTCCAGATCAAATACAGCACTGAAAGCGTTCCGCTGGGTACAGCCGGAAGCGTCAAGAAAGCAGAGAGCCTTTTACAAGACGACACATTCCTCATCATCTCTGGTGACGCACTCACCGACTGCGATCTAACCAAGGCCATCGAATTTCATAGATCAAAAGGCAGTGTCGCAACACTCGTCTTATGTCGTGTGCCTAATCCCTTAGAGTTCGGCGTCGTAATTACGGACGAGGAAGGAAGAGTCGTTCGGTTCCACGAAAAACCAGGCTGGTCAGAGGTTTTCTCTGATACGGTCAACACCGGAATGTATATCTTGGAGCCTGAGGTCTTTGACCTCATGGATCCAGACAAGGTTTACGACTGGAGCAGCGATATTTTTCCGAAGTTGCTCGCCGATGGTCGCCCGATGTACGGGTATGTCATGGACGAGTACTGGGCTGATGTTGGCTCATTGAACCAATATCATGAAGCCCAAGAGGACATGCTCTCTGGAAGGATCAATCTGCCAGTCCAAGGGGAAGCTCTTGAGCCAGGCGGCATTTCGATTGCCCCGAACTGCTCCATTGACAAAACAGCAACCCTCGTCCCTCCGCTTTGTATCGGTCGGAACTGCAAGATCAAGAAGAACGCTCGAGTCGGGCCGTATGCCGTCATCGGCGACAACTGCTTTGTTGAGGAAGGTGCGCATGTTGATCGAAGCGTTCTTTGGGACAGTGTTTACATAGGACCAGGCGTCGGCGTTCATTCCGCAATCGTTTGTTCTCATGCCACTGTTAAGAAGGATTCTGTGATTCGAGAAGAAGCGGTGGTCGGCGACCGATGTCTCATCGACGCCAACTGTACGATTCGGCCTCGCGTCAAACTTTGGCCAGACAAAATCGTCGAGCGCGGAGCAACCGTGACCATGAGCCTCGTTTGGGGCAGTAAATGGCATGGAAGCCTGTTCCGAGATATTGGCGTAGCGGGCTTAAGCAACATCGAGATCACTCCAGACTTTGCGTGCCGACTGGGCTCAGCGTTTGGTTCATGTTTCTCTGGTCCAACCAGAATCGTCACCAGCCGCGACAGCACCAAGAGTTCGAGAATGATCAAACGAGCCCTGATCTCATCTCTACTGAGTGTTGGCTGTGACGTGCTCGATCTACGAAGCGCCGCCCTACCCGTAGCGCGCCATTTCATCAAAACGAGTGGTGCAAGCGCGGCGATGAACGTTCGAAAACTTCCCGGGAACAATCGCGTTTCACTGATTGAAATGTTCGACTCGCGTGGCGCCTATCTTCCAAAGAGTTTGGAGCGCAAGGTCGAAACTGCATTCTTCAGAGAGGATTTCCGACGCACTGATCCTGACGACCTTGGGGTGATCGAATTTGCCAGCCGAGCCATTGAGGAATACCAAGCAGACTACTTCCGGTGTCTAACGGAGCAAGGCAGCGGGCGACGCCTAAGAATCGTTTGCGACTACGGCTATTCGTCGCTCTCCGGCTTCTTCCCGGCAATGCTTGAACGCATTAACGTCGACTCGATTGCCTTGAACGGGTTTAACGACTCAAAACGTGCACCAAGAACCGAAGACGAAATTCAGTCGCATGTGAAAAACCTTTCCAACATCGTCGGCACATTGGGCTACGACATGGGTGTTCTCTTCACTCAGGAAGGCGAGCGACTCACAATCATTGACGAACGCGGCCTCGAAGTCGTCGGCAACACCTTATTTGGCGTGCTTGGAACCCTCATCGCGAAGACTCATAAGGCCGCGTCAGTCGCCTTGAGCGTCACTGCCCCGAGATCTCTAGAGAACGCGTTTATATCCAACGGTTTGCAAGTTATTCGAACAAAGGCAGACGTGCGATCTCTGATGAGTACGAGCCTTGACGCTGGCGTGACGCTTGCCGGCGACGACCTCGGTGGGTTTATCTTCCCCGAACTGCACCCGGGCTTTGATGCAGCCTTTAGCCTCGGCAAAATCATCTCAATGCTTCAACAGACAGGCTTAACGCTCTCTGAGGTCGTTGATGACCTACCGAAGTTTGAAATGGCTTATCAGCAGGTGACGGTGCCATGGGATGCTAAAGGCCAAATCATGCGCCAAATTTCGGAGGAGAACGACCGCCCGGATTCGGTCGATCATCTCGACGGAATCAAGATATTCGACGAAGATTCGTGGGTGCTGGTACTTCCTGACCCCATCGACCCATCGTTCCATATTTACGCAGAATCACCTGAACACGGTGCGAGCGTTGCCAAAGCACAGGATTTCGCTCGAAAAATTGAACTGATGCTCGCAAGAAGAACAGGCATGAACTCCTGATCGTGAACCTCGCGCCGCTAGGTATGTCAAAATTTGATTACCCGCAACGGCGCGAGGAGCATGAAATAGATGGCAATCGTTTCTTTACGTATTCCGCAAATTGGTGAAGGGCTTCAAGAAGCTCGACTGGTCGCGACCCTTAAAAAACCCGGGGAAAAGGTCCGGCGCGACGAACACCTTTATCAAATGGAAACGGATAAGGCGGTCATGGACGTCGAGTCGCCATACGAAGGCATCTTGGTTGAATGGCTTGCCACAGAAGACGAAATCCTTCCGATCGGAGCCGAAATTGCTCGGATGGAAGTAGAAGGTGAGGTCACCGAGGCTCCATCTCATCAACACGGACCTCAATCCACCCTGCCGAACGAAAAAGCCGAACCTGAAAAACCGCAGACTCCTTCTGGCGCAATTAGAAATAACCAGATTCCACCGAGGTCACGCGCCTACGCCAAAGAAAAAGGCGTTTCCGACGCTGATCTTGAGACTATTGCAAATCAGAAGGGCAAGGTTATGCCCGCTGACATCGACGAGTTTTTAGCCACTACAGTCAGTTCAACGAGCCGACCTTATAAAGATCATCCTGTTTCATCGAAGCAGAGGGTGCTTAACTCGCGACTGGTTCGAGGTAGCCAAATCGTCGTGCCGGGCACAATGAGCATCGTCGCAAAATGGGATCAAGTGGAAGCTGCCCGCGCAGCCCTCATGTCGAGTGATTCTCACTTCCGCCCTTCGACATTCACCATGTTTGCTTATGCCGTAGTGCAGGCCATGAAGGAACATCCTACGGTTCGAACGACGCTCGTCGGTGAAGAGACTTTCCGAACTTTTGAGCACGTTTCGCTTGGCATCGCCGTCGCGTTGCCGGGCGATGAACTCGTCATTGCGGTAGTGGATGACGCCGATACGATGACTTGGCATGAGTTTGCTCAGAAGACTCGAGAGCAAATCGAACTGGCAAGAACGGGCCAAGACCAGGCTCATGAGGCAATGACACTCTCTATCACGAACCTGCAAGCGGCTGGAGTACGCGACGGTGTGCCCGTTGTGGTCCCGCCTGCGTGTGCCACGTTATTCCTCGGTGAGGCCTATAACGACGTCGATCCGAAGTCAGAAGTGTTGAAGCTTTGCCGAAGCGTGAACATAGCCATGACTCTGGACCATCGGATCATGAACGGGGCTGGCGCAGCTCACTTCATGGGAAGAATTCGAGAGATCGTCGAAAACATTCAATCGATCTTGGTCGACTAGCCAAGGGATTTCCGATGTTCTTGCTCTACAACATTCTGCTTACCTTCTTGGCCCCTTTATGGGTGCCTTGGATGTGGTTTCGCACGTCCGGAAGAAAGGAAAAGCCGAATTGGAAGCAAAGGATGGGAGACTACACAAAGAGTATCCCCCCGCGTAAAGAGAGCAAGCCCCGGATCTGGGTTCATGCTGTATCCGTCGGTGAAGTTCTAGCGGCAAAGCCGATTCTCGAAGGTCTTCGTAAAGAAATTCCGTCTCACGAGATCGTTTTGACGGTGACGACGAGTAGTGGTCACCAGACTGCGCGAGATCAAGCTTCAGATTTTTACGATCACTTACTGTACTTTCCCATTGATGTTCTGAGATTTCAGATGGTTGCGATGCAACGTGTCCGACCAGACGTCATCGTCATCATGGAGACAGAACTGTGGATGAACTTCCTATGGTCAGCAAAGTCGTTTGGAGTTCGAACCATCCTCGCAAATGGGCGAATCTCAGATCGCGCCTACCCAAGGTCGATCAAACTCAAATCGTTCTACCGCCCTTTGCTTGCTATGGTAGATCGAGTTCTGATGCAAACTCAGACCGACGCCGATCGAGTTCGAGAGCTAGGCGCTCAAAACCCCGTCGTTGTAGGTAACTGCAAATTTGACCAAGCAGTTGGATCAGCGAAGTCAGATATAGAGCGCTGGCAACAAGAGTTAGGAATCGATCCTAACGTTCCTACCGTCGTCGTAGGATCGGCACGAGCAGAAGAGTTCGACCTCCTCGCCAACGAATTGCATGCGCTTGTCGCCACGACGCAAGTAGTGATCGCGCCACGGCACCTAGAGCGGACGCCTGAACTAGTCAAAGCCTTTGCTCAGCATCAGATCGAGTCTGTGCTTAGGTCGAACAAAGACCGATTTCAATCCGGCAAGGTGCTCATCCTCGACACCTATGGAGAGCTTGCCGAGGTCTATTCCCTTGCCGATGTTGTTGTTGTCGGTGGTGGCTTTGCCAACCTCGGTGGGCAAAACATTCTTCAACCGCTCGGTCTCGGCAAGCCTGTCGTTCACGGCAAATACATGCAGAACTTTCGAGATGTGGCTGAACTCGCCGTCAAGCGTGAAGCAAGCGTCCGTGTTGACCCAGCCGAAAAGCCCGGATCACTTACTTCATCAGTTGTTGAGTTGCTCGCCGACCCTTCGCTTCGACAAACAATGGGGAAAGCGGCTCAAAAGTTAATTTCTGAGAACTTGGGGGCAAGTAAACGTTACGTCTCAGCTATCAAAGACGAAATTGTTATGAAACTGAGTTAAGAGAATGGGTATCGTCTGCCCATGAGGACCCGTCAACTCGCAATCATCTTAGGCCTTAGTGCAATTGCACCCATGAGCTATGCTCAGAACCTAACGATCGACCCGAAAGGTGCGGTTACCGCAAGGCTTGGCTACATGCCTGTTCGAATAAAGGCAACTGAAACGAAGCCAGCCTCCGTTAAGAAGGAACCGACCTATGCTGGCACTCCGAAATACGGCGTCATCACCCTGGGAAATGGTCCTAAGTCAGCCACCGTCTTCGTTCTTGACCAGCCTGCGACCGGAGACTGGAAGATCTACGTCGACACTAACCAAAATGGCGACCTAACCGACGATGGTGATGGCGCTTGGAACAAGAAGACCGAATCTGGAAGTCGCACTGTTTACGGTGTTCTTGATCTCACCTTACATGCCTCCTACGGGACCAAAACTAAAGAAAAATCTGGAGAGAACGTAAGCCTTGGCGTTTACACGTTCGGAAAGGATAAACAACTTGAAGACACCTTGCTTATCTATAGGGAATCTTCACGAACCGGAACGGTAAAAATCGACGGCAAAACCTATAAAGCGATCCTTGTTGAAAACGACTCGGACGGTATTTACAACAAAAAGGTCAATACGGCGGAAGAAGCTACCAAAACCAGACCGATTTGGTTGATCCTCGACAAAGATAATTCAGGCAAATACACACAGCGACTCGACGTCCGTGCGCCGTTTAACTTTGAAGGCACAACCTACGAGGCGAAGATCTCAGACGACGGCTCAAAAGTCTCGATCTCAAAATCGAGAAAAGTTGCTCTCGATCTAACTCCAAAGGCGGCACCTAGACCAGCCCTTCTTTCTGCCGGTGCCCTTGCGCCAGAGTTCGTTGCAGAAAAGTGGGGAGGCGGTGATCTCAAACTATCTGACTACCGAGGCAAGGTCGTCATTCTTGATTTCTGGGCAACTTGGTGTGGCCCATGCCAGCGCTCAATGCCTCACATCGAAAAGGTTTCACAGAGCGTGAAAGGCAAAGACGTTGTCGTACTCGGATTGTGCGTGTGGGATGACAAAGAAGCCTACGCGAAGTGGGTGCCAGAAAACTCAGCGAAGTACACCTTCCAATTCGCTTTTGACCCGGCAGCAAAAAGCCCAGATAGCATCGCGTCGAAGCTATTTAAGGTTAGTGGCATCCCCACGACCTATATTATCGATAAAGATGGCAAGGTAGTCGAAGCCATCGTCGGCTACCAGGACGGAGATGATCGAGTCGAGAAAGCACTTCAAAAGCTCGGCATCAACTAACTGTTCGTTCGAAAGGACAAGCCCGCATTTCATATTGGAGTGCGGGCTTTTTCTTGCCCGGCATATTGCTAGTTTTCGTCCCTCCCGAAATCATTTTGGGCCAAGTCGGGCACTCTGGCCATTTTCATGCAGTCAATTCTATACAGATCAGAAAAAGAGCACACATGAAAAGCCTATTTATTGCCGCCATATCCACCATCGCCGTTTCCGCCTCAGCAGCCGATCTCGGTGTTGCAAACAGCTTTAACGGATTTGTGTTTGGAGACTTTATCGGCACGACTGCCGACACGGAGGGTCGACTCGCCGTCGGTGGAAACTTCCAAGCAGGTCCTTATGGCTATTCGGTGAACAATAATTCGGTAAGTGCCGGTTACGGGCTCATCACTGGTGGCTCGGTTACAGCTAATTCTGCTTCAGTCAAAGGCGGAATCTTCAGCAACGGCAATCTGACGTATACAAATCCATCGGTTATTAGCTCAAGTTTCACCGCAGGCAACGTGGTCAGCAATGGAAACATCAATTTTGGGAATAGCGGCGGACAAGTTACTGGAACGATCTCCCTGCCGTCGGGTAAGTCCTACTCAGCTCCGTCATACTTCTCTTCTCCGATTTACACTTCAGGTCCGACTGCTTCGCCCGTCAATTTTGCCCAAGCCCAGAGTCAGTTGACCAGCCTATCGACCTACCTCGGAAATTACACCGCTAACGGTACATACACGAACGCCTATAACAACCTAGTGCTGACGGGAACTTCGAGCACGCTCAACGTCTTCACGATCACAGCAGCCGATTTTCAGAATTCCGTCGATCTCAAGGTGAATGCTCCATCCACTTCGACGGTCGTGATCAACATCCTGGGTTCAAACTTGGTTGTTCCTGGACATGCCTACAACTGGGGCAGTGTCAGTAAAACGAACGTGCTGATGAACTTCCCGACCGCAACTTCGGTCAAATGGACCTACGCTGGTATCGAAGCGGCCATGCTCATGCCCAATGCGGATCTGACGAGTACCTACTCCTACTCCGCCGGAAACATCCGTGGCACGTTGGTCGCCAAGAACTTCTACGGCACGATGGAGCTTGAATCAAACAACGTCTTCACAGGAAACTTGCCCACTCAACCGGTCCCTGAGCCAGCTAGTCTGATCGCTCTAGGCACTGGTGCAATCGCCCTCATCAAGAAACGAAGAGCGAAGTAAGACCCTCAAACTCAGACAACAAGGTGGTTGTTTGCTAATTGCAAACAACCACCTTCTTCGTCTTTCTGCTCTCGATACTTATTTGAAGTCGCGGAGGGCTTGAGCAACGTGCTCGGCTTGCTCATTCGTTAGATGCTGGTGAATTGGCAGGCTCAGAACTTCCTTGCTGACCTGTTCGGTCACGGGTAGGGAGCCTTCTCCTTTACCGAACTTGGCATACGGCGAATGGAAATGGATCGGCACCGGATAGTAGATCATGCTATCGATCTCTCGTGCCTTTAGGAATGCCATGAGCTCGTCGCGCTTGGTCGACTTAATCGTGAACTGATGCCAAGTCGTGTTGTTGCCCTCGGCAATAACTGGAGCACCTAAGCCAGTTCCTTCGAGCGCGCTCAAATAGATGGCTGCAATTTCAGCTCGCCGAGCATTCCAAGCGGCAAGCTTTGTTAGCTTAACGCGAAGAACTGCGGCTTGCATCTCATCCATTCTGGACGTGTAACCAAGATGGTCGTAGTAATATCGCTCGCGTCCCATGCCATGAACTCGGATAGATCGACATCGCTCGTTCATTTCATCAAAGTCCGTGGTGATTAGGCCAGCATCTCCAGCAGCTCCCAGGTTCTTGGTGACGTAGAAGCTGTAACCCGCTGCAACGCCAAACTTTCCGGCAGCTTTTCCGTGGTGCGTACAACCGATAGCCTGAGCCGCGTCCTCAACAATCTTAAGGTTGTTTTCGCATGCCATAGGCGTGATCGTGGTCATGTCAGCCATCTGGCCAAACAGGTGAATCGGCAGAATCGCCTTAGTTTTAGGCGTGATTGCTGCCGCGATTTTGCTTGGGTCAATGAGAAAAGTTTCAGGATCAATATCGACAAAAACTGGACTGGCACCCGTTTGAACTATCGTCTCGGTGCTCGCAACGAAAGTAAAAGCGGTCGTAATGACTTCGTCGCCAGGTCCAATTTCGGCAGCATCCATAATGATGCGGAGTGCATCGGTACCCGAATTGACGGCAATGCCGTGTTTGCTCTGGTGTAGATCGGCAATCTCTCGCTCAAGAGCGTTGTGATTCGGCCCCATCACATAGGCACCGGTGGAAAGTACGGTCTGGACAGCTTCGGTTAGCGGAGTTGCTAGCTCGGTGTATTGTGCTTTGATATCATAAAAAGGAACGCGCATTCAGATAGACTCCGGAACTTATTCATTGTGGCTGATGGGGATTGGCTCCCGCCGTCAAGCATCATCAAAGCCGCAAAGACCGGGTATTGACGCCGAGTGAAGATTCCCTTTTCCGTGATTTTAGCGAGTCAATCGCCACGTCGCAGAGAACTTCTCAAGCAACTCATTGAGGGATTTGACATTCTTGTTCCGAACATCGATGAGGACGCTCTCACCGTTATGTCGCCCTATGAGACAGCTCAAAAACTTGCTGTTCTAAAGGGGTTACGAGTCCAGGAATCGCGCCCCGAAGCCCTAATCATCAGCGGGGACACCGTTGTCGCCTTGCCAAAAGGAAACGGCGAGTACCTACAGCTATCAAAACCTCAGAACGAAGAAGATGCGGTTCGGATGCTCTTAGCGCTTTCGGGAAAAACCCATTCAGTCATTTCTGGAGTCGGACTTTTTTGGCCAGGCGGTTCATGCTCCGATTTCGACGAAACAAAGGTGAGTTTTCGCGCGATCACGTTTGAAGAAGCCAAGGAGTATGTAGCCACCGGCGAGCCGATGGACAAAGCCGGTAGCTATGCTATCCAAGGCGGCGCGGCAAAGTTCGTCACATCAATCGAAGGTTCGTTGAGCAACGTGGTAGGACTTCCGATTGAACTGCTCGAAAACATGCTGACAGAAGCGTCTAAATCGTGGACGTTGCGGTAAGGTGCGCATGCCCGCCGTAGGCTCTCACCATCGTTTCCATCTCTCGAAATCCCATACGAATCGCAAAATCGACCGGGCTCTCACCTTTATCCGTAAGGGCGTTCGGATCTGCTCCAAGCTCTAGAAGCTCGATCGCTACATCAGAGTTTCGCCAGGCAACAGCCACGTGCAAAGGCACTTCATGGTGCTCTCCCGGGAGGTCAACGTCTCCGCCAAAATTCACCAAAGTGCGAACAACCGCACCTCTTCCGTGTCTTCGTCCTTGAGCCGCAAACCAAATCGGCGAATTTCCTCCTAGCCCAGTTCGATGGTCCAGCGGGCTGAGTTCATTCACATGCGCACCACGCTCCAAAAGGGCTGTTACAACATGATTCCGACCGCAGCGACAAGCGACCATAAGTGGTGTTCCCATCGCCGAAACGGGGTGTCGGTGAAGATCGTCTTGAAACTCATTCAGATGGTCAACAACTTTGCCCAAATCACCGATTCGGAGCGCCGTCGCGAAATTGACTTTAGCGCCAGAGCGAAGAAACAGCTCAATCAGTCCAGGAGCTCGTTCATCGCTGGCAAACTCGCAACACACGTCGAGCGGCGACATCTGGTTATCGTCGATCACATTCGGATCTGCACCTGCTCGAAGCAGGAGTTCGGCAATGTCCGTTCGCGCGGCTTCTGCGGCAAAGTGCAAGGGCTTTCTTTGCGTGTCGGATATATTCGGATCTAGACCATGAAGGAGTAGAAGCGAGCAGATATCGGCATCTCCCCCTTGAATCGCTGGGAACCAAAGGCGCGGAAATGGCTTCACACCTTCTGTGAGCATTTTCTGGACCGCGATATAATTGCGTTCCGCGACGGCGCGGCGCAGCTCCTGAGTCGAATTCTCCATTGATCGAACGATAAAGCTCTATTCAAAAGTACACCGAATTCCATAAATTGGCAAGTAGAATCAGTTCTTGCGCTGATTTCCGCGAAATGTATCAACCCACTCGTTGTCCCCTTTTCCCTCGCTAAACAACCAAGTTTTGTTGAATGCGATGCGCTCTGGAGCGGTGTACTTAGCGTGCTCCATACCCGCCAAATAAACACTGTTCTTCCCAAATTTCTGATTCACTTGATCGACAGCTCGGTTCAACTTTGCCCGTTCATAGGTCTGCTCAAACAGGCTTGGCGTCACTTGCTCGGCTTCACGTAACTCTGTGAAGCAAACCCCGACACCCCGAGGCTTGGAGAAATCGCGGGCCTTCCAACTATCTAAAAAGTATTCGTTGATCGTGATCGTGTCTTGTGTCGGGGGCAGCCGTACGTGTTGATGCCAGCTTTTTTCGAATGCACTGACCGAGACAACCATTCCGCTCGTCCAAAGATTCTCCGAACGCAAACGTGCGCTTGCCTTTTGAATCAGCCGAAGAAGCACCTCTCGACAACCTTTGTCGGTCCTTAGGTTTGGCGGCAAAACGTGGCTATGACCGAGTGTTTTCCTATCAGATTCTTCGAGCTCCAGTTCATATCCACGCAGCAAGTACCACCAACGCTCGCCAATGATGCTAGAGAAAGCCGCGCGTAATTCGTGTCGTTCAGCTTTGCACAGTTGCTCAGCGGTAAAGATTCCAGCCGCGTTTAAGCGTGCAGCCGTCCGCCGGTTGATGCCCGTAAAGTCAGTCAACTGAAGGGCGTGTAGTCGATGCGGAAGGTCGTCCATCTGAAGCACCACCAAGCCATCAGGCTTTTGAATCTCTGTGGCAAGCTTTGCCAAGAAGTGGTTCGGTGCGATGCCGATACTACAGTTCATATACTGCCCCACTTGGTCGTGAATGATCTGCTTCATCTCACGAGCCAATTCGACGGCACGAACCGGTTCACGCTCATCACCAAGAAGCCGAAAGCGCATCTCGTCGATGCTACAAACTTTCTCGACCGGTAATAACTGGGAACAGGCATCAATCACCCGGTTGTGGTAAGCCACGTAGGCAGGTGGACAAGCCTTTACGAGTACAAGTTCAGAACATCGCCTCTTTGCCTCGCCAATCTGGGTTCCCGTCTTGATGCCGTAAGCCTTTGCTTCATAGCTGGCGGCAATGATAAAGCTCGTGTCAGCCATCACTGGAACCACTGCGACTGGTTTGCCACGGAGGTCAGGGTTTTCTTGCTGCTCGACGCTCGCAAAATAGGCGTTTAGGTCAAGAAACAAATATCTAAGTCTACGTTCTTGCTTCGTATCTGGCAGAATATTGTCTACCATATCTCCTATTATAGGCGAGTATTGGTTTGACAATACAGAAACAGGAAAGGTCTATCAAAAACAAAGACGTTCTCTCAACAAGGCCAAAAGCCTTCGATAAGAGAACGCCTTGCAAAGAGCGGAAACTTACTTGCTCTTTCTTCGTCGCTTAAGCAATGCAGCGACACCTAAACCGAGGACGCTCATGGATGCTGGTTCAGGAACTGGAGCAAGTTGCGACTGACCGTTGTGTCCAAAATTAACACCGGCTCCAGCAGCATAGTATCGAGCCACTCCATCCACCGTTCGATCATCCCAATACGACTTGGCTTGCAAGTACAGCGAAGAACTTGTGTTTAGCATGTCGGTTGACTTCACTTGCCCAGCGGACCAGTCGAAGTCAGTATCGTAAATCGCCTTCCAAACCGCGAGCTGAAGGGCCAGGCCTTTCGTGTTGCTATCAACATGGCTGAAGTTCTTCGCAACGATATTTGCGGCAGCCTTGACGTTGCCGTAGCCGGGGTTCACAAAAGTTGAGTCTGTTAAGCTGGTTGTGTTGTGCCAAGTATTGCCCGCCGAGATTGAGTCGGCGAGGTCAGCGCAAACGCCCATGAAAGTCGAACTTGTCGCAGTATCGGTGAGCTTTAACTGACCAGCATGGTAGGTACCGTTGACTAAACCAGACAGTGAAACCGTTCCGTAGTAGGAACCCATTCCGTTAAAGGTGAGATCCGCCGATGCCGCTCCACAAACAGCCAAGAGGGAAACAATTACTAAAGATTTCATTTGATATTCCTGGCTGTTCGAACAATGTTCTGAAGAGCCAGGAATGATTCCTGCAATCTTTATGCCCTAAACCGAGTCTTTTAATTATCCAGCACTATCCATCGGTTAGGGGCCTCCTAACCGGTAGCGAATCTCGTATATTGTCTGGGCTCCACCGTAACCGCCCAAAACTCCTATTCGGTCGACGATTGCGTTTGGAGATGGGTCAACACTATAGATCGTTGGTTTACCATCAACGATAAACCATACTTCCCCACCTCGTCTCGAAAGCTGTAGTGTGTGCTTTCCAGGGGTCATCACAAGGGGCTCGTCTCCAACCTCAGTTCCAAAAATCCGCAATTTGGTGACAGTGTTTGCGTAACCGCCAACGAACCCGACATAGCCCTCACCAGCATTTAGCTTCTTAGTTGCTTTGGTATACGCCCCGATAATGGCATCCGCCTTCGCTTCGACCACCGCCACAACGTCATAGTCTTTCGCTACTAATCCGTCGAGATAGACAGCGGCCTCATCATCTCCGCTGTACCGATAGGCTCCATTGACAAGCTTCCAACCAGCATCAAGCTTTAGCTTGGGATCGCCAGGACGCAAAACAATGCCTTCACCATCGCGGAGAACTGCTGGAGAATTCGTGGGAATCGGAGTCTTGCCATGCTCTTCTAACATCGTCGCATAAAACGGCACGTACGGCTCCCACAAGCTGTAACCGGCGCCCGATGCATCAAAGATGTTGATGGAAGTTCCGATTTGGTGCCCGCCACCTTTCCAGTACCAAGGTGATGCTCCACGGTTGGGCAAGCTGAACTCGATCACCGTTCCACCTTTGATCGACTTTGTAACTAGTTTTAGTCCTGGTGCCCCGGACCATCTTGGCTTAATGTCGACTTGCGAACCAGTCGGCTGAGCGTCGCCAGGTTTCGGTTTTCGGTTCACGAGTGAAAAGCCGAGAACACCTTCGTTTGAGAACATCCCTTTGCCTTCGCCATCAAAGCTCGTGTCAATGGATTGCCAATCCCCTTCTATCAACAGCTGACCGTAGTAAGCCGCCTCGTCATGAGCTTGCTTGAAAGTGACCTTAAGCTTCGGAAGGTTAACCTGTCCAGCAATAGGAACACCGGTCCAACCTTCGCCAGAACCATCCATCTTGGGCCGGGTAAATGGAATTAGGGGTGTGTTGGGTGATAGCGGATACGGATCGTACCTGTCGAGGATTCCATCGCCATCGCTATCCGCGCTCTTCGGGTTTGGATGGACCCCGGTGTTGCCAGTTTTCACCCAAGTAGGTTGCAGCGGTCCGGGTGCCCAGGTCGAGAGCATGACCTTATTAAGATCGCTTATTTCGCCGTCCGTCATTTTCTTCGATGGCGATGAACCAAATCTTTTCTCATCAAGAGGCAAACGAGGATCGTTGTCTGGGAATCCATCTTCATCAGCATCCGTAACAACCTCGGTTCTTCCGAACATCAATCGCAACCATTGCGGGTCAGTGATTTGGCGATCCCACCAAGCGATGACATCCCAATGCTCGCCATGCAAGCCCGAAGTGGACCACGTGTTCTCGTCGAAAGAACCGTCCCCTTTGTTTTTTCGATATCGAGGTGACGGGTGATCGTATACGATGCGGTCATCTTCGCGATTGCTGAGAGACAAATGTCCGAACGACTCCATTCCATGATGGAACTCATGGGTTGCTAGCCAAGCCGTGTCTCCTCCACCCAAGAAATTCGACCGCGTGGGAACGCCTTTTGCCCAATCGTCAATCCC
Source organism: Chthonomonas sp. UBA1950 (assembly GCA_002336105.1). Classification (GTDB taxonomy): domain Bacteria; phylum Armatimonadota; class Fimbriimonadia; order Fimbriimonadales; family Fimbriimonadaceae; genus Fimbriimonas. Next base: position 152,345 of record DDEQ01000041.1, on the reverse strand, counting down.
GAAAGTGCCTCCCCCTGACGTATAGAAATCCCACTTCTTTGTCCTAAGGTTCCATCGTCGAGGGAACGCCTGTTCGATCTGCCCGCAATAGGGTTCAGCTTCGGTGAATGGGTCTTTATGAACGACTTCGGGGTTCTTCGCGTCCACAAAGGTCCAAGTTCCACCGCCAGGCGGATCGAAATCTTTACCGTTGTACATCCTGCAAACCGGCAAACCTTTATATTCCTTTGACGCGCCTTCGGGTTCAGGTCCCCACACTTGGCGTCGGGGATCGACCACGATCTGATAATCGACCCACAGTCGCATCCCACTCGCAACCCAAAGAAGGCGAGAAGAAACCGCATATTCGCTTTTGATCTTTGCTAATTCAGCATCCGTCATAAGCGGTGGCAACGGTGCTGGACCATCGAAGTCAGCCATCCCAGATTCGAGGTTGACAACATTCGGCATCAGCAGAACCTTCACTGGAAGGTGAATGATCGTCTTTTTGCGGGAAGTCGCTAACGTAGAGCAAGCAAACTCTCTTCGCCAACCGTTACTAGCACCCCAACGGGCTTCTTCGCTTGTCGGAACTGCCCCGGGATCAAAGACGCGGTAGTAATACCGCTTTCCAGGTTGTAATTTGGTCAGCTTTGCGATATGCCACTGGGTCGACTTTGCGTCTAGTACGACCTCGCTAACATTTCCTTCAGCAACATGCCCAAGAGTGTTTCGCGGCAGATCGCTTTGACGGAGTTCCACCTTGGTGGCACAAGGTTGCGAAGTCCAATATTGAACGGTAAAGCCGTCTCGGCGAACTTCTGAAACAGGTCGTTGAAGGTCCACCGCGGGTTGAGCGTCCGAAGCATGTATCGTCGCAGAACCGACCACAGACAAAGCCAGAACCAAAGCAATCATCTATTTCTTCACAAGCAGGATATAGTCAAGGCCAAACATTCTTGCAGGTTTCGCCTTGACGTTGGTACCAACGCATTCAACGGTAATCGTATTATCGCCTGCAGGTAATTTGAACGATCCGAGCGATGCTTTCTCCCAAGTCAGGTCACCATAAAAGTCAATCACCTTGGCTTCTTTTCCGTTGATGCTGATTTTATGGATGCCGTAATCCATTGCGTGGCACATGTTGGCAACGATCTCATAATTGCCCGCAGTCTTGTTCTTGAACTGCATTTCCAGAACATCCCCAACTTTGCCATCCTGCCACCAAAGCTGCTTTCCTGCACTGATTTGCCAGAAACCTTCCTGGTTTTCCGTTTGGCCTCCCGTGCACTTCACGATCTTCATTCCCTCGCCCTCAATCGCACCTTTGACCGGAGCCGGCGGAGCTATCTCTCGAAGAGTCAGACTATCTTTCTGGATAGGCTTGAATTGGTGTGAACCAGGCTTGGCATACCAAAAGACGACGTGATCGAAGTCGGCTTGAACATTTTCCCAGTGCCACATTTCAAGGTCAAATTTCAGACCTGTTTTGAACGGAATCGGGTCGAAGGTCTGGAATCTCATCACCACATCGTGTCCCATTGTTCCTGGACCATCACACCAACTTTGAGCGTGATAAGGATGCTGGAATAGTTCGGCCGAAGACCAAGCGTAGCCGAAGAAATCCTCTGTTCCAGTGCCAAACGTGCTTGGGAAAGACTCTCCGTCTACATAAACTTTTTCATCACCCTCGCCCCACCATGCAGGCGTCGGATTCGTAATATGAAGAGCCGTTCCGACGTAATTGCCCTCACCAACAGGATTTAGCAGGTGCATGTCTCGCATCGGTCGCGTCGGTCCAAAATCCATGTTCCATTCCGCGTGAAGAGCATATGTGTCGCTTGACCAAGTGATCGCATCCGACTTGTACTTCCAGTCTAGGTCCACCGGAAACGTGTTGAGATTGGTCACTTTGAACTGTAATCCGCGTTGATAAGGCATGACGAGACGCGATGTCATGGTGCCATCGGTGAAAACCGACATCGGCAAAGTCCCGTAGCTGTGCAGACCGGCAGGCGAAACAAAAAAGTCACTGAGAGGCGTTCGAATCGTGAGTTTGCCGTCTGAATAGACGTCCAACAAAATGTGTCTCAGAATGTTGTGAGTCTGCTTACGATCGGTCCATGAACCCGATTTCTTAGGATCAAACAGTCGGCTACCTAAAAGCCTTGCTTGAAGGAGAGACAGCTGATGTGCTCCTCCCCCGCTGACTTCAAAGGTCTTCGTGGAGTCTGGGCCAAGCTTCAGCGAAATGGATTTCAGGAGTTTGCGAGAGCCGTCTTGGGGGCCACTTAGTAATTTTGCACTGATCGATTTCAGCGTCGGCAACCACTTCGAAGATTCACTAGGGTCGTAGGTTTTAACCACAGCAGATTCATCATAGGTTCGATATCCCAGGTGATAGTAAAGTCCACGGGAACCCTCCACTGTGACCTTCAGGTGCTTCGCATAAGGGAACGGAAAATAGAGATCGAACCCGTGAGATACTGTGTAGGCGATTGGGTCGAAAAACGGCTCGATCTTCCCGCTAAGAAGATCCTGCATATTTGCCGAAAGTGTTGGTGAGGATGCCCCATCAAAGTAGAACCTCACCGTTCCTTGGGGGTTTGCGCTCCAAAACCGAACTAATGCCCCCGGGCCGTCGGCATCCATCATCACATGCTCAGTTCGGCCTTCGTTTACTTCGTCTCGAATGAACTGGCCCGCGTCTCCATTTGCGAACCAATCTTGATCTGGACCAGGGTTACTTCGGCGGTCGTAGCTACTGGCCTGAGCCATCTTGAAGCTCGGATTTGGCCTGCGCGTAACCCAAGATAGATTGGTCATCTGCGGCAAAAGCGATTGAACCGTCACCTCTGACGCAGATTGCGACATTGCAAAAGCTACAAAGAGGGAAATAATCATGACGTTGCACTTAGATTCTCACAACGCACCCAGAATTGCTAGCTTTTGTTTGTCGCTTTGTTATTTTTGCGCCTGCCAACGGGCTAACTCTTGCCACCGAACTGGATCATACAAGCGAGCTAACTTAGGCGCATCGTGAGGATTCCATACGAGCACATTCTTGCCAACGCGTCGAATTTCTGATGAACTCTGAATTGGGATTTGAGCGCCTGAATTGACGTTCATCAAGACAAGACCTGAACTAGTCTTGATGACCGCCAACAACGGCGATTCCGCATCAACAAAGTAAGCTGGGCCGTGAGATTCAAAGAGGATTTTTCGAGTTGGCCCCGTGAGATCAAGCGTGCCACCGACCGTCATTCCATACGACGATTTATCGACGAAGAACCCTTTATTCGACCATGCAGAAAGAGACTCACCAACCTGTTGAAAGTCGAAGTTGTTGGTGTTTGGGATATAGCTAGCGACTCCCCAATCATCGTTTCGACGAACGACCACCGCAAGTTGTCCCTTTGAAAGAAAAAGTTGATCGTCAATCAGTTTCCTTGCTGTCGACACTCCGTCAAACTTACCGACCACTTGCCACCGAGGCTTCTTTGCGGCAAGATCCACTTTAACCAGCACTTCCAGCCAAGGTTTTCCGGCTTTAGTATCCCAACGAGCAAGGAAGAAAGCTTCCGTTCCGACACGCTTCGAACCAGAAAGTGCACTGACCGTTTTAGTCCGTTCACCTTTACCTATCAAGGTTAGCGTTTCACGTATTTCCTCGCGCTTATTCACCTTAGGAGATACGGCGATCTCTTCAAGCTTTGAAGACATAACACGAGCCCCATCTCTCACTGTTAGTCCTCGATCATCCCAGACCGCATAAACATTATCTTTTCTGAAAACGACCGCCGGAGTTGGCTTAATGACCGGCTGACGAAGGGGAGTACGGTCGACCGTCAACTTCGTTCGAACTACGAAGGAGTCCTGAAAAAGGTCGAGGGTAAATTTGTCTACTGTTTTTTGAGTAGAAACCAGACACAGAGTTCCAATTGTCGCTAAAATCACCACTATCACCTACACATGGACTGTCGAGACTGTCATCGTTACGATACCGAGCATAACCGCTGCAAGGATGGGAAATTAAACCCCCAAAGGTATAGCCAAGCAGTAGAAGCCTCTCAAATATACGGGCTTCGGTGCATCTGTATGTTCAATGATCATCGAGAAAGACTGATTTCTGTGCGAACTTCGGTCAAACATCCCAAACGGCCGTAATGTACACACCTCGACACTATTCTATCGAAGACCAAGCAGTTATTCGCGAATTGATGACCCAATTCAACTTCGCCACGTTGGTTTCGGTCATCAACGGCGAACCGGTTGCAACTCAAATTCCGACCTTGTTGTCGCCCTCTGAACCGTTAACCATCTACGCACACATCGCCCGTGCGAATCCACAAAGTCGAACGCTTTCGTCGAGTTCGTCTATGTTCCTCTTCAACGGCCCACATGCCTATATTTCACCGCGTCACTATCAAGACGGGGAGCGAATTGGAACGTGGAACTACGCAAGCGTGCACGCGTACGGAACCATCACATTGGTTGATGACCCTGATGCGGTTCTAGCTCACTTGTTACAAACGGTTCGGTTTAACGATCCAGAACTTCCAACCGACTTTCCTGAAAGTTTAAACGAAGAAATGATCCGGCACATCATGCCCGGATTGGTGGCTTTTGAGATGAAGGTCGATAGGCTCGAAGCTAAACTTAAGAACAGTCAGAACCGCTCCGTCGCAGATCGCGAAGGCGTGAAGCAGTTTTATCTATCAACGAACGATCCGAATTTGGAGTGGTTAGCAAACCTTCTTAAACTAGACTAGGTCGAAGTCGTGCCACCATAGGATAAGGATGTATCTTTGCCTACGCATCGACCTCGACTACGTTCCTTGGGATACTCCCGACGCAACGGAATTTGGCCACGGCGAACCGGCAACCTTGTTGCGGATCTTAGATTTCGCACGCACGACGGGATACAAATTTCACTTCTTCATATCCAACCGGGCGATGCGAGCATTTCCCGCTTCAGCTGATGCAGTCCTCAATGATGGGCACGACCTCGATTGGCTCTGCAAGCACCCGGAAGAATTCGGAGAGCGTTGGGAAGAGGCACTGACTTTGTTTGAAGCGATGGGGCATACGGCGCGTGGATTAGCCACCAAAGCACCTTGGCCGAACGACGAGAACATTCCTGATAGTGCCGCTACAATCAAGTTTATTAGTGCACCGACTGGCCCTGTACCCAAAAATGTACAACAGTATGTAGTGGCAACAAAGGCGCTAAGGGAAGCTACCAGAGCGGGACAATCCGCAAGGAACTGGGCAGACAACGTAAAGTCAGTCATTCGCGAACACGCAAGTCGAAACAAGGGTGTTACCGTTGTTGTCAGACCCCAAGTATTGGCTAAGCTTGATCCAAGACTAACTACTATACGTGAGATAGTTGAACTCGCTAATGCAGTTGGATGCCCGCCCTTTACTTTAAGAGATTTATACACCTCTGAACATGGCAAATTCGAATAAATGGTTACGGTCGGTTTTGCGCAATAAGCCGCTTGTTCTGACGTTGCGGAAAGTCTATTGAAAGTCTCACAGTAGAAGGTAAGCCGGTAGGAGTGCCGGCAACAGCCTATGACTATTGGGATACCAAAGGAGCGATCTCAGGGCGAGAGCCGGGTGGCGCTGGTTCCGACAACCCTCGCTTCTTTTAAGAAGGCCAAACTAGACATTGTCGTAGAGAAGGGGGCCGGCGAATCCGCAGGATTTTCAGACGCCTCCTACGAAGAGCACGGAGCGAAGATCGTTGATCGCGATGCCGCCCTCTCTGCGGATATCGTGCTCACCGTCCGCTGTCTTGGCGCAGCAGATGGTTTCGATGAGGATCTCACCAAGTTAAAGTCGGGGCAAATCCTTATCGGGATGTCTGACCCCCTCACCCTTCCTGCCGCAGTTGCGAAAGCAGCTGCCCAAGGCATCACTTCCTTCTCTCTTGAGTTGGTGCCGCGAACAACAAGAGCCCAAGCAATGGACGTATTGTCCTCTCAGGCAAACCTCGCCGGATATAAAGCCGTTCTGCTTGGATCGATTGAAATGCCGAAGATCTTGCCGATGATGACGACCGCTGCTGGCACGATCGCTCCGGCTAGAGTTTTGATTGTCGGCGCCGGCGTGGCTGGCTTGCAAGCGATCGCAACCGCGAAACGCTTAGGCGCGAAGGTCGCTGGTTACGACGTTCGACCTGAAGTTAAGCAGCAGATTGAAAGCCTCGGGGCTCGATTTGTGGAACTTGATCTGCAAGCTGAACAAGGTGCAGGCGGTTATGCGAAAGAGCAATCAGCCGAATTCATTGCGAAGCAGCAGGAGCTGATGGGTGAGGTCGTTGCAGAGCATGACTTAGTCGTGACTACAGCCGCTGTTCCCGGTCGGAAAGCTCCGATCATTGTCACCGAAGCGATGGTGAAGAAGATGCGTCCTGGCTCGGTTATCGTGGACATTGCAGCGGAAAGAGGCGGCAACTGTGAACTCACAGAAGCTGGCAAGAGCGTGATCAAATATGGGGTCACCATAGTTGGGCCAGTCAACCTGCCGTCCACAATTCCGGCAGACGCAAGCTCACTCTACGGCAAGAACATCGCAACCTTCCTTCTGAACATGATTGACAAGGAAGGCAACCTGACCATGAAAATGGACGATCCAATTGTCGCCGAGTCGCTTATCTGCAAAGACGGCGTTATCACAAACGACCGCGTGAAGCAACTTCTGGAGGCAGCCAAATGAACGACGCCCTGATTGGTAACTTATTTGTCTTCCTTCTTGCGACCTTCCTTGGCTTAGAAGTCATTAAGCGAGTTTCTCCGCTACTTCACACGCCCTTAATGTCGCTGACTAACGCAATCTCCGCGATCAGCCTTGTCGGTTCTCTCACCATTCTTGGTCGAGCTGAAACGATGACCAGCATGATCTTGGGTGGAATCGCCGTCATCGCTTCGACCACCAACGTGGTTTCTGGCTTCCTTATCACGGACCGAATGCTCAAAATGTTCAAGAGCAAAGGCGGTGGCGGAAGTTCGTCAGCACATGTCTGGATTTTCCCGGTCTTCGTCATCGCTGCCGTTGAGCAGAGTGTGGCGACGGGCAACGTTCAGCTCATCACGAACCTTGCTTACCTGGTTGCCAGTGCGCTCTTCATCATGTCGCTTCGGTGGATGAACCATCCAACGACTGCCAAGAAATCGGTTCTGGCAGGAGAAGCCGCAATGGCACTCGCTATCGTGGGTTCGATCATCTCTCTGGTCAGCGAGAAGATTCCCGAGTCGAGTGTTTTCCATGGCTCGCCAGGTTGGATTGCGATTATCGTCTCCCTCGCCGTAGGTACCGTCGCCGGTATCCCGATTTCGCGCGTGGCGATGACAGCTGTCCCTCAGAGAACTGCCTTTTCCCACTGTTTCGGTGGCTTGGCGGTCGGTATGGTCGGCACCGCAGAATACTTCCTAGGTGCAGGAGCGAATGTTGAACCCGAGCATGCGCTCACAACATTCAAGATCGTCGTCCTTTCACTTGAGGTTCTGCTCGGCTTCATTACGTTCACAGGATCGTTTATTGCGTTCCTGAAACTTGCCGAGAAGATGGATGGCCGCCCCATCACCTATAAAGGTCAGAATGCGGTCAACTTCACGCTACTGGTAGTTGCTTTAGGTGCCGCTGGATACGTCATGTACGATCCGACCGCATCTTGGGCGTATCTGCTGTTTGCCTTCCTTTCGGCAGTCTTTGGCGTTTTGCTGGTCATTCCGATTGGTGGAGCGGACATGCCGACGGTCATCTCCCTCCTCAACTCCTACGCAGGCCTTTCGGCCAGCGCCATGGGATTTGTCCTCGTCAACCCCATGCTGATCATTGCGGGTGCACTCGACGGATCGAGCGGTCTGATCCTCTCGATCATCATGTGTAAAGCGATGAACCGTTCGTTTACGAACGTTTTATTCGGGGCATTTGGGCAAGTTCAAGAATCAAAGGGTGCCATCGAAGAGCGAACCTACCGAAGCGCAGGTGCCGAAGAAGCCGCTGCGATTATGGAAGCCGCAGAAACCGTGGTTATCGTTCCCGGATATGGAATGGCTGTTGCGCAAGCGCAACACAAGGTCCGAGAGTTGTACGATGCCCTCACAAAGAAAGGCGTAGACGTCAAGTTTGCGATTCACCCTGTTGCAGGACGAATGCCAGGTCACATGAACGTTCTCCTCGCTGAGGCAGACATCCCCTACGAGAAACTCATCGAAATGGAAGACATCAACGATGAGATGCCTCAAGTTGATGTCTGTCTCATCATCGGTGCAAACGACGTTGTCAACCCAGCCGCGCGAGATGATGAAACGAGTCCAATCTACGGAATGCCGATCATCAACGTTGATAAAGCTCGTACGACAATGGTCATCAAGCGCTCGATGAGCAGTGGATTCGCCGGTATCGACAATCCTCTGTTCTATCTCGACAAGAACTTGATGCTCTTCGGAGATGCGAAGGGATTCGTCGGTGAAATCGTCAAGGCTCTCGCTGGCGGACACTAGTCGTCTAACGCCAGAAACTCAACAGGTGGCTGTCCTCGCTGAGGGCAGCCACCTTTTTTTTCAAACGGAGCTTCAATTAGCATCCTTTCTTGTCTTCGATTCGATGAATGTCGACCGTTAGCGATCTCAGATAGCGCACAACTTCGTAAAGTCTCCGCCCTCTCTTTTCGTATTCGAGGTCCATCAAATCGTCCAAAGCACGTAACACCGAATCAGGTACGTCTTCGCTTGCTGAAAGTGAGATAGCCGTCTGAGCGGCGATAGTTTCAATTTCGTCTTCGTCGCGTAGGCACTCCCAACGCGCAACCAACTGATGAGCTTGATCTTTAAATATCATTTCCCGTTTCCTAAATAGCCGTAGAGTCGACGCAGTGGACACAGGCGTCGAAAAAACCGTCGAAGAGACGGCCAGACTAAATAGGTGATTTAGAGCGGAAAATCATAGCGAAAGAATGATGACACATCTTCACAGTCAAAACCCCGAAATCTAGCTTTTGTTGATCGTCCTCTTAGATTTGCGGGGAATGTGGTGTAGGTTAAAAGGCGTCATGACGTTCTTGTCTCGTTCTGTGCTGCTCGTAACGCTAGTTACAATGAGCTCTGCACAAGCTCAAACCGATCCGAAGATCGACCAAATCATCAATGAGGGAAAATACCACAGTCAGGTGATGAACCACCTCACCTACATTTCCAAAAACATCGGCCCCAGACTCACCGGCTCTCCGCGCCTATATAAAGCTCAACAGTGGGCTGTTAATAAGTTCAAACAGTTAGGACTGAAGAACGTTCATCTTGAGAAATGGGGCGAAGTGCCTGTCGGTTGGGACCGAGCCGGTCTGCAGGTAGCCAAGATGGTCGAGCCCTTCGAGTCCGATATGGTTTTCACCATGAGCGCGTGGAGCAACGGGACCAAAGGCATTGTCAAAGCCGAGGTGGTCAAAGCGCCTGAAACTGCAGAGCAACTAGAGAAAGTGAAAGCTAACCTAAAGGGCAAGTGGATTCTTTTCCCTGGAAGTGCTGGCGGTCGCGGAGGTTTTTCAAGCATTCCCGCCGAGGTATCTGACGCGATTGACGCTTCTGGGATTGCAGGAAGAATCTACGGTAGCCGAAACGAGTTGGTGATCACAAGCGGTTCGTGGACGGGCAAAACGTATGAAGCCCACCCGGGTGTGACGCGAATTACGGTTCGAAAATCAGATTACGACCGACTCGCTCGAAACATCGATTTTGGCCGTCATGTCGTCGTCGCCATCGGCTCCGAAGGCACCTGGTACAAGGGCCCAATTCCTCAGTACAACGTGGTTGCCGACATTCCGGGAACAGAAAAGCCAGACGAATTTGTGATTGTTAGTGGCCACTATGACTCATGGAATGGCCCAGGTAGTGAAGGCACTTGCGACAACGGAACCGGTTCCTCGACAGCAATTGAAGCCGCTCGAATCTTGATGAAATCAGGCGCTAAACCGAAGCGAACCATTCGATTCATTCTTTGGTCGGGAGAGGAGCAGGGCATCTATGGCTCCAGCAATTATGTGAAGCTTCACCCAGAATTACTCCCGAAGATTTCAGCTGTTCTTGTTGACGACGGTGGCACCGGTTACCAAGGGGGATACGATTGTATCGCCAGTCAGTTGCCCATCCTTGATGCAGCCATCGCTCCGGTAGCCAAGGCTTTTCCTGATCTTCCGATGAAGAATCGTGTTCACGAAAAAATGCCCCAAGGCGGCGGGAGCGATCACGCACCTTTCAACCGAATTGGCGTACCTGGATTCTTCACAATTGAGTCGGGTGATGCAGACTACAACTTTGTTCACCACACCCAGTTCGACAACCTTGAACAAGCTCGTCCGAACTACTTGATTCAGTCGGCGACTAACCACGCTGTCGTCTCCTATACGCTTGCCAATCTGCCCGATCTTCTCCCTCGAGAAGCACAAAAACAGTAATTGGTAGGTCCGAAGGCTGAACACTGCGTTCAGTCTTCGGATAGCATCAATATTCGAATCATGGACACCTATTTACTGAGTAGTGCCTTTCGGGAATTCATCCGCCCGAAAAGAACGGCGGCGTGGATTATTGTCGCTCTGTCCATGTTTCTCATCGGTAAGGTTGTGCTGGGCCTCAATCCAGATCAATCGCCGACCGAACATTACTCCACCCTTTCTGGCGCCCTTGTCTTCAGACTCCTGCCGCTGGTCGCAGCGATATTCAGCATGGCTGTCGTCGCCCAAGAAGTTGAACAGAAGACGATTGTTTATCTTCTGACTCGGCCAATTTCACGATGGAAACTCATCACCTACCGAACTCTGGCGGCTGCCATTGTCGTATTTCTGATCTCCATCGTCTCGGCAATCATGGTCGCTCTGGCCGCATTTGGAAAGCCGTTTGATCCGGTGCTCGGGCGTGACTTGCTGGCTTTAGCAATTGGATCGCTTGCCTACACAGCGCTTTTTGTCACCGTGAGCATCCTAATCAACCGGGCTATGATTGTTTGCCTTTTGTTCGCCTTCGCGTGGGAAACAAGCATCCCCAACATGCCTGGTGATATGTACTGGCTCTCGGTAAACAGCTACCTGACGAGCATTGCCCACCGTCCGGAAACAAGCGGTCAGAAAGGGCTCTTGGATTTACTCTCCGGCATGTTTGGATCAAACACGATAAGCATGACGACTGCCTGGACTGTTCTTATCGTTCTTTCCGTTGCCTGCCTTGCATTCTCTGGATTTTGGTTCTCTCATAATGAATACGTTCCTCGTGAGGATGCCGAGTAACAACTCCGTGACGCAAAAGGTATAATGGTTTTTCACCCGAGCAGGGGTGTAGCTCAGTTGGTAGAGCGGCGGTCTCCAAAACCGTAGGTCGCGGGTTCGATCCCTGTCGCCCCTGCCATTCCCCCCTTCATCTTTGACGCTTATCGAGCGTCTGCTATCTAGCCATCCGCGCGAATCATCATGTCGCCACCTACCATGGCTAGTATTTTTACTTGTTATTCAACGTAAAGTTGGCATGCAATTACGTTATAGCTATACTGACTTCGTTTGCAATTACGTTATAGCAAGTAACACGTGGTCCAAGGCTCAGGCTGCGGGCTTGTTAAGCAGGGGGGATTCATACATGCATCAGATTTCTAGACGAACACTACAGATCGCAATTGGCCTTACCAGTTTGGTGGCTTCGGCGCACAGCCAACTCAATGTCTTCACCAACTCGTACGTTCCTTCAGACGTTAGTCGAGACGGGTCAACAATGGTGGTGCAAACCTCGGGCGGCTGGTTTTACTGGACTGCCTCAACCGGAATCGTGAACATCGGTGGCGTCACAACAGGTCGTGCTAGTGTCTCTGACGATGGTAAAAAGATCGGTGGGAGCGTGACTGGTAAGCCAAACGCATATACGACAACAGGTTGGACAGAAATGGGAATCTATGATCGATCAACGAGCAGTTGGTCGGCTTATGGAAATCTTGGATACCACTCAGGAGTTACCGCTAGTTCCGGTTGGGATATTTCTGGCGACGGCACCAAGGTTTTAGGGCAGTCCTATTACAACACAACGGCTGCAGGTAGCACTGCGGCTCGTGTCAACCCATCAGTCGGTACGACCGTTGACGGTCCTCTCACGAACCTTGACCCTAATACGGTCAATAATGGTCGCGTCCAAGCATCAAGCACAGACGGAACAGTTCTCGGTGGATATGATCGAGGCACAAATCCAGGAGTGATTTGGGTGAATGGAAATCTTCAGGCGATGTCGACCGTCTACAACGGCAACTCGGTGAACCTCGCCGCCGTTGAAGGAATTAGTTCTAACGGCAGGTACGTTGTCGGTGATGGAAACAGCTCTACGCAAGGTAGCGCATATTTGTATGACCGAATCACAAACACCTATAAATTTGCTCCGAATCCATATGCATCAAACTCCGAAATCGCAACGGTGTCTTCGGTGTCGAACGATGGCAGATATGTGTTTGGTCGATATCTACGTGCCGGCTTCAACCCATACATCGATGCCCACATCTTTGTCTGGGATACAACACTAGGCACGATCACTTTTTTTGAACGATATCGCAACGGCGAACGGCTTCAATTTGAACGGACTGTATATGTCTGTACCGCTCGGGATGTCTGGTGACGGTCAAACGTTCGTAGGTATGGGTGCAAATAACGGATTCACCCAATCCTTCTACTTGAAGCTCAACCCTGTTCCAGAGCCCGCTTCTTTAGCCGCTTTAGGAACAGGACTGTTCGTATTACTGCGCCGAAAGCGTAGAAACTAACTCGGAAAATCATTGTAACCTCGTAGTGTCACTCTCCGCACTCACTAGGTTACAATATTACAAATCCCGGAAACGAACAAATGAGTCCAGCAGCCCCAAAACCGAAGCGTATACGATTAGTCGATGTCGCTCGAGAGGCCAACATTTCCGTTCAAGCTGTTTCGCACATCATGAGCGGAAATGAGACCGTTCGAATCCCGGAATCAACGAGAGCTCGCGTAAAAGAAATCGCCCGCCAAATTGGATACGTGCCCAACCGACTGGCACAAGCGATGAAAACGGGCCGAACTAATGTGATGGCCATTTGGCTGCCGCTTGACCGTCCTACCCACACCTATTTTCGAATGCTCGAAAGGCTGACGAACAAAGGGAAAGAGTGCGGCATCAGCATGATGATCATCGGGATCGACCGGAATATGGCTTACAAAGGGGAAGGCACCACTCCGGCATATTGGCCCGTCGATGGCATCTTTGCAGTTGATGCAGGAAAGGCGATTCGACACTTCCGAAACGATCCGAGCAACGATGACACGCCAGTCGTGGTCCTCGCTTTGGAGGAATACAACAACTCAGATAACGTAGCGTGGGACGTTCTTGCCGCCGCAAAATCCGCGATTAGCAACGCGATTAGGGCTGGGAAAAAACATATTGTTCATCTCTCGCCCCGATGGGTTGTTGACGAATATCCTCGCGAACAACGACGCCGAGGATACACCGAGGCGATGGAAGAAGCAGGGTTGAATCCCGTTATCATTCCGGTTACCAAAGAGTCCAGCGATGCCGCGGAGATTGCTATGGCTGAATATTTAAGCGAAAACTCGAATGTTGAAGCCGTCTTTGGCTTTCTTGATAACATTGCGATCGGTGCGGCTCGGGCCATACTCACCGCTGGAAAAAGAATCCCTGAGGACGTCTGGGTGATCGGGTTTGGCGATACTCCTGAGGCTGCCGACTTTCGTGTGCCGCTCACGAGCGTCCAAGTTCCAACGGACGATCTCATCGATCAGGCTTGGGAATGGATGCTGGAACGCATCGAGAACCCCTCGCTAGATCGCCGATCTGCAATTTTGCCTATGACCGAAATCAAGCGAAAATCAACGGATTGCAGCTAAAAGCTATGGGCTAACCTGCCAATTCGTACAGCATTCTCGACTTCTACGGGCAACCTCTTCCAACAAAGATCGAGACTGGATAATATACGGGTAGTCCGTGGAGACTGCCGCAATCGGTCGGGCAGTTCAAACAGTCAGGTCCTCTATGACTCCTCTTCTATTTTTTTGTTTTTCCGTAACCCAAACCCCGTCGGCTTTGATACCACCAGAAATCGAGAATCCAAAGATTCTGGGGATCAACAAAATCCCCTATCACAGCATTCTGATGCCCTACGGCAGCTACAAGGAAGCTGTGGCGGCAGATCGTAAGAAGTCATCGTTTGCCCTGTCGCTGAACGGCCCTTGGCGGTTCAATTGGGTGAAACGGCCAGAACTCCGCCAGGCAGATTTCTTTACAACTGGCTTCGACGACCGCAAATGGACAACGATTAGCGTTCCTTCCAATGTAGAAGTGCTCGGCTATGGAACGCCTTACTACAAGAACAACGGATTCGTTTTCAAACCAGACTGGCCGCGAGTCATGTCGGAACCACCAAAGGACTACACAGCTTATGACGAGCGAAATCCCGTAAGTTCCTATCGGCGAACTTTCACTGTCCCTTCAACTTGGCAGAAGAGGCAAACTTTCCTAACCTTTTACGGAGTTGATGCTGGCTTCTTCCTCTGGATAAATGGCAAGAAAGTCGGCTACTCGCAAAACTCGCGAAATGCTGCCGAGTTTGATATTTCAAAATTCATCCACCCGGGGCAAAACCGCGTTGCAGTGGAGGTTTACCGATTTACGGTCGGAAGCTACTTCGAAGATCAGGATATGTTCCGCCTCTCGGGAATTTTCCGCGATGTCGTGCTTTGGTCAGCCCCTAAGTTGCATGTTCAAGATACGTTTATCACTACGGATCTCGACTCGCAATACAGGAATGCTACGCTCAACCTTCGGGCAAAAATCCACAACTACGACACGAAGTTATCGAGTCCCACCAAACTCACGGTTGATCTCTTAAACTCGAAAGGCGCGCTCGTTGGCACTACCGAAACTGCCATTGGAGCAACTTCTGCGAGTGGCGAGCGCATCGTCATCCTCAACTTGAAGGTACACGAACCCGCGAAATGGACTGCGGAGACACCGAATCTATACACCGCCGTGATTCGTCTGGGCGAAGACAAAGAATTCATCTCACATAAAGTCGGGTTCCGCAAGGTCGAAATCAAAGGTCGAGTGTTCATGGTTAACGGCGTTCCCGTCAAGTTGAAAGGCGCCAATCGACACGAGATGGACCCCAACACCGGACACACGGTCACCGAAGCGCAGATGATTCGCGATCTGCAACTATTGAAAGGCGCGAACTGCAACCACGTTCGAACGAGCCACTACACCAATGATCCAAGGTGGTACGAACTATGCGATGAGTGGGGAATCTATCTTGTCGGCGAGGCCAATGCCGAATCTCACGGAGCCTATAACATCCTCTCTAACGATGCCCGTTTCGAGCAGATGGTCGTCGATCGAAATGTAGCAAACGTTGAGAATATGAAGAACCATCCATCGGTTCTGATCTGGTCGCTGGGGAACGAGAACGGAGACGGCACAAACTTTCGATCCGCGCTCAAAACGGTCGAGAAGTTAGACCCCACTCGTCCGACTCACTATCAGTCATTCGGGGCCGGGAGTAACAATCCGGCCAGTGTTGACAGCGAAATGTACACGGACGTGCCTTCGGTCGAGCGGATCGCAACAAGCAACCGATTTACAAAGCCTTTCTATCTTTGCGAATATGCCCATGCGATGAACAACTCGATGGGGTCCATCGGCGACTATAACGACCTATTTGATAAATACCCCGCCCTCATGGGAGGAGCCGTTTGGGAATGGCAAGACCAGGGGCTTTGGAATCGACGCGATCCTAAGCATGTGCTTCTTGCCTACGGCGGCGGATTTGGAGAAAAACCTAACGACGGCTACTTCATTCACAAAGGGGTTGTCTTCTCAGATCGAACTCCAAAACCTCACTACCCAGAGATGAAACGTGCCTATCAGTGGGTTTCGTTCACGGACCTCTCAGATGGCAAAGTCCGGCTAAAGAATCGGTACGCATTCCTCAACCTGAACCAGTTTGATCTCAAATGGACCGTCGTCTCAGAGCGTGGAGTCGTGGGTTCGGGATCAAGCCATCTTCCTTCGGTGCTACCAGGAGCTGAACTCACCATTGAAGCTCCATCAGAGTTGGTGCAAGCAATTAACGGCAAAGCTGACCCAGTGAAATACCTGAACTGGGCTGTCACACTTCGAAAACCAGAAAAGTGGGCAAAGGTCGGTACCGAGATTGCAAACGCACAGTTTGGTATCTCGTCCGGAACTCCCGTAAAAGCCGAACCACCCACTGGCAACCTAACCGTTAATACACTATCAAACGGAGATATCAGCGTCAAAGGCGCTACATTCTCGGTCGTTTTCGGGCACGAATCCGGAACGATCAACTCACTTGCTGCAAACGGAAAGGAAGTCCTTCTTACTGACGGTGGTCCGAAACTCCATTTGTGGCGCGCACAACACAGGAACGATGATGGTTGGGCTGCCGGGGGCTGGCACAATGCTGGTCTCGATAAGCTCTCCACCAGAGTGCTCTCGATCAACGCAAGCAAAGTAGGCTCTTCAACTGCCCAAGTATCGATCAGCACCAAGTACATCGGGTATGCCGGATTCAGCGTTCATCACCTCGCGCGTTACACGGTTTATGCCGATGGCCGTATCGCTGTCGACAACGCTGTTTCACCAAATGGTCCCAACATCGCCCTCGCACGAGTCGGGGTTCGAATGCTGCTCAAGCCTTCCCTTGAGAACCTGAGTTATTTCGCTCGTGGCCCAATGGAGAACTATTCTGACCGCAAGCGCGGTTCCGATATTGGCTATTACTCAAGCACAGTAACAGCTCAACTCACGCCTTATGAGAAACCTCAAGAAGGCGGAAACCATGAGGATATGCGTTGGATCGTTTTGGGCGGAACTGGAATGCCCACTTTGCGTGTCAGCGCAGAAGCCACCCCACTTCAGTTCTCAGCGTTGCCTTACCGTGATGAGGATATGGAGGATGTAGCCTATCGAGTCGATCTTCCCAAGCGAAATGCAACGGTTCTTATCGTGTCTGCAAAAACGCTCGGTGTCGGCTCTGCGGCTTGTGGCCCAAGACCGCAACCGCAATACCGGGTGGATTGCACTCCAACTCGATTCTCTTACGTTCTCAGTGCAACCGAAGACCCCAAGGTTGGCGCCGATGTTTCGGCACCAGATCGATCAGGTTCATTGCCGTTGGCTACAGCTAAGTCAAACGGCACCGTCCAACTGCTTGGAGACCCCAGCATCGAAATTTCGGATGACGGCCAGGCATGGGGCACTCCGCAGGCTGGGATTCCCGCTACCGAACCGCATGCGATCTGGGTCCGCAGTGGTAGTTTTGTTGGAAAGTTAGAACTCGAAGCAGTACCAGCCAAATCAACTTGGACTGCGACCGCCAACAGTTATGAACGCGGTGAAGGCGAGCCTGAACACGTTCTAGATAATGACAGCAGCACCATCTGGCACTCACGATGGAGTTCAAACAAGGCTGAACCGCCTCATTCTCTGACGATTAATTTAAAGAAGGATCAGGAATTCAGAGGTGTTTCGCTGTTGCCACGGCAAGACGGCAACGGTAATGGCCGTATCAAAGAGTATGAAATCTATGCATCGGAGGACGGCAAGGACTGGGGGCAACCCATCGCGAAAGGCACGTTGAGAAACTCGGGAAGTCGCCAATCAGTCCGACTAAATTCAAACATCAAAGCCCACTTCATTCAGATTAGAGTGCTTAGCGACTGGTCCGGTGAAGGCTTCGCAAGCCTGGCAGAACTCGACATAGAAAAGTAAATTTCCAGGCCGCAAACGACCTGACTCCTCGCGTTTGAGAGGTTCTCGATCTCTCAAACGCGTTGTCGTATTTTCCGTTCAATCGTCAGAAACCAAGCGGTGTAAAGCAATTCATCGCTGCACCTCTATCTTTTCTTTGTTACTATCGCCGCGTTATCTCCGAAAAAAGCTGTATTCGATATTCTCACTACAGAAAAGCGTACGCATATGACATCTAGCTTTAACATTGCCCAAACAAATGAGTGTCAGTCTATCTAAAAGGTGAATCCTATGCGCCGCGCATTTACTCTTATTGAACTACTCGTCGTGATCGCTATCATCGCGATCTTAGCAGCCATTCTTTTTCCCGTTTTTGCACAGGCTAAAGCAGCAGCGAAGATTACTGCCTCGCTCTCAGGCGTAAAGCAACTAGCTCTCGGAGTGCAGATGTACTCCGTCGACTTTGATGATATGGCGGTCTTTGAATATGGCTATTCAGACGGAAGCATCACAGGCGATACAGCCGCGTATCACTATCCGACGACTTGGGTTGGCAGGATCTTCCCTTACGTGAAGAATCAGAGTGTGTTCTTTGATAAGACATTCCCTGAGATCACCGACTACAACAAACTGTATCAGGATCCGTACTATCCCAACTACAAATATAACTGGACCTGGATAACGACACTGTCGCTGAACACGGATGGCTATTCTCGCCAGACATATGGCGGCTCAAGTTGCATCAATTACGGCGATGAAACAAGCGTGACCCGAAGCCTCACCGCGATTGAGGAACCGGCGACAAGACTCGCTCTAGCGCCAACCCGTTACGGCAAGATTTCAAACTGGTCTTGGATGCGCTTTAGCGCCTACGATGCGGCCAACCCAACTGTGGACATTTATGTCGACGGATTTGACTGGAAACAGCTCATCTATGAGGCTAGAAAACAGTACGGCACTCGATTCATCGGTGGTTATTCAGACGGGCACGCGGCGAAATTTGGCAACGAAAAATTCATCAAGAAGTATTACAACAATCCTTCTCAAAACGAATCTTCAGGATGGAACAGCTTCTGTAACGCGATGGATAATCGAAATCTTTGGAAATTCTGGGGGCCGTTTTGGTCAGCAAGCTAGTCGTTGCGTTAGTGGCTTCTTGCCTTATGCTAGTCGGTTGTTCACAACCTGAAGGCGCTGAAGGCAAGACGATTTCGGTGCAAGAGCTGAGATCAAAAGAGCAGCCAGATCCTGCTGCCCCGAACGCGAGTAGCGATCCTCACTACAAACCCGGTGAAGGTCAACCCAAATAATCTCTAACCCTCCACATGGAGGGTTTTCTCATTCTTATACAGCGCGGTCCCCGGAGGTGCTCCTCGGGGACGCCAAACATGCCGCCGCAAAGTGTAATCGACTGGAACATAACCAGCGTGCTTACTCGGCGAATTCTGGACTGCCACCTTTGCGGCATATTCCAGGTGCTCCTTTTGGATTTTCTCTGGGTGATTTCGCGTCGCGATCACCACATGCGCCGAGGTTGATCCACGGACATGGAGCCATATGTCGTTCGGCTTCGCAACGCGCATCGTGAGGAAGTCATTAGCATCTGCGTTCTCACCATACAAATAGGTTAGGCCGCCCGGACCGAGCAATTCTCGAATCCGATGGCCCTCGTAGGGGCGCTCATCTTTGCCCCGTTTCGACGGCGAGACAATCGCTCCGATCCACTTACGTTCTCGCGCATACTTCTGCATCTCCTGCATATTCGATAATCGAGGTTCGTTTGTGATTCGAATCATCAGATCACGAACTGAGTCTCGGTCTTTCGAGAGCCGTGCGATTTGATCGTGTACCAAACCCATGCGATCTTTTGCATGTCGAGCCTTCTGAAAATAGGTGTTGGCGTTGTCCTTAAACCCAAGGGCCGGGTCAAGACGAATCCGAACTTCAGTTCCGTCGTAATCCCAAGCATCCAGCATGGATATTCCTGGCTCTGCTGCGGGGCCGTAAGCCAGAATGAGTTCCCCATATCGCTGCATCTGATTTGCTCTTGTTGCCAGTTCCGCCGCTTGCTTCAATTCATTAAGCGCGGCGTCTCGTGCGTTCAGAACACGTTCAAGACTCTTCAGGAGGTTATCGCGAAGGGTCTGAGCCAGTAGCTGTGGAATCGCCGTGTCGAAGTACTGTTCTAGAGCGACGCTGATGCTCCCGCGAGCAAACCCACCTTCGAGGGGGACGGGATAAGCCCCATCGTCGGTCAGTACCGGCAACCACTTTGCCGGAATCGGCACATTCTCCAGCAGGCGAGAAGTGAAAGGAGGAAGTGCCTTCAACTCAGTTGCGGTTTCGATCCACGCAAGAGGTCCACCTCCGGTCCAGGCTCTTTCCGTTTCGTTCATCACTGGTGGCCAGCTGTAGGTGCTATTCGGCACTACCGGTCGCGAGCTATGCGCTCGTGATACCCATTTCATCGCGCTCACACACCTGCCGGTTTCGTCGACGAGAACAACGTTGCTATGCTTTCCCATTAGCTCCGCAATCAGCAGATGAGGTCCTTTCGGTCCATCAAACGCAATCTCGAGAACACGGTCGTAACCAATCTGACGAACATGCGCGATTCGAGACCCCTCAATTCTGGAACGCAACGTCGCACAGAAAGTCGGCGGTTCCGGCGGATTCTTCGGTCTTCTGGTTACAAAGTGGGTTCGGCTGAACAGCGGATGAGACGAAATGAGAAGCATTGCCTCGCCAGCCTCGGCTGAGTAAAGCCCGAGGTATATCTCGTTGTCCGAGGGTTGGCGCACGTCTTGCACCTTTCCGCCGACGAACGCGCTGAGTTCATCGACAACGGCCCCTAACACAAAACTATCAAACGGAACTCGCGCCACGGTTCGTTGTACCTTGATGAAGAAGGGCTTCATATTCCGAACGATCTCTCGTAAACTGGTGGTGAGGTAAAGCGATGGAACGCACAATGCCAGTAGATTTAGAAAATGCCCAGTTGACCAAGACCTTTCGTGGATACGATTGTGATGAAGTCGATGAACTGATTCAAAAAGCCGCGAGAACGATGGATATTCTTCTCGCCGAAAACGAGTCTCTGCGAGAGCAAATGGATCGCCTCCGTGCCGAGAATGAGCGGTACCGTCTGGATGACTCGACGATGAAAGAAGCCCTGATCAGCGCGCAAAAAGCCGCCGCTGACACAATGGCGATGGCTCACAAACAAGCCGGCCTCATATTAGAGGAAGCTCGACAATCGGCTTTGGCAGAGCGCGTCGCGGTCCAACAAAAGGTGAGCGAACTCAGATGGGAGTGTGAGAAGCTCAAGCAAGATAAATTGCGCTTTGTTGAAGAAATGAAAACGATCCTAGGGCGTTTCTCAAGTCAACTCGACGCATTGCCAAACCCAGAATTAGCCGCAATTCAGGTCGAAGCACTCACGGTGGCTCGTGACTGAGCTGCTTCACATTCGAGTTCAGCCCCGATCAAGTCAAAACAAAGTCACCGTATCCGATGGAGTTGTCAAAGTGTGGGTGACCGCAGCCCCCACCGATGGCCAAGCCAACGAAGCCGTCTGCAAGTTGGTCGCAAAGGCACTTGGCATACCGACAAGTTCGGTTCAAGTTGCCAAAGGGCATAAGAGCCGAGATAAGGCGCTTGATATTCACCCCCTCTCCGTCTCTGAGGCGATGCAAATCTTGGCAAAATGATAGGTTGACAAGTTTTGGTTAAGGGCTATACATCTGCACAAATGTCTGCTAAAATCAACTAAAGAACCGTGAGAAAAGCTAACGCATCTGAAAAAGGGCCAGTCGCCCAAGCCGCAACGTCTGAGCGAAGTCGAGCCCTCGAAGCCGCCCTAAGTCAAATTGAGCGTTCCTTTGGTAAAGGAGCGGTTATGCTGATGGGTGACGGTGAGAAGGAGCATATCGATGCCATTTCTACCGGGTCATTGAGCCTCGACATGGCTCTTGGCGTCGGTGGTATTCCTCGTGGACGCATCACCGAGATTTACGGGCCTGAATCTGGCGGTAAATCGACTCTTGCTCTGCACTGCGTGGCAGAAGCACAGCGGGCTGGAGGATTAGCACTTTACGTTGACGCGGAGCACGCGCTGGATACCGAGTACGCTCGAACACTTGGCGTCGATGTAGACAAACTCTATATCTCTCAGCCCAGCAGCGGTGAAGAGGCGCTCGAAATCACCGACGCAATCGTCCGATCTGGCGCGGTCGATATTGTGGTCATCGACTCGGTTGCCGCGCTTGTTCCCAAAGCCGAAATTGAAGGCGAAATGGGGGATTCCTTTGTTGGAATCCAAGCTCGAATGATGAGCCAAGCCTTACGAAAACTTGGTGGTTCGCTTAGCAAGAGTAAAACCAGCGCCATCTTCATCAACCAATTGCGCGAAAAGATCGGCGTTATGTACGGTAACCCAGAAACCACCCCTGGCGGCCGCGCGCTCAAGTTCTGGTCAAGCGTTCGACTCGAAGTTAGGAAAGGCGACGCCATCAAGGTTGGCGCAGAGCAGATTGGCGCTCGAACGAAAGTGAAAGTAGTCAAGAACAAAGTTGCTCCACCGTTCCGCACGGCTGAATTCGACATTATCTTTGGCAAGGGCATTTCGCGCTCAGGTGATCTGCTCGACATCGCAACGGTGAAGAACATCATTAACCGAGCGGGAACCTTCTACAACTACGGTGAGCAGCGACTGGGCCAAGGACGCGACAACGCTCGAACATTCCTCGACGAGCATCCGGCAATCTTCGCCGAAATCGACACAAAGGTTAGAGATCTGTTTAAGGCTGAAAAGGCTTCCGCGCCAGACGAACCGTTCAGCGAAGACGATCCAGCGGATCTGGAAGAGTAGGCATGTCAGATCGCTTCGATGAAGCGATGGCAAGTGCTCTGAAATACTTGTCCAAACGAGACAGGTTCGAGGCGGAAGTTCGGCAACATCTTGCTGGATTTCCGCCCGATGTCTTGGAAGCAACCATCGACAGGCTTCGACAACGTAGAATCATTGATGATCTGCGAGTTGCCGGGCTATTTGTTCGGACAAAAAACAGCCTAGGCAATTTGGCACTCATGACTCTTCTAGCTCAAAGGGGAGTCAATGAAGAGGTTGCGGCGGAAGCGATCGCAAGCGCAGATCCTGAGGAACTTCGAATGGAGATAGCAGTTAAATCGAAATACAAGTCACCAAGCGATCGATTCCGGGCTACTCGGTTCCTTATGTCAAAGGGTTTTGATGCCGAATTAGTCGAAACCATGATCAACCGGATCTTCGGTGAAGGTGAACCAGAGTGAACCCTGTCGTACTAGCCATATTGATCGGGATTGCCGTCGCCATCATCGTTAGTTTGGTCGTGTACGCCATCGTTATTCGGCCCATGTATCTCCTGGCGCAACGCCATCAGGCAGATGCCGAAGCGTCAGAGAGGCGGCTAAGACAAGAAGCAGACATCAAAGCTGAACACATCCTCTTAGAAGCAAAAGAAGAATCGCTCAACATTCGGTCGCGTGCAGAAGAAGAAGCTAAAGAGCGCGCGGTGAGTCTAACCAAGCTAGAAAATCGGCTGATTCTAAAAGAAGAGTCTCTTGAAGACCGACGAGCAAAGCTAACCGAACGCGAAGATTCACTACGCGTAGAAGCCAAAGCACTCGCGGAGTCGGAAAGTGATCTTGAACTGAGAAGAAGAGAGATAGAAGCCGAGCTACAACGCGTGAGTTCCCTTGATAAAGCAGAGGCTCGCGAGATTTACTTGAAGTCCGTCGAACGAGAATTCCGTGAGGTTGCTGTTAGGAGGGCAAAGGAAGCCGAGAACCTAGCCGTTCAAGAAATCGAGCGCAAAGCGAAAAAGACGATTCTTGATGTCATCCAACGCAACGTTGTCGATTACGTTACGGAAGCGACGCTAGCAGTTGTCGATCTTCCTGGCGAAGACATGAAAGGGCGAATTATTGGCCGCGACGGTAGGAATATCCGAGCCTTTGAACAAGTGGCAGGAGTGGATCTCATTGTCGATGAAACGCCAGAAGCTGTCCTTATATCGTCGTTCGATCCCGTTCGGCGAGAAACTGCGAGGCTTGCCCTCATGAACCTCATGCTCGATGGTCGCATCCATCCTGGACGGATCGAAGAACTCCATGAGAAGGCGCACTCAGAAGTCGAGAGGATTATTACAGAAGCGGGCGAGCGTGCGGCAGACAGGGCGAACGTCCACTCCCTCAGTCCACGAATTATTGAAACCATGGGACGGCTACGATTCCGCACGTCTTATGCGCAGAATGTTCTTGACCATAGCGTCGAAGTCTCGCGACTCGCGAGCGGCATCGCGGCGGAACTGGGACTCAACGTCGAGATCGCAAAGCGCGCCGGCTTCCTTCACGACATAGGCAAAGCTTTAGGGCCTGAGTGGGAAGGGCCCCACGCGATAACGGGCATGGAGTTTTTACGACTGCTTGATGAACGGGAACCCATTCTTCACGCTGTAGGCGCGCACCATCACGAAATCGAACCTGTTACACCCGAAGCCATCCTGGTCATTATCGCGGATACCATAAGCGCGGCTAGGCCAGGCGCACGCCGCGAGAACCTTGAAAACTATATTCAGAGGCTGGCTACCTTGGAATCCCTGGCAAACAGCTTCCCCGGCGTAGAAAGGTCTTATGCTGTTCAGGCTGGGCGAGAAATCCGACTCATCGTCAAACCGCAAGAGGTGGACGACCTTGGAGCAGCGAAACTAGCCAACGAAGTAGCCAGGCGGATCGAGCTAGAACTTCAATATCCGGGCCAGATCAAAGTCACCGTCATTCGTGAAACGCGATCGCAGCAAATCGCAAAATAGAAAAGTCTAGGTTCATCTGAACCTAGACTTAAATCTTGGTGCGCCGGAAAGGACTCGAACCTTCACGCCTTGTGGGCACATGCACCTCAAGCATGCTTGTCTACCAATTCCAACACCGGCGCGTGAAGCAAAGAAGATTATACCAAGTTCTTTGCCGAAGATGAATGACTAGAAACGAAAAGGCTGGAACGCTCTGACTTTACTGCCCAGCCTATTCAAACAGGAAAGACCCTACAGTTTCAGATCGACAACGCCAGAGACGCCTACGCCTTCAACTCGCTTCAGATTAGTGACGTTGTCACTATCGACCGGCACCATCGCGCGAATCTTTACTTCGCGACCGAAGAGGTCTTGATCCAGTTGCGCAACGGCTTTAACTTTATCGACTTTTCCCTTTGGACCCATCACCTGAGCCGCACCGATAGCTTGCCGACTGTTGATGCCATAGCTGATGATAGGAACAACCTTCGTTGTTTCCATCGTGGTGTCTTTGTGCTTGACTAGTTTGTTGATACCATCATTGATTTGAGGACCAAATTGTTTGACCGCTGCGCCTACACCAACGATTTTTAGAATCTGTTTGATCTGAGCTTGGCCGATCAAACTAAGGCACAAGACAGAACCAACGACTACGATAGCTTTTCGGTTTACTTTCATATCTATTCCTTAGAAGACAAAGCGACGGGTTTATTCAAAAGAAAAATGGGCTCCGACCCTTTTAGAATCGGAGCCCATATTCACTTAGCTAACGATCAAGTTTAGAACTTGATGGTGAGCTGGGTGGTGAACAGGCCACCAGTGTACTTGCCGCTGTTTGAGGTGAAGCCGAGGCCGCCGAGGTCGGTGTGATCCGAAACTTCGTAGCCAAAGTTCAACTTAGCATTGGCGCCGAGGCCGTAGTTCAGAGCAAGGGTGGTCCACTTGAAGTGAGGATCGCCGGTAACGCCGGTGAGATCTTCAAGCTTAGCATCCTCGTAGCTGAGGCTGAGGCCGAGGCTTGACGAGAGAGCGTAGTTTAGACCAACGTTGAAGCTGTTGATCTTTGAATCGGTGGTGAAGAGACCACCGACTGTGTCGCTCTTGCCCTTCCAGAACTGACCACCAGCGGTGAGCTTGAGGTTAGAACTGATTGCGAGGTCGCCGTTAACGATGAAGCCCTTAACGTTGGCTGGGTTGCGAATAACTGCAACTCGGTCCCAATCGCCAGGAGCAACGTAGTTAGCTTCGATTTCGGCGTAGGAAGCGCCGAGGTTCCAGTTTGAACCAGCATAGGAGAGACCAGCATTCCAAGCAGAGTTGTCATCATCGATGACGTTGCTGTTGTTGTTCTGCAGGTTGCTCTTGTGGTAGCCACCGGTGACCTTGATCTTGCCGAATGAGAAGTCAGCGTCGCCGCCGAAGACTGCAATTCGGTTACCAGTCTTGATGCTGGATGGAACGGTCAAGGTTGTTGCGTCGCTATCGAGCCAGAGGTAAGCGAGGTTGAGGTTACCAGCGGAGGTAAGAGGAACGTTCAGGTTCAGGCCCAGTGATCGGTCGATCGAATTGGTGCTGTCGAAACCAGGAACGCGCATGTTCGAAACAACCATTGGGTTGATGTCGATACCGGACTGTGAAAGTCGCTTGCTGTTCTTACCAGCGATAACGTCGAGCTTGGCTGAACCGAAGTTGAAGCCGAGGATCGCGCCGTCGAAGGTGTACTTGCCATCAGCAATTCGGTCGGTGACCAAGTAGCTGCTGGTCTTCGGTCGGGAAAGAATCCAAGGATTGATCTTGTATCCAACTCGACCAGCCTCAACATCAAATCCAAGACCTGCGATTGAGGTGTTGAACTTAGCTGAGAACTCAGAGAAGTACGTATCGGTTGAAGCCTCAACGTAAGGACCGCCGGTGAACGTGGAGGTGCCGCCGTAGGTCGGGAACAAGTTACCGACGACGAGGGTTGCCTTCCAAGTAGGACCGGTCTCGTTGGTGCCCTTGAACGTGAACGCGCCCTCGTGGAGGATGGTTGCGTCCTTGGTCAAGCCAACAGGGCCAGCTGCGGAGAATCCATTAACGTGGCCATCCTTGTCAAGACCCAATCGATCATCTCGGCTGTTGCCAGCAAGAACAGCGATGTTGAAGTCGCCGCTGATGTCGACGGTTGGCTTTCGCTTCTCGAGCTTAGCAACTCGATCTGCGATGTCGCTGAGGTCCTTCTTGAGAGCTTCGACATCTACGCCGAGTGAGCGGAGCTCTTTCTCGAACGTGTCAGCGAGCTTCTTGAGGGAAGCGATGTTGTCGCCATATGCCTTAACGGTGTTGACGTCGCTCTGGAGAGCCGAAATAGCATTTCGGATGTCCGTGAGGTCGACCTTTTCGCCGGTGGTGGTTGGGGTGGCGTTCTTAAGAGCGTCAATCTGGGTCTGGAGACCGTCGGTGACTGTCTTGAGGTTGGTGTAGACGGCGTGGATAGCAACAGCGAGCTCGTATCGAGTAGCTGCGCGTGAACCGCGATAAAGTCCGTCTGGGTAGCCAACGAGAAGGCCTTCCTTCTTCAACTTAGCAAGAGCTTCGTAAGCCCAGTGATTTGCAGGAACGTCAGGGAATGTATCCTGAGCGACGGCTGGGATAACCAACGCTGCTGCGAAGGTTGCCGTGAGTGCGTACTTGAGAGTTCGCTTCATATTTTTGTAGTTTGCTCCTAGGGAGTGTTGCGTTGGACGAGCAACCTACAGTGACGCCTCGCTTGGCGGGACTCGGACTCTCATAACTTCCTTGAGTTTCCTATGAGCTTCCTCGTTCCGTTCTACGGATTAGTCGCCGGTTGGACGCGCATCCTACGCTTCTCCGATTATGGCGAATGCCCCGTAAAAAAACAAGGCGCAAAGACGTCTAATCGCCTGGATTATGAAGTTTTTGGTCAAAAACAGGCACAAAAGCCCGATTTGACCATTGTCGGATCGCTCATCAGCAAAGCTTAGTCATGTAAACCGTAGGGCTTAAGACCTACAGTGTACTGACCACTACCTTGCTGACCAGAAGCGTCCAAAGAACCGACAGCAAGAGAGGCTAAAACTTGATGGTCAGTTGGCTCGTTAGGAACCCGCCTCTAAACCTTGACTCACTTCCGGGGGTCGTCACCTGATAGTCGTTATCAACATCAGACAACTCGTATTGAAGCGAGAAGCGCGAAGAACCGCCAATCGCATAGTCGAGTCCAACGGTCGTCCAGCGATAACGTGGATTTCCGAACGTGCTCGCAGCGCCAGCCATATCTCGGAACAAGGTGTCTTCGTATGCTAACCGAATTCCGACAGCAGGACCGATGCGATAGTCTAGCCGCAACTCGTAAGAATTCACCTTCGAATCGCTGTTGAGAAGAGTGCCTTCAGCAAAAGCATCGCTCTTGCCCGTCGCAAACTCACTATTCGCTGAGAATCGCACACGGGAATTAACGTCAGCAAATCCTCCTACTTTCCAACCCTTCAGGTTGGTTGGGTTTCGCAAAACGCCAACACGGCCCCAATCCCCCGGAGCTAAATAGTTTCCGGCAACATCGCGATAGCCCGCAAATACGCCGTACCGACCGGAAGCATAATCCACCCGAAGGTTCCAAGCCTGATTATCAGAGTCGACGAGTTTGTCCGAACCTGATTTTAATGTAGTTTGACCATAAGCACCGGTTGCCTTTAGCTTTCCAAGGCTTGCATTAGCATCCGCCCCCATAACTTCGAGCCTATCAGGAACTTTTGATCCCACAAAAAAACTTCCGTCGCCGTCAAGCAACAAGTAGCTAAGGTTGAGTTTAGTCGTTGGATTCAGCTTCACCCCAACCTTTGCACCAGCCAACTGATCTGCGGTGAACTGAGCGCCAATTGAGGTGCTGTAAGGACCATCTACCGGACCAGAATTGATCGGATTAATGTGCAAACCACCCGAGGTCTGAACACCCTTTGAGTTACCGGCGAATAGATCTATGCCAGCCACTCCGGCTCTAAACTTCGCCAAGACTCCATCAAATCGGTATTTACCGTCATCCCACCGCTCGTTTGAGAAGTAGCTTGTGTTGTCCTGCCTCTGGAATAGATACGGACTGATTTTGTAGCCTAGCCGTCCGACCTCGACCATAGCAGGCTTAGCACCAAAAACGACAGAAGCCTCTTGAAAATAGGTATCCATCGGTGCTTCTTCGTATCCGCCCAAGGTGAAGCCCCGCGACGGGTTGAAATTCCCAGAAAGATCGCCAAAAGCTACCTTGGACGACGGCACTCCTAACGAAGCCGATGAGAGCATGTTAGTCGACACAAAAGTGGCGTGCCATTTCGGCCCAGATTCGCTTGTGCTTGTAAACGTAAACGCAGATTCAAACAATATCGTGGCGTCTCGGGTTAAGCCCGCAGGTGTTGCGACCGGCCCAAAAACATCGACGATCGGTGAACTGCCAGTACTTGTCCCGACGATTCGACCGTCTTTATTGAGTCCGTAATAGTCATCGCGACTGTTCCCGGCTCCCATCCAGAGATTCACATCGCCGGATATATCTACCGGAGTTCTCTTTTTCTCAATCGCTGAAACGCGAGTATTGAGATCGTTCAGTTGAGTCTTGATCGACTCTGTGTCGACGCCAAGCTGGTTAAGTTCTTTCTCGAAATAGATCGTTAGCTTTTGAAGATTCTCGATATCTTTGCCATATGCCTTTACGTTAGCGATCGAACCCATGAGATCTTGCAACTGGTTGCGGATATCCGTCAGATCAACTGGCTTCGACTCTTTTGTAGCTGGAGTCGCGTTCTTAATCGCGTCAATACTTCCACTAAGGCCATCGATGGTGTCTCTCAGGCGAAGATAGGCAGCGTGAACCGTCACAGCGAGTTCATATCGCGTCATCTGTCGAGGGCCCTGAAATCCTCCAGTTGGGTAACCGGAAATCAAACCTCTGGCTGCGAGTTCCTCTAAAGCTGCTTTTGCCCAATGTCCGTCTGGAATTGATTCCGTCCAATGACCGGGGGGGACGGTTGGTGCAGACGTATTCTGACAATATGCAGATGCCGTCGCTGCACAAACAATAGCTAGAGCAAGAACTTTCATTGGGAACCTATCTTAGTATGGGCCAGCTTTGTTTTAGAACGTAGCCCGGAAACTTCAAAAGACGCAATTGGGCGACGGTTTCTTAATCTCGTTTTGTTCGATTCGGGTCTAATTGTAATTCCCATGCTAGATCGTGAACTCATTCGCACTCAGCCGGACTTCGTTCGGCACGGTATTCAACGAAAAGGACTCGATTCCTCTATCGTTGACGAGTTTCTGCGGGTGGATTCAGCATGGAGATCCCTTCGCCAAGAACTTGAGGTCATGCAAGCAGAGCGCAATCGAATCAGCAAGACCATTGGGCAACTGATGGGGCAAAAGAAGATTGACGAAGCCAACGAAGCAAAAGCACAAGCAAAGGCGATTAGCGATGCGCTGCCTGAAGTAGAAGCCCGCAACCGTGCTCTCGAAGAAGATCTCAACAAGATCGAGCTCGACTTTCCGAACCTACCGCACGAATCCATTCCGGACGGTAAGGACGAGAACGACAATCCAGTGGTTAGGGTTTGGGGAGAGAAACCGACTTTTGCTGAAGAGCCCAAGGCCCACTGGGATGTCGCCGAAGGATTGAACCTGTTTGATTTGGCTCGCGGAGCAAAAATCACGGGCAGCGGATGGGTGGTTTACACCGGACAAGGTGCGCGCCTTCAACGGGCTTTGTTCAACTTCATGATTGACCACCAGACGCGGAAGAACGGTTACTTTGAGATTTACCCTCCATTCTTAGTCAACCGAGCCTCACTCATCGGAACAGGAAACCTCCCCAAATTTGAGGAGGATTTATACAAGTCCACCGATGATCTTTATCTTATTCCGACAGCAGAAGTTCCGATTACGAATCTGTATCGAGACGAGATTCTGAACGGCGAAGACCTCACTATTAAGCTCGCGGGATTTAGTGGCTGTTTCCGACGCGAAGCCGGCTCGGCAGGAAAAGACACACGCGGCATTCAACGCATCCACCAGTTCGACAAGATCGAGATGGTGAAGTTCTGCAAGCCTGAAGACAGCTATGCAGAGCTTGAGACGCTCATTCAGGACGCAGAAAGTGTGCTTCAGACTCTCGGATTGCACTACCGGGTCATCGAACTCTGCACAGGAGACATCGGTGCTAAGGGAGCTAAGTGTTACGATCTCGAAGTTTGGTCGCCTGGCGTGGGTCGTTATCTCGAAGTCTCCAGCTGTACAAATTTCGAAGCGTATCAGGCACGTCGCGCGAACATTAGATTCCGAAGGGAGCAGGGTGCCCCAACCGAGTTCGTTCACATCTTAAACGGTAGCGGTCTTGCCGTCCCTCGACTGTATGGAGCCATTCTTGAGTCATTCCAACAGCCCGACGGTAGCGTTATCATCCCAGAAGCACTGCGACCATACGTCGGTTTAAATAAGTTAACGTCTTAACACCGTATTCATGCGGTAAAGCCATAAAAACGCGGATACAGCCCGGCAAAGCCGGGTACATGATTGTAGTGAAAATGAAGCGGATTGGTACGACCCTGTTTGTAGGCACTGGTGAGGCCGTACCAAACCCCAATGAACTGGTTGATAACGAAGTAGTTCTCGCGCAACTTCGAGCCGCAGGATTCGATACCGGTGAGAAGACCGGCGACAGCACCGAAAAGCTCGTGGGAATTCGCACTCGATGGATGCCACCGGTAGAACGCTCCTCGTACGACCTTGCTTTAGAGGCAGCTCATAACGCGGTTGCCATGGCAGCTGATCGAGACCCCGGATTCAGTGTTAACAAAATTAGGCTGATTCACAGCGGTGGCTCGACACCCGACATGATCCACCCTGCTATCGCGACTCGTCTTCAACACGCCCTTGGCGTTCCCGTCGGAGACTGCGAAGGGCGAGACATCATGCTGGCTTGTACCAGTGGTATCGACGCCCTAACCCTGGCAGACTCTCGGCTTCGCGACATCGCTGTCATGGAAGGGATCACCGAGCCGATTTACGCTCTCATCAGCTTCGGAGAAGCGATTGCAACTCAAGCTAACCTTCCAACCAACATGGACTACACGTTGTGGGGCTGCGGTGCTGGCGCGGTCGTCCTTCGATACGACCCTTCTGACGACCGAGAAGTTGGCATCCTCGCCACAAAAGACATTTGCGATGGGGAAAGAGCCATTTATACGGAAAGCGTCGGGGTTGGTCATCGACTCGATTACCATGACAAGCTCCCCCACGCGACGATGGGAATATACGGCAAAGATATTCACCGCTATGCCATCCGGGAGATCCCTAAGTTCATGCGGAAGTTTCTTGAAGCGCGAGACTTCGAAACGGCAAATCCTCGGTCAGCTTTCCTTCCGCACAACTCGAATATGTCGATGCAGGTTCATATCGCCGAGGCACTCGGGTTTCCAGTCGAACGCATGTACACGCGCATTCGAGAGCGAGGCAATTCATCTTCAGCGTCCATCCTGATTACGTTGGATTACTTCAATCGGGCAGGCGCGTTCGAAGCGGATGATAGGTTGTTCTTTGCAGCGTTCGGAGGCGGCATGTCGATGTCATTTGTGGATTACCGCTGGGATTAACTTGCTCGAACGACGAGGTTATGAATTCGCGTCTTGGCTAAATGAGCTCAATTTACGAAGCTGAGTATCAGCGCCGTCGTAACCAGAACTGGGAAGGCTGGTTTCGTGAATCCGGCATCACAGAGGTTAAAGCGCGAGTTCATCGTAGGTTGTCTGGCATAACTCCTCCACTCCGTTTTCTTGAGATCGGATGCGGGGTTGGAGATCAGACCATTGAAATAGCTGGGCTCGGACACACCGTTCTGGGTATCGACATTTCCCCAACCGCAATCGAGTGGGCTTCCGAGAAAAACACTCACCCAAACTGCATCTATCGAGTTGAAGATGCGACTAGCCTCGCAAGCATCCCGGACCAAAGCATTGACGCCGTCTGGGACGGGAACTGCCTACACTTTCTCATCGGCGAAGACAGAAGTCAGAGCCTCGCAGCTTTGTTCAGGGTGATCGCAACTGGTGGAACTCTGTATATCAATAGCGTTGTTGGGGCTTCTGGCGACTTCCCTGGATATGACCCTGTCACGCGAACGCAATACATGAACGGCCACGCAGTCACCTACTTTGCCGAAGAAAGCGAACTCATGGATGAGATCAGTCGAGCCGGATTTGTGATCCAGCAGGTGGAGATACAGCCCGGTGAAGCGGGGATTTCCTGCGACTTCGCAGAAATCCTTGCCATCCGTCCGTGACTTGACAACCTACGCCTGTGGTTGCACGTTAGCAGGTGTCACTTCGATTGCCTCGGCAACAGGGGCTTTCGGCTTGAATTTCGGAGCAATTGCATAGATGATCGCGCCAACAACCACAAGGACGAACGCCATCGCCTGGGCTTGGGTGAAAGGAAGAGTTCCCCAGTAGGTTGAACTCGCGATTCCCGTCTCAACCTCGGCGGGGGTTCCTGCTCGCCAGATTTCGTAAATGATGCGGGTGATGCCGTGAAGAATGAAAGTCAACCCAAAAACGCGACCAAGGGCGAGGTGCTTTCGCTCGATCAGCAAAACTAAGCCGAGGGCGACGATGTTCATTGCCGCGTCGATCAGCTGAGCCCCAATGTGATAGCCGCCTAAACCAGCGAACTTGAAGGCGAGAAACTCGTGCGCATCGCACGAATGGCCGTAGCAGCAACCGTTGAGGAAGCATCCGATCCGGCCAAAGATATGACCAACGAGGAAGCAGGGAGCCAAAAGATCAATAAGGTTGAGGACTCCAACCCCACGTTTTATCGCCCAAATCAATGCTGCCGCGAGTCCAAACAGCAACCCTCCAAAACTGGTGAGCCCAGAGAACTGAATGGAAAATAGCTCATTCTTGTGCGCCATGTAGTACGGCAACTCTTGAAGGATGTAAACGATTCGCGCTCCAAAAACTCCAGCAATGAGTGCCCAAAAACTCAAGTCGTTGATGGCGTTCTTGTCCATCCCAAACTTCGGCGCGCGGGCCTGTGCAAGTTGGATGGAAAGAAGGAAGGCGATCACCATCATCACCCCGAATGAGCGAACGGGGAACGTGCCGATATGAAAGAGAATGGGATACATGGAGGGGAAGCCTAACGAAATTGTACCTACGGCGAAAAAATCGTTAGGTATATCTATTCATAACGAAATCCTAATGAAGCTGTTCCCACTTCTCTCACGTCGTAGAATATCAAGGGACAGCAACTAGCTGATCCTAACCAATAACCCAATGTCGCTATACACCGACGGACTAACACAATTCCTCGACGTATTGCCTAGCACGGTGCGAGAGCGCCTGGAAAAGGGGGAGTCCCTTGAATCGCTGGTCGAGGTCGTACTCGACTACGGACGACCAGCCGAAGCCAGATACCGCGACCGCGTCGAAAGGTACCCAGACCTAACCGTAACCGAAAAGGATATCGACTTTGTTAGCAAGTCGATTGGAGAGTTCGGCAGCGATAACCGCGCAGGCATCGAACGAACTCTGCACCGTATCTCCGCGATTCGAAATCGTCACGGAAAGATCATCGGTTTGACTTGTCGTGTCGGACGAGCGCTCGAAGGCACCATCGACATGATCGATGACATCGTTCGAAGCGGTC
This sequence comes from Chthonomonas sp. UBA1950, assembly GCA_002336105.1. Taxonomy (GTDB): domain Bacteria; phylum Armatimonadota; class Fimbriimonadia; order Fimbriimonadales; family Fimbriimonadaceae; genus Fimbriimonas. The sequence continues at coordinate 118,065 of DDEQ01000041.1, read as the reverse complement.
AATCGATCTTGCTGCTCGGTAAACCTGGCGTGGGCAAGACGACCAAATTGCGCGAAGTAGCCAGAGTGCTCGCGGACGAAGTCGGCAAACGCGTCGTCATCGTCGACACCTCGAACGAAATCGCGGGCGACGGCGACGTTCCCCATCCTGGAATCGGCTCCGCTAGGAGGATGCAGGTTCGCATCGCCGCCGAACAGCACAACGTGATGATTGAGGCAGTCGAAAACCACATGCCAGAAGTCATCGTCATCGACGAGATTGGAACCGAAGCCGAGGCCGCCGCCAGCCGAACCATTGCCGAGCGAGGAGTCCAGCTAGTCGGAACGGCACACGGTCAAACGTTGGAAAACCTCATGCTAAACCCGACGCTGGCCGATCTCATCGGTGGCATCCAAGCCGTCACGCTCAGCGACGCAGAAGCAAGCCGACGCGGCACCCAAAAAACCGTCCTCGAACGCAAAGCACCGCCAACCTTCGACGTCGTCATCGAACTGCTAGATTACGACCGTCTGGCCGTTCATCACAACGTGATGAAGACCGTGGATATGATCTTGCGAGGCGTACCGCCTCGTCCCGAGATTCGTGTGCGAACAGGTGCTGGACAGGTAGAGATTGTTCAAGCCGAACAGACCGCCGAACTGCCCGAACCCGGATTCAACAAGCGCTTCCCCGCTATCGCGCGCGCTGAGCGAATTCCGAACGGAGCCCCTGGCCCTTACTCGCCAACCCTGACCGAACCGCGAAGAGATGAGGAGGTGAAGGATGGGTCCCAACCGCTCATCCGAATCTTTCCCTACGGCATCGCACGAACGCGGCTGGAACGGGCGATCCGCGAAAAGAAGACGACGGCGGTAGTCGTGAACGAGATCAGCCAGGCCGATGCGGTTATGGCGATTCGTAGTACGGTGCAAGCGAAGCCCCGAAAGCTGCGCGATGTTGCCGGAAGACAGCTCAATACCGTCGTCATCAAATCGAACACCTTCAGCCAAATCGCACAGGCGCTTGACGACATTGTCAAACAAGTGAAAGATGGCGCCGCGATGGAAGATGAAGCGATCATCGAGGTTCAAAAGGCGGTGGATACGGTGTTGCAGTCCGGTAGACCGTACGAACTTTCACCCGCCTCGGCGACGGTTCGTAAGGTCCAGCACCGCATGATCGAAGCACGAAGACTCGCAAGCGAAGGCATCGGCGAAGAACCGAACCGCCGCATCCGCGTCCTTCCCGTTCGACTGTAAACAGTCATCCGAACCGACGAACAAGTCACCGCATTCGAAAATAGGACCTCGCTTTTTGGACTGCGGTGACCTGTCACCGCTTTGTCCTGCGCAACCTGTTGCGCTGAAGGGCAGCATCGCACACAGTGAGGATGCGCCAAGAGCTAGTCATGCAGACCATCCCAACGCGCGGCAGAGTCCAACCAAAAACTAGGTCACTGCGGCATTTACAACTTTCACCAGCGTCGTCAGCACCTTCGACCTACTGCTGCCGCTCGGGATCTACGCCTTTGGATACCGGTTTGTCGAATCGCCGATGGGTCGGCAATCAGGTCGGTTTACTCTCGGGATCGTCGTTGTTGAATAGCGCTAAAACCACTATCGGATGAGAGCCAGACGGCATCAAAGTTACTTGTGCTTTTGGTGTACCTCTGCCCAGTTCAGTATCTGATGGTAAAGATGAACAAATAATGAGAACAATCTAGCTATAAGATCACTGTCAGCGCAGCTTTTTTGGTGCATTCTTAACATGAGAAAATAATAGATTCTCATCATTTCTTAGTGATATCATGTGTGTATTACCCTTGGATGTAACAACTAACCCTGAGTTATTTTTGCGGTATTTCCGACAACTTCAATTGGGAGCTACGAGTTACGGAAATGCAAACCATATTTAGAAACCTCAGCGTATCAAAGAAGCTGCTGTTCGGTTTTGGGTTCGGAGTAGTCTCAGCCATCGTACTGAGCGTGATTGCCTATTGGAACATATTGGCACTAAAAGCCTCGACCAATGCCTTAACAGACGATATCATCCCTTGTGTCACAAAAGTCGGCGATATGATCGCTGCTGCCAACAAAGCGCGAACATATCAGATTGAACTAACCACAGGAAACACCGCGAGAGTTAAAGAGTTAAGTAAAGAGATAGATGACCAATTTAACGATTTTAATAGCTCAGTAAAGGATTACAAAGGCACCGATATGCTGGACGAAGACAAGAGACTTACCAGCAAAGTTGAAGCCTCCTTTGCCGCTTGGCAAGAAGCTTGGAATAGCGTCAAATATAGAGTAGGCAACACTAATCAGCTAAACAGGACTCTGTTGCTGAATCAAAAGACAGCAAGCCTATTTTCAGATGGAGTCGAGCCAGACCTGCAGGCACTGTATAAGTTCAACGTGCAAGACTCGGATGTCAAAAAGTCGGATGCCGAAGCAACTATTTCACGCGCAACGAAGAGCCTCTTGTTTGTGCTGATCGTTACGTCAGCCGCACTGACTGCCATCGGAGTTTTCATCTCACGCTCGATCACGATTCCGCTCAAGGCGGTCTCACTTCGACTTCAACAATTGGGGCATCAGGACGCAGTCGAGCTTCAGAACGGGCTCAACGCTTTCGCGCAGGGCGACCTCACCGTCGGGGCTACGTGTACAACGGAACCACTACCGTACAACTCGAAGGATGAAATCGGCCAAATGGCGGCCACGTGCAACGAGTTGCTAGAGCACTTTGGCGCATCGATGAATGCCTACGAACAAGCTCGTCTGTCCCTTTCGAAGCTCGTTGCCAGGGTTCGTACTGAAGCAGCACAGATCTCAACGATGAGCGAGCATCTCGCCACCTCTTCTGAAGAGAGCACTTCTGCCGCCCAAGAGATCGCGCAGGGGAGCGAGCGTCTGGCTCAAAGCGCTTCCCATGCCGCTTCAGCGATGCAGACGGTGACTGCAAGTTCCGATACAGTTGGCACCGCAAGCACCGCGCAACGCGAGCAGGTCATGACCGCCACCACCGACCTACAAGAGGCTACGAAGCGGGTCGTTTCGGTTGCGGATGCTGCGGTTCACATGCAAACGCTATCGAAGGTTGGTAGCGAAGCCGTCGAGCGAGCCACCGAAGCGATTCAGCGCGTGCTCACGCAAGTCACAGAGTCGAACCAGAAAGTGATGGAGCTATCGGAACAGAGCATCGAAATCGGCGCAATTGTCAGCACCATTCAGAAGATCGCTGACCAAACCAACTTGCTCGCCCTGAACGCCGCGATTGAAGCCGCCAGAGCTGGTGAGCAGGGGCGTGGTTTCGCTGTTGTGGCGGATGAAGTTCGAAAGCTGGCCGAGCAGTGCGGAGGCTCCGCGCAGCAGATCGCCCATCTGATCGAAGTGGTTCGCCACTCGGTAGATGACACAGTCGAAGCGATTCACGAGACCACTCGCGAAGTCGAACTCGGTTCAAAGCAGAGTCAAGAAGCCGCAGTCGCCATCGAGCAGATGCTGGATTCGGCGAAGCAGGTTGCCCATGACACCGAGGAAGTCGCTACGTTGAGCGAGCAATTAAGCGTACTGATGGGCGATGTTTCAACTTCGGCGACAGCCAGCCAATCGGCAATTTCGGAGATCGTTCAGAGCAGTCGCACCGTTCAGGAAGTGGTGGAAAGCGTCGCTGCGATCAGTGAAGAATCGTCTGCCGGTGCGCAAGAGCTCAATGCAAGCATCACCGAGGTTGGCAACGCTGCGACGGTACTTGCTGGGACGAGCAAGGAACTCAACGAGTTGGTTGCAGCCTTCAAGCTTGAATCAGGCAAGAACAAAGAGCATCAAGTGGCTCTCACCCTCGCCGCGTAACGCGGAACGGCGCGATGGCTTGGCATCTTGCCAAGCCGCCACCGTTATTTGAGCGTCTCGATCAGCTCTTTGTAGTGCTGAGTCACGACCTTTCGCTTCACTTTTAAGGTCGGTGTGAGCTCTCCGTTGTCCACGGTGAAGGGCTCATCGAGGATCGCATGCTTCTTGATTGCCTCAAAACTTGCCAACGATTTGTTCAAGTTTTCTACCTCTTGTTTGATCAGATTCTTCGCAGCATCGTTTGTGCTAAGCACTACTGAGTCGGCAAGCGATAGAGCATGTCGAACAGCCTCATAGGCGGGTACGACGAGACAAATGCAGTGGTCCATGGCGTCGCCCAATACCACCGCCTCGGCGATATAAGGCGATATCTTGAGCTTGTTCTCGATGGGCTGCGGTGCGACGTTCTTTCCGTTCCCGAGCACGAGAATGTCCTTCTTTCGGTCGGTGATCTTGAGCGCGGGTCCTTCCATCTCGCCTATGTCGCCGGTATGGAACCAACCATCGGGGTCAATCGCCTTCGCGGTCTCTTCTGGCATATTGTGGTAGCCAATCATGATGCCGGGTCCGCGCATCAGAATCTCGCCGTCTTCTGCGATTTTGATCTCCATCCCAAGCGGTTCGCCAACTGTCCGCGGATTGTTGCGATAGGGCCGGTTCACACAAGACCCACCTGATGTTTCGGTGAGTCCGTAGCCTTGAAGAACTTCTAACCCGAGACTAAAAAAGAAGTCGCTTACGGCAGGTGCGAGCGCCGCACCCCCCGAGATCAGATAGCGCATTCTGCCGCCGACGCGTGCCCGGACCTTTTCTGCGACGAGGTGGTCGGTTAGGCCAACCAACGGCGCAAACTTACCTTCGAATTTTGCTTTGCCTTGCTTCAACGCAAGGGCGAACAGCTTCTGACGAATCGGCTTTTCTTTTGCGACTGCCTCCAGGACTCGGTTGCGCATGTTCTCAAGGAAGCGCGGGACCGAAAACATGAGCGTTGGTTTGATGACTTTGAGTTCGTTGGGAAGCGCCATGAGGCTCTTCGAAACACAACAACTTGCTCCGAGGTAGAGCGACAGATATTGACCGATTCGCTCGAAAACATGCGACATCGGCAGGAAACTCATAAAGACGTCATCCTTCGAAATCGCGATCTCGTCGGCGGCAACTTTGCAGATGTGCGTAAAAGCGGTGTGCGCGAGCAAAGCGCCTTTCGGCGTTCCGGTTGTGCCGCTGGTGTAGATGATGGTGAACGGCAGGGCCGCATCTCCCGCATCGATTTCGCGGTCAGCGGCTTCGGGGGTGAGGGCTTGGTCTGGGCTATCAAGCGAGTTGACGAGCAGCTTGGGCACTGCATCGACGGCTTTCATCCTTTGCAACAGCTCATCGTTACCGCATATGAGCAACTTTGCGCCGCTATCTCTAACAATATGATCTGCTTGCTCAGCCAGTAGTGTCGGATAAATCGGTACTGTCACAACGCCGAGAACTTGGCAGGCGAGGTCACAGCACATCCAATGCACGCTATTTTCTGCCATTAGCGCGAGCTTTTCGCCGCGCACGAGTCCAGCATTCACAAGGTTCCCGGCATAACTAAGGACCTTCGTGTAGAGATCACTGTAGGTGAGAGTTTGGACCCCAGATTTCTCAACCGTGAGAAAGGCAGGACGGGTGCCGTACGTCTTTGCGGACTGACGTAGAACACCCGCTAGTGTTAATGATCCCATCGAACCACTATTTTAGATGGTTTCTACCTGCTTAGTGTCGCAATTTCATGCGACTCGATTCGACACGCCTTCTGTTTCGATGACCGCGCCTTGCAGATAGATTGTTTTTGGATCGACGTGAGACTGCTCAACAAAGGTCGGAGATGTCGCCAAATTCAGTAGCCGATCTCTGATCAGACCACTATCCTCTGTTTTACAAAGCTCTTCAAGGAACCGAACCTCTTTCAGCAGCGGGCCGAGCGCATCCTTCTCCGACGAGCTCACCATACGAATACGATTGTGGTCGGTAGGTAGAAGCTCTTCCGATGAATAAGCCAGCTCTTCATGCAGCTTTTCGCCCGGTCGAGTACCAGTGAAGACTACTTTCATCGTCTTTTCTGGAATGTGTCCGTGTAGGCGGATCACATCATAGGCAATCTCTTTGATGCTGACTGGGTCCCCCATGTCCAAGATGAATATTTCGCCTTCTTTGCCCATCGCCCCTGCCTGAACGATCAGTTGAGCGGCTTCAGGAATGGTCATGAAGAAGCGTGTCATCTCAGGGTGCGTGATCCGTACTGGACCGCCGCGCATAATCTGGTTCTTGAGGCACGGAATTAGGCTACCGCGACTGCCTAGCACGTTGCCAAAGCGGACAATCGCAAACTCCGTCGCCGATTTACCCGTGTGAGCCACGACGATTCGCTCCGATAGACGTTTACTCGCCCCCATCACACTGGACGGATTGACTGCCTTATCCGTCGAGACAAAGATGCAATGTTTGACGTTGTACTCCGCCGACAGCTCGACGACGTTGAGCGTTCCGATACAGTTGTTTCGCACCGCTTCGACCGGATTCGCCTCCATGAGCGGAACATGCTTGTGGGCGGCAGCATGGAACACAACGTCGGGTCGGAAGGTATCGAACAAGTGGTCTAGTCGCGCTCGATTGCGGACGTCGGCTATCACGGGGATAGGTGTTAGGCCGTAATCTTGGATGAGCATCTGCTCGATTTCGAAAATGCTGTTCTCGCCACTGCCGAGCAAGATTAGCCGCTTTGGGTGTAGCTTGGCTATTTGGCGCACTAGCTCAGAACCAATCGAGCCCCCAGCGCCGGTAATCATGATCGTCTGTCCGGCAATGTAACTCATTCCAGCTACCGGGTCAAAGGGGGTGGGTGGGCGCTGTAGTAGGTCGGCGATATCGATCCCCCGAGCCTGGGGCGTGATCGCGGCCCCCACAATCATGCCCGTAACGCTCGGTAACGAAAGCGTTTTTACTTTGGCGTTTTGGCAGAGTTCGGTGATGTGTCTGAGCACCGACCCCTCCGCACTTGGCATGGCGATGAGCACTTGATCGACCCTTAGCCGTCGAACGAAATCACCTACTTGGTTTGTTTTGCCAAGCACCTTCACCCCGTGAATCGTTAGGCCATGCTTTTTGATATTGTCATCCAGCAAGCCTACAACCTTAAAAGGAGCATATGGCTTCCGCAGAGATTCACTGATGATCATTTCTCCCGCATCGCCTGCCCCGATCACTAGCGTTCTTAGTTGTGGGATTCGACCTAGGTGCTCCGATTCGTGTTCGAGATTGCGTACCTCGACAAGCCGCTGGAGCAAACGGAAGCTTCCTAAAATCGAAGTGCAGACAAAGTAGAAGATGCCCGGCCCTACAAGCGAATGCTCAAACGTGTGCGATACATAGGCGTTCAAAGCGACGTAGCACAAGCTCGAGATAGTCACACACGTGATGAATCGAGCCACATCTCGAATCCCGAGATATCGCGAATGAGCGATGTATAACCCCGAGGCTCCGAACAATGCGAGTGTCGCGATTTCGATGAGTGCCAGTTGAGCAACGTTTGGACTTGCCACATCGTGCGGAACAGTCAAAATTCGTAAACAACTGCTCGCATACAAAGCGAGCGCTACCCCGCAAATATCGAGTGCCACCCATGGAACAAGATTCTTTATTTTCCCCAACAGCCCACCTTTACCTAAACAAATTGATAGAGTCAGAAACGGCCCTGCTTTATCCCTACCACCTCGTATTATTGACAGTCCATTTTCATAATTTAGGTTGGCAAGTTTATGAACGTATTAAACGGCGATTTATCGCAAGGAATCGTAAGATAAAGAGTTTGGTGAATACGTGCCAAACTCACCTCAGACCGTGAGATTCGTTTTTATCCTTACAGCCTTTGTTAGCTCAGCGCTACTCTTTATGGTTGAGCCACTGGCTGCTCGGATGGTGTTGCCGACATTTGGGGGATCGCCTCAGGTCTGGAATTCCTGCATGGTCTTCTTTCAGGCAGCGCTACTTCTTGGCTACCTGTATGCGCACGTCCTTAGCTCAAAACTAAGTGTTCGGACACAACGCATTGTTCACGTTGTTCTTCTGGTCGTCGCGTTTATGGTGCTTCCCATGACGACGCATTCGACCTGGTTCGAAGCGGTACGTAACCGAGCAGCCGGTGCGACCGAAGCGGGCGGTCTTGTTCTATTTGCGTTGTTCGGGCTGGTGGGACTCCCCTTCTTCGCGATTAGCGCAAACAGTTCGTTGCTTCAAAGTTGGTTTTCTAAAACCTCAGACCCGAGTGCTAAAGGCCCCTACTTTTTGTATGCAGCCGGAAATGTCGGGAGCATGATCGCGCTTCTTGCTTACCCAATTGTCCTAGAACCACTCTTCGGGATCAGCGAGCAGGCTGGCCTCTGGAAAATCGGATTTGGGGTACTCGTCTTGTTCATCGGCTTAGCTTCTGCGCTTTCCATTCCGAAATCTCAAGCGACATCGGAGCCTTTGGAGAACCGAGCATCCGGAGACTTGGCACCTACAACTTGGGCGCAAAGACGATTGTGGATTGTGCTCAGCGCCGTTCCGAGCAGTTTGTTACTCGGCGTTACCACATACCTCACCAGCAATATTGCGCCGATCCCATTGCTCTGGATCATCCCACTTGCCTTCTATCTGCTGACGTTCATCCTCGTCTTTGCGCGCCAACCTAAGACTCCAGATGTTCTGCTCGGACGCATCCTGTCGGTTTTGGCGGTTCCACTCGCGGTCGTGATTGTTCTTGGAAGCGCCCAGCCCATCCTGCAATTAGGAACTCTCCATGTCGCTGGATTCTTCATTGCGGCATGGATGTGCCATTCTCGGTTGGCAAAGGCTAAACCTGACCCGACTCACCTCACCGAATTCTTCTTCTGGGTAGCTCTCGGAGGCGTCATAGGAGGCGCATTCAATGCTCTTCTGGCGCCGGTAACTTTCAATTCGCTTCTGGAATATCCGTTAGCAATTGCCGCAGCTTGCATGCTCCGGCCAACGTCCAAAACAGGGTTTGAGAAGTCAGACTGGATTGTTCCGGCTGCAGTTCTTGCTCTCACGGTTGGTATTGCACTCTTCCTCCCTCATGTTCCGATGCTGGCGAAACCAGGTTGGCAAAGAACCCTTTTCGGGATTGGGTTACCTGTCTTGCTGGCCTTCTTTGGTGTTGATCGACCACTTCGATTCGGGCTATCTTTGGCAGCCGTCTTTGTCGTTCAAAGCGTCGTACACGTAGCGTCAGCCGGATCAGTCATTGCTGAAGAACGTTCGTTCTTTGGCGTCCACCGAGTAGTGGTGAGCGATCATGGTCGACTACACGAACTAGATCATGGCAACACCATTCACGGCATTCAAGACTTGAAGCAACGAGATATGCCGCTCACTTACTATCACCCAAGTGGTCCGATCGGGCAGGTCATGTTGAAGATGCCCCCGCAACGAGCCGCTTTCGTTGGACTCGGCGTTGGTTCTTTAGCGGCCTATGGACAACCGGGACAACACTTTACTTATTATGAAATCGATCCAATCGTCGACAAGATCGCGAAAGACCCCAGATACTTCACCTTCTTGAAGGATTCATCCGCAAAAGTCGACGTCGTCTTGGGCGACGCAAGACTGACCTTGGCACAATCGAATGAGAAGTTCAATCTGATCGTTCTTGATGCCTTCAGCTCGGATGCCATTCCCGTGCATCTACTCACCACAGAAGCCATTAAGATGTACCTGTCGAAGCTCGCCGATCACGGGGTGCTTGCCTTTCATATAAGTAATCACTACCTAGATTTGGCGCCAGTATTGTTAGCCAACGCCCGCGAGCTCAATCTCGCTCGGCTATATCAGTCAGATGGAGCCACTCAGGACGAAGAGGCGGATGGCAAGCGGCAGTCTCAATGGTTCCTTCTCGCGAGAAAGACCGTAGACTTTACACCCCTTCTCGACACTCGTGACTTTGATGAACCAGAGGATATAAGAGTTCGCCCTTGGACAGACGACTATTGCAACGTCATCGGCGCATTTAAGGCGCGGGAAGAGTAGCCGGGCCCTCTTGGCTTTTGTATGACTTGAGCCAATCCTTCAAACCAAATAACGCCACAATCAGCAACATCCCGCTAAGGACTGCGTATGTTTCCATGCCGCCTCTACTGATATACAGCCATGTATATCCGACGTTTACAAGAATCCAAAGGAGCCAATTCTCAAGCTTTTTGATGTTCTGAAGGTATTGGCCGATGATGCTTGTCACTGTTAACATGGAATCAGGCAGTGCTTTGGACGCGTTGAAGTGCGCCAGAATGGGCATATAGATATTCACACCCAGAAACAATGCTATGCCCAGATATGGCCAGTGAGTTAGCTTTAATCTGGTGATCTTGAGTGCGGTATCCCCTTCGCTACCTCGGGACCATTGGTACCAGCCGTGAATACTCAGCATGAAAAAGAACAACTGAAGGCTGAAATCTGCATAAAGCTTCGCATTGTAAACGCCAACAGCCCAGCATGCGCTACAAACGAGACTCACTGGCCAGGTTAAAATGCTCTCGACGGAAGCCAAATAGACATAAAGCACGCAGGTCACAAAGGCAGCGAAATCAATCCACTCAACACCAAATCTGAGTTTGAGGCCATAACCAATCGCAACGGAGATGGCTGCGACGAGGCTTAGGTGAAGAAGATTGAGCCTTTTTGTCACGGCAAAGGGATTTTACCGATCGACAAGACCATCCGATCATTTGAATCCGGCTTGCGAGGTGCCCTTGGAACTCATTTACGATCATACAATCTCTGCATCAGAAGTTCTCAGCTTGATTCGCTCGGTCGGTTGGGACCCCCATAACACAAGAACAGTCGAGAAAACTCAGGCTCAACTAGACCGAAGCTATTTTAAAGTTGGCGCGATCGAAGACGGCAAACTTGTCGGATTCGTGAGGGTCTGCGGAGACCCATATATCGTGCAAATTCTCGACCTGATCGTGCTGGCAGACTACCGACGACGAGGCATTGGTACCAAGTTGATGGAAGCTGTCATTCAGCATTTGGAGCATGCTGATTATGTTTCGGTGACATTGACCGATGGAACTCGTATCAAAACCTTTTACGAGAAATTCGGCTTTCAGAAGTTCGCTACCGATACTCCATCGATGGTGTATCGACCAAACTAGTGCATTGTCCCAAAGGTTTAGTCACTTCAAAACAACAAAAAACGACTCAGCAGTTTATAGTCCTATCTTAAAGAGTGCTTTCGGCGAACAATGTCTTTTTAGCTGCCTTAATTACACAAAATTATTGCATGTCCGCTAAAACGATCATATAATGCTCCTACGTTCAGATTCTGAAGTTACCTTCCTGCACTATTGTGAAGGTTTCCTTACAGACTCTTTAACGTATTCTCACAAATATACGAGAGTGTCCTTGTTGATCCTAGCCAGGAACCCTTGACATACGAGTGATTTGAACAATGTAGTTCTAGTCGATAGAGAGTCTTTTGGGGGCAATTGTGGTTGAAAAGCAACCAGCAAGGTCATACATTGACCCTGCTGTATTTCTTGAACAGTGCGATGTAGCACCATATCCGATTTGGCAGGAAAGATGGGATATTTCCCCGGCGGGGCATCTGAGTGTCTCGGCTCACTCGCCGAACGCTGCCTTATTAGGCTTGCTTTCCCTATCCAGCACAGATCCACTTCAGTTCGAAGCAGACGGGTCTTGGGTTGAAGCATGTGAACTGGCTTTGCAGTCAGGAGAGACTATTGTAGAAGCAGAAGTTTCGCTAGTCACATCAAGCGGACAACATTTCAGGGTCCAAAAGAGCGCCAAACTCCCTGACCTAGATACACTTCCGACAAGTGTCATCGTGTTTGGAAAAGTCCTCAGTGAAGATGAGTCGAAGCGTCAGGTTCTTGACCGAATGTGTTCCCTTGCTAAAGTTGGAGCTTGGTGGCTCGATGCCGAAACCATGCTAGGGGAGTGGACTGATGAAGTTAGTCGGATACATGATATCGAGAATCAAAACGCCGTTGGTGGAATAAGAGGCTTCGACTTTTACGTTGGTGAAAGCAGAAAAAAGATCGAAGAAGCCGTTGAGCTGGCAATAACTCGCGGCATACCGTACGACTTAGAACTCGAATTCAAATCAGCCCGTGGGGTTCGGAAGTACGTGCGGACATCATGTGAACCGATCATCCGCAACGGAAAGGTCGTTCGTCTTCAAGGCGCACTACAAGATATTACTGACTTGGTCACGACCAGACAAGCTCTACTTTCTATTAATCACGAACTTGAGGAGCGTGTGCAACTCAGGACAGCCGAAAAGGAAGAAGCTCAGAGAGCCTTAAAGGCAATTCTTGATGCGGCTCCGCTCCAAATCAGCTACTGGGACAAAAACTTCCATATTCAATTTGCAAATAAGTCTTGCGCCAATTGGTTTGGAATGACTGAAGACCAAATCATAGGGCGATCGGCAAAAGACATTCTTGGCGAGGATACCTACAACCGTCGAAAAGGCAATCTTGATGCCGCCTACGCTGGCGAAACCGTTGTCTTTGAAGACAGTCGTTACCTATCCGAGGAAGATGCAGTTCGGCACGTCTTGGTTCACTACGTTCCAAATGAAATAAAGGGCTCGGTTGAGGGAATATACGTCCTCGTATTTGATATCACTACCCAGAAACAGATGGAGGCTAGTTTAACCGAAACAAGGATAGAACTTGAACAGACTAGACATGATATCAACTGTATTCTCGATGCAATTCCATATGCAGTGGGTTCATACGATTTGAATAGAAATGCTCGATACCTCAACAAGGCACACACAACCTGGTTAGGTATAGATCTTAATCACAAAGACCATCCGCACATTAGCGAAGTTTTTGGGGAGTACTATTCAGAGAATATTCAATATATCGAGTCTGTTCTTGCCGGTGTCCCTCAGAGGTACGAGTATCCGATCCCCTCGTTAGAAGGTTCAGGAGTGAGATCAGCTGATGTCAGCCTGATACCAGATATTGTCGATGGAAAAGTATTCGGCTTCCACACCGTAATATTTGATATTACAGATATAGCTCGCACAAAAGAGGCACTCACTCACTCAAACCTACTTCTAGAGCAAGCTCATCGGGATCTCCGACACATTCTTGATAATGTCCCATGCTTAGTCGGATACTACGATGTAAATTTAAGAAATAGGTTCGCAAATTATGCTTACTTTAACTGGCTCGGATGGCAACCAGAGGAGATCATGGGTAAAAATATCCGAGAAATACTTGGTGAACAGCGTTTCGTCGAAGCTGAACCATATATTAATCAAGCACTTCTCGGCAAAAGCCAAACTTTCCAGAGGCAATTTGGAAACGATGCTGAAACACCTATTCGTCACACAGTAACGCATTATGTGCCAGATATTGTCAATGATAAGGTTGTAGGTTTTTATATACTTGCCATCGATATTTCTGACCAATGGAAAGTCCAAAGGAAGCTTGAGGAGACCAATCAAGATCTGGATAGGTCAAGACGGCATCTTGCCAATATACTTAACAATATTCCGGGACTAATCGGATATTATGACCGAAATCTCAGAAATCGGTTCGCAAACTACGCCTACGAGGACTGGATTGGAATCAGTGCCGAGCAGTTGTATGGAATGCATGTCAGCGAGATCCTCGGTGAGGAAACCATGCGGGCAAACGAACACCGATTTGAATCTGTGCTGAAAGGATCTCCACAGCATTTCGAACGGACGATGCTCGATCAAAGTGGGCAGCTAGACCGGCACGTCCTTATCCACTATGTCCCAGATATTAACAACGGTGAAATTCAGGGATTCTACGTCCTAGGATTTGATATCACCACCCAGAAGGAAACGCAAGCTTCTTTAGAGAGGCTCAATGCGGAGTTAGAGAAGACCAGACGTCAAACACAAAATGTAATAGATTCTATGCCATCAATGGTGGCATACGTCAACAAAAATCTTGAGAATCGATTTGCTAATATTGAACTAGGTAAATGGTTTAATACTGAACCTAATCAATTAAAGGGAAAATCATTAGCTGATATACTTGGACCATCTTATGTGGTGAGCCAACCCTATGTAGAAGGTGCCCTCTGTGGTGAACAGCAAACATTCGAACTGAAGATTTTTACTGAATCTCGCCCCGAAGGAATCCCAACACTAACTTACTTTATCCCAGACATCGATCAGAATGATGAAGTAAAGGGCTTTTACATCTATGCTTATGATGTCAGCAAACTTAAAGCTACAGAAAAGTCCCTAGAGCATATCAACAAGGAACTTGAGGCATTTACCTACGCGGTCGCTCATGATTTACGTGCGCCGCTTAGAGCAGTAAGTGGTTTCTGTGCTGTATTGCAGGATCAGCTCAGCGAAATTGGTGTCACTGCAGTAGACGAATACATCACTCCAATTGTTCGTTCGGTAAAACGGATGAGTGAGTTGATTGATGGGTTGCTTAAGTTGTCACGTAGCGTACAAGGCCCGTTGACGGTGACCAGTGTGGATCTTTCCGAAATAGCCACTGAGTTGTCCAGGATTTTTTCAAAAGTAATCGATAATCGTTCGATTAATTGGGATATTGAACCTGGGATAACTGTAGAGGCTGATCCTAACATGATCAATACCGTTATGCAGAACCTTCTTGAGAATGCCGTCAAGTACACGTCCAAGACCGCCAACGCCAAGATCCGGTTTTACAAAGAAATATCCGATGGAGTTGACTACTACTGCGTCTCGGACAATGGGGATGGGTTCAATAGTGAATATGCTTCAAACTTGTTTGAACCTTTCCAGCGTCTTCACCGCCAGGAGGATTTCCCTGGCTTGGGAATCGGACTAGCGACTGTCGCCCGGATTATTCGACGTCACTCTGGAACTATCACGGCGACCTCAGAACCGCAACATGGCGCCACCTTCAAGTTCACTATCGGCAAGTAACGATTGGCACTTCTCGTCCTTACCGGAGAAGTGCCAATCCCACTTTTATCAGGGCATTCGTAGCCCGAGAGATTTCGCGACCGCGTCGTCAACTTTTATCTTTCCATTGTTGATGCTTCGATGAAGACCAAAACCTTCTTCCCAACCCCAAACAGCCCAACCGACCTTGTGAGCCCGAAGGATTTCGCCGAAGTCCTGAAACCAATTGACTCTCGATTCTCGCTTAGGGTTCTTCGGAATTACGCCAAACTCGCCGCAATACAGCGGCACATTGTTCCTTTGGCCCCATTCAACTGCCTTTGCAAACTCAGATTTCATCTTAGCCATCGACCATCGACTATCGCCATACGACTTGAGCATTGAAGCTGTATCGTTCGGTAAACCAGAAAGAAGCGGAGCAACATTCTCTGGCGATGAAGGGTACGGTACGTCATGGAGAGGCTTGACTGCGGCTCCAGTCCAGCCCGCTCCTTGATGGGTAAATGTAAACGGCTCATAGAAATGGAACGAGTAAACGATGTTCCAGTCTGGGAGCGGTTTCATCTTTCGAAGTCCTTCAATGCCGCCCCAATTTGGACCAGATACGATCAGAGTATTCTTCGGCGCACTCTCCCGGATTGCGGCTACGATCCTTTTGTTGAACCTAAACCATTCGCTTTCTTTGCCATCAAAGACAGGCTCATTGATCGGCTCAAAGAAGACCATGTCAGGATTCCGCCTCTTCAACCTCTTCGAGACGATCTTCCAGAAGCGAACAAAATTCGTCTGCCAAGTTGGGTTGTTTTCGATGGAGCGATCTTCGTTGTGAATATCCAACACAACAGCGATGTCTTGGTCGATAAACCTGTCAATTGCGTCCTCAACGTAGATCCACTCACGTGCTTTCACGCGTCCCGACTCGTAATCCATGACGATCTGAGGAGCGACGCAAAGGCGAACATGCCTGATGCCCATCTTTCGCATGGATTTCATTTCTGAATCAGAAATATAGTCCTCATAGTATTCGTCGGTTGTCGATCCCGGGAAACGGAACCAGTTACAAACATTCGTGCCCTTGCTCAGGCGCTCAAGTCGTTTGGCAGAAACCTTAACGACTGGGCCATCTGAAACGGCAGCACTATTCGACGATGAAATGACGAAGCTGGCAATGCTTAATATGACCCCAATGTTCATGGCCACGGTTTACCGTTGCCGAAATTGGATAATGCCAGAGTGATGAAAAAGTGATATTAAGCCCGCAAATTAGTGAGTCTTACTCTCCGACAAATACCAGGCGAGCATAGCCATGCTGATTGCGCCAAGCTCAAGCTCTCTCGGATGCACTCGCTCGATGGTATCGTTGTCGCTGTGATGGAGATCGAAGTAGCGCTGCATTTCGGGTTCTAGGCCGAATAATTTGGCCCCGATTTCTCGGAGCGGACCCACATCGGCTCCGCCACCGCCACCACCTGTGATTTGATCGACTTCAACGGTTCTTAGCATTGGCAACCAGCTTTGAACATGTGCCAACTCTGCACCTTTCACCGAAGCAGAAAAACCTCGTGGTGCGAAACCACCCGAGTCGCTTTCAATTGCGGCATAGTGCTTCTTCTTTTCGGTCTTGGCATAAGCCAGGTAGGCGGCGGCACCAGTGCCACTGATCTCTTCATTCATAAAGAGAACGACCCGAATGGTGCGCGATGGCTTTAGCCCGCTGTTCTTCAAGAGCCGCAAAGCTTCGAGTGAGTGAACGATTCCTGCACCATCATCGTGAGCTCCCGTTCCCTTGTCCCAACTATCCAAGTGTCCACCCATGACAACAACCTCGTTAGGTTTGGTTGAACCAACGATCTCACCAACGACGTTGGCCGACATAACATCGGGCAGAACTTTACAGCTCAGCTTCAATGTCACCTTAGCTTGCGGATTATCTTTGAGATAGTTGCTTAGTGAAATGGCACTCTGAACGCCTAGGGCAGCAGCCGGAACCTTGGGTTCGCCTTCGCTAAATTGCGTCACACCTGTATGCGGAACATCGTCATCAGCAGTACTCAGAGAACGGATGATGGTTGCCACTGCACCGAGCTTCGCGGCTACGGCTGGTCCACGAAACCTCTGCGAACCGGCCGCGCCATATGCTCCTCCGGTGTGAATGTAGGTTTGATCCATCGGGCCAGTGAAGAAAACGATATTGCCTTTGAGCTTGCTCCCGAGTTTTTCCGCTTCAGCAACTGACTTCACCAGAACGACTTGGGCGGTGACGCCATCTTCCGGCGTTCCGGGACTCATTCCTAACGCACACGCGTTCAGCTTGAGTTCGGAACCTGCCACCTCAACCGTCTCCACGATCCCTCGTTCCCAATGCGGAACCGAGCAAGGCACAAGTCGCACGTTTTGAAAACCAAGCGACTTCATGGTTTGTTGGCCCCACTGAACAGCTTTTGCAGCGTTATCAGAGCCGGAAGGACGCGGACCGATGTCGGTTAATTCCTTGAGTAGCTTATATGCGCCTTGTTCCGTCATACCGCGATCACGAAGGCGATCCAGCGCCGACGGACCGTCAGCGACCACGATTACAGGAACAAAGGCGAGGATGGCGAATGGAAGAAACCGCACCCGACCATTATGCGACAGCTATTCAGAAGTCGTAGCGAACAACTCGTCCAAAACTTCAAACGCATAGCGCAAATGAGGGATCACGATGCTGCCACCGATGACCAGCGCAATGTTCATTGCCTCGTTGAGCTCATCCCGAGTACATCCTTCGGTTACGCAGCGATCCAGGTGATAGAAGATGCAATCGTTACAGCGCAAGACCATCGATCCAACCAGTCCCATCAACTCCTTGTATTTGACCGAGATCGCACCTTCTTGATACGCGTTTGAGTCTAGAGCAAAAAAACGGTTGTAGTCTTTAAACCCGGCACCTAGGATCTTGTCGTTCATCTCCTGTCGATACACTCGCGTTTCCGCAGCCTTCTTTCGCATGAGATTGAGTTTGCCCGATTCCGGAATTGGTAAGAGTCAACGCATAATGAAATGCGATGGCGGCAGGTGGTCAACAGTTTTACAGCGACGAAGAAGCAGAGCAGATTCTGAAAGCAGCTGTTAAGCTCCAGACGCCCACGGGAGCCGTAGATCGCCAAAGGCTGATCGAGATGGCGGCCGAGTTAGGAGTCACCCCAGACGCCCTTGAATTGGCTGAGAAATCAGTCCTGGCTGCTAATCAAGAAAGCGCAGACAGGAAGGAGTTCATTCGGAAGAGTCGACGCGGATTTTATTCTCGGCTGTCTAACTACATCGGGACGAACTTGGTTCTTCTCGCTATCAACCTATTCACAGACCCAACCTACCTATGGGTCGGCTGGGTTTCCGGGTTTTGGGGACTCGGGGTTATTTCAGATTTCGTTTCGACGTTCCTGACTTCGAGCGATAGCTTTGAAAAGAGCTTTCGGAAATGGCAGGCACATAAAAACCGGTTTCCTGAAGAAGACCTTAATCGGTACTTTGCGATTCTAGACACCTACTATTCCACGAATGACCCGATGCAGCATTTGGGCGGAATCAAAGCTCTGAGAGATCAAGCCTTTCTCGATCTGAAGGATGCTAAGGAAATTTCCGATACATATAGAATAGTTAGAAAGCTCTAATTATTGCGACCGGAGACGCAAAATCCATCGTATATTGTAATAACCAAAGACGTTCTGTAAGAGCAACGAGGCCGTTGTTGATCGGAGAAAACAATGACTCGAAAACCCATTCTATGGGCGGCAGGTGCTCTTGGTCTTGGCATTTTGCAGCCCCTCACACCTCTCGTCGTGGTCGGAGACTCTATGGCTCCCATTTTCCACAGTGGCGAAGTCACAGTTACGACAAAATACGTCGGTAAGATTCATCCGGGCGATGTTGTCGTATTCCAGCGAAACAATGAGCGAATGATCAAGCGTGTCGCTTTTGTTGGCGGGGACCGTTTCAAGGAGTACACGATCTTGAACAACACCTTCATCCCCCAAAATGAGATGCAGTTTCGCTACGTAACTCATCACAAGGTGCCTTCAAAAACAGTGTGTGTTCCCGAAGGTCAGATCTACGTGCTAGGCGACAATCTATCTGTTTCGGTAGATTCAAGGACATACGGTCCGATCAAAGTCAAAGACGTAATCGGCAAGGTTCTAGACAGTCGTGGCGGCGCCGATGAGATTCCGGTTGTAACGGATGCTGTGAATCATTCTGGCCAGTCCATCGCTCGTCTTTGATCACGATTGGCGGATAATATCCGCATGGCTGTTGGAAAGATCGTTTGGCAAGACTTAACTGTCCAAGATGCTCCGGCTATTCGTGCGTTTTATGAGAAGGTAGCCGGTTGGACCCATACCGAAGTTGATATGGGCGGCTATTCGGACTTCGCCATGAACACTCCAGATTCTGAGGAGTGCGTTGCTGGAATCTGTCATCAAAAGGGTGTAAACACTCAGATTCCGCCTCAATGGTTGGTCTACATTGAAGTCCATGATATTGAACAAAGCACCAAAAGCTGCGTTGAGTTGGGCGGCAAGGTCCTTGATGGCCCACGAGTGCTTGGTAACCAGTTGTTCTGCGTGATTCAGGACCCTGCTGGCGCAGTCTGTGCACTCATTGAGTCAGCAAAGGTTTAAACTACTCTCATGGCGGAATTTCGTGCGCTACGCGAAGGTGAGTGGCCCGAGGCGATGTCCCTATGGACTCGAGTTTTCGGCGATTGCGGTTGGATCTTTGATGCTCTAAACGACGGTTCATCAGACCGATCTCTAGAGCACACGCGGGTTGCAATCGAGGACGGCAAGATCGTCGCTGCCGTTGACGTTTTCATGCGGCATCAAGGCGGGGCCGACGGCGCTCCGCTCAAAGTGGGTGGTATTGGAAGTGTCGCCACCGACGACGCGTATCGCGGGCGAGGACTTAGCGGTCAACTACTGAAAGATGCCATTCGAGTGATGGAGGAAGAGGGGTGTGCCTGGTCCATGTTGTTCACTGGCGTCCCGCAGCACTACGCTCGATACGGTTGGGTTAACATCCCAATGCCGCGACGAGAAGCGACTTTTATTCAGGACCGCACTCCCGCACATTCCCCGTTTGAGGTTCGTCGCGTGGGTCAACACGGAGTCTGGCCCTTTGACCAGATGGCTCCCCTATACGAGTCATTCAACACAAACAGACCGATGGCCCATGTTCGAGATTCGCGGTATTGGGATATTGCCATTCGAGCGAGAATCGAGCACCCAGAACGGGTGACCTGGGCTTGTTATCTGAAGGGTGAAATGAAAGCCTACGCTGTCGCCGGCGTTTATGAGCAACACCTTTGGTTACATGAGGCATGTGGCGATCAAGAAGCTATGAGCGCGCTCTTTGATCAAATCCGTGACGAAATGCTTGGTCAAGGGATTGAGCGAATCGAGATTAGTGTTCCAAATGACACCGTCATCAACGAGGCTCTTTCACCGCTGACAACCGGTGTGAAACACACCGAGACCGGTTGGGCGATGGGGAGACCTATTGCCAAAGGGTTTACCGAGTCCGATCTGATGAGCATCCTCTCGGCGCAAGGAATGCAGCACTACTCTCTTGACGACTTCTAGTATCCTTATAGCGTGATTCGACACTCAAACGAGTACACCTGGGAAGGTGTCGACATCCTTCCATATAAGGAAGACGGAAACGTATTTAAGAGCGTAACGCGGCAAGTTTTGTTCAAAGGCGAAGGCGATTTACCCGTCGAATTTCGCTACTTTGAAGTTGGAGCCGGAGGGCACTCAACGCTTGAAAAGCACCAACATCAGCACGCCGTCATGATCATTCGGGGCTCAGGAAAAGTCTTAGTCCGTGACAAAGTCACCGATGTCGGAATGAATGATGTAGTTCACATTCCTCCGCAGACGTGGCACCAATTTCGCGCGACGAACGATGAGCCGTTAGGATTCTTGTGCATTGTCAACAACGACCGGGATCGACCCTATCGACCCAACGAAGATGATGTCAAGATGCTCAAAACCAACGAGATCATCGGCGAATTTATTCGGATTTAATAAACTCAGTTGATAATCTTATCAATCATATTTCAGCCAATTCACAGGTCCCTCATCTATACTCTCGACTTTCCAAGCCCCAGAAGTTTTCACACACCGATATATGCAAGTTACGCAGTACTTCGAACCAGGCTTTCCCTCGTTCTTAACTTGGTAAGTTTCATTCACTTTGGCTTCTCTACGAAGCGAATCTATATACCGAACCGGCTTAAACTCTAACTTAACCAACTTCTGAAGTAACGCCTTGCCAGGTTTGTCCACCCCCAAGGCTCTTCTAGCCAGCATTACCTGCTTAGCTTGCGCCATTGCCACCAAGTCTATATCTGACCGCCCATCAACGTAGCGGTCGAAATCCTGAATAACGCGTTGGCAAAGCAATTTGACATCATCATCGGCTTCAACTTCCCTTTTCCACTGCAAATTCTCCATCGCAAGACCTGCAAGAAGCAATGGCAGCAATACATTAAATAGAACTTTATGTATCTTTTTGAGTCTCACGAAGCCCCCAAGTGTCTACCGAGATAGTAGTTGGTTTGACAACAACTGCCTGCCCTTGATACATAGTAAATGTTAGGTAACCCACTACATTTCTCCCCCCATCGTCGATCTTAGTACTCCAATTAATCACAACCTCAGCGTTAGATGAGGTTCGCCATACATGTCCCCGCCTGTATGAGTGCTGGAAATTACCGGAAGGAACCTTCAAGTCCTCTACCGGATACAACATCGATGCACATTCGCCGTAAGTAATCCCTTCTGTATCCATAAGTATATCAAAAAGGCACCTCAGACCCCACGCGGAAGGGCCAGGCAGAACACAGTATGTCTCCGTGTGCGGGGCCAACACTTTGATATTGAAATCTACGAGGTTAGGGGTCCATTTAGGAATCAGGGTGAAGAAAGAATTGTTATACGTGTCGCAATTTTCCCACTGCCGATCGCTGTGTTGTTCACCGAGAAAATCAGTGGATGTGGTCATCTTTTCAAGAAGATATGTTATTGTTGCTTGGAGTTTTTCTATGTCCGAACTAAGGTTTCGAACTTCTTCATTCACTTCCGAGTACTTCTCATATAAGGATTCATACTTGTTTTGCAATTCACTGTAAGCACGCTTTGCATTTCGTAAGGCGGTGGTTGTTCCGCTCTCAAGCTGTGATTTTCGTCGATACGAACGCGCCTGGCTCATCTTCTTTACGACAGGGGAGAGGTTAGGCACAGGCGATTTTCGATTTCCATTCTTGAGTTCATGGACAAAACTTGGCGGGTTCATGCCTGAGTTTGCCAGAGCAATATCTGAATGGATTGATCGAAAGTCCGAAGCAAAGTCATGAGGGATTTTCGGGTACAGCCCAAATGGTAAAGATGCGCTGGCTAGTACACCAACGCTATAGTGACAGAACTGTCGCCTAGAGATCTCAAACTCCCTCACAGCAACATTATATATTCAGTAGCTGTAATAACCAGAGAAAAACAGCACAACCTGGATGGGGCAAGTCGCATTGTTACAAAAATTCAGCAATAATATGGTGATCTAGATATCCACTATTACGATGGCCGGGCAGTAACGACCGCTGACGAAGGATTAATCCTAGGCTGGTTTGCAGTGTATTCGGTTGTTACGAAGGCAAAACCTACGCTTGAGCAGGCAGCGGCAGCGTCACGATGGTATCTTGCTCGAAGCACGGGGTCTTCTCGCACCATTTCTGCCATCACGTAAGCCTGCCACTCTTGAAGCTCGGCAAGCGCAAATGCGGCTTCCGGCATCTCCTTGGCTCGCAGATAGCTCTCCATCGCTTCTTTGAAGCGGCTCAAACACTGATACGCTGCACCTTTAAGTGCGTGGTAACCCACCTCATACGGGTTGATGGTGATCAGACGGTCTAATGTGCCGAGAAGGTTTCGGTGTTGCCCAACCTGCCACTGAGATTTGGCCAACGTTTCTAGAAGCCCGAGGTGGTAAGGAGCAACCCGAAGCGCTTCGCTTGCAAGTTGGACGGCGTTCATCGGCTGTCCGCATTTTCTTGCGTGCTCTGCTCGCAAGTGACAGAGGTGAACATTCGTTCTGTTCTGTCGTCCGGTCTCGGTGTTTCCTTTCATTCTCTTCATATTCCTTTCCGATTTCCGGCTACCGGAAATGTAATGTATCGCTAAAATGGCTCAAATGGTGGTCTGTAATATTGCTAGTCCGTTACGATTAGGCTGTTAATTCCGCAGAAAGCTGGTCGTTTTGCGGATCAATAACAGCCACCTTTGCCCGCAAAACTACTGGGATACGAACGCTGCCATCAGGAGTTCGGATATCCATCATCGTCGCTGCCGCAACAGCTTCGTTCGCCCAGCTTGTGGCAAATTGCTCTGCCACGTTTGGAAGAAACGCAATAAAGTCTCCGGTAGGTCTTCGACAAAGCGATGCATCCGTTGGCAACATTGTTCGAATCCGCCGAGTCAGTTTTCTCAGCATGTGTGTATAGGCTGGCTTTCCGTGCTGAGAAGCAATTTCGTCTCGTCGGATTGGGTCGAGAATGACGATGGCTCCAGACTGTCCGTTCATAGCAGACTTGAACTGCCCGGGATTCATGATTCCGTGCAGGCCTTTTGCGCGGAACAAGGCATGACCCAACTCATGACAAGCAGTTGACATGATAGGACTCGCTCCGAGGTCTAGTCCGCCGACTCGATCTGTCACAACGGTGACAAAGCCTTCAATATGTTTACCGTCGCCGATGGGTGATGCAAAAAAGCTACCAATTCGATGGCGAAGTCCAAGACTCGTTGGGAAACGTGAATCTGTTCTGACATCGCATAGGTTCAGGTCTGGCGCGCCGGACTTCACCCAGCCATTGACCCCGTGACCGGCAGCGAAACTCATTTCCTCAAGAATTCGTAGGTCTCGTCCTTCACGAGCTAAGCAAACAACTTCGTCACCTTCGAGCAGCCAAATCGCTACATGATCGGCTTGCAACGCTTCACGGATATCCGCAACAAAACGTCTTCCAATTTCCAGAGTGCTGTGCGCCCCACCTTCGAGGCTAGCAAGGTCATACAGCAGTTCTGCTTCACGAAGTCGGCGGTCGGAGTCTTCTCTTCGTAATCCCTCGCTAACCAAGCCGGCAATGATGGGCGCAGCATCTTCAACAACGTGTCGAGCGCCTTGTACGCTACTTGGGTTATCAGCAGATAAGCTGACCAAACCGATCACCTTTCCGCCAAATAGAAGCGGGACGTTCGCGAAATCGCCATCAGAACGAAGCGCGGCCACGGCCCGTTCAGAATCGCTCCTCAGACGAGTTGTAGCTTCGCGTACATCCACATCGAGTCCAGCCGTTGCAGACGCCTCCGGAATGTCCCCGTGTGTGGCTCTCACAACCAGCGAGGAGTCATATCCGGCAACAGTGTAGAGCACCGCGCTATTCACTCCGCCGAGATCCGCGATCTTTCCAGCTAACGACGTGAAATAACCCGATCCTGCGATATCTCGACAGGAACCCAGTAGCGCCGAGACACGGTCTTGTTTGCTTTTCGATTCGAGTTCAACGTAAGCTTCTCGAAGGTTTCGGTACTTTTCGCGTAGCTCAAGAAAGCCGTCGCTCTGTTCGACTTTTGCCTGCTCAATCACGGGCTCCTCTTCAGGAATGACGACGGTTGCCCTTGAGATGAGAAATCCCACGCAGAGAACACCGCATGTCTGCAACAAGACCCCGGCGGGCGGAATGTTCGTTCCGAAGAACATCGCCTGGCTTCCCAAAATAGAAGCTGCAGCCAGGGGAGTCATGTACAGAGTGTTAGAACCGAATCTTCGGACCGCATCCGCTATCGGCACGAGCACGAGAAATGCGAGCATGCCTAAACAATTGGCCCCCGCCAAGATGACCGAAATTGCAAGTGAATCAGCGGCAGCGATGAATCCTGCTGTGCCTTGATTGCGAAACCCTTTCTCTTCAAGTCGAGTGATAAACGCAGCGAACAATACTTGGCACAGAGCAACTTTCCATGCAAGCTCAAACGGCACATAACCAAAAGCCGAAGCCACAAAGACCACGCCTGCCGATAACACCACTCGAACGCCGAACTCGAACATGAGAAACAGCTTTAAGTTTCGGAGGCTTAAAGCTGTTCATTAGGGTGAGTTTTGCGATTTGTACCTAGACTTTGTGCTTGGGAATTTGGTCGTCCTTCCGCAGCTTCTCGGCAGCCGCTTCAACCCTGTCGCAAAACGCTTCGGGAGTTGCTTGTCCGTTGAGCATCGCGGTCAGCGCATTCTCTACTTCCGTTTCGAAAGCCGGGTACCACTCTCGCACCATAAAGGCCCAGACGGTCTTGCTTGATTTGAAGGCTTTGACTGGCTTAGTCAACGAAGCAGGAAGCTTAGTTTCATCACTGCCTTTGATTGCCACTAAAGTGCCTTTCTCTGCGACGAACTGCTTAGCCTTTTCTGGCGAAGTCATGTACTTAAAGAAATCAATCGCCAGATCTTTGTTTTTTGCCGCCGAAGGAACCATCCAAGGCTCAATGCTAATCAGAATCGCGGAAGGATCGCCCTTGCCACCATTGACGACAGGCGGCATGAAATACTGCATCTTTGCGCCAGGAGGCATAACGTTCTTCATCTCTGACTCCAGCCAAGTTCCGCAAGGGATCATCGCGGCATGTCCCAGTAAGAACTCAGTTTGGCTCTCGGTGTGGGTCATGCCAACGGCACCTTTTTGGAAGTAGCCCTTATCGTTGATCTCTTTGATCATCTTGGCAGCCTGCAAGATAGCAGGAGACTTCCAAGCTCCTGGGACTAGGTTTTGGGCATCATTAACAGCCTGTGTGCCGCCGACGCTCTGCGCCCAAGGCAACAACATGCCCCAAAGCATGTAATAAGGATATTTGCCCTGGAAAGTCATCGGAGCGATCCCTTTTGCCTTAATTTTTTCGCATAAAGCCAAAAACTCGTTGTATGTCTTTGGAACCGTCCAGCCGTTCTTTGCGAACACGCCTGGGTCGTACCACCATCCCTGAACGTTGAAGTAATAAGGAAGGATATATTGCTTGCCGTCCTTTTGACCCATCTTCAACAACGATGGCTCGAAGGTATCTCTCCACTTTTTGCCGCCCTCGACGGTGGAGTCTAGAGCTGCATCAAGCTGTAAAATCTGATCTTCCTCGACAGCCGACCAGTGATCAAAACCCCAACCCGGAAGCATGAGGTCGGGTGGCGTTCCGCCGATCATTCGAGGACGGATCTGCTCCCACACTCTCGGGTTACCGTCAACGCTGACCTGAACGCCAAGATGTTTTGCTGAAAACTCCTTGGCAGCAGCTTGGTAAAAGTCGATTCCGTAACCGCCTTTGAAAGCAACGACTTCCAGGTTCTTACCAGCTGCAGTTTTGGAACCATTACTAGAACAGCCCACCAAAACCGCGATGGACGCTAACGCGAGAGCAGAGGATTTGAACATAACTAACTGCGTTCAGCATGTCCTAACCCCGCAAAAAAAGCAAGATTAAAAACAGTGGGAACTCAATGAAATCTCGTTACCTACGAGGATTGACGTTCGCTTTTCAACGTCGAGGAGAATCAAATTGAAGATTTCTTATCGCCTACTCCCTCTCGCCATTCTCGCTGTTGCGTCTGCAGCTGCAAACGCTGACCAGTTTCAACTCACCATCACCAATACTGGCCCCCAGCCATTAAGCCCGCTCTTCTACGCAGCTGGCGACACAAACTTCGACATTTTTAGCCTCGGAAGCAGCGCTTCTGCTGGCATCAAGAACATCGCTGAAAGCGGTAGAACCGTCGAGATGCTTGGCATCGCCTCTGCCGCTGGCTCAAGTGTCGGTACTTATGGAGTTCTCGGCGCGTCTCCGCTTCTACCGGGACAAACTCGAACCGTTACATTCAATGCTGATGCTGCTCACCCTTACTTTTCATTTGCAGCCATGTTGGGCAAAACCAACGATGGCTTCATCGGTGAATCTGTAAGTTCATTGGGCTGGAAACTTTTCGACGGATCGGGCGCAACTTCACGAACGCTCGATATCTACGGCACTCGAGCTTGGGACGCTGGCACCGAGCTCAACACTCAAAACGCAGCAGACCTCGGATTCCTTGGTGGAAGCGGAAACCCAGCAGAAAATCCAGCGAATGCTTTCGTTCGCGTCCACGGCGGCGTCATCCCAGGCGTCGGGGACAGTTGGCAGCAAATGCCTGCATGGGATAATACAACCCAATTAGCTCAGGTTAAAGTTCAGGCAGTCCCAGAACCAACCTCAATGGCGGCATTGGGCTTAGGTGCTATCGCGATGATTCGACGACGCAAGAAGAGCGCCTAATCTACTTTGAGCGGCTCGTACGTCACCAATTCCCCCCTGATTGGCGAGGTGACGCGGGCCGCTCAACGGACTCATTTCGCGATTCTGGCGAAGCTCCGATGTTGAAGAAAATCTTTGAACGAAAGGAACAGAAGTAGGCTGCCATTGATGCAACCTGCCCATAGGGTCAGGCCAAGGACGACGCTAACAAAAACGATGCTGCAACTCGCGAGCGCAGCGCCAAAATCAATATCTGTCGCTGGTTTTCGTTTCACAAGCTGACGTCGAAGGTTCAGGTCGTTTTGAACTGAACTTCCGAATTCCTTCCACGATCTCTCAGCGTCACGTTGGGTCATTTCAACGAACATGAACTGAGGCTCAGTCCCTGGATCTCTCTTTGAATGCCCTGAAATGTGAACGGGAATGAAAGGCAGAACAGTATTTGACTCGATGTCTGTGCTCAATTTCAGAAGACCGACGGGCCGATTGTTTTTGGTTGGGGGTTGACCGCGATTCCATGTGGCTAACAAGCGCTGATCACTTTCTATTGACCGTAGCTCAGATCTAACGTAGGAAGCATGAGCCTGGATCGTTGCCATCGTGGGATTGCGCACAAAATAGAGCGTAGAGCCAAACACTCCGATGAGCATGATCACCACAGCACCAGCCAGCCAAGGAATCAATGCCCGGACAAGCCACCTTCGCGTCAATACAACCTGAACACCTAATGTCAAAATCGCTATCCAAGACGACCAAGCAGAAATGGAATAGTAGTCGAGCTGGTATTTAGTTGGATCGATGAACTCAAGTTGCATAAGCAGATAGGGAATGATCAGACAAGCTCCAAGCATCGGACCGACCCAACGAACCAATCTTCCGGTAGCGATGGTGTCGTACCCTTTGGCGGAACGCACTAACTTCCGAGCCAGAACTTTGGGAGATCCCATTCGAGCGGTCGCCCTCTCTTCAGAGCCAGAATCTAGCTTCGCTTGTTGAAGGTGCGTCTCAATTTCACGTAATCGTGAATCTAGAATATCCTGCGGCAATTTTCGACCCAAATACCGCTTGAGCAATCCTAGATAATTTGAAATGTCCATACTACGCTCTCCCAAACGGCCCTTGGGTGCTGGTTCTGGTGGCTACAACATCGGATAACTTGCCGAGTGCCAAGCCCAGAGCATTACAAGCAAACGACCACCCAAGAAAATAAGCAACAGTAGCTAACAGGAACTTGACATCTTCGGGGGATACAATGCCATTTCCGTAAGTCGAATCCTTTGCAGACATTAAAGCCGAACGTCGATTCGGTAGTTGAGCACGAAACGAATCCCCGTATTTTTTCCATGCCTCAGCACACTGCTCAGGCGGCATAGAACTAAGCCCAAAGCTCGGAGCTATATGAGGCGTGATTACTTCAAAGGTTATCGGCGAGAGTGGAAGGTAAGTCATCGCAACGCCGGTCGAACGCCTTCGAATAGGATGTGGACCTTTGAACATAGCCGGGTCGGACGGGGGGATAGGCTTGTTCCATGCCTCCGAAATGACCGTATCCTCCTCCAGTCTTTTGAACGCAGATTGTCGAGAAAGCTCCCAGGCTTGATTAACCTGTCTGATCTCATTCGGGTTGGGACGATTCGACAGCGAGATCGCAATGCGAGGCCCGATAAGTAATGAAACCGGGACCAAAAACCAAAGGGCTAGGTTCAAAGCAAACCATCGGCGCGTTCGGAATGCCAACAAAACAACGGTGCAGATTGCTACCAAAGAGGACGCCAACCAAATGAACTTCAAGATCGTGGTTGAGCTTGACTGCCCCGTGGAATACGGCATGAAGACTGCTGAAAAAACCAGGCACAGGAAAGCAATTGCGCCTGCATGGGAAGAGAGCTTTCCAGGCGATTGCGTGTCGTATCCTCGATGCGATCGCAATATCTGGTTCGCAACAAGCGAAGCGGTTCCCATCCTTGAAATGGCGGTGGCTTCCGGGTCTGCATCACCCGCAACATTCAAATCTTTGGCCGACATCTGAAGGTGCGACCTTAACTCCTGGAGTCTCGAATCCAGAATGTCTTGAGGAATTTTTCCTCTCAGCCGCACCTTAATTTCGTCCATGTAGGACTGGATTTTCATGACTGAACCTCGGGCAAAACCTGGTTAACCCCGTTGATGAAAGCGTGCCACTTTTTTGCGCGTTGCTCTAGCTCCTTCGTTCCGTCTTCGGTAAGCCGATAGATGCGTCGAGGTTGATCGGTTTCGGTTTCTTCCCAATCGGCGGTGACCCAACCAGCTTCTTCAAGCGAATACAGCGCAGGATAAAGCTGGCCTTCACCCATTTTGAGCGCGCCGCTAGTCCCCTCACGAACCGCCTTAGCGATTGCATAACCATGCTTGGGGCCAGTTTGCAACACTGCCATGATTACTGCTTTTGTATCCGTTTGTAGCCTCATAAAACCATCATACAACAATGCATCTTATATTGATGCATCTGTTTAAGATATTTAACATTCGTGTATTCTCGGCGCGTCATGCTGTCTAGTGCCTTGATTCTTGCCGCCTGTACCGTCGCGTCGGCAAAAACTCCTCCAAATGAAGCTGCGAAGTTAACCTATTCGAAGGGAATCATCGAGCTAAATTACAACGGGAAGGTCATCTTTTCAGGTTCTTTGGATATCGATGGGAAACCCTATATCCGCAAGGTCACTCAAAAGGGTGATCAAGGACAAGTGGATCAGGTTTTTGCTATTTCAGCAAAGTCAGTGAAGCTGTCTGGGCATATCTCTGCCGACTCAGATAGCTTCGCATGCTCAAGCGAACCTGAAGGATATGACGCGACACGAGTGGTCCGACACACTTATGGAAAAGGCACCAATACATTGAACCGAGCCGTTTATGAACGTTCAAGCGATTGGCTCCTCTCGGTCGATCAAGAATCAGACGTGACAGTTCAACCCGCCGCATCCGGATACGGATTGTCGGTGGTAGGACGAGAAATCATACTTCGGTTTCGCCCACGATTCTACAGTGTTCACCGGGGCCTCAAATACTTCGAGCCCTGGAACCGAAAAGCATGGACTCGATCCGAAGTCGGCTGGTGTTCATGGTTTGCTTTCTGGGATCGTGTCAAACAAGAAGACATCCACGACGCCGCAAAGACCCTAAACGAGAAGCTGTTGCCGTACGGACTTGATACCTTGCAGATTGATGACGGCTTTCAACAAGCACCGGTGGGACTTCCCGAAACCTGGATCAAGCCGAATGAAAAGTTCCCCGACGGCATGGCGGCTTTGGCGAAGTTCATCCGTTCGCAAGGTTTGATTCCTGGCATCTGGCTTACGCCAATGGTGCATCGCGAAGAAGCAGTTACCAGCCACCCGGATCTGTTCGTCAAGGGAGAAGACGGTAAGCCCGTGAAGGCTCCATGGATCGGCTATCCAATCGACGGCTCAAACCCGAAGGCGATTGACACATTCACGCGCCCAGTGTTTGCCGACTATGCAAAAAACGGATGGGCTTACTTCAAAATGGACGCCCTAAGGCACCTTCGGTATGAGGGTTACAACAGCCAAGCAGGCTTCTTTAAGAAGAAGAAAGCGGATCGCGTCGAAGCGTTCCGAAACGTTGTTCGAGCAGCAAGAGAAGAGATCGGAGCGGACAAATTCCTCATGGCATGTTGGGGGCCACGGCCAGAACTCGCTAGCATCGTCGATGCTGTACGCATCGGTGGAGACGGATTTGGTTGGGAGTGCATGGCACAGTACAACTCGTTTAACAATGTTGTCTGGCGTAACGACCCCGACCATATCGAAGCAACCCATGCCAACGGCTATCTCGACTGCACGATCACCTCATTGACAGGCTCGCTGTTTATGCTTACCGACAAGCCTGAGGACATCCGAACGAAGGACTTGAGCGCAGTCAAAGCGACCATTCCAGTGCTCTTTACAACTCCTGGGCAGGTTTATGATGTCGATCCTTCTCATTCAGTCCACCTCAATCTCGTCGATTCTGAATTGAGCGGGAGCGGTCCGAGACCTTTCGATGCCTCTCGCAGCACTGGCGTCAACCTTTTCCAACTCGACATCAACACAGACTGGGCAAACTGGTCACTTTTGGCGCGAACCCGCGAACAAGAAAAGAGCATCAAGTTCGCCGATTTGGGATTGAAAGGCAAGAAG
This sequence comes from Chthonomonas sp. UBA1950, assembly GCA_002336105.1. Taxonomy (GTDB): domain Bacteria; phylum Armatimonadota; class Fimbriimonadia; order Fimbriimonadales; family Fimbriimonadaceae; genus Fimbriimonas. The sequence continues at coordinate 86,750 of DDEQ01000041.1, read as the reverse complement.
TATCTCGTCTTTGAGTTCTGGACAAAGAAGCTACTCGGACAATTCGAAGGCGAATTCCAGCCTGGAGCGATCAACGAGAAATACAAAGTCCAGTTATTCTGCATCCGAGAGGTCGTCGATCATCCGTTTGTCGTTGCGACATCACGACACATCTCTTGCGGCGCGCTTGACCTGCATGATGTTAAATGGGATGGCCAGTTACTCAAAGGAACATGCGACCGCGTCATCAATGATCCGGTAACGATCTTCATCTATGACCCGTCAAAGGGTTCTCTTGCTGAGATCAACCTACCAGCCGGAACCGATAAACAAACCCCGTTCGAGTACAGGTAACGTTGGAACGCCATGGCGAGGCTGAGAAGCTATCAGCTTCGCCATCCACGGGAGACATTGTTAGCTTGATTGCTGAAGCCGTTCGGGGCGAAGAACATGCCACCCGGCTTGGATGACCTTAACCTTCCACACTTTCTCTTCTGCCCCACAAGTATTTTTACGAGACTGCAAGAAGTTTTTTGAGTTTTCTTCACTTTGTTTAGAAAGAAAGGGTGGTGCCCGGGGCGGGACTCGAACCCGCACGCTTTTTTGAAGCAAGGGATTTTAAGTCCCCTGTGTCTACCATTTCACCACCCGGGCGGAATATGCATTATATCTTAGCCAGATCAGGTTGAGTCCTATGCTTGTCAATCGAACGAGTAATTGATCGCGCGGGCACAAGATCGGCTGAGCGAATATCCAGCAATTTGGTGGTCCACCTTCACATCGATATCCCCGGTATGCTCACAACATGCCGAAGCGTTCAATGCGCCCAGAAGATCTCCTCAAGATCGTCTTTGTTGGCGATCCTCAAGTAAGCCCAGACGGTAATCGTGTGCTGTTTGGGAAAAAGACTATCACGGACAAAAACAAGTATCTGAGCCATTTGTTTACCGCTGATCTTGAAGGGAAAACGGTCCAGTGGACGCAAGGTGACAAGAGTTGCGGCGGTGGCAGATGGTCGCCCGATGGCCAGCTCATCTCTTTTGTGAGTGGCCGTGAGGATGGCCAGTCGCAGATCTACGTGATCTCAACAACGGGCGGCGAAGCGCGAAAGCTGACCAATTTTCCAGAAGGCTCTGTTGGTGGCTATCTTTGGTCGCCTGACGGAAAGTGGTTAGCCGTTTCGTTCCGTGAAGAGATTCCACAGAATACGAGTGCAGCCAAGAAAGAGCGAGAAGCTAAGGGTGGAAGTGAACCTCCCGTCGAGATCGACTCAGTTTGGTATCGGCTGGATGGGGACGGGTATTTCGCAAATCAAAGATACAAGCTGTACCTTGTTGAAGTCTTGACTGGCGAACATAAGTTGTTGTACTCCGAAGACGTGCTTGGAGATTACAGTTTCTCCTGGTCGCCAAACAGCAAAGAGCTTGCCGTCATTCACAACGTCTCCAAAAAGCCGATGGTGGACCCGCCGAACAAACAGATTTGGCGTGTTGACCTAGAAGGGCAGGCTTGGAAACTGGAAGGGTTACCCAAGGGCGAAAAGTCGGAACCGAGATTCTCACCATGCGGAAACTGGATTGCCTACGCCGGTGACATTGACGAAAAGGACCCTTGGGGAGTTCGCAACACAAAGGTCTACCTCGTCGATGCAAAAGGCGGCGAGGCAAAGGATCTCACCGGTCACCTCGACTATGACATCGCTGTTGGAACGCTTAGCGACTCGAAAGAAGCCGGCTTTGGTGCCGTTCTGGAATGGGCTCAAGATGGAAGCGGTTTGTATGTTCAAGTCGGTACTCGCGGCGAAGTACAGCTAGGTTTTGTCCCGACGACCGGAGGCCTTTCCCTTCTCACAAATGGCAAGCAAGTCCTGGGCGTTGGCAACATATCCCGTGATGGAAGGCGGATTGCTACCACCTACTGCCATGCGACAATGCTTCCGGAGGTTGCAGTCATTGAACCAGAGCTCGGAACCGGGAACATGGTTCCAAAAGTTCTAACTGCCTTCAACGCGGCATTCCACGAGGAGATTATCACCGTTGAACCAGAAGAACTTGACCTTCCGACCACGGATGGCCTGACACTTCATGGTTGGGTGCTAAAACCGGTCAATTATTTGGAACCTAAACGGTATCCGGCTATTCTAAGTATTCACGGAGGACCGCACGCTCAATATGGGTGGGCGTTCTTCCACGAACTTCAGGTTTACGCTGCTGCGGGCTACGTCGTTGTCTATACCAACCCGCGAGGAAGTAAAGGATACGGCGAAGAATGGGCGGCGGCAATCTCTGGAGATTGGGGGAACAAAGACTGGGAAGACGTGCAAGCAGCGACACGCTGGATGCAGCATCAGCCTTATATTCACCCGGGACAGATGGCGGTCATGGGCGGATCTTATGGTGGCTATATGACCAACTGGGTCATTGGCCACACCAAGGACTTCAGGTGCGCAATCACTGACCGCTGTGTGTCAAACATGGTTTCGATGGCTGGAAACAGCGACTTTCCATTCAACAAGGATGGCTATTTCAAGGGCGTCGCTTGGGGCTCTTACGAGAAGATCAAGGAGCTATGGAAGCAATCTCCGATTGCGTTTTTTGAAGACGTCACCACTCCAACCTTGGTGATTCACAGCGAAGGTGATCTGCGCTGCAACATCGAGCAGGGCGAGCAAGTTTTCACTGCCCTTCAACAGCAAGGGGTCGAATCGAGATTCGTTCGCTATCCGCGTTCAACCTCTCACGGTATGTCGAGAATGGGACCACCCGACCTTCGACTCCACCGACTGGCCGAATATCTCAACTGGCTCGGCAAGTTCCTAAGCTAGAAACAAAAAGGGGCCGCAGACTATTCTGCGGCCCCCTTTTGTTTGCGACACTAGAATCGGTAAGAGTATTGAAGGGCAAAAATTCCGCCCTTCGCGTTCGGGATGCCAAGGGTTGGAAATGCCTCATAGCCTGACCGCCCCTGATAGTCATAGTCGCTAAACTGCAGCGAAAGCGTTAGGCGAGAGCTTTGGCCGAACTCATGGAAATAACTCAGGTCATACCAGTGAGCAATCGGTGAGCCTGTGACTGGATCTCCAACCGATCGTTGTGATGGAGGTGAGCCGTAGTCCGTTCTCGGATCTAGCTTTGTGTCTGCGACATCAAATCCGAGATTAATTCCAGAAGTTGGGTTCGTTCTGATCTGAGCTCCAATTCGAACTTTAGTCAGAACATCGCTCGGGCGTAATCCGTTTTGAACGGTGTATCGAGTGATCCGATCATTGACGACACCAATAAACGATGTGCTCGTTCCGTTGCCTGTTCCATGTAGCATGTCTACATTCGCAGACAAGGACAAGGACGGCAAGACATCCGCATAAACGTTCAGATAGGATCCGGCGATACCAACCGGGTTCCACCAGTCGCCAATTCGACCCCAGTCTCCCGGGGCACCAAATTGTGCGTCAAGCTGCTTGATACCTACTTCGCCTCGAATCGGCCCGGCTTTGACATTCGCTTCGAGGTAGGCCGCCAAGTTGTTGTTCGTGATCACTGGAACGCTGTTACGATACACGTCTGACTTTGCCAACGCACCACGAACCGGAATTCCGAAGACCGAACCGTTCAATTGAACGCCATAAATCTGCTGAGAGTTGGCTTCTGCTTTCGAATTACTGCTACCAGCATCAGTGTCTGGGTGCAAGCGGAAGTTACTGGCTCCCAACTTGAGAAATGAACTCTGAAGGTTGCCAAAGCCAGGCAAGCTGAGACGAAGGTCCATCCCAACCACGGAACCAACATCAAAGCTAGTCGCCCCAGAAAGACCTGTTGGACGGGTAGGCAACGCGTTAGGCTCGTTTGAATCGGGTGAAAAAGCTGCGCCAACTGAACTTCTCATCGGCTGGGCGGCAACCATGCCAGCTTTCTCCGCAGCTAAGCCCGGCGTCGCGATCATGAAATTCAACTTTGCATTGCCAAAGTTAGCGAACAATCGAACGCCATCCATGTCGTAGGCTCCATTGTTCCATCGCTCATTCGAGAAGTAGCTTGAAGTATTGGGCCGCTGCAAAAACAGAGGTCCGTACCGAGCAGAAAACCGCCCAACTTCGGCCCCAAAGTAGCCCTTTTTGCCTTGCTTGGTTGTCAGCATGGAGAGGTTTTGGACGTAAACCCCAGCCGGAGCCGCAACGTATGGCTTCTCTGGAAAGGTGCTCGTCTGGTCTCCAAATCCGCTACGATCACTTTTTGGGCCGACCATTGTTCCAACGACAAAAACACATCGGTAGCGAGGACCATTCGTCTTTGGCGTGACGAGCTGAACCCCTAATTCGCTCATGAAAGTCGTGTCGCCTGCAAAAGGTAGTGCATCACGCGTGTTTCGTGACATTCCGGTTGGACGGCCATCGTTCGTGATTCCAAACTTTCCGTCAGTTCCAAATCCCGAAAGCGATAGTGCGTCGAACTGCCCTGAAACTTTGACAATTGACTTTGCCGAGGGTGCTTTTCCAAGCATCTCGTTAAGTATCGAGTTAGCTGACGCCTGCAACTCAGTACGTCGATATTCAACCGTAAGCGATTTTGAAACCGCAGTAGACGAAACGTATTCATTGACGGCTTTCACAACCAAAGCCGCATCATTTGAACCAAACAAAAACATATCCCACTCCCCCAAAAAACCTATAAAAAAGTTGTATTAGGTTAGCAGATGTTAATGCAATTTTAAAGGCTTTCAGATTGATTAATGAAATAATGGAGCGATTATTTCGGGGAAATGTTTGCAGTCTTCAAACCCGCTACCAAGCAGTCTGGCTTGAAACTCTTGAAGTCCGGCCAGCACGTTGTCGTCCATGTCATAAACCATCACATTGAAAAAGTAATCAACGATCATTTCATCGGTCCATCCGCGACCACCAGCCTTGCGGATCAGGTCTTGCCGAGCGTCGCCAAGTGGGAGGTCTAAACTGGAAATGAACTTCGACACCTCAGTCTGATCTTTCACATTTTCACCTTCGGCGCTGGGGAGATTTCGCCCGGCCTGAGAAATCGTCGCAGCGGCAACTAGCCAACCGGCAAGCTCAGGCGTTAACCGCTCCCCGCCGATCCATCCAGCCCATACAAATGGCTTTCCTGTGAGAAGTCGCCACTCTTCGCCAAGGTCCAACACATGCAATCCGGTCCCATCGGCGATCATTCCTATATCACCGATAAGGACGCATGCATCAAATTCGTCGAGCATTTGTTGGAGGTCAGGTGGCCTCGTTTCACCAACCGGCGTCACGCCATATCGCTCAGAAAGAATGATGCGAGCCAGTCGATTACTCGTCATCGAGCTTGCATCTTCAGCAAGAGTTTTTATCTCAGACGGTGGGACTTTACTCAGAAGCCGGACACTCTTGACAGGACCATGCGAACCGATGCAAACGCCAGCGGCAATACGCCTATTTGGAACTCTTAGTGAGTCAACACTTGATACCAAGATGGCGTCTGCTTCGCCATTTTCCAAGAGTCTCGGCAATCTCGACGGAACGTCGTAAATCACTCTAACCGGGGATCGTTCTCCTAGATCGTCAAACCAAGAGGCTAGAGGGATTGCATTGATGTACGGGACACTACCGACAGTAAACATGCTCTACGTTTGAAATACCCGAAAACCGAGTTACTGAGCTCCGCACAGACGGTTATAAACGGCGATAACCTTGCGAACGTAATCTTGAGTTTGTCGGTAAGGCGGCACACCGCCATGCTTTTTGACGGCACCATTTCCCGCGTTGTAAGCAGCTAAGGCCAAAACCACCGTATCGGTCGAACGACCAGTCTGCTTCCAATACTGGTCGATGTTCTTGCGAATTAGCTTGACTGACCCCGCTAGGTTTTCAATGTTGTTGTATGCGTCCTTGACGCCCAACTGTGCTGCGGTCGACGGCATTAACTGTCCCAGACCCATCGCGCCCTTGTTACTCGTTGCATTTGGCTTGAAACCGCTCTCAACAAAAAGAACGGATAGCACTAATCGCGCATCGATTCCGTAGTGAAGACTGAAGCCAATAACGCCTTGCGCGATTTCTAAAGCTTGGTTCGATGATAATCTCGGATTTTGCTGTCTGATCCAACTGGCATAAAGCGGCGTTTGTTCACTTACTGGCAGATACCATTCTTTTGGAGCAGTCGTGCCGAGCGGTGCGTACTTGCCCATCGAGCTTCGAACTTTACCCTTGCGGCTCGCCGATGTTTTAGCAACCTGAGTCTGACGTTTCTTTCGCTCTTCGGTCCAATACTTGACATCGACGGCCTGAATTTCTGCCTCGGGTGCAGCCCCCAACAATGTCACCTTGGCTGAACTGTTTTCTGTAGATCGAACGCACTTAACGATCATCCTAGCAGCCACTTCACCGGATAAGAGCCAAGCGGAAGGATTTTTGCTTTCGACTAAGGTCGTTTGACCATCCGGTCGCTCTAGCATCAACGAAGTTACGCCGTCTGAACCAAAAGATCCTTTGACGACTCCTTGAACTTCGAAAATACGCTCGCCGACCGTCTGATCAATGGCGGTGGGACTGACCGCTTGAACGATTCTATTTTTCGTTCGAAGGGCCAAATACTCTTTTAGAGACTGCGAAGAAGCAGACGCCGCAAGCACAAGTATCGTAGCAAAAGAGAGAAAACGTCTCAATGATTTGCTCGTATAAGCCAGGTGGCGGAGAGATCGGGATTCGAACCCGAGAGGAGATATTATCCCCTACCCACTTAGCAGGCGGGCGCTTTAGTCCACTCAGCCATCTCTCCGCGTGGACAAACTAGTATACATTGTCGGACGGGTGAAGATGTACAGTAGTTCAAAGTAAGCAATGGAAGCGAAGAAAAACAACCAAACTTGGATTCCACAGGCGGCAATCTTAATCGGGATGCCGTTAATCCCTGCCCATTCATGGATTGCGGCATGTTGCATCGGTTTTGGGCTTTCCTCCATTCTTCGCGCCCGAACCACGGAAGACGCTCGAGATTTGCCAGCCATCCGATCCGTTGCCGCTTGGGAACCGATCCAATGGAAACTTAACAGAGCGAGATCGCAAAGGAACTTTCGACTACTCGTAAGCGAAGACGATCTCTGGCTGATTCCCCGCTCAACTGGGTTACACCTGGGGAAGCTTAAATGGATTTCAGAGAGAGACCACCTACAGATCCCTCGATTGGACATCGTCGAGGGATGCAGCCGTGGTTCCGAGCTAATCATCCGCTACCACGACCCGGCAAAGGGGGCAGTCGAGGTTGCGATGAGCGGAATCGACAACCCCGAGATTATCCTTGGCGACCTCGGACTTATTTGTCAGAGGGATTAGCCCAAGCCTGCTCTGCCTTTGCTAGCTTCCACTGGTTGTCATAGAAGCCGACCCCATAAATCCCCGCCGGTGACGACCGCTTGTAAAAGGTCCAGTCCGCAAAAGCAATCCCAGCCGAGAAGTAGCCTTGCCGATCGGTCGATCTCATCCCGACTAGATCCGTTCCGCCGACTAGTCCTATAAGGCAGTCCGAGTACCGCTTATTCGGGGCAAGGATGATTCCACCCACACCAAGCTCGGTGATCTTCTTGATACCCAAGATAATCGATCCGTTCTCAATGGACACTTCACCTACATTCTTCTTCCAAGCCGAATTTGTGTTGGCGTTCCCGTATAGAATCGCGTTTCGGTGAGGATTCCTTGCGGCAAACTCGTCGTCCGTCATGACGTCAACCGATCCGTTGCCACGAACTAAATAGGTCTCAGAATCATAACGAGCACGGTCCAGCGCCCACTGATTTTCTTCTTTCGATCCTTTCGTTCCAACGACCAAAACTAGATTCTGGTTGTAAACCATCTTGAACGGCCCAGATCGCCTGGCCGACTTGTCGGTTACCTTGAGTGGTTTCACTAACCATGTTCCGTCGAGTTTTTGAAGTGTGGATTTTCCGTTTACATCCACTTTCTGCCCATCTAAAGTCACTGACTTCAAAGGAGCTTCAAGAGTCAACGCTTGAACATTTTCCGTTGAACCAGTAACCTCGTCTCCCTTCTTTTCAAGTTGAATTCTGCTTACCGAGACAGGAGTAAGTTGTTGCTCAATAGTGGCCCATCCCATCGTCGCCGAAACAGCCGGATTAGGTGTTGTAAAGTCAATGTTTGCGGGATTAGAGTCCAATTTGCGGCGGGCGACAAGATTGAAAATGCCTGGCCAATCAACGCATTGGTCTCCCCACCAGTGTCCGGCACCTTTCTCTTCGTGATATCCAAGATCCGGATGGTGAATACCTTCCAGCGCGGCTTTCATCGTACGCGCTTCGGTAACGGGGACGTTGTCATCGGCGTCACCATGCAAGATATAGACTCCTTGAGCTTTGGTGTTGTTGATTCTCGCGAGAGTGTCGCTGGTGTTGGCGGCACTACGCAGTAACTTCTCGGTCGTAAGATCGTATTCTGGATTCCAACCTCCAGCATAAGACCAGAAAGAAACCCATCCTGCGCTCGGCGAAATGGACGCAAACAAGTTTGGATAAAGCGTTCCGATGGACCATGTTCCGTGGCCGCCCATTGAGTGGCCGGTCAAGCTCACTCGCTTTGGGTCATGAGGGAACATTTTCTTTGCTTGCGCCAAAACTTCGAGGGCGTCTTGTCGACCAATGTCCTCCCAGTCAAATCCATACGGTCTGCGATTCGTGGCTGCGACGGTCGTGACCCAGTCTTTCGGCTTATACGCTTGAGCTTGCCCCTGAGCTTCAACGCTGGCACCATGAACGGTCAACAAAAGCGCATTTGAAGGGTCAGGCTTTAGAGCTGGCGAAACTGCAAAATACTGAACGCTACCGTCAATCCCCGAGATGAACGTTCGCCGATAGTGCTCCGTCAGTTTTCGAACTCGTACCTTCACTACCGTCGAATCGATGACCGCGCCATTTCGCTTGAGTTCAAGCTTGTACTCGACCTCATTTCCGCTTATCTTTTTGGGAATGGGAAGCTGAACCTGAACTTTTCGAACGGTCAACGAGGAAAGGTCAATTTTAGATGTGAGCGCTTTCGCCGTCGGTGCAGAAGCAACTACTTCGAGAGGGTTGTGCAGTTCATTTGAGGCACTCCTCACTTCGATTCCGGCCCAAATAGGTTTCTTGTCTGTAGGAATAAGGTCGGGGAGAGTTGTGTCGCCAAGATCGAATTCAAAACTCTTGGTTAACGGTAGCAACTTGGCTAAGAGACGTCCACGCCCCACCTGAAATAGAAAGGTATTCGTTCCTTTTCGTAGTCGAATCGGAAGTCGCAAATACCCGTAGCCATACGGATCCCCCGCCCTTAATGCACCGTTGACATAGACTAAGCCGTCACCAGATACCTGAAGCAGTGCCAGCTTCTCTTCGGACGACTCAATCGTAGAGAAAACGTATCCACCAGCAAGGCGGTTATCTTCAAACCACCCTTCTTTGTTCGCTTGTATCGCTTGCCACTTGCGATCCTTTCCTTCAAAGCTAACAACGTCGCCCTCATTTGGCGATGCAAATGTTCTTTCGCAAATCGCGTCGTTAATGGCATCCCGGGTGACGGGACGACGTCCACCACGGGAGATACCACCGATGATAAGGCCATCTCGAATGGTTGTTTCAGACTGAAATGCGGTTGCAAGGACAAACGAAAGAAGCATCGTTCCCCAAGTATCTCATTTGTTCCGAAGCTTGGAGAACAATTGAAGTCGAACCGTTGTTTTTTCCAGGGAGATTCCGGTGCTACCTATCAGGAAACAAAGGATCTTGACCGGTTGGTCGACTATTCACTTCCATTATTCCGATAAAGCTAGATCTTTGCTCTCCGTCGATCCACAATCCCGCCGCCCCTCCGCCAATCGATGGGTACAACGCGGCACAATTTTCGACTCGTCCGCCATTTGGCTCGCCTTTAGCCCAGAATCGGGATGCGACATTCTCACCTGAAGTCCATTCCCAACGACCTTCAAGTGCAATATCATTGAGTCCGATCCACAGAGGATATCGACCTTTGAAACTCTTCGACAACCAATTCTGCTCTTGTATTGATCGAACAGTTGCCAAATGACCACCCACTAGTCGAGCAGTTCGTTCAGCTTGATCCCATGACATTGGCCACGGCGTCAACCGGTAATAGTGTCCATTAAATGGGTTGAATTTCCAGCCGTTCAAATCGTCAGCCGGTATTCCAGCCACGGTCTTCCTTATGATCGGGTCAACATAAGAGTAATAGTTTTCATCAATTGGAAAACCGTATGATCGGAACGTCGATCTCAAGTCAGTGCCAGCGGCGTTAGACATCACAGAAAACAACAATGCAAATCTCTGGTTATCGTTGACCGGATTTACTGCCAGGTTGCTACTGATCCCATCTTTTCGGAAAGCCTTGAGAACCGTGGTGAGTGCAGAAAATCCATATTTGGCTCCATATCTCCGTACGATTCCTGCCCAAGCACCATAGTGGTCTCCGCTAAACGTAGTGGCATTCCCACCTTGAGTAAGCCATCTTTGATATTCCTGGAATCTTGTCTCATATGACTCGTTCTGCCTCTTCACAAATGCTCGAAGCGTCTCGACTCCGGTTCTTGTGTAGCTTGCCGGGCTTCGCTCAACATTCGCCCAAAAGACCGTTTGACTCACTTCCATCAAGTGGTGCAAATACTTATCAATTAGGACGCCACCTCCCGGGATATAGTCAAAAATGCTCGTTTGACCGTGAAAGTTATGGCCAATTTCGTGATAGAAGCAACCCAAGCGCCAAGCGTCTATCGTATCGTTCCCCCACCAAAATGGACCACTGGTGACAGGATTCCCGGACAACCCACCACCACCCATTGAAGGCACATACACGACACATTGCCTACCATCACATAGATCCTGCCCTACAACACCCCTAATCCAGCTGTACCAAGCATCTACTAACGTTTTGGAATCGCTATTAACAAACCATTTCGCATAATAAGACGGAACCACAAAATCAGAAAAGCGTGATGAGACCACGACCGCGCCACTGTACTCCGGACGCACAACCTGAACCCACCACTGCGCCGTATCTTGTGTAGAACCCACCTTGGCGTTTACATTGATTAAGTAGCGCCCAAATCGGGGACTACTCCAAGCGAGCTGTCCGTCTTTACTGATGGACATCCCAGAAGGTGCCGACGTAAGCGTCCAGGTAACTTTGCCTCCAGGCTTTATCAGTTGCGCCTTAGGTCCGATTGCACTTACGCTGTCAACCATCGTTGTAGGCGGAATCCAAGCAATCAGTAAGTTATTCACATCAGGTGCAAACAACTGCTTCCCAACGAGTCCCAAAACCAGTGAACTAATCATGATGAATAGTTCATATTAGTCTGATAAACCTGCAGAATTGAAGCAGATAAAGGAAGGATCACGTGATCCAACAAAATAGAATGAGTTTCTTTCTATTCGCCCATATGTCCAACGACCAAGGTCTATGGAACTCAATTTAGGCTCATTTCTATTCGCTGAGGTGAGCTGAGACTGATCGGCATACCCATTCAGTCTTGTCGGCATCGACAAATCGCCACATCCTCTCTGTGCCGACTTTGATGCCAACTCTAGGTCCAGCCAAAATGGCTCGAGGGCGTATACCCTCTTCGATTCGGAGTTCTCCATCAGCCAGCATATACATGCCGTTTTGCCGTTTCGTGATCCCGAATCCTTGACAGAGCTTCCCGGGGCCAGAAAGCAAATCTTTGTCAGGGCGGCCACCTCGATTCTCACGGATTACTTCCAAACCTTCCATCGGCTCAGCGGCACGTATCAGAATGGCTGCCGGTTGGTTTTCATTGAGAGATGAAATATTGAGCATCCAGTGACACCCATAGTTAAAGTAGACGTAAGCATATCCAGGGGGTCCAAACATCACCGTGTTTCTCGGGGTCTGGCCTCGGAAAGCATGAGAAGCTGGGTCATCCGATCCACCGTACGCTTCGACTTCAACAATTCTCGCACGCATCTGCTGAAAGACAAGTTCGCAACCAAGGATTGACTTTGCACCCATGACAACATCAGCACGAAGTGCTTCCAATAACATCCCCTCATGGTAACTGGTTAACGTGAATCTGAAAGACATTTTTGATACTCTCGACCTTAACCGAGGCATGAGGCGCATCCTCATCGTAGAAGACGCAGTCGGATTTGCTGAACGACTTACTGATAAGCTGAAAGGCGACGGCCATCAAGTGACCACGTTTCTCGGAATTGATGAGATTAGCGGAACGATCGCTCAAGGATTGTCGATCAACGAAACGAGTGAGACAATTGATCTCGCTCATATTGACGTGGTTTTTCTAGACCACTATTTTTTATCTGATACCTTGAATGGCGGCACATTCACTAAGGCAATTCGCGCACTTTCTCAGGCGCGAATCCTAGCGATGTCGTCTGACGAGGCAGCAAATGCGAGGATGGTGGCACTTGGGGCCGCGATGGGCATCAATAAGTCCAAGTTGCGGCGTATGATTGGTCAGTGAGCGCATTTCTTTGCATCGTTGCTATCCTTGCCATGCCGCAAGACGACCTGAAAACTCGATATGAAAAGATCGAGATGATGGTTCCGATGCGAGATGGTGTTAAGTTATACACCTCTGCGTTCGTACCAAGAGCACCCGGAAGCTACCCAGTGCTTATGGAGAGGACTCCATATTCATCGGGTCCGTATGGCCCAGATCAATATGGAGGAGTAACGTTCAAGTCCCCAAAATTTGACAAGGCAGGATACATCTTTGTCAGGCAAGACGTGAGAGGCAAATTCAAGTCAGAGGGCGATTTTGTCGATGTTCGCCCTCTTCTAGCAAAGCACGACACCCCCAAAGAAGTCGATGAAAGCACCGACGCCTACGATACGATTGATTACTTAGTCAAGAATCTGCCACGGAACAATGGGAAAGTCGGTGTAGTTGGCACTTCGTACCCCGGCTTCTATGCGGCATGCGCGGCGGTTTCTGGACATCCGGCTCTGAAAGTCGCTTCACCTCAAGCACCCGTGACCGACTGGTTCATGGGTGACGATTTCCATCACAACGGAGCACTTTTTCTTCAAGACGCAGCCGAGTTCTACAACGGTTTTGGCGTTGCACGTCCGAGTCCAACCACCGACTGGGCACCACCTGCAACCGAATCGCTTCAGGGCAATCGCTACAACCTTTACATGGGTGTTGGTCCGGTTTCAAATATGGACCGAATCTTTTTCAAAGGCAAAGTCTCCTTCTGGAACGAGATGCTTGCGCATCCTACTTACGATAGCTGGTGGAAAGCCCGAAATCCACGCCCCTTCATGAAGGATCTCAAATGCTCAATCCTCACGGTTGGAGGCTTTTTCGACGCTGAGGACATGTATGGCGCACTCAAACTCTTTAGTGCTATCGAAAGCCAAAACCCAAAGCTCGACGCCCACCTTGTGATGGGTCCGTGGTACCACGGCGGATGGTCAGACCGCCCCGGACGCACCTTCGGCGATCTCGATTTTGGACAAGACACCTCAACCTACTTCGAGGACGACGTCGAATTCCCGTATCTGAACCATATTCTAAACGATGGACCCGACCCCAAGCTTCCCAAGGCATTGGTGTTCGCGACCGGTCGAAACCAGTGGATCAGCCTGGATTCTTGGCCAACAAAGAAGACGACAGACCTACCGATGTGGCTTCAGGATGACGGAACCCTTGGCATGTCTGAACCGAAGCATGTCAGTTCTTACAGCTATGTCTCCGACGCCAAACGTCCGGTTCCGTATGCCAACGGCGTTCTGACCGATAGGTCACGCGAGTACATGGTGGCCGACCAAAAATTCGCCACCGGAAGGCTGGATGTTGCCACTTTCATGGGCGATCCCTTAAAAGAAGACACGACCGTCATCGGCGAAGTAGAAGCTAACCTTGAGCTGCAATCAGACGCTAACGACGGCGATTTTATCGTCAAGGTGATTGATATTTGGCCAGACGGATTCCAACAACTTCTGCGTTGGGAAGTGATGCGTGGGCGATTCTGGAAAGGTTTCGAAAGAGCGACTCCGCTCCCCATTGATCAGCCGTTCTCACTCCACTTTCCTCTCAACGAGGTTTGCCATACGTTTCTTGCTGGACACAAGATTGCGGTCCAAGTTCAAAGCTCGATGTTTCCTTTGATCGACCGAAATCCGCAGACCTTTGTGAGTGACATTGCCTTTGCTTCGGGCAACGAATTCAGAATCGCTAAGCAGCAGATCATTAACCGTTCGCACGTCGTGTTCAAAGTCATGCATTAGTCTTTGCTAACATTTCAGATGTTCGGGGAAGGTTATAGCGCGAACTGACCTATCAGAAAACGCTATGATTTATGTAAATGCGAACGAGAAGGCCCACCCGAGACGACGTTGCTCAGAAAGCTGGGGTGGCACCATCCACGGTGACCCTTATTTTAAAGGGTCGCGGCGATGAGCTAAAAATACCGAAATCTACCCAAGATCGAGTTAAAGAAGCAGCTCGAACGATCGGCTACTACCCGAACCCCCACATCAGCGCTGTTCTTCGTGGTCGATCAGGAATTATTGGTCTTTATCTTCGACCCGACCAATGGAGGTCTCCTGCAGGTTACTGGTCGGCTGTTCTTTGGCATCTTCAGTGCGCCTTTGCCGCTACCGATGTAGAGTTACTCATCCACTGTGCGCCAGAGGGATCTTCCACCGAGGACGTTTTCGCAAAGCAGGCTGGATCGGTTGTTGACGGCGTCATCATCCTGAACTCGGGATCTGACCCAATCGTCGGTCGTTTGATCGAAGCCGGAATTCCTGCTGTCGAAGTTGGCGACTTCTTTAGCCACCTTCCATTCGTTGCCGTTGACGGCGTGAGCGGTGTCCATCAGGCGATGGCTCACTTAAGTGAGCGTGGATATAAGAAGCCAGGCCAGTTTTTGTACATCACGAACTACGTCGAGAACTCTCAGGCAAGACATAGCGCGTACCTTGAAGACGCTTCGAATCTCTTCGCCGTCGATGGAAGTCGATACACGCGAACGGTTGAGAATGGTATGGATGGGTTCCGTGTTTACATGGAAATGGAGGATAAGCCGGATTGTTTCCTTTGTCCTAGCGATGAATTCGCTTATGAGCTAATGTCCGAGTGCCACAAAGCTGGAATTCGCGTTCCGGAGGACTTAGCCCTGGTTGGTTTTGACGGCATTCCAACCATCTCCGTCACCAAACGAGTCACTACAATCGAAACTCCGCTTCGCGAAATGGCCACTCAGGCTCTACAGAAGGTTCGAGACATTATCGACGACAAACCCATCGAAAAAGAGACCCACCTTCCAGTTAACCTTCGGGTGGGATCAACAACTTAAGGAGTGCAATGCTAAGGCGGTGTGGGTGACAACGCCTAGCAAACCTGGACCATCTTAGGCGCTCTTTCGCTTTCGTCGAATCAAAGCGGCCAATCCGAGACCGAGAGCAGCCAGTGAGGTTGGCTCTGGAACCGGCGAAAGCTGATCCTGTGACCCGGTTACGCCTGCCGAGTAATGGTTGGCGAAACCCGAGGTGGTTGTTGCAGCCGTGTAGAAGGACATCGCAATCGTTTTAACCGAGTTCGAAATACCGGAATAGTAGAAGTTCCCAGAGGTAAAGTCTGCGGTCGCGCCGTTCGTTGAACCATCTTTCAATGCTTCCCAAACTGCGAGTTGAAGGGCAGTCTTAGAATCCAGAGTAGTGGCATCGGACCAATGCGCCGCAACAATGTGCGCAGCAAGATCAACGTTTGATGTGCCCGTTCCACCTGCGAGCGTACTCGTATAGGTGTGATATCCACTGTCTAGGTTTTGGCCAAGACCTGCACAAACAGTAGTCAAGGTGCCGCCGCCACTAATGTTAAACGTGAGTAGTCCGATACCGACGTTTGCCGAAGTGCCGTCATAATTGACAACGCCTGACCCGCCCGAATAACTACTGTAGGACATCGTGATTGCAGACGCTGACGACACGCATGCAGCAAGTCCAATCAATGCAATATAAGCTCTCATTCTTCGATACTCCGTAATCTTTGCCGAGGGTCTGCAAAGTATCACCAATGTATCAGCAAGAACAAAGAACCTATAACGTTATAAATACATGTTTATTGCAGTTATTTGTACTGGTATTGAGACCGGATACAATTCCCATTTGTATCCGCAGGAGCTACCAACGATCGTGAACATGCTCACGAATCAATCGGTCGTAAACTTCTCTAACCGAGCTTAAGGAACTCGACGACAAGTCAGGCAACTCGCTGGCTCGGCAATTCTGCTCAACTTGATCCGGTCGCTTGCCTCCCGGTATGGCACATGTCACTCCTGAATCCATGAGAATCCACTTGAGAGCAAGTTCAGTCAAAGTCTGACCATTTGGCACGAGCGGTCTTAGTTCTTTTACTGCTGCCAATCCGACGTCATAAGGAACCCCAGAAAAGGTCTCGCCTTTATCGAATCCAGCTCCTTCACGATTGAATTGCCGATGATCATCGGGCTCAAACTTCGTTGCAGAGGTCATTTTTCCGGTGAGCATTCCGCTGCTCAGAGGAAGCCTCGCCAAAACAGCTACCTTCTTCTTTTCAGCCTCTCGGAGAAATAGGTCAGACGGCCGCTGACGAAACATGTTGTAAATGATTTGAACGCTCTGGCAGCCAGGAAACCCGATCGCCTTGAGACCCTCTTCGACCTTCTCAACACTGACTCCCCAATAGCGAATCAATCCTTCCGAAACGAAGGACTCAAGCGCCTGAAATACGGTTGGTTCGTAGTAAACGGAGGTTGGAGGACAATGGAGTTGAACAAGATCGAGCGTATCAACGCCCAGGTTTTCCCTCGAACGATTGAGGAAGGCTCTCAGATTTTCAAAGGTATAGCCTTCAGCCACGTGCGGATTGAGCCGGCGACCGGCTTTGGTCGCAACAATGATCTCTTCACTTCGTTCAGATCGGAGCTTTCGGATGAGCCGCTCGCTTCGGCCATCGCCGTAAACATCGGCAGTGTCAATGAAGTTAACACCTAGATCAATCGCTCGGTGCATGGCAGCAAGCGAATTCTCGTCATCCACTTGCCCCCATGTGCCGCCAATGGCCCAAGCTCCGAAGCTCACTTCGGAGACTTGCCAACCGGTACGACCGAACGGCCGGTACTTCATTTGACTGCGAGAAGCTCAATCTCGAAGATGAGGATGGAGTTGCCTGGAAGGGGTCCCATCGGTCGCTCACCATATCCCATCGCAGGTGGAATCGTCACTTTTCGCTTGCCACCAACCTTCATTCCAGTCACCGCGACATCGAAACCTGGGACGACCTGCCCGGCTCCAACTTTGAAGGTAAACGGCTTACCATGATCGCGCGAACTGTCAAACTTGGTTCCATCGATGAGCTTGCCAACATAGTGTATCGTCACCGTGCTTCCGTTGCCTGCAGCTGCACCTTTTCCGATCTTCTGATCAACCTTTTCGACGGTCTTTTCTTTGCCTTTCTTCACAACCGCCAATAGCTTCACATCAAAGTAAAGGTCTGACTTCGATGGAATGTCTCCTGCCGACTGCTCGCCATAGGCTAATTTGTACGGAATGCTTAGTTTGCGCTTCCCGCCAACTTTCATCCCAACAACGCCAAGATCCCAACCTTTAATGACCTCACCAGCACCGAGGTTGAATGCGAATGGCCCCCGGCCTTCTTTTTCTGATGTATCGAAAACCTTCCCGCTCTTTAGCTTGCCGGTGTAGTGCACCCAAACGGTGTCACCAGCAGCAGCCTTGGTTCCTTTTCCAACGATAACATCCTGAGTTCCCAACTTAGTAAGTCCGGGACCACCCACAAGAAGAAATGCGACTAACGGTGCGACAAAAGCCATACCGTAATGTTACAGTCTATCAAGGCTCGTTACACTAGAGATCGTGGCGGAATCACACAGAACTCGGTCTAGTTCGAACATGGATGGCGAAATGTTCGCTGGATGCATGTCATTCATGATCATCGCACTGGTCATGTTTGGGTTTTGTGTTGCGCCTTGGTTTCTGTTTTCTGCAAACAGCCTCATGCAACTTGCAAAATCCGTAGGCGCAAGTATTCCGTTTGTTTTGGTAGTGGGAGTCGTCCTGCCTCGTTACTCAATCCCCGCGAGTTTCGGTTTCCTTGGCGGCATTCTGGCGGCAGGGGTCTTTATGTTTCTAAGGATCGATCAGATGTTCTCGCTGGCTCAAGCCAACCAAACTAATCCGCCGGACTATCCCCACGCGTTTCAATTCCTCGTTCCGACAGCAGTGTTCTCTTTAGCCCTACTTCTTGTGGTTATTTCTTGGCCAAAAAACCGTTGAGACTCTCCGCTCAACTTCCGACAATTCAATTGTAAGTTCGCAGGACGCGGACCGAATGGAGTCACCCACATTGGCCTACGGCAACTACGTCGACGAGTATCGAAAAGGCGCGGTAAATGGCGCATCGCCTGTGCAGTTAATCATCATGCTTTATGATGGTGCTCTTCGTTTTATGGAACAAGGAAAGGCGGCCATAAATGAGAAGAACCTGAAGAAGCAAGATGAAAGTTTGCGACGCGCGCAACGAATCGTGATGGAGCTCATGTCTGCTCTTGACATGCATAAGGGTGGCGATATCGCCAAAAATCTTTTGGCACTTTACACTTTTGTAGTCGAACAACTGGTGCTAGCTAACATGGAAGATCGAGTTGAGCCAGTCGATCACGCGATAAAGACGATGAGCGAACTCCGCGAAAGCTGGGCAGAACTTGAGCGTCAATCGCGCCCCTCCATGAAAGAAGTCACTTATGCAGCCTGATATCGAACGCATCTACATTATCACTCTTATCGCCGCGGAAGAGGCGAACCAAGGTAACTGGACCGAGGTGTCAAACCTTATGCGGCAACGCGGGGTGATGATCAATGAACTGACTAAGAAAGATCTACGCGACGAGGATGCCAAAACCCTTCTTGTCGCCGATCAATCGCTTATGTTCACAATCCTAAAAGGCAAAGCGGAGCTTGTCCAAGATATCAATAATCTGAAAACCCAGTCGAGAGCCAAGGCAGCCTATCAAAACGCTAACCTTGTCCACGGTTTGATTTCAGCAATCTAGATTTGTACAAGAACTCGACCGCTAAGATAGCGACTAGACTCAAGACTTAACGCGAACCTAACTTCAACGAAGTCAGGTTCCGAGTTCTTGATATGTTGCTCAACGGTCTTTGGCTGGTCCTTTCCTGGCCACGCCGAAAGGATCGTTTCCGCGACGACTTCGGGATCAGGGTTAATTCCGGTCCATTGGGCGGTCGCATCGAAGATCTGCCCCAGTCGTTCGGTCCGCCTCACCTTGTTGACCACGATCAACCCCGTTGATTCCAGCAGGGATGTGATCTCTTGCTTGAACTTTTCAAAATCAATGTGGGAAGCAGGTTTTGCACTTGTTTCAAGTTCGTGACGGAACTGCATGAACGAAGCGCGGTGAACGAGAGACATACCTTAAGCTACCGCAATGGATCATTGGAAGTGTTAATGGGTTCAAGCTTAATAGCTCGAACCCATTCTTGATTTGAAACAATCAGGCCCTTATGCTGGGCTTAACGTTTTCGCTTCTTCAGCCTTTTTTTTTGAGTACTCGACGGCTGCGCCGACAATTCCGGTGAAGAGCGGATGCGGTCGGTTGGGTCGTGACTTGAACTCTGGGTGAGCCTGAGTCGCAATAAAGAACGGATGAATCGGGATTTCGATCATCTCGACCAGTCGGTAGTCAGGCGAGACTCCAGATACGATCATGCCCGCTTCCTGAAGTTGCTCACGATAATCGTTATTAACTTCGTAGCGATGACGATGGCGCTCTTCAATTCGCGTTGCGTCGTAAAGCTTTTCAGCTAGTGTTCCATGAACGACGTTGCAAGGATAAGATCCCAAACGCATGGTCGCACCCTTTTCCGTGACGTGCTTTTGCTCAGGCAGAAGGTGAATAACCGGATACGGAGCGTCTTCAGTCATCTCTTCGCTGTTCGCACCCACCAGACCGCAAGCATTTCGCGCAAACTCGATAACTGCCATCTGGAGTCCTAAACAGATACCAAGGAACGGCAATCCTTTCTCGCGAGCGTATCGAATAGCCTCGATCTTGCCTTCAATGCCTCTTCCACCGAACCCAGGGGCAACGACCAATGCATCGGCACCATCCAGGATCACTTCGGGTGGAATATTGTTTTCCATGCTGTCGCTTTCAATCCATTGAATCTCGACCCGGCTGTCATTCGGGATACCCGCATGAATAAGCGCTTCGGCAATCGACTTATACGCGTCGCCGTTTGACGTGTATTTGCCGACGACTGCGATCCGACAACTGTTTGTCGGGCTCTTCAGGGTATGGACGAGCTTCTCCCACTCTGCCCAACCCGCGGGTCGCTCCTCCATTTGGAGTCTCTTCAACAAGAAATCAGCAAGGCCTGCCTCTTCGTACGTCAGTGGCACTTCATAAATCGTTGGAACGGTCTTCGACTCGACAACGGCATGAGGTGGAACACCGCAGAAGAGTGAAATCTTCTCGACGACATCTCTTGGAAGCGGAACATCAGTGCGGCAAACAAGCACATCAGGAGCAATACCGATGGCGCGAAGTCGCTCGACGCTATGCTGGGTCGGCTTTGTCTTAACCTCACCCCAAGGACCAACCGTTGGAATCAAAGTGACATGAACGTAAAGCGTATTCTCAGGTCCAAGATCCGTTCGCATCTGTCGGATCGCTTCTAGAAACGGCAACGATTCGATGTCACCGACAGTACCACCGATTTCTGCGATGACCACATCGGCCTCTTGCTCTTTTTGAACCGAGAGAATTCGGTTCTTGATCTCATTTGTGACATGAGGAATAACTTGGACCGTGCCACCGAGGTAGTCGCCATGGCGCTCCGCTGCGATAACGGCGCTATAAACTTTCCCTGTCGTCACGCTTGAGTTTGCCGAGCAACTGACATCCATGAACCGCTCGTAGTGACCAAGATCCAGGTCCGTTTCAGCACCGTCATCAGTCACAAAAACCTCGCCGTGCTGATACGGGTTCATCGTTCCAGCGTCGACGTTGATGTACGGGTCAAGCTTCATCGGAGCGACCGTATATCCGCGATTTCTTAGGAGTCGCCCTAGGCTAGCGGTTGTAATTCCTTTTCCAATCGAACTAACAACGCCGCCTGTTACAAAGATGAATTTTGCCACTCTTACTCCTCAGATATCGTCACACACAGTCGTCCATCAGCCTGGCACCATGTGACCAGACATTGAGCGATTGGGGTTTTAGGAAGTATACAGCCTAATTACCCACCAATCGTAAGGATTGGCGAGCGATTCATCGCCACAGTCATAGCAATATTGATGCTATCGGGCACCAACGGCTCGCTGTAACGAAGCTTTCGCTCCTTGCACAGCCGCCTTCGCGTTAACCTCGGCAGTCTTTGCAGCAACATAAGCCGCTTGCGCAGTAGTAACTTCTAAGAACGTAGTCACGCCCGCAGCAAATCGGCCTTCGGCAAGGCGAACTGCCTCTTGTGCGTTTGAAACCTGACTTGTCGCAATTTCAACTCGTTGCTCAGCCGCTTTCAGGTTGATATAGGAAGCGGTGATGTCTCGTACCGCCGACAACGTAGCAGATCTGAACGCTGCATTTGCAGACTCAATAGACGCTTCGGCTTGTTTGCGCTGTCCGGCAGAAACGCCGCCGTCTACCATCGGGAAACTAAGAGTTAAGCTGAGGTTCGTGCCTTCGGAGTCCCAAATACTGCTAGAGCCCCTTCCACCCACGCCGGCACCGAGTACAAGCGAGGGAGAATTCAATCTTCGCGCGGCATCTTTTCCGGCTCCTGCGGCTTCAACAACAGCTTGAGCCTGTATCACTTCGGGCCGATTCTGCAGTCCAGTCGTAACGAACAGATTCAGATCGCGGGTTTCGACTGGAAGAGGAGGGTCATCCTGAACCGTAATTGGCGTCCTAGCATCGATTCCCATTGCCAAGGCGAGGTCAGTCCTTGCGACGAGCGCGGTGGCGCGTGCTTGCGCCAACACCTGTGAAGCATCCCCAACGGCCGTCTGCGCCGTCACGACATCAGCAGGTTGACCTAAGCCGCTCTTGAGTCGAGCTTCGGCGAGTTGGAGCTGACCTTGCCGGCTTGCTAGATTGGATTCCTGAACCGCAACCAAATGATCGGCGGCATTGTAGGTGTAGAAGGCTTGTTTCGCCTGGAGAATGATATCCAGTTGCGCGCGAGTGACTGCCGTCTTCGCCGCCTTTTCTTGCGCTTTCAACTGCCGAACGAGGCTTCTTGTATAGCCAAAATCGAACAGCAACTGTCGAACATTCGCGGATGCCGTATAGCCCGAGACAGTGGCACCGATGCCCGTTGATGTCGCGGTTGATCCGACACTTTGAGTGTATGAAGTGTATGTGCTGTTCAGCGCGATTGTCGGACGCATCGCCGCCGAAGCAACAAGCACTTGGCCCTGGATCGCGAGAAGAGCAGCCCGGGCAATACGCAACGACGGTTGAAGCTTCAACGCAATGTCAGCGACCTCGTCTGCCGTGAGAGGCTTAGCGCCTAGATCACTTTGCGAACCGGTGATTTCCACCACTTTTGGAAGCGGAACGGTTGTCAGCTTTGGCTCAATCGGCGGAGTCTGCTGAGCAACTGAGAGGACAGGCATCGCCATCAGTAGTAGAGAGAATTTCTTCATAATTTGTCTTGGCCACATCTCTCGTGCGCGATCATTTGAAGCTCCTCAGCGGTCCTTTCTGTCTCTGAAACAGTCAGTTGGCTGTGATCGACAAGCGCCTGAATTGCCTGAATTGTCGCGATCTGAGACTGCTCTGGGATCTCCTTCAAAATTCGCGCAGCCTGCTCGATTCTCATCTTTTTGCGTTCCGCCATCAGAGACCTTCCACTCTCAGTTAGTCGGAGTACGCGAATACGTCGATCTTGTTTTGACTCGACTCGCTCTACCAAACCCTGTGCTTCAAGCCGGTTAGCCATCTGCGTCACCGCACTCACTGACATTCCTAACTCTTCGCCCAAGTCGGTCATCGGAGCTTCAGATCGAAACAGAACCCTCATCAGTCGCAACTGTGCGATCGGCAAATCTGTCAGAGGTTCGTTGGGCTTGCTCGCAAACAGAATCCTCATCAGGGTAGGGATCAGGTTTTCGAGCTGCTCTGCTCTATTCCAAGTCGGATCACACATTGTGTTTCGTCTCCTCGGTCTCTAAGGCACCAACGCCAGGACCAACTCCTGCCGATGCTAGATCTCTGGGATCTTTTCGGAATCTGCGAGCGATGTCATCGAACATTGTGTAAACGATAGGCACGATAAACAATGTCAGCAATGTCGATGTAGTCAATCCGCCAACGACAGCCGTTGCAAGGGGAGCCTGAGTTTCAGACCCCTTGCCAATTCCCATCGCGAGAGGCAACATTCCAAGAATGGCTGCCGAGCTAGTCATTAAGATAGGTCGAAGACGAGTCGGCGATGCAGTCAGGATCGCTTCGTCTCGAGCCATGCCTCTTCCGCGCAGTTGGTTGGTGTAGTCCACCAACAGAATTCCGTTCTTGACGACAATTCCTATGAGCATGAGCAACCCGATGAAAGCGGTTAACCCGAACGATTTTCCAGTGAGGAACAAAGCGAGAATGACTCCAATAGCGCACAACGGCACCGAAGTCAAAACGATCAGCGGGTAGATGAATGACTCGAACTGAGAAGCCAACAGCATGTAGATCAGGACAATTGCAAGGAAGATAGCCAGTCCAAGACCAGAGAACTCCTCACCTCGTCGCTTCTGGTTAATGCCGAAGTCCCAATAAGTGCCTTGGGGCATCTCAATCTTGCTCATCGCTTTAGAGATGGCTTCTTGCACTTCGCTCTCAGGTCTATCCTGAACTCGCCCGGTCACCGAAACATACCTTTGGCGATCCAAGCGGGTGATTTCATTCGGCCCCATCACGATGGTGGGCTTAGCGATTTGGCCCAGAAGCACTGGTTTCGAAGTGGAAGCAGAGTCAACCTTGATCGACGGTGTGATGGGCAGTTGAGCCATCGACTCAGCCGATTTGCGCAGAGACTCGGGAACTTGAACGTAGATCGGATATTGGAACCCGTTCTCTTGATAGTAACTCGCCAAGTCTCCGGAGGTCGCGGTGTTGATGGCATTTGCCACGTCCGCAAAGGTGATGCCGAGCATCAATGCTTTCGGCCTGTCGACTTCCCAATGCAACTCAGGAGTAGCGTCTTGAAGGCCAATGTCGACGCCGGTCAAGCCGGGGATGCCTCTAAGCGCTTCCACCACCTCCTTACCTTTATTCAAAAGCAGTTTGGCGTTTGAACCAAAGAGGTCAACCTCCATGTTCGACGAACCACCAGTCAGGATCTGCGTGACAAGGTCGTATGGTGTGATATTGATTCGAGCACCAGGAATCCCACTTAGCTGTTTCTGCAAATCTCGAACGACATCTCCTGTGCTTTGTTTTCGATCTGCCCTCAGGTGGATGATCGCGCCGCCCTGATAAGAAACACCTCCGCCTGCGCCGCGAAAACCGACGTTCGTGCCTGAACCGGAGAAGACCGTTTGCACATTTGGGTTCTTCAACAGGATCATCTCGACCTGCTTCATGATCTCATCAGTCTTGCTGTAGGCGGTACCGACCTTTAGCTTGAGACTAAGTTGGACATCGCCCGTGTCAGTTTGGGGCATCATTTCTGTGCCGATATAAGGCACCAACAAGAGGCTCGCACCGGTGACTGCCGCCGCCGCAATAGCGACTTTTATGCGGTGATGAATAGCCCATTCGAGCGACTTCCGGTAGGATGCGTCCATCGCATTGAACTTGCGGCCAAACCAATCAAAAGCCATTGTAAGCACAGACTCTTTTTTGCCACGCAGTTTTCGAAGTTCCGGATGAGCTTCTTCTTCGACCTCTTCGACCTTGATGAGCCTAGAGGCAAGCATCGGCACAACGGTTGTTGCGTCCAAAAGCGAGACGGCGATGGAGAAAATCACAACGAGCGCAAACTGACTAAACGTCTGCCCTGACTGTCCCTTGATCATGAACAGAGGCAGGAAGACGACAATCACCGTGATCGTTGAGGCCAAGACTGCCGAGACGATCTCCTGGGTACCTGTCACCGAGGCCTCCATTGCCGACCGTTTATCTCGTTCGATATGCCTGAAGATGTTTTCAAGCACAACAACCGCGTCATCCACAATCAAGCCTGTCGCGAGGGCTAAGCCGCTTAGTGAAATCGTGTTCAGAGTAAAGCCGCAGAAGTAGATCAGCGCAAAAGTTGAAACTATTGAAATTGGGATCGAAAGTGCAACTACAATCGTGCTTCTGAGGTTCCTCAAGAAGAACATCAGAATGATAATCGCAAGCGTTCCACCAATGATCGCCGTGTCGCGCAGGTCATGAATGGAGTTCTCGATGAACTGAGACTGGTTATAGGCTTCGCTAAACTTCAGTTGTGGGTATCGCTTCTTGACCTGTTCAAGCTTCTCGTAGACGGCATTAGCAGTGTCAACGGTATTAGCATCGCTCTGTTTGACAATGGTCAAACCAACGGCAGGAGCACCCTCCAATCGGGTGCTCAAACGCTGTTCGGTATTGCTGTCGAGGACCTGAGCAACCATCCCCAGGGTGATAAGTTTCCCGCTGGAAACTCCCAGCACGATATCCTTGATCTGATCTGGACTGGTGAAGTACCCGTTAGAGATGATCGTGTATTCCGTCTCGCCTTGCTTAGCGATACCTGCAGGTACACTCACGTTTTCCTGCACAATTCTCTTCTGAACCTGATCCAGAGTCATGCCATAGGCTTGGATTTTTACTGGATCAACATTCACCATGATCGCGCGACTTAGGCCGCCACTAACGGTTGCAGAAGCGACGCCATCGGCGTTTTCGATCATCGGAGTGATGTCGTTATCAAGAAGTGTTCTCAGTTTGACCGGGTCATCAACCCCTGAGACACCATAAACAAGAATCGGTGCCGAGTTCGGGTCGTACTTGAAGACAGTAGGAGCAGAAAGGTTTGGGTCGTTCGGGAACGACCGTTGGGCGCGCTGTACTAATTGGAGGGTGTCAACCGCTGCCTGTCCGATGTCGGTTCCCCAGTTGAACTGAATGGTGACCCGAGCGCTACCAAGCGTGCTGCTACTGCTCACGTGATACATGTTTGGAACCGATGAAACCGCTTCCTCGATGCGTCGAGCAATCTGGGTCTCCATCTGTTCAGGTGCAACATTGGGCCAGTTCACGCTGACCGCAACTGTTGGTAGCGTCACCTTTGGTAGCAGGTCGATCGGAAGTTTGAGAAGGCAAATAAAGCCAAGGAGGACCAGCGACGCAATGCGCATTGTCACCGCTACTGGACGCTGGACGGAGAACTTGGCGACATTCACTTGCTATTCCCCGTGTGAGTTCCCTTATTTCCTTTGGAAGACCCTGTTCGTACCGTCTGGCCGTCCTTTATCGGGGTGTAAGCCAAGGTAACAACCTTTTCACCGGCCTTGATACCAGACCTGATTTGAACGGTCTGCGAATCTTCTACTCCTGTTTCCACTGCAACCTGATGAGCCACCATCTTGTCATTCACCACAAAAACGGTCGGACCTGACTTTGTCTGACTGATAGCCTCGTGTGGAACGGTGACTGCAGCCTGCACGTTTTCAAGAGTCAACTTTACATGGGCGTACATTCCGGGCCTGAGCGCACCATTTTCGTTGTCCAACTTGACTCGAATTGTAAACTGACGACTCGAAAGGTCTGCAGAGGGATTGAGTTCAGATATCTTGCCAGTCAACAACTTCCCGCTTAACGAATCAATCGAGATCGAAACGGGCATTCCAATTGAAACCTTGCCGGTTTGCTCGACTGGGACTGAAGCGGTTACGTACACCCATTTAAGGAATTGAACCGTTAATACCGGCGTTCCTGGGGATGCAATAGCGCCTGGATCAGCTGACCGAGTGGTTACGATGCCATCAATCGAGCTTCGAACATCCGTGTCAATGATCTTTGCTTGAGCTTGCCTCAGTTGGGCTTCGGCTGCGGCTACACTGGCACTAAGAGCCAAAATATTCTCTTGGTATGCAGGCGTTTGAGACTTGTTTGCCGTCGCGACGTCGTAGTTTGCTCTTGCTTGGGTCAGTCGTGCCTTAGATGCCTCAATGTCCGACTGTCCTTTATCCTTGGTAACCGCCAAGTTGTTTCGAGCCGCCCTAAGCTGAGCTTTGGCCGAAGTGAGCGCGGATCGTGAAGAGTCAAGCTTCCGTTTAGCCACTTGTACGGCGCTTTGTTGAACCCTAAGCGCAGTCTTCGCATCGTCAACATCTTGCGCCGCTGTAAAACCCTGTCTATAAAGATCTTGAACTCGGTTGAGCTTGGATTGACTGTTCTCAAAGTTTGCTTGAGCAGAATCTAGGTCCGCTTGAGAGCTATTGACTTGAGCTTCTGCGGCAGCGACCTTTGCTTCGGCATCTGTAACTGAAGTTTCAGCCGTCGAAACGTTAGCAGCATAGCTTGATTTCACCTGAGCGTAATCGGCTTTGGCGCTATCTACAGAGGCCGCTTGTTGGCGGATCTGCGCGTTGATGCCTGTATTCGTCGACCCTTGAGTGAGCTTCGCCTGGGCTAGCCGAGACCTCGCTTCGGCAACCGCCGCTTGAGCTTGCAAAACCGCACCTTGCAACTCGGCGGGGTCAATGTGAAACAGAACTTGGCCAGCTTTGACCGAGTCGCCTTCGCGGACCGATAACTGGTCGATTCGTCCAGAAATTCGCGGAGAAAGTTTAAGATTATAGGGGGATTCGACAGTCCCAACTAATTCAAGCGAGTTGATGATCTCTTTAGGCTGGGCTTCGGTAAGGGACACGGAGGGAGTTCCTTTTCCGCCTCGAGCACCTTGCCCCTGCTGAAGTTTTGCGGCATCTGCTGCCTTCGTTGTAAATCTCCATCCAATTAACCCGCCGACACCAACCACGAGGACCACGCCCCAAACAACCGCTTTATTAGCCATTCGAAAACTCTTTATACTGCTTAACTATTAAGACACCTAAAAGTTCACTCATTTTGGTCTAGGCTGAGAAACTACTAAGCAAGGCGCAAAAGCAGAATCAGGCAAACTGAGCATGTGATCGTCCCCAATGTTCAACATAAAGTCCAGAACACGGGCTATTGTAAGTTCAATCAGAACTGGCTCATTCAGGACTGTGCTGTTGGTTTTTATTTACAAAATTTATTCAGAAATTATGTAGATATCCTCCTGAAATGCACTCAAGAACACGCACAGATTCGGTTTGAAGAATGCGCCGAAGTTCCAAGTGAGGGCTATAAGCTAGAAGTCGAGTCCGATGCGATCACTATTTTTGCCAACAACCCCTCTGGGCACTTTTATGGAGCAACTACGCTTGCTCAACTCATCATGGGAAGCGATCATCCCGGGGAAATCCCGTGCCAGACCATCGTCGATGAGCCGAAACTTCGCTGGCGTGGACTCTTGCTTGATTCCGCCCGACACTTCCAATCAGTAGATCGCGTGAAATGGATTCTCGATTTGATGGCGCTGCACCGAATGAACGTGCTGCATTGGCATCTCACGGAAGACCAAGCTTGGCGGGTCGAGATCAAGAGATACCCCCAACTTCATCAGATCAACGATTTGCGATCCAATGACG
Source organism: Chthonomonas sp. UBA1950 (assembly GCA_002336105.1). Classification (GTDB taxonomy): domain Bacteria; phylum Armatimonadota; class Fimbriimonadia; order Fimbriimonadales; family Fimbriimonadaceae; genus Fimbriimonas. The sequence goes on along the minus strand of DDEQ01000041.1, from coordinate 58,077 downwards.
AACCCCAAGGACGAGGATTCTATTCTCAGGACGATATCCGCGATATCGTTGATTACGCATCGGAGCGGTTCATCACGATCGTTCCCGAAATTGAGGTACCTGCTCATTGCACCGCCGCCATGGCTGCTTTTCCAGAACTCACCTGCACAGAGGAACCCGTCGAACCCATCGGCGAAGGAATTCAGACATTCCTTGCTGCGAACGGTCGACGAATCTTTTGTGCAGCAAAGGAAAAGTCTTTTGAGTTTATCGAAAACGTCTTGGACGAGATCGTAGACCTGTTTCCATCGGAAGTGATTCACATTGGCGGTGACGAGCGGCCCGACGGCATTTGGTCAGCTTGCCCCAACTGCGCTGAACTGATGAAGCAAAACGGGATTGAATCTGAAAGTGCTCTCCAACACTTTTTTATGGATCGGGTTGCAGCCCAGGTTCGGAAGCGCGGTCGTCGAAGCATGGCTTGGACTCCTACGTTACAGCACGGCTTACCTGAAGGTCAGATTGCCCAAGACTGGTTTTACGATCTCATTCCACAGGCAGTCGAAATGGGTTTCGATGTCGTTAACTCGAAAGACCGATTCACCTACTTGGACTATCCAAATTATCCGGGGCGACAAAAACCAGGTTGGATGCCGGACCTTAGCGTAGAACGGATGCTCGAGTTTCAGCCTGTTCCAACGGAGGTTCCAGAAGCGCTTCGGCACAAGGTCTTAGGCGCTGAGTGCTCCCTTTGGTCTGAGTTTATCGAAGACGACGATCTCAGCATCGCTCTGTTTCCACGCCTGTGCGCCTTCGCTGACGTGGCATGGGGACATGTCAACCGCCACAATTGGCAACCAAACAAGCGGTTGCTAGAAAGGTTCGGCGTAAACCCGGCAACTCCGACCCTCGAAGCCTCTCCAAAGCTGGCTTATGTTGGTCATGTCGAATCGTCGATGGCGACGGCCACGGGTTACGAAGCTGAGTTTGCCTTTGATAACAAGTTTGTCCGGTGCTTTTGGAGCGAAGGCATTCCAAAGAAAGGCGATCACCTGACTCTCTATCTCGATCAACCTGTCGTTGCGACGCGGATTGCCGTATTCACTGGAAGCGATTTTGCTTATGACGATGTCGCTAAAGAATATGCGATCGAGTTAAGCGAAGACGGCACACTTTTCGAGATAGCTGCAACTTCAAGCGATAGATATTGCACTCAAGAGTTCACCGAAAAGCAAATCAAGGCGATCCGTCTCGTTCTCATGCAAGATAACGAGAGTCAGCTTGCAGTCCGAATGATCAAATTGTCTTAACGTTCCCCCTGATTATCATCCTCCTGATTATCGTTCCCCGGGTAGCACGATTCCCCTCATGATGACGTTCTGTGCGCATAGGAACACGATGAGAGTTGGCAATGCCGCTAAGGTGAGGGCTGCCATCGTGACAGCTTTGGGTGCGATTTGTTGAAGCTGATACACCCAAACCATGATCGTCCACATTCGAGAGTCTTGTACCACCAGGAATGCATAGATAAACGTTCCGTAGGCTCCCATGAAGGCGAGCAAAGCTAGGTACCCAAGGACGGGCCGGGATAAAGGAAGAGCTATTTTTAGCATCATCGTCGATTCCGGTGCTCCATCTAGCTGCCCAGCTTCAAATAGCTCAGATGGCAATGAATCAAAGAACCCTTTGAGCAAGAAGATCATGTAACCGCTTGCTGCAGAAGGCAAAATGAGCGCCGCATAGGTGTTGAGTAACCCAAGGTTCTTCAGCAGCAAGAATGACGGAATCATCGTAACTTCGGCGGGGAACGCCATCGTAGCGAGCAAAAAGATGAGAATCTTTCCCGAGCTCCGGATCGGATAACGCGAGAGCGCATACGCCGCAAGCGGATTTACGATCAACTGGGTCAAGATCGCCAGGAAGCAAAAGGTGACCGTATTAACGACGGCTCCACCATTGAGCATCATGTAGTCGAGGACAAAGCGATAGTTGCGTGTCGCGAACTCGGACTTGGTTTCGGAAGCATTTTCAGCGACAAATGCCTGGTCAAATGCCGCTATCGGCATCGTTCCGCTCGTCCAGAACCGTTCGGCTGCTCCTTCGCTGTAACGATCGGGCAACGCCGTTTTGAGGAACTCGTCTCGGATCGCACCCGACAACGGTAGTGACAACTGCTCAAACTTTTCAGCGGTCCCTTTCACATGAGCTGGCACATCGGCTATGCGGTTTTTCCACTTGGCAGCCGCCCAAACTTGAAAGATCCGGTCTGTTCGAATCGGGATTCGATATTCTATCGGCAGTGTCGCCTTGAATTCGCGCCATTCCTGGTACTTTCGATTTCGAGGTGGAAGCCAGGTTTTACGGGGGAGCAACTCGGACGGGACGTCGATAGTTTGAAACGCGAGGGCTTCCTCGACGTAAGCCTTGTTAACCGCCTCAATGTTGCCGTACTTCGCCGCCAACCATTGTTGATACCGTGTTCGCAATCGGCTGCTCACCTGGTTTGGCGACATCCCAAAACCTGCCTGCCAGTAATCTATTGGTAGGTTTTGTAGATACTTCTTGTATTTTTCCAAATCGCCATTTGTCGTAGACTGACCTACCGCATTGGCTGCAATATCGGTGTCGTTGCCAGCGAACTTATCGTTTAGATACTTCGCCAACAAGGTTTTCTGATCACTAAAGTAGGACGGCAGTAGCTTGTTGTCGTTCTGATCGGTCGGACCTTTCAGTCCCGTAGAAACCATCAGCAAGAAGGGGTAGAGCGTAGTGATAGCACCCAGGCAAAGAAACAGATAGACAACGCCCATCGCGAACCGCGCACGGGGTCGCCTTCTGCCCACTTTGCCCACCAAACTCATTGGGACATTTTAGCGCTATATGAGGTGGCTAAGATATGTGTGTGAATTGATATCAAATCCGCAAGTAATTTCACCGTAATCCGAACGTTTTTTGTGGAAAAGGTGTTTATAGTTAGTCTGTAGATTTTTGGCGCAGAAGCCAATTATCTGAGACTTGGAAGGAACCAATGGTGACGCTAACCGCAAAAGAGCAAGAAGAATTTGTCAAATTCTGCGAGCGAGTTGATCGAGATGCAAGGATTGCTGATCTCAGTGAACTACTTGACCTAGACGATATTTTGAGTTTAGCGCTCGTGTCAGTTCAGGGCGAAAAAGCCTCTGAAAACTAGTATCGAGGCTTGTCCCGACTAGATAACTCTCTGTACAAACCAAAAGAGGCCGACAAGCCCCACGACAATCGGAGCGAACTTGATGACCTTGATCTGGAGTTTTGCGACGACTCCGAGTAGCGGTAACGCCAAACAGATGAGGGCGATCTGGACAAGCTCAATTCCGATGTTGAAGCTCGCCACCGCTAAACCAGCCCCGGTTGCCGGTAGTCCAGTTTCAACAATCGCTCCAGCGAAACCAAATCCGTGGATGAGCCCGAAAGCAAAGGCGATAAGGATTCGATAATCACGTTTACCCGCTTGGTGCCAATACGATTCAGCGGCCACCGCGACGATAGAGAGCGCAATCAACGGCTCCACAATTCGTGGATTCCCAGCGACGATGCCAAACGCGCACAGGCATAGCGTGATCGCGTGGGCGACGGTAAAACTCGTCGCGATTTTCAGGATCTCAGCTAACTTGGGTCGAGCCAACAGCAGGCCCAAAATGAAGAGCAAGTGGTCTGGCCCCGAGAGAATGTGCATCACGCCCATCCACAAAAACCTTATTGCCGTTTTTGAAAGGGGAGTTGGGGTGAGTTTGCCGAAGGACCAGGAATCACTGTTTTTGTCGACTAAGCCTTCGCCTATGACGCGTCCATCCTTCATCACCGTCACGACGGTTTCGGCGCTCGACTCTTTTCCAGCTTCTTTAACGGTGAATAGAGTGACCGGTTCGTGAATCTCGATTTGACCTAGTTTCTTACCAGAAGACTTATCGATAATGACATGTATATCGTTGACGGAAATCCTCTTTCCGTTCGCCTCGATAATCAGTGTCTCAAGCGGCGCTCGCCCAAGCGTAGTAATTACTGCTGAGTCGGACCTTTGGATCAGTTTGACTCCGCAGATCCCAAGATCATGGGCTCCCGATAGAGCCGACAAGACCAAAAAGAGAAGGAGAGCCGATAAACGGCTCAACCCTGACCTCCAAGTCGAGGCGGTCGCTTGTCGAATGAGCTGTCGGGGGTTCCTTTCCATTTCCTCGGAATATAAGGATAGTCGTGACTGATCACGTAATAATAGGTTCCTTTCGGAAATTCAGGCGTGATGCCAAATCTTCCGTTGCATTCGTCGAGATCGCCCAGTCCCTTCACATATTCCCAGTCGCGAGTGAATGTGCCGTCATAAATGCCTCCCGGTCCGTCGGGGCGACTCCCTGATTTCACCCGGTAGCTCGAATGGAGCTCCATGACACCGCTTGACGGACTGTTTGAAGACTTATAGCCGTAGTCGTCGTAAACGGGAAATCCGTCGGCAGCCCAGGCGATCAAGGTCATTTTAGAGGAACTAGCCCCGAGAGATTTGAGAAGCCCAGTGGGCGACGCATGATAGTGATACTGTCCACCGGGTTGAACATGCGCATTGTTCGTATCCACGCCAAGTGTCGGCTGTCCCTTGATGATCGCCTCATAGTTCCAGCCTCCCTGCCGATCACCGTCCCAATACTCCGCTGTGAGGGCGTCGAACGGGACGCCGTTAACCGCCACCGCAAACAGCCGATGCCCAACTGTCGTTGGGGTACTCGCGACTTCCGGTGATGCCGTCATCGAGAAGTGATAGTTCTGTTCGCTTATCCGGTTGGGGTTGTTCCGGTTAGGAAATCGCCCGGTTTCGTGGTTGGGAATACCGTTGGTGGTGATCACTCGCCTGTCGCCGATGAGAGCGATGGTGACGGTCGACCGATAAGTGACCTGGGTTGCCAGTAAGAATGCGACTAACATGGGGACGACCTTATCCAAGAGTCGTTAGGTTCTTATGAGGGCTGAATGTATGGGTTGCCCCTCACCCCTTCCCCCTCCACTAACCTCAAACGAGATGGGGGGAGAGGGGATGGAGATAGTGATTAAACGCCGATGACGTCGGAACGGCGCTCGGCAACTCGGCGCTCGCTGTGGTCTAAGATCTTTTTGCGGAAGCGGAGTTGCTTCGGCGTTACTTCGAGCAGTTCGTCATCTCGAAGCCAAGCCAGGGCTTGCTCAAGCGAGAACTCCTTGTGCGAGTCCAATACTGATGTGCTGTCCGAAGTAGCTGAGCGCATGTTCGTTGCGGCCTTTTCCTTGGTCGAGTTGACGATCATGTCTTCGTCGCGGCTACAAGCACCCACGATCATGCCCCCGTAAACTTCGGTTCCAACCGGATAGAACAGGGTGCCTCGCTCTTGCACGTCCTCATAGGCGTATCGAGTGAGTTTGCCCGGATCCTTCGAAATGAGAGAACCCTGAGATCGGCTGACGATTTCGCCGGTGTAGTCTCCGTAGCCATCGAACAGCGAACTCATGAGACCCAAACCTCGGGTCATGGTCAGATAGTTCGAACGGAAACCGATGAGGCCACGAGTGGGAATGCGATATTCCAACGAAGTCGATCCGTTGTCGTTCTTGCGCATATCCTTAAGCTCACCGTTTCGTCGAGCCAGGTCTTCCATTACGCTACCGACGGCATCTTCTGGGCATTCGAACACGGCGAGTTCGAACGGCTCCTGGATGGTTCCGTTCTCATCGCGTTGATAAATAACCTTCGGACGCGAAATCTGCATTTCGTAGCCTTCTCGTCGCATGGTCTCAATCAAGATCGCGAGCTGAAGCTCTCCACGAGCTTTCACCTTAACGGTATCTGCAGGAGCATCAGGATCAATCTTCACGGAAACGCTGACGGCTTCTTCTTTTTCTACACGTTCACGAATTTTGTGAATGGTGAGAAACTTCCCGCCATCCTTGCCAGCTAGCGGCGAGTTGTTAGCAAAGAAGCTCATGGTGAGCGTTGACGGCTCAACCTTGATGGCGGGCAGTGGCTCAGAGGTATCGACAATCGCGATGGTGTCTGAGATCAGAACGTTGTCCATACCGGCGAGCATGGCGATTTCGCCGGCACCAACCGCTTCGGTTTCTTTGAGTTGAATGCCCTCATACGTCCAGAGCTTGGTAACGTTAAAGCCTGCTTTCTTTTCGAGACCTTCGCGAAGCATCTCAACGCGGTCGCCAACTTTAACGGTTCCACGAAGAACCTTTCCTCCGAACATTCGGCCAAGGTATGGATCGTAGTCGAGGTTGTTGACCTGAAGTCGGAACGGTCCTTCCTTTTCGACCCTTGGAGCAGGAACCGAGTTCACGATCATCTCGAACAGATAGCGCATGTCGCTCTCGCCGCCATCTGGAGAGATTCGAGCAAAGCCGCCGTGGCCGCTTCCATAAAGATGCGGGAAGAAGAGATCCTCTTCGCTGGCCCCTAAGTCGATGAACAGATCAATCGTTTTGTCGTAAGCCCAGAGCGGTCGAGCGTGCTCGCGGTCGATCTTGTTGATGAATACAATCGGCTTAAGCCCGTTCTCAAATGCCTTCTTCAGCACGAACCGGGTTTGCGGCATCGGACCTTCTTGCGCATCAACGATGAGCAAAACACCATCGACCATGCTAAGCACTCGCTCGACTTCTCCACCGAAGTCGGCGTGGCCCGGCGTGTCCACAATGTTGATCTTGTATTCCTTGTAGTGGACCGAGGCTACCTTGCTGAGGATAGTGATGCCCTTCTCTCGCTCCAACTCATTGCTGTCCATTACGCGGTCAGCCACGTGCTGATTTTCACGGAAAAGACCGGCTTGCTTGAAGATCGCGTCAACCAGAGTCGTTTTGCCGTGATCGACGTGCGCAATAATGCCAATGTTTCGAATGGGGGAGGACATCGGCGAAAGTGTACCTTTTCACCCACACGCGATGATCTAGCATCATTGCTATGCTGAATTTTGCAGATTCTGCGCAACTTAGAACGCAGAATCTGCTTAAGCGAGGAGGCTACTTGTTCCAGTCTGGCGGTGAAATGCCTAATAGGTTCTTAACAAAGAAGTCTTTTCGCTTACGGTCGCCAAAAACTCCACCGGCGGTGTGATCCTGATTTGGAAGGACGACCAACTCAAATTCCTTACCGGCTCTCTCGAGTGCATCTGCGTATCGGTAGGTCGATTCAGGCGGGACGTTGTGGTCCAACTCTCCAACCATCAGCAGAAGCTTTCCCTTAAGTCGGTAGGCATTATCGATGTTGCTGCTGGCGGAATAGTGCGGACCAACGGGGTACCCCATCCACTGCTCGTTCCACCACACCTTGTCCATTCGGTTGTCGTGGCAGCCACACGATGCGACAGCGACTTTGTAGAACTCAGGATGGAAAAGGACGGCTCCGCCGGCATTTTGTCCTCCCGCAGATGTTCCGTAGATACCAACACGAGTCAGGTCAATCGACTTGTCTGTTTTTGCGAGCGCCTGCATCCAGAGAATACGATCCGGGAATCCAGCATCGGCGAGGTTCTTGTAGCAAACATCGTGGAAAGCCTTCGACCGATTTCGAGTGCCCATGCCATCAATCTTTACGACAACAAATCCAAGCTCAGCCATGCCTTGAAGGTACAAACCACCCATGAAGCTCTTGGGAACAAACGAGTCTTGCGGGCCAGCATAGATGTCTTCAACGACAGCATATTTCTTTCGTGGATTGAACTTGAGCGGTCGATAAACAAGACCCCAAATGTCGGTTTTGCCGTCACGGCCTTTTGCGACAAAAGGTTGAGGAGCCTTCCAACCAAGCTGCTTTAGGCCAGAAAGGTTCACATCCGCAATCTTGGTAAGTTCGTGGCCGTCGGTTGCGCTTCGGACCACGTGTACCGGTGGAACGTCGGGCTGAGAGTATGTGTCGAGCAGAACCTTACGGTCTGGCGAAAAGGAAACGGTGTGGTTCCCAGCACCAGGAGTTAGTTCGACCAGGTCCGACCCGTCGAACTTGATCCGGTAGTAGTGGATGAAGTACGGATCTTCGCCAGCATTCTTGCCACTAGCGGTAAAGGTGATTTCGCGTTTCGCATCATCCACGAAATCAACGCCTCGGACAACCCAATTACCTTTTGTTATTTGGTTGGAGATGTTCCCTTTGCCGTCAGCCAAATACAGATGCCCCCATCCGTCTCGCTCTGATCGAAAGATCACTTCCTCGGAGTTCTCAACGTAGCGGGTGTATTGGTTGGTCGAATCGACAAACGTTGCAGGATCATCGTCGACTATTGCCTTTGACTTCGCCGTGCTTGTATCGCCCTCGATGATTCGCCATCGACCATAGCCGCGGTCCATCTTCTCGTAGGTAAAGCGATTGCCATCCTTCCATCGGAAATTGGGCAAGTCGCCGTAGTCAAGCGTTTCTGCATCGAGCTTCGTCTCTTTCGGATTCGATGGGTCAATAACATAAATGTCGAAGTTGTCGACCTTGTCACCAGGCAGATCGTACAGACGGGTCTGAAGTTTGGCTCTACCTCCTTCTTTTGGCGAAGACTGGATCAGATAGACCGGCTTTCGATCTCCTGGAGTTACTCGAACGGCTAACAAATGCTTCGAGTCTGGTGACCAGACCAAGCGAGAGAAGTAGTGCTCAGACGTTCCACTTTGCGTGGCCTGAGTGCCTTCGCCTCCTTTCGGTCCAACGATGACGTTCTCGCCTTTGATACGAGCTGTCCATTTGCCATCTGGAGAGGTTGAAACTCCACGTTCTGCCTGCCAGGTGTCTTGCATCCAGGGATCTTCCGGACGACCTTTTGATTCCGCCTTTTTGGCAATTTCTTTCACCTCATAGGATTCGAGATCGCACTCGTAACGCTTATTAGCAAAGTCAAACGACATTGTCTTTTGCCCTGCCCCAAACTCAAGCTGGCCAAGCATAAGGTTTTCTGGTTTGGCTTCCTTTCCGAGTGCTTGCGCGAGTTTCGTGTGGTCGAAAGCAGGTGCTACTTTGCCCGTTGCCGTATCAACCATTTGGTAAACGCGCCGATCCTTGTCTTTTCGATCGACAAACCACATGAACTTGCCATTTTTAAGCCAGTTGGGCTCCACGCGCAAGTTAAAGACTCGGCTGGAAATCTCACGAGAAATGGTTTCCGAACGCTTGTAAGACTCACGCAGTTCAGATTCGCTAGGAGGGGCAAATACCGGTAATAAGGCTAGAGCGATCACGCTTACGGGCATAAGATTCAGACTAGCACAGAGTTAACTAGACGAATGGCCTAACGAGGCTCGAATTCTCGTGTAACCTAAATTCCTAGTGACCGTCGCGACTATCAGAAACCTAACCGTTCGCTACGGGAATTTCACCGCACTTAATGAGTTTTCGTGTGAGATTCCAGAAGGCGCTACCGGTCTTCTCGGCCCTAACGGCGCTGGGAAAACAACTCTCATCAAAACACTGCTTGGCTTTATCACTGCCGCATCTGGGAATGCCGATGTGATGGGAATCGACCTAATCAGCGGCACTCGGCAAATTCGACAACTTGTCGGACTTATGCCCGAACAAGACTGCCACATTCCGGGCCTATCAGCGGTGCAGTTCGTTGCTTACGCTGGTGAGCTGGCGGGAATGCCACCCGAGCAAGCTTTGCGACGCGCTCACGAAGTCTTGGAATACTGTGGTCTTGGCGAAGCTCGATACCGAAATGTCGAAACATACTCCACCGGTATGAAGCAGCGAATCAAGCTCGCTCAAGCTCTAGTTCATGGACCAAAGCTACTACTGCTTGACGAGCCGACCAACGGTTTGGACCCACAAGGACGCGAGGATATGCTCGATCTGGTCAAAACGATTTCCCATAGCAAGGGGGTCAACGTGCTGGTGAGCTCGCACCTTCTGCCAGATATTGAGAGGGTTTGCGATCGTGTTGTGGTCGTCATGAAAGGCCAACTTCGAGCCTCAGGATTGATCAAAGACCTAAAGAGGATTGAAGGACAGCCTGTAGATATAGAGCTGAAGGAGTGGTCTCAAGGCTTCATTTCCGCTGCAGTCGCCAAGGGTTTAACACACGTTCACAGTCACCGAACGACCGTCCGGCTGCAAGGGCCAGGAACCCCAACAGAGACACAGCAGATTGTTTTTCAGGCTGCTCGTGAATCTCAAGCTCAAATACGAGGGTTTGTTCTTGCGGAGCGAACGCTTGAGGAAGCATTCCTCACGGCCATCGCGGGCGACACTCCACCAGTTTTGAACCCAGGGGTCACACAATGAGCCAAATCGAATCAAGCCCATCACCCATTGCTGATCTCAGCTATCGCAATTACGATCTTGGTCTTCAAAACCCAAGGATGCGATGGTGGGTCATTTCGAAGTTGATGATCCAACTGGCGTTCAAGCGAAAGGCCGTGTGGGTTTGTTCCGTTTTTTCTGCATGGTACTACATCGTTCTCGCAATCATCATGTTCTTTGTTGAACAGATGTCATCCGCTTCTGGGAACGATCAAATGAGTAAGTCTTTCATTTCAAGGCTTATATGGAAGGACCAATTCGTCCACGGCTTTTCGTATGGTCAGCTCTTGTTCATGACCATCGCGCTCTACATTGGGGCTGGAGCGATAGCTAACGATAATCGTGCCAACGCTCTGCTGGTTTACCTTAGCAAACCAGTGACGAAGCTCGACTATGTGATCGGCAAATGGGTGGGGGTATTCATCCCCTTGTTCGCGGTTTCGGCTGTTCCAGCTGTCTTGTTCTACTTATACGGCATCATGAGCTTCCGAAGTTATGGGTTCTTTACCGATGATCCTTGGCTGCTTCCTAAGGTTCTGCTCGGCTTGACCTTTGGTTCAAGCTTCTTGTCCAGTCTCATCGTTGGCTTCAGTTCGATGTTCAACCAAGGCCGGATGGCGGGAGCCGCCTATGCGGGTCTCTATTTTCTTACGAACTTCTTCACCCAAATGATAACGATCAGTTGGGTGATGATGCATCGAGGAGAAGGCACAGAAAGCCCACTGCTTCCTTTGATTACCAATGTTTCGTACTTGAGCGTTGACGGGCTGAATATCGCCATGTTTAAGACGATTCTTGGCACAAATGGATCGGCTCGATTAGGAATGCCCTCACCAATACCCCAGATACCACGACCTGATTTATGGGTTGTTTTGCTCGGCGTTGGAGGCTTAACTTTGCTTAGCTTATTCATTGCTTGGAGACGTGTCCGCGCCGTCGAGGTGATTGGATGACCGAACAGAATCGAATCGTCTTTGAGCGTGCCTCACGTTGGTACGGTCAAGTCATTGGCTTAAACGACGTAACCTGCTCGATCGGTCCTGGTGTGACCGCTTTGCTAGGAATGAACGGTGCAGGAAAGAGCACGATGATGCGCCTCATCACGGGCCAGCTACGGACCACCACCGGCTCTGTCAAGGTCTTCGGCGAAGACCCGTTTAGTAATCCCAGTGTTTATCGGAAGCTAGGCTACTGCCCAGACATCGACAACTTTTATGAGCACATGACAGGTGTCGAGTTTGTATTCCATCTTGCGATGCTCGATGGTTTTAGCCGAGATGAAGCTACGGCAAGAACGAAAGCCGTCATAGAACAAGTGGGCATGACAGACCGTGCCAATCGAAAGATCGCTGGATATTCAAAGGGCATGCGACAGCGAATCAAGCTCGCGCAAGCAATGCTCCATGATCCCGAAATCATTCTGCTCGATGAGCCTCTGAACGGTCTTGACCCAGTCGGGCGGCACGAGTTTATTGGAGTTCTTCGAGGATTAGCCGAGCAGAACAAGACGATTCTTGTCAGTTCGCATATCCTGTTCGAGGTAGAGCAAATGACCCGCTCAATCCTTTTGCTCAGCCGGGGAAGGTTGTTGGCGACCGGAGACCTGAGCATCATTCGATCATTTATCGACAAGTACCCGCACCGAATCCATATCACATCGCCGGAACCGCGTAAGGTGGCAGAAAGGATCGTCGATCTACCGTACGTGGTGAACATTCAGTTCGACCCACGCGGAGAGGGACTTGAGGTGCAGACAAGGCAGCCGGACCAATTTTTTGACCGACTGCCTCAGTTGATCTTGGACGAAGGACTGAAGATAGAGTCGTTCTCTAGCCCAGATAACAATCTGGAATCGATCTTCAAGTACCTCGTCGAGGGTTAGTTGTTCTTCAGAAGTTTCGCAAACTTCTCGCGGAACTTCTTCACCTTTGGTTCTATCACGACTCGACAGTATCCCGAGTTCATTCCCATCTGTTGAACCGCGCTCGCGTTCTCAAACTTCTCGAAGTAGTTCTGATGATAATCCTCAGCCTTCGTATAGTTCTTGAGAGGCTCAATCGTGGTTACGATTTGGTCCTTCCAGATTTTTTCGTGTTCAATCTCAGCCTTGACCTTTTCAGCTAAAGCCTTTTCTTCGGGCGTTTCATAAAAGATCACAGACCGATACTGCTCGCCTTCGTCGGGCCCTTGTCGATTCAAGGTCGTTGGGTCGTGAGTGGTAAAGAAGATCCTGAGAAGATCGCCTTCGCTAATCACTTTTGGATCAAACGTGATCTTGACTACTTCCGCGTGCCCTGTTACGCCCGAACAAACCTGTTCGTACGTGACTCCGGCGCGACTGCCGCCAGCGTATCCGCTTTCGACAGAAGACACTCCTTTCAACTGCTCATACATGCCTTCGAGGCACCAAAAACAGCCACCACCGACGACAATGCTCTTTGAACCAGCTGGTACTGGCATTTCATTTTTCTCCTTCTGCGGCTCAGGCGCGTGCCAGGTAAACGCCATAATCAGTAGACCGATCAATGCCGCTCCAATCAAGTATCTAGCCATCAGCATTCGTAAAGGTTCTACGCAGTAATAGTTCCCAAGTGCTATACGAAAAACAGCAAAGCCTAAGCCGGTTCGAAACCAAGCTTAGGCTAGAGTAACTACAAGGAGCCGTTACTTGCCAGGCTCGGTTCCTTGCGGCATCGTGAGGCCTGCAGGAGCTCCCGGTAATTGTTCTCCTGGTTTTGGCGTGCCTTGTCCAGCGTTTGGAATCGGCTTGCCACCAGTTGGGTCCTCTAACGTTTGACCAGAAGGTGCCGACTCAGGATTCGAAGAACACCCGATCAAGAGGACTGAAAGTACCAAAACGGAAATATATTTCATGTTCATAATGCCTTGCCCGCCGGGGAGGTAAAGCCGACGGGTTTTGATGGAAGCTCTTAGTTGCGGCCAGTCCTAGGTGATAGCCAATACTTAGCACCAGTGTTTTCCAGCGCGCAGGATGCCACTTGCGATCCAGGTAGCTCGCGCGGGCCAGAAGCAGAAAACCACCTGAAACAACCGGACTTTGTGGTAGCCGCGTTCAATGCATATTGAGTCTTTGAAGCTGGAACCGAGTGCGCAGAACCGTCCATCGTCGCAAGCGCGATAGAAGAGGAGCGATTCTGAACCTTTCTCCACTCGGTCCCTGAACCATCGCAACCTGCCAGGTTCCACGGAGTATCAAAAATGTCTGTAAACATCACGTAGTTTGCTGGATCCGAAATCGTTGTGAAGGTCGCTACTGACGAGAAATCTGGTCCTGCCCAAGAGGGCGAACCAACCCATTTCTGCCAGAAGATCGGCGACAGGTTCTGGTTCATTCCATAGCTATAGAGAGCATAGGACGCCGTCGTTGGTTCCGCAGCATTTCCAGTGTAAGTCGTGAGCTTGTTTCCAGCAGAGTCGACTGACGCCGCCGCCTTGTTCCAGAAAGGCGAGATGAAGATAGAGGAACCGCCTTTCGTGCTGTCGTTGACAGCATCGTAAGTGCTTGACGAATCCTTCATGTTCTTGATGTACGGATTAACGGCATACATCCACCAAACAATATAAGGCTCCGTTCCCACCCCCAATCTGGAAGTGTAACAAACTGTGTCGTCATAGTCGTTGGCATACATAGTCATGCCAAGAGCAATCTGTTTTAGGTTGCTCAGATTTTGTGTCCGTTTAGCCGCTTCTTTTGCCTGCGCAAAGATAGGGAATAAGATTGCAGCAAGGATGGCGATGATCGCAATAACTACAAGTAGTTCAATTAAGGTGAATGCCTTTTTCATTTTTAGGTTGGCCTCCGTTGGTTCCTAGTAATGTCGTTTATCTGTCGAGTTGAGGCGCTGGCCCACTCGAACTTCGAGGGATGAACTGTGCTGGTAATCGGACTATTGCTGGACGAATTTCTTCATCCAATAGATGGTCAATCAGCATCGTCGCGGCCTGAACACCAATCGTGTGCAGGTCCTGTTCAAAAGTAGTTAAGTCGTTGGTATCAGAAGCCGACGTGTCGTTGTTGACACCGACAACCGAGAATGCGGTTGGAACACTCACGCCAAGCGTGCTTAAAACTTTGATGAGTGATCGAGCAACCCCATCGTTCCAGCAAAACGCACATGTGGGCTTCGCTTCTGATTCCAAAATCAGTCTGGCAATTCGTTCCAGGTCTGCCTCAGATCCTACGGCGAACTTTTCAAGGGAGACTGATTGGTAGTCTTCGAGGCAAGAACTGAAACCATCAAGACGCTCAACCGCTGCAATCGCTTCCTCCTTCGATCCAACAAAGCAAAGGCTTCTGTGACCGAGTCCATAGAGGTGCTCCGCCGCCTGAACACCAATGGCGAAGTTATCAACGTCAACGCTGGATACTCCATCTATCCAGGCGGTCGTGCCGATTTGAACAATCGGTACGCCTCTTTCCACGAGGACAGGTATGGAATCGCGCTGCTTAGAAGGAGCAATCGCCACGATACCGTCACACCTACCGTCATACCGTTGACGGATGGACTGACCGTTTTCACGCCACAAGATGTCCGCGTAGATTGTTGCCGTCCACTCCCTCATAAGCGCTGCCTCCAGAATGCCATTCAGCACCCCAAAGGTGTACACATCGCTCGTTAAAGGACGAGGCGCAAAATTCGGAATCAGAACCCCTATATTGCGGACACGGACGGTCTGGTGAAACTGATGAGCTGGACCAGGTCGGTACTTGAGGCTCCGCACCGCAGCAAGCACTTTGTCACGTGTTTCTGCGCTCACACGGTCGGCACGCTGATTCAAAACGTTTGACACAGTTGCCGCGGATACCCCACTCACTTTTGCTACGTCTCGAATCGTTGCCATTCTAGTGCCTCTTCGCCTTATTTGCTAAACGCGTTAACTGAATATTAGTGTACACAAAAAGCCGTAATCCGCCCAATATTCGTGAATTTAGGCCAAATATTGCGAATAGAAGATCAACATATGCACCCTGGTTATGCAACTGAGTTTACATGTTTAGTTATTCGCTGAGAGTTTATTCAGCGATTAGTTGGAACCAAACGGTTGTTCCAATATTGACCTCGGACTCAATTCTAAGCTTGCCCGAGTGTCTTTCGACGATCCTTTTCGCTTGAGTAAGCCCCGTACCGAATCCAGGATAGTCATTCCCGTTAACGCGTTCAAACACATTCGTGATTCGATCGATGTCGACACTTCGAATTCCTATCCCGTTGTCGCGAACAAAAAACTCGCCTTGGTGGAGACCGACTTCGATTCTAAGAGGACGCTCGCCCGAGTGAAACTTTACGGCGTTGCTGATCAGATGCCCAATTAACGCATTTACGAGAGCTTCATCTCCCACGGCATGTAGGTCATTGTCAATAAAGAGTTGTTCATCTTGGACAAGCTGAAAGCTATTTCCTATTTCTTGGGCAATCGCCGAAAGACTGATCGGCTTGGGGCTGAACTTAGCCGTACCAATCCTTGACAGCTTCAACAGTTCGTCGATATAGCTATTGAGTTTCTTCGCCGCGACTTCTTGCCTTTTGAGTTCTTGATGAGCGTTCTCATCCAACACCTCGCCATAGTCTTCGGTGAGGATCATGCCAGACATCAGGATGGCGCGGAGCGGAGCTCGGAAATCATGGGAAATGGCATACAGATAACTCTGAGTGTCTTGTTGCGCTTCTTCGATCTGCTGCGTAAAGTACGAAACGTCATGCAAGATGATGAATCGTTCGCTCTCAACCTCGAACGGTTCGACTTGATAGGTCCGCCCATCTATTTGTATAATTTTTAAGCCTAAAACTAATTTATATTCGACGTCAGTAACGCTCAAATTCTGCGCCGAAGGGTTGAGCGGTAGGAGCTTGTTATCTTCAGCTTTGAAGACATGTGAACCTAGATTGGTGAATAAACCATCCTTCATAGACGCAAAATCTCAATGCTTCACCCGATCAAATCCATCGGAGAGCAACATAATTTACCTGCCTTAACGCTTTGGTTTTTGCTTGTTTCCGAGTGTATATGCGCCTTGAAGCATTCTGTGATCATAGTCAAATAGACAGAGGTTATCGTAAGGAGTTTGAATTCCTGGTGCCGCAACATACTCTGGCGCCCAATAGACGACTCCAGCACCTAAACCACCTGGGATTTGTGCAACTATCTTCTTCACTTCTTCCAAGAATTTAGATTGTCCCTCTTCGGTAGCCGGATATCCATCGAGCAGTTGCTTCTCCGTTTCCACAAACCTAGAGCGACGTTTCGCTAAAGTGAATGGATAAGCGGTCTCGGCTATCATCACCTTCTTCTTGTACCTGCTCGCGAGGTCAGTGACATTAAGTCGCAAGTTATCGAGCGAACCATGCCACCAAGGGTAATAGCTTAAACCAATGATGTCGTAGTCTATTTTCGCGTCCGCAAACTTGTCGTATAGAAACCGGCAAGCTCCATTGTCCGCACCCGAATCGGTGTGAAGCATGAGTTCAGAAGTCGGCGAAGCCTTACGAGCGGCAGCGCATCCCGTCTGAACTAGCTTCAGAAAGTTCGGCCACCCATTCTCATACATTTTTCCGGCTGGCCACATAAAACCAGCACGTATTTCGTTGCCAATTTGTATAATTCTTGGCGCTGTTCCTTGCTTAATCAAACGGTTCAGAATGTCCGTGGTGTATTCGCTCACCTTGACTTGGAGTTGGTCGACGCTCAAGTCTTTCCATGCTTCAGGAATCGTTTGATGACCAGGATCTGCCCACCAATCGGAGTAATGAAAATCAAGCATCAACGCCATGCCGAGCTTCTTTCCATCTCTTGCAAGCTTCAGCGTATGGTCAAGGTCACAATACTTGTCCTTTGGATTAACCCAAATCCGTAGACGCAGGAGATTATTTCCTGCTTTCGCGAGCGCTTCTAGCGGATCGACTTGGCGATCACCAACATAAAACGGCACCTTGAGGTCACGATACTCAGGCACAAAAGAGGCATCGACGCCGCGCCACTGACTGCTGGCTAATGCAAGGCATGCAAAGATAATCATCGAACTCTCTACTCCAACAAACCATACACGACTTTGTCGCTAACTGGGCATTCGTCCCAGCACAACGCATTCACTTTCACGCCCGACGATACGACTCGTTACCGCCTCACAAACGCGGAGGCACCCAGCTTAAAACCCACATTTTTCCCAGTAGCTATTGGTTTTGCGGTCTATGGACTGACTGCTCGCGCGACTCTACGTGCACCTCGGGTTCGACCAGATATTGGCCTGAAGCTAAGGAACTATCGCTTTAAACCACATCAGTCGAACGTTGTGAATTTCGCTCAGGCCAAACAAAACCTCTTTGCATTTGACCAATTTGACCTTTATCTGAACTCGGTCGAGCGCCTCAAGTAATGACAAACTAAGACGAGCATTCATCTGCCTGGTCATGACACGCCTTTCGACATACTCACTCTACACCTTATCTGAGCAGAACGATCAATCGACTTTATATCGGGGATTCCGCAATGGTTTTGAGGCACAGTCGAGTCTAGTTGTCTAGCCGAAGTGCGCGTGGTATCCTGCTTCTGTTGGAATCGCCTTGCGCGAGTTCCAGACGAGTTCGCTTGAACTAGTTTTTGGGGATGTAGCTCAGTTGGGAGAGCGCTGCAATCGCACTGCAGAGGTCGTGGGTTCGAATCCCATCATCTCCACCAATCAACAGATTTGATGTTTACGAGGCCGTTTTCAACGGTCTCGTGAACATTTTGAGTGGCCGTTTCTGCCAGATTTAGCATCAAATCGAACGCTTCGAACATCTCCACCTCGAGCTTTCCATCCACCCAAGAGGAGTTCGAGAGCATAAATTGGAGCAGCTCCCTCTTCTGTTCGGAACTCGCCATTTTGAACGTAAGATCGGCAGTTGAAGCCAGTTCGAACAATCGCATGATTTGGTCAACTGAAATCACTTCGCCACGGTTTTCTGCTGTCATGTTGCCAGCATTGTCGAAGGTCTTTCTAACCGAAGTTGGACCATCTTGGGTTGTCATAAGTCGCTGAGCAACACGAAACTCATATATCGGATGCGCAACTAGCAGCCAGATCACTATCGCATTAAGAAATCGGCAATCACGATAGGTATTACATCTGTGTTACAAATGCTTGACATCTTAGGCGAGTAAGCCAGTATTGATTCAGCAATAAACGATAAGTGCCCATCTCTATCTTCCGTTTGGCCCCATATCGTCACATAGGGATGGCATATCACTTTATGTCCGTCACGTTGATAGACATCGTTAAAACTAGTCACATTGAGCAGTCCAGTTTCATCTTCTAGATCGAAGAACATAACTCGTTTTCCACTCTGAGTAGGTGGAAACCGCAATCTGATAGGATTACCAACAACAAAGACCTTCTTGCCAGGGTGTAAATTCGAAGCATCGAAGGCAGATAGTCCACCCTTCTTGCGAATTCTGTCTCTTTCGAAGGCCATCAAATGATGATCGACATCCATGCCTAGAAATCTCCTTTCATAGATCGCTTTCTCTGGCGCAGAAAAGTCAACGATATTGCTGGCTATAGGTGGAGGTTCAAATATTAGTGGCAGGCTTCCATACAAGTTCCGTATCCCACCTGCGTACTCCATTAATGTAGCGACGGTCCATAATAATTCCCGTCGGTTCGCGTGTAGTTCATCAAATGCTCCAACCAGGATGAGCGTCTCTAGCTCAGGGCGAGTAGGCTGGGCTCGAACGGCAAAATCAAAGATGGATTCATAAGGTTGTAACTCAACAAATCGATCACATAGCTCCTTACTGATGCCTTGGATCTGCTTAAAGGGAATCCTAATTCCTGCTCCAGGAATCAGAATCTTTGGGTCCATGTTCGACTTTACATCTTCAACAGTGAACTCACTTTTACTGCGATTGATGTGTGGGGGAAGGATCGTTACTCCACGACTTCTTGCCTCATTTGCGATTGTAATAGGTCCGTAATAGCCCGCCGGCTGTGCATCGAGCAAAGCAGCAAAGTATGGGGCCGGGTAGTGCTGTTGGCAGTAGATTGATCTCACCGAGATTTCGGCAAAAGCAAAGGCATGCCCTTCGGCAAACCCGTACCCTTTGAAACCGGCTACGAGTTGATG
The DNA here is from genome assembly GCA_002336105.1 of Chthonomonas sp. UBA1950. GTDB lineage: Bacteria > Armatimonadota > Fimbriimonadia > Fimbriimonadales > Fimbriimonadaceae > Fimbriimonas. Next base: position 38,700 of record DDEQ01000041.1, on the reverse strand, counting down.
GATTTCATGTGCTACTTGATGACTATAACCTCGAGCAATTATTCGATCCTTAATCTCTTCACATGCAGGGTCAATACGACCTTTCTGATGATGTTTCTGGATTAACTCTCGTATCTCTTCTGCCTCATCTCCTGTATAGCCTGCAAACCGCTCTAGTAATTTATCTATTTGTTCTTGAAATACTACAATTCCTAAGGTAGGTTGCAATATATCGGCTAAATCTTCATGAAGGTAACGAAATACTTTTCCTTTTCTTCGAGAAATATATTCGTTTAATTTGACAGCACCACCTACCCCTGGCCGGATGCCTGCTTGCACAATACTCGCATCGCTAAGGTTTTGGGTGCCAATGCGAATGTGAGCTTGCCGCATCGCTGGAGATGCTGATTGTGGAATGCCGATAAGCTGCCCTGAGCGCATCGCTCTATACGTTTCGGGGTCGTCAATGGGAAGATCAGTTACTCGTAGACCGCCGCCGACTTTACGCTGAGTTCCCCCAAGGACATCGTTACCTCGAAGGCATAACACATCGAACTTGTCGAAATTGACCTTGGAACTGCGTTTATCCCACTGAATGATCTTGACGCCCTCAGCACCCGACCACTGCACCGGCACGACCTCGTTGATAGGCACTTCTGATAACACGACTCCCGATGAATGAGCGCGGAGGTTACGCGGAAGATCCATCATCCGCTCTGCAAGTTTGAAAACCCAGAAATATCGCGCTTTCTCGATATTGCTGTCTCTTAATTCGGGGCGCGCAGCTAGTGCTTCATCTAAGCGATTGGGGTTGATACCACCATGGATTCGCTTCGATAAGTAGCTGATGTCGGAGGGTGAAATCCCCATCACTTTTCCGACTTCACGCAGAATTCCCCTCGTTCCATAGGTTCCGATAGCGCACACGGTCGCCACATGCGCATCACCGTATCGCGTAATGAGGTGCTGTCGTACATCCTCTCTTCGGGCGGCTTCAAAGTCGATGTCAATGTCTGGACGCTTGCTACCATCCGGGGGTAAAAAGCGATCGAAATACAGCTTATGTTCAAAAGCATCAATTCGTGAGATGCCCAAGCAATAGGCGATGACAGAATCGACTACCGAGCCTCGCCCACTCAGCAGGATGTTCTGCGATTTAGCCCATTCACACATCTCCCACCCAATGAGAAAGTGACGAGCCCAACCTAGTTTGGTAATTCTTCTGAGCTCGTAATCGATTCGCCTTTGTAACGCATGGGAGATCTTTGGATACAGATTGAATGCACTCGCTTGAACTATCTGTACAAGCAGTCCGTTTTCATCCTTGCAAAACTCAGGCAAATTGATGCGGCCAGGTAAAACTTGCGACTCGCATCTATCCGAAAGTCGTTTAGCATTATCAATTAGGTCGGGTGAATCTGAATAGAGTTCCTCAAGATCAGCAGAATCCCTTAAAAACCGCTCTGCATTGAGCGATCGTCTGGGTGGAGAGTCAATCTGAACTTGATGTTCAGCACGAGGCGGTTTACGACCATCTATTTCATCGATTAAGCATAGAGAATCGACACAAACCAAAACATCGTGGGCGGGAAAGTCCTGACGATTTGCATGAATGACTGGTCCACCTGCAACAGCACAAACTCCTCTAGAACGAGCCAACTCTCTCAGTCTTGTCTCGACAGAGTGCTGCCAAGGAAGCATGGACCTTTCTATTTGAACAAAGACATCGCCTCGCCCATACAAGTGAATCAGGCGGTCTAGTACAGCCGCAGCTTTGACGGCATCACGCCTTATGAGGTGACGATCCAGCGGACCATTACTGCCCCCAGTCAGGCAGAGAAGTCCTGAGTTATGCAATGAAAGCCGGTTCCAATTGCACAGAGGATAAAGCCTAGGCTCAGCTAAATGGCACTCAGTAATCAGCTTTGAAAGGGTCTTGTAGCCATTCTTGTTTTTTGCAACTAAGACAATGGAACCGCCATCTTCAAGCTCAAAGGTCGCTCCGATCAGCGGCTTGACTCCTACTAGGGCGGCGGTCTTTGCAAACTCACGTGCACCAACAAGACTAAATGGATCGGCAAGGAGGACAGTGCCAAACCCGCGCTCAGCAGCCAGTGCGGCAAGCTCACCCGCGATTATGGTGCCATAGCTAAATGCGTACGCGCTGTAAGAATGAAGCAGGACACCTGGGGCACGACCAGTTCTCAGTCCGGAACCATATTGGCTAGGTTCGTAATAGCCGGTTGCGAGACTCACCTTTTCATCTGTGATTCGCCGTACCTTTATGCTGGTTTCAGGTGTAGCTGCTTCAGTCGGAATATCTGTGATTCGTTCCCGGCGAGTTCCATGAGAGTCTATAAAGCGATGGATTTCTCTTCCGTTGCTCCCTGCCCACCACTCGCCCGCCTCGCGCCATTTGGCTAAGGTCTCAGTACCATCCGGTGGCACGTCGCCACTCCTTGAGCACCTGCTCTCGTCGGGGGAGCACAATCTCTGTAGCCTTCATCAGCGACTGATCACCATACGCATTGCGGATGATTCGAACACTGACATTTGGGTCAACAGGATTGTCTTTTGCAAACAGTGCTTTTTGCCGTGTGCGAAGAGGCTCTAGTGCATTCAACTTCACACCGAGTCGAATAACGGGCTTACTTATCTTGATGAGAGGCAACAAGACCTTAAGCGTCGAGAGTAGTCCAGTGTTCCCGTAGATTGGGCGCTTGAGCATTCTATCAGCACAAACCTCTTGGTGATCTTCGAACTGAACACTGAGGGTCAATCCTGTAGCTTGTTGCCCCGACAATCTGGCCGATAAACTGAGAGAGAGCTTTGATAATGCAGATTCCAGCATCAGCAAATCATCAATTGGTTCCGCAAAGTGCATGAACTCATGAAGCTCGTCTTCGGGATACACCGGCAAAACGTGATCTCTTAATGTCCCTCTTGATGCTTGTTGAATGGTGAGGTAATCGTCTCCGAACTGAGAACGAAGAACTTCAGTCGTAAGCGTCGCAACCTCACCAATTGTTTTGTAACCAAGAAACCTCAGACGATCAAGAATTTCGGGTTCCACCACACTCAGTGAACTAATCGGTCTATGAGCTAGATAGTTGGCAGGATCAGAAACGACAGCTAAGCCTTGCTGGCTTGATGAGGCGAGTTGAGCCAACCATTTACTGGGCGCGAGAGCGGCATACAAATCACCGTATTCAAGCACAAGAAGCCCATCAAGTAGTCGGTTGACTAGATCCACCGGTGATGGGTGTGCACTTAGATCAAGCGCAGCGGCATGTTCTCCATTGGGTTCAATCACACTTGAATAGGGCGCACACAAGTCGAGCCATGAGTTGGATCTCGCAGGGTTAGGTGCAAATTCAGACACGAGACAGTTATCAGCAAGTGCCTTGTATTGATGCTTTCGCATGCCCACTTTGACACCTCGTTGGACTGCCAAACGGTTCATGTCGAAGACCTGGTGATTCACTAGAACGACATGGGGCTGTGTCAGGCTATTGTCAGCATAATAGTGCTTCCATTCAAGCCACAGAATAGATGCGGTAGGTTTCGTAACTCGTCTCATCAACAACTCGCGATCATCTATCGACCGTTCAATATTAGTATATTATTGTCTACTATTTACCAGACATGAGACCATTTATTCCATTCTGCGGATCTTTTGTAAAACCGTCTTTCAAAGCATAATTGATGTATGCGAGTCGCCTTCATATGCTTTTGTGTTGCTGTGACGGCTGCATCTACGGCTCAGATCTCTAGCTGGACCAAGTCTATGCAGCAAGCGGCAACAGCGCTCTCTAAGTCTTGGGATCAGATCAACAAGCAGGGGCGGCCATACGCCGAGAAGCTTGTGAAGCAATACCGGCCCTACTATGCCTCGGCTCGAAAGCGAGCGGAGACTGCGCTCAAGTCGCTCCAAAGTGAAACGACACCTCAATCATTGCAACGCAAGAAGGTTCTTCTCGAGGAGTTTTGGCGCATCAGACAGAGTCTAGACTTGATCGCTTTACTACAGCCAGATATGATCATGGCTCTGACTGGCATGAATGAAGTGGACTTTTCGGGTCTGCGCAAGCAAGTAAATACAGCGATTAGCACACTTCAACCAAAGACAAAGCAAACGAAATCCTCGTAGAGCCGTCAGAATGGATAGTGCGCGCTCGACGGGCACAAACATCATGAGCAGTTCACGATTTTTGCAACTTGGCTGGGTCTTCTTTGCAGCCACCATCATTCTGGTATTGGCTGGCGGCTTTCAAGGCGCGGCGGAAAAAACTGGCGTCGCTGACATTACGAGGATCGTTGATCAGAGCGATTTCGGAAAGTCTGTAAAAGAGCAGTACACCACAATGCGACAAGCCCGTGAGTCAGTCTTGGAGTTCATTGATACAAACCGCGTGTTGACCTTTGAGCAAGCGACTCGATTGCGCGATCTTAGTCTCAAGCCAACGCAATCCGCCGAAGAGAAAGCTGAACTAGACAGCTTAAAGGCGAATGTCGTTGCCGCCAACAAGAAGTGGACCGAACTCGCAACCAAAGCGAACATGACACCTGAAGAGCGGACTCTCGTTCAGGAATATGCCGACCGAGCCCAAAAGATGAATGACCTCGGTCAACGATGGGTTCGCGAGTTTACGGCTGATATGGACTCGTGGATGGAGAAGCAGAAACTCACTAGCATCGAGCGGGCGAGAGCTTCCATTCAGGATGTTGCAAAGGCGCAGGGTTACACGGTCGTACTTGAATCAAGTATCGCTCCCTACGGTGCCAATGACATCACAGATGCAGCGCTTGCATCGATGAACGCTAAGAAGTAAATCTTGTGAAGAGGCTCGCTACAATCGGATCGGTGCTATTGTGCCTCTCCTGTCGTCATAGCGAGCCTTCAAAAGTTTGGGTGGACATCGACTCGGTTTTCCGCTCCCAGGTCGTGAACACAAATGTGCCAGGAATGCCTTTGCCGACACGTCTACCGGCAAAGACAATCATACTTCCTGCAAAACAGGCGGAGACTCTTTACGGACCTGCCAACGAAGGAGGGGCAAGTGTTACCGATGAGATCCTTGAAGCTCAACGCAAAGCTTCGCAGTCCCTTACGAGGCAACTTCTGTCGTTCTATGACAGACTGGCACAGAAATTTGCCAAAGACGAACGCAAGCGATTAGGGGATACCTATCGTTCGGCATACGAGAGTGTCAATCCACAAATCCGACAGCGATTTGAAATCTATGCAGAGGCACGTTGCCCAGTTATGATTCGACTTGCCTTCTTGGTGGGATGGCCAGACCCAGACCCGGACAGTCTCCTAAAACCCGACGAGAGCACGAGACCCGTCGCAGTACAAAGACTCAATGAAGCAAAGCAACTTCGAGATAAGTTAAGGAATTTTGATTTAGATTATAAAAAGGATGTTCAGTCGCTCCTTGATAAAGCTGAGTCTGAGGCGAATCAAGAACAGACAGAAGCATTGCTTCGGATCGCAAAAATGGCAGACGAACTCAGAGCTCAAGCCATCAAAGAGGCCGAAAGTCAGGTGAAACTCAAGCCAGCAGAACTCGGCTTGCGCATGACATCCAACGAGCCAATTTCGTTTCCAGCGATACCCGAGAAGAAGATCGTCCTGCCAGAATCGGAGAAGCTCCCGGCTCCTCCCAAGGTACAGTCAAGGATGTGGTCCTTGTCGCCAGAAGGGCGGCTTGAGTTGCTGAATAAACAGCTTCTCATATGGTCAAAAGTCAACGGATATGAGCTTGCTAAGCGACGATCTGATGGCCGTGACGCCACGAAAGAGTTCATTAGATGGAGAAAGAACTTAAAACTTGGACCTTAGCCGAGTTGGCCCAGATCCTTGGTGGCACAACTCAGGGACCTCAAGATCTGCCCATTCGTCGCGCCGCTTCGATGCACTCATCCGAACCAGATAGTCTCGGTTTTGCCGAGAAAGAGGAGTTCCTAGCAGCTATCGAAGCGAGTTCAATTGGAGCAGTAATCATTTCAGAATCGATGCGCGAGACGGCGAAGCCATGTATTCGCGTAGCGAGACCGCGCGAGGCTTTCGGCAAGTTCTTAGCTCTTTGCGTCGTTCCACTTCCTATCGAGGCAGGCATTCACCCTTTGGCTTGCGTTAGCCCCGAAGCAGATGTTGATCCGACCGCTTCCATCGGCCCCTATGCCGTCGTTGAGAAGCACGCAAAAATTGGTGCGAAGGTACGAGTCTATCCATTTGCCTACATTGGCGCCGGTTGCGACTTAGGTGAAGGGACCACGATTTACCCTCACGCCGTGCTTTACCAAGACATCAAGCTTGGGCCCTCATGTGTGATTCACGCTGGAGCTGTTCTCGGAGCAGATGGTTTCGGGTTCGTATGGACGGGCAGCGAGCAGATGAAAGTTCCTCAAGTGGGCTCAGTGACGCTGGAAAGGTACGTTGAAGTCGGTGCGAACACAACGATTGACCGAGCAACGGCTGGCACAACCTTCGTCGATACAGGAACGAAGTTCGATAACCTTGTCCAGGTCGCGCACAACGTGAGGATCGGGAAACACACGGTAATCGCGAGTCAGGTGGGAATCAGTGGAAGCACAACGATTGGCGACAGAGTCGTGATAGGTGGACAAGCAGCCACTTCCGACCATGTCACCGTAGGCAATGACGTTATCATGGGCGGCAGGACTGGTGTCACCAAAGATTTGCTTACAGCAGGCCCTTACTGGGGAACGCCTGCAATTCCCTTTGGAGAAGCTCTGAAAGTGAACGTCCTTTCGCGCAAGTTACCTGACATGGCGGATAAGCTAAGGCAACTAGAAAGAAGGATCGCAGAACTAGAGAAGCAGTCATGACATTTACTCGACGCACCATCACCAACCCAATACAGTTTGAGGGCAAAGGTCTTCACACCGGTGTTCCAGTAAAGATGACTCTTCACCCTGCCGAGGCCGGGGTTTTCTTTCGATTTGGAACGGAGAGGACCGAAGCTAAGGCAGAAAATGTTACCGATACAACTCGAAGCACAAAGCTTGGATCGGTTGGTACAGTCGAGCACATCTTAAGCGCTCTTGCTGGCCTAGAGATCAGTGCTCTTGAGATCGAGGTGGATGCTCCAGAGGTTCCAGGAATGGATGGTAGCTCTGAACCATTCGTCAAGGAGATATTGAACGGCGGCCTCAAAGACCTCGGCGAATACGAAGTGCCGGATCTGTATCAGCGGGCCTTCTTGCAAGAAGATCTGATCAAGATTGCCGCGGCAAAAGGTCACGGTCATTGGCGTTACACCTATGATCTTGGCGCGAGGTGGCCGAACGTTCAAACGTTTGAAGCTCTGAACGTTGTGGATGATTATATAGCTCAGATCGCCCCTTCACGCACTTTTGCCTTGAGCGAAGAAATCCCTATGCTCATACAGCATGGCTTGGGGCAAGGCCTTGATGAGGATTCTGCACTTATCTTAGGATTCGAAGGATATCGAAACGAGCCTCGGTTTGAGGATGAACCTGCTAGACACAAGTTGCTTGACCTAATCGGCGATCTGTTCCTGTCGGGGGTTCCTATTCGCGCACTGGATGTTGTCGCAGAGCGAAGCGGTCACAGAGCGAATGTGAAAGCAGCAGCCCTGATTGCGAAAGGCGTTTGGGGCTAGGCCGGTAACTTCACCAGATTCTTTTGAAAGGGGCTATTAATGGCACCGACCTTGCATAGGATATAGACATGCTTTACATCCTGCCCCTCGTCGCTTCTACACTTCTCGCCACTCCCCCAACCGTCGAGTACAAGGTGGTTGATGTTCATCGTTTCGTTTCATTTGCCGGTCGTCTAGGAGATCGAATTGAGGATACGCTCGTTCTTTCGCGCGATGGCATGACTTATACCGTCAAGCTATCAGCAGCTCACACTCGATTCGGCCATGTGGCTGAATATTCGGTCGGAGATCATGTTGTTGTCGAGCAACCGCTCCTAAACGTCATGACAAGAGACGCCATTCGCCGACTTTCTCGCTAAAACCCGAGCTGATAAGCACAGAACCCCGGCCTATCGCCGGGGTCTATGCTGGGTTGGATTGGGTTGAGGTTGCGTCTTGGATTCGAGGTGTTTCGTTCTCTATCCAATGAGTCCTAACGTCTGAACCCTGAAGCGCGTTCGTTAATATCAACTATTGTGGGCCGTTTGGCCTATGATGTAACTGTGTTGTTCGCAATTGGCGATATCCACGGTGCACTCCAAAAGCTCGATGGCCTTCTTGCCCAACTTCGCCTCGCGCCTCAAGATCAACTCATCTTCCTCGGCGACTATGTCGACAGGGGTCCGGATAGCTGTGGAGTGATCGAACGCCTCATCGAAATCAGACAACATCGGCCCAACACCATCTTTTTGAGGGGAAACCACGATCAGGGCATGATCGACACCGGAGCGGTCATGAGCCGTGATCCAAGTTGTAACCTAACGGTCCACGATATTCAGTGGTGGCTCAGCTACGGAGGGAGAATGACTATTGCCTCCTACGGAGACATCCGAACTTGGTGGCTAGAGGTTCCGCAATCCCATTGGGATTTCCTCGAATCGACACTGTTGGAATATCAACGCGGCCCCTACATCTTCGTTCATGCTGGCCTTGTTCCGCCAGGGATCTTGTGGCTAGAAGATGAAGATCCAAGGCTTTGGATACGCGATCCGTTTCTGCAATATCAAGGTGACTATGGATCAATTGTTGTGCATGGACATACGCCAACCAGTAGTCAGCTCCCGTCGATTTTGCACAATCGAATCGCGGTTGACACTGGCGCTGGACATTCAGGACCACTTACCGCTGTAGGGCTTGAGGAAGGCAACTACGATCCAAGATCCGTTATCGTAATTCAGAGCGATTAAGCCGGATGGAAACACCTATAATCTGTTCATGTCAGTGTCGATCGTTCCAAAGCCAAAGTCGGTACACATCCTTGATGGCTCGTTCACCGTCGATAGCTCCACCAAGGTTTATTGTGAGCGCGAGGCGGATGATGTCGCCGACTACCTCACATCGAAACTTTTAAGAGCTCCCAAAGGTCACACCAGCACGATTGTTCGATTACGACTAGATCGAAGCATCGAGCTAGATACCGAAGGTTACAGACTCAACATTTTTCCCGGAGAAGCCGTCATCCTCGCTCCATCAGTTCAGGGCCTATTTTGGGGAGTTCAATCTTTTCTGCAACTCTTGCCTCCAAACATATACAGAAAGGCCACTATTGATTGCGAACCATGGCACATTCCGACTCTAGAGATCGTTGATGAACCTCGATTCAAGTGGAGAGGAGCCCATCTCGACGTCGCTCGACACTTCATGCCCAAAGAATTCGTTCTCAAGTTTATCGATCTTCTTGCGCTCCACAAACTCAACACCTTTCACTGGCACCTTACAGAAGATCAGGGCTGGCGAATTGAGATAAAGAAATATCCTAAACTTACTCAAATCGGAGCATGGAGAAAGGAAACGATGGTTGGTCACTATAATGACCAAGCTTTCGACGGGAAGCCACATGGCGGCTATTACACGCAGGATGATGTGAGAGAGATCGTTGCCTATGCGAAGAGCCGATTCATCACGGTTATCCCAGAAATTGAAATGCCAGGACACGCGCGAGCCGCTATAGCGTCTTATCCCGAACTTGGAAACTCAGGCGTCATGCTAGAGGTTGGAACGAAATGGGGTGTCATCGAGGAAGTTTATAACGTCGAAGATTCGACCATTTCATTCCTAAAGGATGTCCTGGATGAGGTGCTTGAGCTTTTCCCTAGCCAATTCATCCACATCGGCGGTGACGAATGTCCAAAGAAGGAATGGAAGGAAAGCCCGCGTGCCCAGGAGTTAATGAAAGAACGAGGATTGAATGATGAGGAAGAACTTCAAAGCTGGTTCATTCGGCAAATAGACCAATACCTAGCTGAGAAAGGAAGAAGGCTAGTCGGATGGGATGAAATCCTCGAAGGTGGGCTCGCTCCTGGTGCGACAGTCATGTCTTGGCGCGGCGAGGAAGGTGGTATCGCAGCCGCAAAGGCTGGACACGATGTTGTGATGACACCAGGTTCACACACCTATCTAGATCATTATCAGGGACCAAAGGAGACTGAACCCGTGGCAATTGGCGGATTTACTGACATCGCCAAATGCTACGACTATGAACCGATTCCTTCTGAACTAAACGAGGAAGAGGCTAAGCACGTTCTCGGTTCACAAGCTCAACTTTGGACTGAATACATGCCAAACCCTAAGCATGTTGAATACATGGCTTTTCCGCGTCTCTCAGCTCTTTCTGAGGTCTATTGGACACTTGGCGCGAAAGACTACGAAGAGTTCGCTGAACGACTTGAACACCATCTTTCTCGTCTGGACGTGCTTGATGTGAACTACCGCCGACCCTAACAGCTAAAAAAAGCCCCCGCTTTATCTTTCGACAAAGTGGGGGCAGGAGAGAGGAAGTTAAGCCTTATCGGAAAGTGACGATGGTGTCCATCGAGAACTGAGAGCCACTTCCAAATCGGGCGAACTTGATTCGCTTCCGAGAGCCCCAATTCACGCCTTTCATTGCGTTTGCCAGTTCTTGAGCATTCGTGATCTGCTTGTCGCCGAGCGCCGTGATGACGTCGCCAGGCTGTAATCGCAGTCGAGAAGCGACCGATCCAGTCACGTTCATCACAACAGCTCCTTTGACATTTGCAGGGATGTGGAACTGCGTTCGAATCTGGTCGTTAATATCGACAACTTGCACACCAAGCTGAGCTTGTCCTTCTCGGAGCTGAGGCACGTTGCTCGAATCGTCGTCGTCCCTCAGATTCGGGAATCCCTTCAGTTGAGGATCGTTAAACGGATCCATATCGAAGATACGTGGATGACCGTTAGGTAGCTTGTCTGATCCCTTTGCAGGTACCTGTTGTGCGAGTTCGCGCGGGAGCTTGTATTCAAGTAACTTCACAGTCTTGGTCTTCTTTGCACCGTCTCGAATAAATTCGATGTTCACTTCTGAACCCGGAGCATATCTCAGCATCGCGTTTCGAAGATCGATCTGACTATGGACCGGCACCGAGCCAATCTTGGTAACGATGTCATTCTTTTGGAATCCTGCGCTGGTTGCTGGCTCGCCGACTACCTCTCGAACGATTGCGCCGCCTTGAGGCAGGTTCATGTCCTTCTTCTGAAATTCCTTTAGATCTTCTGGAACCAACCCAAGCATCGATCGCGTAAGTTTGCCCTTACTTATCAGAATGTCCGTGATAAGCTTCGCCTGGTTAGAAGGGATCGCGAATCCGATGCCATTGCTTGTTCCCGTAGGACTGAAGATCGCAGTGTTAATACCAACGACCTGGCCATCGACATTGACCAGCGGACCGCCCGAGTTGCCCATGTTGATGGCTGCGTCGGTCTGAATCATGTCGGAGTAATAGCGCTCCTTTCCTATTTGGCCGATGGTGTCATTTCTGCCTAGTGCAGAAACATGGCCAACCGTAACCGTGTTTTTGAAACCGAATGGAGCACCTACCGCCATCACGATTTGGCCCGGCTCAACTTGGTTACTGTCTGCGAAGGACAAGGTTGGGAGGTCTTTCGCATCCACTTTGACTAAGGCAATATCGCTGTTTGCGTCATTGGCTTTCGTTACTTTTCCAGTGAGTTCTCGACCGTCTGAAAACGTGACCTTAACCGTTTGGGCATCACCCACAACATGCTCATTGGTGACGATGTAGCCGTCCGCTCTGAACACAAAGCCCGAACCCTCGCCGACAGCTTCTGGCATGCGTGCTCCATCGGCGGTGGCTGATCGGGTTGCTTCTGTTCGAATATCTACAACGGCAGGCGCGACAAATCGGGCGAGTGCCTTATAGGATGCGTCCTCACTTTTCAGTTCGGACATGCTCTCCGTCGTGCTGCTCGATATCAGGCGAGAGTTCTGTCGGTCAGAGTTCCCAGATTGACCAATGGCCTGACCACCAGAAATACTAATGATGGTAACTGCTCCGAGGGCAAAGCCTGCGGCAAGAGTGATATAGACGCTCTTAGAAGTCTTAACGTGCTGACTCATAGCTTCAATTTCCGTTCGTAAACTACGCCACTAAAAGGATCGATTCTTAACAGATGTCCGATCGACAACTGACAATGTACGGCAGAATCTAGCTTTCGTTGGCGATTTGTCTAAAATTGCCAACGTCCCGGAGACTGCGTTCAGTTCCAATCTTTGATCTAAATTGGATGGTTGGGACCGTAGACCCATAACAATAGGGTGGATGTCGTCTGCACTGCTCAGGAATGCAGCCATTAATCGATCGGTCACGACCTTGTTCAAATCGGTGATGAGCATGATCCGGATTCCCCGGACATCTTGAACCGTGGATGGGTCAAGAGTTTTGACCGCCGGGGCTCCGGCAGATCTGAACTGATAGGCAGTTGCTCGCACCAATCCGTCAGTCATTCGAATAACCAGCGACTTCCATTCGGGAGACTGGTTGATCTGCATCTCCTGAACCTTAAACCCAAACGGAAGACCTTCTGGAATGAGTGGCGTAAAACCCAGCTTAATTTTGACTTCGCCAACCGAATCAACAGAGGTTGGACGAGAGTAGGTCATTCTACGAAACGGCCCTTTAGTTTCGATTTCAAACGTATTTGCAGCGATTTTTTTGGGATAACTGACCGACTTAGTCGTGTAAATCACACTCACATCGCCGTCAGCTGAGACCGTTTCAAGGCGAAGTGGATAAGCAGTGACTGGGTCAATATAATATCGACGGACGTCCATCTCCTTCGCCTTTGGTTCGGCGGAGATACAAAAGGTCAGCTTATCGGCAACTTTTGGCTTCGACTCTATTTTGAAGACGTAGTTCTTCTTTGCTAACTCTGTTCGCAACTGCACATCATTGGGTAGCGAAAAAGCGGAATCCTGATCGAGGAGCTGCTTTTCTTGCGGGATGTAGGTCAGCGATCTCTCACCATCATCGACAGACTCAATCCCGCGATGCTTAGCCGGCGCTAAGATTGATTTTCGAATGTGCCCCGTCTTATCACGAATCACCTGCACTAAGCCCCATGAGCCGTCCATTGAGTCGCGGTTGCTAATGACAGCGACTACGTTGACTGAAAACGATCGGCGCATGCTTCGCATCACCAAATCGTAAGGCGATTCTTTACTATTGTTAGCGAAAACGCTGCTGGGCAGGCAGAGCGCTAGAACGGCACTGCTTGCCCAGGTACGAGTGCTTTTCATGATCATTAGTGATCGCTGCCATCAGTCGGCAACACAATCGAACCCGAATTATACGGGTCTAAGCTTGCAGTAAAGACCTGATCGCGGTGAATTGCCGATGCAATTTCGTGACTTCGCTCCGTTTTAGCGGTGATTTCGTCTTGCCGGCTTTTCATCGACTGCAAAAGCTGCATCGTTCCCAGCATAGAACAAACGGCCACGACCAAGAAGATTCCTGCTCTGCGCGGCCACGCCCGAGCTTCTGCCATCCCTTTTTGAATTGTCGAATTGACTAGTCGCTCTTCAAAATCCGCATTCGGCGTTTTCGACTTCATCCCGGTAAGAAGGGCCTTCAAAGACCGCAGTTCTGCTTCCTCTTCACGGCAAGCACTGCAATCGTATAGATGGGTACGAATATCGGCCATCTCTTCGATGGTCAATTCTTGGTCAAGGTAGGCAGAGAGGTTATTCTGTACGTGTCTACAGTTCATCGCCTAAGCCTCCATAGGTTTCGGGCGCATTCTTAACAAGGTGCGCTCTAAGTTGCTTGCGCCCTCGGTGAATGCGTGATCGAACTGTCCCTACGGAAGTGCCCATAATCTCAGCAACCTCTTCGTAGGCTAGTCCTTCGACGTCGGCCAACAAAACTGCCATCCGAAACTCCACCGTCATCGCGTTCAGCGCTTGCTGAACGGGCTCTTCAAGAGCACCCTGCGTCATGTTATGATCGGCAGCGGCGGTAGCGTCTGGCAGATCCCACGTTGGACTTCCATCATGGCCGTTCGACTCAAGACTCGTCGTTTTGAGACGACCTTTGCGGCGCACGAGGTCAATGTGGGTGTTGGTCACGATGCGATAGAGCCAACTTGAGAAAGGAAGGCTAGGATCGTACTTCTTGAAGAATCGGAAAGCGCGGAGGAAAGATTCCTGCACGAGGTCTTCAGCATCCGTAGCGTTACCCGTCAAACGATAAGCCAAGCTATAAGCTTGCTTGTTTGAGGAACGCATCAACTGCTCAAAACGAGCGTGGTCGATTCCCGTATTCTGTCGTTCTTTGACGGCTGAGAATAACATGGCAATTTCGGAGAAGTTCGATCCTACTACGAAACCATCATATCAGATAGTTCCGAGTCAGGTTGCTGTGAGAACGGCTTCATCATGACACCACGGCTTAACAATTCCGGCCAAAGTGATCAAAGATAGGCTATTTGAACTAATCCAAACCCAATTTACAAGTAAATGTAATGTTTTGTTTGAAAGCATTCTGCGATGTCTGGATCACCGATTGTGCCCTTACCGAAAAGGACTCGTCAGCCCCCTGTGCTGGACGTTTCCGTCGACACAGAACCTGTGATTTGGCCAGTCTCTTCTCGTATCCGCGAGTGCATACTCGATATAGCAGAGCCCGCAAAGCCTGCCAGACTAAGAAGTCAGCATTCTCGCGAAAAGAGAATCAAACACCGCCTGAGCCGCGCCGTTTCCGACCACATGTCGGTGAGCGGCAAGAGTCCACTGAGCCCAACGCGGATTTGCGTCTGGGTTTCTTGCTAAGCAGGTTGCAAGCATCGCTAACGCATCCGAGTTGTTCACTCGAGCGCCAGCTCCGTCAAGCTTATCGGCGAGGTCTTTGAACTTATCTGAAAGCACCAGAGCCTCACTAGGCTTTCGATGCGGCAGGCTCCTCGCAAATTCTTGAATATCCCGATAGGGTCCGGGCTTTCGCAAAATGTTCTGAAGTCGAACGGGCGCACCTTCGGCCAACAGAATGTCTTCTTTTGTTGCCGCCGGAAACAGTCTCATTAGCTCATCCTCGGTTGGCAGTTCACAACTGATGGCTAAACACCGAGATAAAATTGTTGGCAAAATGGTGCTGATCGAATCCGTCGTTAGAACGAGTTTGACGTAGGGGTGCGGCTCTTCAAGAGTCTTCAGGAGCGCATTTGAAGATGCGCTATTCATTCTGTGAGCTTGTTGTATGAGTCCAACTTTATGGCGGGAGTATATGGGCGAAGTCCTAAAAAACTGACGCAACGAAACGGGGTAATCGTCTTGGGTATCGTCTTGAACCACCGCAGCCTGCCGTATGATCGAACTCGCTCCAACTGGCTTTATATGCAATAGGTCAGCGTTTGTTTTTCGCTCAAACGTCCGACATGACTGACACTCGCCGCACGCTCCAGATGAGCCGGGACTAGAACATAACCATGCTTCGGTAAGGATCTCAGCAAGCTCGTCCTTTCCAGATCCGACTGTCCCATAAATAAGCACAGCATGCACGCCGAGCTCTTCTGTTGAAAGCCTGCGAACTACACGCTTTGCTGAAGCAAGACCGGGGAGCGAATCGAGCTTAGAATCTGTGGAACTGTTCTGCATCGAGGACAAACATGACCGCGCCACCTACGGGCACTTTGACAGGGCTAGGAATGAACGCACCCGCTGGGGCCGCCTCAAACGGCATGACGTTGACCAGCTGTTCTCGTCCTTGGCAGTTCGCTTTCACGACGTTCTTCAATGAACAGAGTTCTTCGGCCTCAACGCCGATAAGGTAGGTGGTGTTTCCTTCGCGAAGGAACCCACCTGTCGATCCGATGACAGTGAACTTGAAGCCAGCCTTGACCAACTCGTCGGTCAGGCGAGCCTTATCTCGGTTATGGACAATGCAGACACAAAGCTTCACAGTATTGATTATACGAGCACATGCTAGTGCTTGTTATGATTACCTGTAACAAGCGCGTTTCCATGACCCGGCACTGCGCCAATCAGATTCAAAACGCGATCTCTGAAATTTCATCAATCTGTTCCGTTAAGGCTGACACTGTTCGGGTTGTATGTTGGTAATCTGCCGCCGGTTAGGAACGATCCTGACCACTGAACAGCGAGGTGTTCAAATTGGACAAGGTTAAAGTAGCAATGATCGGTTGCGGCGGCTTTCAGAGACACCGCCTGAACAACCTATTGAAAGTTCCTGAAGCTAGTGTGGTTGCTCTCGTGGATACGAGTGAAGACCAGATTTTGCAGACCAAGGAAATGCACCCGAGCATCAAAGATGCCGAGGTATTTCATGACCATCGCAAGATGCTGGAAAAGGTCAAACCAGATGCTGTGATGATTGCGACGCCGCATACGCAGCACGTTTTTCAGATCCTTGACAGCCTTGATGCTGGGGCACACGTCTGCTGCGAAAAGCCGCTGGTGACCACTGTCGCCGATGCCTACAAGATCATCGAAAAGCGGGACCAAGTCAATAAAGTTGGAATGGTTAGCTACCAGCGGCACTACCAAGCAGAGTTTCGCTACATTCGTGAAAAGATTCAAAGCGGCGAAGCGGGGCCTCTTCAATATATTCAGGTCCTGCAATGCCAAGGTTGGCTACGCGGTTGCCGTGGGACGTGGAGACATCAACTTGCCCTTAGCGGCGGTGGACAGCTTAACGACAGCGGCAGTCATGTCATCGACGTTATCTTGTGGGTGAGCGGCATGAGCGTCGATAGTGTCAGCGCCTATGTTGAGAACTTCGATGCAGAAGTGGACATCAATTCAACGCTCTCTATGCGCTTCAAGAGTGGCGCACTCGGCTCCATTGCAATCGTCGGCAACGGCATCGGCTGGCATGAAGACGTCACCTTCGCATGTGAGGAAATGACGTTCTATGTTCGCGAAGGCAAACTGACAATGACCGATCGCAAAGACAACAGACTGAAAGCAGAACAGCTTGGCGGCGGAAGTACGCCCGACAAGAACTTCATCGATGCGATTCTTGGCAAAACTCCTTGCGAGTCACCATTCGAGTGCGGTCTAGAAGTCATCCGGTTGACCGAAGCCGCTTGGCAATCAGCCGAGAAAGGCGGCGCACCCATCAAAGCAAGCTAATTAGGTTGAGCCCTGAAAGCCGAGACTTCCAGAGATGGCTTTCGGGGCTCAGTGGTTACTCAAAGACAATACTAAGCGCGTAGCGATTTCAAGTCGGTCATTTATTCTTCAAAGGCTTTTTTAGGTCAACCGATGGAAGCGGTAAGGTGACCGCGTTGGGCTTAAATCCTAGTGGCGCAAACACAAGAACATCGAATCCCATTTCTGTTAACGATGAACCGTTGACCACAATCTTCGCTTTATTCGTTCCACTAGCCAAGCGTGTCATTCCCAGCTTGTACCAACCAAAATCGTCGCCATATCCGCCAATCGGATCACCAACCAAGGGTAATACTTGCCCTCCGATCACAACACTCACACTGCCCCGAACCTCAGCTGGAATTCGTGCAGCAACCCACACTTCAAGGTCCTCCTTCGAGTGCGAGGGCACTTCCAGATTAGCGACGTATCCTTCATCAGGCGGTAACTGGGTGCGAATCGACAAGTATCCACCGCCAGATGCCGCAGATGTGTTGACGACTTCGCTAAAGTTGTTCTCTTTGGACCTTTCGATCTCGACCCATGTGAAGGCTCCTGCCTTCTTCGCAGCCTCGTTAAGTGTCTGGCGCATCAGATTAATGCTCGCGCCGGGATTGCGCTCAAACCCTGCAAACCCACTTTGGAACATGATCTGCTCATCGGTAAGGTCTCGGCGGTTCGTTCTGGCTTGATCCAAAATGGCCTCGAACTGGAGTACGGTTTCGTTAAACGTCAGTTCCGGTACAAGAACCTCGCTTAAGCCGCGGATTGTGATTGGAAACTCTGAAAGGTTCAGTTCGATTCCCTTTCGGACCAGTCGCATCGCGGGATCGCTTCCATCGGTTGTTTCGACCTCTGGGAGCTTTGGAACTCCTAAGTTCAGCACATATCGCCCTGGCGTCTTCGCCCAAATCACAAAAGTCGTGCCCTTAGCTTCTTGCATTCGATAGGCGTAAAACTGACTACCCAAATCCACTCGGTCTCCATCGAGGGGGCAAGGAATCCACCATTTCGAACCTGGGAGACGTTGAGGCATCGCCGGGTTCATGGCGTTTTCAGGGAAAAAGAGCGAGGAAGGAAAAGTAGAAGCAACACTGCTATCACTTTCACGCCTGTGCGCTTCGTCTGAAACGGCTTTCTTCATCGCGGGCGATTCCGTTCGAATAAACAACCCACGGGCGCCCATTGAGGTGAGATCGTCAAGAACAACCGGTAATTTCGACGCTGCGTCGGGACCGCCTCCAAGATAGATATCTGTCGCCGGAAGCCACCCAGAACCTTCCCACCTCAAGACACTGCTTGTCGCGCGAACGCCAGTTTCGGCAAGTGCGCTAGGACTCGTACCCGTAGCTTTCATCCCAATGCCATCAACAGGCGATGAGGCTACCTCGTACGGTAATGACCATCCGTTCCACTCCTGGATGACTGGCACGTCGCAAACTGTTCGTGTTGCAGCGACGAGACGACTATAGCGGCGAATCGCAGTTGCATTAACGGTATCGACAATATCGTTCCAAATTGAGCTATGTGAACGGTCACAAGCAATAGTTTGATCCGTCTCGGGGTCCCAAAGATAGGAGACTCCTCGACTGCCTTGCCACAGGGGAATCAGGCGAGCAATCCTCTCGAACAACTTTGGCAATGGAATCGGCTTGCCGTCCTTCGTAACAATCTTCTGATTGAAAATGGATGACCCCATAGTCCAGGCTTTCGTCACTGTCTCAATCGTTTTGTATCGCTGTTCTAGTAGCAAACGAAACTCGTTTCGAAATTCGCGATTGGTCGGGACAAAGCGTAACTCTCTACCCGGTAATGAAACAGTTCGTCCGATCGGATTGACGATGCCTCTTAAACCCTTTCCGGGGCTGTACTTCCGAAGAGAGCTCAGTAGCGTATCGCGCTGAACATCCATTCCCGTCCAATAGTCCGGCTGTTCCAGGCTTGACATTTCTGGATAGATAAGCGCCACCGAATCTAGCTGTGGTCCCGATTTGACCGTATAACTTAGCTTTCCATCTTTGATTGGCACCCGAACGGCAATATTGATGACTCCGTCTCTTTTAGCAGCGGTCACTATGAGTGCACTCGTCGCACCCGGAATGTTCGCGGTGATCGTCTTTCCGACTAGCATTCCGGAAACTCGATATCCTTGTGGCTCAACAGCGACACCTTTGGACATAGGTGCCAACGAATCAATCCGCACCAGGTAACGCATGCTGTTCTTTTCAAGCGCCGCAAACGTTTCTGCCCAGCCCTTCCCGCTCACGGGAAGGTCAACAAGCACGTCTGTGACTCCAGCAGCCTTTGCATCTGCTACTGCTGCAGGCGTACCGTCAATTCGTAAGCCGACTGGCAAATAGGGGTCGCTTCCCCAGACCAAGCTATGGTTTGTGTTGATCTGCCAGGCAACCGGTTCAGCCCCTGCCGGCTTATAAGTACCATGTCGCGATTGCGCGGCTGCACTTACAACGAGGGCACCGACCGATAAGGCACAAAAGATGTGACGCACGCTGAAAAGACTACCTTTCAAATGGAATCCGTTCAGCGGCTATCGTCTTTCGAGATATTGAACGGCTTTTCGCGTAGCAACCATGTCTCTAGTAACTTGCCAACCTTGCCCAAACTTGCCGCCGAACACTTATCCGGCGTGTCGCCAAGCGTGTGCCACGGGGCGTAGTCAAAGTCGATCAGATCAATCGTTGGCAGTCCCGCCTCGTTCAGCGGAAGGTGATCATCTAGAATTTCAGGCCCTATGACGGATGGAAATGCGTCTCGCAGATTCACTCTTGCCGCATGCAGATAGAGCTCCTTGACTAGCGTTGGTGCCATTCGCATACTGTTCGGCTCTTTGGGCACGTGCAGATCCTTATCGCCGATCATGTCGAGCAAGATGCCGTAGTTTGCAGACCCTTTCGTCATCTGCTTGGCATAGTAATCCGCGCCAAGAAACATCTCGTCCAGACCAGGGCCGAGGTCTTCACCATCGACCAGCACATACTGCACGCCGACATTAGCGGGGAGTTTGCCCTTGAGCGCTCTTGCCAGTTCGACGAGCACGGCAACGCCGCTGGCACCATCATTTGCCCCGGGAATCGGCTTCAGCTGATTGGCTTCATCGAGTTCTTGATCGGCGCTGGGACGCGTATCCCAGTGCGCGAAAAGGCAAACCTTAATCTCAGCTTTTTCCCAGTTTTGTTCGGCGATGATGTTCCACATATTCACCGACTGACGAGTCTTCGACCAGACATGAGAGAAGGGTTGTAGCCGGGCATTATCGCAACTCTTTTTGAGTTCTTCTAAGAGATAATCGCGACACTCTTTGTGCTGTTTTGAGCCTGGAACACGAGGTCCAAAATCGCATTGCTTGGTCAGCAAAGTCCAAGCGTTAGCCGAATCAAAAGCGATCCTTGGCTCGGGCGACTTCGTTGTTTGTGCGTAAGAAACTGCGCAAAGGCTTAGCCCTGCGCAGACCAACGCGGCGAAGTGGCGGAAGCCGGCTTTCCTTTCAAAACTTCTTCGAGGTTCTTGTCCTCGTATTTGCGAACGATCTTGGCTTTGTCCCATATTCGAAAATAGCCAAGGCCCCCGCGTTGGAGCGACGACGGCATGGCGACGTTGTATGTTTTGACGTCTTCGAGCTTAGACCCGTTAACGCTGATGCTTACAATACGCGAATTCGGGGGACTAGTGCGATTAAAAGTGACTTCAAAGCCGCTAATCTGTAAGAAGCTGAGGTTCGATTGCGGATAGAGCGATACTGACCGCTCGAATGCCTGCTTGACCTGAGCACCTGTCAACTCAACCACAACGATGTAGTCGTTGGGATATTGAATGAGGGTGGAAAGATCGTCCTTCTGAAAGTCCGTTTTTACAAGGGCAGCCGCAAGAAAGGCTCCGTCTGCCGAGGCAAAATCCCGAATCACGTCTGCGGCGGCTTGACTAGGAGAATGCGCACTGTTGCCAGGGTCATCTGCCGCTAACGCTGAACCCGAAAGGCACAACGCAACGATCATCAGGACCGAACAACATAAAGGACGCAAAAACATGATAGGCACGCTCGCCGTACAGATAATAACGGTTCGCGCCTCTTTGCGTTACACCCCTACACGCAATTATAGCGGCAGAAACCTCCGGCTCTTTCATTCTTTTGGCATTTGACCAACAGTTCTTTAGGTACCGACAAACTTGACACTCAATATCGTCTGCGGAAACCACCGAAATTGTGTCAAAACGCCATCCAACTAGCCTCAGATCGAAGGTAACGTTCGGTCGAACCACAGGAGGTTCGAGCAAAATGTCAGAAACTATCAAAGTTGGAGTTGCAGGACTCATTCATGGCCACGTTTGGGGCCTAATCAATGCCTGGAAAAACGTGGACGGAGCAGTGTTGACCGCCGTGGCTGACACAACGCCTTTGCTTGAAAAAGCAAAGCCAGACTTTCAGCGAAGCTACACCGATTGGAAGGAAATGCTCGACAAAGAAGAGTTGGACGCCTTGGTTGTGACCAGCGATAACGTCGAGTCCGCAGAGATTGCTGTTCAGGCACTCGGTAAGGGCATCCCTTGCTTGGTCGAAAAGGCGATGGCGGCCAACGCTGCCGATGCTGATCGAATGCTCGCCGCTCAGAAGGCTTCTGGCAAGTTGCTCATGATCAACTGGCCAATCGCGCTTGGCGCTCCGCTTTGGTCGCTCAAAAGTGCCGTCGATGCCGGGCAAATCGGCAAGGCATTTCATATGAAGTTTCGCATCGGTCACGGCGGACCAAAAGAGATCGGCTGCGATGAGTATTTCGTCGGTTGGCTGTACGACGAGAAGCGCAACGGCGGAGGTGCCATTGCCGACTTCGGTTGTTATGGCGCTGCCGTCGCTCTTTGGGTGCTCGGAATGCCGGAAAGCGTTTACTGTGTTCGCGGAAACTACACCAAAGATTACGACGTGTGCGATGACCACGCCATGATCGTGCTGAAGTACCCCAAGGCAGACGCCGTCCTCGAAGGGACCTGGGCAACCAATGCGTTCGAACAGGGTGGCAACCCGGTCGTGTTTGGCTCCGAAGGCACACTTTCGGTCGAAGGTAACGCCCTCGCGTTTTACAAGTCGGGCCAACAGCGAGCCGAACTAGAGGTCGCGCCGCTTCCGCTCACCAACCCCGCGCAGTACTTCATGGATTGTCTGCGAAACGGCAAACAGCCAGGCGGAATCCTCAACCCAACCCTCGCCGCCAACGCCTGCCGAATCTTGGATGCCGCGATTAAAAGCAGCGCATCCGGCAAAGCAGAAAAGCCCTGACCGCCGGTTCATAGGCTCTAATTGATAACGAGCCAGCTCATGCAAGATCGCGTTGAAGCAATCTTTTAGAGTTGGCTCGTCAGCGGGTCTGGGGCTTTTGTCTTTTGGCTTATCGCCCCCTCGCAACGTACAGCAATCACGGGTTCGCTGCGAGGTGAACCGAAATCACGCGGCCTTCTTGCGCTTCTCTTCGTCGTTCGAAACAACCATGAGCGCGACGGTTTGCACGCCAATCGGAATCAGGTTCGTTGCCTGACCGGTGAGCGTATTCACAAACCGATAACCCGCCGCATAGTATCCGGTCGGAACCGAAACGGTCGTCGAAAGGGTTCCCGTTGCAAAGGCAAAGAAGGCGCGGCTCTTGTACCCCTTCGCAGTCGGCACACGGTTCTTGCCCTTCAGGTTTTGCAGAAGTAACTCGGTCTTGACGTTCGCAGAGTTCGCCGCCGTAGCGGTAAAGGTGACCAATCCTGTGCCGCCGGTAGCGGTGAGGGTGATGCTGTCACCGGTAAACGCAGTGGTCGGAGGCGTCAATGGCACTGTTCCGGCTGGTGTCGCTTGCAAAAACTTGTCGGCGAGCGCACAAAAAGCGTTGATTGCCGAAACCTTGCGCTTGATGCCGCTCTTCTTCGAGACCTGCGGCAGGGTCGCAGCGTAATTGGTCCACGCCAAAACCTGCGCACTGGTCATGTTTTTGTAAATCTGTGAGGACTTTGTCTGCGCCGCACGAACCGAAAGCTGCGATGCCGTCTTTGGGTTCGTGGTCACACCTTTGTCACGAGCGAGCGCGTACCCGCCCTTCGCTTTGCCGAAAACGATGTTACCTAGCTTGCCGCTAGCGCCACTAAATGCCCCGTTCAGTTTGAATTTTGCCATGTTTCTCCTCGACAAGAGTTACTTGTCGCCAATAGATATTTCCTTGCTTTAGTCGTCGGAGATATGACTAGCAAAACTGTAGGGGAAAGTCACAAAACCTGGTAATTCAGGTTGAATCGTAGATTGAATTCTGCCTCCGGATATGAAAAACGAGTGAGTTGTGTGCCAAGCACATAACTAGACATCATATCTCTCTTTTCAACAGATTGTATATCTATCGACTCCTATCATCATCATCAACGTGCAACAATACATGTAGACATGCGAGTTACACAGGTCTCGATTAGGGCGTCCGAAGCTGCCACTGAACACGGTAGACCAGAGCTAACACCCGAGCTACTTGCCTCCTGCGCTGCACGTTACTCGCGGAATAACGAAGGGTTGGAAGCAATCCTAGCGAAGATCGATCCTGAGAACATGGATCGATCAGTTGACTCCATTTTCAAAATGATCGACTACGGGCACCAGTCAATCGCTGACATGGTTCCGGTCGCAATGTTTCTTGATGAAGTCTCGATCTTTCTTGCCTACTTGATTTGGTCTGTCTGCCCCACCGCTGGTGGCCAAGAGTCTTCAACACGTTACATCAGACTCAGCTCTGACGGACTTGTAGCACCAGAAGAGTTTGGGCTCGCTCCCGAAGATCATGCCGAGTGGCACGCCTTCATGAAACAGTGTTTCGAGGCCTATGAAACGAGTCTTGGTCATTGGGAAGAGATCTGTTCACGCAACCCTGACCTAACACGTATTCCTAAGCACCTGCTGGAAGATAAATCTGAGAAGGCGGTCAAACAAGTAGCGCGCATGAAGCGAAACTATGCTTTTGATCGTGCGCGCTATTTCCTGCCTGTGGCTGCAAAAACCAATATGATGCTGATCATGTCGGCGCGTGGGTGGGTTCAGCTCTGCCAATACCTCTTCTCGCATTGGCTGCCAGAAGCCCAGCATGTAGCAGCTGCAATTCGAGAAGAGCTAACGTTGGTAGCTCCAAGACTCGTCCGCCATGCCAAGGAGATGGATTCATTCCGTTTTGGCATTCACGATGAGTTTCAGCAGCTAAGTGAAGCAGCTTCCAAGTGGACACCTTCAGACACACTGGAGGCGCCATGCAATGCAAGCGTAGAACTCTTCCCTCCCAATGGCATTTCAGATGCGGAACTAGCCGCTGGCCTTGAATATCATGACAACCGATATGCCTATACAGGAGATTCTCTCCGGAGAACCGCAATCCGATTTGCGTGGTCTGCTGTCGCAATTGCAGAGATAAGAGATCTGAACCGGCATCGAACTGGTCAGAAGTATTGCCCGCTTCTCCCGCTCGGGTTCTACTGCGCCTCAGACCAAGTGCCCTCAAATGACACTGACTTCACGACTGCGTTATCTACTGTAGGCAAAAATGCACTACAAGAGAGTGTGAGTCGGATTGCCGGATTGAAGCCTTCGTACATCGCTTACGGCCTACTGGGCTTGCAGTATCAGTTTGAACATACAACGACCCTCGATAAGTTCGTATATGAGGCTGAACTGCGCACTGGGACCGGAGCGCACTACAGATATGCCAGCCATCTCTCCCGAGTCATAGACACATTACAACAGAGTCATCCACTGATCTGCGGAAAAGTCAGGGTTGGGACTGCTGAACCTGAATAGCGTTGATATCATTAAGGCTGAACATGACTACATTGTCGCTCGGAGTCGCATAATCTTCAGTATTATAGACCTCTGGTCGACTGTAAACAACTTGAATTCGCGGGTTATCCAACGCAACAAGTAAAGCTGCAACCGTTGAAATCTTAGTGTTCATCGGCATTAAGATCACATTTACGTCACCAAGTTGGTCCACGATCATTTGCAATTGGCCCCAGGCTTTTGTTACATCGTTCAGCACAATGTTATGTGTCGTGCACCTGTCCGAGTACAACGCATCCAGCTTGCTTTTGAAATATTCGTTAG
The DNA here is from genome assembly GCA_002336105.1 of Chthonomonas sp. UBA1950. Classification (GTDB taxonomy): domain Bacteria; phylum Armatimonadota; class Fimbriimonadia; order Fimbriimonadales; family Fimbriimonadaceae; genus Fimbriimonas. The sequence goes on along the minus strand of DDEQ01000041.1, from coordinate 13,490 downwards.
CCTCTGCGTGCGGAGCGGATATTGAGCTATTGCTGTTACCAGAGCACAGTATGATCTTTTGAGGTTCCAAATAGTTCAATGTCAACAGCGCCCTTTCAAGCTCAAAACCCATCAAAAGAACAGTAACTAACGGTTTCCCCGGAACAATAATCCCGCTGTATCCTATAATGGGCTGAACGATACGACAGCCCCGTGATAGCCATTTTCTGGCTATGTCCCGCTCGCGTGGGTTATACTCTTCCGCTGGCACGTACAGAAAGGTAATGTCAGTTGACTGACGGACAGCAGTGATAGCATGGCACAGCACTACAGCCAGAAGCTCTCTAGTCATTGTTGTAATGTCGACCCAGATTCGCTGTCCCTCATGCTCCCGGAAAATACGACCAACGACGGACCATATTCCAGATGGTGACTCCAGGTCTACACGGGTGACAAGACACTCATCACCTAGGCATTTAACAGCAACCTCCTCTTCTGGACCAAGTTCAGTGGCGTTTCTCTGGTTGGCCAGGAAAATCGACTTACCCAAATACGTGACATCTATCGTCTTAGCTATCGATGCGCACCTTGGTTCGAATGAACCGCTAGCGATAAACAGATCTGGTTGGGACTCTTTCGCTTTCAATGATAATTCTGACAGTTTCATCCCTAGAAGATCTCCTCGGAATCCTCGAAAAGCCCTTGTTGTTCTCCGTATTCAGCTCCAACTATAGACTTATATAATTTATTAATCATGGTTGGTAGAGAAACATCTGCATATAGGAACTGTTCCACACTAGCTGAAGAAATACTCAGGTGGCCGGCATATGACTTCACGATCAACTTGAATGCTGGTGCTAGCGTGCGGGTCATTATGTAGAGAGGTCTTTTCGTGATGCCTTCTTTGTCTCCAACAAACCCTCTCTGGAACAATCCCCTCTGAACTCCCAGGTCCAAGATCTTCTTCAGGTATTCCGAAGGGCGATCTTGAAATGCTACCGAGAAGTACCGTCGTTCAGATCTATCAGAGAGCAACATCTTTTGGAATAGCCCCCCCAGGCCTTTAACCAAGTTCATAAGGGCCACGCTATCTCGTTGTGAAGCTGGGTCCTCGCTATCAAATCTATAATAAAATCCGGCCCTAACTTCGTCTGGCTCATCTGTAATTTCTTTATATGCATTCAATCGCAGAACTGCATCTTGGACTTCGGGAGGAATCTGCTGCACGACTCTTCCCTGATCAGCTTTCGCGAATAAGTACATCTGCGCCGCAGCTTCAAGGAAGTTTCTCACTAAACATGAAGATACGTCAACCAACGTGTCAAAGCCACAATACTTATAAGTGTGGCTACTCTTGCTCAATCCCCCAAGCTGTTTAAGATACTCCGACTCTACAATTCTATACGCATGATCTAGTGCTTTCCTTCTGTCCATACCTTCTTTCTCAGCTTCAGCGGCGATACCTTGCTTCAAATCTAGGATCTTCTTTTCTTGGTCTGGGTCTAGCGGGAAATACTCCTGGGGTGTCTTGTTAATTCCTTTCAAGATAAGCCGTTTGGTTACAATATCAGCAATTAGGTTCTGATACTCTTCAAAACCACTCCGCGTATAAGTAGTCCATATATCTATGTGTTCGTAATCATGGGGGCGCTGGATTACTCTGCCCGTGGAGGTTCGAAAAGTCTTGTAACCCAGCTGTGTCGACACCTTGAAGAATAGCTTCCCAGAGCGACGTCCTATCCAGCTGTTTAATATCTCTGTCTGAGTAAGGTTTAATTCATCGGCATCATCTAAAAGAAGATACACATAGTGGTCGCGTGCTATAAGATTGTGGTGTTGCAGAAGCTCAATAGCTTTAAGAATCCCTGTATCATATGTTGCGAGTGAGTCGGTATAGCTAAGTTGCTCATCGAGAACGGTCCGAGCGTAGTGCTGCACACCAGAGACCAATTTTTCTAGAGTTGCAGTAAATTGCCTACAAACAGTCTCAGCATTAACTGAGAGGCCATCAAACTTGATAACTAAATCTTTTGTGGCTAGATTCTCCTTATGAAAAGCGTTCCAACTATCAACAAATGCTCGCCATTCTTCGGAAGAGAGCTCTTGTTCGTCAAAGATTCTCTCGGGCCTTGAAAACAAAGCAGAGAGAACGTGTAAGCACAAGATATGCTCGTTAATGTAGTAGTCGGACTGCTTGCCTCTCAACGCGGCAAACTCTGGCGAAACTACAACATAGCTTTTCACAGGAACGTAAATAGATGTAAATCGCCTTTCGCATTCCAGTGACTTGAGTCTAAGGCGTTGAACGTCATTCTCCAAAACTCGAAAGAGCATGCTCTTTCCGCAACCCCTGGGTCCGTTTAAGAATGTGTTATTCGGATCAACCAGACGCTCATACCGGTTGTTATCACACCACAAGTAGTCAGCATCCTTAGGCTCGAGTTCATCTGGAACGAACACCCTAAAAGGATTGTGGATACCTTCAAGCTTTATTGCCATTTTGACCTAACCTGTTAGTTCCCTAAAGAGAGCCGGTACGTCCTTATCCATGAGTTGCCGGCATGTGTGCCAGATATCCGGAGTATCGGCGCCCGGATAGACAGTGTCAGTAAGATGAAGAGTAATTGAATTACGCTCATCATCAAATTTCGACTTTGGAGTATGCAGGAGCTCAATCGTAAAATTCGTTATAGGGCACAAGTGTCCCATAAATCTCTGGCAATATTGACGCTCAATCTCGGTCTTTTGAATGCGCTCAAATATATACGCTAGAATATCCGACCTTTTGTCCCGGTAAAGAAAAGTATTGGTCAAAACCTCATCTGTCAGATGGAATCGATAAGTGATACACGCTGGCTCGACAGTAACCTTGACCAAATGGTACGCATAGACATGATAAATCAAATTATCTGGTGGAACTGAACCACCTTGAAGAAGCGCGTCACTAACCCTATTTTCATCGTCTGAGATCTCATCAGCAAGACGGAGCACTGCGGCAAGAAAATGCTTTCTGAGAGTGTTGGATGGCGCCATAGCACCAATCGTGTTCTTTGTTCCGTCCGGTGCAACTCCACTATGTGCTTTAGCCACTTGGTTGATGGCCTGTGTGAGCATTGAATCGTTAAATAGACGTTGCTTAGACTGCTCTATATGTCCTATAATTCTCTGCTCGTGTTGCTCTCGCCCGTTTATGTTGGCGAGATCGTGAAACTGTATAGCGCACAGAAGCAAATACAGTTCTTCTGCTGAAAGAGGCGGATTCGGCGAACCAGTGTCGATGATCTTTCCAGCCAGTTCAGTAACTCTGTCGACGTGATCAACACCATGGTCAGTTAGGAGTGAACCTCCATTTGAAGCAGCCGCTCCTGTGGTCACGTAGGGCAGAACATTTACAGCTAAATATCCAGATACATTATCATAGGCATCAAGCAATTCGACAGCCTTGTTTTCTGTTTTTGCGAGGGCTGCTAACTGATCTCTCAAAAACGTTGGTTTTCTACTCATGCACATCATTCGCCATTAGAACAGATTCAGCTACGGCTCGTGCCAGTAGTGGGGGAACCATATTGCCAACTTGTTGTTGCCGAAAGCCAATGCTCCCAAAGAAGCGGAACTGGTCAGGTACAGACTGCAGCCTGGCGGCCTCTCTGACCGACAGTCCACGATGAGCGACGGGATGAATCAACATGTTCTTTCGGTAGTTCCCAATGACCACAGAAGGAGAATCGAGCCTCAAACGCCGGTAAATGCCGGTGTGGCATTTGTGAACGTCACTGTATGTGTTCATCAGGTCACCGGGAATGTCTTCCCAGTTGCCTCCTTCCGGAACACAAGCAAACCTCTGGATCACCGTTTCATTATTCTTTGTAATAAGGTTATCAGTAACAGTCGCCAAACCGCTACGCATTTTGAGCGCATATGTTGACTTTGGTGCACATCCGTAAGGCAATTCGTCGACGTTCGCCCCATTCTCTAGCTGGGGGAGGTCGTGAATTGCATCCCATACTGTGGGGCAAAGTCCTAGATGTGGGGTTATACGCGGGGGTCTTGTGGTACGAGTGCCAACAATGAATACCCGCGACCGTCTTTGAGGCACCCCAAACTCAGCTGCATTGAGTAGGTGAGACTGAACCTCAAAACCCAGCTTCCCGACCGCCTCGATGATAGATTGGTGGAAAACGCCCCCCGCCGTCTCTAGGATGCCTCTGACGTTCTCGATGATTAGGATGTCCGGCTCCCACTCCTTCGCAAGCCGGATGAACTCTCCGAAGAGCCAGTTCTTCGGGTTTTGTGCTGTACGTGTACGTTGGTTTGAAGTTGAAAAGCCTTGACAAGGCGGACCGCCAAACAGAATGCCTACCGCGCCTTTCGGTTTTTGGGGAAGCTCTCGAACCTCTCGAATATCGCCGCAGATCACTTGGGCGCTCGGGAAGTTGTATGAGTAGGTTTTGGCCGCATGGGGACAAGACTCAACGGCAGCCAGGATCTCAACGCCCGCTTGTTGCGCACCTAATGACATTCCGCCAGCGCCAGCGAACAAGTCAATCCCAACAAACCTCTGTCCGTCGGTAAGCGCTGACACATTGCTAGTCTTAGCTCTCAAAGCTCCGTGAACCTGTTAGTCTGCGGCATGGCAACGTAGCAAAACGATATTGCAAGAAACAGATTTTCAGTATGGCATCGACAGCGAAAAAAGTCCAATAACCTACCGCATCAGTTTTCCGTAACCTTTTTTTCATAGTAGTTGCCCGGTGTGTACAATATTTCATCAACACCTATGTGCCCTGCATATGCCCTGCTTGTGGTATGCGTGGTGTATGCGTCGGGGTGCTCACCCTTTGCTGGGCACTTGTTCAGCAATCCCTGAGCATATGAGTTGTACTTGCCAACTATGTAATGTTATGGCAACTGCAAGGACAGGCGCGCCACTCATCGAGGTTAGAGGGAAGATTGGAAACATCGTTTTTCAGCGCTTCGGTGACGGGCTGATGATGCGGGAAAGGGTCGTTCCTGATGATCGGCGGACGACTGCGCAATTGCAATCGAGGGCCCTGTTGCTCCGAATTTCGGTTCTCTGGAAGAGCCTGACCGATGCGCAGTTTGAGGCCTGGTCGACTTACGCTCCCGCCAACCCTTACGTCGCATTTACCGGTTTGACCTGCAAATGGTTGCGGTTGCACCCCGACGGGACTCCGCCGATGTTGCCACCATTGGGGCCGTTCTTTGGGGACGCCGTCAACGTTTGGGCGCAGGCTGGCACGTCGTCTGCGGCCTCAGATTCGCCTAAAACGGTGAGCAAAGCGGTCATTGAAGTGGACCCAACCCCCTCACCCTCCCCTCTCCCCCAAGAGATTGAGGGCGAGGGTTCCGGAACGCTCATCGTCAATGGCACGCAGCCCAACGCAACCAACGTTGTGACTGAGATATTGGTTCAAAAGATGGCGAATAGTCGTCGAAAGTCGCGGGAACGGGGATGGGTGACGGTGGGGTATTTAACTTTCGCAACCGGGAACCTGTCGCAGTCGGTGCCGCTCGCACCGGGGGCCTACGCGGTCGCGTACCGGTTCGTTTTATCGACCACTGGACAAACGACCAACCTTGTCCACCTGGCCTCAGTTACGATTTAGCGACTTGGGCGAACGGTAGGTTGCGGTCGTTCTAGGTTCGGTTTCCCCCTCACCCCATTCCTCTCCCCCGTCGGAACGGGGGAGAAGGTGTTTGGTTATTAGGCTTTGTTCTGTATCGTTTTGTGCGCTAATTGTTCATCGCTTTACTAAGTTATGCGCGACAGGTCGCGCTATCGAAAGCTGTGACAGGTCACAGCAGTCCAAACCGGTTTTGGAGTGCGCTAAGCTCTTAGCGCTTTTCGGGCTATCGGGTTGTAGATGCAGGTCAACTTGGGACACAGTCTTGGTAGCCTGCCGCCCCCTCACCCCATCCCTCTCCCCCGTCGGAACGGGGGAGAGGGGGTTTGGTCTATGGGCTTTGTTCTGCATCGTTTTGTGCGCTAATTGTTCATCGCTTTACTAAGTTACGCGCGACAGGTCGCGCTATCGAAAGCTGTGACAGGTCACAGCAGTCCAAAACGGTTTTGGAGTGCGCTAAGCTCTTAGCGCTTTTCGGGCTATCGAGTTGTTGATTCGGGTCAAGTTAGGAGACAGCAATAGTTGTCAGTAGCCCCCTCACCCCATCCCTCTCCCCCATCGGAACGGGGGCGAGGGGGTTGGGAGTGCTAACCTTCGATCGCCTACAAATACAATAGGATTAGCGTTACAAAATCGATATATTTGATAACGTTTCGAAGCAGTATATGCATTTTTATTCATTTACATGTAGAATGACCACCGCAATGAAGGTTAATCATTTCTTACTTTCTACAGGCTTCCTTGTAACAGCAGCATTCTCACAGGCCGACACGGCTTACAGTAACTTTGCCGACTACATCCCAGGCAACGGTGGTTGGTATGTTGGCGGTAACAATTACCATCCCAACTTCTATTTCACCAGTACATCGACGGGCCGCGTGACCGAACTTGAGTTCTATCTCGCCAAGTGGAGCGATTCGACTGCGGATAAAGATTATGTGGTCACGCTCTATGCAACCGGTTCATCCAAGCCAGGAGCAATTCTTGGAAGCTACAGTGGAACGGTTCTGGGAAGTCAACCTGGCCAGTCATATGAGCATCAAAAGTTGATGGTGGACGGTCCAGTCTTGCAGGCAGGAACGGAATATTGGATCGGCCTTTCCAGTGCGTTTACCGACTACACCGATACGATTATGTGGGGAATGACAAATCGAGACGGCTATTTGTTTGATCATAATCCGGTCGCTGGTGACTTAGGAATGTCTGCAAAGGAAGGAGCCTTCCAAATCACGACTCAGCCCGTACCTGAGCCAACCAGCATGGTTGTTTTGTCTGCTGGTGCGGTGGCACTTCTAAGACGCCGAAAGAAGGGCTGAACTTTGTAAGACGCAGTTTGTGGGGTGCGGTCAGGGTTTCTGCCGCACCTTTTTCGTTTTAGAAGTCATTCGGCTGCACTCTATTGATCGAGTTACACGCCCCCTCACCCCATCCCTCTCCCCACTGGGGAGAGGGGGGCGGAGTGTTTCCCTCATTTGAGTTGTGTCGTAGCAAGCAAGGCGGTTGGGCGGTCACTATAAAGATATGAGATCGCAAACGTATATTCGGTTGGTATTGGCGCTTGGCGAGCACGACAAAAACTATGTGGACGCCTACTATGGTCCAGACGAATATCGTGGGAACGACTGGTCGTTGGATGAGATTCGGGCCAAAGCGGTCGCCTTGCGTGAAGACCTCGCAACCGACTTGAGTGAGCCTCGATGGCGGTTCATGGACCGGCAGGTTGATGGTTTGCTCACTCGCATCGACATGCTGAGCGGCAAACAGGTGTCGTTTGACGATGAGTCGAAGACTCTGTACGACATCGTTTACACGCGCAAAGATTTTTCCTTTTATGAGGATGTCATTCGCTCTTTGGAGGCGGTGCTTCCGGGTGGGGGCAGTCAGTTGGATCGGTTCGAATCGCTCCGTTCAAAGATCGAGATTCCGACAGAACGGATGCAAGCGGTGTTTGATCGGGCGTTGCAATTGGCGCGAGAACAGAGTCGCAAGCATATCGAACTGCCGGAGACGGAGACTTTTGAGCTTGAGTTTGTCAAAGATCAGGTTTGGGGTGGTTACAACTGGTACAAGGGGAACTCGCACAGCCTCATTCAGGTCAACACCGACTTCCCGAGCACGATTGATCGCGTCATCGACCTCATGTGCCACGAGGGATATCCGGGCCACCATGTCTATAATTCGCTCCTCGAAAAGAAGCTAGTGAATGAGTTAGGCTATGTCGAATTCACGGTTTATCCGCTGTTTAGTGCGCAATCGTTGATCGCCGAAGGCACCGCGGAATACGGCATCGAGCTCTCATTTTCTCCTGAGGAGCACTTGGCACTGACATGCAATGAGTTGGCTCCGCTAGCCAACTTGAACACGGCGGATGTTGAGGCATATATGAAGGTGAGAGACGTGATTGCACCGCTTGGCAGCCTTGCGAGTGATGTTGCGAGTCGATATCTAGATGGTGAAATGTCGCGCTCTGAGGCGGTCGATTGCTTTGCGACGTACGGATTGGTGAGCCCCGAGCGGGCTGACCAACGCGTTCGATTCATCGACGCAAACCGCAGCTACGTGCTGACCTATGGCATGGGTAAAGAGCTGGTCCGCAACTATGTGCAGTCACATGATGACCGATGGGCGGCCTTCACCAAGATTCTTTGCGAACCGACATTACCCTCTGACCTCATTCGGTAAACGAGATCGTTGGGACAGATCACCTTCGCGATGCGACGTAGCGATCGCGAAGGTTGAAAACAGATGCAAAAGGGTTGGATTTCGTGTTAAGGTAGCTGGCATGTTGTCGCTTGCGATACTTGCTCTGCCGACCCTTGGTTTTACGAAGCCGCAACCGTGGTTGCTTGGGTTTTGTGATCAGCGACAACCTGCTTTTCTCGCCGATGTTGATGGGGATGGAAAGGCAGACCTCATTCGCGTGAACCTTGGAAACGAGGCGTTTGCTGATGTCGCGCGCTCGATTGAAGGTCAGAAGTGTGGTGACGCGCAGCGAGCAGTCAACTTTGGAAAGAACGTCATTCTAGCTACGACGGTTGGCAAGTTTGACGAGGACAATCGCACCGACATTTTGGCTATCGACAAATCGGGCACGCTGTGGGTAGCGAACGGTCTCGCCACCGGCGTTTTTACACAGCCAAATCCTCGAGGCAAGCTTGGCGCGCCCATCGACGATCCGGCCATGGCGATGCTGAACGCCAAAACGATTTTGGTTTGGTCGGTGTGCACTGGCAAAGGGTGGCGTCTGCCCGACAAGGAACCGATTCAGGTGCCAGGCGGAACAGTTTGGATTGGATCAGATAAGGGTCAGGTGCTTTCTCAGTCGAAATCTAAGGAGATTCGCATTCTGGACTCGACCAATTATCGCCCGATCGGTTCGATTGGACGAGGAGAGATAGCAGCAACCGACGGCCTAATGGTGATTGAAGGAAAACCGACTGAAGGCGGGGTCACAGGCTCGCTCCCATCACCAAACCCTGAACTTCCGAAAGCGCCAACTCGGTATTTGGCGGGAGACATCGACGGAAACGGAACCCCTGACATCGTTGGTATGCGGTACGGCAAAGAGGCACACACCGGTAATCAGGTTTTTGTATGGCGCGGAATCACTGAAGGCGATCCGGACCCGGACCATGACGGCCTTACTAACGACGAAGAAAAGGCGCTAGGCACCGACCCATACAACCCCGATTCGGATGGCGACGGACTACTTGATGGTTGGGAAGTTAAGGGTTTTCGCGGGATGGATATGAAGGCAATGGGTTGCTCGCCGCTTCATGCCGATACGATTTGTTTGATTTCGCGTGCACCGGCAGTGAAGCAAGAACGGGTCGATAGCGAGCTAGAACACGTCAAGAAGTTTTACGCGGACCTCGGCACGCCGAACCCGGATGGGAAGAAAGGGATGAACTTTCATCCGATCCTGTTGGACCCGATGGGGGAGGCTGAAGCCAAGGATTCTTGGCAAGCGAACCGAGGACGCTACCGCCCCGAAAAGTGGCGCGGAGTCGTTCATTGGATGCAGATCACTCCGGGCGGAGGTGGTCAGGCGGATCAACTCGGCGATGGCGGCGGATGCGGTCAAGACGCACTTTGGGCTGTCTTCGTCCACGAGTTTGGCCACCAGATGGGCCTTAGCCACGAAGGTTTTTGGCCTAATGGTTTGTGCCCGACATATCCGAGCCTGATGAGCTATGCCTATAGCTATAGCTTTGAAGATGATCGCAACAAGATCCATTACAGTAACGGGGCGCTGAAGAACTACGTGCTACGAGAAACTGACCTTGATGAGACGATCCCTTTGAAATACGACCAAGTGAAGTTTTTGGAGAAAGGCCCTTACAAATTTAGGCTCAAAGCTAACGGCGACACAACCCTCATCGACTGGAACTGGAACGGCGTATTTGGCGAAAAGCACGTTCGCGCAGACATTAACTATTCCTATTCAACGAATGCTGGGGTTCGTGATACGGTCGGAAAGACCACCTGCGCTCCCTACGTTTTCGAACATCGCGGCAATGCGTATGTGCTTTATGGCGAAGATAAAAAACTGTGGGTGAAGCGCCTTATCAAGCCAACGGTTTGGGATAAGCCGATCCTTGTTGATGACAAGGGTTTGAATGGCGACCCGGTAGCGATAAGTTATGGCGGCAAGGGATACATCATCTATCAGACCGTCGAAGGGCTGGTGATGAAGACCTTTGATGGTTCACGACTTGGGCCGGTCGTAAAAATCGATAAGCCAGAGTATGTGCCAACGCTTGGCATAGAAGATGGGAACCTGATCTTGTTCCTTTGGAATCAAGCTGATGAAACGGTTCGATATCGCTTGTTCGATCACTCGGAATTTGGCCGTGAGCAGTTTCTTGATGCTAAGAGCGGAAGTCCGGTCGGGATATGCAGCGATACGATTGCCCGAGAAGTGGTGGTCGGCATTACCCAGAATCAGCCCAACAAGCCACGTCGATGGCAAGTACGCAGGTATAAGTTAGTCAACAAAGAGCTCAAGCCGACCACTTGGGAATGGGTTGAGGGAGAAAACGGTGGAGCAGCCGGAACGGGTCGCATCACACTCCTGTTCGAGAAATCAAAGGATGCTGGTCCAAAGGGACGCATCTATTTCTATTGCCTCGGCATTGTGAAGCCAGAAACACCTTGGGCTTGTGTCTATATGGCTCATCAGGTTGCCGACAAAAGTGTTCGCGGCGGATGGATGGTGAAGCGATACTACGATGAATGGACGCAGTCGAAATCTGCGCCAAGCGTGTGTTGGTACAAGGATGATTTCATTTACGCTTACCGATGGGTTGACGGGGGTGGCGGTCCAACCGATAACAATTTGCACATCGGATACAAAGGACTGGGCATCCAAGATGAGCCGATGGGTGACTTTGACGACATCGGTTACATCCGCAACTTCGGCATACGAAACTCCATCCTAATTCTCGCTCCGTAGCGATATTGCCTCTCTTGCATCTACTGCGAGAGGGGTTTTCGCGCCTATCTTTTCCTCACCATTGGATGGTTTGGAATGGCCGTTTGCTGCCCAGATATACACACATATGTGGATAACTAGTGGAAAACTACGCCTGAAACTTGCACTTATCAAATATTTATCAACACTTGGCGTATTAGAATCAAATACTCGGTGCTTTTGGACAAGCACTCCCGTCGTGAACAATGACGGGAATCCGGGATTGGATGCCCGGTATGGATTGAGATTTATGCGACCAGAGAATCTATTCGAGAGCCAGGCTCTCATCAAAGTGATCGGTATCGGTGGTGCCGGATCAAACGCTGTTAATCGAATGGTCATGGAAGGCGTCATTGGCGTTCATTTCGTCGCCATGAACACCGATGCTCAAGCCCTCACGCTGAGCAAAGCAGAAAAGAAACTTCAGCTCGGTGCTGGCGTTACGCGTGGCCTGGGGGCGGGTGGTGACCCCGAAAAAGGTGAGCGTGCCGCCAACGAAAGTGAAGAGGCGATTGCCGCTGAACTCAAGAATGCCGACATGGTGTTCATCACTGCGGGTATGGGTGGCGGAACCGGAACCGGTGGAGCGCCAGTCGTCGCTCGAATTGCTCGCGAGATGGGCATTCTTACCGTTGGTGTCATCACCAAGCCGTTCACATTTGAGGGACCACGTCGAGCCCGACAGGCTGAACTCGGTAGCGCGAAGCTCGCCGAAGTCGTCGATACCCTCATCACCGTTCCAAACGACCGGTTGCTGGATGTTTGCGATAAACATGCGACCATGCAACAAGCCTTCTCAGTCGCCGACGACGTTTTGCGTCAGGGCGTGCAAGGCATCTCGGACATCATTCTTCTGCCTGGCATCATCAACGTGGACTTCTCGGATGTTCGCAACGTCATGAGCAATGCCGGTGTCGCCATGATGGGTCTCGGTCGCGGCAAAGGCGATCAGCGCGCTCGAATCGCGGCTCAGCAAGCGGCAAACTCGCCACTTCTGGAAACGAACATCATGGGTGCGAAGCGCATTCTGGTCAACGTTTCATGTGGCATGGACTTCACCATCGGCGAGGCTCACGAAGCGATGGAATACATCCTTCAGTTCACCGATGCGGTTGATGCCGACATCAAGATGGGTCACGTCATGAAGGACAACGCCGACGGCGAACTCCTCATCACCCTGCTCGCCGCAGGGATGGACCCAGCAACCCCTACAACGCGCCAAACACGAATGAACAGTGAAATCTTCGTGAAGCCAGAAGTCGGTGGCATGGCGCCAAAAGCAGAGCCCGCTGCCGCAGTTGCCCCCGCAACCGGCCCCATCAACATCAACGAAGTCGAGGACGCAATCCCCGAATTCCTGCGCCGTCACCGAGGAATCGGCCGATAACGCCGTCCCGCTTGGACCTTTGCGTTCAAGCGGGCCGTCAAATAGCCCATTTTCTCTCTCCAAAAACACAAGGAAAATAAGCTCGACACCTGATCGGGCATCTGGTCCAAATAACGTTTCCCCGCCCACCGGCGGGGTTCTTTTGGGCGCTTAGTAAAAGCCGATCCGGGCGGCTTGCAGTGTTCTAATCACATCGGCAACTTCTTCGTCTTCGGGGAACTGCTTGGCGAGTTTTCTGAGATCTCGCCCCGCCGAGATGAACGTGTCCATGTCTTTGTTACGGTGAGACTGTCCAATTGTGTTAGCAAGCGCTTTTGCGAGTTCAAATCTCACCACTGCTTCGTACCCGTACTGTTCGTGAAGGACCCGGATCTCTTGAGCGACCACATAACACTTCGCTGGATCACGT
>DDEQ01000041.1:0-542 GCA_002336105.1 Chthonomonas sp. UBA1950 | reverse complement strand
CACGTTCACCCGCCGTTGAGTTAAAAAGCGCTTTTGCGAGTTCAAATCTCACCACTGCTTCGTACCCGTACTGTTCGTGGAGGACCTGGATCTCTTGAGCTATCACATAACGCTTTGCTGGATCACGTTCAACCGCCGTTGAGTTATAAAGTGCTTTTGCGAGTGCATTCCTAACTTCTGCTTCGTAGCCATATTGTTCATGAATAGCTAATAATTCTTGAGCTATTGCGTAACACTTTGCTGGATCAGGTTCACCTACCGTTGAGTTATAAAGTGCTGCTACTAGTTCGACCCTCACCCCCGCCTCATGACCATATTGTTCGTGAAGGACCCGGATCTCTTGAGCTATCACATAACGCTTTGCTGGATCACGTTCAACCGCCGTTGAGTTCATAAGCGCTTTTGCGAGTTCAAATCTCACCACTGCTTCGTACCCGTACTGTTCGTGAAGGACCCGGATCTCTTGAGCTTTCGCATAACACTTCGCTGGATCACGTTCAACCGCCGTTGAGTTCATAAGCGCTTTTGCGAGTTCAAATCTC
>DDEQ01000049.1 GCA_002336105.1 Chthonomonas sp. UBA1950 | reverse complement strand
AACTCGCAGGCTCATTCTGCAAAAGGCACGCCGTCGCACCTGACAGGATCACTCCCGCCATCGTGCTTCGACTGTTGATGGATGACACGGTTTCAGGTTCTATTTCACTCCCCTGCCCGGGGTTCTTTTCACCTTTCCCTCACGGTACTGGATACGCTATCGGTGACAGGTCGTGTTTAGCCTTACGGAGTGGTCTCCGTAGATTCAATCGGGGTTCCACGTGCCCCGACCTACTCAGGTGCCACCTAATTCAATGTAAATGCTTTAAAGTACGGGGCTCTCACCCTCTACGGCCGGACGTTCCAATCCTGTTCCTATAACATCAACATAAACCTTTTCCAAACCTAAACCTTAAAGGTGAATTGTGAATAACGACTCTCATCGCCATTCACCATTCACCCCCAAAATGTAAATAAGATTTGGTGGTGGTCCTACAACCCCGCCTGGCATGCCAGACGGTTTGGGCTCCTCCGCGTTCGCTCGCCGCTACTTGCGGAATCTCATTCGATTTCTTTTCCTCCGGTTACTAAGATGTTTCAGTTCACCGGGTGCCCTCGATTAGACTATGTATTCATCTAAACGTGACAAGACATTACTCTTGCCGGGTTTCCCCATTCGGATACCCCAGGATCAAAGCCTCTGTGCAGCTCCCCTGGGCGTTTCGCCGCTTGCGCGTCCTTCTTCGGCAACCTGTCCCTAGGCATTCACCGTGCACCCTCAGTAGCTCGATCTATTCGATACTTAAAAAAGCTTCTGTCTTAATTAGAGACTCACTTTCCATTACTGAAAAGCAAGTCGTGCTCGATGCGTTTCTTGCTAGATAAAGTCCAATATGCTACTTTCAATGTTCGTTTTCGCTACCTTGACTCTCTTCGCTTTCGCTCCGTTCGTCGCGGCAACAAGAGAAAATGATACCAGCCATATGGTCGATTGTCAAGGCTTCGTGAAGAATTCTGAGAAAACTGCCGCTTTCTATACGCGTTGCACGTATGTATTTCTTGCGTGTCTGTTGCGACTAATAACTATCTGCGCTGATCATAGACTCGAATCCAGTCGATCACGAACTGACTTGGCCACTCTGTTCCTTTTGGATCGCCCCCGGCCATTCCAATTGCGAGGTTAACAATTAGGTGGTGAGGTTCTGAAAACGGATTCGCTTTATCTGGTGATTCATTAACAGTCGTCGACAAAGGCACTTCATTCAGAAGGTGATCATCTACAAAGAGCTTTATAGACTCCGGGGTCCAATCCATTCGATAAACATGAAATGCAGCTGCCCAGTCACCTGTATTTGCATAACCGGTTGCTTTTGCCAACTCAGCAAGAGGCGTCATTTTTGAACGCCACTTCCCTACTCCCGCCTTCGAAGAGCCCCAAGCAACGTTCGCCAAATAGGTCCTGCGATAGAACTCCATAATGTCTATCTCGCCGTTTGCGGGCCACTGGCGCGTTGGGCCAGTCATCCAAAACGCTGGCCAGAGTCCAGAGGTGATCCCGAATTTCCCTCGACATTCAAAGCGACCGTAGGTCCAAACGTGCTTCGATGCCGTTTTTATCGAACCCGATGTGTATTCGGCAAACTCACGTGACCGTTTCCAGTCACTCTTGGGTGCCTGTGGATCGTAAGAGGGATTCTTTACCTTCTCTTTCCTGCCTTCAATGATCAAATATCCGTCTTGGACACGAACATTGTTTGTGGAATAAAGCTGTAACTCTTGGTTGCGAACGAATCCTTCTTCGTAAATCCAATCGCGCTTGTTTGGCTTTCCGTTCTGACTGAATTCATCATGCCAGACAAGCTTAAAACCCGGATACTGAGTGACCTGACCTATCGCGAGTGCGACTAGAGATTGCAACATGATTTGAGTCTAGCCAAAGGGATGCTCCTACATGTTGAGGTTGCTTGTTGAAGTCTATTAGACGGCTCGAGGCAGAACCGCGAAGCGGTATAGGACAAAGACAAATACCTTTGATAGTAACCGCCCTTATCCAAGAGAGGACATTGTTGTCTTGTGCCGTTTTCAACAGCAATTCAGTAAGATTTGCACGGTTCCTCGCTGGTTATTTAGGAAGGCTTGAAGCTGTCCAAGGAGTAGGTAGCTCATGGCGATGAGGCTTTGTGGCGTCTTTTGGAAAGATCGGTCGAATCGGCAAGAACAAACTCCCATATGTCTGGCGTTCGCCGTGTTGGGGTCGATGAGACATCCTGCAAGAAGAGGCACGACTACATCACGGCATTCGTAGACCTGGATGCAAAACGAGTTCTCTTTGCCACCAAAGGCAAAGCCGCAAGCGCGGTGAAGGCGTTCAAGCAGGACCTGCTCGTTCATGGCGGAAAGCCGAGCCAGATTCTAACGTTCTCCTGCGATATGAGCAAGGCTTTTCTCTTTGGCGTTAAGGAGCACTTCGCCAAAGCGCGGGTGGTGCTGGATAAGTTCCATATCGTCAAACTGCTCTCAGGAGCCGTTGATCAAACGCGAAGAGCAGAAACCAACTCAAATACCGAGAAGGGAACCCGTTTTCTCTGGCTCTATAACCCCAGCAAGTTGAGCCCCAAGCAGGCAAGCAAACTGGACGATCTCATGACCAAGGAGGCATTCACTCAAACCGCAGAAGCGTACCAACTCAGGCTCGCCTTCCAGCGGATGTTTGGCCTTACCGGCACTCGAGCAAAGAAATATCTCGCCGCATGGCTCGATACCGCGCTTGAATCGGGAATCCAAGCTATCGAAAAGGTCGCAGAGACGATCTTCCAAATGACAGAACACATTCCTCGCCTGGTTCATAGAACGAGTCTCCAACGGAATCCTCGAAGGACTCAACAGCGTCCTGCAAAGCACCAAAAACAGAGCTAGAGGATGCGGCAACCCAAACCACGTGATCCTCATGAGCTACCTACTCCATGGAGAACTCGACCTATCTCCGCAAGCCATCAGAGGAATCCAGAGAATACGACTGTCCTCATGAACTACCCACTAGAAGTGAGAGAGAACCACTCCTTAACCCGAAGCAAAAGCAATACCTTATTCCGTGCAAAACCTCAAAGCGTCCGAATTATGCTCAATTTTACGCAATAGTTAACAGTAGGAAAGCAAAGGTATTACCCGCCTATGTACTTTGCGTACCATTAAGCTTGTTTAGTTGAGTGTCTTTTTGGATTTTATTATCAAACCATCCAAATTATGCACTCAAAGGAGACCTAAACTAATAATGGATAAACGATTTGCCTTTGTTCTAGCCATTCTCATCTCATTACCTCACATAGCCACTGCCCAGGGCTCAGCGTACAACCCTTCGAATTGGGATATTACGTATGTTCGCTCGGGAACCACGACTTCTATAGTGAACGGGCTCACTCAGACATACTGTTGGCCCACAGCAATGTCACTACAGGTCAAAGGGTATGCAACGGTTGCAACGCAAGGTGAGGTCAAGGTTGTTCTCACCTGGATAGGTTCAGGTGCTGCTCCCCAGTATGTGAATATCATTGTTTATTCGTCTGCACTTCAAAGCGGCAACGCAGGGGGTTCGGTTGATGACTTTTTCGGAGACCCTATTGTCGCTACGAATATTTCAAAAAACCAATCTGGCCAACATATGAAGTCACTAAAGGTGTCGGACGGAGTTGCAACTTTTACCGCATTTCTCAACGCTACGTCATCGTCCACAAGCGGCCTGTGTAGTGCAGGTTGCGGGTTGTCTGTAAGTTTAGATCCTCGGTTTGCAAGGATCAGCGTAGACGGACATCCAACAAACTACAAGAGAGTGCTAACAGGAAACACGATGGTGTTGCCTGTTACACTGTCGGATGGACAAACAAAGAATATCATGTACCCTGAGGCTATTAAGACCCTTAATGATCAAATCGTTACAGGTCCCCTAACGTCAGGAGGAACGCTATATCTTGGGTTGCCGTTACAAAAGCAGGAGGTGGTTGTGTTACTCGATGAGACGGGTAAAAAGACGACTCAGAAATATCCTTCAAACTTAATGCCAAGCATTATTTCCTTTGTTGGAGAAGCGTTTCAATTATTCGGAGACTCAGAGCATTATGACTGGACATCAGATCAAGGAGGCTTTGGATCAGACTGTCCTACTTATCTATACGGATGGGATATCCGCCCCAAAAACAACGAGTACGAAACGCCCGCTGCAACATGCACTAACGACTATACTATTCCAAACTCATATAATATTTCATATACACCCGGTGCGCTGAATTCGGGCGGGGTGATAGGTTTTCATTACCATTGGCCTGATGGAGTAGATGCAAATTGCCAGGATCAAATCGAATTTCATCGAGGCTCTGAATACAACGGCGAGGCCGAAGGATCTGGGTATTACGATTTTGATCCCTCTTATCCATGGACTCCAGTTCCTTTTAATGTCAACTGGGTACCTGCAGGTTATGGTAGTTACAATGTAGTAGTTAAACAAAGAGATTGGGCGCTCTTCGCAGCCAATTTTGTCTTTACGATTGCAATAGCTCCTCTAGGCGCGATCGAGGGGCCGGTAGGCATTGGGCTTGCTATGTTTGCAGCTGGGTACGGAATAACATTCTCCTCCATGGTCCCTGATGATGTGACACAACCATTCCCGTTTGGTGGACAAGAGGCTTTTGATGCCGCAGCGGGTGAGGGAAGAGTCAGCCCAGCCGACTGGCAAACTTATTTTCCAACTGGCTTCAATCTCAATGCCTTTGCCTGGAAAGCCGATTATAGGCCACAAGTTTTCTGGAAGTGGAGCATCCATGATACTTGGGATCTAGACGGATTTCAGGGTCGAGACGTTGAGCCTAGTAAAGCACCGCAGGACATGTTTGCGTCAGTTCGTCGATACTGGTTTCAACTGACGACAACTAGACAGGTGGGTAATCCATAATGGGGTCACTTTTAATTGCTTTCGCTCTAGTCGTAAACAGTCAAGCCCATATGCAACACAATGCATCTCTTGAAACTATAGACATCCAAGCGGCACGCGAATTCAATGCTCTAATAGATACTAACGTAGAAGAGTTGTTCTCTCGCGCCGAACAAGCCTACAAAGATGCGGCTCAGAAACCATCCAATCTGACCTTGCTCTATCGGGCAGCACTACTGCGCATGTACGTTGATCCATGTTTTAATGGGGGAAAGTTCAAATATGATCGACAGCTTTTGAGCCAAATCAAAGCCTGCAAGCTAGGGCAGACGTATGAAGAGCAAAAACTCCTCCTTCTTTACCGTGAATCGGATTGGGGTACCAATGAGGACTACAAACTCGGAACTAGACTACTTTTCGAAAGACCCAACGACACACTCGTAAGGATATCGATGATGCCGGTCATTAATCAGTTCGGATCACCCGAAGTTAAGGTTGATTGGCCTGTGTGTGAGAATAGCAGAATCCTGTCTGCGCACCCAAATATGTGGCAATTACGTTTGACGGGAGCCCTCTACAACATCTATGCATCTAAAAAGCGGCCGAATAAAGCGTTAGAGTACGCGAGAGTGGCTTTAAGCCTCATCAGCGAATACCGGAAACATGATCCGAAGTCAAAGTTTGCTCAGATCTACGAGGAACAATGCATCGAGTACATAAAAAGACTCACAGCAAAAGAGGGCCACAAGCGCACTAACTAACGGTGGACAGATCGGCATCTTCGGCGCTCATTTCGTTGAGCGCCGAGATTGCCATGCGAAGCAACGATTCGGCTTACACAAGAACTGTTTTTAGTGAGGTTGTGACGCGTGTTTGCCACTAACACACCGAAATCTATCGCAACTTTGCATAATCGATTTGCGCTCACTATCGTAGCGCTCGCCATGGTTGCATCTTCGGTTCAAGACCAAGTCACGGCGTGAACACTCTTCCCCGGTTTAACTCAGATTTTGACTCCTTATAGGTGATGAACGTAGTCAGTTTTCAAAAAGAGGTTACTCTCCTGCTGCGCCCCTCGTCTGAATCAGTCATCTGCTGTTGGAGCTAACCGACTCCAATAAGGTTACAGGTAATCTGCTTTCAAATGTTCAAGTGGGTACGGCTCCTTCGAGTTAAGCAGTACAGCAAGAACTTTTTCGTCTTTGGTGCGCTCATTTTCACGAAGGGTTATGTTCACTCCGAGCCGACCCTCAAGAGCCTAATCGCCTTCGTTTCGATGTGTCTGATTTGCTCCAGCGTATACATTGCCAACGACCTGATCGACGTCGAACGAGACCGTAAGCATCCTCGCAAGAAGCTACGCCCCATCGCGTCCGGGGAAATAACCCCGGCTACGGCGAAGGCTAACGCTCTGGTTTGCTTAGTTCTTGGGCTGGCCCTTCAGATTAGTCTGCCCAATAGCGCTTATATCATCGGCCTTCTTTATTTGGGAATTCAAGGGCTTTACAACAGGTACTTGAAACAACTGCCGGTCGTCGATGTGTTCGTGATCGCCTCAGGGTTTCTTTTGCGTGTGATTGTTGGAGCTCTGGCGTCCGAGTCTAAGATTTCAGGCTGGATTCTGCTTTGCACCGGTTGTCTTGCACTTCTCTTGGGGTTTGGTAAACGAAAGGCTGAGTTGCAAAACCAGGGGGCTGGTGATCAAAGAGAGAGTTTGCGGGGCTACTCAATCCAGCTTCTCAACTCATTTGTCACTTTTGCGGCTGCTGCCTCGGTGCTTAGCTACGGAGTCTACGCCATCGAGAGTCCGACCGCTCGTCAATACCCCCTCCTCATCGCAACGGTTCCCATCGTGGCGTATGCGATTTGCCGATATCTGTATCTGATTTTCAGTTCCGAAGAAGCCGAGGAACCCGAATCTGCTGTACTTGGTGATGCCCATTTGTTGGCATGTTTTGTGCTGTATATTTCGACAGTCGGCATCGCGCAGACTGGGGTAACGCTTAACTTTCTTGGACAATAAAAGATGAAAGCTATTGTGATAGGCGCCTCAAGCGGCCTTGGTTTGGAACTTGCAAAACAGCTTGCAGCAAACAAATGCCACGTTGCTTGTATTGCTCGTCGAGAAGATCGACTGAACGAACTACGTACACAGTTTCCCGAACAGATTCGAACCTATAAACACGACGTTAAAAATTACGCGGAGGTCGAAACTCTGTTCCCAAAGATCTGTAAAGAGCTAGATGGTCTAGACCTTGTCATCTACTGTGCCGGCTACATGGCACCAGTGACTCCCAACGAATTCAGCACGACTAAGGATCTCGAAATGATCGATGTCAACCTCAAAGGTGCGATTGCATGGCTGAACGAAGCAGCGATCCGGTTTCAAGGAACTCGATCCGGAACGATCATAGCGATTGGAAGCGTTGCAGGTGATCGGGGACGTCAAGCACAGCCAGCCTACAACACGTCAAAAGCGGCGATTGCCACCTATGCTGAATCTCTACGAAACCGATTGAGCAGTTCCGGAGTCAAGGTCATTACCGTGAAGCCT
The DNA here is from genome assembly GCA_002336105.1 of Chthonomonas sp. UBA1950. Classification (GTDB taxonomy): domain Bacteria; phylum Armatimonadota; class Fimbriimonadia; order Fimbriimonadales; family Fimbriimonadaceae; genus Fimbriimonas. Next base: position 90,367 of record DDEQ01000049.1, on the reverse strand, counting down.
GGCCCAATGGATACCGAGATGACGCATGGGCTTGGTTTGTCGAACATGATGTCAGCGAAGTCAGCGGCAAACAAGATTCTAGGCTTGATCGGCAAGAACGGCGAGTTTTATCTCAGTCCGGTTCATAAAGCGATTTTTTACATCATAAAACGAATCCCGTCGCCGGTTTTTCGAAAGCTAAAAATCTAATGTACGAGTTTGACAGGCAACGGATCACGAAACTTTCCGGCTTTGGAATGACCCAAAGTTCCGATGCCTACCTCTATCGCCCGACGTCTGAAGATCAGATTCGGGAACTTCTGAGCCTTGCGCGTCAACAGGGCAGAAAAGTGACTTTGCGCGGTTCGGCAAGAAGCTATGGCGATGCCCCGAACGGCTCGGAATCGCTATGTATTGACATCTGCCGCATGAATCGTGTGATCGACTGGAATCCAGACTCAGGTTTGATCACTTGCGAATCAGGGGCGACGATTGAAACGCTGTGGCGAACAGGTATTGAGGATGGTTGGTGGCCACCAATCGTCAGCGGAACCATGGCACCGACCCTAGCTGGTGCTCTTGGCATGAACATTCATGGCAAGAACAATTTCAAAGCGGGTCCACTTGGTAACCATGTCACTTCTCTTGATGTGATGTGGGCGGATGGACGAGTTGAAACGTTAGAGCCATCGAACCCGCTTTTTTTCGCTGTCATCAGTGGGGCCGGGCTGCTCGGAGTCATTTTACGAGTAACGATCAAGATGTCCAAGATATCGACCGGAAACCTTAGGGTTCTGGCGGTGTCCCCACGAGACTGGGATCAACAGTTTGAGCTGTTCGAGAAGTATGAGGGCGACGCTGACTACATGGTCTCATGGGTCGACTGCTTTGGTCGAGGAGACCAATCAGGGCGTGGTCAGTTTCATGCCGGATGGTATTTGCAGTCAGACGAAGCGGATTACCGAAGTTTATTAATCGATTCCCAGGATCTTCCAGACTCGATCATGGGTCTCGTCCCTAAGTCGGTTGTTTGGCGATTCTTGAAACCGCTCAACAATAGATTTGGTATGAGGTTTCTAAACGCGGCCAAACACCATGCTGGCGCTATACTCGGAAACCACAAGACCGTTACCCAGAGCCTAGTCGCATTCTCATTTCTACTCGACTACGTGCCGAATTGGCGGAATGCTTATCTGCCCGGTGGGTTTATCCAATACCAATCGTTTGTGCCGAAGGAGTCAGCAAAACATGTGTTCGCAGCTCAAATTCAACTTCAACAAGAATATCGACTCGAGTCTTTCCTCGGGGTGATGAAGCGACACAAACAGGATCGATTTTTGCTTACAAACTCAGTCGATGGATATTCCCTTGCCCTTGATTTCAAGGTCACTACCGGCAACAAAAATCGCCTTATTTCCCTCTGCCACAAGATGAATGATCTTGTGCTTTCGCATGGCGGGAGATTCTATTTGGCAAAAGATAGCACTCTACGAAAACAAGACTTAGAGCAATACTTAGGACCAGCTTTGAACGAATTCAAAGCATTGAAGCAAGAACTTGATCCAGAATGCCTTTTTGTAACGGATCAAGCGCGTAGAATTGGCTTGATTTAAGTTTTCAATATTTGCCAATCCTTTGTTATGATGTGATAGAGACAAATTAAGGTTTGGCTTCCGAGTGCCGGTCAAAGATGCCCGTCAGTGATTTCATAGGGCCGCATAGATGATTCAGGACACGACCGAGGCAGGCATGCCAACACTTTTTGATGGATATGACTCCGAGGGATTCTTCGATGAAATGTTTGCGGGTCACATTCCGAGGGCTCATTATTCTGCGCTACACCGAACACTTGGCTCACTGACCGCCGCCGAATTTCGGCATCGATGCGAGATGGCGGACGTCGCTTTGGTCAATCAAGGCATCACATTTACTGTCTACGGTGATGCCCAAGGAATCGAAAAGCCGTTCCCTGTAGATCTCGTCCCCCGCATTATCCCGTCAAAAGAGTGGGCACACCTCGAACGTGGGTTAGCGCAACGAGTCACTGCGCTTAACCTTTTCTTGAACGACATTTATCACGACGCCAAGATTCTTGAAGACAAGAAGATTCCCCGCGAACTCGTTCTGCTAGCCCCAAGCTTTCGCAAGAACTTCGTCGGATCAAATGTTCCGAGCGGAATCTATATCCACATTTGTGGATCGGACCTCATTCGAAACCAAGACGGCACTTATATGGTGCTTGAGGATAACTGCCGAACCCCAAGCGGTGTGAGTTACATGCTCGAGAATCGGCTCATTCAAACAAGAGTCTTTCCGAGTCTGTTTCGCGACCACGTTGTGCGTCCGATCGCAGATTATCCGGCGATGCTTCTGGCTAACTTACGGAAGCTCGCTCCCCGGCATCGAGAGAATCCTAATGTGGTGTTGCTGACTCCCGGAGTTTTCAATTCAGCCTATTTTGAGCACGCGTTCCTTGCTACCCAAATGGGCATCCCTTTGGTTCAAGGGCAAGACCTGTATGTCGAAGACAACATGGTCTTTATGAAAGATACGAAGGGGGCCAAACGGGTGGATGTTGTCTATCGTCGGGTTGACGATGACTTCCTCGATCCGTTGCTATTCCGTCCAGAGAGTTTGCTTGGCGTCCCCGGCCTCGTGAATTCTTATCGAGCAGGTAACGTCGCTCTTGCTAACGGAATTGGAACAGGTGTGGCGGACGACAAAGCGATTTATCCCTATGTCCCGGAAATGATCCGCTATTACTTGAAGGAAGAACCTATTTTGGATCAGGTCGAAACTTACCTAGGCTGGGACCCGAGCGACCTGAGCTACATTCTTGACAACATGAGTTCCCTGGTCATTAAAGCCACCAATGAGAGCGGAGGCTACGGCATGTTGATCGGACCTCAAGCCAGCCGGTCACAGCTAGAAGAGTTTCGCGAGAACGTGAAGGCATCACCTCGAAACTACATCGGTCAACCGTTGATTTCATTAAGCCGATCACCTTGTTTCTTCGGTGATCGATTTGAAGGCCGTCATGTAGACCTTAGGCCCTACATTCTTTGCGGACCCGATGGCGTCCATATCACGCCTGGCGGTTTGACTCGAGTTGCGCTGCGAAAAGGCAGTTATGTTGTGAACAGCAGTCAAGGCGGTGGGAGCAAAGATACGTGGGTTCTTGCTGAACCCACTGTTCGCCCAGGCAAGGCTGCTGTAGGAGGCGAATAAGTGTTAAGAAGAGACGCTGACTGTGCCTACTGGTGCGCTCGTTACATCGAACGTGCGGAATCGACTGCGCGAATGATCGACGTTCACTATCACTTCTTACTTGAAAATCCTCTCTCGAATGAAGTCGCGGCGTGGGCAAGTATGCTCGAAATCTCCGGTCTAGACGAAGATTATCAAAAGAGATATGAGGGCCAAGATGAAAAGTCGGTGTTGCACTTCTTCTGTTTCGACCTAGAGAATCCATCTTCGATCCTTTCGAGTCTGAAGCAAGCTCGGGAAAATGCCCGGACTATTCGAGATCAGCTTTCGAGCGAAGTATTTCAGTGCCTAAATCGCATTTACCTTGAACTCAGAGAGTGGGATGTAAATCGAGTTCTTCGGAACTCACCATTCGCCTTCTTTGGAAAAGTAAAAGACGGCAGCCATCTATTGAGAGGAATCCTAAGCCGCACCATGATGCGGACAGAAACTATGGATTTTTTACTGGTGGGTCAATATCTAGAACGAGCCGACCAAACCGCTAGAATTCTAGACGTAAAGCTTGTTGACCTTGTCCCCGTGTTGATGCAGGTGGGTTCTGCGTCTCGGTCATTTGAGCAAGGGCAGTCACAAATCCAGATCGCAACTCCAGACAACCAGGCTTGGTCCGCTGTCCTTAAATCGGTTGGGGCATTTGAAGCCTATCGAAAAACTTGTCCTCAGGGAGTCGTTCCGGAGCAAGTTGCGGATTTCTTAGTTTTGAACAATAACTTCCCTGCTTCTATTCGTTTTTGTATTCACGAGGTGCACGTAGCCCTCCGCAGAATCAGTGGAAACGCGAACTACGCTCCATCGAACGAAGCTGAACGGGTCGTTGGACGGCTTGATAGTGACCTCAACTTTTCTTCAGCCAAAGAGATTATTGACAATGGCCTCCATGACTTCCTCGAAAATGTTCAAGTTCGGTGTGGCGAAGTTGGGAACTCTATTTGGGCGACATACCTAAGCTATTAAGAGACTAATTTGATTCCAAGGCGTGCGACAATTCGCATTTCATCGGAGTCTCATAATCTTTTGCTACATCCTAGCGTCAAGCAAGTAACGGTTCAAAAATTGTCATTAAGCGACTAGAAACGGAGAAACACCGTCTTTTTACTGGCTCTTTCTACCGATACAAAAATTGACCGGGTCGCGACTGAACATTAACAATTCTTTCGCGTCATCAGGAATACAACCATGTTAACGATTGCACAGAATTTCACCCAGCATGTCGCCTACATTGATGGAGGCACTGGCAGCTTTCTCATTCAAGCATTGATTGCTGGAGTAGTTAGCGCAGGCTTTATTCTTAAGCAACGTTGGGCAACGATCCGAACCATGATTTCAGGACGTAAAGTCGGCAGATCGTGAGTTTGGCGGCACCTCTTGCCGGGTCGTTTAGAGACCCAAGTGGACACATCTTCGTAACGGATGGAGTCGTATATCGGCAGGTATCGTACAGGTACAAGGCGAACTACGATCTACTGATTAACTCTGGCTTTTATGAGTCAGCAGTCAGATCGGGGCTTCTCATTCCGCATGAAGAAGTATCGAACGCTCTACGGGACGAGGATGCGTACAAGATCATTCGACCACGTCAAATCGACACGATCAGCTACCCCTATGAGTGGTCGTTTTCGCAACTTAAAGACGCTGCGATTTTGACTCTGGAGCTTCAAAGAGTAGCTCTGGAACATGGGGTGTGGCTTAAAGACGCCAGCGCCTACAACGTGCAGTTTGTTGGAAGTAAGCCGATCTTCATTGATACGCTGTCTTTCGAAAAACTGCCCGATGGTCAACCCTGGGTTGCCTATCGACAATTTTGCCGTCATTTTCTAGCTCCTTTGGCGCTAATGGCACTCGTTGACATTCGCTTAGGGAGATCATTGCAGCTTCACATCGACGGCATTCCGCTAGACTTCGCCGCAGGCTTACTGCCGTGGAAAACTAAGCTTAATCCGGGTTTAGCGATGCATCTTATCATGCACGCTAAAGCCGACAAGATGTCTGGGAACGCCGAAACCAAAACGGTTAAGAAACACTTCAAACTCGTTGAGTTACAAGCTCTCTGTGACAACCTTAAATCAACCATTGAGCGGTTGACCTGGACGCCAGGAGGAACCGAATGGGGAAACTACTATTCGGAAACTAACTATAGCGATACGGGTATGAACGCTAAGAGATCGATTGTCAAATCGATGCTCGAAGAGATTCACCCCAAGAAGGTATGGGATATCGGTGCGAACACGGGCGAATTTAGTCGTCTAGCTTCAGCTCTAGGTTCGCAGGTTGTTTCGTGGGATATCGATCCTGCTGCTGTCGAGAAGCACTATTTGGCGGCAAAACAAGCCTCAGACGAACTAACATTACCGCTATTAACGGATTTAGCGAACCCAAGTCCCGGAATAGGGTGGGGTCTGCAAGAACGTGATTCGATCTTCGATCGAGGCTCAGTCGACGTTGTAATGGCGCTTGCCTTGGTTCACCATTTGGCTATTGGAAATAATGTTCCTTTGCCAAAAATCTTTGAAGTTTTTTACCAATTAGGTAAAAATTTAATTATTGAATTTGTGCCTAAAGTAGATTCGCAGGTAGTGCGTTTACTTAGGAGTCGCGAGGATATATTCACCCAATACACTCAAGAAGGATTTGAACACGCTCTGAGCGATAAGTTCGAAATCTTGCGTGTCGAGCAGGTACCGGATACTTCAAGAACCCTCTACCTTGCTCGGGGCCGTACTTGAAAGTCAAATCTCTTCCATTTCACCCACTAATAATAGCCGTCTACCCAGTTTTGACCATCTACAGTCTGAACATGGGCCTGATCCCTGGCCGAGACGTAATTCGGCCAGCCCTACTTTTCTTAGGAAGTTCCGTCGTTATCTGGATCATTGCCAGATTAGTAACGCGAAACATTGTCAGAAGCGCGACGTTTACTACCGTTTTTCTAGCTGTTCTTTTCTCGTTTAATTTTAGCTACAACCTTGGAAAAAGTGTTATTCCTTGGGAAAGATCCGATTTTGGAGTGTTTTGGCTTCTAGTTTCTCTTGCTGTAGCGACCCTAAGCGCATGGAAGAAGTCTAGCGAACCTTCACCAGCTTATTTGAATATCTTCGCTGGAGCTTTGGGGATCATGACCCTGTTTAGTCTTGCCTCTAATGCGCTCAATTCTACTTCTTCCAAAGAACCACAAGACAACTTAGTCGCTCGTCACAGAAAAGTCAGTTTCAAACCAGATGTGTTCTACATCATCGCTGACGGCTATGGAAGATCAGATCAACTAAAATCAAAAATTGGCATTGATAACTCTGATTTTATTAATGGACTAAGGAGTCGCGGCTTTTTCGTTGCAAATGCAAACCATTCGAACTACTGCCAGACCGAACTCTCAATCTGTTCATCTCTAAACATGAACTATCTAGAAGAGGTTCTCCAAAATATTCCAGACAAAGACCTGAGCCGGGAGACCTTATCCAATCTCATAGCAGATAACAAGGTTGCACAGAACTTCAAGTCCTTTGGCTATAAATATATCGCGATTACTAGCGGTTTTCCGGCTTTGCGGTTCAGCAGTGCTGATCGGTGGCTTCAAGCGCACCGTGAAATCAACCTTCTCGAAGAGACACTCATAGCACAGAGTCCGGTCAACCTAAGCTCAGATATTCTGAGAAACTCGGTAGAAGCAAAGCGATACAACTTAGCGAGCGCCTTCCGCAATCTAGATGAGGTCGCAGTACAAAGTTCGTCGCCGAGATTCATCTTCGTTCATTTGTTGGCGCCTCACCCTGCTTTTGTATACAACTCAGATGGAACATTTCGAGTTTCTGAAGCAAGTGGAACTCTCTACGATGGGAGTGACTACATGGAGCATGGCGGAACACCCGAATCCTACCGAATTGGCTATGCAGAGCAGTTGAAGTGGTTAAACAAAGAGCTACTCAGGACTGTCGACGTCATCCGAAAAGAGAACAACGAAGCAATCATCGTGCTACAAGGCGATCACGGCTCAAAAGTCGGCCTAAATCAAAACTCGCTGACCAAAACCGACATAGACGAGTGTTTTTCTAATTTGTTCGCCATAAAAAGCCCAGTAAAATTACCAGATATACAAAAAGACAGTACGACTCCGGTGAACATCTTTCGTATCATTCAAAGCGAATTATTTGATTTGAGGATGCCTCTCCTGCGTGACCGGAGCTATTACTCGACCTGGAATGACCCGTTCGTATATAACGACGTGACGAATCAGTTGAGTAGTTCGAAGGACTTAGCAAATTTTGGGGATGTTGCCAGGAAAAACCGCTGAAACCAGTTTCGAGAAGAGAAATGCTTATTGGGGGTCTTGCCGCAGCGGCAGGAGCATGTGTTCCGAGGCCCGCTTACGCTGCTCCGTTAGGGAAAACCCGTACATTCAGATTTGCACATTTTTCCGATATGCATATTGCTGGTCGGCACAGCGTCCGAAAAGTTCATGAAGCGATAAACCATGCCTTAGGCCAAAAGGACAAACCTCAAATGATCGTCAACAGCGGCGATTCGGTTTTCGACTTAATGGAAGCCTGTGAGAGACGGGCCGCGAAACAGTGGCGTAACTTCCAGAGTATTTTTGGCCAGAACATCGGAGTACCCGTTGAGCACATTCTCGGTAACCATGATATTTGGGGAGTGAACCAATCCAAATGTGGGACAACTGGCAATGAGTCAAAGTTTGGAAAACAATGGGCGATGGACGAGCTTCAGATCGACAAACGCTATCGGGCGTTTGACCGAGCTGGATGGAAGTGGATCTATCTAGACGGCACCATTCCAGATTATGAGAACGGGAGCTATGAAGCCAGATTTGATGCCGAACAATATGAATGGCTCGAAAGCACTCTGAAGTCTACGCCTTCACACCAACCGATCATCATCGTCACGCATGAACCAATATTGAGCGCAGCTGCATTCTTTCATGGCGACACAACGGCCACTGGCGATTTCAAAGTTGCTCGGTCGCTGATGCATATTGACGGAAAAGAGGTCAGTAAACTGCTTAGCCAATATCCAAATGTGAATCTCGTGTTGAGCGGCCACCTTCATCTTTCCGACAGAGTCGACTACATGGGTGTCTCGCATTGCTGCAATGGTGCGATCTGCGGTAACTGGTGGAATGGCAGCTTCGCCGGCTTTCCGCCTGGTTACGCGCTTGTAGATCTTTACTCAGACGGGTCGTTTGAGAACACATTTGTCGCTTACGAATCAGGCGAAAAACTTCCGGGTTGCTAATCCACCCTTAATGATCGGATATGATTTTTAGTAGGCAAATGCCTGTTTGAGGTGCAGTTTGAGTTTAGCAAGTGAGTTTCGCGAGTTCGCTACGAAAGGCAATGTGATTGACCTTGCCGTCGGTGTTATCATTGGCGGTGCATTTGGGAAAATCGTGACTTCCTTCGTTGAGGAGATTGTGATGCCTCCGGTCGGCCTTATCACGGGCAAAGTCGATTTTTCAAACCTCTACATTTCTCTCAGCGACAAAATCACCCCTGGTACATCTTTGACCGAAGCCAAGAAACTAGGACCGGTCATCGCATACGGCAATTTCTTAACGGTCGTTGTTCAATTCATAATTCTTTCATTCGTCATTTTCATGATGATCAAAGCAATCAACAAGCTTCGCGCAAAGTCTGAAACGCCAGAAGCACCCGCAGCCCCGGCAGAGCCCGCAGCAGACATCGCGTTGCTGACCGAGATTCGAGATCTATTAAAATCAAAGTAGCTCGTGAAAATCGGCATTTTTGACTCCGGCTTGGGGGGTTTAATTACCTCTCAAGCTATTATTTCGCGTATGCCTCAATACGACTACCTGTATTTTGGTGACACGATGCGTGTCCCCTACGGGACACGTTCTCAAACCGCGATTCATCAATTTGTTAGCGAGGCGCTGGATTTTCTTTTTCGTCAAGACTGTCAGATCATCATTCTCGCCTGTAATACAGCTAGCGCTGAGTCGCTAAGGAAGAGCCAACAGGAGTACCTTCCTAAAAACTATCCTGATCGCAGAGTGTTAGGGGTCATTATCCCTGCAGTCGAAACACTCATAGATTATCAATATGCCGAGACAATTGGAGTAATGGCAACTCCTTCAACGGTCAACAGTCGAGCATACGAGCGTGAGATAAATCGCCAACTACCTGGTAAGAGATTGGTGCAAGTCAAAGCTCCACTGCTCGTCCCGCTCATCGAAGGGGACGGCCTGAAGTATGTCGGTCCGATTCTGGATGATTACCTGAACCAACTTGGACCACTTGATGCTTTGATTCTGGGATGCACTCATTACGCGATCTTGAAGGGGCTTATTCGGTCGAAAGTTTGTTATCCCGTTCTTTCACAAGATGAGTACATTCCCGAAAAGCTCGCTGACTATCTCATCCGGCATCCTGAGTTCGAATCAAAGCTCTCAAGAACTGGCAGACGGGAATACTACGTCTCCGATTTAACCGATGACTACCAGCAACTCGCATCCCGACTTTGTGGAGCGAGTATCACCCTTCGACGGGTTTAATTGATCTAGATGTCTTCAATTCAGATCAGTCAAGCGGCTTTGATCCATAACTGTAAGCAGCTTAAGAGATTGGTCGGGCCGAATACGAAGCTGACAGCAGTTGTGAAAGCCAATGCGTACGGACATGGGTTAAAGGAAGTCGTTTCAGCGATTGACTCCGAAGTTGACGCATACCATATCGACGATTATTTGGAACTTGTCGAGTTGCGAAAACACACGCAGAAGCGCGCACTGGTTCTTGGATATGTCTCAACCGAAGACATTCAATCTGCTGTTGAGATGGATGGCGAACTCGCCTTATACGACTTCTGGCAACTTCCCTACTTTGAGAAATACGGTGTCAACGCGCATATCGAGATTGATGCACTCCTTGGCAGATTAGGTTTACAACCTGAAAGCCTTGATGAGTTTCTCATCGAACTTTCCAAGCGCAACAGTATCAAGATTCAGAGCGCATACAGCCACTTTTCAAACCTTGAAGACGCCCACCACCTTGAGCACACCAAAGCCCAAATCAGTTGTTTCGAACAAGCCGTTTCGAAAGTGAAAAGGATGTTTCCAGGCATCGATACTCATATGTCGGCGACAGGGGGAACACTCACGATCGAGCGCGAGCATTCTGGTTATGGAATGGTTCGAGCGGGGATTGGCATTTATGGCCTATACACAAGCCAAATGCTTGCCAAAGAGTGTCAAGATGCCAATCTACAACCTGCACTAAGGTGGACCACCGATTTAGCCACTGTGAAGACCATTCCGGCGGGACACCCGGTGGGCTATTCGCTGACTTTTATCGCAAAAGAATCAATGAGAATCGGAATCATCCCCATTGGATATTCAGATGGCTATGACAGAGGACTCTCCAACAAAATAGAGGTTCTCGTGAATGGTCAAAGATGTAGGTCGATTGGCCGAATCGCGATGAACATGTTTGCGATAGACCTAACGAATGCTCCTGCCGCCAAAGCGGGAGATGAAGTTGTTCTGTTAGGCACTCAAGGTGATGAGACTATCTCGGCAGAAGAACTAGCGGAGAAGATGAACACCATTCACTACGAGGTGTTGTGCAGGATCTCCCCATTGCTTAAGCGTGAGATTGTCTAGAGTCCGTTCGGGTCTGACTGCCAAGAGGCGTAGTCTTTTCCGTTAAAAGTCGGTGCAGTGCCAACCGGCCCCTCGACGTAAGTTCCGGAGACAGGCGAATTGTTTGGCCAGACTTTGATGTAGCTCGGAACTAGAGTAGCGCTGGTACATTTCGTCGAATCGCCAACGGCTGCGGCTTGGTCCAGAGAACATCGGTCTTTGGCCCATTCAATCTGGCGTAAATTTGCGAGAACCACATTTTGACGAGAGTTCTGCCGGGCATGTAGAAAGTTAGGAACCGCAATTGACATAAGAATTCCAATGATCAAAATGACAATCATCACCTCGATTAGGGTGAAAGCGGATTTACGGCAGTTTTTCATTCTGGAGACCCTTTACAAACAAAAAGGGGCAGCCAGGCTAAGATAACCTAGCTGCCTTTTTAAGCTTCAGACTTAGAGACCTGATGGGTCAGCAGTCCATGCAGCGGCGTCCTTACCATTAAATGTTGGGTTGGTGCCGATTGCTCCCTCAGCATAGGTTCCAGTTACAGGAGTGTTGGTTGGCCAAGCCTTCATGTAGGTTGGAACCAAAGTGCTGCTTGTACACTTGGAACTGTCGCCCGATGCAGCGCCCTGATCCATCGCACACTGTTCTTTAGCGCCTTCGATCTGCTTTAGGTTAGCAAGAACGGTGTTCAGTCGGCTGCTCTTTCGTGCTTGGATGAAGTTTGGTACTGCGATTGCCATCAAAATTCCGATGATCAAGACGACGATCATAATTTCGACAAGCGTGAATGCCTTATTCTGGCGGATCTTTTTCATTGTTAGCTCTTCCCTCAACCTCTCGGCTTTGCGGGCTATTCGCCCTTGATTACTACCTTCCACAAGTGAGGAGTTCGACCGCTCGTAGAAATGCTTGCTTTCGTGCGAACGGGTTCTCTGTGGTTAGAACTAGCAGAAATCATGCGTTTGCCAGTACGATGAAGCGATATGACACAAAGTCTTGTGGTTATCCGCAATCGAACCCATGAGTTGGACAGTTCTGCAACTTTGAACTACTTCCAAGCTTCGAAAGAAGCAGTAAGTAGGTTGCCCGGGTTTGAAGGTGGTGCCATGTGGGTTCAGGTTGACGACCCAGACAGTAAGTTTGTAGTTTTTGCATACGAGGATGTTCACGCTGCGAATGCAGGTCTTGAATTGCTTACGAAGGTCAAGCCACTCATTGATAGCCAGGTCGTTGGAAGGAACCCATCGGATGTGCTCCGTGTCTTCGTTCGCTCGTCTGAAGGTGCTCTGAGGGGCCATTACGAGTCCGCAACCTATATCTCGTCGAGTGTGCGCGTTGCTGAACCGGGCTACGGAGTGGAGATGGTTGAAGAACTTGATCGCGTTTTTGCCGAGCTTCGATTTATCCCCGGCTATCTCGGATCCCTTATTGGTGTCAACGAGTCGCTCCCCGAAGAAGTATTGGGCCTTGTGGCTTGGTCTTCACCTGAAGCTTTTGCCGCCAGCCTGCCTAGATCAGTTCCTTACAGCGTGAAGCTCTTCAAGGTGCAAACATTTTAAGAACTTTCTCGTCTTATAGATTTATGAAGGCACTCATCGTTGCTTCATGTTTGGTGGCTAGCACTGCGTTCTGCCAGGCTGACATGTTCAAACCGAGTAGTGATCAGCAGATCAAACTTGGTAAAGAAGCTGCCGCCGATATTCGTAAGAAGGAAAAGGTTTTGCCTTCAAGCGACTCGAAAGTGAAATTGCTTCGAAAAGTGGGGCAATCGATCTTAAATGCCATGGAAGGGAAACTGCCATGGGAGTTCTCGTTCGATGTAATCGATAGCAAAGAGGTCAATGCCTTCGCTCTCCCAGGCGGTTCAACCTATTTTTACACCGGAATCCTTAATAAAATGAAGACGGAGGACGAATTGGCCGCCGTGCTTGGGCACGAACTAACTCACGTTCTTCGCGAACATTGGGCTCGACACGTTGCCGATTCGCAGAAGCGAGGACTTGGACTTTCTATCTTGGTAAGCCTGACTCGCCTCAACTCATCGGTGAGCAACGGTATCGGACTTCTCAATAATCTTTACGACCTCAAATACAGCAGAGGCGACGAGTTTGAAGCTGACGATGGTGGATATAAGCTCATGGTGAAAGCCGGCTATAACCCGAAAGGAATGGCTGATGTATTTAGAATGCTGAAAACCTCGGGTGGAGAAAAACCCTCAGGAGTATTGAGCGGACTGAGTACGCACCCAACCGATGATAGCCGAATAAAACGCGTCGAAGATCGAATGGCGAAAGATGGAAAGACTTTTCCCGCGGAAAAGCCTCTTGCTTGGGCAAAGAGTTAAGGCTTTTACGTTCTTGTACTGGCGTTAGCCTTCAGCTATCGGTCATAATCATGATCCGATCATCGATCATGTATCGATGAATTGGGCGGTTAGCTCAGTGGTAGAGCGGCTCGTTTACACCGAGCGGGTCGGGGGTTCGAATCCCTCACCGCCCACCATCTGGCTCTACGCCATTCGTGGGGCAAGTTGCTCAATCTGACACTTACGAGCACATTACCTTCACTCTCAGTTGGTAGTTTTCAAAGTTTCTAAATCCATACGCTTGTCGTGAGATTGTTTCCATCTTGTCGTGGAATCCTTCTGTGATTCCGTTGCTATTGGTGAATCTCCACATACAGGCGATTTCATCTTGCCAATTGACCATATTTCCCCCAAGCGTAACGAGGCGTGGCAGCTAGTGCTAAGAAGGACTAGAAAAGCATCTGCGGGTTCGGAACGGCACACAAACACTCCTCAGATACGTGTTTCTGAAAAGCGCCGAGAGTTGCTGAGTCGTCTTCAACGACCAGATCGTCCAAACAGGATTGCTTTTCATCTGTAGAAATCTCAAGTCGGTTTTAATTAGGGAGTTGATACTGTGTTTTCTCGCGATATGGCAGCCATGTCTGTACGCCCTTCGTTGCTTTAAGTGAGGTTGTGACGTATGTTTGTTGCTCACACACCGAATTCTATTCACAACTTTGCATAATCGATTTGTGCTCACTATCGCAGCGCTCGCCATGGTTGCCTCTTCGGTTCAAGACCAAGTCAAGGCGGCAGAAGGCGTTCTAAGAAGAACCATTCCTCATTCAGCCACGTCGTTCAAACTCAGTCTGCTTCCTGCTAAAAGCGATGGGCTAGACCAGTACATTGTCGAAGCGTCGAATGGAACCGTCCATATTTCAGCAACTTCTGGAGTCGCGCTTTGTCGAGGGGCTTATGATTACATCAAGAAGGCTTGCCACCGACAATTCTCTTGGCACTCTGGACCATTAACACTTCCGGCAAAGCTACCGGATTTCGCCAAAACGACCGTTGATTGCCCTAACCAATATCGGCACTACTTCAACATCTGCACGTTTGGTTACACGACCGTATGGTGGGATTTCAAACGTTGGCAAGAAGAGATCGACTGGATGGCCCTGCATGGCATCAATATGCCACTAGCGATGAACGGGCAAGACCTGATATGGCAGCGAGTGTTTAGCTCTTTTGGAGTCCCACAATCATCCCTAGATAAGTTTTTCAGCGGCCCGGCATTTTCGCCCTGGCATTGGATGGGGAATTTGAACGGGCACATGGGTCCTCAGCCACAATCATGGCGTGATGGTCAAGCAAAACTCCAAAAGCAGATTTTGGCTGCCGAGCGATCGCTTGGGATGAAGCCAGTTGTGCCTGGTTTCAGTGGATTCGTTCCAAGCGACTTCGACAAGTACCAGAAGAGCGCCCGACTTCAAAGTCCAAGCCCATGGTGCGGATGGACGACGACCTTCGTCGACGCCAGTCAACCCATTTTCGTCCAAATCGGCAAGCGGTTTGTCGAGGAGTATCGTAAGGAGTTCGGCTCCGATCACCTGTACTTGTGCGATACGTTCAACGAGCAGAATCCCCAGTTCCCTGCTGCGACAGAGCTAAAGGACCTGGAATCGAGCGGTCGTGCCGTTTACGAGTCAATTCGTCAAGCCGATCCCGATGGAATCTGGGTGATGCAAGGCTGGCTTTTTTATAATGCCGCAAACTACTGGACCCTCCCTCGAACAGAAGCTTTGTTAAAAGGAGCCCCGGACGGCAAGATGATCATTTTGGATCTGGCTACTAACGAAAGCGCGGTCTGGAAGCGACTCCCCTCGGTTAGAAACAAGGGTTGGATTTACAACACTCTGCACAACTACGGCCAATCGACCGGCCTCTACGGCAACCTGCAACGCTTTGTGAACAGCGCCGACGAAGACCTAAACAATCCAGAGCATGGTCACATGCTTGGGATGGGTCTTACAATGGAAGGCATAGACCAGAACCCGATTGTCTATGAGCTGATGTCAGACATGATGTGGCGGCAGCACAAGCCTGATATGAAGGCCTGGCTCAAGGATTACGTTGAATCACGGTATGGAGCCGCCCCTGAAGCTGCTATGTCAGCTTGGGGAATAATTTACGCTCAAGTTTACGGCCAAGATCTGAATTGGTATCGGGCTGCTTGGCGCGGTCGACCAAGAACAAATGTTCAAGGGACTTCTCCGTATAACGCCGCCCAACTTGAAAGCGCAGTTCGAGATTTGGTGAAGGTCGCGCCGCAGTTCAAGAGCAATCCATTGTTCCAACGTGACCTCGTTGACATCACAAAAACTTGGCTCGGCGTTCTTGCCGATGCGCGACTTGCCGGCGCCCTCAAAAATCGAAAAGCCGACTTGCCCTTAAGTTTGTCCGAAGAGAAACGATTCTTCGAGATTCTTGATTCGATAGATGCCGTGATGGCATGTCGTCCCGAGCATCGTCTCTCTACATGGATCTCGGACTCTCTGAAGTGGGGCAAGACTCCAACGGAAAAGATCCTGATGGAACAGAATGCTCGCACTCAAGTTACGATATGGGGAGATGGATTATACGATTACGCTAACAAAGAATGGGCCGGCTTAACAAAGGACTTTCTCGCTCAGCGATGGCACGTCTTCTTCGACTCACTTCGAAAAGGCAAAACAATCTCGACTGCGGAATGGGAGGATTCATGGACAAAGAGCAGAACTCCTATCCGAGAGACTAGACCCAGCGACGTAGAGAAGGTGACGCTCTCGATACTTGGCAAGTTTGGAGGCGAGTCCGAAACTGTAAAGCAGTCCCAACTCACTCTGGCTGAGATGGGCTTGGCATACCATAAGCCAGTCCGATCTTCTGGAAAGTGGGAAGAGAATCACAAACCAAGCATCATCGTTGATGGTGATTCTGGCGGCGATTATTGGGCATCGGCTCCAGCGCCTCAATGGGTCGAGATTGACCTTGAAAAGCAGACGGAAATCAAAACGATTGAACTCTATCCTTACTGTGACGATGATCGGGAGTATGGATACAAAGTTGAGATTTCGACGGATGGAAAGACTTATTCAAAGGTCGGAGAAGGTAAAGGTCCGGCCACGGACACAGGATATGTCATCTCCCTCGCACCGGTATCAACTAGATTCATTCGAGTAACCATGCTGTCTAACTCGGCAAACCAGAGCGTTCATCTTCACGAAGTCAGGGTTTTTGGCCCGAAATAGAACTTCAATCTTTGCTCCTTCGATCGCAGTCGACGAAGGAGCAAGTGACAAGATTATTGAACTTGGCAATAGCATAGCCGTCTTGTCAGATGATGCTACTGCCTGCTGTCGCTCTACTGCCTATTCTTCGACAAACTCCTGCTCCGACTACACTTCCAAATCCAGAGACGGAATACAAACGCCCAGCAAACCGTGTTTCTGGAAACACGGCACTACGGATTTATTTCCTGCGTACCAGTTACGCAAATGAAACAGATTCAAGCGTCTCGCGCCATTCAGAAGATTCGCTGAAGAAAATTGGAAGTCAACTCGATGCCTTTTTGCGGATTCAATCTTACGGATTGATGTCTGTACAAAAGTTCGAGGTAAGTCCTGTCATCAAACTCGGAAATAGTGATAGCTACGAGAAATTCGATAAAGAAGGAACCGCCGTTAAGGGTGCCAAAAAACAGTCACCGATAAACGACGCGATTCGCAATGCTTCTAGGTTGATTGGTCGGAACCTAAGAAAGGAATTCGACATGATCTGTATCGTTCTGAATGAATCGCCAACGGGAGGCCGTATCTCGCCGAAAGGCGTCGCTGCATTTTCGACAGGATCGCAGAACTCCGTGTTCTTGACTGCAAATCCGAACTGGAAGGTCTTCGCGCACGAGATTGGACACAATTTCGGGTTCCCTCACGCGTGGTCAGTCGCAGATAACGACGGCACAGCCGTTCTCTCAAAGAATCAAACTTTCACCGAATACGGCGACCCCGCAAGCCCAATGGGAACAGGGATGAACTCATATTCGATCATCGAAAAGTATCGAATGGGTTGGATGGGGTCTAGCGAGCAGGATGTTCGATTCATCAAGAAATTCACTCCAGGAGAATTCAGTTTCGGAGCATATGATCGCCCCGACGCCAAAGGTTGCGTTGGCGGTTACCTCGAAGGGGATTTTGGAATTGCTCTTAGGGACCTCGTTTCTCGCCGAGTCAACGCGAAGAATAATGACTCCGCCGCAATTGCTAACCCTGCGCCAGAAAGGATTTGGTTTAACGTCGTCACACGAGAGAATTTTGCTGATAATGCGATGCGGGATGCCAAACAGCCACTGTTGCTAGCACATCTATCATCACTAGTTCCTTCGGTCACGGGAGGAACAAGAGCGTCGACCACAGTGTCGCTTGACCTAAAGCCTGGAAAAGCTCCACGACCTAGACGTCAGAAGCTATCCGATACTGGCCTTGCTCCTGGCGAAACCGCCTCGATACTAATGAAAGACGGTAGCTCGATGCTTGTTCGCTTCGTGAAATTCGACTCAGTGAGTCAAGTGGCCACTGTGAACGCCACTATTCAAAAGTAGCTCGAATCCAAAAAGAAAATCAGCCCCTCAACTAATGATGAGGGGCTGATTTGTCGTGGGCTCGTTATTTCTTACGATTATCTTGCGGTGCCGAGCCTCTAATTGCAGCCTGAGCTTCGGGCGGAAGCGAACTAGCCGCATTATCCACCTTGCCGGTTGCAGACTTGTCTGGACCAGCTTTGCCCATGCCAGGATCAACGCCAGGGCCTTCTTCAGATTTGCATCCAATCATTAATGCGATGACGGGGATGATAAGCAGTTTTTTCATTAATATGGGTACCACGACTGGTTGTATGGGTAGTTGCCGGTATTGACGTAAATGTTCTTGTACCACTTAATCGACTCTTGCATCATCGACTTGGAGTGGCTGTCGGCGAAGTTCACGTTTGCAGACTTGTTGTGTCGATATCGGATGACTGCACCGCACTCCCAATACTGACCGTTATAGTCGATGGCGCAGTCTCGGTTCAGTGTGTAACCACCATCTCGTTGAACTCGGCCCGTGCTGATTTCACTACCACCATCGGTGATATTTGAACCGCTCTTCGAGGTTGATGTCCAGAACCACTCCCATGAGATGAAGAACGGGTAGCTCCAATCCCAGTTGTTCTGAGCCTTTTCAGTAATCCAGATCTTGTCAGCTGGCGCATCGATTACAGAGTAAGAGATTGTCGGCGTTGGATTGCTTGGTGTTCCGTAGTTGGTTACAAACAGGTCGTAGTGTGCGCCATAGTTCTGCCCCTGCTTCTTGCTCGGGTAATCAGGGCAGGCCCATACTCCACCGTTTCCATAGTATCGCTCAGTTCCGTCCGCGGCAGTGTTGTGTACACCGTCACTCTTGACGTAGGGATAGACGACTGCGTACCAGTCGATTGCGTCTCCAAACTCAGACTGAGGTAAGCGGTCGTCATTGTCGTTCAAATACATGTTGACCGCAGTTCCGATCTGTTTCATATTCGAAAGACACTGAGTCTTTTTCGCAGCTTCCTTGGCTTGTGCAAATACAGGGAACAAGATTGCCGCCAAGATTGCAATAATCGCGATGACGACGAGAAGCTCGATCAGGGTGAAACCACTCTGGATCTTGTTAGTTAATGATTTCTGATTCATATGATTACTCGACTTCGAGAATGCGCTTTGCAATCGATTAGATCGAACTATGCTTAGCTATTTCGAAGAAATCTTGGGAACAGCGCGGCATCAAATTGTCTATTTCCTTTCGATGACAGGCGATTCCTTTGCAATTTCTTTGTTCACTTACTAATTTACGTGATAAATCCATCAATCAAGTCGTTCTCATCAGCGATTTAGCAAATAAACTAAACGTTTCGACAAATTTGACTAGACCAACACTCTTTTTGTCTCATCTTTGTCCAACTCATATTTGATACGCAAACACTTCATTAGAGACCCAATCCGAGTTCATAACGCGTTATTCCAACAAGTGCCTAAACTCCAAAATTCCAGCCTTGATTGAGATGAATGCCGTTCGAGGGGGCTAGATATTCTATCCAAAGGAACAGCCGTGCCTTAAACGTTATTAGCGGAAAGCGAGTAAGCCAGTAGATTCACCAAGAGCAACGGAATCACAGAAGGATTCCACGACAAGATGGAAACAATCTCACGACAAGCGCATGGATTTAGAAAGTTTGAAAACTACCAACTCAGAGTGAGTTGGTAATGTGCTCGTAAGTGTCAGATTGAGCAACCTGCCCTACGAATGGCGCAGAGCCAGATTTATAAAGATTATGGTCGGGGCGACAGGATTTGAACCTGCGACCTCATGCTCCCAAAGCACGCGCTCTACCAAGCTGAGCCACGCCCCGATACGAGGACATATCATACCCGATAATTGAACACCCGCAACACCAAACTTGGTCCAAGCTATTTCGAAGTCAACTCCTATGGTGAAGACTTGACCACTTTGGTCTTAGCGAAGTTATCTCCCAATCGGCGTTTCGTGATTAGAACCAATATGACATCCAGAAGCCCAAGTGGAGAGACAAAGAGCATCGTTAGGAAGTTTCCAACAATCGGAATCGCCATGAACACATAACCCAAATAAACGATGTTCCTAAGTGCTGACTTACCGTAAGTCATCGGCGCACCGTCGAGCGATATCACTTTAATGCCTAACATTTTCTTTCCGAGACTAAGCCCAGGACCGGCTAAATTATCTCGGCATAGGTAGTACAGCGTCAGTATAGGAGCAATAAGTAAACCTAGGACTGGAACAAAGGCTAACAAGACCAACGGAATCGAGATCAAGACGTCAATAAGCAGGGCAAAAAACCGAGTAATCAATTCAGCGTCCGTCGCGGAGACCGGCGATGGTTCAAACAGCGCAGCGACCGAACCAGGTGCTGGCGGAATCGTGGAGGGAAAGACATCGTAATCACTTAGTGCGACCTCTGCTTTCTGTGTCGTTCCAGAAATTGGGTCGATTACGTTCATGTCTCGGGTAAGGCGGCCCTCACTTACCCAAACCTTTAGTTCATCGATAGAGACTGGGCCGTGCACATCGCCTTGACGATCAATAACCTTGAACATTGACTCCATTATACAGAAGTCTCATCTTTATTGCTAATAAATTAATAGTACCGGCAAATGGACATACGTTACGCCGTTGCAATGGTCGCCGAAGTTCAATCTGAGGCTAAATCGATGGCGCGGGTAAAATACTTGAATGCCGACACGCTCAAAGCGACTCGACATGATCCCGCCTTATTTGTTCGCAGAGATCTCGCGGATTAAGGCTGAGGCGATTGCATCGGGTGCTGATATCATCGATTTAGGAATTGGTGATCCAGATCTTCCAACCCCGTCACCTGTCATTGACGCTCTCACTTCGAGTGCGCACAAGCCAGAAACGCACAGGTACGACGAAACGCCGCGCGGTTGGGTCAGTTACCTCGAGGCTGCTTCAGATTGGTATGCAAAAGAGTTCGGTCCAAAGCTTGATCCGGCTACCGAAGTCGTCCAGCTGATCGGAAGTAAGGAAGGTCTTGCGCACCTTGCATGGGCATACATCGACCAGGGTGATATCGCGATCGTACCTAACCCAGGGTACACCGTCTATCGAGTCAATACCTTGATGGCTGGAGGCGAAGTCTTTGATGTCGCTCTTCGGGCTGAGAACGGATTTCTGCCACAGCTCAGTGATATTCCGTCTGAAGTCGCGAAAAAGGCCAAGTTGTTTTATGTTTGTTATCCAAACAATCCGACAGGTGCTGTCGCGACCAGCGAGTTCTATCGCGACCTCGTTGCCTTCTGCAAACAATACGATATCCTCTTGGTGAACGACATGGCATATGCCACTGTCGCATACGATGGTTACAAGAATCCAACGGTTCTTCAAATTGAGGGTGCGAAAGACGTCTCAATTGAGTTCCATTCGCTCAGCAAGATGTTTAATATGACCGGTTGGAGACTTGGTTTTGCTCTTGGAAATGCGGACGCGATCAATAACCTTCAGCGTCTGAAAAGCAACATCGACAGTAAGCAGTTCCCCGCCATTGCAGAGGCCGGAGCTTACGCCCTTAAGAATGTCGACAACACTGAGACCTTGGCGATGTACCAACGAAGGCGGGATCTTCTAGTCGATGGGTTAAACGAAATCGGCTGGGAAGTCACCAAGCCAAAGTCTGCGTTCTATGTTTGGGCAAAGGTTCCTCGCACCGATATGTCGAGCGCAGAATTTGCTGGCGAGTTACTGAAGAAGGCACATATTGTGGCAATCCCGGGTAACGGCTATGGAACTGAGGGTGAAGGTTATGTGCGTATGGCGCTCACTCTTCTTGGTGACACTGACGGCAGTCGATTTAAGGAAGCCGTTCGCCGAATAGCCGAATCAGGACTTGTACAAACCAAACGTTGAGACGCATTCTCGCTGTGACAAGACCGTCCTCGGTCCGGGTAACCGCATACACATGGAGATTCAGAAGCTCATGATCACGTTGGATCGGAGTGTATCGAGGACCGTGACGGTCCTGGATACACTCGATCGGGACGGTCGGGGCTAGCGGGAGATTTGTTGACGTACGACGAAGCCCTTGACTATATCACAAGCCTAGCTCCGCGTGGTTGGCGGCTTGGGCTCGACCGCATGGCGGAGTTCTGCAAGCGAGCTGATCTCGTTCAAAACGACCGGCAGAAATTCTTACATGTCGCAGGAACCAATGGTAAAGGATCAACAACCGCTTATCTACAAAGTTTTCTTGTTGAATGTGGATTCAACACAGGGGCGTTCTTCAGTCCGTATGTAGTTGATCCCCGTGAAAGGATCCAGCATGGACGCGAGTTAATCGATAAACAAGACCTAGCTTCCATGACCAGTGAACTTATCCCAATTGCTGAGGCATTCACAGATACAGAATTCGGCGGAATCACCGAATTTGAATTCAAAACAGCATTAGGTTTTTTGTTCTGGAAGCGAAAAGACTGTGATTGGGTCGCACTGGAAGTCGGTCTTGGTGGGCGACTTGATGCCACCAACGTAATCACAGCAGCAGCTAGCCTGATCGTCAGCATCGGCCTTGATCATATGTCGATTCTGGGCAACTCTATTGAGGAGATCGCTCACGAAAAGGCAGGCATTATTAAACCGAGTTGCCCCGTTGTCATCGGTGAATTACCTACTGAAGCAGAAAAGGTGATGATCTGTACCGCTGCCGAGTTAGGGGCGCCTCTCTGGCTTGTTGGGAAAGAAGTCACGTATGAGGCAATGCCCGATGGGTTTCGAGTTACGACACCTGTTCAACAATTATCTGGACTGAACCCGGGCTTACTGGGCGATAAGCAACCTCACAATATGGCTCTTGCGATTGGAGGAATGAATGCGGCCGGGATCGTCTTGTCAGAATGGAATGCCCAACGAGGTGCCAAAGCGACCTCAATACCAGGCAGATTCCAAGTGCTACATGCTCGCGGGAGGAAGTGGATTCTTGACGGCGCTCATAACCCAGATGCCGCACTTGTGCTTCGCCACAGCCTCAAACACTATCTCGATCCACTAGAGCGCGTAGTCTTGGTAACCAACATGATTTCGGGCCACATCCCAGACTCTTTTTACAGTGTTATCAATGGAGTTGCCGATGAAGCGCATGTAGTCCCCATCGGCTTTCACAGAGCTCTTCCTCCGAAGGAAACAGCTCTGTCCGTTCAAAAAACAGTGCAACGTTGTTTTGCTCACGACTCGCTTGACGAGGGTCTTCAAGCGGCTATTCAAAACACCACGCCTGATGACACAATCTTGGTCACCGGGAGTTTCTATCTTGTTGGCGAGGTTATGAGTGCTTTGTCACTTTTGTCGGAACCTTTGCATCCATAACAACGTCTCGGATCTCCGGTCTTCCCCGAAGATTACGCAACGTGTGGTGGATCTCTTCTTCTAGATCGAGACCTGTTCCTGGCGTCATTGAAATCTGCCCTCGGATCGCAACAACACCGTTCTTAGCCGAAATATCGGCGCGAGAAATGTCGATACTGCGCTTTGTCAGCTCGTTTCTCGTTAGCCGAATTGCAACAACATCCAATTCATTTGGCATTTCGAGTTACCTCCAGCGACATCTTCGCACTATTGCTGGAATATAACAAGGTCTTTTTTCGAGCTTAACAAAGAAATAGACAGTAAGCCCCACTCAAACAGTGAGTCAGAGGAGGCGTCTAGAATGAAGGCAAATCCAGACACAAAAACGCCCTTGGACGATAATAATCCAAGGGCGTTTAACGGGGCTATTACTTCTCGCGAAGAGGAAGGCCCATGGCTTTGAGGAAAACGCGTGCTTCCTCATCGGTCTTTGCCGTGGTGCAGATGATGATATCCATACCGCGGATTCGATCGAAAGTGTCGTAAGGAATTTCAGGGAAAACGAGTTGCTCTTTGAGACCCATCGCGTAGTTACCGCGACCGTCGAATGATTTCGGCGAGAGGCCCTGGAAGTCTCGAATTCGTGGAAGAACGACTGTGACAAGCTTGTCGAAGAAGTGATACATGTTGTCGCCTCGTAGGGTGACCTTGCATCCAATCTTCATACCTTCACGAACCTTAAAGTTCGAAATTGCCTTCTTCGCGATGGTCACAACTGGCTTCTGACCAGCGATCAACTGCATGTCGCGAACTGAGTTCTCAAGATGCTTAGGATCTTTGTCGCCTGCACCAGTTCCCATATTGATAACGATCTTTTCAAGCTTGGGGATCTGCATTACAGATGCATACTTGAAGTGCTCGTGAACCTTAGGTGCAACTTCCTTCTTATACTTCTCGCGGAGGCGAGGCTTTGGCAGACTCACTGGGGCCGCTGAAACTTCTTCTTTTGCTTTTCGTGCCATGTTTTCCTTGCCTGATTTCTGACCAGGCTTAGTTCTTTCTATCAATCAGAATGATCGTAGTGATAGCTTGAAGAAATAACAAGCTATCACTCACAACCTTCCTTAGCCTTCGGTTGGGAGGATTTCCCCCGACTTCTTGGCATATCGAACGACCTTACCTTCTTCGACTCGCTTACCAACGCGCGAAGGAAGGTTGGTCTTAGGATCGAGAACCATCACGTTGCTGAGGTCAATCGGCACCGGAATTTTGATTCTCATGCTTCGTTCGCCCTGCATTCGCGCCTTGCGGTGCTTGATTGCGGCGTTGAGCGGCAGTGGCTGCTCAGCATTCTCAGGATTCTCGCGAAGAATGATGACCTTGTTCTCTTTCGGGGCGACGGCGGCAACAAAACCAGTTTGTCCCTTGTCCTTTCCGGAGATGATCATCACCTTATCGCCGCGGCGAATCTTAACCTTTGCTGGCTTGCTTAGCTTCTTTAGATCTGCTTTGGTAGGCATTGTTTAGAGCACCTCCGGAGCAAGTGACACGATCTTCATGAAGTTTTTGTCTCGGAGCTCGCGAGCTACCGGTCCAAAAATGCGTGTGCCACGTGGCTCGAGGTTAGCTGGGTTGATAACAACACAAGCGTTCTCATCGAATCGGAGAGTGCTACCGTCAGTACGACGGACAGCTTTCTTCGTTCGAACGACAACAGCCTTGATGACGTCACCCTTCTTAACTGGCATGTTTGGTGTGGCGGTCTTTACAGAAGCCACAATCACATCGCCGATCGTTCCGTAGCGGGGTTGTGAACCCTTAAGAACGCGAATACACATCACTTCGCGTGCGCCCGAGTTGTCGGCTACTTTTAGTCTCGTAAATTGCTGGACCATAACTGAATTCCTCTAGTGAGAGGAGTGGAAGCTTGGAACACAAAAGCATTCCAAGCAAATCCCTTCTCCTTACTTCACCTTCTCCAGGATCTGCGTGACTCTCCAGCGCTTATCGCGGCTGATCGGACGCGTCTCCATGATCTCAACTCGGTCGCCTTGATCACACCCGATTTCATCGTGTGCTTTGAACTTGCTTGTTCGAATAACGACCTTTCCGTAAAGAGGGTGTTGCGTTCGTCGCTCAACGAGGACGACCACAGTTTTATCCATCTTGTTGGAAACAACGATGCCAGAGCGGACCTTACGGCTGTTGCGCTCTTCGGCGGTTTGGTTTTTCAGTTCTTCCGCCATTAGGCCTCAGCTCCCTTCTTCTCAGTAATCACGCCGAGAATGCGAGCGATGTTATGTCGTCGCACTTTCAAGCTATTGGTATCAGTGATCTTGCGGAAGACGAGATCGCGACGTGCGCGATATAGAGCCTCTCTCTCTTCAACCAGAAGAGTTTCAAGCTCTGGAACCGTCTTCTCACGGAGTTCTTTCACTTTCGTGTCTTTCATTTCGTGTAAAAGAGCTATTCGCTCGCCTCCTCGGTCTCAGCCTTGGCAGGAATGGCAGCGGCAGCTTCGAGATCAGCCTTGGTCACGAACTTGCACTTGATCGGCAACTTGAAGATAGCCAATCGCATAGCTTCCTTGGCAACTTCAACTGCAGGACCAGACATTTCGAACATAACTCGACCAGGCTTGACAACAGCTACCCAACCTTCCACTGGAGCCTTACCCTTACCCATACGGGTTTCAAGTGGCTTCTTGGTGTAGGACTTGTCTGGGAAGATTCGAATCCACACTTGACCACCACGTTTGATGTGGCGGGTCATTGCGATACGAGCAGCTTCAATCTGTCGGCTGGTGATCCATCCGGCTTCTTGGGCGACGATAGCGTACTCGCCGAACGAAACGCGGTTACCTTGTGTGGCTTTACCGGCTCGTCGACCTCGGTGCATCTTACGTCGACCTTCTTTAACTCGCTTGGGCATTAACATTAGGCTTGTCCTCCTTCGGTTGGCTGCTCAGGGGTCGAGGTCGCTGCAAATGCTGTGTTATCACCACCGCGATCGCCACGATCTCCGCGATCACCACGGTCGCCACGATCCTCGCGACGTCGTCGACGTGGCTCAGGTCGTGATGCCGGCATCTCGTCCTCGTTCGGGCGCATTCTCTTGTCAGGAAGCACCTCACCCTTATAGATCCAGACTTTAACGCCTACCGATCCGTAAATCGTGTGAGCGGTGGACTGGCCATAGTCGATATCTGCACGAAGCGTGTGAAGCGGGATCTTTCCGACCTTGTCGCCTTCACTTCGAGCGATTTCAGAACCGCCCAATCGTCCAGAAACAAGAATCTTGATTCCACGACCGTTCATGCGCATGACACGGGTCATCGCTTGTCGCATAGCGCGGCGATGGCTAATTCGCTTCTCGAGCTGAACCGCGATATTCTCGGCAACCAATTGAGCGTCAAGCTCAGGCTGTCGAACCTCGGTCACGTTCACTTGAACAACTGACGTCGGATCATCTTTTCGAACCATTCGGTTCAAGAAGTCGGTCAGTTCGTCGATGCCCTTACCACCACGACCGATGATCGCGCCTGGTCGAGCCGTAAAGATCGTGACCTTAACTCGGTTTGCAGCTCGCTCGATTTCGACACGGCTAACATTTCCGAGACCAGTTCGTCTCTTAATGTATCTGCGAATCTCATGGTCCTGAAGTAGGGCTGGACCATATCCCTTCTTGCTGTAATACCAGTGGCTATCGAATCCGCGAATGACGCCGACCCGGAAGCCTACTGGGTGAATTTTCTGACCCATAGGTTACTTACTCTCCTCCTCGCCGGCGGGTGCCTCGGTAACCGGGGCCTCGCTTGTTTCGACTGGCGTAGCTTCTGCAACAACTTCTGTCTCGACCACTGGAGTCTCAACGACTTCAGCCACTTCTTCAGCTTGAGGCACATCAGCCTTCGCTGACTTCGCTCCCTTCTTACCCTTAGCAGGTGCTGGAGCAAGCGTAGGTCGAACTTTTGCCTTGGTTCCGTGCGGCTTGACGGCTCGGACTGGCTCTGCGTCTTCAAGAATGACGGTAATGTGACTCGTCTTCTTAATGATGCGAGCGCCTCGGCCCATAGCCTTAGCTGTCATTCGCTTAAGGCGAGGACCCTCGTCCACCATGATCGTGCGAATCTTGAGCGCCTCTGGCGGAATGCCGAGATTCTCGCCCGCGTTCGCAATTGCGGAAACCAGTGTCTTGTGCAAGGCCTGCGCTCCCTTGCTGGTGTGATATCGCAGGAGGGCTGCCGAATGGGCGGCATATTTGCCACGGATCTGATCCGCAACAATGCGCACTTTTCGAGGCTGAACCCGAACGTATTTAGTAACTGCTCGAACTTCCATCGTAGTGAGTTCCTCTCAAGCTGCGCTTGATTTAGCGGAGTTTCAACCCCCGTTCCGGCAAGGAACCGCCGTGACCACGATAGGTTCGAGTCGGCGCAAATTCGCCGAGCTTGTGGCCAATCATGTTTTCCGTAACAAAAACGGGCACATGCTTTCGACCATCATGGACGGCGAAGGTGTGTCCGATCATGTCGGGGATGATCGTTGAACGTCGGCTCCAAGTCTTGATGAGCCGTTTTTCGTTCTTGTCGTTTAAGTCGTAGACCTTCTTCAGAAGATGGTCATCGACAAAGAATCCTTTTTTTAAGCTTCTAGCCATATTCCTCCGTTGTTAACCCCGCTCTGAGTCGAGGCAAGTTAACTGGCGCGAACAGCCACATAGGGCAACACGCAATTTGTGATAATACCCAAGCGGTAGATCGAATTGCGAGTCCGAACGAAAATCTTAGTCGTTAAGCGCTTAGTCTGCTAGAGCTACTAGGTCAGTGTACATCGACTTTGAATAGGGATCCTATAAAGTAGGTGATTACCATTGCTAGAATTCCGCCGACAACAACCCTAAATATAGCTCTTAGTGCCGAAGTCTTTGAGGCTCTTGCACTCAGGTATCCAGTCAAGACCAGCGCCAAGACGACCGAAGCAAATGTCCCTGGCACGCGTATCACGGATGGCGCGAAAAGAATCGTGCAGAGAGGAATTGTGGCACCAGCGATGAAGGAGCAAGCCGAAGCAACAGCAGCATGCCAAGGATTGGTGAGCTCTGAAGGGTCTATCTTTAGCTCGGCGTCGACGTGAGCTGCAAAAGCGTCTTTCTTAGTCAGTTCTTCGGCGACTTGTCGTGCGAGATCATCACTCAAGCCCTTCTTGATATAAATGTCGGTCAGTTCTCGTAATTCACCTTCAGGGTCATCGCGCAGTTCTGTTACCTCGAAATCAATCAAAGCCTTCTCAGTATCTCGTTGAGTGCTTACCGAAACATATTCACCTGCGGCCATCGAGAAGGCGCCAGCCAACAGACCCGCTAATCCAGCGGCTAACAGAACCGGACGGGAACTTGTCGAACCAGCGACACCGGCAATTAATCCAGCCATTGAAACAATGCCGTCATTCGCGCCTAAGACTGCCGCACGAAGTGAATTTAAGCTCGCACTAGAAAAGACGTCGCTCTGCTCCTGGTTATTTGCTGCCATATCGATGATGCAATGAGTGTATATGATGTGTTGGTTCATCGCCGTGCCAACGCCTCTTGATATGCCAATATGGAGGACAAATGCGGTCGTCGTGGGAAGCCCTACCGAGTGATGCTGAGAACGTTTGGTTCTGCGACGAAGATCCCGACACAGTTATTGTGTTTGTTCACGGGCTTTATGCCCGAACGAAAAGATGCTGGTTGCATGACGGCAAAAAGAACAAGCGAACTTATTGGCCAGAGCTTGCTCAGAATGACTCACGAATCGGCGCAACCTCGATATTCCTCGGAGGATATGCAACCGGCATTGGTGCCGGTGACTATGGGATTTCCGATTGTTCATCCCAACTGATGCATGCGCTAGAGTCTCAGCCGGATACAAGCGGTCGATCTGTACTCGATAGAAAGAACATATTCTTCCTCTGTCATTCAGCTGGAGGCATCGTCGTACGAGACCTGCTCGTTCGTAACACTGCCACATTTGCCCCAAAAAGAATTGAGCTAGCCCTCTATGGATCGCCTTCAGCGGGTTCGGCTTATGCTGATCTTGCGGAACCTGTTGTCAAGTTTATCCGAAACAAACTAGCCGTCCAATTGACCTGGAACGATGCCGACCTTGTGAAGTTAGACAGGGCGTTTATGGATCTCTTGTTCTCCCGTGAATTAGCCATTTCAGGTGTCGAATACTGCGAGCACTTGGGTTACGGCGTCGGGCCGTTGCGTCTTCCCCGCGTTGTTGATCGCGCGTCAGCCGGCCGATATTTTGGAAACCTGACCGTTATTCCGAGAACTGATCACAATTCGCTTGTCAAACCACCAGGCAAAAACCATCCCTCACACACCCATCTGGTAACCGACTATTTGCGATTTAAAAAACTAGCGACTGAGTCCAAATTTTAACAACACAGAATCAGGCTCGGGTGATATAATTTTGTTCGACTCAACGTGAATACGAATTCACGCAGTATGCACGGTGCAGTTTTGCACCGCCAACCAATGGAGGTTATTTCATGAAAGTAAATCGAGCGCTTCTGGTTGCACCCGCAATCCTCGCCGTGACGCCAGCCATGGCAGTCGTCTTTTCGGACGCTACCGGAGACCTAAACAGTGCTTTTTTAAGCAACAACGTCAACTACGATCTCACAAGTCTTGAGATCACAAACACCGCGACGTCCATCTCGTTCAAGCTAACCACTGCAGGTACGGACATCACAGACCCGTCATGGGAGAAATTCAACATCATTATCCGAAATGGTTCTTCCAATTTGGATACGAGTGCAACCGGCAACGGCTGGGGACGAAACTATTCCTTAGCAGGCGGAGCTAACGGCTTCATTGGCGGTTGGGTTGATGGTGGCGGTGGATTCGAGGCTCGCACTTACAACGGCTCTTCTTGGGACCTGAACGGTGCGACCTACAACGGCACAGCAGGATTGTCAATGGCCATTTCTGGCAACAGCGTCACTTACACGACAACCCTTGCTTCGCTTGGTCTTAACCTAGGCGACACGTTCACGTTCGATGGCATCTCAACTGCCGGTGGCGGCTCTGATAGCGCCCTTGACGTCATCAGTACCAATACTGCAACCGTTAGCGATTGGGGAGTGAATTACACTTCCAACAGCAATCTGACGTACACGGTCTCTGCCGTTCCCGAGCCGACGACCATCGCAGGACTCGCGTTAGGCGCGCTTGCTCTGATTCGCAAGAGAAAGTCCAGCAAATAGCTCAGCCAAAACGTATAACAGGGGCGAGTCTCAAATGAGACTCGCCCCTGTTTCGTTTTCAAGGTTTCTGTACTAAGATGAGCGAGCTGTAGGGTGCAAGTACGAAGCTGGAGCTGTACCCCAAACCGTCATAACCGCTGTTCGAAGCGTAGAAATCTGGGTTATAGGTGTTCCAAAAGTCGCTGCTGTAACCCTGCCAGTCACTGCTAAACACCACGTTCCACTTCCCTCCTCGCGGCAAGCCGACGGTGTAGCTGGAGAAGTAGGTGTTGCTGAAGTTCGCGAGAACCACGACATCATCGCCAGATCCACCGTTCTTCCAGCGATGATAGGCAATCACCTTTGCCGAGTCGTTGACATGAAATACATTCACGTTATCGCCTGTCAATCCCGCCGAGAAGCCTGAGATGTTCTTACGCAGACCAATAAGGTCTTTGTAGAGTTGCTTAATCCCTGAATAAGTTGTTGCTTTCGAGAAGTCGAGAGGCACTGAATCCTGGAAGTATCCACTCTCCAAAAACTCTTGCCCCATGAAAAGCATTGGAATTCCGGGCGATGTGAATTCTACGACTGCCCCGAGGGTAGACCGCCGCTTAGCCCAATAGCTTCCGGGGTTCGAAGAGTCGATAACTGAAGGTAATCGTTGACTGCCGTTCGCATCTTCGTCGTGGTTATCGGTGTAGATCATCCGACGTTGACCACCACCATTCGATTGCGAAACAATCGCATCTCGAATGCTCCACATGCTTCGACTGACATCGCTTGACGCGGTCAATGCGCTCCTTATCGGATGAACGAAATCGGCGGCCCATTGCGAATCAAATCCGGCTCCTCCAGAACCCGTGGTTTTTGTGAGCCATTCATTGTTCTGCATATCCTCGGCTACCATCAGCTTCCAAGGTTGCGCGGAGTTTTTATCGTTGTTTATCCACTGCATGAGGGACCAACCGTCGCCGTTGTCTCCCCAGTTAGAGGTTCGAATGTTGACGGTTGAATCAAATCTCAGGCCATCCGCGCGGAACTCCTGCAGCCACTGGGCGGCGTTGTCTCGAACATATTGACGGACTTCGCCTCGTCCAAAGTCGGGCCGAGTGTCGCCCCAAGGTGTTGTTGCACGGCCGTCGTTATAAAAGTAGATGCCGCCATAACCGTTCTGTGACCAACCGTCAAACTGCCACATATCTAGGTCGGAGGGACCGAAGTGGTTGTAAACCACATCAACCATGACGCCTATGCCGCGATTGTGAGCCTGATCAATGAAATTCTTTAGCTTTGCTGGACCGCCGTACGCCGACTCGACGGCGAATGGATAAGACGGATTGTAACCCCACGAATAATCTCCTGGGAACTCGCCAACAGGCATGAGCAGAATCGTTGTGACACCAAGGTCTTTCAGATAATCTAGCTTCGAAACTGCCGTATCGAAGGTTCCAACGCCACCTCCTGATGGCGAAGCAAACGCACCAACATGCATTTCATACACCACAGTTATGTCCCAAGTAGTCGTTGAATAGGCATTCGAGGTCCAGTTAAAATCGGAACCAAAAACGACACTATTGCCTGACGAATTCGTCATTTGCCTCGCACGAGGATCGTTCTTCCACAACACGTTGGTGCCGGAACCGACCACATACTTATACTGCGCTCCATCCGCAACGCCGCGATAATCTAGCGACCAATTCCCGTTTCCTTCGCTCACTAATGGCGCTGAACTCCAACTATTAAATGTCCCGGCGACACCTACTGAAGTTGCATTCGGTGCCCAAACACGGAAGGTTGTGCCGTTTGAAAACCGAGTTGCTCCTATTCCGGACTTTGCCGATGCAATCGGTTGGCACGTGATGGTCAAATCGTATCGAGATTTTGCCCTCGAATAGACACTGATATAGATTCGACCAGTTTGAAGGGTTGGTGAAGTCTCGTTTGTCACGGAGACTGTCTCGGTTTGCCCAGTTAAGTAAGGTCGAAAATCATACTGAGTCAGCGTAGGAACGGACCCTTCTCTTACATAAAGGTCAACTTCCCCGTAGGGCTGTGAAAGATCACATTTGACCAGGCCATCCGTTGCTTTTACATCAACGGCGTACTTAACCCACTGCCCCGAAACAGTGGTGCCTTGGAGCTTCCATGGCCCAGCTCCGGTAAGCACAGTTTGGGCCCATGAGCAACCAACCGACAAGGTGAATAGTGTGATCGCAACAATGCGTTTTTGGCGTATTTTCATCTTCGCACTCTCCTCTGAATACGTATACTTAACATATAATACAAGAAATTCAGTCATTTGGCTAGGTGGCGACAAGCTTCAAAAACTGGTAATTGTTGACCCCTGAAAAGTGATAAGAAAATAGAGGGGAGATCGATGCAGATCAAGTTTTTGTCAGTTTCATTTGTAAGCCTTCTAGCGACCGGTGCCTACTGTTCGCCCATATTCACGAGCTTTGAAGCACCCACCTTTTCGGTCGGGTCGATTGACGGTCAAGACGGTTGGGCGACAACTTCCGCGAACAACTTCGGAATTGTTTCGGGTCCAGCTCGAACCGGAAACCAAAGCCTAAGGTGGCAGTCTGGAACCAGCACCGAGGACTACCCCGGCGGATACGCTTGGAAATACCTCGATAAGCCAGAAACACAGGAGTTTACTGCTGAGGTTAGTATCTACTTGGACCCAACAGGGTCAGCAGATCGAATCTATGGCATTCAGCTTGAGAGTTCCGAACGACTCGGCCCAGGTGCTTTTATTTCGAATGACGGATCTCTCTACGTAACTGACGGCGCTCCTTTTGGCGCATCACCAATCGCAACGCTCACTTCCCCATCGAGCCGCTGGATCACCCTCCAACTTCACTACAACCCAGGCGAAAATGTGCTTTCAGCCATCGTTGACGGACACAACTATAACCTTGGAGGCTTCGATCCAATGAACTCTGTTTTGACCGCTGATCTTTACTCCGATTATTTGACAGATAGTAGCAGTCAGGGCACTGCTTACTTCGACGACTTCAGATTCGCCGCCGTCCCCGAACCTGCAAGTATTGGAGCTTTGGCGTTTGGAATCGGCATGGTTCTAAGGCGTAGAACGAGAAGTCGCCAGATTCTGAACGCAAACTGAACTCTCGCTAAGACACCGTTGCAACTGGCCCGTTTGCCGCGAGTCAGTTACAATTTGCTCGTCTCCAGTAGCGTACAAACCTGCTACATCCACGCGTATCGTCGAACCGTTGAGGAATTAAAGAGAGTGGTCGGGATGACTGGATTCGAACCAGCGACCTCTGCGTCCCGAAAACTACCTACATGGATTCCCCCCTTTTCCCGAGGTTCGGCAAGGGATCAGGGGGACTCGCTGTGGCTCATGCGAGGACACCGATAGGGCACAGAATAGAACCCAACGTTCCAACGCACACCCCGGGTGCCTACGGGTGGCAAGGACACCCCGGATACTGACCAGAACCCGTGTAGCTCCTCATAGACTGCAAACGTCGCCACTATAGGCTTGCCCGTATTATTACCTGCAAGCAGTCATAGCACGTTTGATTTTTCAAACAGCTATAGCCAGGAATGAGGATGACGTTCCCGAAGTGTCTTTGCCAAGTCTTCAACGCGAATGCCAAGGACCTTGCAAATGTCCATGAGTTCGATGAAATCAACGCGTCGCGAACCATTTTCGATGCCCCAGTACGCTGGCTGGGTCATACCAAGTCTTCGAGCAACCTCGCTTTGTGTGAGGTCCTTCTTCTCGCGAAACTCCATCAACAAGCGTATGAGCGTGTCGTACTCAGCCCTGCGCACAGATTTCGTGACTCGCTTGCCCATCTGGACAGAGCGTTGCCCCATGACCTATACTAAAACTCGATAATCGTATGCAAGGATGTCTCGCGCTGATAGTCGTGTTGCTGATCTTGTCAGCATTCAGGGGCGTGTGGGAGTGGCTTACCTCAGGCGGTGCCGCTTCAATAGGCACGGTGATCCTCTGGGTATTTCTTGCTCTCCTTGCGTTGGTGAGCCTCATGATTATCGCTGGTGCGCTCTACAACATCCACTACAACATCAAGAAGCGATGGTTAGCGAGTCGAGCCGGAACAAGTGCCGTAGCCGAGCAAAGGTACAAGGAGTTTCTCCAGCGAGAGGCTGAGAGTGCGGCAAAAGAAGCTGAAGAGAAGGCCAAAAAGGAAGAGGAATCCATCCGGCTTGCCGAGGAGCGTCGCGTAGCTGATCGTTGGAAAACGAACCCGACTAGCGATCTCATTTCCAAGCTAGGAAAATCGGGAAAACCGTGCACATATCTGTCGCTTCTTGAAGGTCGCGAAGCATTCGTAGCCCTTCGCTATCCGAGTGACGCAATCGTCCTTGGCACAGTCACCCGTCAAGGGGAAATCACATCTACTGAGACAATACCGGCAAGCAAGATCGTAGCCATCGACACGGGCAATAACGTCGATGTAACTAGCGAAACGCACGGGGGCGGAGGAATTGTCTCGTTTGGAGGTCTCGGTTTGGGATCGATGAACACCACCACAAACGTTGATGCCCACGTCCGGTCAAGCTATATCGTGCTGACGGTTGACTACATGAGCAACCCTATCCGTAGCATCGTATTTACCAACCAAGATGACTGCGTAACTTGGGTCGGACGCATTCAGCTTTTGATGCATCAACAGGGGAAGTGAGACGGTTTCGTAGGGTGCCAAACTGAGAACGAGATGAGCCGAGATAGTTTCGCAGACTGGACACAAAAACTTGAAGTCCTAATCGAAGCACGTGGGGCTGGCGAAAAACTTGTCGATTTCGACAGGGACAACCTGTACTACTGTTGGGTCAAGGGGCAAACACCTAAAGAGTATCTTCGCAATCGAAGTCAGGCGAACGGTCAGCGTGAAAAGTTCTGGTGGATAGAAGAGAGCAAGCGTCCACAGGTTGCAGTCATGACGGCAACTTCGCCCAGTTCGGAAGAGACCAACAGCAACAATACGCATTTGAGCAATGAGAAGCAGTGTCCATTTTGCGGTGAGACGATACTGTCAGTTGCAATCAAATGCAAGCACTGTGGTTCCGACCTCAACAATGCCAACCTAAAGCCATGTCCTGCCTGTGGACACAAACTCGCTGGAGACGCGAAAGCCTGTCCTCAGTGCGGCAAGCCCCTATATTGGCCCGAACAACGCCGCAAGAATGGTATTGCCTTGATTGCGTTCGGCTCTCTACCCCTTGCCCTTGGACTGTTAATCGGTGCTCCAGACGGTGACAAGGGATCAATTGTTGCGACTTGGCTCGCGGCACCCGGTCTCATGATGGTGCTATTTGGCGCATATCGCGTCTACCAAGGCTCACAAAGCATTGATTGACAATCGCAGAGACCGATTTGCGGTTTGAGCGGTGATCGAAGCGTTTGATTTTTCAAACGAATCATAGAACAAGAGGTCTGCCCTTGCCATCGGGCGTGAGTTCATGCGCTTGCCTCGCAGAGCCGTTTATAATCGATTCCAAGCCATACCCAGGGGCACCCAGACGTGACAGTCTCAGGCGTTTGAAAAATCAAACGATGCTTGTTCAGCAACCGCACGCCTGTCTACACGAGTTTGTTAGTACGTGCTATGCTTTTCGTGCTGAATGTAAGTATTCTTGCAGATGGTTAGAGCATGGCTGACGTCGTAATCGAAAACCCGATTTTGAACTCACCGTTTGATGAACCTGAGCGTCATTTCCGGTTCGACAAGTCGGGCATCACGAACGACGTGGTTCAGGCTAGGCGCACGAGCGCGTACTTTATCCCCATCGCAAAGCCTAAGCGAAAGGGCGGTCAACAGCTTCTACCTGCTACCGAGTGGACTGAAGAGCGGATCGAAGAGAATGCGCTCATCAACCGTATTAGGCAACGCGTCAACCTATGGCGGTCCGGTGGCTATGCCGGTGTCACGACAACGACGGCACGGCTTCTTGAGCATTGGACGAACTCGGATCGGGAGAGACGACTCTTCTTCTGTCAGGTCGAAGCGGCTGAAACCGTCATCTACTTGACTGAGGTTGCTCAGAAGTTTGGCGACGGTTGGCTTCACAACGCTCTGGTTGAAGCCAACGACACGTCAAACCCGGGTCTGAACCGTCTCGCCTGCAAGCTCGCAACTGGAGCAGGCAAGACGACCGTCATGGGAATGCTCATCGCATGGCACGTCTTGAACAAGGTCGCAAACGCACAAGATGCACGGTTCTCAGATTCCTTCCTTGTCATTGCACCGGGCATCACCATCCGTGACCGGCTTCGTGTCTTGCTACCATCCGACCCAAGCACGATTTATCGTGCACTTGACCTTGTGCCGTCTGACCTCTTCGAGCAGTTAGGACGCTCGAAAATCATTGTCACGAACTACCACGCATTCAAGCAGCGTGAAAAGGTCGATGCACCGAAGCTTGTCAAGAGCGTGCTTGGACAGGGCGAAACGAACCTCTTTACCGAAACGCCGGACGAAATGGTCCGACGTGTTTGCCGTGAGTTCGGGAACAAGAAGAACATCGTGGTCCTCAATGATGAAGCCCATCACTGCTACCGACGAAAGCCAGAAAACGCAATCGAAGAGAAGCTAACTGGTGAGGAAGGACAGGAAGCAAAGAAGCGAGAAGAGCAGGCACGAATCTGGCTTCGTGGCATCGAAGCGGTCAAGAAGAAGCTTGGTGTTCGCGCCATCTACGACCTATCTGCGACACCATTCTTCCTGAGAGGTTCGGGATGGCCCGAAGGAACGCTTTTCCCGTGGGTCGTGTCGGACTTCTCCCTCATCGACGCAATAGAAGCGGGAATCGTCAAGGTGCCCCGTGTGCCAGTTCAAGACAATGCCGGTGACGCCGACGTTCCGACCTATCGTGACCTATGGTCACGGGTTCGGGATGGGCTACCAAAGAAGGGACGCAAGACTGATGCAGTGTCAGGTGAACCGAAGCTTCCGCCTGCTCTCGAAGGTGCGCTACAGAGCCTGTACGCCAACTATGAGAAGAGCTTCCGAAGGTGGGAAGCAAACAGCGAAGCCAGAAGCAAAGGGCAGACACCACCGGTCTTTATTGTCGTTTGCTCGAATACGAACGTCTCGAAGCTTGTCTATGACTACATAGCGGGATGGGAAAAGGCCCTTGCAAACGGTGAAAAGATCGTTGTGCCGGGTGGGTTGCCACTGTTCAGCAACGAAGAAAACGGAGGGTTCAAAGCACGACCCTACAGCATCCTCATTGACTCCGAACAGCTTGATTCCGGTGAAGCGATGACCGCCGAATTCAAGAAGATCGCCAGTGTCGAAATCGACCGATTCAAGTCAGAGTACGTCGCACGGTTCCCCGGACGTGACCCGGACAGCCTGAAGGATGAAGACATTCTTCGCGAAGTCATGAACACGGTCGGCAAAGCCGGAAAGCTAGGTGAGCAGGTGCGATGCGTCGTGAGCGTGTCAATGCTTACGGAAGGGTGGGACGCGAACACCGTGACACACATCCTTGGCGTTCGTGCCTTCGGCACTCAGCTTCTTTGTGAGCAGGTTGTCGGTCGTGGCTTGCGTCGCATGAGCTATGCGGCAAACGAAGAAGGACACTTCGAGCCGGAATATGCGGAAGTGTACGGTGTGCCATTCAGCTTCATTCCAAGTGCTGGTTCGGGCACCGATCCAAAGCCAGGTCCTGACGTGACAAGGGTTCGGGCGATTGAAGGTCGGATTGCCTGCGAAATCACCTTCCCCCGCCTAATCGGCTACCGCTACGAAGTTCGATCTGAACGTCTGAAAGCAGAGTTCACCGAAGACTGCCACTATAGCCTGAGCACGAAGGACGTTCCGACCAAAACCGAGAACGCGCCAATCGTCGGGGAATCAAGCTTCCATACGCTTGACGATCTTCGCGCCAAGCGTTTGAACGAGGTCGCTTTCCTGCTCGCCAAGCTGACGCTTGAGAAGTATTTCCGCCAAGAACCACCCGAAGGCGAAGCCAAAGACGGCACCGTTCAAGACGTGCAATCGTGGCGATTCCCCGACCTGTTGCGAATCTCGAAGGAGTGGCTTGATGCTTGTGTGACGTGCAAAGACGGCACCTTCCCACAGCTATTGCTCTTCACTCAACTTGCCCACAATGCCGCCGACAGGATATATCGCGCTATCGTCAAGGCAAGCGAAGCAGAAAGGGTGCTCAAGCCGATCCTTCGGCCTTACGACACGTTTGGTTCGACTCGCTACGTGGACTTCGACACTACAAAGCCGACGCTTGAAACCCGACCCGACAAGTGCCACGTTTCGCATGTCGTGGCGGATACCGGCACGTGGGAGCAAAAGCTTGCCGAAACCTTGGAAGACATGCCCGAGGTGATTCGCTACGTGAAGAACCAAAATCTTGGCTTCACCATCCCCTACACCGTTGATGGTGAGCAAAGGAACTACGTGCCGG
Organism: Chthonomonas sp. UBA1950; assembly: GCA_002336105.1. Classification (GTDB taxonomy): domain Bacteria; phylum Armatimonadota; class Fimbriimonadia; order Fimbriimonadales; family Fimbriimonadaceae; genus Fimbriimonas. The sequence goes on along the minus strand of DDEQ01000049.1, from coordinate 51,610 downwards.
ACTTCATCGCAATCATTCGCGACAGGGAGGATGAAGAGGACGTGCTGAACTTGATCATCGAAGTCACCGGTGAGAAGAAGAAAGAGAAGGAAGCGAAGGTACAGACCGCCAAGACGCTTTGGGTTCCTGCGGTGAATAACCACGGACAACTTGGACGATGGGACTTCCTAGAGATTAGTGACCCGTGGGATGCTGTGAACCTTATTCGGTCACATGTCGCTGAGGGGGTGAATGCATGAACGACACTCAGTTTCTGGTTTACGAGTCTGCTCAGGGTAGCCCTGAAATCATCGTTCGACTGGAAGACGAAACGGTATGGCTCACTCAGCAACAGATGGCGGACCTGTTTGCCACGACCAAACAGAACATCAGCCTTCACGTCAAGAACGTCTTCGAGGAAGGGGAGTTGGACCCATCCTCAACTGTCAAGGATTACTTGACAGTTCGTCAAGAGGGTGAGCGGTCAGTGGAAAGATCGCTAACGCACTACAATCTAGACGTCATTATCTCGGTCGGCTACAGGGTTAAATCGGCGGTAGGCACGCGCTTCCGAATCTGGGCTACTCAACAGCTTCGCGACTATCTGGTGAAGGGCTTCGTCCTCAACGACAGGCGGTTCAAAGAGGACCCCGAAAACCGCCACTTTGAGGAACTTCTCCAACGAATTCGGGATATCCGATCATCGGAAAAGGTCTTCTGGCGTAAGGTTCTCGACATTTACGCACTTAGCGAAGACTATGACGCGAATGCTGAAGTATCCCAACTCTTCTTTGCCACCGTACAAAACAAAATGCACTGGGCGGCTCATGGACACACCGCCGCCGAAGTTCAGTTCATGCGTGCGGATGCAAGCAAGCCCAACGCTGGCTTGACCAATTTCCCTGGGGAGCGTCCGATTGCACGGGACGTGAAAGTCGCCAAGAACTACCTGACCCAAGAGGAACTTGATGCGCTCAACCGGATTGTCACCATCTACCTTGAATTCGCTGAGCTACAGGCGATGAACCGGCGCCCCATGACAATGGCAGGTTGGATCGCAAAGCTTGACGACTTTTTGCGGATCACTGAGCGAGAGATTTTGACTCATGCCGGGTCTATCTCTCGCGATGATGCAGATCACAAAGCACTTGCTGAGTTCGAGAAATGGCGAGTCATCGAAGCAAACCGTGCAAGTGCGGTCGAAGCCGACTTCAAGCGGGCAATCGATGCAGGCAGACAGCTTGAGAAATCGAGGAAGCCAAGAAACGCAACTGACAACAAGGAGACGACAGACTAGTGGCAGACGACAAACAATCTTTCCCCCGCTTTCCTGAGAATCGATGGTGGCAGCTTAGGAAGCAGTTCCTCAAGACTCTACCAAAGACAGTGGACCCCAGCTACCTGAGCACCATTTTCAAAATAGAGACCCCAGCGGCGAAGAATCTGGTACCTGTGTTGAAGCAACTTGGACTCATATCAGAAGAAGGCAAGCCAACAGAGCTGGCAAACACGTGGCGGCACGATGACACCTACGCCGATGCATGCAAGGCAATGCTTCATTCGATTTACCCTCAAGGTCTGCTCGATGTTGAGCCTGGGCCAGAAATCGACAAGTCGAATGTTGCCAGGTGGATTACAAAGAACACCAAACTCGGTGATGGGGCAGCCAACGGTTCAGCCTCGCTCTACAAACTGATCGTTGAGGCAGACCAGAGCAAAGAACCTGATCCGCAGTCTGCAAAAACTCCTGTCGCTCCGAAGAAACCGGCAGGGCCACGAAAGGCCAAAGACACACCAAGCCAAGAGGCGAGNNAAACGTGCCCGCCACGGAGTCCCCGATGGGTGTTCAGAACACGTCCCAGTCGAGTCCACTCCCAGTCAAGACTTCGACCACGCCAACGGTTCACCTTGACATACAAATCCACATAAGCCCGGAAGCCTCGAATGAACAGATTGAGAAAATCTTCGAGTCGATGGGGAAACATATCTTCAACAGGGGAATGGGTGAGTAGTCGATCAGTCCAATGGCTGAGAAGCGTAGCTTCTTCGATTCGAGAAGACACTGCGGACTTTATTCTGCCTCCGCAGGAAGGCTTGTCTACTGCCGGACAGCTTGTCTTGGCAAGGTCATTCACCGCAAGAACGAAACCATACATTGAGCGAATTGCCGACCAGATCAACGCCACTTATGAGAACGGGTGCTACGATGCGTGCGCGGTGTTGATACGACGTCTGGTAGAGACCTTGATTATCGAGTGCCATGAAGCCAAGGGGATTTCCGACAGGATCAAGGACAGAGATGGGAATTTCCTGATGCTCAGAGACTTGGCAAATGCTGTTGTCAATGAAGCGTCTTGGAATATTGGTCGAAACTCTAAGGTTGGCCTCAAGAAGTTGAAAGACAAGGGAGACCTGTCTGCGCACAACAGGCGGTACCTTGCGCACCGAACTGATATTGATGATATCAAAGAGCCTCTTCGGGTGGTCGTACAGGAGCTAATCCTTCTGGCAGGTATACAACGAGCGAAGTAGACAATGGCTAAGAAAACATACGGCGAAGGCGCGAAGATCGAATACACGAAGCACAAGGATAGTCGCGTCAACATTCCGACGCAAGAACTGAAGGACTTCGTGGCGGCTGATGAGGTGCGAGAAGAGCGGAAGCTGTACCCGCGTGATGCGTCCCTAGACCCTCAGCTTGTTTGGAAGGGCAAAGACGAGCAGGATCAGGAAGACCTTGCCGTTCCAACCGTTCCGATCTACATTCAAGAGAAGATTCACCCGTCCGCCATCATCGACAACCTGAAGAAGCTGGCATCGAAGGTGGGTTCCCAAGCTTCCGACGCAGACCTTCAGTTCGACCTCTTTGGCGATTTCAACGGGATCGAAGACTTTGAAAAGAAGGTCGATTTCTATCACCACGAAGGGCATTGGACGAACCGCATGATCCTTGGTGACTCCTTGCTTGTGATGAACTCGCTTGCTGAGAAGGAAGGACTGAAGGGCAAGGTTCAATGCATTTACTTCGATCCGCCCTATGGCATCAAGTTCGGCTCAAACTGGCAGGTGAGCACGAGAAAGAATAGGGTCGGTGATAAGGTGGAAGATGCGACGCGCCAACCTGAGCAGGTGCGTGCGTTTCGGGATACATGGAAGCTTGGCATACACTCCTATCTGAGCTACCTTCGTGATCGTCTCGTTGTCGCCAGAGAACTGCTTACCGAGTCTGGGAGCTTATTTGTCCAGATCGGCGATGAGAATGTTCATCTCGTCCGAAGCGTGTTAGACGAAGTATTCGGGTCGGAAAACTTCATATCGATGATTAGCTACGCCACCACTGGCGGGTTTGATACAGCGTATCTAAGCAGGCTCGGGGACCACATCTTGTGGGTGGCAAAGAATCGTCCTTCGCTGAAGTACCGGCAACTCTATCTGCCAAAGACCAAGACGAACCTTAGGAGTGGGGATTACCGCCACCTTTTACTTATCAATGGAGACACGCGGTTGATGACTCCCGAAGAAAAAGCTGGAGATGAGGAGATTCCAGAAGGAAGCCGCATATTTAGGCTTGACAACACAACAAGCCAAGGAAGTGCGGCTGAAGATCAGCCGATGACATTCGGAAGCACGGTTTACCGACCTGGAGATTCCAAGCACTGGAAGGCAACTTGGCCGACAGGCATGGAGCATCTTAGGATCGCTGGTCGATTACGACCGCGAAAAGGAAGCCTTGCATATATTCGTTACTTGGACGATATGCCCATGATCGAGCTCTCTGGCATCTGGGTTGACACATCCGTTGCGGGGCGGAAAGGCGGCAAAATCTACGTAGTTCAGACGAACGAGAAGGTAATCGAACGATGCTTGCTCATGGCATCCGACCCCGGAGACCTAATACTTGATCCGACTTGTGGTTCAGGGACTACGGCCTATGTTGCCGAGCAATGGGGGCGGCGCTGGATCACACTTGACACTAGTCGTGTAGCGCTGGCACTGGCCCGAACGCGCCTAATGTCTTCCCGATATCCATACTTTCTCCTCTCGGATTCGACTGAAGGTATCTCGAAAGAAGGCGAAGTTTCTGGCAAAGTTCCGCCAGGCTATGCCACTGAAAATGATATACGCAAAGGGTTTGTTTACAAGCGCGTGCCGCACATAACGCTTGGAAGCATTGCGAACAATCCGTCTATCAAAGAAGGAATGGGACGCGACGAAATCGATGTTGCGATTAGCCGCCATTCAGATATTGCATTTTTGTTTGATCAACCCTACGAAGACTCGAAGCGAGTGCGGGTGACCGGTCCGTTCACCGTCGAAAGCCTTGCCCCTCACCGAGTGCTACAGACTGCCGACCTAGATCAAAACGGCACTGTCACACCCGAGGAAACCGCACAAGTCACCGACTTCGCGACGATGATCTTGGAAAACCTGCGCAAAGCCGGAGTTCAGAACACTCGCAAGGGTGAACGATTGAAGTTCGATGGACTTGAGCCGTTCGCAGGTCTGTATCTTCATGCCAAGGGCACCTATACCGACGCAACGGGACAATCGAAGACAGTTGCGGTGAGCATCGGACCGGAATTCGGCACGGTGGGACCGGACTGGGTGAAAGAAGCAGCAAAGGAAGCAGTAAAGGGCATCGGCTATGACCTGCTCATCGTTTGCGGATTCAGCTTCGACGGCTATGCCACCGAGGAAGCCAAGCAGTACGGCTCTTTGACTGTCTTGCCCGTTCGCATGAACAACGACTTGAGCATGGGTGATGACCTGCTCAAGAAGACCGGTGCCGGAAACCTATTCATGGTTTTCGGTGAACCCGATTTGAAAATTCAAACGAGTTCGGACGGTCGCATCACGGTTGAAGTTCTCGGTTTGGACGTGTACGATCCGACAACCGGACAGATTCGATCAGGGTCTACCGACGACCTTGCCGTATGGTTCATCGATACCGACTACAACGGCGAAAGCTTCTTCGTCAAGCACGCGTACTTCCTGGGTGCCGACGAACCCTATGCGAAGCTGAAACGTGCCCTTCGAGCGGAAATCGATGAAGGGGCTTGGTCGGCACTATATTCGACAAAGAGCCAACCGTTCGACAAACCATCAACCGGGAAGATTGCAGTAAAGGTCATCAACCACTACGGCGATGAAGTGCTCAAGGTCTACGAAGTGTAGACCCAGTACGCGCCATAGGTGCCTCTCTAATCGATTATAAACGCCTTAGCGTACGGTGTGAGCATCAGAGTGACTTCTGATGCCTATCCGTCTAGATCGTCGATTGAAAACGAAAATTCTCTCACGCCTGCGCGTGCGCGTGGGAGCGTGCCTGTGCATGTGTGTGCGCAAGTGCGTATGCGTGGGCGTATAGGCGCGTGCGCGTGCGCGAAATAGAGACTCTTTATATTTGATTAGATAGATAGTTATAAGAGATTCACTATTCAAAGTTGTAGCGTAATGTTAGTTTGCTCTCATAAACATAGATAGGCTACATGTGCTTCGCACATGTATTGGCTGGTATTTTTACCTGGTACCTGCAAAATCGAGCATTTTGGTGTATTTGAGTGCTTTTTGGGGTTGTTTTGGGGCGGTTTGAGCCTCAAATCGACCTGTTTGAAGGTCAAGCGCACCACTCCGTAGCGTAGCTACGGAAAGCTTGGAGGACAATGCCAAGGCTTTTGATTTTTCAAAAGCAGTGATTGACGCTGTAGGCCCTTGATCTTCAGGTGCTAGATCATGCAAGGTGTTCGCAGTCGATTATAATCGATTCTCTGACCCTCGGAACCTGTACCCGAGTTCTCGGACACTCTGCGCACTACACCGACCGCGTAGCCGTTTATAACCGATTCTAGAGGCCTCCCTTTGCCCTGTTACGCTGTTACTGCAACGGCCTATTCTGCTAATAGTCTTCACGGGTGCCCTGTGAACTCACGTGAGAAAGATTCGTGACAATCTTTCAGTTCATGTCATCAAACCGCTTGACCTACCCCCGGGTCGGACCGAGACAATTCAAGCGCAGACAAGAGTTCTGCAAACAAATAGAGGCTATCAAGAATGACAAATATAGAGATCGTGTCACCGCTTCGACTCGGACAGCAAAAGGGCAAGTACTGTGTTCCAGTCATGGTCTGTGCAGAGTGTGGTGAACCTATCACGCTAGAGGAGCAGGGAGCGATTATGCTTTCCGCACAACGGGATTCTAGAGGTAGAGGGTTCGCCGTCATCTTACACCGAGGTAGATGTATGCAAGGCTACTACAAGAGGTCAGATATAACTGTGGTGGAAACATATCCACTCAATCAATATCTGTGGGACATGTTCCTCATGTCTGACTGGGTCGCCGTACTCAGCGATCTTCCCAACTGCTTTTGGGATCGTTTCATTTTGAGCCGAACAGTTAGGCTCATTACTTTGAATTCGGCTCAGGTGTGACGCCCGCAAGGGTAGGAGGTCGGCTTGCACGAACCCGTTATCATACAAGCCGACCTCACTTCGAGGCCGGTTTGTTGCTATTGCGAATTATGGTCTCGAAGTGAGAAAACTCTGAATCGTTGGTGCGTCGCTGGGTGGATACCTGGAGCTTTCAAGCATCCAAGCGGTGAGTGGTGGGTTCGTCCCATCGACCTCATTCGATTCGACCCCAACGAGTTAGAGGAAAACAATGAACGAACGACGACCGAAGGGCTTGGGAACAGTGGAGAAGGTAGGAGAACACGGATACCGAGCACGAAGAACAATCAACGGCCAACGCGTCTGCGGTACGACACGTAAGACGCGACTCGAAGCAGAACGCGACTTGCGGACCATTCAGGCAACGACACACAAGCGAAGCGAGATACCGAGCCTCGCAGACTATGCGAAGCAACTCCTTGAAGACCGCTTCAAGAAGCGACACAAACAGACAACATGGGAAACCCACGAAGTCGCTTGGCGTGTCTACCTTAGCCCAAGCCGGTTAGGGCGAATCAAGCTAGACAAGATCAAGAGACGCGACGCTCAAGAGTTCATTGACGGGATTCATGGGAAGTCCGCGCGCTATGTGCGACGTATCGGAAACTTCCTGAGCATGGTGCTCACGGAAGCTGTCAAGGATGAATACATCGCTATCAATCCCTCAATCGGTCTCGAATACCCGAAGGTCCTTCCGCGTGAGAATCGGACACTCAATCCGGAAGAAGCAATCAAGCTGTTAAATCCGAAGGATCGTCTCGGTGCAATGATCCTTGTCGCTGTCCTGACTGGTCTTCGACGTGGCGAACTGTGTGGACTTCAATGGGACGATATTCGCGGGGACGTCATCCGCGTCCGACATGCCATCGCAAAAGTGAAGGGAGGTCCGAAGGATGAGACGCCGAAGACGAAAAAGAGCATATCCAACGTGCCCCTAGCCTTTGAAGCACGTCAAGCACTGGAATCCCAACCAAAGCGATGCAAGTACGTGTTCTCTGCGGCAAACGGCAAACCCGTCTCGCCGGACAACCTAACCAGGGATTTCAGGCTATGGGCACAGAAGCACGGCTTGGCAGGGATGAGGTTGCACGACCTTCGCGGGTCATACGTCTCGCTTCTGATCGAATCGGGAGCAGACATACGCACCGTCCAAGCTTTGGCACGACATTCTGATGCTCGAACAACGATGGAAGCCTACGCAAGGTCTAGGCAACCCGTGCAAGAACAGGCCATCGAAGGGCTCCGACGGCACTTAGTGCCCAACATAGGGAACAACGGGGTTGATAGTTTACAGAATAGAACCCAAGTCGGCTAGGTTCAAATTGAACTTGGTCGGGATGAAAGGATTCGAACCTTCGACCTCTGCGTCCCGAACGCAGCGCTCTACCAAGCTGAGCCACATCCCGATTTGGTCAAGACTGACCGTCGGAGGCACGTCAGAACGACGTACACAACATCTCTATATTACCTGGATTGGGTTGCTTTGGCTGTTGCATCCGACTGGGACCATTGCCTCAACATCGCAAGAAACGGCAAACAGTACGTATAATTAGATAGTTGACTAAATATCAAGAAGAGCAATGAAGGAGGAAGCGTTCAAAGCCTTGGCAGATCCGACTAGGCGTAAGATCCTAAAAATCTTAGGAGACTCCGAGTTGTCTGCTGGTGAAATTGCCAACTTCTTCGACATCTCTGGTCCCTCAATGTCACACCACTTTAGTGTTCTTAAGCAAGCTGAGTTGGTGAACACTCGTCGCGAGGGGCAGCAGATTTTTTACTCTCTCAATACGACGGTTACTCAGGATCTACTTGCATTGCTCCTTGATCTTCTCAAGCGAAATCCAACGTCCAGTGAATCGGAATGACGACTAAGAAATCCATCCAAATTCAGCTTTTGTTTCTCCTTGCAATTCTGACTTTCACTTTCTATATGGCATCACGAATGCCCGACACGGTGCCAATTCACTGGAATGCCGCAGGGAAAGTGGACGGCTACGGATCAAAATGGACTTCACTCGCGTTTGGACCGGGATCAACCTTGTTCACCCTCGCATTAACTCTAGCCATCCCTGCGTTATCGCCTAAGAAGTACGAAGTCGCTACATTTGAACCCACCTACAGCTACATCATGGTGGTTGTCAGCTTGCTGATGTCCACGATCAGTGTTGTGATTACACTCGGCTCGGCGGGCTACACATTCGACATGACTCGGGTGATGATGGCTATCTTGTTCGGATTCTTCGCGCTTCTAGGAAATGTCTTGGGAAAGACTCGACCAAACTATTACATGGGTGTTCGGACACCATGGACACTTTCAAGTGAGAAAGTTTGGCATGCCACTCATCGCGCCGCTGGAAGACTTTGGACCTTTGGCGGGGTTATCGGGTTGATTGCTTCGATTTGCGGTCTACCGTTCTGGTTCGGATTCACGTTATTCATGCTCATGGCAATTCACCCGGTTCTCAACAGCTATCTTCTTTATCGAAAGATTGAGAACTAAGACTCGACACGGTTCTTGGAAACCAAAGAGGCGTATAGCGCCTGAGATAGGTCGGCGAAGAGGTCGACCTCGACAAAAACGATGAGCGCCGGCACCATGTTTTGATCGATCAAGGCTCGCCAAATAAGCACGTAAACCATGAGTTCGAGCATTCGCAGAATGATCGCGATGACGATGACCTCGAAAACAGTCCAAGCCCGATTTTCATCCTTGACTTTCTTCAGCCTGCGCATCACTCGTAGCTCAAAGTCGAGCCCCTTCACCTGCCGAAATACGCCAATAAGGATGCCAGCCACTCCGGCGACAATGAAAGGAACAGCGGGATTGATCCCAGGGCGAATTAACCCTATTGCCCCAACGAATGCCGCGATCTTGAGCATCAACACCTGAAGCAAGTTCTTATGTTTCACCGTACGACACCGTCTTGTTAGCTCATCTTGCGAGTTCAGCTTGAGCTGGACTACAAAATTCACAATTCACACCGATGATACTCCCTGTCTGATGACGTCCTAGCGTATTTACCAGGTTGAACTGGCACTCTTACTGGGTGTTACAAGGCGAAATCGGACTGAGAGCTGTGAATCATGACGCTGACCACCCTTCTGGCTGCCGCCGTAATTGGATTGACTCCTTTCTCTGGAAACCTGCCTTCTGACACTCAAAACGCACCTGCAAAGCTGCGAAACGGCGACGTGGTTTCACTCGTTGTCATGGGATACACGGAGTATTCCGGTGACTACGCCGTTCAGTCAGATGGAGCGATATACCCAGCCGGTCTTGGAAGAATCGAGATCAGCGGGTTGACGTTGATCGAGGCTCAGAATCGAATAGCAGGCTTACTCAAGAGGGTCATCAAGGAACCTCATACTTCGCTCGGACTAAAACAGCAACGTAAGAACGTTATTTACACGACCAGTGATAATCCAGCACTCAAGGAAATAGAGCTACTTCCTGAGCTTGATCTTAGGCGAGTCATTTCGCAGATTGTGCCTACAGCGGACGCCGACGAAGTCGAAGTTACGGTTTATAGAAAAGGCGACGTCATAGCAACAACGGTAGCCTCGGAAGCCATATCAGGAAAGCCTTCATGGACAGGTCCATTCATGGCAGACGATCTTGTTGTAGTGGTTCCTACTGCACGAATTCGAGCCTGGGTAATAGGAAGTGTCACAAATCCGGGTCGCGTACGACTCCGCCCTGGCGACGACCTCTATCGGGCGGTCAGTTCGGTTGGTGCGATTGTCGTTCCGAACGATGGAACCCAACGTGATGAACTTTCTATTCGCCTGCGACGCGGACCAGACCTGTACACATTCCCGACAACTCCGAGTGCAAGCTATAAAAACTTTATCGTGGAATCTGGTGATGTGATCACAGTTGATCTACCTTCCGCCATCAAGGTGACAATGGCTGGTTCGGTCAAAAACGCGGGATCACTCACCGTCCACGAAGGCACAACAGTTCGAGAAGCAATCGGACGAGCACAAGGTACGACTGCCGAAGCAAACTGGCAAGACGTAATGATCTTCAGAGGAGATCAGATTTTCCATGAATCGATGCCGACCTTGGAAAGACCGAGTCCTAATTCACTTGTCCTTCAATCCGGTGATTTCGTCTACGTTCCAACTTTGTCGAAGAGTTTCGTTGTTCTTGGCCAAGTACAACGCCCAGGAAGGTATGTGATGCGGCCAGAAAAAACCTATCACGTCGCAGATGCACTCGCCGAGGCAGGTGGTCTTGTCGCCGGTGGGACCTACCGTCGACTGACTATTGTCCGTGGTAGCGCCAGTGGAAAGGTCACAACCATAAACGTGAACCTGGACGATTACCTTAAACAGGGCAAGTTAGAAGCGAACCCTCTCCTACAGCCGGAAGACGTCATTCTCATGGGCACCGCGAAATCGACATTGATCGAAGATCTCACACGTCCGATCACCGCCTTTTTCCTCTTCCAGAACCTCTTCAAGAAGTAAAAATGAGCCAGTGCGCAAATCTCACAAAAAGAATATTCGACATTCTGGTGGCAACTCTTGCACTTGCAATCTTATCCCCGATGTTGGCGGTGGTTGCAGCGTTAATCAAGATCACCTCGCCGGGTCCAGTCTTCTTTCGACAGGGCCGTCTTGGCAAAAATGGCACTCCGTTTCAGATCTATAAATTCCGATCCATGCGCCCGGGAGGACCGGATGTTCGAAATGCTGATGGCTCGGTGTTTACCGGAGCCTCCGATTCGCGTGTCACTGCCATCGGTAAGTTCATTCGAAAGACCAGTATCGACGAACTTCCACAACTCATCAATGTCGTTCTCGGCAGCATGTCGTTGGTTGGACCACGTCCGGATCTAGTCGATCAACGAGCACTCTATACAGAAATTGAAGAAAGAAAGCTCCTTGTCAAGCCCGGAATGACCGGTCTCGCCCAAATAAGCGGACGAAACACGATCTCATGGGAAGAGCGCAAGCGAATTGATGTGGAGTATGTCGAGCGACAATCCATTAGGCTGGATTTCGCGATCCTACTCAAGACTATTCCTTATGTGCTTCTATCGAGCGGCGTTCATCAGAAGGCAGAACTGCAAAGATGACCGTCCAGCAAGATCAGATTCCATTTAGCGATCCTCGGCTACGAAATTGGCTCACCCCCGAAGCAATCGAGTCTTTCGCGAGAGATCGGTGGCAACGATTACAACAGTCTCAAGGAGCGAAGAGCTTCCAGGGTTTGCATAGCGAAGCTGTTGCGACGCCCCTTGTTTGGGACTCTGAGGTGACGGGAAGGAATTGTCGGCAACTTCATTTGCGATCTACCCAGCAATTCCCTCAGGATTTTTCATTTTTTGCCGAAGTAGAGGATTGGATGGAGAGAGCCAATTGTGAATATTTGATGACTCGTATCGAGTCATCAAATATCAATACTACTATTGCGTTGCAAGATAACGGATTTCGACAGATCGAATCCCTCCTAACTTATTGTCAGGTGCCTTCGCGCTATGAAACTCAAGTTATCGAATTGACGTCGAGCGACGCAAACGAAGCATGTTCGCTTGCAGCGGCTTCATTTGTAGATGGGCGATACATAACAGATCCTGTATTGGTAGCTGCACCGGTCAAATGTGCCTACTCGGAATGGACGAGGAACGCGATCAATAGAAAAGTCGGATTGGGAGTTCTTGGGATCAAACAGTGCGGCCAGCTAGCCGGTTTTGTAACCCTGCAAAGCGATACGCAACTGCAACGAACCACTGGTATGAAACTGGCTTCGATCGGATTGATCGTAGTAGATTCCGCGGCTCGCGGCCAAGGCATTGGCAAACAACTCGTTTCTGCCGCTAGTGATTGGGCTTTCCAAAATAACTTCGACTGCTTAGCGGTCGGTACCCAGGCTTCAAATATTCCTGCTCAAAGGCTCTACATCTCCTGTGGGTTTATGCCTGCTTGGTCGGAATTAACTTTACGAAAAACCAAAGGAATAAAACCATGAGCATGACTAACGAAATCCCAACGATCAACATTGCTCCGACCGTAGCGACGCTGATAAACCGATGGAAGATTGTTGGTCTATGCACCCTGCTCGGTGGCTCGGCAGGTTACGGATACGTGTATGTTCAGCAGCCAGTTTATCGAGCCCAAGCAGTTATTTTGCTTCCACTCACACCGCCCCCAGGTTCAAGTATGACTTCGGTATCTAGCTCAGGCAGCTTGTTTACGAAGAGTGCTTCACCGCTTGATGTGATCAACGGCATCCTAGTTAGCCGCCGAGTCACTCAGCCGATCTGTGAAAAAGTGGGACTCAACCAAACTGCAGTCGAATCGGCGTTCAAGACTGAACCAGTCGTCCAGACAAACCAGATCATCGTACATGCCGACGATAAGAATAGTCAGCGAGCACTGACGATGGTTCAAGAGGCTATCAACGTTCTCCAGCTAACTAACCGAGACGTCAACGTCTCGATGGCAGCGAGGCAAGCAAATACAATCAAAGAGGCTCTCGAACAGCAAGAAAGCTTGATCGATCAACTCGATCAGAAGGTTATTGCGTATCAGGCGACGACGAAGAGTATGCCCGATGCTTCAAAGCCCTACTCAACAGGCGCAAGCTCTCAACGAGTAGAGGAACTTACCTTTAAGTACGGCGAGATCACTGCAAAAATTGACCAAGCAAAGAAGGCTGCGCTCGCAAGCAACTCCGCATTTACGATCCCAACATCGGTAACCAGAACAGAGAAGTGGAAATCAGAGATTGAAAGTGCCGAACTTGAGTGGCGTAGTGCAGAGCGAGAACTAGGGCCGGAAAACCCGAAACTAGCGATGCTTAAGCGCAAGTATGAAACAACGGTCGATGAGTTCAAAAAGGCTGTTCAGACTGCTTCTCACGAGGTCAATACAGGCAGTGATCCGACTATTGCAAGCCTGATAGCCGAACAGGCGGCAACCAAATGGTCACTCGAACGAGCTACGACGTTAGCCAAAGCAGCCCCGAGCGAAGCTGTTGGTTTACAACGACTGTTGAACCAGCTAGACGTCGCGACAAAAGTTTACGGACAAATAAGGCAACGGTTCGAAGACGCAAGAATCGCGTCTGAAATCGACGACGCAAAGTGGAGCTTGCTGGTTCAACCCTACATATTCGACAAGCCAATCAACAAACAAGCAGGAACGGCGTCCATTCTCGGAAGTTTTGCTGGCGTTCTTTGTGGACTGTCCCTCGGATCGAGAAGGAAGTCTGGGTAAGTGATCGCCGCGCGAAGATTCGGTGTGCAGAGTCGTTTGTCTGCAAACGTGCTTTGGTCCGCTTTTGGGGCTGCCTCATCGCAGGGTTTTGCGCTCTTCGCATCCATCTTGACCGCGCGGATTCTTGGAAAAAACCTCTTCGGTGAGTTTGGATTCATCCAAACGACTATCGCTTCCCTTACGGTATTTGCCGCCCCCGCAATCGGAATTACTGCAACAACGTTCATCGCTCGATATCGCGACAGTGACCCCGCTCGTGCAGGCCGAATAATCGCACTGACCAACATCCTGACCTATTTGATGTCGATATTCGTTTCGATGGCGGCACTAGTCATTGCGACCCTATTTAGCCCAATCTTCGGGAACCGAGAAGCCTCCAACCTGATCACTCTCGGCGTAGCGGTGATGTTTGTTTCGGCAGTGAATGGTGCCCAGTATGGAGTTTTGGCTGGCTTAGGTGATTTCGCCTGGATCGCCAAGATCAATGTTATCAAGGGTGCCGTCACGTTCATTGCTGTTCCGGTTTTAGCTCATACTTCTGGGCTGGGTGGCGCTGTAGTTGGGCTTTTCACGGTTTCCCTAACCGCGATTGCCTTCACCTTCTGGCGGATAAATTGTTCGATCGAACAATACAAGTGTTTTCCAAACTACAGAGGCTGCAGATCTGAGATTTCTTTGCTTTGGTCGGCTTCCCTGCCAGCTCTTGTGGGTTCCGTAATCGGTGGGCTTACCCTCTGGGCTGGACCAGCTGTTATTTTTTCTGCACAAAACGGCCAAAGCGAAATGGGCCTTTTCTCAGCTGCGAACAACTGGGGCGCCTTCCTGATGTTTCTCCCCGGGATTCTGTTGCAGCCTTTCCTTTCTCAGTTGTCAAGCTATGTCGGATGCAAACAGTGGACCGAACTTTGGGAGACAGCTAGGAAATATCTGAGGGTATCGCTCGTTGTCTCGGCAGTGCCAGCTTTCTTCGTCATGTGTTTGTCTTCACAGCTATTAAGTGCTTATGGAGACACATTCAGCGAGGCGCGAAAATCCCTGATTGTTCTTTGCGCCTATGCCGTTTTCGCGAGCGTTGCAGGTGCAGCAGGTTACGTGCTGATGAGCCTCGGCAAGATATGGCTAACTGTACTACTCAACCTAATTTGGGCAGTGCTGTTTATCTGTACGCTCTTTCTACTGAGGTCGCTTGGGGCATTTGGTCTGGCATCAACGTTTGCGATCTCCTACTTTTTTCATTCTGTTATTTGCTTGGCGGCTCTACGAATCGTCAAGTCTAGTCACCTTCAGGAGCAACACGCTTAATGGGAAGATACATTGTCACCGGTGGTTTAGGTTTCGTTGGTAACGAAGTTGTCCGTCAACTTCGAAATGAGAATCATGAAGTTCTGATCGTCGATAACCGTAACCGAATCGCGAAACGAATCGCAGACATAGCAAATGTTCCGGTTGTTGATACCGACATTTCAGTCGAAGATCAAACCGCCAGCTTCAGAGATTTCCGGCCGGATAGCATCATTCACCTTGCGGCTATCCACTACATCCCGGAGTGCAATGCTGAGCCTGAGCGGACTTTACGAGTCAACGTAGCCGGTACCCAGAGCATCTTAAAGGCAGCAGAGGCTTGTGGAGCAAAGTCAGTCGTCATCGCCAGCAGTGGTGCAGTGTACGCAAACTCCGATGACTCTTTGACAGAAGATCACCTTGTTGAACCCGTAGATATGTACGGGCATAGCAAGCTGTTCTGCGAACAACTTGCAAGATATCATGTCGAGTCAACCGGCCAACCAGTCACAGCAGTGCGATTGTTTAACGTATTCGGCCCACGAGAAACAAACGCGCACATCATCCCGGAGATCATCAGTCAGCTTCGAAAGAGCGATACGATCCATCTTGGCAACATTGACACAAAACGCGACTATATCCACGTTTCAGACGCGGCTAGAGGGTTCATCTTGTTTGCTCAGAATCCGCCCGAAGGGCTTAGGATCGCAAACCTGACAAGCGGCAACTGTTGCACCGTCAGAGAACTGATCGGAACAATGTCCGAGATCACAGATCGACGAATCTGCGTTGAAGTCGATCCAAATCGATTTAGGAAATCTGACAAGCCAATTCAGCATGGCGACATGAGCAAGACCAAACAAATGCTTGACTGGATGCCTGCGATTGGTATTCGTGAGGGTCTCGAGGGCCTGCTGAAGTGGGAGGGGATTTGCTAGACCGAACACTAAAGCTAGTAGTCGTCGGTCCTTTTGCACCCACAAAGTCGGGGGACGCAGACTATAACTCGAAGCTGCTTCGAACATTGGCGGCTGCATGTCCTGAGTCAATCGACATCACCGTCTTCAGCCATATCGAAGACAACTCGATGGACGATTGGAACGATTTGCCAAACCTCCACGTTCGCCCGAGAACTGGCATCGGCAACCGAGCCGCCAAGGCAAAATCAATGGTTCGACTAGCCGGAGAGATCGTTCAGTTACGACCAGATGTCGTTCACTTTATGTCGGTCGTCAAGCCCAGATACGGTGGCATCATCGGTCCAGAAGCGAGTATTGAGCTAGCCAAAAAGCTGAAACGAAAAGGTCTTCCGGTGGTGTCAACGGTTCATTCGTTTGCTTCCGATGATGAGATTCTAAACACCGCGCGGCTGCATCACCTGATTACACCACTTGATAAAGGCCTAGTCAGTTACACGAAGCGACTGTACAAAAAGGTCGCGAAATCGGTTTCAGTCCTCAGGATTTTATCCTGCGGGGACGAACCGCAAAGCCCAGTCCGTACCGTTTCACGGCTCGACCTTCACCCGAAAGCTTGGACCGCCGAAATCCATCCTTGTGATCCATTGACGCTAACGAAGACTAAAACTGATCGAGCGAAACAAGAATTACAGTTAGAAGGCAAGATCCTAATCGTAGCCCTTGGGTTCATGGAAAGGATCAAAGGATTCCATCACCTACTGAGTTGTGTAGATGAGATTGTCGACCAACACCCGGAGGCACATTTTGTCATCGGTGGAAACGCTCTGAGGAGTGATGGCAAAGCCTATGCTCAAGAGCTCACCGAGCAATGGCAGAACCTAAAGCACCGTGATCATGTTGACCTCAAGATCGGTTTCATCGGCGACCAGCAGTGGAAGTCCATTTTCACAGCTTCAGACATCGTAGTCGCTGCGTACAACTCAACTTGGGGGCCAAGTGGTCCGGTTCATCAAGCGTTGTCTTCTGGCAAAGCCGTCATAGCTTCGGCGGTCGAAAACAACTGTGACCTACAGGACCAGGTGATGCTGGTCGAACCAGACAACCAGCGATCCTTGGCAACGGCTCTCGACCTGCTGATCAAAAACCCGAAAGAACGAGAGCGTCTTCAAAAGGCAGCAAAGACTTACGCAAAGAAGCACTCTTGGCAAGCTCATAGTCAAGAGCTTATCGATCTGTATGAGAGGTTAGCAGCATGAAAGTTCTCTTCATCAGTACGAGCCTTCCCCCTAATGCAGACTCACAAGCGATACGTTCGCTGTATCTGCTGCAAGGATTAACCGCGCCAGATTGGGAGTGGACATTTCTGACTCCAAGTTCTGAAACGAATTCAAGCGCTGGGTTCGAAGGTTTGATACCTTCGAACAGCGTGACCGTAATGACCGAACCGATCCGGTACGAGCGCTGGTGTAAGGCTATTCAAAACAAGCTAGGATCAAGAGCGCTTTGGGTATTCAAAAACCTCTATTATCGATTGGCAATTCCAGATATCCAAGCAGGGTGGCAACACTCAGCTGTCCGGCGAGGCCGCAAACTCCTTGCCGCAGAATCATTTGACCTGATCGTATCCGCCTCAGGTAGCGCTACTGCGCACATTGCAGCCTGCAAATTATCGCGCGAATTCGATATTCCGTGGGTGGCAGATTTTGGTGATCCGTGGCATATGATTGATCGCACGCATCGCCCACTCGTTAGTCCGGTTTCCTATTTCCTTGAGAAAGCGATTGTGCCTAAGGCAAAGCACCTCGTTTTCACGACGACGGCAACCGAGCAGATCTACTGTAAGTTCCTCGGGCGAGATTTACCGCCCACGACAGTCTTACCTTATGGATACGTCGCAGTTAATGCTCCGAAAACCATTCGCAAAAAGAACCGACAGCTTACGGCGGCTCACATTGGCGCAGCTTTTGTTGGGAACCGAAATCTTATTCCAACGATTCAAGCCACAAGCAAACTTCAGAATCAATGGGATCTGCAAATCATTGGCGACCACAGCTCATCTTTCGAGCAAGAGGTAGAGCGTCTTGGTGCAACAAACGTCGTTTTCAAAGAACGAGTCTCCTATGACGAAGCCGAAGCAGCCACGCAAAATGCTGACCTGCTCATCATCGTTGGAAACAAAGGTGGGCTTCAGATTCCTGGCAAAGTTTTCGTTTGCCTTGGGTCTAGCAAGCCGATTCTTTACCTTGCTCAAAGAACAGTTGAGGAAGATCCCGCAGCACAACTTCTGTCGCAGTTTGCCGGAGTCATGATTTGTGACAACGATCCAAAGCAGATCTCGATCTGTATGAAAGAGATCGGAGACAACTTTGGCGCCATTGCAAAAGAAGCAGCCACCCGGAAAGACTCAAATCTTCTGAAAGCCTATGAGGCCCACACTTTAGCGCGTCACTTTGCGGACGTTCTGAGGAGTGCCGCTTAAATGATTTGGGTCGTTCTTGCTTCGATTATTGCTCACCAAGTTTGGGTGAAATACCGTCTTGGCAAGTTCGATCCACTCGCCACCGAAACCCTTCTAGACCTGGTCATCTTCATCATCGTGGTCATCGGCTCGGTAATCGATGACTCTGCTCGACCGATGATGGAAGGCTTTGGAGACTTTGGCTGGATGATGTGGGGAGGACAAATTGCCCTTTACGCCGGCCTCCACCTTCGGGCCAGTGCTGAAAACGATACCCAACCCGTTATGCAGTTGGAGATTAGCGACCGCGTCCTTAAAATCGCTATTGCGGTTTCGCTTGGCGCTGCGGCACTTATTGTTCGGCAGAATGCTGGTGTCGCTGGTGGGGTTATTCCTTGGCTGCTTGGTTCACGCATGTTCGCTGCTGCTGATAATGCAAACAATGGGATCGGTGCGCTGTTCAATAACATCTGGATGACCGGTCAAGTGGGCATCATGATGGGATTATCGAAAGCGATTAGGCTCAAGCAATACAAACTTGCCGGAAAGCTCTATTTCCTTCTGTTTTTCTCTTTGTACTGCATCTTCACGACCCGATTTCAGTTCGCTGTCTTGCTGTCATTCCCAATCTTCTATTGGCACTACAACCGTCGAAGGCTGCATCCTATCGCATTAGCTTCCCTTATATTGCCACTTGTCGTCCTCCTTGCTGTGCTGAATATGGTTCGTGGCGGAGGTATTGACGGGGTTTCTAAGCTCGACAGAGAAGGAGTAACTAAGGCTTCGACCGTTCTAGCGCCTAGCTACCTACTGCAACCGGTTGTCAAGCTTTGGGACGCGAAAGAAAGTAGCAAGATCGACTATGAGTACGGTTTGACCTATCTGTATCTGCCATTGACAGCGGTTCCACGCGCTGTCTGGTCGAACAAACCGCTCACATCATTTAGTAACCGCTGGACCCAAAAGCTCGAAGGCAGTCAAACCTCTCCAAATGGCGACATCAATGTTTGGACCTATACGGCTTGGGGCGAAGGGTTCGGTCAGTTCGGTGTCTTGGGAGCCATCTTAAACCTATTCCTTTTTGGCGCAATTGGTTCTAGAGTTCGAAATTACGCTTCGAAGCAGCGAGATCTCTTTTTCGTAATTGTCTTCTTCTCTATCATGTCTGCTGTTGATTTGAGAGAAGGCATTGGGAGCCTTGTCATTGTTTCGATCAACACGGTTGGTTGCGCTTACGCTTGGTTTTGGATTTCTAGACTTCGATACGAACGGCAATCTATGCCCGTTCTTGAGGCAGCTGCATGAAAATCGCTTACTGTGGAATGTGGACTTCTGGGGTGATGGGACCGCTCACAACTGAGCTTGGTTATGAGCTTCAACTTAAGTCAAAAACTGATATTTGGTTGCCTTCTTTCTATGAGTCTCCAACACCTGGCGCCGCAATCAAAGGCTTTCATTTGCCGCGACAGCGGAAGCTGAGAGTTGTTACAAGCCTAAGTCCGAAGTCAGCACATAAGGCGTTTCAACAGATTCTTGACTCAAATCCGGACGTGATCCATTTGTTCACTGGACTTGGCACCCCATGGTCCGTATGGTGGGCAAACTGGGCATATCAAGCCGGAGTCCCGTTTATTGTTACCGCGCATGACCCACGGCCACACCCTGGGCGGACGATATCGACGTTTTTGGATCACCTAAGCGGCTTCGTATTGAGACGAGCTACAAAGGTCCACCTTCTTAGTCGCTGCTTCGTTCCAGAAGTGATCGCGCAAGGCGTGCACCCAGACAAGCTCGTGGTGATTCCACATGGCGACCTAAGCCAATACTATCGACGCGTAGCAACCAACGGGCCTTCGATTTCCAAGGAAAAACAGGTCCTTTTCTTCGGAAGACTAGAGAGATACAAGGGCATTGATACTCTGCTTCGCGCCGCAAAGCACCTCGATTCATCTTGGAATATCCGAATTGTCGGCCCTGGCAAACTCTCCCCTCAGGAAAGTGCTTTAGCCACATCACTAGGCAGTCGATGCAAGGTAGAGATAGGCTACGTACCAGATTCTGAGGTTGTTAACCTCTTCGCATCGTCAGCAGTCTGCGCCTTGCCATACACTCAAGCGACTCAATCAAGTTTGCCATCCCTCGCCGCTTCATTCGGTGTCCCTGTCATCGGGACAGCTTCAGGAGGATTCGTCGACGACATTCCAGCAGTCAATGGAATCCTCGTTGAGCCGAATGACCCCATTGAACTCGCCAGAGGTATCGAGTTGGCATATCTTCAAGCCCCGATTGTCCCTGGCTCACTGCAACTGCAAAAACAAGCAGATAGCTATCTCGGCGTTTACCACAACCTGCATGCCCCCTTGGAGATTGCCGCATGAGACCCAAACGCGCACTTAACATTTTTGGAAACAACGGGTGGGGCGGAGGTGCCTACCTGGCTTGTGAGGTAGCCAAAGACCTGCTCAGTAAAGGTTGGCAAGTTGATTTTCTATCTACAGATGCACAAGCCAACGCAAAGTTCAGAGAGATTGATGGGGTCCGGGTTCTCGAACACATTGATCTTCCAAGAGATATTCGGCCAATTGCTCAGTTGC
Source organism: Chthonomonas sp. UBA1950 (assembly GCA_002336105.1). GTDB lineage: Bacteria > Armatimonadota > Fimbriimonadia > Fimbriimonadales > Fimbriimonadaceae > Fimbriimonas. Next base: position 30,704 of record DDEQ01000049.1, on the reverse strand, counting down.
GTTCCTTTTTCAAACTACGAAAATTCCTTAAAAAAGCGAAGTACGACGTTGTCCAAACCTTCAACTCGGCGCCTAGCGTGGTCGGAAGGTTTGCAGCCAAATCTGTTGGTGTAAAAACGATCCTGCACCATCAGGCAGGCTGGAATTCACCGTATGCCGGCGTGGTAATGGCTCCAGTCTATAAGCGCATCGAGTCTGCAAGTAGCAAAGCGGCGACCTACGCCCTCTGCTGCGGAAATGCAGAGCACGACACCGGTATTGAACTAGGCATTCCATCTACGAAGTTAAAAGTCATAAGAAACGGCATTGACTTGGCCCCCTTCACGAACACTGAACTCCTCGAAAAAGGGAAAGAGTTGAGGCACGACCTGGGTTACAGTCCACAAGACAGACTGTTCGTTTCGACATGCAGGCTTTCTTCGATTAAAGACATTCCAACTATGCTTAAGGCATTTCGTTTGGTGGTGAATGAACGTGCAGACAGCCACCTCCTCATCGCTGGAAGTGGTCCAGAAGAAGCCAACATCAGAAGTCTGACGTCAGAACTTGGCCTTCAAGATCGCGTGAAACTACTTGGGGCCATGCCGTCAGTTCTTCCCCTACTCTTCGCTGGCGACGTCTTTATAACGACAACGATTCGCGAAGGTCTATCCATCTCGATTATTGAGGCTCTTGCTGCCGGCCTGCCTGTAGTTGCTTCAGACATACCAGCTAACAGAGAACTGATCGCACCCGAAGCGACTGGTTTGTTATGCGCTGTCGGCGATTCGGACTCTTTTGCCGAGGCCATGATATCGCTCGCTGCAAACCCTCAGCTCGGTAGAGCGATTGGTGTGAGAGCAAAACGCTTCGCCCATCAAGAGTTCGATATCACACGATTTGTCAATGAAACCGTTGCGGTTTATGAAAACCGCGCCGCCTAACAAGGAACCTGAATATGATTGCTACAACCTTCAGAAAAAGAGACACCTTTCTTCCCTTCTCGCCTCCGAACATTTCTGAGGATGAGATTGAAGAGGTTGTAAAAGTGTTGCGGTCTCCGTGGATTACAACCGGACCAAAAACCAAGCAGTTTGAATCAGAGTTTGCTTCGTTTGTCGGAGCAGAGGCAGCTCTCGCAGTGAACTCCTGCACAGCTGCCCTTCATATTGCTCTTGCAGCCCATGGCATCGGTCCTGGTGATGAGGTGATTACGACTCCAATCACGTTTTGCTCGACTTGCCATGTGATCGAACACGTTGGAGCAACAACAGTTTTGGTTGATGTTGATCCTGAAACCCTACTGATGGACCTAAATCAGGTAGCGCAAGCGATCACTCCACGCACAAAAGCCATCATGCCAGTGCATTACTCGGGAATGCCGGTAGACATGGATGCCATGGAGCAAATCATCGGTGATCGCGATATCAAGATCATTGAAGACGCCGCTCACTGCCTTCCCACCGATGTCAGGGGCCGACCTGTTGGTTCGAGATCAAACTTTGCTGCCTTCAGTTTTTATGCGACGAAGAACATGACTACTGCCGAAGGAGGAATGCTGACGGGGAGCAAAGAGCTCATTGATCAAGCTCGCATTTGGGCATTGCACGGCATGAGTCGTGACGCATTTAAGCGTTATGAAAAGGGTGGAAGCTGGAGATATGAGGTGCTAGCGCCTGGCTTTAAGTACAACATGACCGACCTCGCGGCCTCTCTCGGACTTGTTCAAATGAACCGCCTTAAAGAGTTCTCGGAGCACCGACAGAAGGTCGTCGCAAGATACAACGAGGCGTTTCGTCACACGTTGGCTTTGCAAACCCCATCAGACTCGAAGATTGGAACGCACGGCTGGCATCTCTATGTGCTTAGAGTAAACCAATCACGATTATCAATATCTCGCGATCAACTGATTGAAGAACTCGCCGAGAGAAACATTGGCACTTCTGTTCACTTCATTCCAATCTATCTACATCCGTATTACCGAGACAAATATGGCTGGAAAGAGAGCGACTTCCCCGTCGCAACACGCGAATTCGATCGTTACCTGAGCCTTCCTTTAAGTAACTCCATCACCATGGACGATGTAGAATCGGTCATCGACGCTGTCTTCGACATTGTTGATACTTACTCAAAGTAGGTGAATTGAGATGGAGAGCTACAAAGCTCTCCATATTGCTCCGTTACACTAACAAGCACAAGGTGAGATCGCTAGACCGTTCATCCCAGCCCACGCTCTGATCAGGGATATCTGTTCTTCCGTGGGCCGACAGTTCTGCTTCCCTCGGACCTGAACGACCGACCGACTGATGAGGCATACCTCGATGGTTAGCCTCCCAAGTTCCGCTTCAGGGACGCCATGCATTCCGTCATACCAACGCAAAGAAACGATGCTCGTCCTTCTCGAAAGACATCGAGAACGGTAAGTGTAAACACAGTGCCGTTGCCGTGTCCCTTCTTCGAATAACGCCCGAGTATTGGTCAACTCCTGGAAGCGGGTCGTCACCGATTTCTTGGTTGATTGCCACGTCTCGAATGTTTGTTGCCAGGTTTCGTAAGAGCATCTACTCGTCAGATAGACGCCTTGATGCCATTCATGCGAGAGCTTGCTGATCGACCCATATGTCCTTCCTTTGAATGAAAAATTAGCTGTCTGAATACAAACCTGCAAAAAGTCAGTAACTTCGGCCCGTTGGAAGTCGAACATCTCCTTCCAGCATTCTTCAAACAAGGTGGCAAAGCCCTGCAAACGATCCCCGAGCAAACTTAGAAGTTGAGCAGAACAACGATTAGTCAAATAGGTCGCAGCTTGTTCATTTAAGCCAGCCGCAACCAGCTTGGCCCAGTAAATATTCCTGACAATATCTCCGGTCGGAGGGGCAAGCAAAAAGAAGTGTGCCTCACGCTTGGTGAAATCATTCTTTGCAACCTTGGCGAGAGACTTCCCTTGAGCGACTGCATAAAACCAGGATCGAAACTTCCATTCATAGGGGGCGTTGTCCAGATTTCGCTCTCGAAGAGCCTGTTCCCCAAAAATGAGTTCGATTCCTTGCCAAGTCAAGACGGATCTGTACAGAAACAGAGGCACCGGATACCTGACAAAAAGATAGTCTGCCAGGCCCAGCACTCTCTTCGACAAACTATACGTGTTGGAATGATAACGGTCGATAGGCCGGATGACGTTTTCGTCCTGAAACGAAACGTCAAAGTAAGACGATAAGGCCGACGCCGTACTTCGGCGTTTCGGCACTTCAGGTTTGGCATTTGAACTGGCTTTTGCGAGTTGAAGTACCCTGCGAACGGCTTCATCTTGTCTTTGCTTAAAGAGAAGACGTTCTCTTAGATTAGTGGATTGTTTTATTGAGGCTCCTATATGCCCAAGGCGAAAGGGGCAAGGAGCATTCGCAATGTTTGCGAACAAAGGTGAGAAAGAAAAGCGATGCGGAGCGACAACGGTTGCTCCTTGCATCAACCGTTGTTAATGTCCGATGGGATGCGGATTACTTAACATGGTTTTTCAAGTATAGCCTATCGAAACAACGACCAGGACTTTCGGTGCACTAAACCACCATCCGACATCCTAACCTTCGACACAAAGATTCGATTGACTCCCCGCCTAACTAAAGATTTGCGAGTAACCTCCTGAAATGCCACTATCAGATGCAGTTGCGGCGGCGAGAATCTTAGGCGATCCCTCGCTCGACCTAGCTATCCTCGCAGAAGGCAACACCAGTGCTCGAGATACGGAAGACACTTTTTGGGTCAAAGCAAGTGGTTTCACGATGAGAGAGATCACCGAGGGTGGATTTGTTCTAGTGAACTTTGCTCCGATTTTGAAGGCTTTCACAGGTGACCCGCTGACCGATACCGGAGTGCGTGAACTACTCGCAAGTTCGAGAGCGCAAGAGACTCGACTAATGCCCTCTGTCGAAACTTTCATGCATGCCTACCTTCTGTCTCTGCCCGGAGTGGAAGTCGTCGGGCATTGCCATCCTACGGCGATGTTGAGTTTGCTATGCCTAGAAGAAGCTAAAGTATTTGCTCAAGAGCGGCTCTTTCCAGATGAAATCGTGTGTTGCGGGCCAGCCAGTGCGTTTGTTCCATATGTGGACCCGGGACTACCTCTCGCGCTTGCGGTAAAAAACGGCGTAGAAGAATACGTCACTCAGCATGGTAGCGTTCCTAAGACAATGTGGATGCAAAACCACGGCCTGATCTGTCTTGGAAAGAATGTAAAGGAAGTTGAAAGCGCTACGTTGATGAGCCTCAAGGCTTGTCGTGCAAGGTTAGGAATGCTCGGTAGCGGTCGTAAAATTGTAACTTTGAGTCAGGAACAAATAGACCGAATTCATACCAGACCAGACGAACACTATAGGCAGAAGCTACTGTGGGAGATTGCCGCTAAGGCAAGCCAAGATATCTAGAATCAGGTAATTCGGCCGATCCTTCCGTTACATCGTCGTTACAAAACAGGAATTCTCACCACAGGTGAAATGTAGAGTGATACAATTTTCTTAACACGCATCAAGGCGTGAGATACATAAGAGCGATAAAGCTCAAAACCGGCAATGGCCGCTTAAGGAGAGAGGCGCGCTGTTGCCAAATGATTGCCTCAACCTGTGACTGACGGGTTGAGGCCTTTTTTCTTTGGCTATGTTAGTTTACGAAATCAGAATTCGTGTGGCACTCAGACACAATATTCTCATGCGTTGGCCAAACCCCTATCTCTGCATCATGGTGCTGTGCTGGGGGTTTAACTTCGTCGCAGTAAAAGCGGTTTACAGCGAAATATCAGCGCCAGCCGTCGCGCTCCTACGGTTCTTTTTAATGAGCGCAATCCTAGTGGGCTTGTCGATTCGACAAGGGGAGTCTCTTCGATTTGAGCCTGGAGATGCTCCGAGGTTGCTCTTTGCTGGGTTCCTCACCATGGGACTATACATGGTTCTGTTCATGGAAGGTATGAGGTTGACAACGCCAGCTGAAGGAGCCATTGTACTTGCGACAATGCCAATCTTTGCCTACCTGATGGCTTGCGTTGCGCGTCAGGAAAGATTCCGAGGTGTTGCTTTTGCAGGTGGGATTACTGCGTTCTTAGGTGTAGCCACCGTTATTCTTGGCGGCGCATCAGGATCTCACGGATCTATCATTGGGAATCTCGTTATTCTTGCATCGAGTGTCGTGTGGGCCTTTGCCGCCGTATTTTCTAAGCCCATCCTGGTCAAATACAGCCCGTTGCGATTTTTCACCCTTTCGATGGTTGGCGGGTTTCCGGTGATGCTCATCTACGGCACCACGCAACTCGCACATACGGACTTAACCAAGGTCGATCTGTACGGCTGGGGCATGTTTTTGCATATTGCCGTGCTTTCGGGTGTGGTGGCATTCCTATGCTTTTACGAGGGAGTGAGGAAGATCGGAGCGGGACGTTCCACGATGTATCAGTATTTTGTTCCGCCGACAGCCGTAGCGTCAGCCTTTGCCGTGTTTGGCAAAACCATCGTGGGTGTTCAGTGGCTCGGCATGGTAATTGTTCTTGCTGGAGTCCTTATCGCTGGTTTGTCAAGAAACCAACTACCAAAAACAATTGAAGCCTGAAGCGACTTGAGCTTCAGGCTTCAACCTGGTTCTATTTGCCAGATTCCTCAGGAACCGGAGTTTCGCTAACTGGTTGCGGAGAGCTCTTTGGCGCCTCTTCTTTTTTCTTAGACTCGGCGAACTTCTTAACTCGTCTGCCTCCAACAAATCGGTTGCTGTAATAGCCTTCAGCTAGTGAACTGACTTGCACATGACCTGAGCCTGAGCTTGAGTGGATGAACTTTCCGTTCCCAACATAGATGCCGACGTGTGAGACGCGGCGTCCTCGGGTGGTACGGAAGAACACCAAATCACCTTTTTCAAGCGAAGACTTCGAAACTTGCTTTCCGACCTGGGACTGCTCCTGGCTCGTTCGCGGCAACTTGACGCCTTGGCTCCTAAACACTTGAGTGGTGAAGCCACTACAATCTGTTCCAGAGCGGGAAGCGCCTCCCCATCGATAACGAACACCACTGTAGCTAGCTGCACTCTTCATGAGCGCCGCTGCTTCGCCGTTGCCCTGGGCAATGTATCCTAAGCTTCCAGAGGAGGATCTTCCGCGGGTGCTTCTTCGTTTGCCATGCGCTACGAGCGTACTAGCAACTTTGTGGGCAGGGTTAAGGAAATCGCCTCGAACCCATCCTTCGGTTCCGCGCGGGAATCGCAGCTTGTACCAAGCACCTTCTCGGGCAAGAACCTTTACGCGAGTTCCAGTATCAACCGTCGTGATTCTTCCGCTACTCGTTGAAGGCTCTCGGCGAATCGAAACATTCTCAGAGTTAACCAATGCGTAGCTGGTTCGGATGTGGTTAACCTTTTCTTTGTGAGTAGCGACCAGATTGGTCTTCGGAACGACGATCTGCTGGCCAATATGTAAATTCTTAAGGTCGACGCCCTTGTTTAAGCTCTTGAGATCAGGAGTCCTGATTCCAAATCGGTGGGCGATAATCCAACCGTTCTCGCCATCTCTGACTTTATATACTGTGGTTTTGGAACCGGAAGAAACTAGCTTTGAACTTTTGGTTTCCGCCTTCTTCGATTTCTCAGATGCATACTTGGAACTCGGAACGTTCAGCTTTCGTCCAATCTGTAGCGATGGCCAGTCTACGCCTGGATTCATCTGATGAAGCTGGTTGACCTTCAGGCCATGCTTGTGTGCGATAGTCCAATCGCTATCGCCGTTTCTGACGGTGTAGGTATCTGCATGCGCTGTAGCTACCGCTAGCATCGCACACGTCCCCAAGGTTAGGTTCTTGATCGGCATACTCCTCACAACTCGCGACTATTTCTAGCCGTTTTCGCCTCCCCGTTAAAGGCCGCTGGCAAGCACCTATACTTTACCAGTACTATAACGAGTGAGTCAATCTATTTTCTTTGGAACTTAAACGCTTCCAAAGAACAGCTCCCCAGATTCATTTTCAGAATCTACCCATTCATTGCACTTATCCATTATTGCCTCTATTGCAGCAATAATGCAGATATTCGTTATTTTCTCTAGCTTGATTGGCACACATCAATCGTGCTCATCAGCCAGTAGAATGGATTTTAGTGCTAAGCATTCTTATCGTCAATTGGAATACGTCCGACATGCTTCGTTCGTGTCTAGTTTCGATATTACGATTCAAAATAGCAGTTCTTTTTGAGATAATCGTTGTTGATAACAACTCCTCAGACGGAAGTGCGGCTATGGTTGCAGCAGAATTCCCATCGGTTAAGTTAGTCGCCTCAAAGGTCAACACGGGATATGCGAAGGGAAATAACTTGGCATTTGCCGAGGCAACAGGCGACCTGCTACTCACTTTAAACCCGGATACCGAGTTTGATAACGAGAGTTTATCTCTAGCTGTTCAGATCCTTACATCGACAGATTCTTTTGGCGTCTTGGGAATCAAACAGATAGGGATGGATGGCAAAACTCAGCGATCTGTTCGTGGATTCCCCACTCTGCTCGGTATTTTTGGAGAAGTGACAGGTCTCGCAAAATCGCTTCCCAACTCGGTTTTCGGAGCCTATCGACTACACGCATTTGACTACGAGAAGGAACAACCTGGTCCACAACCGATGGGCACTTTTCTGTTGTTCAAACGAGCTGCGATGGAAGCAATTGGAGACCCAAGCTGCCCATTTGACGAGGACTTCCCCATCTTTTTTAATGAGGTTGATCTTTTGAAGCGTCTTGCGGACGCGGGCTATCCCTGCCTTTACACTCCGAAGGCGCATGTGCTGCACCACGGCGGTGAAAGCACGAAACTCGTAAAAAAGTCGATGATTTGGGAATCACACCGAAGCTTGGTCCGTTACTTGCACAAACACAACAGAAATGGGCTGTCCAAGGTCGGTATCTTACTTGTGACCCCGTTGATTTACCTGGTCGCCATGGTGCGAGCAAAGGGCTACGATGCCGGATTTAGAGCTTAGCGTAACGATATGTAGTTGGAACACAGAGTCAGACCTTCGTTTGTGCCTGCAAAGTCTTGAAGCCATTCAGGATGAAGCGCACTTTGAGGTTCTGGTCTGCGATAACAACTCTGAAGATCCTTCCCCAGACATGGTTGAGGCAGAGTTTCCCTGGGTTCGACTCTACCGAATGTCCCGAAACCTTGGGTTTACGGGGGGACACAACATGCTTTTAGAGCAAATTAAGGCTCCTCATGCGCTCCTTCTGAACTCAGACACCATTGTCCATCCAGGGGCGTTCCGAACGCTTCTTGACTACGCTGCAAATAACCCAAACGCGGGAATCATCGGGCCCAAACTACTGAACTCCGACGGATCACTTCAGTTTTCTAGTCGCCGCTTCCCAAATCCGATTGCCGCGCTTTTCCGCAATACACCTGTCGGGAGGCTGTTCCCTAACAATCGGTTCACGCGCGAGTATTTGATGCAAGACTGGGATCACTCGCAACCTCGGATGGTTGATTGGGTCTCTGGCGCTGCCATGTTTGTTAGTAAAGACTTGATGGCAAAGACAGGATTCCTAGATCCTAAATTCTTTATGTATTGTGAAGATGTCGACTGGTGTTGGCGAGCTCACAAAGCCGGCTTCGATGTGATCTATTTTCCGACATCGGTGATCACACACGCCATCGGTCGAAGTACAGACAAAGCGCCGAATCGGATGATCGGAACGTTTCATCGCGCGATGCTTCGCTTTTATACAAAGAATGTTGTCGCTGAAATGCCGATCTTTGTGAGGCCTTTCGCGGTAGCCTTTGCCGCAACGGCGTTAGCTTTAAGAGCATCTATGTTTATAGCAAAGAACCGACTTGACGACATCCGGAGAAAAAGATCTCGATGAAAAAGCAGATCCCGGTTGGCCCGGTCTTGATTTGCATCGCTGCGTTTTTGGCCGTCTTGTTTGGAGGCCAGTTGAGTCTTGGTAAGTCAGAACTCGCTCCTGGTTTTTTCAACCTAATGTCCGGCGCTTTTGGTACAGATGCTCCTTTGTTGGGTCATGCCCTCATCGGTGTCTTAGTCCTTTTCACCGTAGCCTTTGAGTTTGCGCGTCGAAAGGTCGTTCAGGTCCCGAACGCCGCAACAACATCCCTCTTGGTAGGCTTTTTTACCGTTCTGGCTTGCTCTACCTCGTACTCAAATTTCAAATCATATTCATGGATTGCGCTCACTGAGTGGCTCACTTATGGCGCAGCTTTTTTTGCCACAATAGCCACACTTGGGCGCCGTCGCGGTCCCCTTGCCATTGCCTCAACGGTCCTCGCCGCTTGTGCAATCGTCGGTTTGCTAGGCATTCGTGAATACGCCATCAACAGGTTTTCGGACCCTACTTGGCGAATTTTTGCAGGATGGGTCAACCCCAACGCAACCGCGGCGATTTTGTTAGTTGGCTTCTTTGTTGGGATCGGAATCTCCGAGGTAAAGGAGAGACTAGCCGCGATCATGGTGCCTCTCGGAGCAGGCGTTATCTTGTTCGCGATGACGCTCACTGGTTCAAAAGGCGCACTTTTGCTTTCGTTGCCGATTGGCCTAACTCTCTTTGGCGTGACACAGATTCAATCAAAGGCAAAACCGTTCCAACTGATCGGAACTGCTCTTGTTGTCGTTATTGGACTGATTACCGGGGTCTGCTTCGTGAAAGGCTTGGGATGGTTGCCTATCGGCATAAGTCTCGCCTCAACTGTCGCACTGCTAGTCTGGACAAAGGAAACACACTGTATCTCTTCGGCAAAGCGCCTCGGGGCCAGTTTCGTTTGCTGCCTAGCGATGATCGGACTCTTTGCGGCGACGGCACCAAAAACTGCTGCTAGCGCTGAAGTTGCTGCACCCTTTGCACGAGTCACAAACGCTTCTTCCACACAAGAACAGTCTTCGACATTCCGGTTGCTCCTGTGGAAAGGCGCGGCTAAGCTTGGAATGGATAACCCGATTGGCTACGGCTTCGGAACTTACAACTTTGAGTCAGCTCGACCGGGGCTAACAACCCAAACCGTTTTCGCGCATAACGTCTATCTCCAACTTTGGGCAGAATCAAGCATTCTCGCGCCACTTTTGTTCTTTGCTTTTGTTGGAATCTGCGGTTGGAACACGATTCGAAGCTCAACAAAGGTTGCGACGCATTCAGCTCCGCTTCGTGCTGGAATAGTGGCGGCCTTGGCCGCGATTTTGATTCACAGTCTCGTCGACAGTGACCTTTACTATTTCGGAATTGGACTCGTGTTTTTTGTTTTGCTTGGGACAGTATTGCTCCTCAGCACCGACGCCGTTGCGCCCGAGTTCATCCCTGTCCCCATGCGTTCGAGCATAACAGTCTTTGTTGGCCTACTCGGCTTGGTATTTCTATTCTTCGGCCACATCGATGCAGAAAAATCGCAAGCACGATTTCTCGTAAACTCAGGCTCGCAAGAAGCTATTTCAGCAATAGATAACTTAACCGGCACTGCGCCGTTCGACGATGAGCCTTGGCATCTCAAAGCTCTCGTGTCCCGAGGTCCGGAACAGTTAGCGGCGGCGACAGAAGCGGCATCGCGCGCCCCATCGACAGTGAACTTGCGGCATCTTGCTAAGCTCCAGAGCGAATCTGGACCGTTCTTCAAGGCCGTCAATACCTACAAAGAAGCGCTAACGCGAAACCCCAACAATCTTGACACGCTCGAGGCGCTGACCAAACTCTACATCGCAAACGGCGAAACGGAATCTGCTCTCAAGATCGCTAACCGCATGATCGAGACGGAAGAGACGCCGTATTTCAAGGTCCGTAGTATCGATTACGATGTACCCGTAAAAACCTTTTGGGCGCGCCTTTACGTCGCGCAAAACGAAAAAGACCCTCAAAAGAGAATCTCACTATTGGTCCCTGCACTGAGTGGTTTCAAAGAGTTTTCTTCGAAGATGGCGCCTGTGATCGTCAACAACAACAAGCTATTCACCAAAATGACGCCGCCCGAACCACCAACTTTCAGGTTCTCAGGGATTGGTCTTGTAGAAGTACATGGCGTCTACAAACAGGGACACGAAGTGGCCGTATTGCTTTCGAACGCTTATCGAGAAACAGGCAACCTACCGGCAGCAGGTGAAACTACCGCCGAAGGCGATAAGTTCTTAGCATTAGCAGCCGCATTAGTGACAGACTTCCCTGCGGTCAACTTCGTCAAATAAGCCTGAACAACCGCCTTAGCAACCGGCGCGGCGACCTCGCCGCCGTGCCCGGCATCTTCAACCAAGACAGCAATGCAAATCTTGGGGTCATCTAGCGGGGCCATACCAACAAACCAACTGTGGGTTTTCTTCGCATTTGCGTGCTCTGTACTACCGGTTTTACCACCCCAAATGATGCCCGGAATGCGAGCACTCTGACCGGTACCGTGGCTTCCCTCGATAACAGCACCCATCGCTTGTCGGAGCGGCCCCCAGAACTCTGAGCCAGCGGTCACCTTGTGCATGACCTCGGGCTCAATAATCTGTTCGGAAGTGCTAGTGGCCGAATCTCGGAAAGAATGAACTAGGTGTGGCCGGTAATTCACTCCATTATTGGCAACCATGCACATCAAATTGGCCATCTGAATGGGAGTAGCTCGAAGGTATCCCTGACCGATAGATAGGTTGACCGTATCGCCGCCATACCACTGAGCTTTCTTGAAAGTCCTGTGAAGCCAGTCCATCGTCGGAACAACACCTTTCGACTCGCCACCAAGATCGATCCCGGTTCGCTGCCCAAGTCCAACTTCCTCAGCAGCTTTACACATCGCCTCTTGCCCTACCTGATAACCGAGGGTTGAGAAGTATTGGTTACAAGACTTCTCAAACGCCGCCTCGAACGAAAGAGGTCCATGATGCGACATGCACCGAAATACGCGGTTACCTAGCTTGAATCCACCTGTGCATGTGATCACTCGATTCGGATCAAACTTTCCAGATTCGTAGGCAGCCAAACTCGTAATGATCTTGAATGTTGATCCTGGCGAATAACTTGCACCTAGCGGACGTGTGACAAGAGGGTGATTAGGGTCGTTTTGTAACTGATCCCAATCCGTTTGAGTGATACCGTTCCGGAACAGTCCTAAATCGAACTTAGGCGTACTAACCAAGCAGAGCACTTCCCCATTCTTCGGGTCGATCGCGACGACTCCACCAACGTAGTTCTTCGTTTCCAGCGCAGCCAAGGCGGCCCGCTGTAATCGCCCATCAATGCTCATGATGAGCTGCTTACCGGGCACAGGTTCGTCACGACCAACCAATCGAATCGGACGCCGTTTCGCGTCGATTTCCATGTGCTCAGCTCCCAAAACCCCCATGAGGTCAAGATCATGAGTGCGCTCGATTCCCGTTCTCCCGACGTAGGTAGGCGGTTCACGATCAAAGGTCTTTAGTCGATCAAGATCGGAATCGTTAGGAATGCCGACGTAACCTAGAACGTGCGAGTAAGCCGTTGTGTCGCGGTAGTCACGAACAGGCTGATACTCAACCCCCACTCCTGGCAGTTCGTCACCAGCCTCCGCGATGCGAGCTCCGACGTCAATGGGTGCGCCAACAAAAACAGGAACGGGAAGTCCTGCTAGCCTTTGAGCTTCAGAGATACGCTTTCGAAGCTTCTTTTCTTCGACCCCCAACATCGATGCGAGCTTGGGAATCACCCACTCATTCTTCATCACAGTTCGATAAACGACTGTGACGGCCAACGACGGCTTAATGCCAGCGATTAATTCTCCGTTGCGGTCATAAATCAAACCCCTCGGAGCCTGCCTTGGAATCTTCGTCTCCCGGGTAGCTTCGGCTTTCTCAACAAGCTCGGGAGCCATCACAACCTGGACGTACCACAGCCGCAATGCCAACAGCGATATCAACGCACCGGAGACAATTGGAAGCGCAAGTGTCCTTGCGTCAAGGTCGGGACTCTTAGGTGCATGTATGACGGACACTACATTCCGCTCCTCAGTGTGAGATAGTCTGATTGGTTTTGGGAATGCTGTGAGAGCCTACGGACCAAAGACCTTTTGACCCGCCCAAGAAATCTCCTTGTTGCTAACCACATGCTCGGAGAAGACTGTTTTGAATGAGAAATTTGACGAGGTTCATTTCTCGACGCGGTTACTGCTCTCGATACTCCAGCACGTTGCCGGATCTCTTCGGAGTGAATCACCTGCAACGAAAAAAGACGCAGAAAAATGAACCCAAATAGAAGAGTCAAAACGATCGGAAAAGCGACAAGTCTCTTTCTACTCAGTTCCCTCAATTAGTCCCCCTGTGTAGATTGCAATGAGTTTTCGGCTCCGTACCGCGCCTAAATTTTCGAGTGATCGTCTCGTTACAATAGGCCGTGGCAAGCTGTCCAGAATCAGCACAAATCTCAACGCTCACCATGTCGTCTTTGGCTTCAGAACGTTTGTGCTCTTTCCCATGAATTTCTACGGCAGGTGGTGCCAATTCTGTTCCATTTGTTGGGTCTGGTTGAGCAGGAACGGGTGCTACATCCACTCCGTTCGCAGGACCGACTACCGGAGGTGCGACATCCACCGGCTTGGGCAATTCTGCTTGTGGTGCTTCCGCTATCGGTCGCTTAATCGCACTTACTTCCGGAGTCGGAACCTGTCGGCCGCCTTCTGCATACTTGCGGTGCGCAACCTTCATCACGTCTCGCCACATCTCTACCGTGACCGTTCCACCATAGACCTGATTTGCCATGGGTAAAGCCCTTCCGTTTTGGTTGTTACCGACCCAAGAAATACACACAAGGCCGTCAGAATAGCCGCAAAACCAAGCGTCTTTTGCTCTGGTGGTCGTGCCAGTCTTTCCTCGGGCGTTAGGAACGACTCTGGCTGCGGTGCCTGTACCGCTTTCGACAACGGCCCTCATGAGGTCGTCAATTGTCTCACAAACACTCGAATCTAGAACGTTTTCTTTCACTGTCGGGGAGTAATCACGAATGACTTCTCCATCCGGACCAATGACGCGAGTGATTGGATATGGCATCACTCGGTTCCCTTTCAACATGAAGACTGAGTAAGCCTGAGCCATTTCTAAGGGCGATACTGTTCCCGAACCTAGCGCTATCGAAGGAACAGCAGGAATGTCTGATTCGAAACCAAAGACTTCGTGCGCGAGTTGAACAACCCTCGCAGGGCCTGCCAGTATGCAGGTGTTCACTGCTGGAAGGTTTACAGAGAGCTTAAATGCCGTTTTGAGTGGCAGTTGTCCGCCGACTCCGATTTTGCCCAGATTCTTTGGTTCCCAGTAGGTCGGCGGGTGCTCAGTTTGCAGAATCTTCACTGCCGCATTCGAAACCATCGAATTCGCGTTGATCAACCCATCTTTGAGTGCTGTCGCGTAAATAAAAGGCTTGAAACTTGAACCGGGCTGTAATGAGCCCTGCGTGACAATGTTATACTGCGATTTCGAGTAGTCGGGACCACCAACCTCGACAAGAATCTTTCCTTGACCATCGATCAGGAGCATTGCGCCAGACGTTACTTTCTTGCTTCGGTGTCGTCGAATCGTTTCCGCAACAGCGCTTTCCGCCGTTTTCTGAAGATCGTAGTCTAAGGTTGTCTCAATCCGGTAACCACCAGTTTCGAGGTTGGCATACACCTCTGGAAGATCGCGTTTTAACTCCGCCTTGACATGGGCAACAAAGTAAGGAGCGCCAAAGATTTGGTCTCTATCTGGCCTTGCGTCTCTTTTCAGTTTAGGTTGCTCTTCAAGAGCTGACTGATACTCCTCCTCTGTAATCATGCCTTCCTCTTTCATCACACCAAGAACGTAGTCTCGGCGCGCCAAAGAGTTCGTCATCTGCTTCGTCTCTCGGTATTCCCGTAGTGGATTGTCGCGGCTTGGCGTTCGAATGCAACGCGCTATCATTGCCGCCTCGGCTATCGATAGTTGAGAAGCGTTTTTCCCAAAATAGGTTTCGGCCGCAGATTGAATGCCCAAAGCTCCCTCGCCAAAGTACACGTAATTCATGTAGATGTCGAGAATCTCTTCCTTCGATTTGACTTTTTCAATCTGCTGAGCGACCGCAATATCGCGTAGCTTACGCATATAGCTTCGCTCGTCGCCGTTTACCAGCTTTTTCGCAAGCTGCATGGTGATGGTGCTACCGCCGCCAGCATGTGACGAATGTTGCAGAAGGCCAACTGCGGCCCGGGCAAGACTGGTCTGATCGACGCCTGAGTGTGTGTAAAAGCGTCGGTCCTCAGCGGCGACGATCGCGTCTCGGACGTATTTGGGGAGCTTGCGAGTGTCAACAACCTTTCGGCGCTCGCGCATAAGGCTATACAGAATCTTGCCGTCGCTCGAGACAATTGTTGAAGCCTGGCTGCTCGACACTTTCATGTTGAGGTTGCCAATCTCCTCAACTTTATCTTGAGCCTCTCGAATGAGAGGAATGTAGATTGCGGCTCCGACCGAGAATATGATTGACGTAAAAACGAGAAACAGAGCGAACGTTATCTTAATTCGTTTTCGCACGGACGACTTGCCGTAACGGCTTTTACGCGATGCGTTCCGATTTCCGGCCACGCTCGATTATAACTCGTGAAAGCCCTTCTAGGTTCCCTCACCTAGGACTTTCGCCAAGTGGTTCAAGGCTTCCATATCATGTCCGCCCATTAAAACAAACGTTTCTCCGTTCATGCGCCATGTCTTGACTTTGAATTCAGAACGAACGAATTTGTTTAATTGAGCCTGATCAAGGTTGCCTTTAATTTGAAACATAGTGAGCTTACGCTCATCACAACTGTACACCTGAATGAGAACAGGGCTACCCTGCTCTTTCTGCACCTTCACCCATTCGAGCAAGTACCCGGTGTACCGAGGAAGGTAAACATTTTCAAACCCTTCTTTTAATGCTAACCGCCGAAGGTTATCATAAGGTGTTACAACCTTTGCGCCCTTCCGCTCGATCTTAAACAGCTCGGGGGAGAAACGAGCGGGATGCAGATCGACTTCTTGGAATTCAAACATTCCCACTCTTGTCCCCGCTTTGTCAAAAATGTATCGCTTAAGAACCGCACCGGTTTTAGGTTCAATGAAGATTTTATCGACAACGTTTCCGTCCGAATCTTCAACCGAAATGGTTGCCGTTGGGTACCCGGCGACTTTCTCTCCCGAACCTAGCTTTATTTGGAATCTTTTTCCGAAGCCACCTTTTGACAATCGGATAAGTTTGTTGAGAGCCTCTTCTCTTCTTGGAGGAAGAACTCGGATCTCATTTTTGTCCGGGAAGTAGTGCCTTCGCTCCTTTCCATCCTCAACGATAATTTGTCCCGAAAACTTTGAGTTACTGGGAAACTCGATACGAACAAACTCGCCATCTCTGGTGACGTATTCCTCATGGTGATCGGCGTTCTTGCCGAAATGAAACTCAACGGTTCTCACTCCATGTAAGCGAACGGTTGCGGCACCTCGAATTGCGCGTAGTAACAACCGAGGAACACCATCCAATGGAATAGGATCGTGAGGTAATCGCGGACGTGATTGAGCACTGACAGCCGAAATAACTGTCAGTGCCATCAACAAGCTTACAGCTAAACGACTTAAAGTCCCTCGATATCTGACTCTGTCCATTCCGAACTCGACTCTTTAACTACAGTGTGGTCATTGAGCGCTTCAGGCAACGACAAACCGACCCCCGTAACATCAAAACTGGTGGAATTCTCACGATGGAAACTCACCAAACTAGCTTCTAGCCCTGCGCGTTTTGGACTACTGGCCGAGTCCAGGTCACCTTGCTTTAAAGCAAAGAAGCAGAACACGAACACACTGGCAGTAGCTAACCCGGCAACTGGCCGAACAAACCTAAGAACAAACCTCTTCTTTTGTTTGCGGCTTGCTTCCAGTAGGATCTTTTCATTTAGGCTACTGCGCCAAGAAAGGCTCATTGTTTCTTCTGGCAAGTCGCGGACTAAGTTTGCCATCGACTGCTGCTGAGGTGAACTCAATTTACGATCGATTTCAGTATTAGATTGTTTCATTTTGCTTCGTCCACCTTTAGATAGCCCGAAACTGCGTTTTGCAAATGCGCTCTAGCTAAGAATAGCCGACTCTTTACGGTACCAACCGGAACCCCTAGCATCTTTGCGATCTCTTCGTATTGCAAATCCTCTTTATCGTGCAGAAGCAACACGCTTTTTAGTTTGTCGCTCATGGTCGCAAGCGCTGATTCGACCAGATCCATTAGCTCTGTATCAAGGAACAACTGATCAGGTTGCCAGCGCTGGTCAGAAATCTCGATTTCTTCCCCGAGTTCACTGTCGATAATCGACGTTTCATCGAACGTTCTTCCAAGTTTTCGGGATCGGTCGATGCAAAGGTTATAGGCAATTCTAAATAACCATGTTCGAACAGACGATCTCCCATCGAATCTCTCGAAACTTTGAAAAGCTCGAATGAAAACCTCTTGAGTGATATCTTCGGCTTCTTCGGGCTTCTGTACCATTCGCCGCACAAAGCCAAAAACTCTTCCCTGATATGCATCGACGAGTTTTCCAAACGCGTCGACGTCTAACTTACGGCAGCGATCGACGAGCGCTTGCTCTGTGGCCGCGTCGTTCATTGTGTTTCGAGACAACCGACTAACTCCGATGCATAGTTCCATGCTTGCAAGCTTTGACGTGACGCAAAGAATAACGTTCACTAAACACGTCAAAAAGACAATTACAAGCAAAAACACCCGCCTTATCCGTGCGGACAAAGCAGGTGTAAAAGATCAGGCTTTAGAACCGGATGCCGAAGTAAATGCCGAAAGCATTGACCTTTGGCTCAGTTGTGCCAAGGAACTTCGCTTCGACGAAAACAGGGTTCTCGCTCTGGCTACCAAACTCGTATCCAACACCAGCGCCGTAGGCAACTCGTGTTTTGTTGTCCTCGGGAATCTGTGTGAAGCCAACACCAACGCCAGCGGTGTAGTAAAGAGCGCCAACCTTACCGACGTAGTTCACCAAAACCGGAATGTTGCGAACATCGCCTTTCCCGTAGTAGTCAAAGCTCAGGCTAAGCGAGCTCTTGTAGCCCTCAAGACCTTTCATCTTGATATCGGCTAACTTGTAGTCAACACCATAAGCGATGTAGTAATCGCCCTCGTTCTTTGCAACGCGGTCTGTCGGAAGCGCGGTACCAATTCGGAAGCTGATACCAGCTTGATCGGTCGATGCAACTGCGTTAGTTGCGGCACCAAGAACTGTAAGCGCGATAAGTGCTCCGGCAATCTGATTTCGGTTCATGCGTAATACTCCAGCACCCCGCAAAATACCGCGGGTACCCAACTATAGCAGTCTTGAATCTCGTTATTCAACACTCGTCTTGAGAAGGATTTCATAGGCTAGCTCAGCAGTTTTGATCAAGTCCGCTCGAGAGATCTTTTCATCGTGCGTATGAATCTTGTCCATGCCAGTAGCAACGACGATACAGGGCAGACCTTTTGCGTTATAAATATTCGCATCGCTACCTCCTAAAGTCGTTCTTAGTGTTGGTTCTAGGCCAAGCGCCAAAGCGGCCTTTTGAGCGGCGACAACAACCGGTGAAAGGGGATCGACGTTGAACGATACGTAGTGGCGATGGTGATCAATCTCGACAGTGGTGCCAGCTTCGCGAGCGGCAACTTCAAACCTTTCGATCATGTGGCCGACCTGGGCGTCTAGTTCGTCGATGCTAGTGCTTCTGGCTTCCGCTCGTAATCGCACACTCGGGCAAACCACATTGACGGCTGTTCCACCTTCGATGATGCCAATGTTTGCAGTTGTCTCTGGGCCAATT
Source organism: Chthonomonas sp. UBA1950 (assembly GCA_002336105.1). Classification (GTDB taxonomy): domain Bacteria; phylum Armatimonadota; class Fimbriimonadia; order Fimbriimonadales; family Fimbriimonadaceae; genus Fimbriimonas. The sequence goes on along the minus strand of DDEQ01000049.1, from coordinate 11,951 downwards.
CGTCCCAGTTTCATTTCTGCAACTGCTCTTGACGCGACCTGGATCGCATTTATGCCTCGTTCTGGGTCTTTCCCTGCATGAGCAGGCTTGCCCATAACAACCACATCCAGTTTGTCGTGAGTCGCTGTTCTAGTCACAAATGAACCAACAGGAGGACCCGTATCGAGAACATAACCAAAATCAAGATTCAGGTCATCAATTCGAACGGCTTCTGCACCTTTCAACCCTATCTCTTCGGCAACCGAGAGCAGTAAGCAGATGTCGCCGTGTTCAAGTCCAGATTCCTTTAGCGTCAGTAATGCTTCGATAGCTGGTGCCATACCGCCCTTGTCATCAGCCCCCAAAATGGTATCGGTTGACGCTGTAAAAACCCCGTCAACCTCTTCGACAACAATGTTGGGAGTCGGCTCAACGGTGTCAAAGTGAGCGGAAAGGAACACCTTTGGCTTATCTTGCTTTGAACCACGTAGCCAAACGATCAGGTTGTTGGCGTTCCCGCCTATTCTATTGCCGGCATCATCCTCGTGGACTTCGAATCCACAATCAACAAGATATTGCTTAGTCCAGCTAACAACCTCTTGTTCTTCCAACGAAGGAGAATTGATGTGGATTAGGTCTAAAAATAGCTTGACGAGCCGTTCTTCATTGATCACATCAAAAGGGTACCTAGACTAGGCCAAACCCAACTGCTCACCAGCTGCCAAGATAGCGGTCGCAGCTTCTTTCCACGAGTCGGAAAAGCCTGAACAGTCTCCCCACACGTAGCTTAGGACCGTTTGACAGAACGACCACCCCCATAACCTTTCGATAGGGTCGCCAAGTAACTCTGCAAAGGTTTCCAGCCGTTGTCTCATGCAATCAGCACCGAGGTGGAGTCCCACTGGATTTCGCATGAATCCCGTAATCTCAAAAGCAGGATCACCAATGACTCCTTTCGGATCAATTACGGTCCAGCCTTGATCTCCAAGAAGCATATTGAAATGATGCAAATCACCATGAAGAAGACAATTCCGGTCAGTGGTGAGCAGAAGATGTCTCGCGACATCTCGGGCTTTCATTACCAGCGGGATCGTGGCATCAGCATCCCAAAGTTCTTGAAACCATTCTGCCAGAGTGTTTACCTCAACAATTGGTGCCTTTCGAAGAGTAAGGATCAACTTTGCGCAAATGCAGGTTGCGTCGTGATCATCTAGCCCTGCTGAGGCTAGATCCGTTCCCGGAGTCAGAAGTGGCATCAGGACGCCATTAGTTTCGGAGTCTACACAGAGGATATGAACGCCACCAAAATGTTCAAAAGCATTCAGTGTCTCAATGGATTTTGACTCCTCGGTCCCAATGTCTGCGACTTTCAAAACCGCGCTTAGCCCTTGGCTCGTAACACCGCTCCTTACCTCGGAACAGGTTGCTCCTGGTAGCATTCCAACTGGCTTGAATCCGAGCCTGCGAGAGGCTTTCAGGAAGCGATCCGAAGGCGTAACTTCTTTCATGATCAAGTCAGAGCCTACCGGCTTCGGGCTGATTGCGAACAGCTAAGCAATGCCTTAGCACCAAGTGCAGACAACGGCGAGATTTAAAGTAGGCTATCATGGTGCCTAAACTAATCCTTGTGCGCCACGGCCAATCGCTGTGGAATCTCGAAGATCGATTTACAGGTTGGGTTGATGTCCCACTGACTCCCCAGGGCCGCGAAGAGGCGAAGGCTGCTGGTCTAAAGCTTAAAGGCGTTCAGATCGATGTAGCTTACACGAGTGCGCTAACTCGAGCTCAGAACACTCTACAGCTCATTCTTGAGTCTATGGGTGTGGAAGTTCCAACGATACGCGACCAGGCCCTCAACGAGCGTCATTATGGTGACCTTCAAGGGTTGAACAAAGCCCGAACCGCAGAGAAGTTCGGCGCGGATCAGGTCAAAATCTGGCGACGCAGTTTCGACGTCCCACCACCCAATGGTGAAGCCCTCAAGAACACGGCAGAGCGAACTCTTCCCTTCTTTGAGAGATGCATTTTAGGCGATATCGCTCAAGGCAAGAACGTCCTCGTTGTTGCTCATGGTAACTCCAACCGTTCGATCGTCATGGCGTTGGATAAGCTGACCAAGGAAGAAGTTCTTGAACTGAACCTTGGAACAGCCGTTCCTCTCGTCTACGATCTCGATACAGAAGGCAACGTACTCAGCAAAGAGATTCTATAACGTCTCAACCTCAAACAAAAAAAGCCCCTGGTTCTTTTAGGAACAGGGGCTTTTTCTTTTAGGCAACTTCTGCGTTTTCGGTTATTCCCTTTGCCTTTCGCTCGAGAGCTTCAAGCTGGTCTGAAACCCTATCCAATAACTTGGAAGGATCTTCCTCTTTTACAACCTGCTCCAATCGGCGATACAGTATCGTTCCGAACACTCCGATGGAAATTCCTAGAATTAGTGTCGCTGCCTTGCTCACAACTAATTTTTACCTTATTGCTTGCCAAAACCCTCAATCAAAAAAGAGGACTCAGGCCATTTGGCCCGAGTCCTCGATTGTTTCAGCGAGCTTTACCTTTAGCGGCTAACCGTAACTGTTGCAGATGCGGAAGAGTCGTTATAGGCTCCGGTGAGTTTTGTAGAGATGGACCGTGACACGCGATTCGCGAGCGCACTGCCTGTTCCCGTTGTCTGGCCAGCCGGGACGAAGATCGTCGTCGGAAGGCTGAGCAATCGAGCTACAGAACTCGAAAGCGTAATCGTTGCACCACCCGTAGGAGCCGGAGCATCCAACGTAGCCGTGACGACTAGGCTTCGACCACCTTTGACTAGAGTCGGTGAAGTGGTCAGTGACAGGAGTCGAACGGGTCGGAGCGTCAGAGTAGCCGTCGCAGGAGCGAGTGGCGAAAGCGACGCGGTGACTGTTCCGGTTGTAACGGCGCTCACGTTTGAAGTCGTGATCGGGAAAGTTACGGAACCAGATCCTGCAGCAACAGTAGCCGTTGTCGGAACTGTAATTGCAGAAATGTTCGACGAGAGGTTGACGGTAATTCCGCCAGGAGCCGCAAGACCGTTGATTGACAACGTTCCAGTCGAGCTCGGGTTCACACCACCTACTACATCAGTCGGTGAGACCGAAAGAGTAAGGACAAGCGGCGTGACGGTGATCGTATCCGAAGCAACAATCGATCCGTTAGAGACGGTAATTGTCACGACAGTCGATGAACCAACCACCGACGAGATGATTGGGAACGTAGCGGTCGTACTTCCCGCCGCAACCGTTACAGTTGAAGGGAGAGTGACCATTGTGCTTGGCGTAGCGGTGATTCCGAGTACGAGACCACCAGCAGGAGCTGCTGCACTGAGCGTTGCTGTAGCTACAGGGTAGCTTGCGACACCACCAGTCCAAGTTGCGGTACCACCGATTACAGTCTTCGGCGAGATTGCCAAGGCTGCGGTAGCAGACTTAACGGTCAGTGTTGCCGTCTTCGTCGTCAGACCTCTAGTTGCTGTCAGTAGAACAGCGGTATCTGCATTTGTGAACGTTGTGCTGATTGGGAAGTCAACCGAAGTTGCACCAGCAGGAATCGTCACCGTTGCGGGAACGACGACGAGTGTTGGATCGGCCGATGTGATCGCAACAACGACACCACCAGTTGGTGCTGCGGATGTAATCGCGACAGTTCCTGTCGTTGTTGAACCAGCGTTCACAACTGAAGGGACGACAGCAAGGCTTGCTAGGCTATAGACATCTACATAGAGAATGCCTGAGATTGTTTGTGCTACATAACCCTGAGAGGCAACTCGGCTAGCGGTAACCGTAATCGAAGTTGACACTGCACTCGGGTTAGCTGTGATCGAGAAGGTCTTGCTCTTCTCACCTTGCGCGAACGAAACAGTTGTTGTCGCCAGCGTGCCAGTTGAAGAAGAGGTGAGCGTAACGTCGAATCCTGGAGATCCGGCGGCACCATCCAGTGTAATCGTTCCGACGGCCGTTGAACCGTCTGCAACACGAACTGGGTTAAACGTAACCGTTGACAATCTTGCAGGAACGATTTGCAATGATTGCGATCGGCTAATTCCGAGCGCGAACGCGGTAATCGACACGTTCGTGCTAACCGCGACGCCTGTGGTTTGGATTGGGAACGTAACGAAGGTCTGTCCAGCTGGGACAGTAACCGTATTGCCAATGGGGAACGTAGCGAATGCTGGTTGATCAGCACCAACCTGGACATCAAGACCACCTGCAGGGGCAGCTTGAACGAGGTCAATTCGGCCCTGAGCGATGTTACCGCCCGTGACGCTCGATGGCGAGATCGTGATCGATTGCAACCAAGGGCGAACCGTGAGGTTAGCAATCTTGAAGTTGCCTTCAATGTTTGCCTTTACAGCGACTACCGTGTCTGAGATGACAGCAGCCGACTTAACTTTGAAGGTAGCCGTTGTTGCACCAGCAGCGACGGTTACAACCAATCGAGCCGGATCCGAACTACCAACGATTTGAGCAGCTACGGAGTTGTCAAGGGTGACCTCGACATCCATTCCACCAGCAGGGGCGGCACCGCTAAGGGTGATCGTGCCTGTTGTGGTGTTGTCTGCGCCTGTGCTACTTGTCTTGCCACCACCCAACATGGTCGGGTTGAGGACTAGCGAAGTGAGAACTGGTCGATTAACTCGGAAACGAAGAATATATCCATCACTTCGAAAATGGTAATCGACAGTCTGAGGGTTGTTGTATTGGTACTGAGTCGTTCCAACAAATCCGTTTCGGATCGTTCCGTTTGAGCCTGCATAGTTCAGCGTGTGGACACTATCTCGTTGAGAATTGTTTGCATCGAAAGGTCCATTAGGCAATGGCTTGAATGCATAGTCCGTGATATGGCTAGCCGGTAGCTCGGAAAACACCCTGACTTGCTTTGGATCTGGAGCGGTACCAGAAAAAGGAGGCCAAGGAAAGACGTCATATCCCATGTATGTATCGGTGATACCGAACACCCAGACGTCGCCGACCTGGTCGACATACGGTGCATGAACATCTTCGTTGTTTTTCGCACCGATATAAGTGCCATACAGAAGATTCGCAGCCGTTGGGTCGAGAACACAAAGCCAAGCATCCTTCGTATCCACGATATCAGTGGCACTCACTGCAAACGATGAGCTAATTGCTCCACTCGTCGTTGGAATGCTACCTTTCTGATCGTGACGGAGAGGCACAAGCGGGTTCCCAGCCGGATCTTGACCGACCTGGGGCCAAATTAGAACTTCGTCTACGACGCCAGTTATATATGCGTTGCCAGCTTTGTCAACACCGATACCACGAGCTGTAACAAATCCACCCGTGTTCAAACCGGTGCTATACAGGAAACGCGAGCCATCCGAGCTTATTTTTGTGATAGTGACGGTTCCGAGCAATGATTGCTCACCGTAAACGCCAGCTGTTCTTGGAAAGTCGAAAGAACCACTTTCAGCGACAACATACGCGTTTCCGCCTTGGTCTACGGCAACACCTCGACCGAAGTCAGCGGACGACCCACCGAGGACACCCGAGTAAACGGTTGCGCCTGCAGGATCGATCTTGGCGACGTATGCATCGACGCTGCGTAGTAGTCGACCATTGGGGAAAATTCCCGGCGTAGTTTCGAAGATCGACTGGTTTGCCGGTTGCGAAAGATCTACCTGAGTCGCGTGTAACAGATCCCAGGTAACTGTTCCTGCGATGAAGGCATTCCCGTCTGCGTCCAGAGCCAACGCTTCATTGGACATATCGTCATCCAACGAACCACCGAAATAGCGGTCCCAAACGATGGCAGTGCCTGATGGGTTGAGTCTTTCGATGTAAACGTCTTGCCCACCCAATGGAGAGTTGAGTGGTGCTCCGCGAAGAGTTCCATTGATTATCCCGGCAATGACGAGGTCTCCGTTTGGAGCAATCTTGAAGCCACGGATCTCAGCTACGCCGGTGTTCGCACCCAAGTAGGTTGCGTAACTGGCGTTCAGAACGGTGTTGGCGTCTGCATCAAATCGGATCGCAAAGTTTGTCGAACTCGTTGAGACCAACGACCCCGCTGTAACGAGCGGAAAGTTTGCCGACGATGTTCGCCCTACGACCCAGACAGCAGAACCAGTGGGATCGACCGCGATGAAATCGCCCATGTCGGATCCGCTTCCCGAAATGAAAGCGTTGTATTCAACAGTGTAGGCGTCACCCCTAAACTTCGTAATAAACGCTGCGACGGCTCCAACCTTTGATGTCTGGAATCCACCTGCGATTACAGGAAAGTTTGGTGCTTCTGTCCAACCGGTCATATAGACGCTACTGTTTGCATCAGCAGCAACTGAACGAATATCGTCTCGGTTTGAGTTGCCCGACGCAGGAGCGCCGTCGCCACCAAAGTAGCTACCGTAAATCAGCGGGTCAATAACAAGAGCTTTTGACTTGTCATAAGCGCCAAGTTTGAATCCGACTTGACCATGGCGAGCCTCAAACGCAACTTGCACTGGCTTCTTTCCAGAAGCAGTCTGCTGATACGCCTTAAGACCGACCTGCTTGATCGGACCGACCGACGTTGCCAAGACCAGGTTGCCTGACTTATCGACCGACACCGACTTAGCGCCATCAAACTTCATCTGAATTCGGCTTGGGTTTGCACCTGCCTCCAGAATGAAGTCGTACCGGGGCTTGCCGGAATCCGAATAGTTTCGGAACGATACGCCCGGATAAACGTTCTTCAGACTAACTTCTGCATAGCTAGGAACGTTTTTGAAATTCCCTTTCTTGCCAAGCAAAAAGTCCGTATGCGTTTCCTTCTTTCCGAAAGGAACCACTTGCGGGTTAGCGGATGCGCCAACCAACGACATCTGAATAACGTGACCTTGGACCGATTGACCGTTCTTGAAATCGATGCGATCCATTTGGAGCACAACGCCATTCTTAGTAAGCCAATAGCTTAGGTCGCCGGAGTGATTGTAGTAGAGGGCGCGCTGATCCCACTGACCAACGTTCGCCATGAAGAGCGCGGAGAGCGCTTTTTCGCGCTTTGCACCTGAGCCAGCCGGAACTTGTCCGAGCTTAGCACCTGGTACAGGCGGCGAAGCAGACGCCACTGTAGCCGCAAGAACCGTTCCGAAAACGATCCTTGTCATCAACTTGTCTATTGCGAGCAATGCTGAAACACCTCGTCCACGATTATAGGACCTTGTATAGCTGCCGTCAACGTTCGGCCAAAGACTGAACATGACCCAAACCAACGGGCCTATTATAGTCCAGGCAATAACGCAGATAGCGCGATATCAACAGCCTAAAGACGGTTCAAACGCAAAGAAAGTTGACGACAACTGTGAGTTTCGACGATTCTTTCACGTAAGAGTGTTCCAAGGAGCTAAATATAGATCATTTTTCGCGTCATTCCGCCATCGATAACGTAGTTGGCACCAGTGATAAAACTGGCTTGCTCGCTTGACAAAAAGCGACAGAGGGCTGCGACATCCGCAGCAGTTCCGACTCTTCCTGACGGATGTTGAGAGTGATCCGTTTCGCTCAGTGCCTCGTCATGGGTATTTATCCATCCAGGGCTGATACAATTGACGCGAACTTCGCGATCAGCCAGACTCATTGCCAAGGAGTGTGTGAGGGCAACAACGCCGCCTTTGCTGGCGGAGTAGAGTTCCGTATTTGCCTCCGACATGACCGCCCGGGTACTGGCAATATTAACAATCGAAGCACCTTGTGGCATATGATCCACCAAATACTTGGCCATCAGCCAGTGGCTTCGCAAATTGACGTTGAGCACGCGATCCCACTCTTCCACACTCGTTTCGGCAAGCCTTTTCCAACTACCGCCTACGCCAACATTATTCACGAGCACTATTACAGGCCCGAACGACGAAATCCATTGGCAGGCTCTCTCGACATCATCAGACGCCCCCATGTCACAAACCAAACCCGTGATATTCGCTGGCAAGTCTGAGATTGAACTCTCAGATGAATCCAAAACGAACACTTGGTAGTCGTCGGTCGAAAAAGACTCGGCTATTGCTCTTCCAATGCCGCTACCTCCGCCTGTAACTACAACACTCCTCTTCATGGCAACTTCATCTCGACTTCGTCGAAATTAATCGAGAGTTCCTTCCGGTCCTCTTCAGTGTCCGGCCACATTTCGAATGGCCCGCCGTATCCAGGATTAAGCCGAGGACTCCATCGACCACTTATCATTTGACCGTCCCAAGCTCCGTCGTAGTCGTAGGCTATTCCGACGCCCTCTTGCGTGGGTTCCGTCGTCCAGTTGTAACGTCGAGTGATCATGACTCGGTGGTTTCGTCGAGTGTAGAAGCCACTAAACTCAAATTCACCGTCCTTGTCATTACCCGTGCCTGAAATCTGCCCCTGTCTGATGCGCAGATTGATTCTCTCAGAAATGCGAATGCCGTCCTGAATTGAAAGCCCCGTCCATGGCCCCGAAAGGCTATCTAGATCCTTTTCCTTTCCCATTTTCACTCTATTCGAGTTCTTAGCGATAATATTCCTACTATGCCGGAGCTTCCAGACATTGAGTTATATATCGATAGGCTCACCGAACGAATCGATAATACAACTCTGGATTCGCTCTCAATCAACAACCTTTTTGTTCTTCGCACAGTTTCTCCAAAACCTGCGGACCTAAATGGGCTGAAAGTTGTTCGACTTTTTCGAGTGGGCAAACGAATATGCATTGAACTAGAAGGAAGCTTGTTCGTTCTCATTCACCTAATGATCTCAGGAAGATTCATTTGGTCAGACAAAAATGAAAGGCAAGGAGGTGGAGGTAGAGCCTTACTCGCAAAGTTCGTTTTCGGTACAGGAACATTATCGTTAATCGAAAGCTCAACTCGAAAACGAGCGTCGATTCATCTGTTTAGCTCGCTTGACCAGGTTCTTTTGCAGTCCAGAGGCGGACTAGATCTGTTCACTTGTACCCAAGAACAGTTTGCTCATGCGGTTGGTAGCAGAAACCGAACACTCAAGAGATTTCTGACTGATCCATCGGCAATCGATGGAGTGGGTAATGCCTATTCAGACGAAATATTGTTCGCTGCGAAGCTTTCACCACTCAAGCTCACTTCGGCACTTAATCCTGAGGAAACTAAACGGTTACTGGAAGCCTCTACCGACCTATTGCAAAAATCCAAAGAATTCCTGAAACACAAATACGTCAATTTTCCTAAACCTAGTGATGTGACTGCATTTAGGCCCGAATTTGCGGTCCACGGCAAATATGGCAGTCCATGCCCTGAATGTGGGTCTCCGATTCAGAGAATCGTTTATGCGGAAAACGAAACGAATTATTGCGCAATCTGCCAAAACGAGGGACGACTACTGGCTGATCGAGCGCTCAGTCGTTTGCTAAAATCCGACTGGCCGAAAACCCTTGAAGAAATGATAGAAGGCGGATAACTCATCCGCCTTCTATCATGCTCTTAGTGAACGAAGATGCCCAGTTGTCGAGCAACCTGATACTCAAGGGACTCAGGCGTGACTCTCTTCAACTTCCCAACCGCTTCTTCAATCGGAACCATCGTCATCTGCAGATTTCGATAGGCGACCATCTTGTTGAAATCGCCTCGGTGGTACGCATTGATAGCGGCCACTCCGTAGGACTGTGCCAGAGCGCGGTCAGCCGAGTTCGGGGTTCCGCCACGCTGAATATGCCCAAGAACAACTGAGCGAATCTCGAATTCATCGTAGCCCTGCTCATCCTTCTTGCCTCTTTGCTGAATTGCCTTCGCAAGTTCATGAGCGACTCCACCGAGGTGAACCTCGCCCGAAGTGCCTTCGCCAACGAGTTTATTGTCTATTTCTGCGCCTTCAGCGATTGTCACCACGGCGAATCCCTTGGCACTCATCCGATCACGTAGAAATTCGACGAGATTATCGACGCTAAAAGGAAACTCTGGAAGAAGGATTGCGTCCGATCCGCCAGACAGACCGGCTCGAAGCGCGATCCAACCGGCATGACGTCCCATCGTCTCAACCAAAATCAAACGTCCGTGCGAAGAAGCCGTGGTGTGGAGTCGGTCCATGGCATCTACTACAACTTGTGCAGCAGTGCTAAACCCAAATGTTCGATCGGTGCCCCCGAGGTCATTGTCGATAGTCTTGGGAACTCCGACGATGTTCACACCTTTTCGCGCGAGCTGAAGAGCACCGCTCAGCGTGCCATCGCCGCCAATGACGATCAAACCTTCACATCCGATTGTATCAAGGTTCTTTTTGGCCTCGATCAAAATCTCGTCCGGAATTTCTGCTGCATTACCAGCACCTTTCTTGGCTCCAAATCGACCACGATTGACCGTCCCCAGAATGGTTCCGCCCAAAGTGGTTATTCCTTTGACGGTCCCTCGGTCCAAAGTGCGATATTTCATTGGCGAGAGAAGACCTTCCCACCCCTTCTCAAAACCGACGAATTCGTAACCGAGCGGTTCGCCCGCTTTTACGACTGATGCCATCACGGCATTCAAACCGGCGCAATCACCGCCGCTATTAATGATCCCAACCTTCTTCATTCTTAGAAGTTTCTCCCAAACAAGTGTGGCATGACCGTCATTGTTTCCAACGACACCTGGGATTTCTTTGCGCCATAGACCGAATGAATATATGTGAGTATGCTCACAATAAGCTTGAAAAGCCGTAATCGGACAACATTGCAGAGTTTGGCAAATTAGTCCGAGATACAAACAGGAGGTTAGAAAACAGAGTATGGGAGTTCCCTATGTTATCGAACGTGTCGCAGGAGGCGAAAGAGCCTACGACCTATGGTCCAGGCTTCTAAAAGACCGCATCGTTTTTCTCGGCACGCCAGTCGATGATTACGTTGCCAATTTAATCGTTGCTCAACTTCTCTTCTTAGAAAAGGAGGACCCAGACAAGGATATCGATTTTTACATCAATTCCCCGGGAGGATCAGTAAGTGCTGGCTTAGCTATTTACGATGCCATGCAAATCATCAAGCCTGATGTCGCTACCATCTGCGTTGGACAGGCGGCATCGATGGGTGCTGTCCTTCTCGGTGGTGGTGCCGCTGGCAAAAGATACTGTTTAAAGCACAGTAGGGTGATGATTCATCAAGTTTCTGCTGGTTTCCAGGGCACAACCGCCGATATTAATGTTCAAGCGGCTGAAATCAACCGATATATGGATACGTTGATGGGCATTTTGGGACACCACACCGGAAAAGATCCAGAAGTGGTTCGCAAAGATTGCGACCGAGACTATTTCATGTCGGCGGATGAATCCGTCAGTTACGGGCTTGTGGACAAGGTCCTTGAAAGCGGCGTACGATAATCAATAACGGAGCTTGAATGGCGAAATTAGAGCGGCGGGATCAGTGTTGCCTNNACCTATGTGGCAAAACGAAAGAACAGGTTAAAAAACTGATCGTAGGTTTGCATGGTGCGGTTTGTTCGGACTGCATCGACCTGTGCAACGACATATTGCATAACGAGCCTGAAAAGGCTCCTGTTGCTCAACCGGTAGCGAGTGCGAAGACAAAGGTCAGCGCCAGCGTCGGCGGGGGCAAGGGATTTGCAGGAGTCCCGAAACCGAAAGAAATCGTCACGTTCCTCGACCAGTATGTGGTTGGACAAGGCATGGCAAAGCGATCGCTTGCCGTCGCCGTGTACAACCACTTCAAACGAGTTCAAGAAATACCCGGGGACGGTGTCGAACTACAGAAGAGTAATATTCTTCTTGTTGGGCCAACCGGATCAGGCAAAACTTATCTAGCGCAAACGCTTGCCAAGATGCTCAACGTCCCGTTTGCGATTGCAGATGCGACGGCATTAACCGAAGCTGGCTACGTTGGTGAAGATGTAGAAAACATTCTGCTCAAGCTGTACCAGGCAGCGGAAACGATGGATCCACGCGATCCTCGAAAGCTGGCCGAACGAGGCATCATCTATGTCGATGAGATCGACAAGATTGGTCGAAAAGGTGATAACCCGTCGATCACTCGCGACGTCA
>DDEQ01000001.1 GCA_002336105.1 Chthonomonas sp. UBA1950 | reverse complement strand
GCGTATCGAATGGATACGTCGGGGCCAGAACAAGAAGTAGTGGGCAATCAATAGAGTCCGCCAAACCACAGCCATTTGATAGTGAGCTGCAATACACGATGCACATCTGAACTACTTAAACGACACCCGTGAAGTCCGGCAATCTGTGGTGCATGTCTCATCTGCAACGTGACTCGCTCCAAGAGCGGCGCTGCGCGACCTTACCCGTCTACAGATTTCGCAAGAAGGCGCTTCCACTTGCTTGACGAACGTCTCTTGTTTTTATAGAATCGTCTCATGAAAACAGATATTCGTTTCTTTAATGAGGTAGCTCGAATCGTCAATGGGGCTCTGCGTCTCGATGTCGATAAGGTGAGGAACTATACGGCCTTTCTGGCGGACAAGCTGGAGAGCGCTGGGGAGCAAAGCGCAGCCGAGCGCCTGAGGAAACTCCTTGCAGAGACTGATCATCAGCTACGACCCGCGGAGGTTCGTTTCAGCAAAGCACTGCCCGTCGATTCTGAGAGCCGCTTCCCCTTGGTCGAGCACGTCAACCTAAGAGGACTGCAAGAGCCTCCCATTAATTTGCTTCAATCCCAGTGGGATGTAGTTAACGAGTTTCTAAGTGTTGCGAAGAGCTATGGATCGTTCGATACAAACGATCTTTCTGGAGCTCTTAGTTTCCTGATGTATGGTCCTCCGGGTACAGGCAAGAGTAGGCTTGCCCGTCACATTGCCGAAGAATTAGGGCTTGATCTTTATGTGGCACGACTTGATGGTTTGATTTCTTCCTACCTTGGTAGCACAGCCAAGAACATTCGGGCCTTGTTTGATTTTGCCTCGAAGACTCCCTGTGTTTTGTTTCTTGACGAGTTTGATGCCATTGCCAAAATCCGAAGCGATGGTCATGAACTTGGCGAGCTGAAGCGAGTCGTAAACAGCTTCTTGCAAAACTTGGATACGCTGGGGAGGCAATCCATCGTCATTGCTGCAACAAATCATGAAACTCTGTTGGATGCTGCGGTATGGCGTCGCTTTACCTACCGGGTCGCACTGAAGCTTCCCTCGCGGGAGCAGCGCACCCAGATGTGGAAGGATTTCATAGCTCCCATCTCGTTTTCAGAGCGTGACTTGGTTGTCTTGGCAGATCTGTCTGACGGTTTTTCCGGTTCGGATATTCGGGAAACCTGCGCTCGACTGAAGCGACGGCAGCTCACCAGCGGGAAGGCACTTCATTTGTCGGAGGCCTTCATGGTGCTTCAGAATCTCTCGATATCTGGCGAGAATGATCGTTGTTTTGCATCGACTCTGACCAACAAAGAGCCGGCCGAGATTGTTCATCTTCTGCGCGAGCGGGATCAACGGCTTTACAGCCTCGCCATGCTCGCTGAACTGCTGGGCTTGTCGAAGGCAACTGCGCACCGCCTCGCCAAGAAGGAGGGCGAAAACAATGGCGAATAGTCATGACAGCGTTCGGCATGATTTACTGCCGATCAAACTCATCATGCCAAAGCAAGGAGCCGAGCGTCGCGTGCTTGGCGGCGGAGGAGCGAAGACACCATTTCGCACAGTTGATACCGAATATCGGCAGCGACTTGCCAATCAGGTGTCGGCGATTGAAGAAGCAGTGCTGCCTCAGTTGAATGTGGCCAAGGCGGCGCCGGTTCGGGTAAAAGTCATATCTAAAGCTACGGCGAAGAGCCATCGGCCTGACGCGCTCTTCTCAGAACAGTCCTGCCCGATCATTGGGTCGGGTGGAATCGGCGAACTGTTCATCAAAGCAACTCCCCGTGGCCTATCGAAGTTGAAACATACGATAACAGCCAATGAATCGGACCAGATCGTAAAAGAACTTTCCTGCATCGAATCTATCGAGGTCGTTACACCCATGCTTCGGCGGCGAGGGCAAAGTGCCGAGGAGGTACTACGTAGGAGCCCTCGTAGGGGAGAGGGGTTCGTGACTCGGGTACGTCTATTCAGTTTCGGAGGCGACGAAGATCAATCCAGCCTTGTCGACGATTTCGTTAGCTCGTGCAATGCTCTTGGTATATCGATAAGTGCCAAAGGATACGCAAAGCAAAGTTGGACGTTCGCGGCAGAATGCCGCTCTGTAGCAGAGGTTGAAGCACTCTCCAGGCTAGTCAGCGTGCGATCAATCACCCAGATGCCCCTGATTAGAACCGTGCGACCCAACACGGCAAAGCCGCAAGCACTCCCCGCTCTTCCGGTGCGAAGCGTCACAGATACTGATATTCCGATCGTCGTCGTCGTGGACAGTGGTGTCTCGGACCGAATCCCGGCCCTAGAGTCTTGGGTTATTGGTCGTGACCGCCAAGTACCCCCTTCATATGTAAACACTGATCACGGAACCTTCGTCGCAGGCTTGATCTGCTGGGGGCATGCTTTGAACCCCACTGTTGGAGGATTAGATACTGGCCCGTGCGGTGTTTTTGATCTGCAAGTTATTCCTAACGATGATCCATCCCGCGGTGAAACCACTCCGCTGATGGAGTCCGAACTTCTCTTTTCGTTAGAGGCGGCCCTTGAAGAACATGCGAATAAATATAAGGTCTGGAACTTATCGTTGGGCACTGACGCAGTTTGCTCGCTAGATGAGTTTTCTGAGCTGGCCGTTGAACTCGACAACCTACAAGAGAAGTACCAGGTGTCCTTTGTGATCAGTGCTGGCAACTACGTGACTCCTCCGCTGCTTGACTATCCGCGAACCGTTCCTCAGGTTAGTGCAGGGCGGATTACGTCCCCCGCAGACAGTGTCTTGGGCATTACGGTTGGGGCAGTCTCCCATGTCGACTTCAAAAGCAATGGGCCCAAACAGAATCATCCGTCGGCATTCTCACGGCATGGTGCAGGGCCAAATTACGTCATTAAGCCGGACCTCGTCCATTACGGCGGTTCCTGCTCCACGGATGGAGCGCACATTCATGGGATTCGCTCCGTTACTGATGCGGGAGTCACAGAAGACCTGGGTACCAGCTTTTCAACTCCGTTAGTGTCGCGAACTCTCGCTCAGATTTACCACCAAATCACGCCGACACCCTCGCCAGTGTTGGCGCGGGCACTGCTAACTCACCATGCGCGCGATCCTAGGTCTGGTCTTCGAGTGCCGGATGGCGAAGAAAATTACTTAGGTTTCGGCTTGCCCGCTACTGTCCCGTACTGCCTCGAATGCACCCCCCATACGGCAACGCTTGTTTTTGAGGATACGCTTCGACCTGGTTACTTTCTTGAGTGGGATGATTTCCCCTATCCCCCGTCATTGAAGCGAGATGGAAGATATTTTGGGGAGGTTTGGATGACCCTGGCCTTTGCCCCTGCGCGGGGTGAAAGATGGGGGGCTGAGTACTGCGAAACTCACATCGACGCCCACCTTGGCGTCTTTTACGAGAAAACCGCTAGGGATACTGGAGAGATCAAGCAGGTTTTTAAGGGACTCGTACCCGTTGAGCATAGAAATCCCGGGCAGTTGCATGAAGCTTACCAAGTTGAGAAGCTACGCAAATGGGCTCCGGTTAGAACCTACCATGGTGTGATGAGCGATAAGGGAGAGCGTGGATTACGCTGGCGACTGAAACTTCAACTTTTGACTCGACACGGCATTGAGGACGACGAGCAGCTATTTAAGCCCCAGCGGTTCTCGCTGATCATTACCATCGCCGATCCGGAAGGTAAGGCCCCGGTCTACGATGAAATGTCTCGTATCGTCCGGAATCGCTTCCAAGCGGAAAATCTTGCGGTCCGAGCCCGTACAAGACTCAGGACTCCCAATTGATGCGGATTGACTAATTGAACTATGCACAATAGTGCATCTTGAATGAAAAAGTTGCTCGAAGGACTGGAACTCCTTCGAGCAACTTGGACAGGTCACCGAACCCGGAGAAGCCTGTCACCTACGTTGGGCAAAACGCCCTGCACTATAAAGGCAGGAGACTTGGCTGGCCAATAGAGGTTTTCAATGTACCGGGATCTACCACTGCCTCTACTCTCGAAAGGAGATTTTCATGGCAGCCTCGATGAAGCCCGGTCAAAACACCGGAAAGAACGGCGGGATTTTTCAAGAAGTGGGTCCGAGGGGTGGCAAACAGCCGAACTTCTCGACCGTCCCGGACAACAAGCCCCTTCCTCCTACGACCAAACCTGGACACGGATGGGAGCCGGTCAAGGTGACGCCAGACAGCAAGCGGTAACTTGACGGGGCAACTTCGGTTGCCCCACTGTTTTCTAGGATTCAAGCGCTTTATGAGACGCTGTGTAGGTCTTCGTTCATCGTTCCCCCTCCCTACTATTGACGGCAGGATGTGCTTCTATGAATTGCCTACGGGCCGCATCACCAGAAAATTGCGCTATCTTTGGCACAGGCTGGACGTCCCTTCATGAACTCTGGCACAGCCTCACACCACGCTGCCAAAGTTAGTGAAAATTCGTTTTATAATCAAAGGCTCGGTTTTCACTAACCGTGTCATCCGACAGAGGTGTCGGTTGTAGGTTCTCAGA
>DDEQ01000023.1 GCA_002336105.1 Chthonomonas sp. UBA1950 | reverse complement strand
CGGGGAGAGGGAAGGGTGAGGGGCAAGGAAAACAAGCCCAAACTAAACCGATTGCGAAGCTTTGCTCGTGAGATGCGGAAATCTCCAATGCAAGGAGAAGCTAGAATGTGGCGCATTGTCCGTGACAGACGGCTCGGCGGGCACAAGTTCTGCCGTCAGTTTATTATCGGACCTTACATCGTTGACTTCGCCTGCAGATCAGCCAAGGTGGTCATCGAGTTAGACGGGTCGATCCATGAGACAACCGTCGAATATGACTTGCGGCGGAAGGCATTTCTAGAAGGGCAAGGGTATCTCGTGTTACGATTCGGAACTGAGATTTCAGTTTCGGAATTCGAGGAACTACCTGGGATTATTCTAGCGGCATGTGATCAACGTGCTAGAGCCTGATTTTCACCTTCCCCTCACCCTNNCTCTCCCCGCAAGCGGGGAGAGGGATGGGGTGAGGGGTGCACTTGAATAAGAAGTGAGAACAAGATAAACGAAAAAACCCGGACCGAAACGGTCCGGGTTATCATGATAGAGACGATCATGCCACAAGCAATCGCTTAGTGAGCGTGATCGTGGTCGTCATCCTTCTCAGGAATCTCTGCCACGATGGCTTCGGTGGTGAGAAGCAGACCCGCGATGGAGGTGCTGTTCTGAAGCGCTTGTCGAACAACCTTAGTTGGGTCAACAACGCCTTCGGCAACGAGATCACCGAACTGAAGAGTCGCAGCGTTGAAGCCTTGGCCCGTCTTCTTGACTTCGTTGACGACAACACTTCCCTCTGCGCCAGCGTTCTCAGCGATGGTTCGGAGAGGAGCTTCGATCGCCTTGAGGACGATCTTTCGACCGATCTCTTCGTCGCCTTCGTAAGTCACCCCGTCGAGAACCTTTGAAGCCTTCAGAAGTGCGACGCCGCCGCCAGGAACGATGCCTTCTTCGAGGGCAGCTCGGGTTGCTGCAAGAGCATCCTCAATTCGAGCCTTCTTCTCTTTCAGAGCTGTCTCGGTCGCTGCGCCAACTTTAACAACGGCAACGCCGCCGCTCAACTTAGCTTGTCGCTCTTGAAGCTTCTCTTTGTCGTAACTGCTGTCGGTGGTTTCAATCTGCTGCTTAATCTGCTTCAGACGACCCTCGATCAGAGACTTGTCGCCCTTTCCGCCAACGATGGTGGTGTTGTCCTTCGTGATGACGATGCGAGCGCAGGTGCCGAGCATGTCCGGGGTGACATTCTCAAGCTTGATACCGAGGTCTTCGCTAACGAACTGACCACCGGTGAGGATAGCCATGTCTTCGAGCATTGCCTTGCGTCGGTCGCCAAAGCCAGGAGCCTTGACAGCGGCGAGGGGCAGATTGCCTCGGATTCGGTTCAAAACCAAGGTTGCGAGGGCTTCATTCTCAAGATCCTCAGCGATGATAACGAGCGGCTTGCCCAGTCGAAGAACCTTCTCCAAAAGCGGAACGAGGTCTTGGACGTTACCGATCTTCTTCTCATAGAAAAGAATCTGCGGCTCTTCGTAGACGGCTTCCATTCGGGTCGCGTCGGTAACGAAGTAGGGAGAAAGGAAGCCCTTGTCGAACTGCAATCCTTCGACGGTCTCGGTGAGGGTCTCGGTGGACTTGCTCTCTTCGACGGTCACTACGCCATCTTTTCCAACCTTGTGAATCAGCTCGCCAACAAGCTTGCCGAGGTCTGGATCGTTTGCGCTAACGGTAGCGACTCGAACAACGTCCTCTTCGCCCTTAACAGGGATGCTGATCTTCGCGAGTTCGTCGACTATGGCGTTGACGGCCTTGTCGATACCAGCTTTGATCTTGGTTGAGTTTGAACCAGCGGCAACGTTTCGGATGCCTTCCTTATAAACGGCTTGTGCGAGAACGGCACTGGTGGTGGTTCCGTCGCCAGCAGTATCGTTGGTCTTGCTGGAGACTTCGCGAATGAGCTGAGCGCCCATGTTCTCGAAGCGGTTCTCAACTTCGATCTCTTTAGCGATGGTCACGCCGTCGTTGATAACGGTAGGCGAACCAAACTTCTTTTCGAGGACGACATTTCGTCCGCGGGGGCCAAGTGTGACCTTGACCGCATTGGCGAGTTTATCGACGCCAGCTTCAAGAAGCTTTCTTGCGTCGTCATTGAATTTGATTTCTTTAGCTGCCATGGGTTTATGGGTCCTTAACTTATAGCGAGGTGTGTTTCTTCAGTTCTAACCCTAAGATGGAAATCGTCGAATGATCGACAAAACCTAATTCTTTTGGTCCACAACTCCTAGGGATTCAACATGATCTGGATCGCCGTGTTACGGTTTTCAGACGGACGATTGGCTTGTTGTCACTCCTCACTTACAAATCAGTCTTAGTCGATCACGACTCCCAACACGTCATCAGACCGTAGAATGACGTAGTCTTTTCCGCTGATGGTGACTTCGGTTCCGCCGTACTTACCATAAAGCACAACATCGCCAACTTTGACGTCAACTGCGGAAAGCTGACCACTATCGAGTCGCTTGCCTGGGCCAACAGCGAGAACGGTGCCCTTCAAAGGCTTCTCTTGCGCGGTGTCAGGAAGGATGATGCCGCCTGCCGACTTCTCTTCCTTTGCAGCCGCCTCAACTACGATTCTATCTTGTAGAGGTTTAATTGCCATTTGCGTTTCTTTCCTCTTGTATTACTAAGTGGATTAGCGCTGGCAAATCCGCCAGCGATTAGCAGTTTACCCGCGAGAGTGCTAATTTCATAGACAACGATGCCCTCAGAAAGTCATCCATTTCGAATAAAAGAAGAGAACTAGATGAACGCACTTTGAGTTTGATGTCTTTACAAAGTTGATATGCGAAAATCGGGACATCCAAATGGATGAATCAAAACTCATCGAAGACTTGAAGGCGAACAACCTTTTGGCCATGGACGAGTTAATCCACCGTCACCACGCGGAGCTTTTCCGTTTCCTTAAGCATTTGTGCCGGAACACGCAGGAAGCTGAGGATCTAACGCAACAGACTCTATTGAAAGTGATCGCCAAGATCGACCGATACGAACATCGAGGTTCATTTCGAAATTGGATGATGGGGGTTGCCTATCGTGAGTTCACGGGGTGGCGACGTAAAAGGCTATGGCTTCCGATATTGAAAGATCAGCCTGATACTTCCGACCCGTTTTCGCAAATCGACGACGCAGAAGCACTACTGGACGCGCTTTCAAAACTATCTGACTCGACCAAGGCAGCCTTTTTACTCCACCACGTCGAAGACGTTCCCATTTTAGAAATTGCCGAAGTGTTAGGCATTCCCGAAGGCACGGTAAAGAGTCGACTGTTCAACGCCAGAAACCAACTGCGCAACTACCTCGCGGAGGATCAATATGCCCAAGATCTCGTTTGACTTTGACAAAGCCATTCAATCACTGAAAGAAACTCAACCAGAACCTGGATTGGAGTCTCGACTCATTGCCAATATACAGCGTCGCCCAACTCGAATCACGTACCGATTACCGCTAGTAATCGGGGTTGCGGCAGCCGTCGCAGCAGTAGCCGTCTGGCCAACTTCGAGCTCGAACCGTGCCTTTGCGCAATCGATGGATAACACGCTGAATGCCACATGCAGGATTAGCAAGAACTACGATAAACAGGGGAACGTGGTCTTTACGACGTGGGATTTCGGAAAGAAACACTCATCGCTGTTAGTGAGCGAAAAAGGTCATGTCTTTATGGAGCGTCGATCTGACGGAGTGAACCGAATTGCTTACATAGATTTCCCGAATTCTGAGAAAGCTCAAAGATCGAACCCAAACTACATCGAGAAATATGGCTTGTTTTCAGAAATCCAGGCAATGCGTAGCCAAACCCAGTACGCCCCACCCAACACAATTGATGAGTTGATCAAGGCATATTCAATGACACTGGATCGGCAGGAACCAGACCCCAAAAATCCGGGCCAAATCTTGTATTTCGCAAGTGAACGAGCAAAAACCCAGAAGAACCTTGTCTTCGTAGTCGATTCAAAGACAATGCGAGTTGTTTCGGTCAGGACCCCGTCAGGACATCAAGTCTATTCAGTGGAGTATCCCGAAAGCATCGACCCTTCAATATTCAAGCCTGAATTGCAAACGGTGAAGGTCAACAAGGTATTTGACCTCCCTAACCTCAAAAAGTTAGCTGCTGAAAGAATTGAAAAGGGACTAGCACGAAAAGACGGCATTACAGTTCGGTTAGTAGCCCTCGATCATTTTGGGAACTTATGGAGTTTCTGGACCGGTTCAACCATTGACGGCAAAATGTCGACCCCGGTTCGGTTCCCATCCCTCAAGGTTGGATCTCCCTTTGGTCCGTCGGAGATGACGACCTCCTACATCAAGTCTAAGTCTCCGGGCCCTGGACTATCCTTTGGTCGGCTAAGCGGTATGGGATGTGAAGCCAAAGTAAAGGTCGGTGAGACTGTCGACCTGGAAATCCCTAAAGGAAAAGCGTACGTGAGGTTCTTGCACCTTCCGGTGATGCGAATCGCCACCATCGACAACCTGTATGTCTCTCTTGGACTGAGACATAGATAACGGTGAACGGCTCGCTATAGACCTCTCTTTTTGGGAGCGCTCCGTACAGTAAGAGCATTAACCGGTTTAGAAGTGTAAAGGGTTCGAAGTTTGCCATCTCGACCCGTCTACACTTCTTTTCTGTTTAGGTTCTTACTATGAAAAGAGGATTTTTCGTTACAACTATTGCTGCTCTCGCAGCAGCCACATTCGCAGCTGATTACGACACTAATATAGCTGGCAACACTATGCCGTGGCTTTCAACCACCACTTTGAATGCTAGCTACGCGTACGGCAATCAGGATGGAGCAAGTCCGCTCGTCGTTGACAGTTCTTCCGGAATTTCGATAGAAGCGGGCAACACAATCACAATTAGCTACCTCAGCGGGTTAACGTCTCCATTTGGCGGGACACCGTTCGCTGACGCAAGCGGAGATCATTCGTTTATCACAGATGCGAACCCGGGAAACTCGGGGAACTACTTTCCAAGCCTTTTTACGTCTGGCTATCCGGTGTACCTAAACGCTTTGGTCGGAGTCTTCGCAGATAGCTCCGGTTCGATCATTTCGGGTCCCTTTGTTGTTAATAATGGCCCTTTCAGTGCGGTGGTTCCAGTTGGAGCCACTCGACTGCAACTTGGGTTCAATGACGACATTTTCTTTGATAACACCGGAAGCATCAACCTACGAGTTTCAGGTGAACCCGTGCCAGAACCAGCTTCTAT
Organism: Chthonomonas sp. UBA1950; assembly: GCA_002336105.1. GTDB lineage: Bacteria > Armatimonadota > Fimbriimonadia > Fimbriimonadales > Fimbriimonadaceae > Fimbriimonas. The sequence continues at coordinate 14,629 of DDEQ01000023.1, read as the reverse complement.
GTTGGCACTCGGTTTTGGAGCATTAGCGTTCATGCGTCGCCGCAAGAGCAAGTAGTCCGTCGGCAAAATCGAGTTTAAACGGGTCGTTCAAAGAGTGACATCGAACGACCCATTTTTTCTTGCGGTCGCCGTCCCTAAAACCGATGTCATGGGAATACACGACAGCTTTAGGACGGTCCAAAAAGCTACTCTTGAATGGGCGGGAAACGTCCGCCCAGGAAGTTATAACCTATGGCGCGAACGATCGAAGTGACGGATGTCATCCTGCGAGACGCGCATCAGAGTTTGATCGCTACTCGAATGGCGATGGAAGACATGGTGCCGGTCTGTGAGGATCTCGATAAGGCCGGATATTGGTCTCTAGAGTGCTGGGGCGGAGCAACCTATGATTCTTGCATTCGCTTCTTGAATGAAGATCCTTGGGAGCGACTGCGCACCTTCAAGAAGCTCTTGCCCAATACTCGCACACAAATGCTCCTCCGAGGGCAAAACCTACTTGGTTATCGCCACTATGAAGACACCGTCGTCGACAAATTCGTGGAGAAAGCTGCAATAAACGGCATGGACGTTTTCCGAGTATTTGATGCTCTGAACGATGTCCGAAACCTGAAGCGAGCTATGGCTGCGGTTAAACGCACCGGCAAGCACGCTCAAGGCACCATCTGCTACACCACTAGCCCAGTTCATACACCTCAAAAGTTCATTGAGATGGCTCTCCGCCTTCAAGATATGGGTGTTGACTCAATCTGTATCAAGGACATGGCTGCTCTGCTGAAGCCACAACCCGCATACGATATCGTCAAGGGCATCAAAGAAAAGTGCGGCGATGACATGCTCATCCATGTTCACGTCCACTCCACAACCGGCGTCACTTTGGTTAGCTTGATGAAGGCTATCGAAGCTGGTGCAGATATCGTCGACACCGCAGTCAGCTCGATGAGTCTCGGACCGGGTCACAACCCCACCGAGAGCTTGGTCGAAATGCTTGAGGGAACCGGCTACGAAACCAAGCTGGATCTTGAGCGGATCTACCGTGTTCGCGACCACTTCGCGAAGATCAAGAAGCGCTATGGCGAATTCATGAGCGAGTTCCAGGTCGAGACCGAAATCTTCAAGAGCCAAATTCCAGGCGGAATGCTTTCGAACATGGAAAGTCAGCTGAAGCAACAAGGCGCGGCCGACAAGATGAAGGAAGTGCTTCTCGAGGTTCCGAAGGTCCGAAAGGATGCAGGTTATCCTCCGCTCGTTACGCCTTCAAGTCAGATCGTTGGAACGCAGGCTGTTCTTAACGTTATGATGGGCGAGTACAAGGTTCTCAGCGGCGAATTTGCCGACCTGATGCTTGGTTACTACGGCCAGACTGACGATGAGAAGAATCCTGAAGTCATTGCCAAGGCAAAAGAGCAGACGAAGAAGGAAGTCATCACGGACCGCCCAGCCGACCATATTGCTCCCGAGTGGGACAAGTTGGTTGACGAAGCGACCAAACTGCCTGGCAACAACGGAACAGAAGAGGATGTATTGACCTATGCAATGTTCCCGCAGGTTGCACCGAAGTTCTTTGCCGCCCGAGATCAGGGTCCAAAGAACCTTGGAAAAGATCCAGAAGCTGCCAAACCAGCTGCTCCTGCTGATCCAAGTCATCCGGGGTATCTGGCTGGTCCAATCGATTACCAGGTTTCGGTTAACGGAACCACAAAGAAGGTTACGGTTTCACCGGTCTAAGGAGGCAGTCCAATGGCAGAAGATCTGAATGTGGAGTTACAGTCGCTGAAAGCCGAGGTTGCGGAACTTCGAGAGATGGTCATGACACTCATGGCCCCCAAGAAGGTCACCGCTCCAACGCCTGCACCGGCTGCTGCTCCAGCTCCTAAGAAGGCTGAAGCAGTCTCGGAAGAGACAATGTTCATCATTTCGGCGGCGATTGCCGCCTTCCTCGGAAAGAGAGCCACGATCAAATTCGTTCGCCCAATTCAAACCGCTGTTGATGGATGGCGGCTTCAGGGACGCGTTTCGATACACGGGTCTCACCGAATTCGTTGAGTTTTTGGGCAGTTTGCAAAAAACTGCCCATTGTGTCTATAGAAGTATGTCGGCCCTGTTGCCGATGGGGAACAATAAATGATCATGGAAAGCCTGAGCATCATTAACCGCCAGCGGTCACGTCTCGAACTCGTTGGTTCCTTTGTTGAGGTCCGATGGACTTCTACAAACGTTCTAGCAAAACGACAGTGCGAGAAGTGCGTTTACTCCGTTCGCGGTATCGAGGGTGATATGCTCTGCATCGAGCTCGTGTACGATGCAATCGAAGGTGTTCACCGACACGAAGCAATTTACTGGGTCAACATTCTGAGCGTCCAGTATCTGAGAGTTTTGACCGACGCCGAAGCGCAGCGAAGAGTTGAGAGACTTGAGCGCGAAGCCTTGGAAGAGCATCCGAAAGACTGACGGATTTGCCGGTCGATGACGGGGTTTGGTCTGTTTTGACCAAACCCCGTTGTCATGTGTAGCATTTGTGCGCAAATCTTGCTGAACTCGATAAAAGTCCCAACACAAATAACAGTATTCCGTATCTATAATGAATCCTAATGTCGGCACGCACCTCATTTGGAATCGAGGCACCTCTGGTTTTCGACGAACTCCAGACGGCTCGGATCATGTGCGTCGACGACGATGAAGATAACCTCGCCCTTTTAGAGATTTCTTTTAGAGAAGCGGGAGCGCCCAACGTCAAGTGTGTCTCCAACCCTCTCATCGCCGGAGAAGTCTATCGAGAGTTCGAGCCAGATGTTGTTCTCATTGATTTGCGAATGCCGCCAATTGATGGCTTCATTCTCATGGAGCAGTTCCGGGAGATTGACGGACCAGATCGAATGGTCCCGATCATCATGCTCACAGGGGATGCGACTTTACATTCAAAGCGACGCGCTCTTGAGGCAGGTGTAGCGGACTTTCTGAGTAAAGGGTTTGATCTAACTGAACTCCTGCTGAGAGTTCGAAACTGTATCCGCACCCAATATCTTTATCGACAGACGCAGCGGCAAAAAGGTTGGCTCGAAGAAACGGTTCGCATCCGAACCAGACAACTCTTTGCCGCTCGGCGCGAGGTTTTAGAGAGATTGGCCTTGGCGGCTGAATATCGAGACGACCAAACAGGCGAGCACACCCGCAGAGTCGGTCACCTTAGCGCTCAAATCGCCCAAAAGGTTCAGGGGGACCCCCTCTTCGTCGAATCTATCGGCGCGGCAGCGCTTTTGCACGATCTTGGAAAGATCGGAATTCCAGACGAAATCCTGCTCAAGAAAGGCGCCTTGGACCATTTTGAGTATGAATTAATGAAAGAACATACTCGTATCGGCGCCCGAATACTCAGTGACTGTACGGAGCCGGTGATGAGAATGGCACAAGAAATAGCGCTTACCCACCATGAATGGTGGAACGGTCATGGCTATCCGAACGGACTGAGTGGAACCGACATTCCTCTATCCGGTCGCATTGTTTCGGTCGCGGACGCTTTTGATGCAATGACAAGCAAGCGACCTTATAAAGATCCGATGCCGATCGAGTCGGCAGTTCACGAGATAGTCGCTTGTCAGGGCCGTCAGTTTGATCCAGATGTCGTGAACGCTTTCGTTGATGTTGTGTTCCGAAATGAATCCAATATTCTGAGTGAATACACAAATCTCGTCCAGAGATCACCCTCGCAGCCACGGCTAGGTCTTGATGACTAGAGTGTTTGAAGGTTCATTTGTACAACTTCTACCAATGGATCTTTCACATGCTGAAGGACTTGCCTCAATAGCTTTTCCCGATTTGTATAAGTTTTTCCTTGGTGATGTTCCGATGGGTTCAGATCGGAGGTCTGGCGAGATTTACGTTCAAGCCGTCACGGCGAGATCAAAGACCGAAACGTTCACGGTCATCCGAAAAGCTGACGGAATGATAGTGGGTAGCACCTCATTCCTAGACATTAACCCGAGCCAGAGGTCGCTGGAAATAGGAAGCACTTGGATTTCGCTAGAAGCTCAAGGAACAGGGATTAACCCAGAAATGAAGTTGCTTCTTCTGCAAGAAGCTTTTGAAGTCAGAAACTGTGTTCGAGTTCAACTTAAAACCGATTCGAGGAATCTTCAGAGTCAGGCTGCAATCTCAAAGCTCGGAGCTACACGTGAAGGGATTCTTCGGAATTTCGGAATTCTACGAGACGGGTACGTTCGCGATGCCGTTATATACAGCATTACGGACAAAGAATGGCCAGAAGTAAAAAGCCGATTGCTAGCCAGGCTAGATCGTTTATCTGGGTGATCTCAGAAACTCGGCTATTGCCCGTAGTTCATCCTCTTTGAGGTCCGGAAAGCCTGGCATTGTTGATTGAGGATTGATGGACTGCGGCGATCGAATGAACCCTATGTAAAACTTTGCATCTTGATGCTTAGATGGTTCATTAACAAGCGATGGACCGCCAGTCGGTTCAGCCCCATCCTTGCCATGACAACTCACGCACTCAAGTCGATTGAATATCCCCCTCCCCCTAGATGCTAGAGCTTTGTCGTATTGGCTCAACGTTGCGTCCGTCGCAACCTTGGTCTCGCCAACCGGGTCGCGCGTACCCGTGAGAGAGGCGACATCGCCACTCATCCCAAAGACAGCAACCACAAACCAAATGAAAAGTACGGACAGTGTGGGGGCGAATAGCCTGACCGCAAACTTTTCAGCAAATACGATCCTAGCCAAGCAGAGCAACATCAATAACCCAGGCATCAACATTGCACCAATCCAACCAGCTCCGACCAGCTTATTGGACAACACCAAGGAACTGTGCATAGGAAGCGTGTACCAGCTCGGGAGAGCTTGATAGGAGGTGAAATCTGATGAAGAAGCCGCAGTCCCGAAGGGTGAGGAAACTACGACGGCAATCAGAACTACCAGTCCGGAGACGAGTAAGTTTAAGTAGTTAAACTGAAATTTTGTTCTGTTGCGAATGAGCAGAACGATCATAGCGCCTAACAACAACGGAAGGAGCGCTGCGTGTGCCAAGTACCACCTTGATAGGGTTATTGCTGAGACAGCATCGCTACCCAGCATGAGCTTAGTTGCCAACTTCCCTACCATTGGAGCCCGACCTGCCACTCCACCTTCGATAGCTGCGGTTTGAACACCGTGTTTGTCAAAGGGGAGCAGGTTCCCCGTCACTTGGAAAAGAAAAGATAGCCCCACTAGCGCAAAAGAGGCAAAGCTTCTTGCTTGATCGAGTTTTCGACTAAGCAGCCTGAAAAGGAGAAGTGTTCCAGCGAACAAAATACAGGCCGAACTTGCCCAGTAATGGAATGACTGGATCAGGGTCCACGGGAACAAGTGTAATCTGGCGACCGATGTATGTGCGTTACTAACTGTTGGCGAGTAGCTGAGGCCCAATAACAAACCGGTGATCAGCAACAAAACGAAGAGGGCGCTCAGGCTCTCTTCTGAAAAAACTCTCTTCAACTTCCCCGCTCGACGACTCAACAAAAGAATTGAACGCTATTTGAAACTACTTTGAGCCCAAATAGCGTTCTTTTTCAGTCTACGATCTTGATTGAGCTAGCCGATAGGGTCTTGGTCGAATAATCAAAGGTTCCCTTCGATGAGACATGATTACCGTTTGCCAGGCCGTCTGGAAGGGTATCGGTAGCGACCACATGAATCACGATTCCTTCGTGTCCAAACGCGCCGCCCCATTCACCAACCGTTAGATCGAAAGTTTTCGCCGTAGAATCTAGAACGGAGACGGAACCTTTAAACCTGACAGTTATGCCTGCTCCCAACGAAGGCAGAACCAGGAGACGCTTCGCCGTAAACACGCCGCCAGACAGAGTTCCCTCAAGCACTACCTTCGATGTGTCGGCGGTTAGTGCATCAAAGAAAACGTCCTTTGTCACCGGCGCTCCCGTCGAATCGTAGTAACTCGACGAGTCGGTGGTTAGAACGGAAACCGTCGATCCGCTAGGGCGAAAATCACATAACTTGGGATGCACTGTCATGGTTCCCGCGATGCTATCAAGAGAAGTCACAATGCCCTCTATGTGCTTTGATGAGCTATCTTCTGTTGCCACCATGATGCGGATAGTTTTCGCGGTCAGAACGCTAAGTGTCGTATCGTAGGTGCCCTGCACAAACACTTTCGCACCGTCAACTAGCGTTGGATTTGCACTTCCGTCGTTGTTATAGATGCTCGTATCTGTACTGGTTTGCACAGTCATCGACCAAGGGCCATGGCCAAGAGTGAACGTGAAATTAGGTGAGTCGCCAGTTAGTCCGCTGACAGTGCCCTCGAACACAGATGGATCATGGCGGCTATGATCTCCTAGACCGTCGCCTACACCCTTACGTACAAAACCGCTAGCAGAAGTGACAACGCCGTCGGCATACACCCAGTCTTCGAGATTAAAGTCGATGACAAGATTCTTGTTTGTCAGGGTGTCAAATCTATCGGGCAGAGTGATAGAAAGAGATTTAGTAGAGTCACCCGAGTCGGCAAAAACCGCCGAAATCGAAGAGGTGCTCCCTGTAGCAACCAAAGATAGATCCTTTGAGGCAGTCACTATGATTCCCGTATAAGTGCCTGAAGGGATCGTTGCAGCACTCAAAAGCGAGAATCGCTCACCCGAAGAGTCGCGTAATGTTCTTAGATCGACGGTTGTACCGCCGGAAGCGGTTTCGTCAAAGATCGTGGTGTTCCCCGAAGCATTCGTAAGTTCAACCTTTTGGATCGTTACCCAAACATGGTCGTATCCAACGTTCAGATTATCTGTGATGAACGTTCTAACATCAGAGTTGGCAGAAGAACCACCACCGCCGCCGCACCCAAGCATCAGGCCAAGACACAGCACAAGGAAGCCGAGAAAAAGTCGCATGGATAGACAACCTCCACGCAATATTATCGGGCAACTCCTTCTGCAACGGGGTGAAGATCGTGAGGATTTAATGAAATCCTGACTTTTTAGCGCATCTTAGCGCTAGTTTTCGCGACGAGCACGGGATTACTTGCCACTTGCACGGGCTGCGGCAAGGCTTGCATCATTTTCTGCACACTGACAAACTCGAACCCTTTTGCTCTCACCTGCCTAATGATGGCTGGAAGCGCAGCAGCGGTTACTGGGTTATCATGCAACAGGATAATCGTGCCTTTTTTGAGTTGCTTTAACACTCGTGAGGTCACCAACTCAGGCGTAAGGTCAACTGTTTTTGCCTCCGATACGGTCATTTGATCGAGCGGCTTCTTCGGCTTTCCGGCAATAAAATCTTTAGCTCCGATATTCCATCCAATGATCGTGTAGCCAAGTTTAGTCGAAACTTTGAGCACGCTATCGTTGAAGCGCATCCCCGGCGGCCTAAGATAACCCATTCGATGCCCAGTAGCTCTTTCAACGTTTGTTTCGCAGTACTCAATTTGCTTAGCAATTTTGTCGGGTGGCAATGTGTCCAGCCGAATGTGGTCTTGCGTGTGATTGCCGACGGCGTGCCCCTCGTCAATCATTTCTTTGACGATCTCAGGATGCTCTTTTACCCTCGACCCAACCACAAAAAAGGTTGCCGGAACGTGCTCAGCCTTCAATGTTGCTAGAAGTGTTTTAGCGGATGTTGGATGTGGCCCGTCGTCAAACGTAATGCAGACGACCTTTTTGTCGAATGGCCCACGCTGAAAATAGTGTGTGCGAGCGTCGTAGAAGCTACCGTTTGGACTGATTCGTTTAACCAACGATTCAGAGAGACTACTCACATACAAGGCAGCGCCAACTACGGAAAGCGCGGCGATGCCGACTGTGATGCTAGCCCAGAGTTTCATCGAATCTACTCAAACAAAAAATGGGAGTCCAATGCTTGGACTCCCATTTTACATTATCGCAAAAGCGAGCTTATTTCTTACCCTGATTTGCAAGTTGATTGCCGTATCGTCGCATAAATTTCTCGACGCGACCAGCGGTGTCAACAAGCTTCTTCTGACCGGTGTAGAACGGATGGCTGTATGCGCTGATTTCAACAGGAATAACGCCATATTCGACGCCCTCGACCACTCGGGTCTGGTTCGGCTTTTGTGTGGAGATACCGGTCCACTCATGCTCGCCATCAACAAACAAGACCGGGTAGACCTTCGGATGAATTCCTTCTTTCATAGGTGTCCTACGCTTTGAACCACTTAGTATAGCAGATTGTTTGATGGGTTGCACGATAGGGTTGAGATAATTTTGCTCAGCCCTGTACGATCAAGCTATGCGACCAATTCGAATTGCGATTATCGGAGTGCTTTCATTATGTCTCTCCATCTGCTACTCACAAAGGTCGCCAGGTCGCTATTCTGAGAGCCTGGTTTGCCAAGGAAGGACCCGAACATACATTCTTCGAATCCCGAAATCATACGACCATACAAAACCAGTTCCTCTGGTGATTGTTCTACATGGTTGGGGAGCAAGCGGCTCGTTGGCCGAGGCGTATACAGGCATGGGGATTGAATCTGAGCGAGGGGGATTCGTTACAGCTTTTCCGAATGGTCTTGGAGAACAAAAAGGATGGAACGCAGGGTTTATCAACCTCACTGGGGAATCCAAAGTAGATGACGTTGCCTTTGTCGACAATCTCATAGCCGAAGTTTCGAAACAAGTTTCCATCGACAGCAACCGAATCTACTTAGTCGGCCATTCCAATGGCGCAATGCTCGCCAATTTCGCTGGATCGAGGCTTGCATCAAAGCTCGCCGCTATTGCTTCAGTCGCTGGAACAATCGGAATATCGAAGCCACAACCCAAACCCGACTGTGGGCTGAACGTTCTACTGATTCACGGGACAAAAGATGAGATGGTGGCGTACGACAAATCCTCACGAGCGCTTCTGCGCGGGATCGGGGCAAAACAATCGGCTCAGTGGTGGTCAGAAGTAGACGGTTGCTCGATTACGAAAACTAAAGTGAATGACAGCGTCGAGACCCAAACCTACTTAAACCCACTAACAAGAAAGGATGTGACACTCATTACTTTGAGAGGCTGGGGGCATTCGTGGCCCGGCGGCCAGTCCTTTGTCCAGCAAACCGGATCAACGAAACCTAACTGCCCCATTCGAGCAGAAGAGCTAATTTGGCAGTTTTTCAAGGATCATCCCAGGAACTAGCCCTAAAAGTGAACGCTGAACAACTGACCGACGTCAAAGTAACGTATCGGAGGATCTTGGGTTTTTGAGTATTTTCAGTAAATTTGATCGACATTCTCGTTTTGCAGTCGCGTTAGTGGGCATCGCAATTAGTCTTTTGGCGGTGAACATCGGATGCGGTGGTGGCGGCGGTGGCGGTAGTTCATCGGGGACCACAAGCGGAACGACGAGCGGCACAACTAGCGGTACTACAAGCGGAACTACCAGCGGCACAACTAGCGGGACCACAAGTGGAAGCTTAGGCGACGGCTTCCTCGCACAGAACAAAATCTATTTCCAAGAAGGGCCAAATGACGCTGGCAACTTGGAAGTAAGAAACATCGCGGCTGACTCAACAGGGGAGGCACTTCTCGGCGAAGTCGATGCAGCACAGTTCCTGGCGGTTGGTTACGATCCTTCGGTTGCGAACCGGTACTACTATGGATACGCGGCAACAAGTGGCGGTAGCGTAGGTCTTTACAGAAACTCGTCCATCTCGACCACTGGAGCGGCGACAATCGTCACACCTAGATACAGCTCAATCGATGCGATCATGGTTAGCCCAGACGGTGCTTACGTCTATTACCTGGCGGCTCCGACTTCTGGATCACCAGACAACTTGTACCGTGTTTCAGCGTCTGGCGGAACCCCGCTACAGATTGACCAGGCAGATGCTTTTGCGCTATCAGTTGACGGCACTAAAATCGCTTATAACAAGGTTGACTCATCGTCAATTCGCCAAATCTACACTCGCGCAGCTAGCGGTTCCGGCTCAGCAACCAAGCTCACAAGTTTCTTGAGCGACGCTGACTATCCTCAGTTCAGCAAAGATGGAACCAAGATTGTTTTCAGCTACACTCCAGACCCGGAAACTGACTTCAGTTACGAACTGGCTTGGGTCGCAACCACCGGTGGGACCATTCATCGAATTACCACGGTTCCAGGCGAAAGCAAAGTCGGGGCATCGTTTAACTCTGACGCAAGCAAACTGTCGTTTGTCGTTTACCCAATCACCTCATCAAATGTGTCCGGGTTGTATACGTGCGATATCGACGGATCAAACTACACTCTAGTCAAGGCCGGAAACATGTATCCGACCTCATACTGGACTAGCACGACAGGCAGATCAGTTGGATCTGTTGGCGTTCCGATGTTGAACTTCAGAAAGTTCGCTCCGAGACGTTAATCTACCGGTCTAGGTAAGCAGAATAGGGTTAGGCCATTTTCAGCCTAACCCTATTCTGCTTATGAAAGCCAAGGATATTTAGAGCAACTCATATCGAGTGTTGCGACGCGCAGGAACAAATCCCGCCCCTTTAATTAGTCTTTCAAATTCATCTGCGCTGAGGATGAATTTGTTGCCAGCCGCCGAAACGACATTCTCTTCTATCATCACCGACCCAAAGTCGTTGGCCCCATACTTCAAAGCCGCTTGAGCCACTTTCGGTCCCTGGGTCAAGATGCTCACTTGGATGTTGTCGAAGTTGTCGAGAAACAGTCGTGAGACGGCAACCGTTCTTAGGTAGTCATAACCACTTGCCTTGCGAGCAATTGGTAAGTTGGTGTCTTCCGGCTGGAAGTTCCAGGTGATGAACGCACGGAACGGTGAACACTCGTCTTGAAGATCCCGAATACGCGATAGGTGTTCCACACGATCCTCGATGGTTTCGACGTGCCCAAACATCATGCTCGCAGTGCTCTTCAAACCAAGCGAACTTGCTGTCCTCATGCAAGCCAGCCACTCATCGGTTGTGTCTTTGTACGGTGCGATAATCTTACGGACGCGATCCACCAAAATCTCGCCGCCCGCGCCTGGAATTGAGTGCATTCCAGCCGCTTTAAGCCTCTTGAGAGCTTCTTCGAGAGTCAGTCGCGATATGTGAGCTATGTAGATAATTTCGGCAGGAGATAAGGCGTGAAGAATGACCTGAGGGAACTCTTTCTTGATAGCCGCAAAGGTGTCTTCGTACCAATCGATCTTTAGTTGAGGATTGAGTCCGCCTTGGAAGAGAATCTCGACGCCGCCCTTCTCAACTGTGTCTCTCACTTTGTCGATGATCGACTCGATACTGTGGGTGTAACCCTCATCGTGGCCAGGAGTTCGATAAAAGGCGCAAAACTTACATCGAACCCAGCACACGTTGGTGTAGTTGAGGATTCGGCCAATGATGTAGGTCACCGTCGTACCGGGAACCTTCTTTTGCCGCTGATAATCGGCCAAAGCAGCAATTTCAGGAAGATTGGGATGTGCAAATAACGCGAGAGCGTCCTCTTGAGTTAGCCGCTCGTTGGAATAAACCTTATCGGCAATAGCATCCAGAGTTGGTCGTGATGGGGCAAGCGTGGACATGCTTATATAGAATTCTACTCGTCGAACCTGAAAATACTTTCAAAGAATAGTGAAAGTTAGGATAACAATCCGACCAATTCGGTCAACGAAGAAACGGTCGCAGTAGGCGTAACGGCGTTCTCCGGAATGGACTCTACAGATGTTTTGCCAGGTGGCACATCGGTTTCGCGTCGAATCCACACACCTAACCAACCCCGCTTCATCGCTGGCACGATGTCGTGGTGAAAGCTATTGCCGACCATCAGGACTTCATGCGGTCGCAAATTCCAAGCATTCTCAGCACGATCGAAGACGGTCGCGTGGGGTTTGCCAATACCCATTTCACCTTCAATCAGAATCGGGTCAAAAAAGGGCTCGATCCCCACTTGAGCAATCTCTTGTCGCTGTACGTCAGCAGGTCCGTTCGTGATTAGCCCCAAGTGGTATTTCTGCTGGAGCAGGTTCAGGACGTCGAGAGCATCCTCAAAAAGAACGAGATTCTCATTTCGGAGGCGTCCGTAAGTATCTCCAAGCAACGTCACACGGTCTTCGTCTACGATTCCAGCAAGAGCAAGCGCGCGCCTCATCTGCTCGTTTCGGGTTTGCATCCCGCTTTTCAAATAGCCTGGATACCATTCGGGTGTCTTGATCTCCGTCTGATATTTAGCAAATGCTTCCGACCAATAACCTAGCATTTGTGCCGGGGAGACGCTAGCCGGGCTTGCGACCTCGAAGGTTTGGCTGAGTGCCTTTTTGCTTGCGACCCAATAACCCAACAAGGTGTCGTCGAGGTCGAAGTAGATGCCTTTAACGTTTTCAAATCCTGACATGATGCTTATTCGGCACCAGCCACAACGCGGGCGCAAACTCTATTTTGGCTCATCAGGCGCAGCAGGAAGGCGGAACTCCGTTCCAGCTGGGAAGATCATCCAAGGTCGACCGATTCGCCGGTCATTCACAAGCTCCTGCAAACTGATCGGCTCGCCGTTACAATAGCTTACGGTTGCACCCAGTTCTTGGCCCATCAGAAGCGAGGCGGCTACATCGTATAACTTTTCTCGCATCCCAATCATGCCCCGATATCGTTGGGTGAGCGTAAAGGCAGCCTCGGTGACGACTGCACCACTTAAGCGCTGCTTCCCGGGAATCTTGTAGTTAGAATAGACCCTCGAAAAGTGGTCGCCGTAGCCAACCAGCTCTTCTGGGCGAACTTCCCCGCTTGGAATGTTTGGAAGTCTGTTTCCGTTGAGCCAAACACCGCAACCTTTTTCGGAAAGATAGGTCTCGTTCATGTCGGGAAGAACGATGCTACCGAGCAGAAGCTCTTCGCCTTTCATCAATGCGATGGTCACACCCCATAGCTGACCTCCGAACGCAAAATTCGACGTTCCGTCAATGGGATCAACCAACCAAAGCCCGCCTTCTGCCTCTGTTTCAAATCCAAATTCTTCGCCCCAGATATTCGCGCCGGGAGCAATCGAAGGAAGTTCTTTTCGAAGGAAAACCTCGACGGCTTTATCTGCATCTGTGACGATGCTCCCATCAGGTTTCAGTTCTCGGGTCATCGTTTTCCGAACGTCTAGCGCCACTTCTGCAGCTCTTGAGGAAACTTCGGCAAGGGCAGCGAGTTGTTCGGAGTAGTTCGGCATGATCAAATTATGTCTGGTCGAGATTGTTGACTAGCCTTGAACCAGCCTCATGAACGACAAAGCGGTGCCAGATTAGCAATCTGACACCGCTTTGATTAACGAACGATTATTCTTTGGCCCAGAACATGGCGCCGGCGTCTTCAGCAATGACCGACTGCTGGAGAACGTTGACAGCTTTTCGGAGGCCCTCCATCGAGTTCATCAAACCATCTTCGTGCTCGATGCTCAAGACGTAGTCGTATCCGAAGGTTCGTAGGGTTGAGCAGAAATCTTTCCACCACTCGATTCCATGGCCGTAACCGACTGACCGGAAGACCCAAGATCGCTTCGAAATGTCTCCGTAGCTCTTTGTATCCAAGTTGCCGTTCAGCCCGCTGTTGTATGGGTCAATCTTCGTGTCTTTAGCGTGAACGTGGAACAGAGCGCCTTGTTGGGCGAGTTCTCGTACAGCTGCGATTGGGTCGATTCCCTGCCACCAGAGGTGCGAAGGATCGAAGTTTGCGCCAATCTGCTCGCCTGCGGCTGCTCTCAACTTAAGCAAAGTGTCGTTTGAATAGCAGATGAACCCAGGGTGCATCTCGATAGCAAACTTCACGTTGTGCTCTTTCAGGAACTTGTTCTGCTCAGTCCAATAAGGAATTGCGACTTCGTTCCACTGATATTCAAGGATGTCTCGGTACTCGTCAGGCCATGCACATGTCACCCAGTTAGGATTCACTGCATTTGGGCCGTCTCCGGGACAACCGCTAAAGCCGTTAACGATGCCAATACCAAGTGCTGAGGAAAGTTTGACGCTGTTCACGAACGCTCGGTGATGGTCAGCGGCGATTTCCTTATCAGGATGGATTGGGTTTCCGTGACATGAGATTGCAGAGATTGTCAGACCGCGACTCTCAACCTTTTTCAGAAGAGCATCTCGCTTAGACTTATCACTGATTAGCTCTTCAACAGCCTCGTGGGAACCTCCCAAGTGGGCGGCGCCAGGATATGCTCCTGCACCAAATTCCACGGCTTGAATGCCTTCTGCCTTTACAATATCGAGGGTTTCTTCGAGGGTTTTATCCCCAAACAGCGCCGTAAAAATTCCAATCTTCATTGAGTCTGTTCCTCCGTGTCCGGTCTTACGATTATGCTCAGTCAGACATTCTATTGAGCAATGGCCCAGCCTCATAGTATGCAAAGATGCTCCAGATACGAAAGGATTTGATGGCTCACGGCTAGTCTGGAAACTCAAACCGATAGACTACATCCATGAAGTATCGATGGGGAGTGGATCTCGGCGGAACGAAGATCGAAGCCGTGGTTTTGCCTGAAGGCTCGATTGAACCGATTTACAGGCATCGGATCGACACAGAAGCAGACAAAGGCTACGAGCACATTGTTTCCCGAATTGAGGCCCTCATCTCGATGGCAAAAGCTGAAACAAATCTGAAACCGGAGTTTGTTGGAATTGGTACGCCTGGCACCCTTGATCCAACAGCGCGTCGGATGA
>DDEQ01000044.1 GCA_002336105.1 Chthonomonas sp. UBA1950 | reverse complement strand
CCACGTGCTCTACACGAATCTCAAGCTCACCAGCTTCTTGCCGGAAATCTACCGACGACACGCGCCAACAAGAACTCAAAGAAAGAAGAGACGAGAAGATCTCCGTGTCACGCACAAACACTAGACGAACAAAACCCACTCAATTCTTCATAGACCCGTTCATCTGCGTTAGCCTCTGCCATCTCTACTATGATGGTTACTCCAGATGATACTGGGACACCACTAGGTATCCTCCCCGATACGCTTATCGTGGGTCCCTCTCAACAGTGGAACGCGATGGAAATCGTGGAATCACCTGTGGTTGTTTACAAGGCTTCAACGACAGATACTGCCTCTCCAACACCTTACAAGAACGCATTACAGGGCCGATTAAACGTCGTAGTCTCGCCATTCCTTACGGGTACTTTCTCCAACTACTGGTTCTTGCTAGATACAAAACGACCAATCAAGTCGGTGATTCTCCAGCAACGAAGTGATGTTCCTGTCGAGTTTAGTGCTCTCGACAATGCTTCATCGAGCGAATCAGCTTTTATGAGAGACCGTTTCTATTACGGAGTAAGAGCTCGATACAACGTTGGCTATGGCTTATGGCAATGCGCTTACGGAAGCATTAACTAGTCACCTTCGCTCAAGCAAATCCAGGGCTGACTTTCAAAGAATCAGCCCCTCATTAGAACATGACCATTTTTGAAAATCTTCTTCTCAAATCCCTCGGCTTTGGTGGCGTCGTTGGCGCGGCTATCAAGCTTGTCACTTCCATCGACGATATCTCAAGATCGATCACATTATTCAGTACGGACCTTGAGGCCGCATTAGTTGGCAGGCAGGACGCTTCAGCAGATACGGCCAGACAGAGCCTATCTGAGCTCAAAACAGCCTATGCAACCGTAGGTGCTTCGCTCGCGGAGCTTCGGCGAGCACTTAGAATCTAGGCGAACAACCACAAACCCAAAGGAGATTCTTTTATGACCGAAATTGTGGCCCTTGCTGGCAGTTTAGTCGGCGGGGCGTACGCACTAATTCGATTTGCATTAACCGAGAGCCGAGGCATCACTAACCGATTTACCTCGTTTCTTGAAGACACGCTCAAACGCCAGGAAACCGCGCAGGAGAGGTTTGCCGAAGCCTTGTCTAGCCTTACAGACAGCGTCCAAGATCAAAGTCGTTTACTTTCAAGACTAGCTGAGAGGCTCAATACGAAATGAGTTTATCGGTATCTCGAGCTCGTGTAAAAGAGAAGTGTTACGTAACAGACACATCCAGTGATTTGATTATCGATAACCTCATCTCAGAAATGGTGCCGGCTATTGAATACTCGCTTGATCCCTCCGCGTTGTCGAGTGTTGAGCCAGGACTAGTAGCGCTCCTCAACCTCGGAGCAACCGAACTGGTTTGTGCCGAATTCCTCGCGCAGCGCTATCGAGAACCGGGAGCGGGCGACAGCGTCACGATCGGTTCCATCAGTAGCGAGCCGAAACTCGATGACGCCACCGCATTGGCGTCCCAGGCTAACTTGCGACTCGCGCCTTATCTCCGCCAAACGAATGTAAGTAGTGGCCCAAGGGAGTCCGAAGAATGACCCGCGTTCAATTCAGATTCAAAAATGTCATCCAACGTCTGGGAGAGGTTTTCACCGTCTCGAGCACTGGCTATAACGGAATCTTTTCGATTTTGAGCGTTAACCAAGCCGCAGTCTATATCGGCGGAGATTCTGCAGCAGCGACTCCACCCATTCGCGCGGTTTACGTTCCGTGCGACACATCACTAACAGAGAACAGTCAGCTTATCTGGAACTCGACAAGCTACAAGATCCGAAAGGTTATCGAACTAAGATTTCGAGGGGTGAACATCGCTAAGATGCTGATCCTTACTGATTGGACCGGCGGGCCCAGTCCTGCCGAGCCCACCATGTAGCCCTTATTTTCGGGCTGACCGCAAGGCGCGTTGGCGAGCGTCGAAATGCTTGTTAAACGCGTCTTTGGCGGTGGTTGTCACCAGGTTCTGGATGAAGAACTCTAGCATACGAGTATTAGGAATTGCGGTGTGCCCGCGATCTGGACCGACATACATATCGAACCGCTTGCCCTCATTTTCTAGCGCGACAACCAACTGCATCGTGTTGTTGGGGTGGACGTTATTATCTGCCGTACCGTAATACAACATCAGCCTGCCAGAAAGGTTCTTTGCATATTTCATGGCAGAACCATTCTCATATCCGGCCTTATTATCATCTTCTGTCGGCATGCCCATATACCGCTCCGTGTAAATCGAGTCGTAATTGAGCCACTGGGTAACGCTACTGCTTGCTACCCCGACCGCGAAGACCTCGGGATGCCGCAAGACGCACATGATGGTTGAGTATCCGCCATATGACGTCCCCTGAATTCCAATCCTCTTACCATCCACGTAGGGCCGCTCTGCGAGCGCCTTGGCTCCGGCTGCTTGGTCATCAATCTCGACAATCCCCAGCTTCTCGTAGACCGCATCACGAAAGCCCTTTCCACGGCCCGAAGTTCCGCGACCAGCAAAATTAGCAACAAGGAATCCAAGCTCTGTGAGTGGACTCGGAGCCTGGAAACCAGCGTTAATTCCTGCCGACTCGGGTCCACCGTAAACATTGACGATCACTGGATATTTCTTTGATGGGTCGAAGTCAGACGGAAATTGAAGAGTCCCGTACAGTGTTGTTTTTCCATCTGCTGCCAGATAGGTAAACACTTCGGTTTGCTTCAACTTAAGAGAATCAAACTTAGCCGTATCTGACTTCGCAACGACTTTGAGAACCTTTCCACTCTCATCACAAAGGCGAACCTCGGCTGGAGTAGTGCTACTCTGGGCAACATCAATAAAGTGCTGACCGTCTGGTGAAAGAACGATGCTATGACCGAGAGTTGAATCAGTCAATTGCCGATCACCCTTTCCGTCTAAGCTAACGCGATGAAGCTGCTGATGGTAGGGGTTCTGCGGACCGGCAGACATGTACCAAATCGTCTTCTTGTCTTCATCGAACTTCACGACAGATAAAACATCTGCGGTGAGCTGAGTAATGGGCTTTAGTTCCCCACCCTCGAAGTCTGCAAGATACAAGTTGATGAATCCATTCTTTTCGCTTCCCCAAATGAAATGGCGATTGTCTTTTAGAAATTGAACCTGCGGATGGTTATCGGCCCAACTTTGGGGCTGCTTTTCTGAAATGATGGTGTGCGATTTTCCTGTTAACGGGTCGGCGGCACAAAACTCCATGACATTCTGTTTTCGATTGGTTCGGTTATACAGCAGCCACTTTCCGTCTGGAGACCATCGAACGTCGTAAACGTATTCGCCGAGAGTTTTATCGCCAAACGTGACCTCAATCTGAACGGATTTCTTCTCGTTTCGATCATAGACATATAGCGCAACTTTGGGGTTTGGAGCACCTGCTTTAGGGTATGCCTCGACGTCAAGAGTGTCCTGAATTTTTGATTGTGAGTAGGCTAAATAGAAGTCTTTTACTTCAGATTCGTCAAACTTATAATAAGCTAACTTGGACGAATCAGGTGACCACCACATAGCTTCTCTAACGCCGAGTTCTTCCCCATACACCCAACTAGCGATTCCATACTTCGTCCTTGCCGTCGCACTTCCATCTGTCGTAACGATTGTTTCGGTCTTTCCTTCAGACTGGGAAATATAGACGTTTCGGTCTCTTGTGACAGCCTTCCACTTTCCATCGGCACTATATGCAGTGTCGAATTGCCGCCCTCTTTCGGGGTTTTGTCGACGGTTTCTCGTTGATGCGGATTTTCCAGTCGTCTCAGTTGGAACGGGTTCAAGATGCGCTAGTTCGATTTTGAAAAACTTGCCATCAGTCTTGTACGTAAAGCTCTTGCTATCGTCGGCCCAAGCGAAATCGGTTGCGCCTGGCTTGATTGAGGAGAAGATCTCACGTCGAAGGCGTTCGTAACGGTCGTAGCGGGGCATTGTTTCAAGTGTGCCCTGTGAATAGGCCAGTTGAGCGACTGAAATCAAAATCGCGAAAGTATGCGCACGAAGCATATTCAAGATTAGCGCAGATTTTTCGTAAAGTCGGGTATGCCTGCGCTTGATGGAGACAATGGCTGTCCAATTTGATGGAGTTAACAGTGTTTCGTTAACCAAAATCACCGTCCGCAAGCCCGAAGAAGGCGAGCTTCTCATTGCGAGCAACTTTTCTTGTGTGAGCCCAGGAACTGAAATGAGGTGTCTGGACGGCACTCAAATTCAACATCCAGGCTTTCCAATTTTGCCCGGATACAGCATGTCTGGTCGTGTCATCGAAGTCGGACCTGGCGTTGAAATGCCTTTGGGTTCACTCGTCTACGCCTTGGGAACCATCGACGCTTCAATCAGCTTGCTCTGGGGAGGTCACAGTGGAATCTGTTTGCAGAAGGCAGACAGTGTCATCCGTGTACCAGAAGGCGTATCTGCACTCGATGCATCGATGACTCACCTTGCCGCAATCGCTCTTCGGGGCCTCGAAGTCGCTCAACCAAAACCAACTGACCATGTCCTCATTGTCGGTCTCGGCCCAATTGGACAACTTTCATCAAGGTGGTTTGCTGCCACGGGGGCAATCGTTAAAGCAGTCGATTTTTGTCAAGACAGGGTGAACATTGCTATTCGGGGCGGCATAGACGCATCGGTGCTCGGCGCGCAGGATTTAGATGAATGGGCTGATATTGTTGTTGATGCGACTGGTGTTCCTGTTGCGCTTGCTCAGTCGTTCAGGTTTGCGAAGGCCAAACCTTGGGGTGAGACAGATCATCGCGGAGCAAAGATCATCATCCAAGGAAGCTACCCTGACGACTTCACGGCTTCTTATGACGACTGCTTTCGCAAGGAATTGAGCCTAATGTTTCCAAGAGACTCAACGCCGGCAGACTTGCGAAACACATTGGCGCAACTAGCTAATGGAAAGCTCAAGATCACAGATCTAGTGCGAGTATTCGCACCGAATGATTGTGCAGATGCATACCGTTCGCTTCGCTCTCAAAACTCGAACTATGTCACGGCGGTATTTGATTGGGTCGCATAACTCGTCTATCGCAAAGAAACTGATGTATGCTTTCGATACCGAATGTCGGTTATGTGAGTTCCCAAAATGAAAAAGGTTCTGCTAACAGCAATGATTCTGGCGATTACGGCGACTGCCTTCTGCCGGGAGGACATCTACGACCCAAGTGCCGACGGAGCAAAGCAGATCGAAGCGGCGACAAAACTTGCTGCAAAGTCAAACAAGAACATACTGCTCCAGTTCGGAGCGAACTGGTGCTCGTGGTGCCACAAACTTCATAAGTTGATGGCTTCAGACCCGCTCATAGCCAAAGAGCTAAAAGCTAAGTATGTGGTGGTCCTTATTGATGTCGATAAGAACCATAACGCAGAAATGAATAAGAAGTATGGCAATCCAACTCAATTCGGCTTGCCAGTGATCGTTGTACTAGATAAGACGGGCAAGAAACTTTTCACCCAAGACACCGGCAAACTCGAAGAAGGCGATCATCATAGTCCTGCGAAGGTCCTTGAGTTTCTAAAGAAATATGCTCCTGTGGCGACCCGCTAAAAGAGTGAATCATCGGACTCTTGTTTTTTGGCGCGAGAGTCCGGTTTAAGCTGTCGTAAGCGTTGGAGAATTTCTTGTTTGGATAGGCTTTCTTCTTGAGTCAACTTCTTTACCTCTCTCTGATCTTTCTCGCGCTTTAGCCAGGCATAACAATCGCTTAGCCTTTCTGCAGAAAGGTTCTCGCTGACAAACACCTGCAAAATGTCGGTGTAAGCGACTTGAGCTTCTTCAGAAAGTTGTGAAATCCAACTCGATACTGGCCCCATCGGCGGTGAATTGGGGAACGCATCCGCAATCGCTTGAGCAAGGTTTTGAGCCGCCTTTGTGACCAAAAGGTCTTGGTATTTGACGACAATTCCCCAAGATACTGACCGATATTCAGACTCGCTCATCGAGCGAAACACCACGATTTCAGCAGCAACCATGGGCTCCTTAAGAGCGTGGTACTCCTTGCTTGTCTTCGAATGTTGAACCTCGGAAACTGCCTTCTTGCGACGTTGACCGATCAACCTTTTGAGCGTTTTCGTAGCAGCCGCAACATCTTGAGTTCCCGGGTACTTACCAGCAAGTCGGACGAGACTGCTTTCTGTTTCAAGGTCTCCGGATGACTCTGCAAGAATCGACACAGCTTCCTCCCAGAATGCCTCATCGCTTGGCGCCAAACGACGTTCAAGCGCGGCGATACGGTACTGCTGAGGCGATACGCCTTTCTCTACCGACTGTTGGACAGCAAGCGGACCAGACTTTCGCAATAGCGTATCCGGGTCGTCGCCTTCCGGCATCAAGGCAACTTTTACACGTAGCCCTTCTTGCCTTAGGATGCCAATAGCCCGATCCGCCGCTTTCTGCCCTGCAGCGTCACCGTCATATAGAATAACCACCTCATCAACCCATCTTTTGAGGAGCTTCCCATGATCTTCAGTTAGCGATGTTCCCAACGAGGCAATTGCGTTCGTGACGCCAGCCCGATGACATGCAATGACATCGAGATATCCTTCGACTAGGACCGCACGTTTTTCTTTGCTAAGTGTGTTTCGTGCCCGGTGCATCCCATAAAGAATTCGACTTTTGCGAAAGAGTGGTGTATCGCTACTGTTGATGTATTTGGGGTGACCATCTCCGAGAATTCGCCCTCCGAACGCAACGAGTTCACCTCGCTCATCCCGGATTGGAAACATGAGCCTCCCAAAGAATTTGTCTTGGTACCCGGTTGTTGGGTCGCCATCAACCAAAAACAACTGCTGCGCCTCGGCTAGGCTGACGCCTTTTCGCTTCAGGTGCGCCGTAAGTGACTCACGAACGTCAGGCGCGTACCCAATCTCCCAGTCTTCTATGGTTTGCCCGTCGATACTTCGGTTCGAGCAATATTGCTGAGCGGTCGTGCTTTTGCTCAAGCTCTCCCGAAAGAAAATGAGCGCTTCTTCCATCGCGCCCCGCTGCGCTTCGCGTTGAGAAGGCGAGACTGTCGGTCCTTTTGTCTGAAGGGTTACTCCAGCTTGACGGGCTAAATCTTTGAGAGCTTCAGCAAAATCAACATTCTGGGTCTTCATGACCCAAGTAAAAATGTCGCCTGCTTCGCCGCAAGACCAGCACCGGTAACGACCAGTCATCGGGTCGACATAAAATGAAGGGTTCCTGTCCTGGTGGAAAGGACAGAGACCCTTGAAGTGCTTTCCGGCACGTTTGAGTGCCACCGTTGAACCGACAAGCTCAACGATGTTGATCCTGGCACGGATCTCGTCGCGCTCGTCGTTCAACTCTTATATTGTGCCTTACTGCTTACCAGCGGCGACGACGATTCCCGTCACAACCTGGGGCTTCTTGGCTTCCAATCGAGAAAGTCGGAACGCAACCTTTGACTTGGTGAGATATCGCATCATCACGTTGTCGCCAGCAAGTTCGTAACCATCTGGGTTGCCATATTTTCGAATAATGTCGCCGAACGAAGAACCAAAGCCGGCGCCACGACGAGTTCGAACCTTCGGATTAGAAAGTCCGATTGCCTCGATCTGGACAACGTGACCGGACTTGTCGATAATGAAACCGTATTTGGTTCCGCTTCGAGTATAGATCCAGCGAGTGTAGGTTACGCGCTCCCCAGCAACAGCACCGCCTCCAACTCCAGGAGTACCTGAGGGGCCTCCGCCTGGGAACCCTGGTCCAGAGGGGCCTCCCCCTGGGAATCCTGCGCCGGGTGCACCAGAAGGACCAGCTCCTGGATAACCACCGGAACTCGGGGCTCCTCCACCGCCAACACCTGGGCGCTTAGCCGCTGGAGAAATACCAGCTGTGCTCTGATTAGCGGGCATTGTCTGCTTTAAAATGTCGTCGCCGAAGTTGAAAGGATAATTCACATCAGCGGAAGCATCTCCGCCTCTGCCACCCGGGGCACCTGGGAAGCCAGCCGATGGAGCTCCAGCACCTGGGAAGCCAGCACCTGGGGAACCAGCGCCGGGGCCGAAGTTTCCACCAGATCCTGAACCACCTGTAGCAAAAACACCTTCAATTGAATCAGGCGAACCGTAAAGGTCCAAAACCCTAACGTTGGAATCGTACAGTTTGATGCCGACTAGGCTGGTCTCAGCCCCAGAGGTTGAATATGAAGCTTTCCTGACAACTTTCTTGTTCTTAGCCTTTACTGTTGTCTTGCCTTTTGCTTTATGCTGTACTTTGACCTTTGGGCCGGCGCTTGCAACGCTCAACAACGCCAAAGATCCTAGAGTTAATGCGATCCACCTTGTTCTCAACGGTTTGGTCTCCTGTTCAGTAGCCCGTTCTCGAGCTTCTACTTCTATATGTGACGAGCCTGATCGTCAAGAAGTAACAGGAAGATCCAGGAAAGTGTATGGGAAGCAATTATGTCGAACAACCGTCTCAATCCCCGCTCAAGAGGAGCGGCTGATAGAAGACTAGCGAACCTAATATATGCTGAATCTACAGACCGACACACTGAAAATAGTCAGATTCTTAGCAAATAGTTGATCATTACTATATGGGCAAGACACCGATTTATATAGTGCGCCTCAAGGGCAGAGCAGGCCATCTATGTCGTTATCCGATCGGTTTCACAGTCTAAAACTAACACAAAGAATCGCTTTCTGCTTCGGAGTCACCATTCTCACAAGCCTAGCCATCGGAATAGGTGGCGTACTTGGAATGGGCAGAGCAGACTCGGCAGTTCACCGAATGGTAAATCAATCCCAAAAGTCACTTGTTGTTTTGGGAGACTTGCGTGAGGAAATTCGGTCAGCGCGCTTCCTGCACTACCAAGTCATGCTGGCAACCAACGAAGGACAAGTGAACGGATACTTGGTTGAGCTTCCGAAAATCCAAGAGAAGGTTAAAGACAATCTCTCTGCTCTGGCTTCATTATCAAATCAACCTGAACACGTCAAACTAGTCAATTCATTAAAGTCTGCATGGTCAGAATATGATGGATCACTATCAAAATGGGCTTCGCTAGTTAAGACCGATGAGGCAGCAGCGATTGACACGGCTAACGGCCCGTTGAAGAAAATCGGCTCTGAGAAGGTAGATCCTGCCATATCTGAGTTCTCATCCTACATCGTGGGCCAATCCGAAAAAGATTCGAAGAGTTTGTTTGCATCGATCTCAGAAACAAGAAACTTGATCGGAATCATTTTCCTCGTTGCGACAGCTTTTGGCATCTTTGTCGTTAGAAACTTACGACGGCATGTAGGATCTCACCTGACCACCTTGGCGGCGGGCATGGAGCAGATGACTCACGAACACGCCCAAAAGCTGAAGGATGGCCTCATAGCCCTCTCAAACTACGACCTAACGGTTCCCGTTGAGGTGCCATCTTTACCGATGTTAAAGTGGGGTCAAGACGATCTCGGCGAGATTGGGAAAGACTATGAAACATTATCTTCGTCGTTTAATGAGAGCATTGATGCCTACAACCAGGCACGAATAAGGCTTTCTGGCCTTGCCAATACCATTTTTGAATCAGCCCGCTCGGTGAATGAAACAAGCGCAAACTTGAGCGCTGCCACTGAGCAGTCGGGACAAGCTGGGCAAGAAATCGCAACCGGTAGCACTCGACTCGCCTCAACGGCGATGGAAACTTCTTCGGTCATGTCGAATTTGGTGAAGTCGTCTGGAAAGATATCTCAATTGGCTACGGAGCAGCAAGATAAATCTCAGATTGCTCAGAGCAGTTTGGTCAAGGTTGTGTCCATCATCGGAACAACCGAACGACTCAGTATTGAGGCAGAAAATTCTGCGCAGTCAGGAAAGTCCAAGATGGATGAACTTGCGAAAGCCAACAAGACCGTAACCGAGTCTCTTGGCCGAAGTAGCGAGGGCGTTCGAGAACTCAGTCAAATTGGCGATCAAATTGGACATATCGTGGACACCATTCAGGGCATCGCAGAGCAAACGAATCTTCTCGCACTGAATGCCGCTATCGAAGCAGCAAGGGCCGGTGAACATGGTCGTGGATTTGCCGTTGTTGCTGATGAAGTCCGAAAGCTGGCCGAACAATCAGCGAACGAAACGAAGGCGATTGCGGATCTCACGCTCAATATTCGCAAAGCAGTCGATGACTCGATCGCATCGATGAACGAGATTGTCCCGCTCATTCAACGAAGTACCGTTATCGGAAACGAGGCGACTACACTTCTTGAAAATATTTCGACTAATACATCAGAAGTTTCATCGAGTGTTCAGCAAGTGAACGCGCTTGCTTCGGAAGCAAATACGTCTCTCAACGAAGTAATCAAAGCCGCATCTCACAACCTCCAAAGCGCTAACGATATGGTTGATAATGCAGATCGCGTGTCCCTCGCAATTGATATGGTTGCCTCCACAAGCGAAGAATCCGCGGCAAGTGCTCAACAACTTAGTGCAACTGCTCAAGAAATTAGCGCTTCGGCAGAGGACCTGCACTCGATGGCATCAAAAATGGACCAGCTCGTGGCTCAGTTCAAGCTGGATTCTAAAGATAGTCACCTCAAGCTGGCTGCTTGAGGTGACTAAAACTCTTTACCGATCAAGTGCAATCTTTAGCACTTGGTCGGCTTTGTTGACAAAGTGCGCTGTCAGCTGAGAACGAATCTCGGGCGGGACGTCTTCTTTATAATCCTTTTCGTTTTGTTCAGGCAGAATCAGAGTTTGAACCCCGGCACGATGAGCTGCTAGAACCTTTTCCTTGATTCCTCCCACCGGCAGAACGTTTCCGCTCAAAGTGATTTCCCCCGTCATGGCGAGCCGTTGCTTAATACGGCGCCCGGTGAGCAAAGAAGTCAGAGCAGACAACATTGTGACGCCAGCGCTCGGGCCATCTTTAGGGACCGCGCCAGCCGGTACGTGGACATGAATCTCGTTTTTCTCGAACACTTCCATTGGAATTTTGAGGTCAGTGGCATGACTGCGAATATAACTTAGCGCCGCTGTAACGGACTCCTTCATCACGTCGCCGAGTTGTCCTGTCACGATGAGCCCTTTTTGGCCAGGCATCTTTGTTGACTCGATAAACAAGACATCCCCACCGACGGGAGTCCATGCAAGACCGACCGCAGTGCCCGGGTTCAGTTCTCTTTCCGCGACTTCGTCGTGTAGGAATCTTGGTGCTCCAAGCGCAGACTCAATAAATTTCGCACCTACTGTAACTCGCTTGGTGTGCCCTTCGGCAAACATTCTAGTCACCTTTCGAATCACCGAACCGATTTCTCGCTCAAGGTTACGAACGCCAGACTCTCGCGTATAGTGGCGAACCACCTTTTGGACGGCATCCCGTTTGAAAGTGATGTTCGAAGATTTGAGGCCATGCTCAGTGCGCTGCTTAGGAACAAGGTGTCTCTCCGCGATTTCAATCTTCTCTTCTTCGGTATAGCCGCCTAGTTCGATGATCTCCATACGGTCACGAAGGGCAGCCGGGATGGTATCTAGTCGGTTTGCCGTCGTGATAAAGAAAACCTTGGAAAGATCAAAAGGAACGTCCAGGTAGTGATCTCGAAATGTGGCGTTCTGTTCAGGGTCTAGGACCTCAAGTAATGCTGAAGATGGATCACCACGGAAATCGTTTCCAAGCTTATCAATTTCATCCAAAACGATGACAGGATTATCGGATTCAACTCGCCGTAGGGCCTGAATTATCTGACCAGGCAATGCACCAATATAGGTTCGTCGATGGCCACGAATTTCCGCCTCGTCTCTCATACCGCCAAGGCTAATACGACTATATTTACGCCCCATCGCGTTGGCGATGCTTCGACCAAGAGACGTCTTACCCACTCCGGGCGGTCCAGCAAAACAAAGGATTGGCTGTCTCACTGGGCCATCAGTCTTGACTTTTCTGACCGCAAGAAACTCGATGATTCGGTCCTTGATCTTTGCCAAACCGTAGTGGTCGGTATCTAGAACTTCCTGGGCGTGCTTTAAATCAAGGTTATCAGTTGTGGAGGTATTCCACGGCATCGAAACCATCCAATCGACGTAGGTTCTCGCGACAGTGTACTCAGGGGCACCAGGATTCATCCGACGTAGTCGGTCGTACTCACGGTTCACTTCCTTCAGAGCAACTTCCGGCAGGTTTGCCTCGTCGATCTTGGTCCGAAGCTCATCCAGTTCTTCGCCTCGATCATCGGCCTCTCCTAGCTCTCTCTGAATCGCCTTGAGTTGCTCACGTAAATAGTAATCTCGCTGCGTTTTGCTGAGTTCTGTATTGACCTCGTTTTGAACCTTACTGGTGAGTTCAAGTACGCGAACTTCCTTGCTCAAAAGTTCCAGTAACCCTCGAAGCCTAGGTTCGATGTCAACGGTCTGCAAAACCTCCTGCTTCCCTTCGACCGGCAGCGTCATGTGCGCGGCAACAAGGTCTGCCATCACATTCGTTTCTTGAACGGATTGGGTCAACGACCGAAGCTCATCTGGAAGATTTGGCGAAAGTCGGATTGCCTGATCAAAAAGCGCCGCGACTGATCGGCGAAGAGCTTCTAGTTCTTCAGCACGTTCGGGATTCTGTTCTGGCTCATCAATGACCTCAATTCGTGCCTTTAGGTAAGGTTGCTCTTGAAGTCTCTCGACAATGCGGAACCGGCTCACACCTTGAACGATTAACCGAACCGCGTCCGGCATTTTGACCAAGGTGCGGATGATGACCGCACATCCATACTCGTAAACGTCGTCAAACCCAGGGTTCTCTTCCTGAGGGCGTTTCTGGGCGACAACACCGATGAGACGGTTGTTGCCAACAATCGATTCATCAATGAGTTGGACACCGGACTCCCTAGAAATGCTCAAAGGAGCAATCAACATGGGGAAAATCACGCTATCCCGCAACGGCAAGATGTTCAGGATCTCGGGAACGTCTGGCTTCGGTTCCTCTTCTGATCCTTCCAAGATGTCGCCATGA
The DNA here is from genome assembly GCA_002336105.1 of Chthonomonas sp. UBA1950. Classification (GTDB taxonomy): domain Bacteria; phylum Armatimonadota; class Fimbriimonadia; order Fimbriimonadales; family Fimbriimonadaceae; genus Fimbriimonas. The sequence goes on along the minus strand of DDEQ01000044.1, from coordinate 171,241 downwards.
GTGGCCTCTATATCTAGAGGTTCCTGGTCATGTGACTCTTCGTCCACGATGGGCAGTTTTACTTCGGGCATTTAGAGTGTGTGAAACGTAACAGTTTTAGTGACGACAATTTGATCTAGCTTTGGTATCAATACGATCAAAATGCCGTTGCGATATTGAGCGCGTATTCGACTCGCATCAATGCTGATGTCGGGCAGACTCACCTCGCGCTGAAAGTCGCCGTAATATATTTCTAGTTGGTGGATTCCCGTTCTGTTTCCATCTGAAAGGTCAGATTCTGGTCGAAAACCCTTAATAATGATGGCGTGACGATCGGGGATATACAGTAACTGAATATCATCTCCTGCGACGCCAGCGATTTCGGCCTTGAGGAGAAGTCGATCATCTTCCTCGATGAGGTCAACACGTGGCTCCCAAAACTTGGCGCTTGCAACCTGCGGTCTTCCCACCAGGTCATCGACTGATCGCGGCAAGTCGGTTCCCACGTGCCAAAACCACTCTTCGATGTCTCGTTTCGGCATAGTTTTGAGTCTACTTAACTTATATTCTCGTGCGCACTAGATGTTGTGCGCAACCTCTGAAAGAGATATTCCGTCACACTTGTAACAAGGTTATGTGGGCCCGTTACCGAATCATCATACTTCCGATTCTTGGTGCCTTAGCAGCTATCCTTGCTTTTGCGATTTCCGCTCCATACGAAAAGTCCCTTGCAGAGCGAGTCCTAGACCCTTCTGACCCAACATCGATGTACACGTACGGCACCGAATGGGGAGCTGTAAATCGACTTGCTACCGGGGCGTTGTTATCTTCCTTCCTCGCCTTTGGGTTTACATATGGCAGAAGGCCACTATGGCGTGTACTGATAACCACGGTTTTCGCAGCTATCGTCGGCGCAGTGATTAACTTCGCCACCGACACATCCTCAGACCTGATCGGCATCACTCTCGGTTACAAGATTTCCATTTTAAGTAATTTTGTTGCGATTTTCGCTTGGTGCCTGTTGGTACCTACGGGTTTCAGCGTCACGCTCTTCCTTGTGCTTGGACCGACTGGTCAGCGAGCAAAACGAGCACTGGTAGCCTCCATCATCGGCTTCTTCGCTGCCTTTTTCGCCCAGTCGGTCGGGAGCGTATTAGGCACGATTGGCGGACTGACCGGAGGCGAAACACATCGACTGGGTAGCTTACTTATGCAAGGGATGAAGCCGACTCTGATAATGGGTCTTCCCACATGGCGGACCCAGGCGATTGCGATAGGAATCACACTGGCCTTTGTCTATGCAGTTGCAGATGCTTTCATTAGGACTGGCTCAATCAGACTCATTCTCGGTCGTAACGAGTATCTCGACTGGGCGCTTGACTACACTGTCATGAGAATTGGATCTGCCGAGGGAAACCATATCCCAATCCGAGGACAGACTGGTGTCGAACCCGTTCACGCACAGATCGTAAGGAAACCAGATGGTTTTCATATTGAAGCGTTTGCACCGCTATACTTAAACGGAGTCGAAGTTCAAGAAGCTCTGCTCAGTCCTGGAGACCAGCTCAATATTGGTCCGTCCACCTTAGAGTTTTCATCTCAAAAAGGTAGGAGACGTCTGCCTCAACAATATGCTCCGATACCAATTCAAACCCAAGTCGCCGTATGCCACATTGTACTGATCGGAGAGGACGGATCTACGTTTCACCTTCCTCCAGGTGTCTATCAGGTGGGAAGAGATGCATCAAATGAAATTGCTCTCGCTAGCCAACCATCGGTGTCAAGACATCATGCCACTGTTAACGTCGGTGCGACGACGGTCGATATCACCGATCTCAATAGCACAAATGGGACATACGTCAATGGTCACCCCATCACTGGGGCTCATGCGGTTGTTCCTAACGATGAAGTCGTGTTTGGTCACGCCAAATTTAGGATCACTGTTTCTTCTTAATAGTTAGGTATCCGCATTATTTATCTATATCTCAATCTCAGGTTGAAATATTGACGAATCCTTTCCGACTATTCCCTCCTCTTATTAGGTATGCACAAAGACATCACGCCTAGCGATCTGCAAAAGATGATTCAGGCTGGCGAAGATTTGAAGATTATCGACGTGCGGAACCCGGACGAATACGCAAGAGGGCACATTGCAAATGCCGTCAACATCCCTCTGTCCACAGTCGGATCCAGTTTTCCAAATGTTCAGAAGTCAGACAGGGTCGTCGTTGTTTGTCAGGCGGGTGGTCGGTCAGCTACCGCTTGCGGAAAAGTCCAAAACAGCTACGATTCGCTTTTCAATCTGGCAGGTGGAACTGGAGGATGGATATCTCAGGGCTTCCCTGTCGTGAAAGAATCTAGCCCAAAAGCGTGTAGGGGCGTTGACCGACAAACGCATTTTGTCGCTTCGCTCCTTATTATTGCTGCGTTCGCGCTCTCCCATTTCGTCAGCCCTTCCTGGATTTACCTTGCCGCACTTCCTGCATTTGGGCTTATGCTTGACGCAACAACTGGCATCTGTCCGATGACTCTCATCCTGAAACAAATGCCTTGGAACGCATAAGCCTTCGAACATCTTACTTAGCTGAATGCGTCGGTCGATAGTGAGCCGATTTGTGGAGATTTTGGGAGGAGTTGGTTGTACGCTACTCCTCCTGCCGTCAGTTCAAGGCAGATTTGAACCGATTAGCAACGCTCTCGCTCGATTTGAGTTCCCTACTATCATCGGTCTCATCCTGCTCATTTCAGCTCTCCTGCTTGCAGGCAAAAAGCTCCACCGGGTGACGGCTGGTTACGGTACAGCCTTGTGCGGACTGCTCAGCGTCGATTTTCTGCTGATTGCGGCTACCGACCCAGACAGTTCGCTTCACCTGGGGATTTTCGTGTGCCTAACTGCAAACATCTCGTCGTTTTTATGGACAGTCGCCTATCTCGATCGGGATGGCCCTCTCATGATCTACTGTACAGCCGGGACATTGGCTTGCATTTTATGCGGGGCAAACCTAGGGGTCGGGGAGCGATTTCTACTGTTAACGTCGGCAGGCGGAATGGCGATGATCTACAAGGACGCGCGGGCTCGCGCCCTTGTAGATACCGAAGCTACTTAAAAAGCATCCCACTGTATTCGACCAAATAGCGCCGCCAAAGTGGCCAAATGTGTCCTCCCGGGGTCTCCTTCGTTTTTACATCCACGCCTTGGTTCTTCAGCCATTTCGAAAAACCACGCTGAAACCCGATTAGGCCGTCTTCGGTTCCACAAGCCATCCACATCACCTTCAACTTCTTGCCCTTTTCTGGCGTAAATCCTTTGAGTGACTCCATCGGATCCTGCGAAGGCAAACCGGCAGCACTAAAAGCACCGATGTAACCGAAGGTGTCGAGATGGTTAAGTCCGACATACAGTGACTCCGCTCCACCCATTGATAATCCTGCTATCGCTCTGCTTTCTCGCTTAGCAATGACACGATAGTCTTTCTCAATTGCAGGGATGACTTCCTGCAATAGTGCGTCACTATATTGACTATAGTTCTTCCTCAGAAGGTTAATATCACCGAAGGCTCTCCCACCCGGTTTTCCAAAATCAGAGACTCCATATCCAAGAGTCATCACAACGATCATTGGCTTAATCTTCTTCTCTGCAATCAGATTATCCATGATTACGTGGGCTTTACCAACCTCTGTCCAGCCAACTGCGGTATCTGAATAGCCATGTAACAAATACAGAACAGGAAGTTTTGCACTTTGCGATGAATATCCAGCGGGTGTATAGACAAAGTAGTCACGTTCATCACCGATCACTTTTGACTTATAAAAATGATGATGTAGGGTGCCATGACTGACTGGCTGGATCTCCCAAGGTTCAGGTTTATCTCCTGGCACTAGTAAAGCATTACTAGGCCAAATCAAATTGGGCTTTCTTTCAGAGTTGTTAGGATCTAGAACAGTCGTACCGTCCACGCTAAACGAATATCCGTAGATATCAGGGCGTAATGAACCAGATGTATACTCCCATACTCCGGCATCGGATCTCTGCATCGAAACCGTCTTCATTCCCTCGACGCTCAAGTCGACCCTCTTCGCATTTGGCATCGCCAACCGAAAAGTCACGGATTTATCGGCGTGAACCACAGGACCAAGAGGCGCTTGAGCAAACGCAAGCGTGGCTATAAATAGGGTTGGCAACGTTACCATGATCTCAGTTTAACGATATCGGTTCATGCCGTCTATTGTCGGGCGTCAAATTTGATTCCAAGTGCGACTAATTCACATGAATGAGCACGGATAGATAGGTTCATTGCCTCATGGAAAGAAACCGACTAAACGTGACAACGTCTAGATAACATGTGACTATGATTGATCCGCACCAAACAGAACTTCTGAAAGCAGTACAAGCCTTAACAGAAGAGTTGAGAGAAACTCGCATTCAACAAAGAAGTTCGATTGTCAGTTTACGAAACGGCATCTTGGCAGGATTAGGTGGCGTGATTGGTGCCACCATCCTCGTTAGCCTTCTCGTTTACTTTTTACAACCATTCAAGAAGATCGAAAGCCTAAGCCCAACGATTGATAAAATCGACCGTATCCTTCAGAAAGCCATATAGGACATCTAGCGCATTTCGACTCTGGCGAAGACTGGCATATGATCCGATATCCAAAAGCCTTTAACTTTGTCGAAGATAATTTCTGAAGATAAAACCTTTACCGAGGGCGAAACAAACACATAGTCGATCTTTCCACCCACGGGATCGCTCTGCCAACCATTAAAGGTGCAAACGTTTTTCTGATCTGGATGTATCAGTCTAAAACTATCGAGATAACCGGCATCCCTAATTTGCCCCTGAATTGAATTGCTTTCATCGGCATTGAAATCTCCGGTAAACAAGATAGGATCTTGAGTAGCACGTGCTTTGATTCGATCAAGAATCAAAGCTATCCCTCTTTCTCGAGCTGCTTGAACTTGATGATCGAGGTGAGTATTGAAATGATAGAAGTAAGATCCAGAGGCCTTATCGTAAAAATAAGCCCAGGTGCAGATTCGAACATTGTTGTTACCCCAATGTTTTGAACCGGGCACATTTGGAGTATCGGAAAGCCAAAACGTGTCTGATTTGAGCAGTTGCAACCGACTTGAATCGAACAGAATTGCTGAGAACTCACCGCCCTGCTTACCGTCTTCTCTTCCAACTCCGACGTACTGATATCCCTTCAGGCCTTTTTGAAGATCGCTTAACTGTCCCGAAAGGACCTCTTGCAAACCGATGAGTTGAGGCTTCCGCTTTTGAAGTGCTGATACAGTACGTTCGCGTCTGACCTGCCACCGATTTTCACCATCGTCGGCAGTGCCATACCGAATGTTGAACGTCATGATGTCCAAAGGCACCGAAGACTGAACAGAAACGCAAAGGAAAGCGAGCGAACCAAGCATCTAGGCTTAGCCTACCAGAGCAATTTGAACCTGAATCGAATCAGACGAGATTCGCGACATTCTGACATTCAAATCAAGACGCCCCTATCTTGATGTCAGATAATTGGGGCGAAGCGTTAAATTCCACTCGCGCTGAGTGAGTGGTTTTCGGTTGCTCGAAAGTTCATCCGCAACATAGGCCATGTACTGCCGCCCCATGGCATCACTCGCCTTTCCGTTTGCAGAATCTGAGGAAGCATGAAGACTTGCTCGCTTAAGATTCGCCACTGTAGACCTTTCAAACCTCTGCCCTAAAGCCTCTGCTGCAGCAAACCGGACATTCATGTGCTTGTCGTTCAATAGCTCAACGAGTATAGGCGTGTCAGATTGGACGCCAGCCTTACCTAATGCCAATACGGCATCAGTTTGAAGATGAAAATCACTGTTTGAGGTGGCCCAGATTCTAACCTGCTTGATGGCTTGCGGTTCTTTTAGTTTGGCCAAAACACACTCCGCTTTTCTGGCGCAATACAAGTTCATATTGAACTCATTCTTTTTAGGTGGTGGCCCTTGATGTAGCATCTGGATATACCGCCGAAGCGCTGGCCATTCTTTTTGAGTTCCTACCAGAGCTAACGCATTAACCGCGGGTTCATAAACATGCTTGACAGCGTCGGATAGGGTAATTCGTCCTGGCTTGTATCCCCAATTTGACGCTTGGACCGCCGCCTGCCATCGGACCACTGGGATTGGATGCGACAAGGCTGCATGTTCGATTTGCTTCATTCCAAATCTGTACTTAGCAAGCGTTTTGACGATGGTCACACCTGAGGCATAGTCGCATTTTGGTAAACCTTCCGCCATCGCGCTCAACAACACGGATTTGTGACGACGACCTGCTTCGATTGCTGCCGCCAAACCTTCATCGCTTTTGGGCTCTTTTAGCGCGCGTATTAGGGTTTGGTCACTTGCGGTTAGCGCCCGAATCATGGAGGTGCGCAACACAGGTAGTGCGCCTGAGAATCCGCTGAGATAGGATTCGGCTTGCTTTGTTGTCATTTGAGCCGATGACAACGCCGACAGTCCGGCAACTCCTAGAAAAACGCAGCACAGGGTCTTCATATCTAGTAAATGCTTTTACTTTACAAGGATTACGTCTGACTGTCTAGCTCTATGTTACTGTTGCTGACGTATTATTGCCAAAGATGCATTGGCTTTCTCGACAATCAATCCGTTGATATCCTGAACTCCCAGTTGCATGGCGATCTGAGGTCACCCAGACTTGGCCAGTTCGGTTAGGTTTTGGGCGCTCGCAAAACTCCAAAAAAAGAAACCAGCCAAGGAATATGCTCCAGTGGCTGGTTTTTGTTTGCCCCGAAGGGCAAACTATCTTTCCTAGCTTACTTGTCGCTAACGCCTTTACCGAGAGCGGCTTGAGCGGCGGCAAGTCGAGCGATTGGAACACGGAATGGTGAACAGCTCACGTAGTTCAGGCCAATCTTGTGGCAGAACTTAACTGAGTCTGGGTCTCCACCGTGCTCACCGCAGATACCGAGCTTGATGTTCGGTCGAACCTTCTTCGCCTTTTCGATTGCAATCTGCATCAGCTGGCCAACGCCGGTCTGGTCGATGCTCTCGAATGGGTCGCCTGGAAGGATTTTCTGCGCGACATACGGCTTCAGGAACTTGTCTGAGTCGTCTCGCGAGAAGCCGAAGGTCATCTGCGTGAGGTCGTTCGTTCCAAAGCTGAAGAACTCGGCTTCGACTGCGATCTCGTCGGCGGTGAGGGCACCGCGTGGGATTTCGATCATCGTTCCGAAGCTGTAAGGAATCTCAACACCCTGCTCTTCGACAACCTTCTTAGCGGTTGCTTCAAGAGCAGCCTTGACCGTCTTCAACTCGTTGACGTGGCCGACGAGAGGAATCATGATCTCAGGAAGTGCCTTTCCGCCTGACTTGATAACCGAAGCTGCACCCTCGAGGATGGCTCGAGTCTGCATTTCGACGATCTCAGGATAGACGATGCTGAGTCGGCAACCGCGAAGGCCCATCATCGGGTTGATTTCGTGCATAGACGAAACCTTGTCGAGCATGGCTTCTGCTTCGGTTGCATCCTTACCGGTAGCCTTGAGTGTGGCGACCTTCTCGATGGTCTCTTCGAGTGAAGGAAGGAACTCGTGGAGAGGTGGGTCGATGAGGCGGACTGTGAGAGGTCGGCCATCAAGAGCCTTGAAGATACCGATGAAGTCTTCTCTCTGGAACTCAAGTAGCTTGGAAAGACCAGTCTTTCGAGCCTCTGGGTTGTCGATGTCGAGAATCATCGAAACGACGATTGGTCGTCTCTCACCCTCAAAGAACATGTGCTCTGTTCGGGTAAGACCGATGCCTTCTGCGCCAAGGTCGATAGCCTTCTGCGTATCGGCAGGGGTGTCAGCGTTGGTTCGGACCTTAAGGGTTCGAATCTCGTCTGCCCAACCCATGAACTCGCCGAAGTCGCCAGTTAGCTTGCTGTCTTCGACAGGAACTTCGCCTTCGATGACTTCGCCGGCGGTACCGTTGAGCGAAATCCAGTCGCCTTCTTTGATCTCTTTGTCGCCAACTTTGAAACTGCTCGAACCGACCTTAGCATCGGAACAACCAGCAACGGTTGGGATACCAAATCCACGAGCAACAAGTGCTGCGTGAGAGGTCATGCCACCGCGCTCAGTAAGAACACCCTGAGCGGCAAGCATGCCACCGAGGTCGTCTGGGCTGGTGTCTGCGCGGACGAGGATAACTTTCTGTCCCTTTCCGCCTTTACCGAGTTCGACCGCCTTCTTTGCATCGAAGACTGCGATACCGGTTGCAGCTCCTGGGCCAGCTGGTAGACCGCGTGCGAGCACGTTGTACTTTGCGCCTGGCTTGATGACAGGGAGCAAGCACTGGTTGAGCAGGTCTGGGCTTACGCGAGCAATTGCCTCTTCCTTGGTGATAAGGCCTTCTTTCACATGGTCAACAGCAATCTTGATAGCTGCAGGACCGGTTCGCTTTCCGGCGCGGCACTGAAGGATGAAGAACTTGCCTGACTCGATGGTGAACTCGATGTCCTGCATATCCTTGTAGTGCTTCTCAAGAAGTTCGCAAGTCTCAACAAATTCCTTATAGATCGCTGGGTTAGCTTTCTCAAGCTCATCAACGGTTGATGGCGTTCGAACACCAGCAACAACGTCTTCGCCTTGTGCGTTCATCAGGTACTCGCCGAAGACATGGTTCTCGCCTGTGCTTGGGTTTCGCGTGAATGCAACACCCGTACCGCAGTCGTCGCCCATGTTTCCAAAGACCATCGCCTGAACGTTAACAGCCGTTCCAATGCTGTCGTCGATCTTCTCGCGGCGTCGATAAATGATCGCGCGCTCGTTGTTCCAGCTGCGGAAGACCGCTTCAACCGAAGCCTTAAGCTGCTCGATTGGATCTTGTGGGAAATCGATGCCGGCTTCTTTCTTAAGGTGAACCTTGTACTGCTCGCAAAGCTCTTTCAGGCTGTCTGCGCCGACTTCAAGGTCACCGCTGACGCCAAGCTTGGCTTTCAGTTCGCGGAACAGGTGCTCGAAACCGTGCTTGCTGATGGCGTGATTGCCTTCGCTGTAAGCAACGTCTGTGAGCATCATGATCAAGCGGCGGTAGCTGTCATAGACGAAGCGAGCATCAGCACCCGAGGCGATGAGCGCCGAAGCAACTTCATCGTTCAAGCCGAGGTTGAGAACTGTGTCCATCATGCCGGGCATGGAGAACTTTGCGCCCGATCGGACCGAAAGAAGAAGCGGGTTGTTCTTGTCACCGAGGGTCTTGCCGAGTTGCTTCTCGACATCCGCCAGGCAAGCTTTGATCTCGTCGATCAGGCCGTTTGGCAACTGCTTTCCGGATGTGTAGTATTCCGTGCAGACCTCAGTAGTAATGGTGAATCCAGGGGGGACCGGCAGACCGATGTTGGTCATCTCGGCGAGGTTGGCACCTTTACCGCCGAGTAGGTCGCGCATGCTCTTGTCACCCTCGCGGAAAAGGTAAACGCGCTTGTTACTCATATTGTTTTTTATCGCCTCCAAAGGTGGCGGGGTCGGTCCGATTGGGCTGAACAGCAAACCCCTGCCAGAGATTTCAGAATACCTTTGAGGTGATCACCGAACGGGAGTCTTAACAAGGGTTGGGTGAGGTGGTTTATAAGGACAAACGGGCCCTTTCGCCCGGTATTGCGGTCAAATCAGCAAGGGCGAAACGGGCGGCATTCGTCGATCAAGTTCGTACCAGACATGTTCCTCGAACGACCTCAAATAGTGGATCGCTATCAAATCCTGCGGACTCTAATCGTGATCCGGCAAAGATCAGGAGAGCAACCTATGGTGAAGCGTCGATCTCAAATACTTCAGAAACGAGCAATGTGTATCGTTATATGATACAAATATCCTGACACTCTCTCCTATGCATGAATCTCATGCTGAGCTAGACGAACAAACCCTACACCAGGGTCAAAACCTGCAAGCAAACAAGCCAATAGCCTCTATTGCAATCTTTGCAACTCTGATATTGCTCTAGAGTGAGCAATATCAGAGTTGCATCTTGATGCGATCTAGCTCGTAACTTTTCAATTCCAACTATTTAAGTTGAAGGCTAAGTGGTTCCTGCTTGGCTAGACAGGACCCAAAATGAAAACCTGGTTCGGAAATCTCAGACTCGCCAAGAAGCTAGGCGTCGGCTTTGCGACTTGCCTACTGCTCACTATTTTCGTCGCCGTATTCGGTGCTAAGGGGTTATCAAGCCTCACGTCGTAAATGCAGTCGATCACCACGAACACTGTGCCGAGCATCCTAACTATTGCTAAGATTGAATCCGCTGCACGTTGGCAGAGGACGCTGACTTATCGCGCGGCCATCGCCAAAAATGATGATCAGAGAAACAAAGTTCTGTCGCTTTGGGCTGAAAAAGAAGCGGAAGCATCTAAGGCAATTGAAAGCTAAGACAAGCTCATCTCAGATGAACAAGATAAAAAGAATTACGAAGACCTAAAAACTGATTGGAAGGAATATCTCCAAGAAACCGATGCAGCAAAGGCGAAAATTGTTGCTGGCGACAAGGAGGCGGTCCAGTTCCTTGACCGAACGACGTCGACCGTTTTCAACGAAAAATTATCTCCCGCGCTACTAGAAATGAGCGCCTACAACGAGAAACTTCAGAATATAGCCGTCAAGGAAGCGAATCAGATCTCGGCAAGCGCAAAGTCAGCGATACTTCTCGCTACTTTAGCCGCACTCGCACTTGGTGTACTGTCAGCCTTCTATATTACCAGAATTATCATCTCAGCATTGACGAAAGTGAGCTTTAGCCTCAGTGAAATGAGTACTAATTGCATCAATAACCTTCAAGAGGGATTACGTAAACTTGCAGACGGCGACCTTCGTTTTGCTGTCCAAGCGACGACCCAGCAAGTGGACCTGAATACGAAAGATGAGCTCGGTCAAATGGCTCAGTCTTTCAACCATGCGCTCAACGGTGTCCAGGAATCGATTGCCGTCTACACCGAAGCACGAACATCCCTGACAACAGTGGTTTCGAAGTTGTCAGCAAATGCTGATGAACTTTCGCGCGCCAGCCAAACTCTTGCAGCCACTTCAGAATAGAGTGGTGCGGCCGCAAACCAGATTGCTGACGGTAGCCAACACCTCGCTACGGATTCAACGAACGCGGCTTCGACGATGCAAACGCTTGTCGGACTCGTCCATTCAGTTGGTGAAGGCAGTGACAAGCAGGGCACGATGTTGAACGATGCAACTGACTTACTTTCTAGCGCAGCAGCAGAAGTAGAAGCAGTCACAGCAAAAGCGCATTCTATGGAATCGGCTGCATTAGCCGGTAACGGTGCAGTTAAGGACACCGTGATGGCAATGCACCGCGTTAAAGAGCAAGTCACAACCTCCGCCGCCCAAGTTCAACAACTCAACAGCATGGGACAAGAGATCGGAGCGATCGTATCTGTTATCGAACAGATCGCAGAACAAACAAACCTTCTTGCGCTCAACGCGGCTATTGAAGCGGCTCGTGCGGGCGAGCATGGACGCGGGTTCGCAGTCGTTGCTGAAGAGGTTCGAAAACTAGCTGAAGAATCAAGCGGTTCGACTAAGCGTATTGCCGACCTCATTGGCAAAGTAAAGTCAACGGTCGATGCCACAGTTTCAGCGATCGATATTACGACACAAGAAGTCGAAACGGGCAGTGCCAAATCCGAACTTGCTGGCGATGCGCTCAAGAACATTCTTGATGCCGCGCAAATCGTTGCACAGCAAACCGAGAGTGTTTCATCACTAACCCAGCAGGTCTCAGCAGTTATGCAAACAGTTGCTGAATCCAGTACGTCGAACGTCGCCGCACTCAAACAGGCGGTCGGAGATGCTGGTGAAGTTCAGGAAGCTATCGAAGGCGTTGCCGCTGTCAGCGAGGAATCCGCTGCAGGCGCACAAGAATTGACAGCAAGTGTTCAGGAAGTTGGCGCAGCAGCCACCGAACTTGCTCGTATGAGCGATGATCTTCGCATCATTGTTTCGAAATTCCAATTTGAGCAAACCGCCGCCACATCCCTGCGAGTAGCTGCGTAATGTAATCACGCCGTTGAGCGGTCTTTTGCGGGATCACTCAACGGCGTGTACAGGCTTTCGCCAATCGCTCTCCCCCTCACTTGATGGCATGTTGGCTGTCTATCATGCGTATTAACCACTGCTACAGGTAAGACGATATTCGCGTTCACGAATCAATTTGCATTCGACTTATCAGATAACCTGGCCCACTCGTCAGGTCACGTAATCACCGCTAAAAATCGTGAACAGGTTGCTCCTAAGAGACGTAATTGTTTAATATCAAACGATCATGTTGATGACTGGCGCGCTTTCCCTCATGCTGCTCAAGGCAGACCTAATTGTCCCTAGCGGAGAATGGCTCGACCAGCTCGGCAAACATGTCCAAGCGCATGGCGGCGGAATGATCAAACTCGGCAGAACCTACTATTGGTTTGGCGAAGATCGAAGCGAAGACAATGTTCCCGACCGCCGGTACGTCGCATGCTATTCGAGCACAGACTTAACCCACTGGAAGTTTCACCGTCAAGTCGTCGACACGGCTAATCCAGAAGGGGTGCCAGGTTATTGGGTCCTTGAACGTCCAAAGGTTTTTTACAACAAGAAGACACGCAAGTTCGTGATGTATATGCATTACGACGACGGACGCTATCGTTTGGCTAGGGTCGGTGTTGCGGTTGCAGACAAGGTGGATGGCGACTACAAACTCATCAAAACATTCCGTCCGCTTAACACCGAAAGCCGAGACATCGGACAGTTCATCGACGACGACGGCACCGCCTACCTCATCTGGGAAGATCGAGCTAACCACGGTTTCCACATTGGAAAGTTGAGCCCCGATTACATGGATGTCGCCGAAGAGACAACTTTCATCAAGGCTCCGCTCGAAGGTGGGGCGGTGGTTCATTACGGCGACAAATATTATGCGATTGGTTCTTGGCTGACCGGTTGGGACCCAAATCCAAATGTCTTCGCATGTGCGCCGTCGCTTAAAGGTCCTTGGACCGAATTCAAAGACATCGCACCTCCAGCAACTAAGACCTACCACTCACAGTCAACGATGATGCTTAAGGTATCTGGCACTAAGAAAACGACCGTTGTTTTCATGGCAGATCAATGGAAACCAAAAGCCCAGCACGACTCGCGATATTTGTGGATGCCACTCGAAATAGGCGACGGCAAACTGTGGTTGCCCGAACCTAAGCCTTGGAAAATCGACGTAAAAACCGGCGAGGTTTCTTATATTAAGTAGGTTCCACGTATAATTTATTGATGTTTTCAAGAAAAGTACTTTTCTTTGGCTTCCTTGGCGGTTTGACGGTTGTTGCTCTCGCTGGAGTTGCTGGAAAAACACTGGTCGTGAATGGTGTTGCGTCGGCTAACGGAGTCGTGACTCAAGGCGGCAAAACGTACGTCTCTCTCGACGCGCTCAAAGCGGCTGGCGCGCAAGTCAATGTCACTCCAACCAAGGTCGAAGTTGGCTTCGTGCCGCTCGGCGGTCGAAACCAGGTCGATGCAATCGAAGGAGACCTTGGCGAGTGGATTCAAAACGATGTTTGGCGGCTTCGAGTCATTTCGGGCGAAGAGACAAGCAACCCGTATGGCCGTGGCCCAGGGTACGCACTGCGCATTGAGCTTAGGAATCTTTCGCGACGAGCCGTCTCACCGTTCGCTACAGGCATGGACAAGTTGCAGCTCATCGATAGTAATGGTCAGCTACTTTCCTTCAACCAACTGAAGTTCCCCGACTTCTTGCATGACGTCGCTCCGGGTGGCGGATTTACCGCAACGGTTCCGTTTGGCGATCCAACCAACAAGTTGGAAAGCATCGGCACCCCCAACAAGCTTTTGATCTTGTTCCGCAACAGCGGCGGGAAGAAAGCGAAGGACTTCCGGGTCTTCTTCCCAAAGTAAATCTTCATACGGGAGTGGAGAAGATCCACTCCCGGTTCGGGCACTAAGGTTTTGCGCCTCCATTAGTGTTTTGGCGATTGTTCAACATGTCGCCCAAACTCTTCTCTGCCGCAAGTATTCGTTCGCGTATCTCGTCAGGCAACTCGCCAAAAAGGACCGAGGGCGAGTTCTTTTGGATCTGTGGTTCATCGAATTCTTGACTAAACCACCAGTTTCCTTGACCATCCCCAAAGCGCAAAGTGATGGTTAATCGTTGGGCTTTGATGTATTTCTCCGTATGCGGAAGACTGGTCCTCGCCGACGAAAAATCCTCTCCGATTGAGGTGCTCCAACCAGACATCGATATAGGAATCAGGGCACTATTCGAGGTGCGAGCATAGTAGCCATCGTCTGATTTCACCATCAATTGATAATACGAATTGGCAGGATATCCCCGGGGCCACACGTTGGTTCGCTCTTTCTCAGAGCAAAAGCGTCGCATCGTTTTGGCCCTTACCGATGGCCAATCGGGCTCACGGACTGTGTTCATCATGAACCAGCTGATCAGATTCTGAGTCTTCATAGGAAGACTCGTAATAGGCGCAGAAACCTGTTGTTGGGTTGGTTTCCCGTGAACCGCCAAAATCCCGCTGAGAATGTTCAAAAGCACCTGGTTTTCCGGGCTGAAGTCAAGCACGAGTTGGGAACCGAGCGCCGGACTAAAAAGATTCGCAAACGTGGTTTCTAGTCCCTCAATCTTGTTTTTTCGGGGAATGTTCGTGGCGAAACCCGTTCGTTCTGCCAATGTGAGATATCCCTTTTCCGAAGTCTTTTCGATCTCGCTCTTCAAAGCGGGGCGGCTAATACGCAACCTTCTGGTTTCATCTGGAGATTGCGGTTGTATCTCGATCCAGTTTTTGCCCGGATCACCTTTGATGGTGATGAACCTGCGGGAGGACGTAAGCCAAGTAAGAAGCGTCTCGTGCTTAAGCTGCGACCGTATAGAGCCCGCAAATAAAGAATCCGGAACAAGCGCTACTACATCTTTTTTTTCCGAGCTGGCAAGTTGCCGGAGTATCGGCCCGACACTCCAGTCCAGCGGTTCATAGGCGACTGGATCCCTAATCCCAAGGCTTGTCAGTTTGACAGCCGTGCCGTTTATGGTCCCAAGAGAATAGAGAGTATAACTTGTCTGACTCGAACCATCGAGGTGATCCAACTCAATCTGATCCTGGTCCTTGACAACCGACTGCATTTCCTTAGGAACTTTGGCAACTTCAGGGCTTGGCATAATAGGGGTTTCGCCTTCGCTCAATTTGAAGTCATCGCTTTGCGTTTTATCCGTTGAAGCACGCAACGGCAAGCTTAGAACTGAGTTCCAATCGACCATGAAGAGGGGCTCTTCGTGAACGTTTGCACCTGCCTTATCTTCGATAACCAATCGCGCCGTCCCAGCATAAATACTTGGTAACCAATTGAAAACGACGTACGCATGGTCGGGCTGACGTTGTGGACTGGGCTCACCGTATTCCCCACGTTTTTCGTCCATCGAGCCAATGAAACTAGACTTGATCGCTGAGATCATAGCATCGGTCATCTGAATCTGACTGCCATTGGCTTGGGTAGACAAAACGATTCGCTCGCCAGACGCTATCCGCGCAACAATATTGTCGTTCGTCATAAATGCCAACGCAGAAATCTGTAACTTCCGGCTTCTTTTGTTCGAGGTCAATATGGAGTTGAGTTCCTTCCTCGAAGAAACCTGAGTAGCTTGCAGGGCAGCGGACTCAAACACCTCAAACGCACGCTTACTTTCAGCTCTTTGTTGTTCAGATATTTTTGCTTGTGATATAGCTAATTGAAATGTCTCGCCAGCTTGAGACCAATTTCCACTCGTGACACTAGAAAGCTTCTTCATCAACTGCGAAAGCGTCGCATCCGCGCAGGAAACAAACACCTGTTCATTCGCTAACTTCTGATCTACCGTTAACTGCACATGGGTTGAAGCACTAACTTGCCGGAGCAAACTGGTAAGGCTTTGAACCTTCCCTGGTAGCGTAACTTTAACGTCTGGAATAGTCAGGGATTGAAATAGAACAAGCGGAACGATAGCTAGCATCGAAATCTCCTCAGAGAACACTTGCATCATGAAGGGTACTCTCCCTACCCTTCGTCATTGCACTTCAACCTTCACTTACTGTTAACATCAGAGTCGCTTGCGATTCTGATGACTTCTTCGAGCTATCAATGTTCCGATTGACGTAGTCCTTGAGAACGATAGTCTCCCCGATCTTAGCGTAATAAGTTGTCGAGTAGCTGCGATCGTTGGAAGAACTGCCTCGGTTGGTTCCGGCCTGATACTCATCCACATCTAGGTTGACGACAACACCCAAGCCCGAAGCCTGTTTGGCTACGATATGAGTCGATCGGAGCATTCCTGACCACCGAGTTGAAAGGCTTGTGGAGCTGATATCAGAGCCATAGATGCCGCGAAAGTTCTCAGTTTCAACTTCCTTGGAACCATCCGATTGCGTCCGAACGAATTCCATTTTGATCATCACGGTCTTCGGATTTGCCGGAAAATCATTGTCCATTTTTGCCGGAGCAGTCTGAGCAGGTGCGCCTTGTTCGGGGGCCGAAACGGTGGTTCCAGTCTCGGTCTTCGACTTTACGGTACGGACTTGGGCGACAGAAACGACAGTCGTTACTCCCACTGCCGTACAAATTAACGAGGTTAAGATTTGTGTTCGTGTGAACATCATACGGATGGAACGAACAAACATTGAAATTGGTTCGCTGACTCTTCAGACGTGACGGATATCAAGAAGTCTTTGCTGAAGAATTCGCCGAACTAGGCACTCTGGAATCGGCTTTGATGGGTGAAATTGCACTGTCCCTTTCGAGATCTTGAATCCCCTCAACTCTTCACGAAAAGCCTCAACGGTGTGTCCTGGAAAAAGTGAGCAATGGTTCTTGAAAGCCGCCATGCTGACCAGCATTTTATTCAACTTGTAAGTCGGGATCCCATAACTAATGCACTCGGTCGCGCCGGGAACTTCGTCGAGGATAATTTTCCGCAACTCTAAAAGCGCCTCTCGAAACTCGGGGACTGGCACCGCTGAAAGGTATTCCTCAACCGAATCAAACGGACTTGCCACGAACTAACCATACAGCAATGTGGCAGCCGTTGCACATAGTCTTTTCGAGTTCTAGGTCGAAGTTTGGACCGTCTTGCGGCCTAAGCTGGTAAACCATAACTAAATGTTGAGCGTTGTGTGTGCGACCCTGCTAAGTTATCCGCCTCAGTGGTCGATACCAAAAACGCCGTATGCAGATGCCCGCCCGCTACAGATCGTGTCTGTAGACACCATTGGCGAACCGATAGCAAACAAGGTCGTAGAGTTCAACATTAACCTTGCGGCATCTTTTGATAACCCGTTTGATCCCAAGCAGATCGCGGTGGACGCAAAAATATCGCTTGAAGGCTCAACCTGGAATATCCCCGCATTCATCTACCGAGCATACAGTCGCAAGCTTGAAAGCGGTCAAGAGGTAAATGCCCCCGCTGGCGAAACAAGTTGGCACGTCAGATTCTGTCCACCTAAAGCGGGACACTATCAGCTGACGTTGACCGCGACTGATAAATCTGGAACGAAAACGCAGTTCCACGACTTTGATGCTAAAGCAAGCATCTCGCCTGGCTTTATTGGCATCAGCAAGCGAAACAAACGTTTCTTTGAGTTCGACGATGGATCAAGCTACTTCCCTATCGGACAAAACGTCTGTTGGGGAAACGGGCCAGGAACTTTCAGTTACGACGACTGGTTTGGGCAGATGGGCAAGGTCAGGGCGAACTATGCTCGGCTTTGGCTTGGGCCTTATTGGAGCACTTTTGCACTAGAGACAAGTGGCAAAGCGGCAGATGGTTCGGGTTTTGGACAGTTTAGTCTGACCAACGCTTGGCGACTGGACCAAGTAGTCAAGACTGCTTCCGCCAACGGTCTGTATCTGATGCTGTGCATCGACTCTTATAACTCATTGAGGATGAAGGACGGGTATCCGGCATGGGAGAAGGCGCCAATAAATTCTGATAACGGCGGTCCTTTGCGCATTCCAACCGACTTTTGGAGCGACGACACTGCCGCCACTTGGTATCGAAACAAACTTCGATATTTGGTGGCACGGTACTCAGCCTATCAACAGGTTTTTGCTTGGGAATTTTGGAACGAGGTCGATATCACTCAAGATTTTCAGATCGATCAAGTGAAGTCTTGGCATCAGTCGATGGCCCGCTATCTTAGTTCGATTGACCCGTATAAGCACCTCATCACAACCAGTTTTAGCAACTCAATGGGTTATCGCCCGATTGATCTCTTGCCTGAAATAGACTTCGTTCAGTCGCATCACTACAACAATCCTGACCTTGCTGGGACTGTAGCTTATCAACAATCCCGAAAAGCCGATTGGGGCAAACCTCACTTCTTCGGCGAGATTGGTGCTGATGCAGCCAGTCCACGAGCTGATGACGACCCCGAGGGACTACAAGCTCACGATCCGCTTTGGATCAGCTTTGCGGTCGGGTCATCCGGTGGCGCGATGACTTGGTGGTGGGATAACTTGATCGCGCCAAAGAACCTCTACAGCCTTTTCGGTAACGCCGCAGAGTTCGCAAGAGGGATTGATTGGCCGGGTGAGGGATTCCATCAAACCGATGTTTCGCTTGCCTATGCCGATGAAAAGAGTCCCAAGTCAAAGGCTGATCTTGATCTCTCGGGCGGCCCCGTTGTTTGGGAGCCCGCTCCTTCCAATCGCCCGTCCACTACCCGCGTCAGCGCAAATGGAGTCAGCGGCGACACACCCTCCGGCATCCTTCATGGCGTTCGAAATCATCCGAACCTTCATAACACGGCAACCTTCGCCGTAGATCTTCCGCGCGCGACTGACTTTATCATTGAGGTCGGAGAAGTCTCTGGATATGGAGGCGCGAAGCTCGTGGTGACGATTGATGGCGACAAGGTCATGACTCGCGACTTCATCACATCAGAAAATGGCGAGCAAGGCGGATCAAGTTCAAAGTATGCCGGTCCCTACACCGTCACGATTCCTGCCGGACAGCATACGGTCGTCGTAGATAACATCGGCAACGACTGGTTTTACGTCTCTTACCGGTTTGCGGCGTTACTAAATACGCCAACCCCGCCGATTGAGGCTTGGGCCGTACTCGGAGACCGAACCGCAATTGCTTGGGTCCGATTAAGAGGTCGTACATGGAAGTCCATCGCAGCCCTGAAACGAAACATTGCTCCTGCACCGCCTACGGTTATTGGCCTCGCCGGACTCGCATCTGGAACCTGGAAAGTCGAGATTTGGGACACGTGGAGCGGGAAAATCATCGCGAATCGCGAACAAAGGGTCACTAATAGCGGAAAGATCAGGGTTGAGCTCCCAAGCATCAGCAAAGATATCGCCGTCAAGCTTTTGAAGAAATAATAACTATGCAATCAGAAACCTTCGACCACGTTGTTATTGGTAGCGGCCTCGCTGGCTTGACCTACGCACTACGTTCGGCTACTCGTGGTGAACGCGTATGCGTTCTGACTAAGGGTCAACTCACCGACAGTAACACCAGTTGGGCGCAAGGCGGCATCGCGGCTGCCGTCGGCGAAGCCGATTCGTGGGAACTTCACGAGCAAGATACAATGGTCGCTGGTGCCGGAATCAACGACGAAGACGCGGTACGTCATTTGGTTCAGAATGCGCCCGAAGCAATCGAATGGCTCATACAGATTGGCGCACATTTCGATGGCGACGGCTCCCATCTTAGCCTCGGAAGAGAGGGTGGTCACAGTCGAAATAGAATTGTTCACCACGCGGATAACACCGGCTGGGAGATTGAGAGAGCAGTTTCAGAAGCAGTTCGTGCGAATAACCTGATTACGATTTTGCCGTTTTCATTTGTCACTCAACTCCTTATCGAAGAGGGACGCTGTATCGGTGCCGTGGCGATGGTCAATGGAGTGGGTTTCCGGGCTTATCTGGCTCCAAACACAGTTCTGGCAACTGGCGGAGCAGGCAAGGTTTACCAACACACCACCAATCCAAATGTGGCTACCGCCGATGGCATCGCCCTGGCCGCCGAAGCGGGTTGCAAGATCGAAAACATGGAATTCATGCAGTTCCATCCGACGACGCTATATCACCCCCAGCTACGCAGTTCACTGATCAGTGAAGCCGTTCGTGGAGCCGGTGCCACTCTACGCAATCACCAAGGGAGGCGCTTCATGTACGACTACGATTCGCGCCTTGAGCTTGCGCCGAGAGATGTAGTTGCGCGTTCGATTCATTTCGAAATGCAGCGTCTCAAGACTTGGTGTGTCTACCTCGACACAACTCACCTGAACCCAGAAAAGCTCCGGGCAGAATTCCCTACGATCAACGCAACTTTGCTAGAAGCCGGGATCGACTTTACAAAAGATTGGATACCTGTCGTTCCGGCTCAGCACTACTCCTGCGGCGGAGTGGTAACGGACCTTGAAGGCCGAACGTCGGTCCCCGGACTCTTGGCTGCAGGAGAAGTCACTTGCACCGGGGTTCATGGAGGAAACCGACTGGCAAGCAACAGCCTTTTGGAGGCGATCGTCTTCGCGATGTCGGCGGCTGACGCTGCTGAAAGCGAACCTAAACCAATTCTCCGTCAAGAACCAAAACAAGCTCAATGTGTCTCTGAAAGCGATGCCGTGCGAATCCGACACACGCTTCAACGAACCATGACCAACAACGTCGGGATCTTTCGAACCTTCGCCGGACTCAACGAAGCGCTGAAATCAATTGACCAGCTCGATGCAGAACTCGCCCGGTTGCCCGAAGCTCCATTTAGCACCTATGCTCGTGAAACGGTGCATTTGCTGACTGCGGCTCGGTACATCGTCGAAGGTGCGCTCGCCCGAAAAGAAAACGTCGGGTTGCACTACAACGCTGACTTGGTTTAGCTGGTACGATGCCAGGCATGTCCACGTTCAAAGTAAACGTTGAGGGATACAAAACCCTTGAAGTTGAAGAAGGCACAAAACTAGCTCTGGCCATCGAGCAAGGCGGATTCGATATCTCGCACCGCTGTGGCGGAAACGCACGTTGCACTGCATGCCGCGTTGCCATTTCTGGCGATCAGCCTCCGATGGGAGAAGCCGAAAAGCAATGTCTAGAAGAGGATGGCGTACTGGGTGAGTTTCGCCTTGCCTGCCAAATTCGAGTGCATAGCGATCTTGATGTGAAAGTCCTGATGCGAGCCAGCGAAAAAGGCTGGGATCCAGGCGCAGACCTCGAACCTTAATCATGATCCTGACGGCCCTTGCCATCGCATCAACTTGGCACCGTTTCTTCGTGTCTGGTCGCGATGGCGATGGGCCTCCAAATGTCACCTTTCAACTTGCGTATCGAGGCGCTGGATACGTTGTGAGCGTTTTCGAAGACGATCAGCCAAATCCTCCTCGCTTAATCGCCTCAAAGCAATTCCCTGACACCATTCGGTGGAAAAGTTTAACAGGGAAATCTAACCCGGCTAACGATTATTGGGAAAGCCCAAATGGACAGGATCACAAAGTCTTTCCGCATCTCTTGTTAGTCGGGCGTGGCGAACAAAAGGGCCGCCCAGTGTCGCGCATTTGGGATATGGACGATGAAAGGGCTCGGACTCCCCGAGTCCTGTTTGCTGGATTCAAGATCGACACCACCTATTTAGAGGGGTCGATACACAGCGAACACCGGCAATCAAGCATTCTTTACGAATACGCAAAGTCAGAGTGGATCGGTCGATCTCAATGGCCCAAGGGGGCCAGACCAGGAGCATGGCTGGCCAGAACCGTACAATTCAACAGCGCAGAAAGAACATTCCACGCGAAAAAGTGGAGGTTAAAAAAGTGGCGCGGACCCAAGGTGAAGTAAGAACCAGTGCGTCACCACTTCTCGCTTCGTAATCCTTGAAGGCCCGCTGTTACCCTTTTATACGGCATCCGTAAAGAATTCTTTAGCTCGTATTTTTACTCGTTTGCCCACTGATTGACATGCCACCAATTTGCCTGATCGTGAGGCACAAATTTCGGGTGGGAGATGGTCTCAAAGCTGGGCAAATAACCCAACGAACCATCGCCATACGCCTTGATCCGACGCATCACCCGCTCAACCGCTTCTTTAGCGATTTGAGGCCGCTCAATATCCGCAAGAGAACCTCCTATCCGGACATGAGTCGCCTTGGCAATTCGAGTCAGATCGTCCAGATCCCCTCGAATTGGAGCAAGAGCGGTCAAGGCATCACCGGGTCTTCGCTCGGCGTAGGCTTTCGAGGCTTCTTCGGTGTACCGAACGAAGTTAATGGCAATCTGAGCGAACTCAGCAACCCCACGGTAAGCCGCATCTGGAGCTACAGAAATAGCATTATCAAGCACACGCAACGCCTTGGTGCCGACTTCCCCGGTGAGTTCCTCGCGATGTCGGAGCCAGAACAGGAACGGGTTGGAGTAGAGCATGAACCGACATTTGAGCGCGCTTCGGATGCCTCCATACGCAAACATTCCTCCGACCGCCTCTAGCTCAATTCCCATTAGACAGGCCCATTCGGCGTGGGCTTCCGATACCTCAGCATATGCTTTGAGAAAATCTGGCGCATCTTTGACCTCGCCATAGCCAGGTGTTGGCTTCGATTTGAAGGTTAATACAAAGCGGACCGGGTGGCCGGGCGGGTTGGATAACGACTCAAAATCAAAATTACCTTCTGAGGTCGACCCCTGAATTCGGCCATTCCTCACTAGTGATCTCTTCAGCGGGTCCATTCCGGCAAGCAAAGCGAGTCTGCCAAGCACCGACTCACCGACCACTGTGGGCAGTTCACCAAGGTTTTTACTGAGAACACCCTTATATTGCTCAATAAGCAGTTGACCACCCTTTTCGATCAGCTCAAGTCGATCCGCGTCGTTGGCAATGCCTTGTAGCAATAGCGAATCAGCGACGCCAGCCGCTACCGAAGGCCCGTCGTGCTCCGCAGGATCGGGGAGCTGTGGGTTGGACACATACTGAATGCTTTTCACTGCTTTATCAGCCCGGCCTAAATCGACCTCGGAGGGAAGAATCTCTGACATCATCTTTCCTGCCGCAACAATCGAAGGGAGCATTGTTTCGTAATTGCCAAACAGTCCAGCTTCCCAGGTGGTGAGACAAACGCCGTAGGCGTTGAGCTCATGCGCCGCCAAGATATGATCTCGAACATTCTGCTCGCTTGCCGCAATGTGCATCCAAGTAGAGTTGTAAGTGTGAATGCATGGCGCGAAGACAACCTCGTAGCCAGCGTCGATAAACTGTGCCGATGACGCTGCCGGACCTTTGAAGTATTGCCACTCAAAGACGAGGGTTTCTTTCGGAATTATCTGCAAGGCTGAAGGGTGATCCTTAAACATATCACCCCAAACGGCAGGTCGACGACCAGCATTGATCACCTTTTGAGCAAGAGTGCCAAAGTGTTCGGCGTAGATCGCAGACTTAACATCCTCAAACATGCCATTCTGACGCGCAGCGCACGTCGGGCAACGCCCCAACTGCCATGTCTCATCGCCACCAATGTGTATGATTTTTGACTTAAATATAGACAAAACATCGTCGAGCAGTTTTTCGCAAAGAGTGACAAACGCCGGATTGCTCGGACAGGCTTGCATTCCCCGACTAACGAAGTGCTCTTCCGCATACTGCTTTCCTTCTTCGGTGCTAAGAAATCCTTCGAAGTGCCCAAGCAGATTCACAAGAGGAATGATCTCCAAGGTCGGGAATTCATCCTGAAGCTGGGTAACCATATCTGGCGTCAAACATCCTTTGCCCCCCACCCAAGGTGCGCTCGGATAGGCAAAGCGGTGTTCCAGATACAAACCCAACGCGTTATAACCGCCATTTAGAGTGGTTTCGGCAAATCGTCTCAGGTGCTCATAGGTCGGTGCCTGTTCTCTAGCCAGGTCATACATCCACATCCGAAGCTGCATGGCGCAAGTTTACTGGTGTCGAACGGCGAAGTTGTTGAAGTACGCTTGAACCTGTGACGATCCACAGCATTTATCGCTCTTTGCGCAAGGCTCGTCTCGACAGATGGCGACCGTGGTCTGCTTTGTTGCGTGTCGTCGCCATTGCCGTTTGCTCTGTCGTCGGCTATTTCGAGCACGAATTGCTGATGGGTGTCGTGGCAGGAATCGGCGCGCTCTATGTTGGCCTCGCGAGCTACGGCAATTCACACCTTATCCGCGTGAAGCGGATGATTTTGACCGCATTTGTGGTTTCTGTCTTGACGGGAGCTGGCTTCTTCGCCGGGCCGAGCATACTCCTTACCGTCGTTGGCTCGTTCGTAGTGGCACTCATCTTTGCCGCCTACGGAGCGGCAAGTGGTCAAAATGCCATCGTAGGCATCCTTGGAACCGCCATTTTCATCATTACGGCTGGCCTCCCTGGGCATCATTCTCCGATCATTGCCGCCGTTTCTTTGTTCTTCGGCGGTTTGCTCCAAGCCTTCATCATCACGCTCTTCTCTAGGTTTCTTCCGCACCGTGTTGAAAGAAGAGCCGTTGCAGAAGCCTTTTCGGCGCTCGTTTTCTACGTCGCAACCGATAACACCGACATCATCCCTGGCGGATCAGAGTTTGACGACGCCAATACGCGGCTTCGCGAAGGCATCCACTTAGTTTCGGCATCTGAGTACGCTTCGTTGACCCATGCTCTGCGTGTGGCAGAAACCATTCGTGCGGGACTGGTGGGGTTTGCTAAGGCTCATCGACTGCTTCGCCGCATGGGAGAAGGTCCACTCCAAGCCGCCGAGGCGGTCAGGCGTGAGGTCCTTGAGCAACTCATTGCATGTGAAAACGGAATTCGCAAAGGGCAAATTCATCTTCCACCATTCTCGATGCCAGAGTTCGAGAATCCTATTCGCGAAATGTCTGAATTGCTTCGTTGGACTCGGCTAATACAGGCATCGCTCGATGATCTAAGGCGCGGCGCACCAGATTCGGCTATTGCTCCAGAACCAGAAACAGACGCAAAGACGCTTTCGCTTACGCTAAGAAACCTGACCCTCCGGCACTCGGTTAGGTTTGGGCTTGCTATCGCCGCTGGTACAGCGCTTTATAAATTCCAGCACGTACCTTTTGGATATTGGGTCCCGCTGACCACCTGTTTTTTACTTCGACCAGACTATGGAACTACCCTGATTCGTGGTGCCGAACGTTTTGTTGGAACGCTTCTTGGCGTGATCGTTGCAACGGTTCTTTCCCGAATTTTCCACGGAGCAATAGTGATTCTCTTATCCCTGTCGATTTTCTTTGCCTGGGTCACATTTGCGACGCTAGAGATTCACTTCGCAGGCTATATCGCTGCTCTCACCGCTTATGTGGAGTTGGGGCTAACCATGCAGGGCATAGCCGAAGGACAGGTGGCGTTGCTGAGAGTCGGCGCGACGTTCGTCGGTGCTTTCCTTTCAATTGTTGCTACGGTCGTATGGCCGATTTGGGAATCTCCTAACGTTCGCCGCGTTTTGAAAGAAGCTTTCGAGGCTCAGCTAGCCTTTGGCGAATCGGTCGTTTACATGGGTGGCCCCTCGGACTATGCCGAAGCAGAGCGGAAAAAAGCTGCGGCTAGAAGGCTAAGAATTGAGGCTGAGAGGCTCCTGAACGCGGCTCATCTGGAACCAAACTGGAGTCACAAAGAAGACCTTCAGACACTTCGCCAAGCAATCGAGGCTCTTCACGAGAATGCAGCGGTGATGCTCTCGCTTCACGCAAATTCACTGGAAGTTTCGTTGGGCAGAGTAGAAGATGACCCAACCATGCGAGCCCGCCTTCAACGGGCCGTGAGCGAAGCAAGGCTAATGATCAACATCGTCGGCCAGACATCATAAAAACCCCCGCCGGAGAGATTGGCTCACCAGCGGGTTATGGGCTAGGGTTTTATTTGGTGGATAGAAGCTTGAGTTGCACTCGTAGACTACTTGCCTTTCGCGATTCCCCACTGGAAACCTTAGATGCAGGATTCACTGTGAGAATCTTAGAAAGAGATAGGTCATTGAGCTTCGCAGTCAATGTTACGATCTGCGGAGTTGTCACTGTGCTTGTTGTTACTTGAACAACCGCCGAAGACTTCCCTGCTGGAATCAAGATCGTGGTGGAAAGTGTTCCTCCCGTAGTTGTTGCCTTGAGCGACACTGCCGAACCGGTTTGAGGAGCGACTTTATCCAGGGCAATCAACAGATTCGCGCTCTTTCCGCCAATGATAGTCGAAGGGTCAAGAGTCACTGAAGCTAGCTTTGGAGCCGTCGGATTGATTGTCAATACAGCCGTCTTTTTAACGGCATTGGCTTCTGCGCCAAGTGTCACGGAGGTGCTCGCGGCGACTTGTCCTGAGGTAAAAATAACGCTTGCAGACTTACTGCCAGCCGGAACTACCAACGATCCGGGTAGCGGAGCCGTAGCTGAGTTTGAACTCAAAGTGACGGTTGTTCCGCCCGTTGGCGCCACCCTGTCTAGAGTGACTGTCAACGTGGCCGACGCACCCGAAGTGAGTCGGGATGGGTTAACGGTAACAGAAGACACACTCGGTTTTGGTGCCGTAACCGTTAAGGTAGCCGACTTCGACGTTCCCGCGTAAGTCGCAGTAAAATTAGCACGGGTATCGGCTGAAACCACACTCGTCGTGACAACAAGCGTCGCCGAAGATCTTCCAGCGGGAACAGTGATTGCAGTGGTAGCTTTTACAAATCTGCTATCCGAGGAGATTGTCACAACTGCGCCGCCCGACAAGGCAACCGAACTAAGGCTGACAGTCAGGTTTGCTGACTTGCCTCCCACTACCGACGCAGGGTCAAGAGTTAAGTTCGAGAGAACAGGTTGAATAGGATTGACAGTTAAGGTAGCCGACTTGGTGACTGTGCGGAGTTTTGCGGTGAGTGTCGCCGTCGACGATGTCGCGACAGACGAAGTCGTCAACGTCGCAGTTCCTGTCGTCGCGCCAGCAGCCACGGCAACTGTGCTCGGCGCTGCAACGGTCGAAGAACTCGAAGTTAGCGTCACTGTCATGCCTCCGACTGGTGCAGCCTTCGAAAGAGTAACTGTCAAAGTCGCTGAGGAGCCGGAGTTCACCGCGACGGGGTTGATCGCAATAGAGGTCAACTCAGGAGACGGCGCGGTCACTTCCAAAGTGCATGTCTTGGAAACGGACAAATAGCTTGCAGTTAGGGTCGCCATGAGGCGCTCCGACACCGCTGTCGTTCCAACGCTAGCAGTTCCGGTCGTCGCGCCAGCCGCGACCGTGACTGAAGCTGGAAGGGTCACTTTTGTGTCTGATGACTTCAAAGTCACTTGTGCACCACCGGTTGGCGCCGCCTTAGAAAGTGTCACCGTAATGGTTGCTGTCGATCCACCGACTAACGAGGAAGGTGATACTGTCACAGCTGACAGCGACGAAGTTTGCGAACTCATTGCCGCTTGCAAGGCTTTGAGAACGTTGACGCGACCACCCGAACCTGTCCTGCCAACGTACGGAGAGTAGGTATCAACATTGGTGATGACAAGGTTGGAAAGGTCAGAATTCGATAAAGAAGGAACCTGCGCCTTCAAAAGAGCTACCTCACCAGCCACGAATGGGCAAGCCATTGAGGTGCCGCTCATCTTTGCATACTGGCCACCAAGATAGGTTGACGCAATATCAGATCCCGGTGCCGCGGTAAGGACCCATGTTCCGTAATTCGAGAATGAGCTTAAAGTGTCCGTGCTATCGGTCGATGCGACCGAGATCACGTTGGGATATGCGGCTGGAAAGCTATACGCCGTGGTTGAGCTGTTGCCAGCCGCCGCCACCAATACACAGCCTTTGCCCCATGCATAGTTGATCGCATCGCTAAGCGTTGACGAGCTACTCGTGCCTCCAAAGCTCATGCTGATGACATTTGCACCATGATCTGCTGCGTAGGTTATTCCTTGGGCTAGGGTCGACATGTAGCCGTTGCCATCTGCACCGAGTGCCTTGATCGGCATCAGCTTTACATAGCTTCCGGTAGTGAACCATCCGCCAACGCCAGCAACTCCTTGTCCGTTGTTCGCCTCTGCAGCAATGATTCCGGCGCAGTGAGTTCCATGGCCTTGGTCGTCCGTCGGGTCCGAATCGCCGTTCTGAAAATCGTATCCAACCAACTTGCCTGAATCATCCTTGAAAAGTTTGTTCTTCAGGTCAGGGTGGGTCAGTTCGATTCCAGTATCTACAACAGCCACAACTGTCGAACCTTGAGGAGCATAGCTTGGCCAAGCCGTTAGCGTCTTCGTTATCGACAAAGCGTACTGCTGACTCAGATAGGGGTCATTTGGAGAACTGGTCTGACAGGCCTTTGCCTGATAGTCGAGTTCAACATATCGGTACGCCCCGGATGCCTTCAGTCTTTCGACTGCTTGGTACAGGTTGCTTCCGTCGTTGATCTTGAGCCGGAAGGCTTTCAGCTGAGGGAGCGATCCTTCGATACGACCAACTCCAGAAAGCAATACTCGGGTCTGAGCAATATTAACTTTGTCATTCAGCCCAACCAAGAGCGTGTTCGGGCGATAGGTGGGAAGGTTTTGAGCCATCGCTGATTGCGAGCACATAAGTGCTATCGCTCCAACAGCGATGAAGGTTTGTAATTTTATTATGTGCTCTCTCATGCAATCCTCATGCGGAAACACCGTGCCAAGACGGAATTCCAGATTGCCTGAGCCGAAAACGCAGGTATAGACGCGAGATTATTGCAATCACGGCAATTATCTGAGAGATAAACAAACTTGATTCACTTTGGCAAACCGTTGTCTAGGACAAAAGAGCAAAATAGCGCTAGTGCAACTTCGACCTTTTCTGTTTTCCGTTTCTCTCGCGGCGCTAGTTCTAGTGTCTCATGCGGCAAACGTTGATTCGCTAACTTGTGAGTACCTCTCAAATCCTCTTGGCATCGATGTCACAACACCGCGTTTAAGTTGGAAGATTCGTTCAAACGCGCGCGGCGAAAAGCAGACGGCGTATCAGATTCTGGTCGCATCCTCAGCGAAACTACTCGATGCCAACAAAGGCGATCTTTGGGATTCGGGAAAGGTAGCCACCAGCGATAGCAACCTGGTGGACTATGCCGGAACCAAACTCACCTCGCAAACAAAGTGCTTTTGGAAAGTCAAAGTTTGGGATGCAAAAGGCGTTGCCTCGGAATGGAGCAAACCAGCCCTTTGGACAATGGGATTGCTCGCTAAACAAGATTGGAAAGGAAAATGGATCGGCTATGACCACGAAGACGGCCCCCAAGCATCAATTGCCCTTCAAGACTCCAAATGGATCTGGACAGCAGAAGGCGATCCCACCAAGTCGGCACCTGCTGGAGACCGTTATTTCCGACTGAGTTTCAAAGTTGCAAACCGTCAAGCTGCAAGAAAAGCTATTGTCACCCTCGCGGTTGATAATATTTTTGAACTCAGAGTCAACGGGAAATTGGTGGCTAAGGGAGACAATTTTAGAGATCCACAGTCCGTCGACATCACTCAGCTTCTCCAGAATGGCAAGAACGAAATATGGGTAAAAGGAACCAACGAACTGCCAAACCCAAGCCCGGCTGGATTGATCGCCAATCTCAAGATGGAGATGATCGATGGAAAGACCATCACTCTCAACTCAGGAGCATCGTGGGAAAGTAGTGTTGATGGAAAAGTTTGGGCAAAAGCAAAGGAACTGGGCGCCTATGGAATCGGCCCTTGGGGTCGCCTCGATCCCGACCTCCGCATCCTGCCCGCACGATATCTTCGAAAGGAGTTTTCGATCAATAAGAAGATCGAGAGTGCAACCGCTTCGATCAGCGGATTGGGCTTGTTTGAGTTACAACTCAACGGGCAAAAGGTTGGCGACCACGTTCTTGAGCCGGGCTTAACCGAATACGACAAACGCGCGATGTACATCACATTCGACGTGACGAGGCAACTAGGGGTTGGCAAGAATGCAATAGGCGTTATTCTCGGCAATGGCCGCTACTACGCCATGCGCTCGCACACTCCGGTTGACATGCGAACATTCGGCCTGCCCAAGCTATTGATGCAGATCGACGTCACCTACGCTGACGGCTCCAAGGAAACGATTACTTCTGACCAATCCTGGAAACTGACCACGGACGGACCTATCCGAGCCAACAACGAATACGACGGCGAGGTCTACGACGCCACAAAGAACCTAACCGGGTGGTCGAACTCGGGTTTCAACGATGCCAAATGGATAAAGCCCGAACTCGTGGATGGTCCAAAGGGCGAAATCGTTGCCCAGATGAATGAGCCCATTCGGGTGACCGATATCGTCACGCCCAAGTCAGTAAAGGAAGTTCGACCTGGCGTTTTTGTCTACGACATGGGCCAAAACATGGTCGGCTGGTGCCAACTCAAGGTCAAGGGACGCCCTGGCCAATCAGTCAAAATGAGGTTCGCGGAGTCTGTCACCCCGAAGGGCGAGTTGTACACCGAAAACCTGAGATCGGCTCAAGCTACCGACACTTACACCATCGGTAGTGCGGCAGTCGAAACTTACGAACCGAGATTCACCTATCATGGATTCCAGTTCGTCGAGGTCACGGGCTACCCTGGTCGGCCTGATCTAAACACAATCGTCGGCCACGTCGTTCACGACGATCTTCCTCGCTCTGGGCATTTCGAATCCTCAAACACCCTGCTCAACAAAATCGCGCACAACGTTTTCTGGGGCGTTCGTGGAAACTATCACAGCATCATCACCGACTGCCCTCAGCGTGATGAGCGTCACGGCTGGACAGGCGACCGAGCCGCCGAGTCACTTGGCGAAGCCTCGTTGTTCAACATCTCGACGATTTACTCGAAGTGGCTCGACGATATTCGCGATGCTCAACAAGCCGACGGAAGTCTTCCCGACGTAGCGCCCGCCTACTGGTGGTTCTACAACAACAACGTCACTTGGCCTTCGCTCGCCGTGATCGTTCCCGGAACCTTGTACGACATGTACGGCGATAAGCGGGTTCTTGAAAAGAACTACGACATGATGAAGCGATGGGTCGAGCACATGGATGCCACAGTGAAAAACGGCATTACCACCGCCGACACTTACGGCGACTGGTGCGCCCCGCCTGAAAAGCCAGAATTGATCCACTCGCAAGACCCTGCCCGAAAGACCTCCGGGGCGTTGCTTGCGACGAGCTATCACTATCACAACCTGATGCTTCTTGCCCGTTACGCCAAGATCATTGGCAAGCCTGCCGATGCCGTCGAATTTGAAACAAAGGCGTCGGTAATCGCTAATTCCTTTAATTCAAAGTTCTACAAATCCGAGACTGGCACTTTCGACAACGGATCGCAAACTTCGTCGATTCTGCCGCTCTTTTTCGGCCTTACACCAGCCGATCAGGAAGACAAAGTCTTCAAGCAACTGGTCGACAAAATCGAGAACAAAACCCCAGGAATGATCGGCACCGGTCTCATCGGCGGACAGTGGCTGATGAGGACCTTAAGCGACCATGGTCGAGCCGACATCGCATATAAGATGGCAACACGAACCACCTATCCAAGCTGGGGATACATGATCGAAAAGGGAGCGACGACGATTTGGGAGCTATGGAACGGCGACACCGCCAATCCGGCGATGAACTCTCGCAACCATGTTATGCTGATCGGCGACCTGTATATCTGGATGAACCAGTATCTAGCTGGAATCAGACCTGATCCAGATCAACCTGGATTCAAGCATTTTGTGATTCATCCGGTCATGCCGGGGGACCTGCAATGGGTGAAGGGTGATCTCGATTCACAGTACGGACTGATCAAATCCGAATGGAAAAAGACCGGCAAGATGATCGAGATTTCGATCACGGTTCCAGCCAACACAACCGCGACCGTGGTTCTCCCCACCAAGGATGCAAGTCGTGTCACCGAATCGGGCACTGCCCTCGCGACGAGCAAAGGCGTCAGCGGGATTAGGGTTGAGTCGGGCACCGTTAAATGCGAAGTCGGAGGCGGGGAGTATAAGTTTCTGATCAAGTCGTAGGAATCTTGAATCCCCTTATGGTTAGCTGATAGGCAAACCGTAGGGGGTCACATATCCTGGCTATTTCTAGGTAGCCCATATACTCAGTGAGTCTAACGTTCACCCCGTTAGGCACCATTATTTGGCGTGCGTTTTCTACCCGAATCAACAGGTTCTCACTCAGGCTCGAACAGAGTTGCATAGGCTTTGGCGCTTCCTACCGCTTTCGCTGTGCCTACCTCGTAAACAATAAAGTGCGGGGTGGAGCCAATTCCGAGGCGATCAAACAGTTTTTCGGAGGCGTTCCGCCTAGCATCCCTCGGCCCTTTGCCGATCCCTGGGGCAGGCTTGCAGCCAGTAGCGAAATATCTCCGAAGTTTTTCAGGATCCGCTCCTATCCCATCCGCCACGTGGTTTGCGTCTGACGGCATTTCACCCTTCACAATTGAAGCCCAAACCACCATGAGCGGATGGCGTGCATCGGAGTGTGCCGCCGTGTGTTGAAGCCAGTTCACACAGTGTCCACAATTCAAATCAACCACGGCTACCACTTTCTTCTGCGGGTTTGCGTTGGCATAGAACCAAACACCAGCCGGTCGCAGAGCGTCGAGGGGCTCTTTCGTCAACGCAATGCCTGCTGAAGACACACCACTTAGATCGCGTGGGGACAGAAACGCCATGCCGGTTCCGATCAGCACAGCGAACACCGGAAGTGAGGCATCGCGTAAAGGGGGAATATTCGCTCGTAGAAGTGTTATCGCAAATACAGTAGCGAAGATGGCATGGCTCAGGCACCACAAGCAATATGTTCCAGTTGCTTGGTACCCGACGACCTGCAACGAGTCTGCCGTGAAAGCGAACACCCATGCGGTTCCAAGAATCAGGCGCTTTCGCGAAGGAACGAATCGGAGCATAGTGAAGATCGCCAGCCAAACGCAAAGACCGATCACTGCTAGGGGTATCGAACCAATGGACGAGAACGGGCCGCTTTGGTACCAACTGCTACATCCAGTCGCCAAGCAAATCGGCTCGGCGTCACGGAAATGAGTTCCCGAAAGGTATACGGCGCAAAACAATCCAGCTGCACCGGCCGCTGCCGAAGCGAAACCAGTTATCGAATTGCCTTCGACTTTCGCCATAAATAAAACCCCAGGCAGATTAAAACGCTGCCTCCGGCAAACTGGAAGATCGGTCGATTATCTCGCTGACGCGATTTTACGAGGTTTTCACGTTCGCGCCAATCTCGAGCCAAATCATCTTCTGTCGGGATTGCTTTGCCGTCATAGATAAATGACTTATGTTTCCCTGCTCCAAGACGCCGATCAAGGAATAACAGGTCTTTCGGCGGAACATCTTGAATCTCTTCGGATTCCTCAGTTTGCGAAAGGAGTTTGAATTGCAGTTCCGAGGCGATCTTATCATTGTCATATCGAGCGAGGAGTACCGACCCGTATTGCAACCTATTGCCTACAATTTCCGCATCATTAAACTTCAAAACCTCGAATGGGATGACTGCTCGAGGGTTCCAATACATAGAAATGGTATCTATCTTCTTTCGGGCAGGCCCAGTATAGCGAATCACATAGTACCGCTCAGATCGCTTCGGCAACTTAAGGTTTGCCTCATCGACGCGAATGATTGGCGTTTCCCAATATGCCGACTCGTTTTCACTCAACCCCGGCTTTTTGACTTCTGGCCCAACAGGTAGATAGCCAAGGAGGGTTTTTACTACTGGCGACCATTTCAGCGATTCGCTTGTACCTTTGTCCACATACCCTACGTCGACGAGCTTGGCTTCGTAAGTCGTCCACTTAACATTCTGCTTTCCGTCGTAGACTTCGTGACGAATTTCTGGAAGCTGACTAGGAAGTGATACCCCAGGGAGTTCCAGTGAATATCCCCCGCCATCTGTTTTTTCAAACAAGGTAGACCTGACCTTGACGGGCTTTCCTCGGAGCGCAAGAACCTTCGAGACTTGCCGCTTGTTAACTTCATTACTATAATTCCCTTTGAAGTAATCGTCGGAAATGGTATCAATAGTAGCATTCTCCGGGAAAAGCGACGCTACATTAAGCACAAGCTCACAATCGAACTTCCTAATCTGTGTTCCAGCAACAGCCCCGCCCGATAGTCCAAGAATGGCCAGGGGGAGCATTATCACCAAGAAGTAGTTACGCATGTTTCACCCTTTACTGCAATTGTATTAACTTTCTGGGTTCCACCCGTTCCTAAGCATCAACATCTGGCACCAGACAGATATCTCACACTAGGAAATTTTAGCGACAATATCAAAACCAGTTCACGCCTGAACAACGCAGATGAATCCCTATTACTCTTTGCACCCGATAATCCGCGGGAATAAGACAGACCGATGCAGGCATCGGCGAGGGGCTGAATACTGCCTTTCAATCGTTAGGTAAGCCGCCGAGTTGACTTCGCCACACGCGTACTACTCGCACCGACGGCTTCTAATACATTCCCGCGACACGGGAACCATGCCTCCCAACAACGAAAAAGACAGAGCCGAAGACAAAGGTAGTAAGGGATTGGATCTTAATCGGAGATCTCACAAACATGTTCGCGGTCAGATCCGGGTGAGTTCGCAGCACTGGCAGATGATGAGAAGACTAGCGCGACACCTGCAATGAAAAACAGGAGACCAGCTAGAGCGTAGACACGATTAAAGTTTTGACCCATGAAACGATTATATGACTGTTACTGAAATTTACTAATTGTCTAGAACTATTTTGTTTTTATTGTGTCAAAAAGGCGGCATGGAGGAGTACTCAAGGCTAACCGTGCTTACATTCGCAGGTTCCTCGCTGTTTATAGTGAAAGGGTTGAAGTTTTCCATGGAGTAGGTAGCTCATGGCGATGAGGTTTTGTGGGTCTTTGTATCCTCTTGCTTTGTTCTTGGTTGCTTGCAAGACGCTGTGAAGTCCTTCAAGGATTCCATTGGAGATTCTGGTATCGAACCAATTGAGGATCTTATCTCTGGATTCTTGAAGTGTCTTGGCGAGTCTTTGGAATTCAGCGAGTTTCGAGTCTTTTGCGAGTTCTATCCATGCGTCAAAGAAGTGGCTTGCCGCTTGTTCCTTGAGTTGGAAGATCTCTTGGCTACCGACTTCACCGGCATCTGACCCATCAGGCGCAAGAGGTAAGCCTCAAACGCAAGTGTAAACGTGCTCCCGGGACCCGCCCAAGGGACATCTACCATCTTCGCCGTCCCATCCGGGTGTTTCACCCGAGGAACACGGGCGTGAACATAACACGGAAAGTGAAAGAAGTTCAGGTCGTATCGTGAACTGGCAAACCACCAAACTTTGTCCCACACTCAAAGTCCACGGAGACGTGAACCTAGTTCCCGTTCATCTCAAGAGAAGTGATCTTCCAGGGAGAGACGATACCAAGGCCAATGCTGAACAATTCCGCTTCACGCACCCACCCAAATTACTCCCCATCAACAACAGCAAATCTACGGGCTACCCACTCAATTTAGCGAGGAGCCTTCAAGGATCATCAGGAACTCAAAAGAGTCACTTTTGGGTATCGGTCAACAGAATAGTGAGTGACTACTGCTACCCATCTGCATATCTTCATGTCATCTAGCGCCCCGGGTCGGCATCGAGCACAGATATGTTTCGTCTGTTTTATAGAGTCTCAGTTTTCTCAGCCTAAGAACTATTCGCATGTCTCTTCGCTTACAATGACGACAATGTCAGGGCTGAGCACACGCGGATACACCATCGAAGAGTACACAAGAACGGTTTGCCCCGACTGTGCCGAAGCGGGTTTGTCTGCCACTGATCCCAATGCTTTTGTTGATGGCATGTTGGTCGCTCACGACAACTCAATCTGGATGCGGCGAGTTTGTCCCGTCCACGGCGAGACTGAATCGCTTTACGAAGAAGACGCTACGATTTGGAGATCCCGCGCCGGGTGGCACGCCCCCACCATGGCGATTACGCCTGATCGTACCGAGAACCGTGGTGGCTTCCCTCAAGGTTATATCGACGGGTTACCGACTAGTCACGGCCAGCACTCTTGCATCTTGCTACTGAACCTTACTGAAAACTGCAACCTCAAATGCCCGACCTGCTACGCCTCCGCCCTTGAACCCGGCTCCCCCATCACCGAAAAGCCGACGTTGAAAGAGCTACTACACACCGTCGACACCATGATCGAACGAGAACGAGGAAAGCTAGGCGTTGTCATGCTCAGTGGTGGCGAACCCACGCTACGCCGCGATCTCCCTGAGTTACTCAGCGAACTGGATAAGCGGCCGATTACGCGAGTGATGCTGAACACAAACGGACGACGAATTGTCCGGGATGCGGGGTTTCGAGAGTTGCTCAACCAATATCGCCGAAAGGTCGAGGTGTATCTACAGTTTGATGGTCTTCGAGACTCGACCTATGTGGCTCTCCGCGGCGAACCATTGGCAGAAGAAAAGCAAAAGGCGCTCGCCATACTCAATGATCTTCGAATCTTTACGACGCTGGTGATGACGGTCAAACTCGGCGTGAACGACGACGAGGTGAAAGCCGTGTTTGACTACGGTCGGGCAATCCCGTTTTGCGCCGGAATCGCCTTTCAGCCGGTCTTTGGGTCAGGAAGGAGCTCAGGAATTGACCCGCAAAACCGAATAACGCCTAGCGGCATCATTCAGCGACTTGGAATGGTGGAAGACTTCGTTCCCCTTCCCTGCTCGCACCGCGACTGTTGCGACATTGGTTATTTCATTCGAGATGGACGCAACAAATGGAAGTCGCTCGTCGGTCTCATCGGACGCGAGAGAATGAAAGATTGGATTCACCTCGCCTCTAATTCGATCTCTTTTGAAAGCCTCCAAGACTCGGTCAAAGCGATGATCAAAGATGGAACGATCCGGCGCATTTTAAGCGAGCAACAAAAGGTCAGCACCTTAAAAATCGCCGCTGATTTGGTTCGGATGTGTGACTGTGTTCCCGGCATGTGCGACATGTTTGAATCTCTCAGACCGAGCGCAGAAGACGCGGAGGCTGAGAAACTCGCCACCCGAACCTTTAGGGTTACTATCAAGATGTTCATGGATGCTCACACATTTCACGAGCACCGAATTCGTCAATGCTGCGTCCACACCGGTACCTTTGAAGACGATCCGCGCCGATATTCGTTTTGCTGGCGATGGATGTTTAAGGACGCGACCGATTTCCCCCAGTCTCGGACTGAACTCAGGGTTTTATGAATACGCTGGGGATTCTTTTCAATATCCTTGCCTTCGTTGTCGGCACCACGGTCTATGTGCTCGAAACAAGGCGCCTTAAGCTGAATAGTTCCCAAATGACTGAGGTCGCGATGATCGGCGTTCTCGGCGGACTTGTGCTTGCCGCGGTGGTTCAGTTCTTGTATTCAGTGGCGACGACGGGTCACATGAACCTACAAGAACTCGGCGGGAAAACAATCATTGGGGGCGTTTTGGGAGGATGGATCTCAGTCGAATTAGCCAAAATGAGGTTGGGGATTCAGGCATCGACCGGACCAGTTTGGGCACTTGCGCTACCGGCAGGTGAGGCCGTCGGTAGAATCGGCTGCTGGTTCCATGGCTGCTGTTTCGGCAAGACTTGCTCGCTGCCTTGGTCAGTCTTTCAACATGGTGCCTATCGACATCCCACCCAGTTTTATCTGTCTTTTGCTGCCCTATTGACAGTCATATTCGTTCTTCTTTTACGGGACAAAACCGAAGCCTTTGCGGTGTCACTATTCTGCTGGTCCATCAGTCGGATCATCATTGAACCTCTTCGTGATTCATCAACGCAAACGCCTTGGCTAGTCCCATCGGCTTGCCTATTCATCGCCGTATATGCCTTTTTACGAATCAATCGATCATGGAAATTAACGGTCCCCCGCCTATCGTAATTCCGAAGCTCTGCTCCAAATGCCGCAACTCAGTCGATGAAAACGGCTGGTGCGAGTTTTGTGCGAAGCAACGACGAGTCTTGTGGGGAGTACTGCTCATCGGTGTGATTCCTCTGCTTGGCTTTGGAACCTGCTTATCTTCGGTGTTTTGGCAAAGAGCTGATCCGGCGCTGGTCGGTTTCCTGACGGGACTAGGAGCACTGGTCTGCTGCACTTTTCCAATAATTGGCGTTATCTACATCATTGTTTCGGCGTACGTACACAAACGAAGAAGATGACCCGCGAACCCATCCAAGATCGATTCGGACGACTAGCATTCGCCTATTGCAAGATCGCGACAGTGTCGCTACTGCTCGGTCGGTTTGCGCTACCGGTAGCCGCCAGTTTGTCATCGGGCTTGTTTATCGCTGGGTGGATTAAAGGCAAAAAGGACACAAAATGCTACTTACGTGAACCTCTAGTTGCCGCTGGATTTTGGATCGTCATCGTCTTGCTGTGGCTCTGGGCAGAACTCGAACCATCGACTTTCCCGCATTGGTTACTATGGATTCACCGCTAGAAAAAAAGGAAGACAGCATTACCAGTTCTCCCTCTTTCGAAGAGCACTGAAACAGAAACCGCTGGCAAAAAAGATCTCGATGCTTCTTGGAACCTACGAAATAGACGACCCAGACTAGCCGGATCGTCTATGTGTCGATCAGCAGGAAGCTAAGAAGTTCGCCCCAGCGAGGATGCCGAGCTTTTCACTTGCCTCCGACCCGTTGAAGTTCTCATCTTCTAGCTCAATACACACGGCACCGGTATAACCAGCACTCTTCAGTATCTCAAAGGCCTTGATCCATCGAAAGTTGCCGTGCCCAGGAATGGTGTATCGCCAGAAATGGCTTCCGAACCCGTGCCCCTTATCAAAGGTTGCCGGTTGCTCAGTGCCGAACTCATAAATGGCTTCTGTCATGATCTCGGTGTCTTTGCCGTGAACATGCTTGACCCTCGGCGCGAACTCTTCCAGAAACCGAATGGGGTCAATCCCCATTCGAATAAGATGTGACGGATCGAAATTCACCGCCATCGAATTCGAACTCACTTCTCTAAACAACGCCCGATAACCCTCGGGTGTGCAAGCTAAAGCTCCTGGACCAGGCCATCCTTCGATGACGACATAGCTCTGGTGAGCTTCAAGCACAGGGGCTAGCTCTGATAACCCTTCAACCATTAGCGAAAAGTTCTCACTTCGGCTGTTAGCAGGTTCATCTGGCAGCATCACAGCAAAGAAGTTATGAATTCCGCCTTTCGCGCAAGCCTCGATGTAGGCTTTGTTTTGGGCGATCGATTCAGCCTGTTTAGCTTTGTCTGATGTAATCAGCCCTTGCCAACCCTTGAGGTCAGCAGACCCAACCTTGAGACCAGCAGCGCTTGTTATCGCGACTTCCGAATCGGCATCACCGCCGAGATCAATCACTCCTAATTGATTATCACCAGCCCACTTGACTGTTGCAGGCAGATCGCGCTGCCAATCGCTCCATCCACGTCGAAATCCAATGGCGAAACCGCCGGTACGCGTTGTCAACATGACACCCGCAGTCTATTCTCTGGGCCATGCAGATTGGATGTTACTGCTTAGAATAATTCGACCGTTTGCGATATGTAGAATTTCTAGAACTAATGAGTTTTCATACGCGCTCAAAATATGCCTTTTTAGCTCATTTCTTCGCAATCGTGCTCTTTCAGGTAAGTAATATTGCATTTCCAGAAATGGTTTCCTTAAACGCTAAACGATATATTTTCTTACGTTTTCGGTCTTGCATGTCGATAGCGCAATTGAACATATCGATAATTGATCTAAAAAAGAGTACCTATTTGACGATCCGAACTATTCCACTGCAAAACTTTTGCGTGAATCAAGCAACTCACTACGTGTTAGAGTGACTATTATGAATTGAATTCTTAATGCCGACCCTTAACTATACAAAGAATCCAGTTTTCGAAGGGTATCCGGCGGCGTATGAGAATAATTAAAAACTTAAACACAAAGAGCAAACTATTACTACTAGTTGCTTCCTTTACAATGGCCTTAGCAATTATTGGTTTACTAGGCTACGCAGGGCTTCGCAGCACTACATCAAGCCTAAACCAACTCAAGAATGAATCTATTCGAATGGTTTCTGTTGCGAACAAGTTTAATGTAGAAATCCTAAACTGTCGCATCCTGCATTATCAAGCCATGTTGGCAGTGGGTCAGGATGCTCGAGTAAAGGTTCTCGAATCCATTGCGGAGAACGCTAACAAAATCGACCAATTAGCTGAGGAAGGAATCAAAGCTTCACAGAACGAGAAAGACCGAAAACAGTTTGAACAGGTCAAGTCAGGTTGGCAAGAGTACAAAACCGCTGACATAAAGTGGCGCGAATTAGTCGCTAGTGCCAAAATGGATGAAGCTAAGGATTACATTTTCAAAGTTCTAGCTAAGATTGGTCGCGAAAAGATCAATAAATCCTCAAGTGATCTAGTTACAAACCAAGTAGCAGATGCAGATAAATCGGTATTAACAGCAGTACAGTTAAGTGACTCCAGCGAAAAACGAATGGGGCTGGTTTTCCTAATTGCCCTAACCTGTACTTCAGCACTGGCAACTTTTATTAGTCGTCATATTAGCAGTCATGTTTCAGAATTAGCCAACAAGATCAAGTCTCTTGCGACACAGAGTGCCAAAAAGCTAGCAGAGGGATTGCAAGGGTTTTCGACATATGACTTATCAGTTGAAGTCAATTCCGAATCCTACAAAATACCTGTTCATTCTTCGGACGACCTTGGCACCATGGCTCAGACATTTAATGAGTTAAGTGAAAGTATTGACTCGACTATCCATGCATACAACGTTGCCCGAACAAACATATCTACCTTGGTGCTCGATCTTGCTGATAGTTCGAAGACCGTAAGCGATACCAGCAATCACCTGCGAGCGGCAACTAACGAAGCAGGTTCTGCAAGTAGCGATATCGCCGAGGGAAGTTCGCGTTTAGCCGAATCAGCTAGTGAGGTGGCTGGCACGGTCGAGAGCCTCGTAGTTTCTGTCAAAGAAGTGCGCGAATCTGCCGAAGCGCAAAGAGAACTTGCGGCAGAAGTAAAGAGCGATCTGACTCGGGCAACCCAGGTAGCAGAATCGGCCAAAGAGTCAAGTAAAAAGTCGGCTGTCGCTGTACAAGACGGCATTAGCTCTGTCAAAGCGATCACTGATGGTAACTCAAGAGTTGAAGCGCATATCAAACAATCAGCGGAGAGCGTCCGAATGCTTGAAGTCGCTGGCCAGCAAATTGGCATGATCATTGAGGCGATTAGCGCTATAGCAGAACAAACCAACTTGCTCGCTCCGAATGCTGCGATCGAAGCTGCCCGTGCTGGGGAACATGGCCGAGGATTTGCGGTTGTCGCTGAAGAGGTTAGAAAGCTTGCCGAACAGTCCGGTGAGCAAACCAAGAAAATAGGAGAGTTGATCACGACAATTCAAGGATCCGTCGACTCGACAGTTGAATCCATGAATCAGATCGTGCCTCTCGTTGACCAGAGCACCCAGCTAGGTCAACAGGCAGACGTCGCTCTAAAACATATTGCTGAAGAAACCTCGATCATGCTTGAGAGAAGTGAACAGGTTGTCGAGCTAAACCACAATGCAATGAAGTCTGTCGAACTCGTTAGCTTGTCGGCCGTATCGACAAGCGAAAGCACGATCGCGATGGCTCAAGGCGCTGACCAGGTTGCCGGATCAGTCCAAACTGTCGCAGCAACGAGTCAGGAAGCGGCGGCGAGCGCAGAAGAACTCAGCGCAACAAACCAAGAGATTGCTGCTTCGGCAGATGAACTCAGTCACATGGCGCTTAAGCTCCAAGATCTTGCTGAGAAGTTTCACACCGAGAAGATAACTGCTCCACTACAGCTCAGTCGAGCGGCATAACACCCTTTGCCGCGACGACATCCCCAAGTGCCTCGCTCCTACGCCCAAGGAGCAGGCACATTCCCCTGGTTACCCTCCCTAAATTTGCAATTACGACCTCGTATTGTTATCTATCCAATACTTCAGGAGTTGGAGTATCATACTAGCCAGGGATTTTCAAACAACAAAATATAGTTGGAATAACATTATTCCCTATACAATGTGTTACTTCTTGTTCTCCAACTTCACAACACTAGAAGCAATTCTGCGAAAATTTACGGCAAATTCGTTCGAGAACTACTTTAAGCCGGCACTTAGCTGGATACCTAAGTGAATAGGATCTCAGGAATCTGCCTAAAAGACTCGTTTATTCAATCCCGAGAAACGTTTCTCAAAAATCTTAGTTTCAGTACTTATGAGCCTTATCGCTTGAAGCCAAAAATGCCATATAGACCATATGGCGCACCACAACTACTATCAACTGCCCTGATAGATCAGTTTTGGTATTTTGATCGTAAAACACATAGCATTAGATCGCTTAGCGATAAATTATAATACTGCTTCTTGCGTTTATTTACATATGGCCAAGTACAACATTTGACTTTCAAATTCTCCGATATGAAACTCGCTGGGCAAAAAAGCAACTCAGTAAAGGGAGTATCAACCATGAAAGCTTTACTTAATTTGGGAACGGGCAAAAAGCTCGCGTTACTTGGCGGCTCCGGGCTCCTATCCACAGTCTTAGTCGGGATAATCGCCTTTTCAGGACTAACGAAGAGCTCTGATAGCATTCGCAAGATAAATGAGAACTCATTTGCATTAGTTCAAATTGCTGACGATATCCACGCAAGCATCTTAAAATACAGGATATTACATTATCAAGCAACTGCCTCGAAGGATGAAGCTCGTCAAACAATTCTCAAAAAGATTGCTGATCAGGAAAATTCGATCACGAAAGCATATGAAGAAGGCATCAAGTTCGCCGCCACTCAAAGCGATAAGGAACTCTTCAAGAAATCTGAGGATTGCTGGAACGCCTATATTGAGACAGATGCTAAGTGGAAAAACCTTGTTGCCGAAGGAAATATCCCAGCAGCCAGAGAGTACATGCTCACAACATTGGCTCAGATAGGTAAAGAGAAAATTGACCCATCTATTGATGAATTAACTTCGACACAAGACAAGGCCGCTAAGCAAGCAGCTAAGTCAGCCATTGCCGCTACCAATACAAACGCATTGCAAATGCTGACGTTATGCGTTATCGCAATTGCCGCTGTCGCAAGCCTGTCAGTTATTATCGGAAGGCACATCTCAGGCTTGGTTAAAGTACTAGGCGCGCGAATGTCCCAGATTAGCGACGTTTACGCGAGGGACCTTAAAAACGGTCTAGTCGCGTTCTCAAACTATGATCTCACGGTTCAGGTTGATTCCAGCGTTGAAGACATCCAAATTCACTCCACTGACGATCTGGGGAAAATGGCGACAACCTTCAACCAGATGAAGGCAACGATAGCCGAAGCAGTGACTGCTTACACTGTTGCTCGAGAGAACTTAACTGGAATAGTATATGAGCTAATCGAAAGCTCCAAATCGGTGAACGAAACAAGTCAGCAACTACGATCGGCAACCAATGAGTCGGGTTCAGCAAGTAACGAAATCGCAGA
This sequence comes from Chthonomonas sp. UBA1950, assembly GCA_002336105.1. Lineage (GTDB taxonomy): Bacteria > Armatimonadota > Fimbriimonadia > Fimbriimonadales > Fimbriimonadaceae > Fimbriimonas. Next base: position 127,825 of record DDEQ01000044.1, on the reverse strand, counting down.
AGGAAGCTCTCGACTTGCGCAATCCGCCAGTAACGTAGCTTCAACGGTTGAAGTCCTAGTTGGGTCAGTGCGCGATGTTCGAGATGCTGCGCAATACCAGACCGAATTGGCTGCCTCCGTCATGCAAGACTTGGACAGCGCATCAACGGTCGCAGAAAAAGCTAGGCAGTCGAGTATGTCGTCCGCGCAGGCAGTGCATGAAGGTCAGACATCTGTGAAAGAAATCACGGACGGTAACTTAAGGGTTGAGTCTCATATTCGGCAGTCGTCTGATTACGTACAAAAACTTGATGAGGCAGGCCGCCAAATCGGCACAATCGTTGATGCTATCAGTGCGATTGCCGAGCAGACGAATTTGCTCGCTCTCAATGCGGCAATTGAGGCAGCAAGAGCTGGCGAGCATGGTCGTGGATTTGCAGTTGTAGCAGAAGAAGTTCGAAAACTCGCAGAGCAATCAGGGGAGCAAACCAAGCGAATCGGTGAACTGATCTCTACAATTCAGAGTTCAGTCGAAGCTACAGTTGGCTCAATCAACGAAATTGTTCCTTTAGTTGAGCAGAGCACAGTGTTAGGTAGAAAAGCCGATGACGCTTTGCTAAAGATCTCCTCGGAAACGGAAACCATGCTCGAGCAAGCTGAAAAAGTAGCCACACTCAATAAACAAGCTTTTCAGGCGGTGGAACAGGTCAGTATCGCTGCACGGTCAACGAGCGAAAGTGCAGTCGCTATGTCTCATGGTGCCGATAATGTCGCCGCATCTGTCCAAACTGTCGCAGCCACTAGTCAAGAAGCTGCTGCAAGCGCTGAAGAGCCGAGTGCGACCAATCAGGAAGTAGCGGCATCTGCAGATGAACTCAATCACATGGCAGATCAGCTCGAGCAAATCGCAGAAAAGTTCACTGTCACAAACCAAAACGAGAAGAGATCTAGTCTTCGTCTGGCTGCATAACGCCCCTGCATCCCAGACATTCCGCCGTGCCTGTCTTCCTTGCGCCCTTGGGAGCAGGCACATAATATTAGGCGTTAGGCTCTTTGTGTACCAGGTTACACGCAGTCAGCAAGATTACCTATTAAGAACACAATCCCTAACCGTTTCGAGCTTTCCTGGCACGGCTACGAACCGCGCGATGAACTCCTTCGTTCACTCTCTAACACAATTAAGCTACTATTTTGATCAAGAACTATTGCGGATCGAACTTAATACTTACTGAATTGATGCAATATCGCAAACCAGTTGGTGTCTGCGGAGAGTCGTCAAAAACGTGCCCGAGGTGGCCCCCGCAAGCTTTGCACACCACCTCGATCCGCTTCATGCCGTGAGATAGGTCGATAATCTCTTCGACCTTGTCAGGATCTAGAGCTTCATAGAAACTTGGCCAACCGCAATGAGAATCGAACTTCGCATCAGACCGAAAGAGTTCCGCGCCACAGGCTGCGCAACGGTACGTCCCCTGCTCTTTGTGATCCCAATACACGCCAGTGAATGCCCGCTCTGTCCCCTTTTGTCGCAATACGTAATACTCTTCGGGGGATAGCTCGGCTTTCCACTCTTCTTCGGTCTTTTTGATGGGATAGTCGTTGCTCATGCAGTGGTATACGACGAGTTCAGCGGTTTTGATTCACCAAACGGAACGCTATTGGTACTCAAAAACAGGCACAGGACAGTATCGAATATCCAGCCAAACGGCCTACAGGTGCGGGTAAGGCGTTCCACTGGCAGTATCCTGTTCGGTTGCTATGAAATACGTACAGGATATTCCCGTGTGCGGCGAGATCGAGGAAGGAGCGATTCAACAAATCGTAACCTGCCGAGAACACGCCGAATTTGCCGCGATTATGGCGGATGGTCACCAGGGCTATTCCTGCCCCATAGGTGGCGTCATCGCCAGCCAAGAGCTTATTTCGCCTTCGGCTGTTGGCTTTGACATTGCCTGTGGAAACCGCGCCTCAAGGCTTTCTATTTCGGCGGATGATGTCCGGTCCAGAATCAAATCGATCATGGATTCCATCGCCGAGAATATCAGCTTTGGGTTAGCGCGAAGCTCCGGCTGGAAGATCGAACATCGTTTATTCGACGATCCAAGGTGGAACCAACTTGACGACCTCCAACAGACCTGTAGGAGGGGCCACAAACTTGCTGATACGGCGCGAATGCAACTTGGAACAGTCGGATCAGGAAACCACTATTGCGACGTCATGATCGACGAACAGGACCGCGTTTGGGTTGGCGTTCACTTCGGTAGCCGGGGTTTTGGACACAAAATCGCGACTTGGTTCTTTGATGCCCTCAACGCCCCGCAAGGCATCATGGCCCCGCCAACAAGCGTTCATATGGAGTCAGATTTGGGCGAGCAATACATCGCCTGTATGGAACTTGCCGGTGAATACGCCTACGCCGGTCGCGATGCCGTCGTCGAAAAGATGGCTGACATTATCGGAAGTGAGATCGTCGAAACAGTGCATAACCATCACAACTTCGCTTGGCGCGAGAACCATAACGGACGTAATTATTGGGTCTGCCGAAAAGGCGCGACGCCGGCATTTCCTGGGCAAAAGGGGTTCGTCGGTGGCTCGATGGGGGACTGCGCGGTCATCGTCGAAGGGGTCGATACTGAGCTCTCGAAGACGCTCTTTCGTTCGACGGTTCACGGTGCCGGAAGAGTTATTAGCCGAACCAAGGCGACGGGTCGAAGCAAGTACGGGAAGACGCAAGGCGAACCTGCGATCAAGTTTGAAGAGATGATGGCGTGGGTCAAAGATTTTGGCGTCGAGCTTCGCGGAGCAGACGTTGATGAGTCTCCGCAGGCGTACAAGCGGCTCGCCGAAGTCCTGCCGGAACAGGGAGACACGATCCGGGTTCAGCATACCCTGAAGCCAATCGGTGTCGCGATGGCTGGTCGCGACACCCTCGACCCTTACAAAGACTGAACTATCCTTGCAGCAATTAGCCTAGCTGCAAGGATTTCCTAAACTCTGCTTAGGCAGACGGCGGGGCGGGTTCGTCGATGTCCGTCGATGGCATTGCCGATTTCATCTTCTCGACCTTTGCCAAGAAGGCGTCAAGAGGTTTTCCTTCCAACCCAACTGGCTGTCCGGTCAGCATCGCCGACAGCGCATCGCACTCGGCTCGCGAGAACGAAACGGAACCTAGAATGTGTTCTTCGAACGCCTCGTACGCAAGCGGAGCGACGGCCTGAGCACATTTCGCCATTGCTTCGCCGTAAACCCTTATCTCGTATTGTGCGTGTCCATCCATTCGCAATCGAAGGAAGTGAAGCAGATTATGCAAGTCCATCTGCCAATACCATTCGGTGTATAGGTTCAGCGGTAAGTTCGTTCGGGCTAACTCGCGAGCGACCCCTTTGTCGATTAGTTTTAGGTAGTTCGCATACGAACTCTTCTGTTCGTCTTCCAACGTTTTGATCACTTCAAGAGCCTCGTCAAGCGGAAGACTGTCTTCGGCTCGGGCTTGCTTGTTGCTTTCGCTTTGGAATTTGACTTGATCCGGGGATGGGAGATAGAAATCATCCTTCATCACCGAATACCGTCCCGAAATCTCGTTGAGACGAGCAGTTCGATGGCGAACCCATTGACGAGCCACAAAGATGGGCATCTTGGTATGGAAGGTCAAAATGACCTGCTCGAAAGGGCTGGTGTGATGGTTTTTCAGCAGGTAATGAATCAGACCACGATCTTGTCGGTAGGATTTCGTTCCCCCGCCATAGCTCACACGGGCAGCTTGAACAATACGCTGATCGCCCCCCATGTAATCGACCAAACGGACAAATCCCTTGTCCAAAACCTGAATCTCTTGGTCGAGAAGTGCCTCTGCCTCAGGCACGATGATGTGAGCCATTCCGCTATCCTACCAGGTGAGATTTCGTCCAGTCAGCGACTTCACCAATTGGCGCACACCAAACATCCTTCTGTTGGCTTACCCATTGCAGCACTTCATCGAGCACCTCAAGACTGACGCCTTGGGAAGGAGAACCCGGCTCGGTGTCGTGTGCCAAGAACACAATCCACTGACCACCTTGACGCGCGAGTTCCATCGCTCCAATCAATTCCCCCGTCGTGGCGGTATCCATTCGAGTAGCGTTCAGAAAACCGAAGTTCACCTCTTCGGGCAAGCAAGGTTCTCCACCGCCACCCCTCGCAGCCACAAATCGCTCTCGAATCAATGGGATGTAACTTTGGCGGCTATCGCCTGTTCCAACCGCAGTTTCGCAACAAGGATACGCAAAGACTTTCGGTCTTTGACCAAAAACACTTTCGATCAGGTCTGAGGCTCCGTCAATCTCCTGCTGAATCTGTTCCAGCGAGTAGTCCTCGGTCGCATTGTTTTTCGAAAAGTCATACTTGCCGGAGCACGGGTGCGAAAGAGTGTGATTGCCAATCTCGTGGCCATTCTTTTCTGCTTCAATCCACTTTGAGTGATTCTGTTTCAATCCATTCGGCAAGACGAAGAAGGTCGCTTTGAGCTCATATCGATCAAAGCAAGGGATACCGAACTCGATTTGAGAAGCTCGCGCATCATCAAAACTGAAGCTCACCGCACAACGGGCATTGTTTGGCCATTCAAACATCTTTCTCAGGTTACCAAGTACAACCCGAGTTGAATAGTGGTGACGGTAGACTCGTCATTGCTGTGCCAATCCATCTGAACCAACGATTTGAAGACCTCCGCAACCGGGGAGAAAAAGCACTGATCCTGTTTTTGACCGCAGGAGATCAACCGCTGGATCAACTCCCGGCCATCGTGGAAGCCTTACGCGAAGGTGGCGCGGATATTGTCGAGATTGGCTTGCCGTTTTCCGATCCTTTTGGCGAAGGGCCGACCATTCAAGCAAGTAGCCAACGGTCCTTGGCAAATGGAACAACTCCGCAAGCCATTCTTGAAGCAGTCGGCAATATCTATGCCGATGTCGCGCTTGTGACGATGGGTTATTACAACCCAGTTCTTCGCTACGGGCTCGAAGAGTTCGCGCAGACAAGCGCAAAAGTCGGAGCGACCGGGACCATAATCAGCGACCTGGTTCCAGATGAGTCTGACGCCTGGTGTTCGGCGAGTGACAAGGCTGGAATTGGCACCATCTTCTTAATAGCGCCAACGAGCACCGAGCAGCGCATACAAGAAGTGGCGGAGCGCACTACAGGGTTTGTTTATGTTGTTAGCAGAACCGGAGTCACCGGCGCAGAGAACCAAGTGCCAACCGATGTCACAGGATTAGTTCAAAGAGTGAAAGCACTGACCGATCGGCCCGTCGCAGTCGGGTTTGGCATTTCGAAACCTGAGCATGTAAAGATGGTTTGCCAGGTCGCCGATGGAGCCGTTGTTGGCAGTTTCTTGGTCGATCTTCTGCACCGAGAATGGGATAACGGTGCAGGACGGAACAAGATTATTGACGCGGTCCGAAGGTTGAAAGAAGCAACAAAGGCTTAACGATGATCCTGCTTACGCCTGGCCCGTGCATGACTTCCTCTGCGGTCCGTCTTGCAGCAGCGCGCGAAGATCTGAATCATCGCGAACCGGAGTATCAAGAACTTATCCGGGAGGTGCGCGAGCGACTCATTGGCATCTATCCGCAACTCACTCAAGGCGAATTCGGTTTTCCTCAGAGGAAGCACAATGAATCTCTGCGAAAGGGAGCAGGAGTTTGGGTTCCTTACCTTTTAGGCGGATCTGGCACCGCAGCCGTCGAGGCAATGATCACTTCGTGTATCAAAACGGGACCTGTTCTTCTGCTCGAAGGCGGTTATTACAGTGCACGAATGCGCGAAATTCTAGAGATTCACAAAATCCCTCATGAGGTGCACAAAACGGACTGGAAATCTCCAATCAACTTGACGTCTGTTGAATCGGCGCTTGAGGATCGCACCTACGAAGCCGTCCTGATGACTCACGACGAAACCACGCTTGGCCGACTGAACGACATCGACAGTGTTGGTGAACTGTGCAACGCGCATAACGTGAAGTTGCTCGTGGATGCTATGAGTAGTTTTGGAGCCGACTCTATCAATTTCACCAACATTGATGCCGTTGCCGCATCCGCAAACAAATGCCTTCACGGACTGCCTGGCGTCGGATTTGTGCTGGTTCGGGACTGGTTAAGCGATGAAATGGCCGGGTACGAACCGAAAAGCTACTACCTTCATCTACCTCTCTATCGAAACGAATCCCCTCCCCTAACGCCTCCGGTTCCGATGCTGAGCGCGTTTCGACAAGCACTTCGCGAGGCTGAACGAGGACAACCCGGCCGCCACCAAGACTACATTCGAAAAGCGAACCTCATTCGATCGGGTCTGCGGCAACGGGGGTTTGAGATGGCACTTTCCGATAACGAAATGTCGTGCACCTTGAGCACAGCCACTTTACCGAAAGGGTGGAGTTATGACCGGTGGTTTAAGGCAAACTACGAGCGCGGTTTTGTCATCTATGCCTGTAAAGCTCAGTACCGAGAGCAGTTCTTTCAAGTGAGCCACATGGGTGAAGTCAGCGACCATCAGCTCAATAATTGGCTGAAAGTCGTCGATGAACTCCTTTAGTAGAGCGGAATCTGATATCCAAGCATCTGGCAGATGAAATAGAAAAGTGATGTCGTGATCACGGCTCCGCTGATGACGTGCAGAATGCCACTATTCCAAACGCGAACCCACGGTTTAGCTTCAACGTAATTCGCGACTGCGTATTTCTTGAGCAGGTCCTTTCCAGCAAAAATCCCGCTTTCGAGTTGCTTGGCATTCGGTGGTCGAGTCGTAAAGACGCTCTGTAGAAACGACCCAAACGTTCGCCAAAACATCATCGTGACGATGATAGCCGCGACTAAACGGATTTCCTCAAAACCAATCCATTCCACAAAATAGACCGACGAAAAGAGCGAGATAGCCGCAACGAAGTTCGTCCCACATCTTGGATGCACTCTGGGCATTCGTTCGACCACCGAAGGCACCAAATCGGCATCCCTTTCGATGGCGTGAACGACCATGTGTTCGGCGGCGTGGATTCCAGAAAGCGGAAGCAATCGCATCAAGGCTAAAAATCCTGTGTAAGCAAGAAAATGACCCACGGCTAGAGTCCAGTTTGGGTTCCAGGTTCTCGGCAAAAAGTGATCCACAAACGCTTGAACTCCAAATGTCGCCGCAATCAAGATTGCTGACATCGACATGCCTGTGGTGATGAGCGCGTACTTTGGAGCACCGCCAGAGACATTCCCGCTGGTTAGGTAAACACCGAACGGAGTCGCCATCCCGCCGATCACGGGTGGTTTGATCGACCGATGCCGCCTCGGTATGAGATCACTAGGCCCTACTAAGCCCAAGAGTAGGTCGGCGTCATCGACAACGGCGATTAATTGCAGTTGCTCGTCCACGCATCGGCGCAACGCCTCTGCCCCCGATTCATAATTGCGAATCTTTGGCATGGGAACGATTGCAGCGTCGATAGGGTCGGTCAGTTCGGCCCCATCACCTAACACTCGTCCCAGGCTCAGTTCGGTTATTGCACCGACAAGCCTATCGCCATGGACAACAGGCACTAATCCGAACCCGTTATGACGCAGTTGGTCAGCAGCCAAAGACAGTGGATCGAAGTCTTCGACCTTCAGCGAGGGCCGCATGAGAACGCCAACTGGTGATGAAAGTGAGAGATGAGGCATTTTAATGCAGTGCTAACGTATTCTACTTTGGCGAACTTCGCCATAATGTTTTCGCGTTTCTAGCCTAGGAGATAGTTGATGAAATCCATTGGAGTAATAACGAGCGGCGGCGATGCGCCAGGAATGAATGCCGCACTCAGAGCGGTCGTTCGAACGGCGATTGGTCGAGGGGTTGAAGTTATCGGCTTCTATCATGGTTACGAAGGCATCATCAACAACGAATCCAAGATCCTAGAATCGATGAGTGTCAGTGGCATCATTGACCGAGGCGGCACCATTCTTCGAACAGCGAGAAGTAAAACCTTCCGCACATTTGAAGGTCGCGAACAGGCATTGAAGGTGCTCCATGAGAATGGCTGCGAAGGTTTGGTTGTAATCGGCGGAGACGGCTCTCTGACAGGTGCTCTCAAACTTCACGAAGAATTCTCCTATCCTGTCGTCGGAGTCCCCGGTTCCATCGATAACGACATTGCTGGCACAGATTTCAGTATCGGTTTTGATACAGCGGTAAACACCGCCGTTCAGGCAATCGACCGCGTTCGAGATACGGCTTACTCGCACGAACGAGTTTTCGTCATCGAAGTCATGGGGCGTCGAAACGGGTTCATCGCTCTTGAGGCAGGGCTCGCGGGTGGTGCAGAGGCCGTACTCCTCCCAGAGGTTCCTTACTCTTTGCTCGAGACCTGCAAAATCCTCATCAACGCCGCAGAGAAAGGCAAGAAGAGCTCCATCATCATCGTTGCCGAGGGCGTCGCCAAAGCGAGCGACGTCAAAGACTTTGTTCAGAAGACGACCGGTTTCGAAACTCGACACGTTGTATTGGGTCACATGCAACGCGGCGGAAGCCCGTCTGCCTTCGACCGAGTTCTGGCAACACGCCTTGGATCTCTGGCAGCAAATCGTATCATCGGCGGATACCGTGGCGAAATGGTTGGTGTCGATGGCGGAAAGCTGGTGACACATCCGTTGGGCTATGTTCTGAGCACCGCACGAGACATCGACCCAGAAAAGCTACTGCTTAGTGAAGCCATGGCGAAATAGTTCCTTATTTCGCCCTTGGTTTCAGCCAACGCGGCAAAACGTCTGGCAACTTGCTAATCGGGATGCTCGATACGTCGAGAATGAGAGCGGAGTTATCTGACGGATCTTCCATTCGCGCTTCATGTGGTTGAAATACTGATCGGAGCATGATGAGTGAGGATCCTGGATGACTGGGATCTTTCAACACATCGAGCGGAATCGCCACCAATGTTTCCCCTCTAGGCATCGCTCCGAGCTTCTGATTATCGATCACAGGCAAGCCAGCGGTTGCAGAGTACTTCGCAAATAAACCAGGCATATAATCCAGTCTCTTTGCACTGTTGGCATTGGCAGCACGTAACTCAACGTAGAGTTCGGTGTCGCTAAGATCACTTGCGAGCCCAGTGACGGCGTCAAGATTCAACTTGCTTACATACTTTCGCCATTCTGCTCCGATGGTGCCCATCTTCGGATTAGGTACGTCTCTTCCATCGTAAGTCGTCGGCATACCACGGAGTCCGTCATCCAAGAAGAACGGCTGCCGAAGGTCTGGGGTTGTCCAGCAACGATCGGTGGCAATGTCGATTGGATCGATGCTTTTTACTCGAATAAACTCCTCTCGGTTGCCCACCGTATATCCAAGCGCAGCAACAGTCCATTCGAGCGGGGTCACTCGTTGCTCCCACAGCTCAAGGGTCGGTTCGTATCCCCGGGGCTGGGTGTCGTCAAGAACGACACCTTTTAGGCCGGGTCTGTGGGCTAGGGTTTTCATCAAATCGCGTCGAGATTTCCATCGAAGGTCGGTTGGCGACATGACACTTGGATTCACCCAAAGCGCCTTTTCACGATAGGACGAAGATGCCACCGCCGATTGCACGGCGTTGATCAGATCCCGACCACTTTGCCCCATGATGTTGCAGTCAAAAGGAGCGTAATTCGTCTTCCATGGGCAAAGAATTAGCCCAACGGAGAATCCTTTGGACTTTCCTGTTTCAACGGCTGCGTCTATTAAACTTGGGTTCTCCGACTGAATCCATAACTTATTAGCACCACAAAATTCGACAGCAGCAACCAGGGTTTGAAGCTCGGACTCGTCCTTGGGAGCTCCAGCCAAGCCAAACTTTACGTCGTTATTTGTCGCAACGGGAAGGGTATATGACTCAGCGCCGAGAAGGCGAGGTTGATCCGCGTTCTCCGGTGCGTTGAACTCCCACTTATCGCCAATTCCGCCTTCAGAACGCAATGCCTGACCATCCGGCAAGACAAAACCATACTGATATGTACTGTGCGCACTGACAACGTCTTTCCTTATCGGTTGCGCTCTGTATTCGTTATCCCATCCATCCAGGAATGATCGAAGTTCGGGTGTAAGCAGCTGAGTGCTAAACGGTGGTTGCGACGGTTTGCCCCAAGGGGAATCAGCATCCGAAATCTTGTCTCTTAACTCCTTGGTTGGCGCAAAACCATCTTTCGAGTTAAAATCAATCTCCTGAAATCCGGCGACGCCCCCAATGGATTTTTTCCATGCTGATTCTCTGCGCCGAGTTTCTTGTCTCAGCATTTCTTCCCAAGCAGCGAGTTTCAGCTTTCTTGCACCTAATCCTTCGAGGTCGGAGGTGAGGATGTAAGTGTTTCCCACTTTTCGGTAGGTACCGGTGACGGCATAGGCCATTGCTTTGAGCAAATCACGAGCCTCGGAAGTTGCGCCATTGAAACGAATCACACGGTCAGAAACTCGAAAATCTGCAGCAAGAGAGAGGCCGGACACCTGACCAATTTTGGAAAGTAAAGCACCTACAGTCGTTCCATTTTGAACGGTGATGCGATTCGACAGACTCTGAAAGCCAAAGTCCAACTGGGCTTTCTTCAGCTGGTTGGGTAGTTCCTGTTTGATACTCAGCCCAAAAGATCTCTTCTGATTGAACTCCTCATCCTGATCTCGATTGTAAGACCAACCTCCTGGCTTCCCTCTGTACCGCGAGGTTTCAAAAAAGGAGAAGGCATTGTCTTTGCCAGTAAAGTAAACGTTGAACTCAATCTCGCGACTGACCCTAAGCTTCACGCCGTTCCTTTGCTGATCAGACAGAACTCCTCGCTTTACATCCCTCGTCCAATCGCCCTGCTCTGAAAGACGGGTTGCCGACCAACGAAACGGCGAGGGGAGCAACGATTCAAAAACGGCCCTTTGTTCGCCTTGCAAATCTGCGAACCCGATCCCTTTGGACGAAACTTTCTTCCATTGGTCGTTTGATAAGGTCGACAACAAGTAGATGATCTTTGACCGCATCGGAAGACCGTCGTACATGTTCGGTGCTTCCTTCAGCGAAGAGTCAATGACCGTCATCATCGTGGGAACATACGCCGTCAGATCTCCGATGACTACCTTCATTCGTTTGAAGTCCGAGAGGCTGTTTGGTTCCTTGGCACGCACTCGATTCGGTTCCAAAACGAACAGCGATCCTTTTGAGCTATCCCACGGCTTCTTGTCCAGATATTCCTCCAAAGTCGTAAACTTCTTCGTCTGGTGAAACCCTCCTAAAAGGGATAGTGCGGCAATTGTCAGATTTGTCAGCATTGAACTACTCAATTACTGATACCAATACGAGCGCGATTTGGTTTCAAAGAGTTCGCACGAAAGAAACTGCTCTTCCCGTCTTAACAGAAAATGACTGTTCTTGAGCTGATCAACTATCACCAAGCCTCCTTTAACACAACGATGATGGGTGTGATGCGTGGGGTTCTTAACTACTACGACATGAAAACGAATGATTCCACGATGTTTGTGCATAGTGGCCACGCCTTCATGACCTGTATTCACAAAGATCTCTGTCAGAGTAGCCCGTACGCTTGGGATCTTGAGAAAGCGCTCCCCTTAATCTCGAACCTCGGCATCAAAATGAAACCGCTCGGTTTTTTCAACCTGAGCTGCGTAGGTATGGAGCGAGAGAGACTTGAAAACCTCCTCAAACAGCAGCTTCGGTGGCGGCAACCCTTATCCCTTTTGAATCTTGAACACCAACTCATCTATGGAATGGACGAGGGTGGATTTCTTATCTCTCAGCCATGGGTCGGCATGGACTTCCCGCCCAACCACCTCACTTTTGAAACCTGGGAAGAGCTTGGCACCGAGATCCACATGTCGATATTTCAATACGAAAGAAAGCCGGCCAACAAAATCGGGCAGTCATTGACCGACGCGGTGAACTATGCGATTGACCTGTGGGATAACTCCGACAACCACGCTTCGGGCAATTACAAGACAGGCAAAGCGGCTTACGAATTGTGGATTGCTGGCCTAGAAGCCGGCTTTGGAGATACTCACGGCCACTGGTGGAACACCATGGTTTGGTCTGAATGTAAATCGTTTGTTGCCCAATACTTCAGAGACCAAGAAAGCATCGTTCAGAACGAAGAGATCGCGTCGCTCTACGAGCAAGCAAGCGAAAACCTAGTCAAAGCGGGAGTGAAAGGTCTGGCAACCGACGCAAAAATCGAACTCATCAAAGCAGCGTATGCCAACGAAGCGGCTGGCGTAAACCAACTAAGAGCCCTTTTGTCACAGATACCGACCGAACGCGAGGGTGTGGGAACTGTCTAAAACATCCGATTGTAGATAGTAACTGGTTTGCCAAAACGTCCCCTCACGCGCCGACAAATTCTACGCTATGCCTTATTGTCCGGTACAGCGGCGCTTGTCGGCGATGGCATCCTCAACTACGAAAGCGTCCGGTTGCGACGCGAAGCTTTGAAGGTTCCTAACTGGAAAGGGGGCACCATCAAAGTCGGGCAGATTACCGACATCCACCTGGACCGCGATCATGCCCTCCTGAAAGCACTGAACGGAATTGAAACGCTTCGAGCAGAAAAGCCGGATCTTGTTGTCTTTACGGGTGACTTCGCGACATTCAACCTTCCAGAATCGCAAGCTCGAACAAAGACGTTCCTCAAGCGGCTCGCAAGCCTAGAATGTCCAACCGCATCCATCCTTGGGAATCATGATGTCGCCACCGGTCTAGACCGGTTTATCGTTGAGACCGGGAAAAAGGTCGGTGCACCGATACTAGTGAATGAAGGTCTAGATCTTGACGGCTACATGCTTGTCGGCATGAATGATGGTGGAGCCGCCGCACCAAATATAGCTGATCCACGGTTTTTCCCTCATTCAACGCTTGTCCTTTATCATGAACCTGACTATGTTGTGAAGCAACTTAAACATGTCAGCTTGCAAATCAGTGGCCATAGTCACGGCGGCCAAATCTGTTTGCCTGGTGGTATTTCTGTTCACACTCCCCCTGGCGCACGCAACTACATCGACGGCTTTTACCCCAACGCACATATTCCTCTCTATGTATCTAGTGGCATCGGCACAACAGGAATTCCAATGCGGCTGTTCTGCCCTTCTGAAGTCAATCTGCTAACCATCAGTTCGGCATAGCTTGTGTCATAACTTGCCTATGCCCAAATCACTCAAGGACTTTGTTGATGAAGCCCTCAAAACGGTCCCCGAAGTAAGCCCTGACGAAGCGAGAGACATTCAGGTTGCCGGAACACACTTGCTTCTTGACGTTAGAGAGCCAGATGAATTTGCAGCAGGACATCTGGAAGGAGCAATCAATATTCCCCGCGGGTTTCTTGAAGTGAAGGCAGACTTGGAGCACTATAAACGCGACCTACGCCTGGAAGATCGAACCCAGAATGTCTTGCTTTATTGCGGAGGTGGTCACCGATCTGCACTTGCCGGAAAAGCACTTCAGGAAATGGGATTTGAGTCTGTTGTAAGCATGGCCGAAGGCTGGACTGGCTGGACAAAACGCAAGTTACCTACAACAACTGAGTAATTCAGGCAGTCCGAAAGGGTTATACTCGCGAAGGATGCCCGCAAATGTGTCAGTTGTATCACTGGTGGTAGAAGGCGCAACACCTGCGCTCCTTTCACTGTTGCTACCGGAACTTAGACGCCAAAAGCTGAGAGTCACTTTTGGCGTCTCCGGCCAAATGGTGGTGCAGGATTTCCAGCAGTGGAGAACTGCGGTCGATGACGGCCATGAACTAGCGAACGCATCGCTACACGGATACGAATACGGTGGTCAGCTTCTAAATTGGACAAACCGAATGGTCGAACAAGACCTTCACATGACTCAGCAATTCCTTGAGAACGAGTTTGAGTCCGTGCCCAAAACGGCTTTGCTTCCTGGACTGTCTACGTTATGCGCCGATGGCGATTACGTTAAGGTCGTTCGAGTTGCTTTCGAACATGTGGTCTCGATGGTGGTGGGCACCAACCAACCTCCCTATGCCTTCAAGAACCTTCTCTCGGTTGACGGTGAAGCTTGGCTTGAAGCATTTGAGGGCGAAGCGCTTGGCTGGACCATAGTTCGTGTTCCTGCCTCAATCTCTTTCTACTTGCTTGAGAAACTGAGTGAATCCAGCGTAGAAGTAGCTCCCATCGGTGAGATTGCCTCTATGCTCCAAAAGGTTGCGCAGTGAAATTTCCGCGCATCTGGAAGGCAATGCTCATACTGATCGTTTGCGGACTCGTGTCGATCCCGTTTCTGAAGGGGTTGGCGATCTACGGCAAAGTTACCGGAGATCCCAGACTGCAGGCAGCTAAAGTAGCTCAAAAGCAATTGCCTCAGTTTTTTGATGAGTTATCGCAAGCTAAACCTGGTCAACGTTTCGCCATAAAAGCAAAGTTCGCCACCGATATGGGGCCTGAATATCTTTGGCTTAAGAACCCGACCCGGAAGGATCAAACGGTTGAAGGCACACTAGATCAAGACCCCATTAGTCTGAAAGCCAAGAAGGGTGATTTGCTTCAGGTCAAAATGGAAGCGGTTGTAGATTGGTTGATCAGAGACCCCGATGGAACCTTGCGCGGTGGTTACACCAACCGCTGAAGGTCTAAACTCATGGGTATGTTCATCACTTTTGAGGGGCCGGAAGGAGCAGGAAAAACCACTCTCATCAAGTCGGTAGCCGAGCACCTCAAAGCGAAAGGAAAGGATGTTCTGGTGACTCGTGAACCGGGAGCAGGTAGCGTCGGAAAATCTATCCGCGAGATTCTCCTTCACGGGGAAACGCTTGACCCCAAATGCGAGCTTTTCTTGTTTTTGGCCGACCGTTCTCAACATGTGGCAACCATCATACAGCCACACCTTGAACTTGGAGGTGTCGTATTGTGCGACCGACATGCAGATAGCACAGTGGTCTACCAAGGGTACGGACGAGGCCTTGATCTCGAAACCTTGCGCGCATGGAACCGTTTTGCCACAGGCGGGTTGGTGCCGGACCTAACTTTCCTGCTGGATCTCGAACCAGAGATTGGGCTGGCTCGAATTCAAGACAAAGACCGCCTTGATTCTGAGCCTATCGAGTTTCACCGAAAGATACGTAACGGCTTCTTAGCCGAAGCCGCACTGTCACCCGAGCGGTGGCGAATCCTCGACGCTTCTCGCTGCCCAACGGAGATTCTTTCGCACGCGTTGTCTTATGTCTGATTTCCGAATAAGGGAACTTCTGAGTTCTCATGACCCCAGCTTCTCAGACGCGATGTCGTTGTACGAGCGCTCTTTCCCGATAGAAGAACGCGAGCCACTTGATCGGATGGCTAGACATACTGATCCACTGCTCATTTCGGCGAGAGTACAACATCGAACTCGACACCTTCTTATTGTCGAGTCCGAAACCCAAGTCGTCGGCATGGCCCTCAACATGTTCGCTCCGAAGGCCCAGCTAGGTTGGCTCATATATCTCGCCGTCGATCCTTCTGTAAAGCGATCTGGGCTAGGGTCGCGTCTGCTGCGATCCGGAATCTCTCAACTTCGACTCGATGCTCAGTTCTATGGGGTGCCGTTCCGAGGAGCTATTCTTGAAGTCGAGCGACTACAAGACGCACTGACGGAAGAAGACCGCCGTATTCGGTCTGAACGGTTAAGTTTCTTCGCTAGGCAAGACGCTGTTCACCTCACAGATACGTATGAGCAGCCAGCCTTGAGTCCCGACCTTTCTCCGGTGCCGCTGAACCTATTCCTTCTGGAGAGTCTCGAAGCGACCAGCCCGAGCGCAAAACAGAATCTTGTTCAAGACTTTATGTGCGGGATGTGGGAATTCACTCCAGACGATCCCGCAGTCATTCGGGCAACCGAAGGTTGTCGCTAAAGACTAGCTACTCATCATGGTGCCGATGCCAGTATCGGTGAAGACTTCCACCAATAGGGCGTTCGGCGTTCCACCATTGATCATGTGAACGCTTCCGACCCCAGCCTCAATCGCGCTCATCGCAGCTTCAAGTTTGGGAATCATGCCGCGATCTGCACGACCAGAGTCAATCATGCTCTTCGCTTCGTTCTTTGACAAATGCGTCAGCGTGGAGTGCGCGTCATCTTTGTCGCTTAGAACACCGTTCGTATCGGTCAATAGAATCAGCTTGCCCGCCTTGAGCTCAGCCGCAATAGCAGAAGCGGCACTATCTGCATTGATGTTGAGCGGTTTGTAATTGCTATCGGTAGCAACCGAGCAGACAATAGGTATGTACCCAGCCTCTGTCATCGTGCTCAGAATTTCGGCGTTGACCCGCGTGACTTTCCCAACTCTTCCGAGTTCTTCAGATATTGCTTCTCCAATCAATAGGTTGCCATCGCGCCCAGACAAACCGACGGCTTTGCCGCCGAGGTGTTGAAGCTCTGAAACCAACGCCTTGTTCGCTCTACCGGCGAGCGCCATCTCAACGACGTCCATTGTTGCTTCGTCGGTGACTCGAAGCCCACCGAGAGTCTTCTTCTCGATTCCGAGTTTGCCCAGCCAAGTATCAATCTCGGGGCCGCCGCCATGGACGAGAATCACATTGATACCAACAAGTTGAAGGAGGAGAACATTGCGGATTACGCCTTCCATCAGAGAAGCATCCCGCATTGCGCTTCCGCCATATTTCACCACAAAGGTTTGACCGCGAAAGGACTGAATGTACGGGAGCGCCTGATTCAAAATGTCGCCATGCAACTGAGCGTCGGACATAAGATCATTGTGGCTCACCCATGCGCCACAATGAGATATGGCTCCTTTGCTTAGAACGAGTTTGCCCGGACTTCCCGCCCCCCGAATCGGAAAAGTGCGTGAAGTATACGATCTTGGAAACGAGTTACTGATCATCGCAACTGACCGTATTTCGGCGTTCGATGTCATCATGGCGAACGGCGTGCCCGACAAAGGCCGAATCCTCAATCAAATGAGCGCCTTCTGGTTCGAGAAACTAGCGGAAGTCTGCCCAAGTCATATTATCTCGACCGACGATGCCGAAATCGCTAAGCGCCGACCAGAGCCAGAACTAGCTGGAAGAACGACCATCGCTCGAAAAGCAAAGCCACTTCCCATCGAGTGCGTCGCAAGAGGCTATATCTCAGGCTCGTTGTTCAAAGAGTACAAAGCACAAGGCGTGAACGTTCACGAGCTTGCGTTGCCTGAAGGACTGGTTGATTCTCAGAAGTTGCTTGAGCCAATCTTCACCCCAGCCACAAAAGCCGAAGAGGGGCATGACATGAATCTCAGCTGGCGACAAACCGTTGACCTTGTCGGCAAAGAAACCGCCGAAACGGTGCGCGATTGGACTTTAGCCTTGTTCACCAAAGCCAACGAATATGCCGCCACAAAAGGGATCATCCTCGCGGATACAAAATTTGAATTTGGTTATACCGACGACGGCATAATTTGGATTGACGAAGCACTCACGCCAGATAGCTCGCGATATTGGGAGGCTTCGCAGTACGCGCCCGGAAAGAGCCAACCGAGCTTTGACAAGCAATACCTTCGGGACTGGCTGGAGCAAATCGGCTTTAACAAGCAGCCCCCAGGTCCAGAACTTCCTGAGGACGTCATTGCTAACACAAGGGCGAAATACCTGGAAGCATACGAGAGGATCACCGGACATCCTCTTGCATGAACCATAATCACACCTTATGAAACCCCTGATTGGAATCTCAGTCGATAGCGAATTCAACCCGAACGACACCCGAACTCTTGGTTCGCTAAAGTTAAATTGGAATTACGCTCAGGTTGTGGTTGATGCCGGAGGAACGCCGATACTAATTCCCCCAATGGCTGACATGGAGCAGATCGCCAAGCTCATTGATGGTTGGATCATTCCAGGTGGGAACGACATCGATGCCGCGAAGTTTGGCGAAGAGAATCATCCTAAGGTCGAACTACAAGACCCTCGGAGGTTTGAAGGCGAAGAAGCACTCTTCAAAGCGGCGTCCCCCAATATGCCGATTCTTGGCATTTGCTATGGCTGCCAATTCCTCAATGTTGTTCGTGGCGGGACATTGATTCAACACTTGCCAGATGTTGTGGGTCACGAAACCCATTCAGGCGGCACGATGCAAGCCTACGCGGTGGAGGATTCATCTATATTAGCTTCTGCTGCAGCCACCAAAAAGATCGAAGGGCGTAGCTATCACCACCAAGCGGTGGGCAAAGTTGGAGATGGCCTCAAAGTCGTGGCAAGCGGGGACGACGGAACGATTGAAGCCATCGAAGCCACCGATCATCCTTGGTTGGTTGGGTTGCAGTGGCACCCCGAGAGAACCGCTGACGACGAGGCAACAAAGAACATTCTGAAAGCCTTCGTTCAGGCAGCTGCAGCCTACGCGTCATCCAAGTAATTTTTTGGGCTGGAAACCTATGGGTTTCCTGCCCAAACCGGTTCTTATGGCTCTTACTCAGATATTCGCCTAATATTAGGGCCAACCCTTCTTAGGATTAGGCACAAAAAGACCGATATTCACAACACAGTGAGTCGGCTCTGTCGTCCAAATGAAATCGGTTTAGCATATGTTCGGTGCACTCAGGTCTTTTCCCCGGTTGCCAATCGGGAGCTTCGTGTTTGGCTAACTGAATGGAACCGAGCCCTTCACACGATCCCCTATTTGCGAATCAATCGACAGAATCAAGACGGCCCGATGTACCGCATGATCAACGTCGTCACCAAGATGAAAGTGAACGGGGTGAACATGGAAATGGTTAAACAAGAAGTCACCCGAGCTTGGGAAAATGAAGTAGCAGTCGGGATGCAAGCAAGCCATACGATTAAAGACACCGACCGAGGTTTTGACTTCACTTTCCTAGCTCTTGATGATAGGAACAGCTACGTCACCGGCGTTGTCACAATCGTGCGGAAAGATCCCTAGACATCAATCGGGTGTAGCTCAGGACCTGGCTTTGGAGCAGTTGGCGGCTGCAGAGGTGCTTGGACTGGAGGTTTCTGAGGAGCAATCTCAGGGCTGAGGGAGTCATTTCGGTGAGCATAGAACCGCCAAGCTAATGCTCCCAACCCAAACGAGATCAAAGCGAGCGTCGTTGTCTTCTCCTCTTGTGTCAGCCTGAATTCCTTACGATTGACGATGAGAATAACTAGACCGATAGGGACTAGAGCAGGAAGAGCACCGAGACGGTAACCACCGAGACTCAAGTTTCCAGCAAGTAAAACGAAGAGCAGATAGCAAGCAAGGACGATAACCATCGCCCGAAGTGTCTCTTTTGCCCGCATCCGAAAACGGAATAACGCGACAAAGAACATGCCCAAGAAAAGAAGGTCTGCGGGGCCGACGAAAGCGAACGGCTGGGCATGCCCAGTGGTCGGCAATGAAGCCACTTTGGGGACTTGCAAAGCAATCTTCGCGAGTTCTTCTTGATGCCCTCTAGCCACTGCGCTCACCCTGACCAGATCGGGAACGAAAACAAGCCAAATATCAAACAAAGCCAAAAAGATCGATATGGGTAACAAGAGGTTTTTGTCTTTCAGGATCGAAGCTAGAAAAGCGCCAATCCCGAGACACCAAGCGATCAGCCCCAACTGACTACCAGAAAACAGCAAAACCTTGAGGATGTTGTCTTTCACCCCAAGGCTAACAACTGCAAGCGCATATTGCAAAAACGCGCCGGTCGCAACGACCCCAAGCGCTCTTCCCCAGGTCCATCGCAAAGCCGAAGCGGCAAAGATAGCGAAAATCGGAAGAGAAATGATGAACACGGACACGAACATGCTCGCAACCGGAATCATCGGTATGGGAACCGGAAGCAACGGCACCGAAACCTGAACGACGTAAAAAGCGGCCAGAAGGATGCCAAAGAGGCGTAGCTGACGTCGTTGATCGACTATAGAATCCATGATTTCAGGTCTGCGGCAGACGGCAAAAGGCCATTTCTCTGCTTTATCGCATGATTGTATACGTTCACTACTGACTCCGCCATCTCTTCTATCGAGTTTGTTCGCATAGATTTGGACGCTCCATCGCTCAGACGATCGAAAACCTCTTGATTTCGTATCACCGATAGAAGCGTTTCGGCGAATACGCCGGCATGGTTTCGAACAACATAGCCGTTCACACCGTCAACGATCGCCGCGCCTGCGCCGCCACCAGCGATAGCTAGTGCTGGCAGCCCATAGGTCATCGCTTCTTGAACAACCAATCCTTGCGTCTCGGTAATCGAAGGGAAAACAAAGATATCGGATGCGGCATAGAACGTATCGACATCCTGCCTTGGAACAAAGCCGACAAACTTTACGCGGTCTCCGATGCGAAGTCGCCTCACGATCGCCGCAAGCTCGGTTCGATATGGACCGTCACCAACAAGCCATAGTCTCAGCGTCGGGTCCTGATTCATGGCAATCGACGCCATTTCGATCAGCGTATCTAGGTTTTTTTCTTTAGCTAACCGTCCAACGTAGAGCATGATCTTCGCTTCGGGCGAAATCCCAAACTCTTGGCGAGCCTCACTTCGATTAATGAATCGACGTTTGGGAGATCCAGTTGGAATGACGGTTGCAGGAGTTTCGACCGAGTGACGTTGGAGCCACTTGAGCGAAGCATGGCTCGGCGTAATCACATGATCGACCGAGTTGTAATAAAAGTTGGTATGTTTTGCGATCCTAAACCGAATGTATCGCCTTGGTACGAGCGCTCCATAGTGCGCATACCGATCATAGAGCGTGTGATAAGTTGATACAATCGGCAGGTCGTGAGACTCAGACCATCTCAACCCTACCATCCCCAAAATGAAGGGTGTGTGCGTATGGATTACGTCATACTCGTTCCGCCTAAACTTAGACAAAATCCTATGAAATGGCGGAGCGGCAATTGGATATTGCACAGCCCAGGGACACGGTAACGAGGGAAACCGGTAGGTGTTAGGATCGGAGTCTTTGTGACGCGGATGACGTGCAAAGTACAGGTGCACCGAGTGCCCTTGCTCGCGAAGTTCGTTGACGAGCGCATCAATGCTAATGCTCACCCCGTTGAGAGTGGGCAACGAGCTGTCCGAAAACATCGCGATGCGCAGTCGCTTCATTCAATCAGGATTGTACTGTCGAAATCACTATTCAAAAAGGCTTGCGGCAAACTCTTTAGGCTTGAAGTCCTTAAGATCATCCGCTTTTTCTCCCACGCCAATCAGCTTGATCGGAATCTTGAACCGCTCATAAACGCCAATCAAAGCTCCTCCACGTGCGGTGCCATCTAGTTTGGTAAGAACCAGACCAGTCACGCCAGCCGCTTTGGTAAATTCTTCGGCCTGCCGAATGGCATTTTGCCCAGTGTTCGCATCCAGAACCAGCAAGACCTCATCGGGTTTACGTCCGAGCGCTTTCTCGGTCACACGGATCACCTTTTGCAGTTCAGCCATGAGGTTGCCTTTACTGTGCTGACGGCCAGCGGTGTCCGCCAAGACGAAATTGGCTCCTCGCGCTTTTGCCGCTTGAACAGCGTCAAAGATAACCGCACTGCTATCCGCCCCCGGCTGGTTTCGAACAATCTCACTTCCAGTACGTTCAGCCCAGATCTCAAGTTGCTCGATAGCTGCTGCCCTAAACGTATCACCGGCCGCCAGTAAAACCTTGAAGCCGCGCTTCGTCAAAAGCTGCGCGACCTTTCCGATAGTGGTGGTTTTTCCAACCCCGTTGACACCCACAAAAACCCATACGGTTGGGTCTTCGTCATTCACCTCGAGGCCAGCCGGTCCCTGAGTCGAAAATCGATCCGTAATAGCTTTCTGAAGCCTTTCGCGCATTAACGCTGGGTCCGTAATCTTCTCTTCTCGGACCATCAACCGCAAATCATCGAGAATCTGCGAAGTCGTTTGAATGTTCGTATCTGCCTGAAGCAGACCTTCCTCAAGCTCATCATAGAACTCATCATCGATGACCCCTCTTCCGACGAGTCGGTCGACCCGGTCCATTAGCCGCTTGAACATATATTTTATTATGGGATGTCGAGACGCTCAGGAAGCTTCTTTAGGTGTGAAGCTTGATCCACAACCGCAGCTACGTGATACATTCGGGTTCTCGAACTTAAACCCACCGCCGATCAGGTTGCCCGTGTAGTCAAAAGTGCTACCCGTCAAGAAAGGCATCGACTTGGAGTCGCTGATGATCAAAACTCCGTCAATCTCGGTTTCGATATCGAACTTCGTTCTTCGGTCATCCAGCTTGGTCACGTACTCAAAACCGCTGCAACCGCCCCCTTTAACGCCTAGACGCAAAAAAACGCCTTCCCTACCGTCTTTCGAGATCAGTTTTTTGATCCGGTCGAGTGCAGCAGGGGTGATCGTGATTGGAAAATCGATAGAAGGCATCCGAAGAGATCTACGAGGCGAAGAGCCAGAGAGTTAGTGATATCCCGGAGGTCCTCGGGATATCACGAAGGAAACAATTACGCTTTGACGAGTTCGAACGTATGAGGCTTTGGCTGCGCAGCAGCTTTTTGCTCTTTGATAACGCCTTCCTCAAGCTTTCTCATACCTGCGACCGCACCTTTCAATAAGGAATGGTTCTGATCGCGATATTTGAACTGGATCTCTCGCCACCAAGTCTTCTGTACCTCAGCTCGCTTCCAAGTCAAAGAGTTCACGAGAGCACTCTGCTTCGAGTAGGGCGTTGTGAGATTACCGATGTTGATCCCAATAGCCAGATCTTCGGCGCTGTAAGTTCCTACCGTCGAGTCATCAATCTTGAGGCGATACTGGCCAGAAGCTAGACCCGACACCTTGATGATCTGCTTATTCACTTCTTCATCGATCTTTGTCGCTTTCAGTACCAAGCTGACAGTAGCGTCGTTTCGGTCGAAGGAGAATGGCAGCCCGCCGCCTAGCGCCGTCCATTTGACGCCATTCGCGCTTGCGGTCACTTGTGAAAGCTTCACGCCTTTGCCGACAGAGGTACCCGCACTAGCATTGATTTCGGTTTCAGATAAAACGCCGGTGCCGCCCCATGCCTTGAAAACATTCCAAGCCATGACGAAGTGCCCCGCATTCCCAGGATGGACTCGGTCGGGAATGATCTTCTGCGCTGTCTTAGGGTCGATAGCGTTTGCGGCAGTCAGAGTATCGACAACAGGCTTGTTCAGATCGACAACTCCATATACGTTCTTCGATGCGAGTTCGGCGACTAATTCACCGTACTGAATCAGCACGTCGTTGTACCCCGGCTTCCACTTCGGCTCATAGGTCACGTCATCGTACGGAGAAGGGCGAATGAGCCATCCACGGGCGCTCGGTGCGTTCTTTTTGATCTCTGCCAGAATGCCCTCAAACCCTGATTTGTAGGTATTGAAAACGCCTGCGTCCATCGCCCGGTAAGAAGCATCATTCATCCCTAACATAATTGTGAAAACGGTAGGGCGATATGCGAATAGGTCGCGTGGCAATCTCTCGCCAATTGAGCCCATCCATCCTCCGGTTACGCGATCTCCACCGACTCCACTATTGTAGAAACGGACATCCATTCCCGGATATCGAGTCAAGATGAGCGTCTCGATGAAGTTCGGGTATTGCGAACTATCAGTAATGCTGTCGCCGTAAAACACGACCCGATCACCGGAGTGAACGGCAAAGGTGCTCTGGGCAACAGCGCTACCAGAGACAACCAAGGCAAGCGGGAAGATCCAAATCTTCATGCCGCAAGTCTAGCCGTTATTAGGACCTTTTGAACCTACTTTTCCGGCGCTTTTGACAATAGATCTGTCAATACATTGTATGACATCGGGTCAAGGAAGACTTCTTTCACAAAAAAGCGGATCTTGTCCTTTTCTTTGAAATCGAGTTGCCCAGTCGGGTCCATGTATTTCGGATCGAATGTGCCAGCCATCACCTTCTTTTGTCCGGCGTCAAAAACCTTATCAATGGCAACCATGATCATATCGACCATCTTGAGGCTGGCGAGGACGCGCGACGTCGACATCGAGCGAGTCGCCTTTGTAATACTGTCTTGCAAACTCTTTGACGGATAGACGCCCTTCTCAACTCCATCGGTAACGGCCTTATCGAGATCAGGATCGAGTCGAGCCATCACTTCGTCTTCCTTCTGAAGTGCTTCCTTCTGAATAACTCGTGCCTTTTCGATACTAGACAAGAGTTCGTCAAGCTGAGGCTTCTTCAGAGCAAGAGGAAGAATCTTGATCAGCACGTCTAGCTTTCTCATCTTGAGAAAAGTAGCATCGCTCTTGCTCCCCTTCTCGGTCGTGATTTGTGCATTAGCTGATCCGATGAGTGCAAAGCAGAGTGCAAAAGACAACAGGAGTGATTTCATTGATTTGACGATTCCTCTTTTTGACGAGACGCTTCCAGTTTACGTTCTGTTACGGCATTTTCCATCGCTAACGTCACCAACAGCGCAGTTGCGAGCGTCACCACATGGACAAAAAGTAAACCGCCGGCAGCGATAACAAAGAATGCGGTAACGGTATCGAACCCACCCGAATTAGTGAGGATGGTTAGTGCACCAAAAAGCGCGCAAGTGCCCAACAAAAACAGACCGGCACCGGTAATAGCCCTTCGAGAGCGTGGGATGCGTAGAGCAAAGGCACGGACTTCATTTGAGCGCCGATTTTGGAAGACTCCGTAGCCTATCCATAGCGCTAACCAAATTGCGGCCTTCGTGATGAACACTAGATGATCGTACCCAGCGAAGAAGCTCGCTGGGTACAGGTTGACTTAAAGGGTTCCTTCTGGGAACCAGAGTCCAAGTTCTCTGGCAGCAGCCTCAGGATCGCTGCTACTGTGGACAAGGTTATCTTCCACGGTCAAAGCGAGGTCACCGCGAACAGTTCCGGGAGCGGCATCGACAGGGTTGGTCGCTCCCATCATCGCGCGAATCGCCTTGACTGCATTTTCGCCGCTCACCGACAAAGCAACGATTGGCCCGCTAACGAGGTAAGAAACGACCCCCTCATAAAAGACCTTTCCTTTGTGCTCTGCATAGTGCTCTTCGACAGTTTCACGAGCAGCATTAACGAGCTTCAGGCCCGTTATCTTGAGGCCGCGAGCCTCAATTCTTCCAAGAATCTCTCCAATCAGGTTGCGCTCAACGCCACCTGGCTTAATCAAAACGAGTGTAGTTTCTAATGCCATATTCAGCCCAAGATTCTACTGCTTTACGGACTCGAAAATCGTTCAGAGTTTCTCGATTCCCGCGAGTCTGTTATGAATGCTTAACGAATCGGCTCCTTCTGAACACCGCAAGATGGCTCTCGTGAATAGTTGGGAATAACTGAAACGCTCGGGTTATATTGGCAACATGGCGATCCTGCCCTGCTTAGCTATGTGTCTCGTTTCAACATCGACGTTTGAAGCCCGCGCAAGAGATTGGCGCATGGGTGCCGTCGTATACCAAATATTTGTCGACAGATTTTCGGCGTCAAAGGGAAGGCCCACAGTGGGTCTCTTCGAGCCGCCAAAACAGCTCAGAAACTGGTCGGATCTTCCGAAGTCAGGGCATCGTATTGATGAACTTGGTCTTTGGAGTCACGAACTTGAGTTTTGGGGCGGCGACTTAAAGGGCATTCAGTCGAAGCTCGACTATATCAAGAGTCTTGGTGCAGACACCGTGTACCTAACTCCGATCTTCAAAGCGCTAACGAACCACAAATACGATACAACGGATTATTTTCAGATCGATCCCCAGTTTGGAACGGAGTCCGATTTCAAGTCGCTGATGTCCTCGATACATGGCAAAGGGATGAAGCTCGTGCTTGACGGTGTATTCAATCACATCGGCAAATCAAACCCGATTTTCCAGAAGGCGCTTGCGAGCAAAACTGACCCTCATCGAGACTGGTTCTATTGGGGCAAAGAATATACATCCGGATATCGAGGGTTCGCAAATGTCGGCAATCTGCCTGCTCTGAAGCTAGAGAATAAAGCCGTTCGCGACTACCTCTGGAACAACCCAAACTCCGTCGTTAGAAAATATCTCAAGGAAGGTATCGACGGGTGGAGGCTTGATGTCGCCATCGAAATCGGACCTGAACATCTTGCCGAATTGACCGCCGCCGCTCATAAGGAAAAGCCAGGAAGTTTGGTTGTTGGTGAGATTGCAAGCTACCCAGCAGGCTGGTTCCCATCGGTTGACGGCGGGTTCAACTTTTTTGGCCCAAGTGTCGTGATCCAGGCGGCGCAAGGCCAACTGACCGGAAGGCAGGCGACCCAAATGCTTGGAGATATGGTTGAAGATGCTGGAATCGAGAACACGCTACGGTCTTGGCTCCACCTCGACAACCACGACACTAGTCGTTTTGCGAGCGTTACTGCAGATTTTGAACAACGTAAACTTGCCATTGCCGCCCTTTACACTCTGCCAGGCAGTCCAGTGATCTACTACGGTACCGAGCTAGGCATGACCGGTTGGGGTGATCCGGGAAGCCGTGCTCCTATGGATTGGTCGCTTGTTAACGAGAAGAATCCTGAGTTGGCATGGCACAAGAAGCTCCTCGCGATCCGCAAGTCAAATCCAGCATTAAGGTATGGCGACTTTTCGCCACTTGCCACAGAGAAGCTTATTGCCTTCACTCGCCTGACGGACAAAGTGCTCGACTCGGTCATTGTTGTGACCAACCCGACTCATGAAGAAGTCAAAGAGGCCTTCGCGACTCGAGCTGGCCGATTGATGAATTGGGGCGAACTAGAAGATGCCATCAGCGGCATTCGAGTGAGACAGGTAAATGGTCTACTCACCGTCAAGGTGCCGCCGATGACAACTCAAATATTCAAAGTCGTAAACTATAAGCAACTCGGTTACTCTCAGTATCACCGAATTCCTTAAGGCTTACCAACGCATGTTTTGGCGGATTTCTTTCGCAAGTAAATCCGCCATTTTCTTGTGGGTCACCAGGTTCGGATGCCAAGCCGAACCAATACCATCCGACTGAAGTTGAACGGGAAACTCGATCACTTTCACTCGCTTATCCCCCGCAGTGTTGATCCTCTTTACCATTCGAGTTAAGTAGCCTCGTAGCGTCGTCAACGCCATTTGCTTTGGAGGCCAATTATCACTCATCATGCTACCAATTGCGGTGTAAATAAACGCCTTCGGATAGTGTTTTCTCAGCCGGGTAATGAACTGGGTATAGGCATTAGTCCAACCCACTTCTTCAGGATTTTCTTTGCCGAAATCGTTCGTGGCCAGGTTAATTACGATTACATCTGGGTTCGGTTGAGAATAGTCCCAACGAGCTGAAGCGTCCTTAGCTAAAGCTTGATCATAGAGTTCTGGAGTGGTGTTATCAGGCCACATCTTTCTTCCTGACCAGGCGATAATCGTGCAGTCTGCCTTCAGCTCTCTGGCTGCGACCGGACCATATCCCATATAAGCATTCTCTGTTTCGGGCTTAAATGGTTCGGACTGCGTTGCTCCCTCAATTCCGAAGGCGCAGGAGATGCTATCTCCGATGATCTCAATACGGCGAGATAGAGGCTTTGCCGAGCGAATGCTCCCGTCCTGAACTTGGAACCCTTTGAACTGAAGAGTTCCTACAAACGGTTCGGTCCGCTTGACGAATCGGACAAGATGCTCTCCTGGCTCAAGAGGCACATCAATCGTGTTATCGCCTTCCTTGAGTTGGGTCGAAAACTTAGCCTTGCCATCGATCTCGACCAGAATTCCGTCTTTACCAACTTCGAAGAATTTAGCAGAAATCTTAGTCGCCTTAACCCTTACCGCGACAGATGTTTCGGACCAATCACACTTGGGTCCTACTTTGTCACGTTTGTCAAATCTACCGACAAACAGGAGCCTTGAGTCGTATGGCGAAATGTCAATCGGTTGAGCAATGGCGAGAACGCTTAGCGCGAGAAGAATAGCCACAATCCCACTATAAATGATTTAGTTACTCTTCGATCATAAATCAACTCAGAAATGAAAGAGACAAACAGTGATCTTTCAGGAAAGGTGACTAACCATTATATACATCGCTTAGAACATGACTAATTTTGCGCTAAAAAGAACCGTTCTTGGCATAAGCTTCTTGCACTAGCGCGAGCCAACATTTTGCAATAAGATTTCTTGACAAAAACCCGGATTTCTGCGTGGAGGATTCCCAAATATTCTCCGAAATGAAAGAGACCTCTAGGAAAACGCTTACATGAAACAGTGGTTTGCAAATTTGAAAATGTCAGCAAAACTGGGCATAGGCTTCGGTCTTTGCTTGTCGCTCGCAGGAGCCATATTTTTAGCAGGATGGGTTGCGATCCAAACCTTGCACGAAAAGATACAAGTCATCACGAAAGACAGTATGCCAAGTCTTTCCACCATCAGTAACTTCAATATCCAGGCTAGAGCAGTTCGAATCGTCACCTATCGAATTGCAGTATCCGATCAAGAAAACCTATCCAAGGTCAAAGGGCTGTTTTCGACGTACAAATCAAAAGCGGACACCTGCCTAGAAGATTATTCAAAACTGTTGACCAACGAAGAAGACAAGAAAAACTTCGAAGAAGTCAAAAAGCAATGGAACAGATATATCGACGAATGGGGCAAAGTTGAATCGCAGGTTGCCGCTAATACCGCAAACTTAAAGATCCTAGAAGGGGACACAACGCGTATTTTCAACGAAGAACTTGAGCCGGCGATCAAGAAAATGATCGAGTTCAACGAAAATTATGCGAACCGTTCTAGGGATGCTGCTGAAGCCTCCATTGCATCAGCAAGAACTAAACTGACGACGGCTCTGCTCTGTGCGCTAGCCATGGGTATCGCCTCTGCCGTCATTATCACAAAATACATAGCAGGAAATGTCCGCACCGTTGCGGCACAACTTGAAGCCCTGCAAGCCAACTGCGTGTCAGATCTAGAGAAAGGCCTAGGTATGTTCTCTCACGGCGACCTAACGTTTGCAGTTTCCCCATCAACCAAACCCATCTCGCTCGATTCCACAGACGAGATCGGAAGCATGGCAAAATCCTTCAACGGCCTCCTAGGGCGCGTTCAAGCCTCGATCGGATCGTACAACGAGGCTAGAGGCTCGTTGACACAAATCGTCGCCAAACTTCAGACCAACGCCAATGACGTCAGCAATTCAAGCCAAACGCTAGCTAGTTCGTCTGAGCAAAGCGGCGCAGCGGCGACCGAAATCGCTCGCGGTAGTCAGTCTCTAGCGGATCAAAGTAGCAAGGTCGCCGAGGTCATGGAATCGCTCCTTGAACAGATCAAGCTAGTCGGTAAAGGCAGCGAAGAGCAACTACACGTCGTCGAAGAAACCAATCTGTCACTCGGACAAGCCGCTCAAGGAATCGAACGAGTAGCCAGTGCTGCACAAACCATGCAAGCTGCTGCGAATGAAGGTAACGCCTCGGTGGTCCAGACTGTCGATGCGATGCAAAAGGTCAAACAACAAGTTCAAAGTTCTGCTGCAAAGGTCCAGGAACTCGACAAAATGGGTCATGAGATCGGAATGATTGTCGGCTCAATCGGGCAAATTGCTGAGCAGACCAACTTACTTGCCCTCAACGCAGCGATTGAAGCAGCTCGTGCCGGCGAGCATGGTAGAGGGTTCGCTGTTGTCGCAGAAGAAGTTCGAAAGCTCGCCGAGCAATCCAGCCATTCAGCCCAAGAAATCGGCAACCTGATCACAAAGGTCAAAGCCGTCGTCGACGACACTGTATCCGCCATCAATTCAACAACTTCTGAAGTGGAGAAGGGCAGCCAACTATCTGATGAAGCTGGAAGATCGCTGAGTCATATTCTGTCCGCGTCTCAGGATGTCGCCGAACAGGCGGAATCTGTCGCGGCGGTGGCGCAAGAAGTATCAGCAACAGTACAAACACTCGCGGAATCAGCCCAACAAAATATGTCATCTGTACAAACGATGTTGGTTGGCGCAAGCGATGTGCAAGCCGCAATTGAAAATGTCGCCGCCGTAAGCGAGGAAAGTGCAGCGGGTGCACAAGAGCTCACGGCGAGCGTCGAAGAGGTGGGTGCGTCAGCTACTGAGCTAGCGTTCATGGGCGAGAACCTCATGGCACTGGCGAATCAGTTCAAGCCGGACGTTCAATCACCAAACCTAAGACTAGCTGCCTAGTCTAAGCTCCCCTCCAACCCTCAAGCAAAGAGTGCCATCGACCAAGTCGGTGGCACTCGCCAATCTAGATCAGCGTCCTAATCGAGCACGGCGTACAGGAGCTGGCATTGCTTGACCGGGCTTAAGCGATTTCCACAGAATATAGTTCAGCGTGTCGGGGTCTGCTTTATCAAACTCGCTCCAATCCAGTTTGTTCGAAAGTTCAACCAACGCCCCCTTCTGCGGATTTCGCGTTGTGATGTCGATTTTCGGCGGAAGACAGGTGAACGGGGTGAAATCTGGTTTGGTCGCAAAAGTAGCCAGCATCGGAGTCGCGTGCTCGTCATACTGCGTCATCGGCGACAATCCGAGAATCAGCTCCATTGTTCGAACCATCGATGAGGTTGTGTAGAACGTGCTGTCCAAGACTCCACGTACCGTATAAGGCGAAATCACCAAAGCAACCGTTCTGTGCGCATCCACATGGTCTGGCCCATTCTGAGCATCATCCTCGATGACAAAGATTGCTGTATCCTTCCAGAACTTCGAATGAGATACTGCATCGACCAGTTTTCCTAGCGCAAAGTCGTTGCTGGCAACACAAGCTCGCGGTGTGAAGAGTCCTGCCTTCAAGCCGCTCGTATGGTCCTCCCCAAGCGACATGACCATGTAGTCGTACCACTTGCCAGTCTTCTCAGCCTTCTTCAAATCATCGATGAACACATCGATCTTTTGGTGATCTCGACCGTCATCTTTGGTCCGATTGAACTTCGTCCATTCTAGGCTCGCATGGCCTTCTAACCCAGGCGTTCCCGTGTAGGTGGGAACAGTTGTTGGACTAGATTTGAATGAAGCGAACTCCCCGTAGCTATAGTAAGACTTCTTGGCTTTCTCGCACACATCCCAAAGGTATCCAGCCGGAGAAGCAGTCAATCTGGTGTCTCCATTGGGTTCTTCGCGACCGGAATAACTACTGATCCAAGCTTTCTCGGTGAAGTCTGTGGCATATGCCGCATTGCACCATTGGTGCCCATCTTCACTCACTTCTCCGTTGCAGTACGTGTTATCCAATTGGACAAACGTCGACGCAAGCGCATGAGCGTTCGGCGTTACTTCCTCGCCAAACATCACCAAACTTGGTTCATTGTTGCCGCGCGACATATCTCCAAACACCTGATCATAGGTTCGGTTTTCACGGATGATGTACACCACATGCTTGATTTTCTTCAGAGTCTCGTCAATCTTCTTTTTGTCTGAAGCACTTAGCAGAACCTGTCTATTAGGCACATTCGCCAGTACCTGCTTGGTATATTTGGCTAGTTCCGCTTCGGTTGGAACCGGAATCGATGCCACATGCCCCTGCAAAAGCGATGGGATGTACTTATACTTCGGCTTACCCGTGATTAGAGGCTGCTTCTCTGCGTTCGGGCTGAACTTCATGCCCTTTCCGGTCGCGATATACAACTGCTTTCCATCGGGAGATACCGTCAGTGCGCTGGGATACCAGCCAGTCGGTATGAATCCTTTGACTTCGGACTCTTTCTCGCTGACATCAATCACGGCGACATCGTTATTGTCCGCATTGGCAACATAAAGCGTCTTCTGGTCTGGCGAAAGTGCAATCGCAATCGGCGTGCTGCCTACACGATCCTTCGGATCCAGACTGGTCTTGACTCGCTCGACGACTTTGCCGTGTTGGATGACCTGAACAGTGTTATCCCCTGAACAAACCACGAATAATCGTCCATCTTTTGCCCAAACCATCTCGTTGGGATGACTGCCGACTTTGATTCGGGACTTCTCTAGCAAAGTGAGAGGATCTAGGAATGAAACGGACTCATCACCCCAGTTCGACACCGCAATTTCTGAACCTGAATTGCTCGGGAAAACACCGTACGGATGGTAACCCGTCTTACCTTCCGTCAAGATTTTCTTGGTGGCGAGATCGACAAGAAAGATCCCAGCGTGATTCTCGTCAAGTACGTACAATCGATCATTCACGCTAGCGAGACCCGTCGTCCAAGCCCCTTTCTGTAGCTCCAGTTCGAGCGGATCAGACTTTTCCAGAACGCCGTCTTTCACGCTAACTGTTCGAACTGGTTTTAGGCCGCCCGCTACGTAAATGGAATCGTTGACCTGAGCGATTCCGGCGAAGGTGTTGCCAAGCTCAACGGTCTGTTTGAGTTCGAAGGTGTTGGGATCAATGACATCAATCCCTTGATTGTGCCAACCGCTCGTAAGCACGTAAAGGGTTTTTCCATCAGCACTCCATGCCATTTTTGTTGGCATATCGCCGGGGAGGGCTAAGATCTTGCCGACAGGTGCGATTCGCCAACCGTTCGGCAACATCGTGCTTCCATCTGTTCCGACTACGTTGGGCAGGATGGTTTGCCGATAGGCGGCACTTGCGCCGATCGCAATCATCGCCACACCCAACACACCGAGCGCAACCTTTTGACCTTCTCTCATCACGAGGCTATTTTAGCGACATTCCAGTAAAACCCTGCCGAAATGTCGCTATTTGTTAATCAACAGACGCCTAATGAACCGAAACATTCGTGAGCGGCAGGCTTCCCAATGCGTTGAACTTTATTCCAGAAACTCTCGAGCTAACCAAAATCGGATCAGTTTGATAGTAAATCGGGATTCGTTCTGCAACCGACATTAATCGATCCTCAGCTTGTTGATACAGTTGAATACGTTTTGCCTCGTCCTGCTCAACGTCTGCCCGCGCGCAGAGATCATCAAACAAACGATCAGCGAAGCCATCGTGGTTCATTCGTGACTGAGAAGTTACAAGCATGGAAAGGAAATTCTGTGGGTCGAGATAATCGGCATACCAAGATTGGAAGAACATTTGAAGTTGGTTCTTGTTGCGCTTGTCCAGTAAGGCGCCCCATTCGTAGTCGCGTAGTGACACCTTGATACCGAGATTCTTCTCAAGGTCGATCGCCGCTCCTTCGGATGCTCTTGCCGAATCGACAGATTGTGCCCGGAACGACAGTTCTAGAGGGGGCAACCCTTTTCCACCAGGGAATCCTGCTTCCGCGAGTAACGTTTTTGCCTTAGTCGGGTCATAAGCGACTCCCTTATAATCTGGCCGATACCCCAAAACGCCTGGAGCCACAAAACCTCCTGCAGGCGGGTAGCCACCGAGTAAGTTCGTTGCTATGTTGTTTCGGTCAATCGCCATCAAAAAGGCAAGTCGCACTTTCTCGTTCTTGAACGGAGGGTAGTTCTTCTCCTGGAGTGCAAAGTAGTACACAGCCGGCCTCTGTAAAATCTGCAATTGCTTCGAAAGAACAGGGTCTTTTTGAATGGATGGCAAATCTTGGCGTTGGATCGTCAGCATGTCCAGCGAACCTGACTTGAACTGGTTCAGTCGCGTTGCCGCATCCAGAATAATGGGACGGGCGATTTTTGCGACCTTCGGTTTTCCAAGGTAGTAATTGCCATTGGCAACCAAGTCAATCTCCTGTCCGGGTTGAATGGTCGAAAAAGCAAAAGGCCCCGTTCCAATTGCCTGCTCTTTCGATGTAATCGGATTCTTTCCTGAAACTTTGCTGAGAATAAAGGCGCAGGGATAAGTCAGTTTTCCGAGGAAGTAAGGTTTGGGGGCAACCAAATGGATTTCCAAGGTTGTCGGATCGACGACCGTGATTCCCGAGAGCGTTTCGGACTTTCCATGAACCACCTCCGAAGCACCGACAATGTCATCAAGGTAGTTTGGAGCGGTTGGCGAACCGAAAGCTTCAGCCAGGTTTCTTTCAAAGGTCCATTTGACATCATCAGCGGTCAATTTGGCTCCGTTGTGAAACTGAGCGTTTTTGAGGTGGAAGACATAAGTCTTGCCGCCATCCTTCACATCCCATTTTTCGGCTAACTGTCCTACGATCTTGTTGTTCTCGTCATAGCGAACGAGTCCTTCAAAGACGTTGCCCAAAAGATCGATGTAATCGATGTCCTGAACCTTGCCAGGATCGAGAGTCGTGATGTTACTGCCAAGAGCAATTCGAAGCGTGTCTGTTGACTGACTGCTTGTTCGGCTCGAAAATCCCTTTCCACAGCCAACCAAGCTTAAAACAGCGATGCCAAGTATAAGAGTTCGCGTCAAGATGCAGTACATCTTAGCGGAAATTGTAGGTAAACCAAGAACAACATGGGACGGATAGCTGCTCAATTCTATACACTCCGCGACTTTACGACAACCGCTGAAGGTTTTCGAGATGCCCTCAAGAGGTGCGCAGAGATCGGTTATGCCGGTGTTCAACTATCAGCAGTCGGTTGTATGAATGGCGAAAATCCTGAAGTCGACGCCAAAACTGCCCGCGAATGGCTCGACGAATTTGGTCTCATTTGCTGCGCAACCCACCGAGGTTTGGATGCACTACAAAAAGATCTAAACACCGAGATAGAAACACACCAGACCTTAGGTTGTGACTATACGGCGATCGGTGGATTGTGGGATCGCCCAAACGAAGCCGCGTCCTACAGGCGATTTATTCAAGAGTCCAAACCCATTATCGATACTCTCAAATCAAAGAAGATTAGGTTTGGATATCACAATCACTCGCACGAATGGGTTTTGGACGCCGAGACCGGAAAACCTTGTTACGAGATCGTGGTTGAAGAGGCTAGTAGCGACCTCATGCTGGAAGTCGACACCTATTGGGTTTCCCATGCCGGGCTAGATCCAGCTCGTTTGCTCCTTCGATGTTCGGGCCGAGTACCAGTCATTCATCTCAAAGATATGCAAGTTGATATAAAAGGGCAGCCGATCATGGCTCCGGTCGGCGAAGGAAACCTCGATTGGCCTCGTATCTTAACCTGTGGCGACTCAGCTGGCGTCGAGTGGTTTGTTGTTGAGCAAGACGAGTGCTATCGAGACCCATTTGATTGCCTTGCCAGTAGCCGCAATTATCTGAAATCGCTCGGTTACTAACGAAAAATCCGATGACTCACAACGAACAGGTTTTTGGCCAAGATCCTCCATCACTTGATCCGGTTGATCTGATGTGCGGACCTGTTCGTGTTTCCTTTTACCCAGAAACTGGGCAACTCAAAAAGGCACTTTTCGGTCAAGAAGAACTGTTGCGAGCGATCTTCGTAGCTGTCATCGCCCCGCAGGGAATCGAGATCGCTCCTCTCATTGACCATTTTTCGGTTGAGAAGTCAAATTCTGCCTTTCGGGTTTCCTTCATCGCAAGGCACAGGGCAGGGGACATCGACATCCTTTGGCAAGGGCGAGTCATCGGTACGCCAGAAGGCAACATCACTTACATTTTTGAAGGTGAGGCTCTCTCCAGTTTCGAGGTAGACCGGCTCGGGCTTTGCGTTCTTTATCCTTCTTCTCTGCAAGGTAGCCGATGCATCGTTCGCTCTACGGACGGGAGCAACAGTCAATCAACGTTTCCGGACCTTGTTGCTCCCGGCATTCCGTTTACCGACATCCGAGCAATCGCTCATTCAACTGAAAGTGGCGCGGAAGTAAAGGTTGAGTTCGTTGGCGACACTTTCGAAATGATCGATCAACGTGGGATCGGTGATAACTCTTTCAAGGTTTACCCCCGTCCCGAATCGATGCCAAAACCGCACAAGGTCGCGAAAGGAACGAAGTTTCGACAATCCATCCATGTCACAACTTGGCTGGACGCTGACCCGATCATCGACACGTTTGCCATTCAGAATGTAGAGCTATGCACCGAGGCTTCGGTCGACCTCCCTCAAATCGGATCTGTTCTCCAATCGGACTCGCTTAACGAAGTGAAGTCGAAATTTGCAGAATCGTTAGGTTTCGAGATTTGGCGCACACAGATAGATCACGAAACAGCAGATTGCGAACTTCTACAGTGGGGCGAAGATGGTATCAGCGATATCGTTTTATATCCGCCCTGGAATGACACTGAAGCCGAAGCTCTTCGAAGCGAGCATCCGAACGTTCGTCTGCATCTCGGGAGCAGAGACGAGTTTGCACTTCTCAACGAGAGTCGCCTAACCATAGCGAGCGAAGGACTCTCGTTCTCCTTCGGCGCAAAGGGCCGATCTGCGGATATCTACGATAACGCTTTTGCGATTCGAGATTGTGTACAGACTGCCCAAACGTTTTGCCTTGGCGATATTCATGTTGGCCCGATCCGATTCGGAGCGGGTTCGAAATCGGAGATGAAATCGCTGATCTCAGCATCGTGGACGGTGGCAAGCCTAGCCTCCCTTCTTAGCTCTGGAATTGCCTCGGCAACCTACTTCTCAGACCAAACCCTTATTTTCGAGGAATCGGTCAGTCCTGCTTACATTGTTCTCGCCACTTTGTCTGAAATGTTAGGTGCCAAAGTGTTTACGCCAAAGCTAAAGGGGAATGGCATTGACGCTCTTCATGTCGGAGACGAGGATGGCCATCGACTTTGGATCGCAAACACGACTTCTCAACAGACAAGGGTTTCTTTCAGTGGGCTGCCGGCTTCCGCAACTATCCGCGAACTGGACGGACGAAACGTCACCGACGCTTGCACAAAACCGTTTCATTTTCTTGCGCAGTCCGGACAGCCAATTCGGTCCAAACAATTACAGCTTGGACCCTATGCCGTTGCCATCATCGACTTCAATTTGCCTACGATCAGTTAGCCAATAGCTTAATCAAAGAGCGTAAGAATTCTTGGCCAGCCGGATTGTTTTTGACTCCAACAGGTTGATTACCCAGCCCTCCGTATGGCCTTAGCGTCGTGATGAACTTTCGACCCTGTCGAACCAAAACGGCATGTTCTTTGTAGGTTCGCGTGTCGATTCGCCGTATCAGAACCTCCGCCCCTTGAAGGCTAGCCAAGAATTGTGGATCAATCACTCGATCAGGGCTAATCGCGGCCAATCTAGACCACTGCTCGGCGAACGGAACCTCAGCCCAAAAAGCGTCATCAACAAACTCGTAGGCGGCCTCCCTCCAGAACGGCTTTGCTACTGTCGCACCGCCAGCCAACACCACGATATCTCCATCAACAGAAGGATCAGAGGTAATGATAGGTCCAGACTCGGTGGAGGTCAATCCGAGGAAAACGCCTGAGGAATCCACTACGCGGACTTCGGGCTGTATCTTTGAAACAACCCAAATAGGCCACTCGTTGACCACGGTCCCAAACTCAACGGCGAGCTTGTATGCCCCAGGCTCATTGCACTGCCAAACGATTTCGGCAACCTGTTTGGAGTCAAGCACGCCTACTGACTGGCTTGGTGCTGCCCCGCGAGCGACAATTGATCCGTTTTGGTCCAGAATCCTCCAAGTCAGACCGGCGGTCTTACCACGAGTAGTGTGTAGCCCCACTCGAATGAAAACCTGCCCCACAAAATAGTTGAACAAATCCTGCCATCCCGGACGGTTGCCACCCGCTACCCACGGCGGACGCCGGGTTGGAATCAGGAATAGGCAATCGTCTGCGTTCCACGAAGCGAAATCACTTGCCTGCCACTTTGCCGAACCGTAATCATCAAACACGCCTGATGAAGAAATCGGAGTGTCTCTCCAACCGGTCAGAACAAATCCACCGATCTCGCTTCTAGAGTGGACTGCCTCTTGCACAGTCTTTCGAATGTAAGCAGCTTTTTCGAGCGAAGAAGCCATGAGTGACTGACTTCTGAGTCGGTCGTTGGCTAGAGGAGATGTTGAAAGCACCTGCGGTAAGTCGTGTTGCCAACGAACTCCCTTTGCGTTTAGCTCTTGAATCGACGAAGACCAGTAAGGCATTTCGTGGGCAAGCCCAGGCAGATCTCGGTGGGTATCAACATCGTTAAACTCGCCCAGCAGAATAGGGAGCGGTTTGCGAGGCCCCGTCATGAGCGAATCGAGAACTTGTGGGTAGAACGGAAGCTCGCAGTATGGATGGAAATCGTCAAAGGTTCCGAACTCTCTAAGGTCGCCGCCGTACATCTCGGCTCCACCAGAATTGTCTTTCACGAGTGGACATCCGGTCAGATTCGACACGAGTTGCTGTAGATAGGCACGATATTCCGGCGGCGTGGCCGTCGAGAGCTCACATCCAACCGTCCAAACCGCGATGCTTCGATGGTGGCGATATTGTCTGACAATCCGCTCGATCTCTTGACCCATCTTGGCTAGGAGCGTATCGTCTGGAGTTGGGTCCCAGAGCGGGAGCTCAAGCCATCCGAGCATCCCTTCTTCTTCGAGCAATTCCAGATAACGGTGAGGAGGAACCCATAGGCAGAATTTCACTAGGTTAAACCCGAGAGCTTTTGCTCCTCGAATCTCGTCCCGAATCACGCTTTCGGTAACGTTCGTGTGTCCAAGTTCGGGATACCAACCCCAATGAAGCAAGCCGCGCAAATAGATGGGTTCTCCATCTACAAAAATCTTCGAACCATCAACGGTTACACGAGGCTCTGCGGCAGGAAGCTCTATTGGGGCGTTATATTCGACCAGTTCAACTTCGCCGAATATTCCGCCAAATGTGTTGAAGACATAAGGCAGGAACCCGCTTGCCACGTCTCTTACTGGGAATGTTTCGCCCCCGTTCTTCGTAACTTTGATCGCGATCTCCGTTATCTCTCCCAGATAGTCGATAAGAGACACCTCAAAAGCATCCCAAATGCCTTCATGGACGCAGACCGGTTTGCCGTTGATGATCACGACGGCTTGGTAACTGACCCCGCGAAATCGAAGTTTGCAGGGTTCTTCTGGAACGTCGAGCCGGCACTCGTAAATTACTGGCCCCTCGTCGTCTACCGGCATCTGCTGTTGCCAGGCGTGAGGCACTTGCACGACTTTTGGTTTTCGACCATCGCCGTAGTTCAGAGTCCAGTTCTCAAGCAACCGTGCTTCCATAGACCGTACAAATACCATGAAATCAGTCGGTCAATATTAAAGATATGCAAATTACTCTCGTAGCATTGGCTGGATTGCCCTGCTCAGGCAAGAGTTCGTTGGCCGAATTGATCGCGAAAACGATCGGTTGGCCAGTTTTCTCGGTCGATCCTATCGAGTCGGCTATGCACCGTGCGGGGATTCCTTCCAACTTTGAGCGTGGATTGGCGGCTTATCTCGTCGCTGAAAACCTTGCAGATGAGAATTTGAAACAAGGCGTCTCGGTCATTATTGATGCATCGAACTACGTGCGCCCCGCAAGAGAGATTTGGAGCACCCTTGCTGAGAAGCATCAAGCACGACTAGTCTTTATCGAATGCTCCTGCCCGACCAAGATCCACCAGCAACGTGTGCAATCACGCGTCCGAGATATGCCCGGGTTTCCTGAGATCACTTGGCCAGACATCCTCCAAAGAATCAGTGAGACTGATCCTTGGGAAGTTGACCCGATCAAGATCGACACGTCGGATATGACAAGCGCACTCTCGAAAGCGCTCAAAGCCCTATCGAGTTAGCTGGATGGACCAAATCTTCATTTGGTCGCCTGCTTTACCGCCTGGAACTGGGTCGATTCGAATTTGAGTCAGCACTCCGCTCAGCTCCGAGTTCTTTCCGAGGTCAAAGTCGTAAACTCTTCGCTTGCCATCAGCAATGTAAGGAAACGTGAGCGACCGTTTTTCTTCAAAGCCTTTAGCGTCGAGTCGCGACCAAAAAACCTGAAGTTTGGGTTCACCCGAGATAGCTGAGGCGTCGATTTTGAGGTGCTTAGCCTGTGATGAAGGCCAGAATCCGGCTGGCGACAAAAGCTGCGGATCGGCACGATTGAGGCTCAGGTCGAGGAATCCCTGGATCGGCCAACCCTTGTCCGACAAGTTCTGATATGACCAGTGAAGCCGATCATGCTTGAACGTCCATTTAGCTGGTTTAGGAGTGCCGCTATGCGCCTTGACATACGCTCGGATTCTATCGAGCTTGCCGACAATCAGCGTGCATCGGCTGTCGTAAACAATGTTGTGGTCAAGAATCTCGATCCGGTTCGGAGATAGATAACCCGTTGGTGAATCATGAGAGCCTCCTACTCTTGGTGTACCAAAGAAGCCACCGGAGATCGTATAGGTATCTGGTGCCCAAACCCCCAAACCGAAATCGTTATCATCAACCAATGCCGCCCATGACTCGCTTGTGTAAAACGATGTCCACGGTCCGTCTTTTCCCCAATCGTGTTTGGGAATTTCCGTTAACTTGTCATCTGTAAACGGTTTGTCACCTGTGTAGGTCATGAGCTTATGCCACGGCGCGTTGGTGTAGACCGCTGGGAGTTCTTGTGGATGCCCTCCGTATTGCGTAAGATCTGGTCGGTTGTTACTCATTCTTTGCTTTAGCTCAACCGTATCCTCCGCCAGCTTAATCCATGATTCGAACGTGCATTCGCCGGGAACATTCTCTAGCGGCCAATGCATTGGAATGCACTTTACATAAATGGAGTTCTTCGTTTGCTCGAACGCAAGAATTTCAGAGTGGTTCTCGAAAACGTCACCGGATTGTATTGGGTTCCACCCGAGGCCAGCCCAGAACTTGTTTGGCTTCTTTCCGTTTGGTTCGAATGGCGTTGGCCCCGAATAGTAGGACATCTGAATCTGACGCCCCAGATCAAAATCATTGACCATATTCGGCCCCTTTGACGGCGCAAGAAAGGTAATGGCGCCGCCTTTATCCAGGTCAACTCCGAGTTTGAGTTGGCCGTTATCGATGAACCTCATCGACTCAAAGCTGAGAGCTAGGCAGAGCAACATATCTTATATTGCCCTAGAAGCTTCGCACTGATCAATTAGGAGTTTGTCTTTGGAACCACGGGCTTCACAGAGTGATACTTCCCTTCGTAGCGCCATTTCACACCACCAAATAATCGATCTATGAGTTTGTAAAGGTCTCGGTCATACTCTTTCAATTGCTCTCGAGTGCAGATCTCGTTATGGATCTTGTTCGCAGGAACGGCGCTACGGTTGCAATCAAAGTAGTCCTGAACGCCTTCGGCCCAATACTCACTTGGATTTGTGGCGGCATAGGTGTCTTTCCATTTCCCGGCTTTGATCGCCGAGTCGAAACACTTCTGAAGCTTGCTGACGAGGCTCGAATCTACTTTGGAAAATCCATAGTCAAAGAGTGTATGGGCAAACTCATGGATGTAGATGCTTTCGCCATGGTATCGGTCATTAGGAAGTTCGAGGATGTTCTCTTCGCCACCACTGGCCGATAATCCGCCAAGCCCACGAGCCCGCTTGTTCCAGTCCATGTTAGGGTCGTTCCGTAGGTAGGCGTACTCAGGAAGATCGGTCTGGCCTTCTGTTGCCCCAATGATCGAATAAAAGCTTCCCTGCTTGACCAGAAGTTCAATAGGCGCGTCTGGAACTTTCGCGAGCATTTTAGTAAACGTGCTGACGATGGTTCGCAAGGCCCTATCATCAACCTTCTCGGAAGCGACAATAGGCAGCCCTCGCATGTACACCAGCTTCTTATAAAAGCCGCCTCGGTTTAGCGTTGCGTCTGGAACAAGAATCGGGTCGTTCGGTCCTGTTGTAATCCCGGAACTGGTAATAGCAACGGCAAAA
The DNA here is from genome assembly GCA_002336105.1 of Chthonomonas sp. UBA1950. Classification (GTDB taxonomy): domain Bacteria; phylum Armatimonadota; class Fimbriimonadia; order Fimbriimonadales; family Fimbriimonadaceae; genus Fimbriimonas. Next base: position 86,358 of record DDEQ01000044.1, on the reverse strand, counting down.
ACGATAACGGGTAGCACGCAATCAGTTTACGATGATTACCCTAGTTTGCTATGCGCAACATCGATCGCTGTCTTTATATTCTCCCAGTTAGTGTTCGCTGGGACGGTGCAGTCAGCCCCCAAAATGAATGGAGTCGGTGCATCTGAAAGCACCGTTTCTGCCTCGGTTCGGACTTGCTCCGTCGTGCCAGTCGCCAATGCGCCAAGCCGGTTCATACCCCCCATAAAGGTTCGGCCAAAGGTGTCCGCGATCTCTTTAGGCGACAGATTTCCGCCTTCGAATTCAGTGGAACAATTCACAATCTGCCCAGGATAATCCAGGAATGGTTCAAGCGAGGCGTAACCGCCAACCGTACCACGATGGTAGTCGCAGACATGCAGAAAGTTGAACGCACATTTCTCGTTAATCTCACTCATGAGCGCTAGATCATGAGGTTTAACGATTGCATCAAAAGGAGCGATGCTGGTCAGCCGGCGAACTTCGGCCCCCTGCGTGGAGTGATAAAAGCCATCCAATCCTGCATCAATACACTCCTGGACCAATATTTCTAGCGACTGCGTCGCTCTCGAAATTCCGACGGCGGCATCCTCCGGAGCCCGAGAAAGATCGCGATCGACCACAGCAGCACCAGCCATTTCGCAGGCAACCATGAAAGGCGAATACAGTGTCAGCACAACCATTGCCTTAGACCCAAGAGCCGTGACGAGACCTTTTACAACCTCAACTTGGGGGGCAAAGAAGTCGCGATCTAGCAGCGGCAGATTGTACCAATCCTTGGGTTGCTGAACCTCGACTTTCGGCCAGGGCAACTCAAGCTGGATCTTCACAAAGTCCATCCCTGAATAAGAGAAGAACTCTTGATGCTTCGTTATCGCAGCTTGGCCCTTGTGACAAGCAGGATCAAAATGGAGGAAAAACGCTGCTGGCGTATAGCCTACATTTTCTCCTGACGCGACTCGTTGAAGAATCTCCCGCTTATCGATTTGGATAGCCATAGCGCCGGTATACCGGCTACTTTGCCTTCCAACGACTGAATGCTTTCACTAACGGCTCCCAAGTCGGCAATTCCGACATGCCTACCGCATACCAAGTCGTGACCAAATGTCCCACTGTCTGTCCCTTTCTGATTGATCCTTTGAGTGCAAACAGGTCAGCAGCGTCTGGATCTTTCCAACTCGAAGGCCATACTCGAAATCCCTTGCCTTCGAAAATGTCGAGAGAGGGATAGCTCGATCTATGCTCGTAGTGCCAATCGCAGATAACAATATCTTTAGGAATGAGATCAATGGCGGTTTGTGTGCCATTCTCGCTTGCCTCCCAAGATCCATAACCGGTTACTTTGCCATCAAGCAATCGATCGCCCCACATGAACATTTCGAGTTTTCTCTTCTCGACGATGTGTTTGTGAAAGTCGTTGACGGATTTGGCAAACACCTTTGCGGGATCTTGCCCTTTGCATCGAGGACAAAACTCAGAGGCTATGATAAAAACCTCGTCCATCCCCACGTGAAAAGCGTCAGCGCGAAATGCGTCGGTGAGTTCATCAATCACCGGGAAAATGACACTTGCTAAATCGGGATGATTTGGACACCAACTTCGACAATAGATTCCCTCGTTATCGGGATACTGCCCCGGAGTTTCATCTAACTCGGGATGTTTTATGAGCAAGGTGCCAGTGACCTTTTGCCAAGATTGGTGCCCAAGACAGTTAATTTGCGGAATGATTCGTATATCGTTCTCTCGACAAGAATCGGAAAAGGACCGAGCATCGTCATAAGAAATACCGGTTGGTGAAGCCAACTCCGGCCTACTCTTGAATTGAAATCCGAAATCCACCTCAAGCACCAGACTATTGACTCCAGATTTCGCCAACGCGGGAAGTTGAGACTGTAATTCCTTCAGTCCCGTAGAAGTGGTTACGATAACGTGAATACCAAGCCAGGTTGGATGTCGGCGATTCCACTCCTTTGACCAGTTATCTGAACGACAGTAGCCTAACGTAGAAGCTAACAATACAAAGAGAATTCCAATGAACTTCATCGTCCTTTGCACATTATGCCCATCAGAAGGCCGTGTGCGCAGTTTGAAATGTGCCAAAACGGCTATCCTATACGTCTAGTGGAACCACGCATCATTCAGGGCGGCATGGGTGTCGCCGTTAGCGACTGGCGACTTGCAAGAGCCGTCTCACTTGCGGGCCAACTCGGAGTTGTTTCTGGGACAGCACTTGATGTTGTTCTTGCCCGTCGATTACAGGACGGTGATCCGGGAGGCTACGTACGTCAAGCTCTTGATCATTTCCCGCTAAAAGATGTTGCTAAACGCATTCTTGATCGCTATTTTGTCGAAGACGGCAAAGAAGCAAACAAGGGCTATAAGTCTCGCCCCGTGTATTCGCAAGAACCGCCAGAAGCTTTGACCGAGTTGACGGTCGCTGCAAACTTCGTTGAAGTTTGGCTTGCTAAGCACGGCCACAGTGGACCAGTCGGCATTAATCTGCTTGAGAAAATTCAGCTCCCAACTGTTCATTCTTTGTTTGGTGCTGTTCTCGCCGGTGTTGACTACGTGCTCATGGGAGCAGGTATCCCTCGTCATGTCCCGGGAATTCTCGACCGACTGAGCAACGGCGAAGTCGCAGAGCTCAAGTTGGATGTTCACGAAGCAAAGGACACCGACCACAAAATGTCGTTTGATCCACGACAGTTCCTGAGTTCAATTCCCTTCCCAACCTTAAAGCGCCCGAACTTCCTTGCGATCATTTCTTCGGCAACGCTTGCCATTCAGTTTGCTCGCCGAGTTGGAGGCACTCAAGGATTTGTTGTTGAAGGCCCAACCGCTGGCGGACACAATGCGCCGCCACGTGGTCATATGCAGTTGGACGAAACCGGGCAACCCATTTATGGCCCGCGAGACGTTCCGGACTTAGAGCAGATTCGCGAACTCGGGCTGCCTTTCTGGCTTGCGGGCGGATACGGCGATGAGAACAAGCTTCAGGAGGCTCTCAACCATGGTGCGGCTGGCATTCAAGTTGGCACAGCTTTCGCATTCTGCGAAGAGAGCGGCATTCGTGCTGACCTAAAGAAGCGCGTTCTGGAAATGAGTAAAAGAGGTGAACTAACGGTTCACACAGACCCGCTTGCTTCGCCAACTGGTTTCCCATTTAAAGTTCTCCGCATGAGCCAAACCGCAGCTGATGAGGAAGTTTATCAGGCTCGAAAACGCATTTGCGACCTTGGCTACCTTCGAACAAGCTACATGAAGGAAGACGGAAGCGTTGGCTACCGTTGTCCTGCTGAGCCGGTCGAGGATTACGTCCGCAAAGGCGGAAACATTGAAGACACGGTTGGGCGTAAGTGTGTCTGCAATGGTCTCATGGCAACCGTCGGCCTCGGTCAGAACCAAAAAGGAACCTATGAAGAACCTCCGCTTCTGACCGCAGGGGATGAAGCTGCGCATGTAGCAAAGTTCTTGAAACCCGGTAAAGATAGCTACACCGCAAAGGATGTCATCGATACTCTCCTCGCTGGTGTGGTCGCTGGGGTCTAACAGGAAGTGGAAATGATCTGGCCATTCGTTGCATTCATCGCCGGAGCCGGAGCCGATCTCATCGCTCCGGGAGCCGAACTTAAGGTTCTGGGCGAAGGATACACATTTACCGAAGGACCAGCCGCTGACGATCGCGGAAACGTCTATTTCACCGATCAGCCGAATGATCGGATCATGAAATGGTCTGTCGATGGCGCCGTTACCGAATGGATGAAGCCCTGCGGTCGCTCCAACGGAATGCGGTTTGACCATCACGGCAACATCATTTCCTGCGCGGATGATAATAATCAGCTTTGGGCGATTGCACCAGACAAGTCACATCAGGTGCTTGTCAAAGATTTTGAAGGAAAGCTGCTGAATGGCCCCAACGACGTTTGGATACGGCCAGATGGCGGCATGTACTTCACCGATCCGCTCTATGAAAGAAACTACTGGAAGCGGGATCCTGCTATTCAGCAACCCGGACATTACGTGTTCTTTCTTTCGGCAGATCATAAAGTGCTCAAACCCGTTGCTACCGACTTGGTGAAACCAAACGGAATCATTGGAACTCCAGACGGCAAGACACTGTACGTCGCAGACATCCGTGGCGGACAAACCTTTCGGTACAGCATCGAGAAGGACGGCACACTGTCGAACAAAACGCTCCACTGCTCGATGGGCTCTGACGGAATGACACTCGACGAGCAGGGCAACCTCTACATCACGGGGCAAGGCGTGCATGTTTTTTCGAAGACAGGCGAGAAGATTTTGCATATCGACATCAAAGAACCTTGGACTGCAAACATAACCTTTGCGGGGAAGGATCACAAGATGCTTTTTATCACCGCGAGCACGCGGGTTTACGGCTTGCAGATGAATGTTCGTGGCGCTTCGCGGTCTATTCCTGCAAAGGATTAGCCTGATTAGGCGGTAGCTGGTTCCCAGCTTTCCTCATCGTTGCGAACACTTTTCGAGTTCTTACGACTTGATAACCTGAGTATGCAACCAATGTGACAGCCAGGAACAGGTAGGTCAAGCCCTTGCCGGTTACCAAAAAGCTATAAGTCAACCAGCCAAATAGCGGGCCGGCGACGCAGAGAACTACGCGCCACAACCCTAACTTCATGATGCCGATCGCATTAGGAATAATCGGCGGAAGAACGAAGATTCCCTCAGGCTTTTGTGCTCTCGTCCATTGGGTTAGTTCCGACTCAAACATCGGCACTTTAGCGTACTTCAACAAGTGCTTCTGAAAGCGGCGGAGGTCTTTTCTGGTTTGAGCAATCTCACTTTCCCTAGGCGGACTACCAAGGACGGCAAACCTTACTTTGATGAGGCCGACCTTTGAGTAGTAGTTAAACCAGAGTGTAGAACCACTGATGGGTTTGTTAAACACATAGACATCTCCATGGCGAACGGAAAAACTCGTCTCCAGCCCCCAAAAAGCATCTAACCGTCGACAACGCCTAGTTCCTTCAACGCCCTGCCAAAAGAAAGCGAGTTCTGTCACGAATTGCGGTGTCGGCGATGGAATATGTTCGAGAGCTAGGGCTACCTGCGGTGGGCGGATTCGCGGCACCACCAGGCGTAAAATCACAAATCCAACCAAAGGAAGGATCGAGAATAGTTGAGCACCTAGCACAACGATAGTTTCTATCAGGAAAAACTCGATCAGCCCTGAACGCAGTATCGACTGAAAGAACCAGCAAAGGAGCCACGTCCTTCTTCGCTTCGACTGTTGCCAAATGGCTATTTGACTCCTTTCAGTGTTTCTTATCAGGCACTCATCATAAGGCTGAACGATCAGCAACGCGTTCCTGTCATCCTTATTGATATGAAACTAATCTGCGCGCTTGCTGCTGCGGTGCTATTTCTTGTAGGGTGTGGCGGCGATGGTCAAGCTCTGACAACACTAAATGTAAGAGCGTTGAACACTGTTCCAGGAAAGACTTTTTCGGTACTGACAGGAGCAGGCTCTTTATCCTCCGGCCTTGCGCCTGGGGCAGTAACAGACTATACGTCGCAGTATACGAGCTTGCTTGATGTGATCCAGATTACTGACACCTCAAACTCCGCCGTATTCTACTCGGACGGAGTGACGGTTTCGGCATCAAGCAACTACACATTCATAATCGGAGGTCAAAAAGGAAGCGACACCCATCCCCCTGTTGTTTGGGCAATTACAGACGATGCTTCCGCTCCTTCCACGGGAACAGCTCGAGTTCGTTTCTTCAACGCGACTCCGACCAACGGCTCCGTCGATGTTTATGTGACAGATGCTTCCACTGCTTTGTCGTCGGCAACTGCAACCTACAGTTCGCTTTCGTACGGCAGCCTTTCGAGCGCGTCCATTTACACCGCAGGATCAAAGAGGATTCGGATCACCCCCGCTGGAAGCAAAGCAAGCGTTCTGGCAGACCTGAACACGCTTAGCCTCGCCGATAAGGCCGTTCGGACAATCGTGATATCGGACGAATCCTCCGGTACCGGCGCAAACCTTTACGTGCTTGGCGACCTCAATTAAAGAAGCTTGCGAAAAGTATTCTGGGGCAAATACGTTGCCCCATACCTAGCCCAGGTCTTCCATCGACCTGGGTTTAGTTTTATCGACTGCTTGTACGCTTGCCTTCCCCCGACCGGATTGCCGTTCAAGGTCTTTACAGTCCCTAGCGCGGCCTGATTGAACGCTAGAGCACGTTTGAATTCGGCTGGTTCAAAGCGTGATTCATGCTCGGGAAGTCGATCTGCAATCCACTCGCGAAGCATTTCATCATCGCGCCAGATCCGTTCGAGTTTATGACTCGCGTTGGTGCCGTGGACCCGATAAAGCGTCGAAGGCTCTTCCACAAAGCCGACATGCCATTGCTCAGCAATTCGGAACCACATTTCCCAGTCGCCCGACCCAAAGTAGAGTGGGTTGAAACCTCCCAACTCGTCAAAGCACTCGCGCCGAGCCAACGCCGCACTCGCGATGATTTTGTTTTCATAGACGAGACCAAGCAAGATATCTCCTGTCTCGAAAGTGGGAAACGCAAACCCAAGGGGATTGCCTTCTGTTTTTTCACTTTCCCCGTTGATGAAATGTCCAGCTGTATGGACTAAGCCTACCTTTGGGTGTGCGTCGAGTAGCTCAACCTGCTTTTGCAACTTTTGAGGCATCCAAACATCGTCGTCATTGAGCACAGCAATCAACTCGCCCGAGGCATGGTTTAGCCCTTCATTCAGTGTGCCGTAGGTGCCGAGATTCTTCTGATTCAGAATGACCCGAACGCCTTTTTGATCCGCCAGCCACTCACGCGACCCATCGGTTGATCCGTCGTCCAGTGCAATCACTTCGTAATCAGAGAAAGTCTGATTGCGAACTCCATCAAGAGCGGACGGCAGATATTTGATGTGGTTGTAGCAGGTCAATAATATCGAAACCCGAGGCATCTATGTACTCCAATCCCGTGTATTGTTAGCGATCATAAACGACAAACCAAACGATTCTTATAACTACACTATTACGTTGATAACTATACTTTTCTTCAACTTCAAGTGTTCTATGGCAATCGAACTTCAACCGACCAATCCGTGATATCTAGATCAGGTTCAAGTGTCGATCCGTTTTGATCAATTACGTCTCCCGTTGGCTCCAAAGTCGAAGTGGTTGTATTCGAGTAGGTCGCACTCGTCGTAAGTGGCACCCGGAAAACGGTATTGATTTCGCTCGGAAGCCGAGTATCGCCAAGAGCGTCGATCACACGTCCAGCATAGGTCGTTGTAGAAACTTTGTTCATCGTCAAGAAGTTCACAAGGAGACATTGCAGACTGTTCGCCAGGGTTACATCACCATCGGTTAGCTGATCCAAGCTAATTTCACACTGGATAGTCGATGTGTCCGTGCCTGGGTCGTAACTGCTATAGCTAATTGGAACCCCGATGTTGCTCCATTTTGAAATATCTGGCGTTGTGAAATCGCCAGCGGTCGTAAGCACAAACTTGTTCAGAGAAAACGGCTGAACAGGGTTCATATCGTAGCTAAACAGAATAAAGTGAGTAGGCTTGCCCGCCACAAAACCGTTCTGTGCTGGATAAGAAATGACCGGCAGCGGCCCCGTTGTCGAGTCAGGATTGGACGCTGTGGAAGCCTGAAAGGCGAAGTAATAGAGGTAATCGTGGCGAATCTTTCCCGCAACCTTCATTTTGAAGATCACTCTTGCCGTTGACGAGACTGAATAGGCCGGAAATTTAGCACAGCCAGCCATGATAAGGGCGGCTGCTAGCAACACGATTCTCTTCATCTGTATTACCTTGACGTCTGTAAACTTAAACAAGTCCTTCGGTCCAATAGAGGATGCGATGACATGCCTCGCAAGTTATAGTTTTTTCATCTTTTAGCATCTGCATTGTCCGTTCGGCCAGATGCATGCCACATCCACCACAGTGTCCAGTCTTAAGTGCCTGAACCATTCCGATGCCGCCGTGTCCCTTGGCTATCGCCTCGTATCGGGCGAGCAGAGTAGGCGACACAATCTTTGCCTTCTCTGGTCGTGCGGTGGCGTATTCCTTGTAGGACTTTTCGAGTTGCTCTTTCTCTTTGATCGCAACCTGCCTTCGTTCGGACAGTTCCTTTTTCTTGACTGCGACCTTCGCTTCCGCGGCGTCAGCAAGTTTTTTGGCCGGTGGGACCAACTCATAAAGTTCGAGAATCCGCTCGTCACTGGCATCGCGCTGCTTCTTCAGCGATTCAATCTCCGCTTTGAGTGCTTCAACCTCTCGCGGGTTCACTACTTGTCCACCGTACAGGGTTTTGTCGGACTTAGAAATCTTGTCCTCAAACGTTTTCTGTTTCAGTTCGAGATCTTTCAACTCACTGCTCAGAGCAGTGGACACTTTGTTTTTCTCACTGAAATCCGTGTTGAGCAAATCCAGTTCTTTCTGGATTCGCTGGCCAACATCAAGGTTGGCTGCCTTCTTTCGAATTTCATTCAAGGCGTTATCGATCTGCGCCAGGTTCCATAGCCGTCGTAGGTCGTCGCTAGCCATATATTAAGGTTACCGGTTACCGTTCTCTAGATAATCAAGTTCGTCGTTGGTTAGTTCAATCTCAGAGGCTTTTACGTTATCCAGAACCTGCTAAACGGTAAATGGGCCGATGAGCGCCGGCCGTAACTGTTATCGACACAGTCTCCACCCGGTTCACGGTAGGCGTCCAATAGCGCAAATGCTCTACCCAGATCATCCTAGGGCAGAAGAATCACCCCCATCACAAGGCGACTAATGGGTCGCTCAATCTTTGCTACATTGCCGTACTTCATGGCCGTTTTGCGCAGATTACTCCCTATCTATTCGTTCTGAACTTACACGTAAGATTTTAACGAACTTGTTGCGAAGTTAGGGTTCGACTGAACGCAGAACCCCCTCAGCTAAGATAACATTTGAATCTGATATGGATTACGCGATCACGTTCGACCAGGCTCGTCAAATATGCCAATCAGAGCTAGAAGAGGCGCAATCCTGTTTGTCGACCTTTTTGAGTAAGTCCGAGACAAACGATTTTGTCGCGAAAATGGCCACTGAATGTGCCAACGCTCTTCGGAACGGCGGAAGGGTGCTGACTGCTGGCAATGGGGGGAGTCTTTGCGATGCTATGCATTTTGCCGAAGAACTCACGGGTCGGTACAAGGGCGACCGAAAGCCGCTTGCCGCTATCGCACTATCTGACCCATCGCATATGAGTTGTACGGCAAATGACTTTGGATTCGACCACGTGTTTAGCCGCATGGTAGAGGCATATGGTCGGCCCGGTGATGTCCTCATTCTTTTAAGCACGTCTGGTAACTCTCAGAATCTTGTGCTTGCGGTGGAAAAGGCACACGAGTGTTCGGTGAAGACCTATGCCCTTCTTGGAAAATCGGGCGGTAAGCTGTCCGGTCTTGCCGAGAATTCGCTCATCGCGCCAGGAGCGATGTCTGACCGCATCCAGGAGCTTCATATGATCGTTCTTCACATCACAGTAGGCCTTATCGAGAAGCTGTTAGGACTCGCTTAAGGACAGTTGTCTAGACGATTTCGAACGGCTTGGTTGGCCAAACTTTAATAGATGGCGATAAAAGCACTTCTTTTCGACATGGACGGGACGATCGTGGACAACATGGGAGTTCACAATGAGTGCTGGCTTGAGCTCCTTGCAAGACACGGCGTTCACATGGAAGAGAAGGCGTTTTATGACCAGACTGCCGGAATGACCAATCCAAAAATCTTCAGATTGATCTTTGGAGAAAAACTAAGTGATCAGGAAATCGAAACTCTCAGTTTGGAAAAGGAGAACATCTATCGAGAACGATATGCTCCTCGGGTTGCTCCGGTCGAAGGATTAGTCGAACTCATGTCCAAAGCAAGGGAATCAGGCATTAAACTGGGACTTGCAACATCAGCGCCACCCGAGAACATTGAGTTCATCCTTGGTAGAACGGGACTTAATTTTGATGCCATTGTTGGAGGACAGGAAGTAACCCACAGCAAGCCAGATCCAGAGATCTACCTAACATGCGCGAAGAAGCTAGGGGCCGAACCAGCGGAGTGCGTCGTCTTTGAAGATGCTCCAATTGGTATCCAGAGCGGGGTCAACGCTAAAATGCGTGTCATCGTAGTGACCACTGTTCTGGACGCTGACGAAGCCTTGGCGATCCCTGGGGTGAGTAGCGCAGTCTCCAACTTTGTCGAAGCCCTCCCTCTAGTGTTCTAAAAAGAAAAAGCGGTGACGGATCGAACATCCTTCACCGCTTTCACTACGTGGGTTTAACGATTAGCGGTCAATCTCACCGAGAACGATGTCGATCGATCCGATGATCGCGATGACGTCGGCAATCAACCGACCAACCGCAAGCACCTCAAGCGCTTTCAAGTTCATCAGTGACGAGGGGCGCTCGTGCCAACGATACGGTCGGTTTGAACCATCGCTAATCACGTAGAACCCGAGTTCGCCTTTACTTCCCTCAACTGCGCCGTAGGCTTCGCCTACTGGCGGGTGATAGCCCTCCGTCCACAGCTTGAAGTGATGGATAAGGCTTTCCATCGATGTATCCAACTCATGTCGGGCCGGAGGAGCAATCTTTAAGTCTGAGGTTCTGAAACCACCCTCAGGCATACCGTCGATAGCCTGCTGAATGATCTTGCAGCTCTCTTTCATTTCTGCAATGCGAACGAGGAAACGATCATAGACGTCGCCGCGCTTTCCTACCGGGATTGCGAATTCAAAATCTTCATAGGAACTATATGGCGTTGCTTTTCGAAGGTCGAAAGGAACACCGGAGCCTCGTGCGATTGGGCCACTACAACCCAGTGCAAGACAATCCTCTGCGCTCAGAACACCGACATCGTAGGTGCGCTCCTTCCAAATAGGGTTGCCTACGAGCAAATCCTCAACAACCTTAAGTTCGGCAGGAAACTCGTCGAGAAACTTTCTGAGCTTCGCCTCAAAGCCCTCGGGGATGTCGCCACGCAAACCGCCGGGGACGATCCAAGACGGCATCATTCGTACGCCAGCAAACATCTCGAACATATCAAGGATATATTCACGCTGCTGGAAGATATAGAAGAACGGGGTCATCGCACCCAGGTCAAGTCCGTGGGTTCCAAGCCAAACACAGTGAGAAGCAAGGCGGCTTAGTTCGGCAAGAATGACTCGGATGTATTGGGCGCGCTTTGGAATTTCGCAACCAAGAAGCTTTTCAACCGCAAGTGCGTGGGCAAGGTTGTTACCGTTTGCGTTCAGATAGTCCATGCGGTCAGTCATGACCACACACTTCTGATACTGCTGATATTCGGCTTCCTTTTCCATTCCGGTATGCAGGTAGCCGATCACGCTTTTGCACTTGATGATCGTTTCGCCCTCAAGCTCGCAAATAACTCGAAGAACGCCGTGAGTGGATGGGTGCTGAGGACCCATATTCACGATCATCGTGTTCTCGCCAGTTTTCTCAAAAACTGTTTCGGTGGAGGGCATGAAGGTGTTTGACATGGTGCCTAAATCCCAAAATGGAACCCAAATAGGTTACCCGTTTCAAAGAAGTCTTTCTGTGAATGCTTGCTAAGCAAACTCATTTTCCTTAGTCCAGACAAACGCAAAAGTGGTGTTGCCTCTGTTAGAGACAACACCACTTTCTGGATCTAGTCTTTGAACAGCTTAGTTGCCGCTCTTCGATCCAACGTGACTATTAGCTTCGCTTTCACTGATAAGCGGCTTAGCTTCCATGGCTCCAGCTTGAGCGCCAGGTTGGCCACTAGCCTTCGGAGCAGCTTTGACGGTCTCTGTGCTAGGCGTCGCAGAAGAACTGCTCTCCGAGCTACCACCAGAGCAACCGATACATAGCAATGCCACGAACATTATTGTGAGAGAGAGAATCTTAGTCATGAATTATTCGATGTCCCAAACATACTTCGACTTGTCTGTTACGATGAGCGCCGAAGCATTAAATGATGCACTGTCAACAAAGTTGGTTCCAGCAGCAAGTGCGCCTGGCTTCTTTTTACCGGCGTGAGTGTCGGTAAACGAGACAACCATGCTGTCAGTTGCGCGGCGGCTATTTCCACCCGTTCGTGATCCAGCAACGACGTTATTCTTTAGTGTGGTCGACCAGCTGCCTGTACCCCAGTTGTCAACACAAGAGGAAGGGATCGAGTAGCAATCAGGCACATCAATTGTCGTGTTGAGAAGAGGACCTGACTCATTAGGATTGGATCCCCAGAAAGCAACACCTGTCAAACCAGCTGTGGAGTATGACCATTCGGTTGTACTGTACTTTGAACCGAACATAACGGTATCGGCAGGATTTGCTGGCGCAGTAGCAGACACGGAATGGAAGGTTGAAGGTGCAGAACCACCGTCTGAGTACCAAGGAGACAAAGCGTTGTAGTTGTAGCCGTATGTAGGGTTGAGGCTGGCGATGATTGTTTTGGGCCAACCAGATACTTGCTGAAGATTCGGGCCAAGCGGGTCAATCATCAGATCAGCAGACTTCATGTAAGGCTGAAGAAGCCATACCCAGGTGCTAACGTAGATGGAACCGAAGACAACAGGTGCACCAGATTGTGAAGCAGACGTAGCGAGAACAAATGTGTCATCGAAGTCGGCTTGATAGATCGCACTGGCAGTGCCGGTCTGCTTGATATTGCTGAGGGATGCAGTTGCTTTAGCGGCTGCTTTTGCCTGTGCGAAAACTGGGAAGAGAATGGCTGCGAGGATCGCAATGATAGCGATAACGACTAGAAGTTCGATAAGTGTAAATGCTCGGCGATTCAATGTTAACTCCTACTACCAAACGCGGTAGCTATGCTAATAAAAAGTCTTGACAACGTTTCCGGTGCTAGACAGTGTTTCATAGTAACTCAAGTTTCTCAAATTTCAAAGAGTTCAAATGGATCATTTTGAATCTTTTTTTATTTTTGACCTAAACTAATTCAAAACACCTTTAATATCCTAGAGCAACTCTCGTGCCGATTGTTCCAAAATACGGCAATTACAGGTATTTCTACTAGTTATAGGTGCTTCAGCAAAGTATTAAGCCAAAATAGTTTCGATGCCTGTCCTCGAAGTTAACGATCTGCATGTCTCATTTGGCAAATCAGAGATTTTGCGCGGCGTCACGTTCTCCCTCGATGCCGGCCAAACCCTTGGCGTAGTCGGAGAGTCAGGTTGTGGCAAATCGCAAACTGGCTTTGCTGTGATGGGGATGTTGCAGAGTCCTGGAAAAATTACACAAGGCAGCATCAAGCTTGAAGGCAGAGAACTTGTAGGCATACCTGAGAAGCAATATCAGGAAGTCAGAGGAGCCCAAATTGGCCTAGTCATGCAGGATCCTTTTACAAGCCTCAACCCGATGATGAAAATCGGAGACCAAATCGGCGAAGTATTAAGACTTCACCACGGATACTCACGAGATAAGGCTTGGAAAGAAGCCGTCAAAATGCTCGACGAGGTAGGCGTACCTGCTCCAGAAAGTAGCGCTCGAAAGTACCCGCACCAGATGAGCGGCGGGCAAAGACAACGTGTCGTTATCGCAATCGCTTTTGCGTGCAGGCCAAAAATCCTAATAGCTGACGAACCAACAACAGCCCTAGATGTGACCCTTCAAGCACAGATTTTAAGGCTCCTTAGGCAACTTCAAGAGCGTGAAGGAACTGCAGTCATGATGATTTCACATGATATCGGAGCAATCGCTTCCGTATCGGAAAGGATTGCGGTCTTCTATGCTGGCCGCATCGTCGAAGTGGGTCCTGCGGAAAAGGTCTTGAAACATCCGGCAATGCCATATACTCGCGCGCTTCTGAGTGCGCTGCCTAACCCTGGCGCGTCGAGACTGGAAGCGATCGGCGGACAGCCGCCAGACTTCGCCAATCTCCCTGTTGGGTGCTCTTTCGCCCCGAGATGTGCGTTTGCTTCTGAAATCTGCAACACATCTCCATCGCTCGTCGACGTGGAAGAAGGTCATCAATCTGAATGCTGGAGATCAACAGAGCTCTTTAGGTCCGAGCTTAACGGGAATCTGACGAAATAAACTTGAGCAGGGATTTTGCTTGAGAGTTATTTGCATCAGCCTTCACCGCCTGTTCAAGATCAGCCTTTGCTTCTTTTAGTTTTCGCTGCTCGATCAATGCCCGCGCGCGGACAGTAAGGTAACCCGACGAGCCAGGAATTCGTTCGAGAGCAAAGTTAGCTTCTTGTTCGGCAGCGGCAAATTGCCCCTGATTGAGCTTGATATTGGCGATCATGAAATGACAATCACCAGCCATTGAGTTCATCACTTTCTCATAACCTGGTGCTGGGTTCGAGGGCGTGTTGCTTAGGCAGAGCTGGAGTTTCTCGATGGCTTTAGCGTTGTCCCCACGAGCAAAAGCAATGCGACCGCTCATAAAGTACGGTCCATTATTTGAAGGGCGAAACTTGCTCAGACGGTCGAACTTAATTTCTGCCTGAGCAATGTCCTGAAGTTCCTGCGAATTGAGTGTTTCACCAACATCCGCTTTTTTCAAAACAGGTGTCGCAAGTTTCTCTGCCTCAGCCAAAACCGTTGAGTATTCCTGAGCCGTCTGGATTTCGCCATCGGACTTCTTTGAAGTTTGTGACGACATCACCCAAACAACTCCGAGTGCAATAATCGCCGCAACAATCCACACCCAAATAGGCGCTGAACGCCTCTCGGTGACCGGATCAGTTTGCGACAATGTTCACCAACTTGCCTGGAATCACGATGACCTTTCGGACAGTTTTTCCTTCGAGATGAGCCTGAATCTTAGTAGAAGCAAGTGCAGCATCTTCTAGTTCCTTGTCACTCGCACCTGCAGGAACCTCAACAGTGTCTCGCAATTTACCAGCGACCTGAATGGCAATGGTTAAGACATCTTCTTTGGCCAGTTCCTCGTCAAACTTCGGCCACTCGGCGTGATAGGTGAAGCCTACTTTGCCAAGCGACGACCACAGTTCGTCTGCACTATGAGGAGCACCAGGGGCGATCAGCAAGATCAATGCTTCGATGGCTTCGCTTAATGCCAAAGAGAGCGAGCGATCCTCGTTTGCAGCCCCTGAACTGACTGGTTTTGATAGTGTATTGACAAACTTCATCAACCAAGAAACATAGGTGTTGAAACTGAATCGTTCAATGTCGGTTGATGCGTTTCGAATCGTCTGGTGCGTCGCCCTTCGAACCTCTTTGGCGGTCTGACTAAGTTCCTCAAAACCAATCAAATCGCGCCAATTTTCGGCGTAAACAGGCAGAATCGCTTCCACCATTCGGAAGATTCGGCTCAGGAACTTTGATAGGTCCTCGACACCCTTGTTCTCCCACTCAATGTCCGCGTTAAAGGGAGCTTTGAAGAGCAAATAAAGCCTCAAGGCGTCGGCGCCATAAGACTCAACCATCTCGTCTGGTGTGACAACGTTCCCCTTCGATTTNNCAAGTGAGATCCTCTTGTGGGAGAGTTTTTGCCTCTGCGAACGATGTCAGGATGCCATCCTCGCCAACCCCGAGAGATTCTCCTTCTCGTGGCTTTCGGTAGGGAGTGAGCGCCAAGACCTGGCCTTGATTCTGCAAACGAGCAAACGGCTCGATTGACTTCACCAAACCTGCATCGTAGAGCACCTTGGTCCAGAACCGCGCATAAAGAAGATGCATGACGGCATGCTCAGCGCCTCCAACATAGCAGTCCACCGGCATCCAATAATTGGCCTTGTCTAGACTCCAGCCTTTTTCGTCATTTGCTGGGTCGCAGAACCTTAGGAAGTACCAAGAAGAGCACGCAAAACCACCCATGGTGTCTGTTTCTCGGTGTCCCATGGAACCATCTAGGTCAGTGACATTAACGAACTCGGGGATATGTGCTAGAGGCGAAGATCCGTCTCCTGCTGGCTCATAATGCTCGACAACCGGCAACTCAACAGGAAGTTGGTCTTCTGGAACGAGCTGAATTTCGCCTTCTTTACTATGAATGACCGGAATCGGGCATCCCCAATACCTCTGGCGGGAAATCAACCAATCTCGTAGTTTGTATTGAATCTTTCGCTGACCAATCTCCAGTGCCTCAACCCAGACACCGAGGCTCTCTTGGGCGGCTTTAACAGTCATTCCTGTGTACTCGCCCGAGTTGATCAGAATCGATTCTTTGGTCTCGAATACGGGATACGCGGTTGGGTTGTCCTTGTACTCCTCCAGTGTCACGCCGTTGGCTGCGAAGTACTCCTCGGTCGGCTTGATGACAGGGATCACGTCAATGCCAAACTTGGTGGCGAAGTCAAAGTCTCGTTGGTCGTGGGCTGGAACCGCCATGATCGCGCCTGTTCCGTAGGTCGCAAGTACATAGTCGGCTATCCAGATTGGCACTTTGTGTCCGTTAGCTGGGTTAATTGCATAAGCCCCGGTGAAAACGCCTGTCTTCTCGCGATTCTCAGCGGTTCGGTCCACGTCGCTCAGGGCTCGAGCCTGAGCTTGGTACTGCTGAATACGGGCTCGATCTTCATCGCTAACCGGCAGTTTCTCCACCATTGCATGCTCAGGAGAAAGAACGCAGAAGGTCATCCCGAAGAGGGTGTCAATCCGAGTGGTAAACACTTCGAACGACTGACTCTTTGGTGTCAAACTTTCCGGAGTTTCGGCATTGAGATCGAAGACCTGGACGTCAGATGCGCTCGCAGTATGCGCATCATTGGCAACGAGAATTCGGAACTGCACACCTTCACTTCTGCCGATCCAGTTACGTTGCTGAACCTTGATTCCATCGGGCCAGTCAAGCGTATCGAGGTCGTCGATGAGTCGCTGACCGTATTCAGTGATCTTGAAGTACCACTGCGGGATGTTTCGTTTCTCTACTGGAGTTCCACAACGCTCACACAACCCACCAACGACTTCCTCGTTAGCCAGCGCCGTCTTATCTTTGGGACACCAGTTCACCGGAGCATCCGCTCGATAAGCTAAACCTCGCTTATACAAGAGTTGAAAAATCCACTGCGTCCAGTGATAGTAATGAGGGTCCGACGACTTGAATGACCGACTCCAGTCGTAACCAATTCCGATCAGTTCCATCTGCCGCCGGTAAGTTGCAGCATATCTTTCGATCATCGGTGCCGGATGGCTTTTGCGTTTGATAGCTTCGTTTTCGGCTGGAAGTCCGAAGGCATCAAAACCCATCGGATGCAATACGTTATAGCCCTGCATATACTTCATGCGGCAAATAACGTCGGTTGGAACATAGTTTCGGCAGTGACCTACACTAAGCCCGGCACCACTGGGATAGGGGAAGAAATCGAGTCCATAGAACTTCGGTCGATCTTCTTCTTCACGGGTGCGGAAAAGGTCCGCTTTCATCCACAGTTCGCGCCATTTGGCTTCAAAAGCCTGAGGCTCATATCGGTCAGCCATAGAATTCAAGGGTACCCGGCGAGAAGTTAAAGGTTCTTCGTTGACGGCATAGTTGCGCTTGTCTGGACTTCTACGCCTCTTTTGACAAGCAGATGCCCAGCGTTGGCTTACAAGTCAGGCTTCGACAACGTGGTATACTCTTTTGTTGCCCGGGTGATGCTTCCCTCTCTTCCGGCGCTAAACCAAACAAGAGATTTGCGATGGCCAAGAAAATCACACGCATCATCAACCTGAACATTCCTGCCGGTAAGGGTACGCCAGCTCCTCCCGTCGGTCCTGCACTCGGTCAGGCCGGCATCAACATGATGGAGTTCCTGAAGAAGTTCAACGAGCAGACTGCTCCAAACATGGGCTTCGTCATGCCGGTCGAGATCGTCGTTTTCGAAGATCGATCCTACACGTTCCGAGTCAAGCAACCCCTCGTTACCGACTTGATCAAGAGAGCCGCCGGTATTGAGCGCGGCGCCAGCAACCCAAAGACCGACAAAGCTGGCGTTTTGACCAAAGACAAGCTTCGAGAAGTCGCTAAGACCAAGATGTCAGACCTTAATACGGACAACGAAGAGATGGCCATGCGAATCATCGCAGGTTCAGCTCGATCCATGGGCGTTCGAATCGAAGACTAATTCGAAATCAAACGATACTCACCGCCTGGTCCAATTTCAACTTGGACTGGGCGGTTTGTTTTTGTCACAGCCCCATAGATCGGTTCAAGCTCATACCAAAACGAAGCAAGGTTTCGGTGCGAATCCTTTAGGCTTGCATAACTGGGACCGGACATTCGGCACGGAAAGATATAGACGGGGATCGTACTCTTCTTAGCTGACAACGCAAGAAGATAGATCTCTTCGATGATTGGGTCAGTCATCGCCAAACAACCGATGCTTCTGTTATCGCCGTGTATGTAGATGTCAGAGCCCGGATGCTTCTGGTCGGATCGTATTTTGTCGCTGCTGTTTGGGTAGCTCACGCGCAAAGACAAATGAAACCGGCTGGAAGGGTTAAAGCTTTCGATGTGATAAACACCTTCGGGCACCTGACGATCACCCTCTTTTCGTTTCGGACCAGGGCCACCACTCATCGCAGCGATTGTGAATGTGTTGAACAAAACGTACGGCTTATTGGGTTCGCGTTCAAACCAAAGCTCAAGGTTTCGTTCTTGCTTGTAGGCAATTAAGAAAATCTTGGATGGCATCCCATTTACATGAATCTGTTTCAGCCGACTCTGAATTTTCGGCATCGCGTTGGTCTTTGCGTTTACGACCCGATCAGCCCCATTTACCGTCATATCCATCAGATTCGACCAGTTCCGTCCTGCGAAAATAACGGTAACGCCCAAACAGCTTATGATCATCAGCTTTGCCACAATTTTCAATCCCAATTGATCTGCCCCAAATAACAGCTTTATAATATGACAAACCTTCCGAGGATGAGACTATGGCACTCGAAGTTGAGCTAATGCCCGGGAAACTCGCAAGCGTGAACGCTGATTACCTGAAGCTCTTGCATACAGGGGATCTCGTTACCATCGTGGGAGAATGCGAAGGATTCCTGGTGGTGAACCATGATGGCGTTCTGACGGCAATGCACCGTGATGAACTTGCCCCAGTCGGACCAGAAGAGATTCTGAACTAATAGAGAATCTAGGTCATCAAAAACGGTAGATGCTTGTGAGAGTATCTGCCGTTTTTGCTTTCCGTTCACGCCGGTTGGGCCGAACGGGAGTGCTTTTGTTTCAAAACTCACAGCCTTGCCCCGCTATCGGTGGCAAGCAAAGATAATCCGAAAAGTTTGCTCAGAAATGGGCTACCTGGCGCCTGGGTTTGGGTAAGACTTTGAAAGTTAGACCATGGCCCGTCAGCAACAAACCTTAGAGCAAGAAGTCGACGAAACGCCGATACATCGGCCAATGCGTCGGCTGATGCAAGAGCTACGACCGTTCAAGTGGATGGTTGCACTTGCACTGTTACTGACTGTCCTCCAAAGTGCGTTCGGACTTCTGCCGCCACTGATCCTTGGCGACATCGTCAACAAACTGCAACGTGGCGAGCCCATTAACACGCTGCTGTATCTGTTCTATATCGTTTTCTTCGCTTTGGCTCAAGGCGCTCTTGGCTATGGACAGTCGGTTTCGTTGGCAACACTCGGCCAAAGCTTTCTTCTCGCTATTCGTGAACGAATGCTTGCCCACATGCAAGCTCTGCCTCTAGCGTATTACGAGAAAAATCAAACAGGAAAGCTAGTCAGCAACGTCATCAACGATGCAGCCACGGTTCAAGGTCTCATCACCTCGAACCTAACCCAAGTGCTCGGAGACATTGCGCAACTTGGCCTCGTCATGATTGTGCTCTGCTCCATCAACTGGCGCTTGGCCGGATTGAGCCTGATCATCGCTCCTGTATATATCTGGAATTTCCGGCGCCTCCTGAAACCTCTTCAAACGACGAGCGACCTCATTCGCGGAAAACGCGACATGATGTACGGCCAGATGCAGGAAAAGCTCACCGGCATCCAAACCGTGAAAGGATTTGGCCAGGAGCGATGGGAAGCACGAACGTTCATGAGCACGACCAGAGAACTCATGGGTCTGAACGTTCAACAAGGCGCACTAGGAAGTAGCCTTTGGACCATCGCCGATGCGCTTTGTGGAATCGCGACAGGCGCGGTGCTGTACGTCGGCGGCCTTCAATGCCTCAAAGGGGAATTGGGAGCAGGAACGCTCGTTGTCTTCCTTTCTCTCAGCGTTGGCTATATCTACGGTCCGATCGTTCGATTCCTAATGGTCGTTGACCCGTTTGCCCGCGCACAAGCGGCGATGAACCGTATCTTTAGGACACTGGATACTGTTAACCGGGTTATTGATCATCCGAGTGCGCTCCCGATGCCTAAAATAACCGGACACGTAAAGTTTGAAAACGTCTGGTTTGAGTACGAACCGGATCAGCCCGTTCTGAAAGGGATTGAACTCGACATCAAACCCGGGCAAACAGTCGCGCTGGTTGGATTCTCTGGCAGTGGCAAAACAACAATCACGAGTTTGCTCCTAAGAAACTATGACCCCAAGTCTGGTCGAATCACAGTCGATGGCATCGACCTCCGTGATACTCAAATTCTGAGCTACCGTAAGCAGGTTGGCGTTGTCGCACAAGAGAGCATCTTGTTCAACACAACCATCCGAGAGAACATTCGGTATGGAAGAGAAGATGCCTCCGATGAAGAAATCGAAGCCGCCGCCGAGGCAGCCGCGATTCACCAAGCGATCATGGCTTTGCCGGAAGGGTACGAAACAAAGATTGGCGAAGACGGAATCAAGCTGTCTGTAGGCGAAAAGCAGCGCATGGCGATTGCACGCGCTCTCCTTGCCGACCCACGTATCCTAATTCTGGACGAAGCGACCTCTTCCCTCGACTCAGCAACCGAGGCCCTCCTCCAGCACGCCCTCAACAATCTATTGAAAGGTCGAACAAGCTTTGTCGTCGCTCATAGACTGTCAACCATCGTAAGTGCTGATCTGATCGTTGTGCTTGAGCAGGGCGTTATCACCGAAAAGGGTACGCACGAGGAACTGCTCGAGAATGAGGGGCTCTATTCGAGACTGTACAAAGAGCAATTCCGAGTCGCTCTTAAAGTCGGGTGATTTTGAGGTCCAGGGGCCAGATGACCGCCGATTGGGCGATATACACACGCACTGTGAATCAATCAGCTCCTTTTTGCGATTGATACTTTGGACCTAATTAGCTAAACAGAAACACACTCACACTAATGCTCTCGCTAAAAAGAAGCGTTTGGGCAGTTTAGCAAATAGCCATATTGTTCCTTTATAGTGTAAAGTGGTCGAATCAAGTTTAGTGCACATATGAAAGGTGTTTTATGATTCCTGTCCTGATCGCGATTCATTCGTTCTTACCTGCTGGTGCTCCCGTCATTCAGACGAGCGCGCCGTCGACTTTCAAGGTCGATGCGATCTACAAGATTCCTCCCGTTCAAGAACCTTGGGGAGATACGCCTGTTGCATCCCCTGCCTACGTTTATCCGCCTCAAGAGGCAATGGCTCAACTGACTTCGGGCCTGCTGACAAACGCGCTGGCAAGCTCAAGCGCCATCGCAGTTTTCGAGAATGGTCCTTCCGACACGGGCATGTTGAATGGGCGCAAGGTTAATGTTTCGGCAACCGTATCGAACATGAAAGTTCGCCCTGGAATCCAAGGCTTAACTTGGTTGCGAACACTGGACATGCTCGACACACGCTGGAATATCACAACTGAGATCAAGCTCAAAGTTGAAGAAGACGGGAAAGCTCCGATTGAGGTCACTGGAATCGGGTCTGCTACCGGTCTGGTAAAAACCGCCACCTATGAGTCAGGTGACACAAAACTCAAGAGCGCCAGCTTTCGACAAACTCCGGTCGGGCAGTCCGCGAGACTTGCTGTAGAAGATGCGGTCAAAAAACTCAACAAGCTGGTTGGAGTCGAAGCAAAGATTGCCAAGGGCATAAAGACTAAAGAAGGTTCGGAAGAACTGTACATTTCAGCAGGATTCCGACTCGGCGCAAAAGTCGGACAGGAGTTCGGGATTTTTGACCCGGCAAACGTAACTTCTGGTCCCGTTGGCCGTTGTACTATCACGTCCGTTCAACCAAAACTGAGCGTGGCCACATTGAATTCTGGAAGATACGAGGTTGGCTATTTGGTCAAACCTCTTGGCCAAGATAAGGCCAAATAAGAAGGGAGATTGCTTATGAATATTGGAATCGCTTTATTAGCGCTTCTTGGTCCAGCAACACATGGCGGGATTCAACCCACCACAACGCTCGGACCGAGATTAAGTGTTTGGGTTTCCGACTTTGAAAACAAGATCAGCTTTGCCTCAAGCATTATCTCTGATCCATCTGCCTCAGCCGATGCTGCCGTGCTTATCGCCCCAGGTGCAAGCCGATACGCGTGTCCCACCCCGGACAATGCCCCTGCTGGCCTGGCGGAAATGGCGATCACTGAAATGCTTGCTCAAGGGAACTTTGACGCCGTTGAGCGGGCAGCCCTACAGAACGTAACTGACGAGCAACAAAGAACTGGAGTTGCAGACGCGTCGAAGGCTCAACAAGGCAAGCTCATGGGTGCTCAGCTCATTCTGCGAGGAGCGCTCACAGAATTCTCATATTCGGGAACTGACCTCACCGGCTCTATCCCGATGGGTTTCATGGGTGGATCAGGCAGCTACACCGCTCGTGTAGACATCGACGTTCGATTGATCGACGCGACAACGGGCGAGATCTACGCAGCAGCACATGGTACCGGTGGCGCAAAGTCGACGAACTCCACGCTGAAATATCAAAAAGATGACTACAGGTTTGGTCGTTCATCATTCCAAACGAGCCCTTTAGCCGAAGCGTGCAGACAAGCCATCAAGAACGCTCTTGCTTTGATTGCGAAGCAGACAAGCCGTCTTCCGCCGTGGTCCGCAAAAGTCGCACAGGTGGATAGCAAAGGAAACATTTACATCAATGCAGGCAAGAACGCAGGGTTACAACCAGGCGATGTTTTTGAGGTGTTTCATCCCGGTGAATCTATCCCAGACCCAGATAATCCTTCCGTCATGCTGGGAGAATCGACGGGCGAAAAGGTCGGAAAAATCCGTGTGACCGAGGTCTTAGCTGACCGCCTGAGCCGATGTGAGGTCGTTGAAGGTACCGGCTACGCTTCCCTGGACCGGGTGAAGGTTCCAAAAGGCTAACGACTCAACTGATCAAGTGAACGGGGCTATCTCACAAGGGGCAGCCCCGTTTTCTATGAGCTAGATCGGAAATCTTTACTCGCAAAGCAGACGCTAAATTCAGATTTTCGGGTGGGAATACCGACCGGACATCAGCTGTAATTGATACTTTGATGCCTGGCAAACAATGATCTTACGGGCGGAAAGCGTTCTTATCACGCCAAAACGATAGGAAGCGGCAATAGGTCTAAAAGCATACCAAAGGGGCTTTAAGCCCAGCCCCTCGGTAAGAAGTGGCATCAGAATGACAGATTTGTTTTAACACGAATTTCATCAGATGCCAAGAAATTCTTCGAACTTTTTATCGGTTATCGAAATCGAAGCAATTTCCGGGTCACCTCAGCCGGGCTTCCAGCCATATCATCGACACCAACTGATTGCAATTCGCTGATCGTCCCGTAGCCGTAAGTAACTCCGAGGCAAGGCATTTGATTCTGATGTGCCCCGATGACATCATGCTCTCGATCGCCAACCATCCAACCGGTCTTTCCCGTTTGAGCCAGACCATATGCGATGACTTCCGACTTCAATCCTCGCTCACCAGTGAGCTCGCTCCCATAGATGGCATCGAAGAATCTTGTGAGTCCGAAATGATCGGTAATCTGACGTGCAAAAACAGTGGGTTTCGCGGTTGCGATGTAAATCGTGAAGTCAGCAAATTTCAGCTCTTGCAGCATCTCGCGGACACCAATATAAACCTCGTTCTCGAACATGCCGACAGGGATAAAGTGCTTGCGATACAGCTTTACAGCATGCGCAATCTGCTCTGCGTCGGTCGTTCCAAGGAGTCTTGCGAAGGAATGTTGGATGGGGGGTCCTAAGACTTGTCTCATCGACTCTGCGTCCGGTTCGGGGAAGCCTAACTCACTGAGCGCAAACTTGAGAGAATTAAGGATTCCAGGTGCCGAGTCAGTTAAGGTTCCGTCGAGATCGAAGTAAACAACAGGCGGCTGCACAATATCAGGGTACCTACCGGCACCACGGCAGCTTTCCGTGTCCATAATGCTCCAAAGCATGTCGGGCAACCTTCTTTTTCCCGATCCACGCCTTGCAGACCAAATCACGCACGTGGAAGAGCTGATGCCTCGGGTAGCCAAGTTTCGGAAACCCGAATCGCCGATGCACGCCTCGGTCGAGTCTGCTTTGCTCGCTTTTGGTGCCACCCAGCTCTATTCGCACCAGGCATTAGCCTATGACGCCGCTATGCGAGGCGAGGATGTCGTCGTCACAACTGGGACGAACTCCGGCAAAACCCTATGCTACAACGTCCCTGCAATGCAGTTCTGCATGACCGAGCCTGCATGCCGCTGTCTTTACCTCTTTCCGACCAAAGCCCTCGCACAAGATCAAATGAGCAAGCTAGAGCAGCTCATGCCAACAGGAATTCGAGTAGGTTGCTACGACGGTGATACGCCGCAATCTCAAAGAAGCCCTTTGCGCAAGCTTGGTCACATCATCCTAACCAACCCGGACATGCTTCATCTTGGAATTCTCCCCAGTCACGAAAACTGGACGAAATTCCTTAAGTCGCTGCGGCTGATTGTTATTGACG
Source organism: Chthonomonas sp. UBA1950 (assembly GCA_002336105.1). Classification (GTDB taxonomy): domain Bacteria; phylum Armatimonadota; class Fimbriimonadia; order Fimbriimonadales; family Fimbriimonadaceae; genus Fimbriimonas. The sequence continues at coordinate 61,614 of DDEQ01000044.1, read as the reverse complement.
AAATGCACACCTATCGCGGTGTATTCGGGTCTAACGTGGCAAGTGTGTTAAGACGTCTGTTGCGCCTATGCCAATGGCATCATAACCGTCCTCAGATCATTGCTTGCAGCGCAACCATCGGCAATCCCGAAGAACTGTTTCGCAACCTCACGGGGCGGACTGCGACGCTGGTCAATGACGATGGTTCCCCGAGCGGAAAGCGCTCGTTCGTTTTCTTTAATCCACCGCTGCTCGGAACTGGAAACCGCCTAAGTTCGAATATCGCCGCTAGCGAAATCTTCGCCAACCTAGTCGAATGCGATCAAAAGACGCTCGTCTTCAGCAGATCACGCGTTGGTGCCGAACTCGTTCTCAAATATGCCCGCAGACGCCTTTCAAAGGACGAACAAGTCGATCCACTTCGAATCGAAAGTTATCGCGCTGGTTACACCCCGAAAGAACGACGCGAGATCGAGAAGGCGATCTTCAAAGGCAAACTTTTAGGGTTGTCCGCAACAAGCGCGATGGAGTTAGGTGTCGACATCGGAACTCTCGACGGAGTGGTAATTAACGGTTACCCAGGCACTACGAGCAGTTTCTGGCAACAGGCGGGTCGCGCCGGTCGAGGAACGCGCGACAGCCTTGCCCTTTTTGTTGCCAAAGATGACCCGCTCGAACAGTTCATCGTGCGACAACCAGCCATCGTGCTCCGCGCGCGTAACGAGGACGTCAGCATCAATCCGGAGAACAAGCAGATTCTGTCGAAACAGCTTCTATGTGCGGCTCAAGAACGCCCAATATCTCCAACTGAACTAACCCGTTTCGGCACGTCTGCGCTTTCTATCGCCGAAGAGTTGGATCGTAGCGGTGAACTGAAATTCAGTGCAGGTCTGTTCTTCTACCCAGGCGCGGACTCGCCAGCAGCAAGAGTGAGCATCCGAGGGGCGGGTGATCAAATAAGGCTGCTCGTTGGAGGCGAGGAGCTTGGGACGATGGATTACGGACGCGCCTTTACTCAAGCCCATGAGGGAGCGATCTATCTCCATCGGGGCAATACATTTGTTGTCAAGCACCTCGACCTCAACATGAAGATTGCTCAACTGGAGCCGATCACCTGTGACTACTACACCCTCGCGCAAGGCACGTCAGTCATCCAGCAGAGGGTTGAGATCACAAAAGGGCCGGGCGTTTCGCTCGTTGGCGTAACGGTCACAGATCAAGTTCAACTGTATAAACGGATGGCACAAGACGGCGACACCGTACTTGGCGTAGAGCCTCTAGATCTTCCTGCCCAGACCTTTGAAACTATCGCAGTTCGTATTGACTTCCCAGAGTTAAATCTCGAAGCAGACGTGATGTCTCAGATGGGTGCAGTTCACGGAGCAGAGCACGCACTTTTGTCGGTAGCGCCCTTACTAGCAGCTTGTGATCGGGGCGACCTAGGGCATGGTTGGTACGCCACTTTTCCCGACACGATGGCACCGGCCGTTTTTGTTTACGATGCCACACCTGGTGGCGTAGGGCTTTGCGAAAAGCTCGCCGAAGTCGCGCTTGAGTGGGTCCAGTCTGCCCTGAAACTCTTGACGAGTTGTGAATGCGAAATCGGCTGCCCAGCTTGCCTCTACTCAACTCAATGCGAATCGGAGAATGAAGTGCTGAACAAAGGCGGCGCAATCGAACTACTCGATCAACTTATTCGCCGATTTGACTCAACGAATCTAACAACTTAATATCCTCTCGGGTTAGTTCGGTTTTTGCTAACAGGTCTGGACGCCGAAGAATCGTTCTCTCTAGACCTTTTGTGCGCCTCCATTTCTCGACGGCTTTGTGGTTTCCGCTTAGAAGTACGTCGGGAACTTTCCTGCCTCGCCATTCCTCTGGCCGCGTGAAGTTTGGCGCGCTTAACAAACCTGAGGCAAAACTGTCGGCTTCAAGACTTCCCTGGCAGCCAAGTACACCGGGAATCAGGCGCACCATTGCATCGGCCATGATCAGCGCTGGCAATTCACCATTAGTGAGAACGTAATCGCCGATGGAAAATGAGTGCGTGACATATTCCTCTTCGATGCGGTGGTCTATCCCTTCATAGTGTCCACACAGAAAAATAACATGATCTAGCTGGGCAAGTTCTTTGGCGTCTGACTGTTGGAAAACGGTACCTGCAGGGTCAGTCAATACAATCGATGTTTTAGCGGAACTAAGCTCGAGATGCTCGATCGCCTGGGCAATCGGCTCAGCTTTGATGAGCATTCCGGGTTCACCACCATACGGTGTGTCATCGACTTTGGCGTGTCTGTCGTAGCAGAAATCCCTCGGATTGGTTACGCTGAACTCAGCGGCGCCGGATTCTGTTGCCTTTCGCATCATGCTTGCCCGTAACGCGGGCCAGAGCATGTCTGGAAAAAGGGAAACAAAATCGATGCGCATAAGGGTGAAGTTACCCTTATGCCATCGATATTCCAAGATCCAGACCAACCATTAGCTGGCTCTTTGTCTTGGTATTGCGGTGCGGCCAATCGTTGAACACTTCGAGCACCACAGGGTAGGCACTGCGACTGGTTGAACTCTTCGGAAGCCAATTCTCGGCAATGTCAGTGAGTGCATCCCTTCGCTTGGTTTCGTCTACCAGCTCTCTTTGCATCGCAAAGACGCCGCCGGGCACCTGCAAAATCCTTAGACTCAACGGCATCGCCATGTCCTGTGGGATAGGAATCGCAATCTCGACGCGGGGTTTTCGCTTTCGATAAGCTCGGTGTGTCTCGAAATGCAACATCGTCGGTCTGAACGCCGGATTGTTTCGGAGTTCCTCGGGCAAACTAGCTTCGAGTGCCTGCCAAGCGTCGTACCAGCTAGCAGCTTCGCCGGCAAACCGAAGGGCTGCCATGGTCACGGCAGGGCGTTCGATGACAGAGTAACGACCCGAATCTGGTGAGGCAACGACAAATTCGCTGATTGTCCCACCTGAGTTCCAATGCACATTCGATGCGCACGGCAACTTCCAATCGGTGATTCGATCACTTCGAAATTCCGATGGCAACATTCCGTAAGCGGCACGGAAGGCACGACTAAATGCCTCGGGGGTGGCATATCCGGCATCACGAGAGGCTTCTAGAACACTAATTCCGGCTTCTCGGAGGTTGAAGGCGGACTTTTCTAGTCGTAAACGTCGCTCCAGATCTGCAGGCGATTCGGCCAGCAATGAGTGAAAAACTCGCGTCAAATGCGCACGAGAAAAACCTGCGGCTTCGGCTAAAGTCCGAACGCGCATCGGCGATTGTTCGCTGGCAACAACATCTTGTAGCAGTCTAAGAAGACAGCGATGATGGCTATGTCGAGTGCCGATCAGCACAGCTTCTCCCGTTAATAAGCTTATTCAAAAATCCCCCAAACGTCGCACGTGTTCGTGACAACTGCAACTACCGAATATGACGGGTTATGGATTCCAATTCAATCGGTCTTTTTATCTCCATTTTCATAGTTTGGGTACTGTGGCCCACACAGGTATCCTCGTAGGAGAGAGAAAGCTATGGCGAATACTCCGACCGAACTCAAATATGCGGCCTCACACGAGTGGGTCCGACTCGACGGCGATGTTGCTACCATCGGAATCACCGATTTCGCGCAATCCGAGCTAGGAGACGTTGTCTACGTCGACCTTCCGACTCCAGGTCGCGCACTTGTGGCCGGAGATACGTTCGGCAGCGTCGAATCAGTCAAAACCGTGAGCGATGTTTACGCTCCGATTTCGGGTCAAGTGATCGAAGTAAATGAAGCACTTGGCGCCCAAAGCGAACTAATCAACAGCGACCCTTACGGAGCTGGCTTCTTGGTCAAGGTCAAGGTTTCAAACACAGAAGAAGTTGCAAACCTATTGGACGCTGCCGCATATATCGCCTCGATAGCCTAACAGAGTAATGCCCTATATCCCACATACCGACGCTGACCGGAAGGAAATGCTCGATGCCATTGGTGCATCGTCCATTGACGAACTTTTTCGAGAGATTCCTGAGAACCTTAGGGTTGCGCAGGGTGCGCTCGATCTTCCTCCTGCGCTTGACGAACATCGGTTACTTGCGCATTTGAGGGAACTCGCACTCAAGAACAAGAACATGATGGATTACGCCTGCTTTTTAGGAGCAGGAATCTATGACCGGTACATTCCAGCGTCGGTCGGTGCGGTTATCTCGCGAGGAGAGTTCCTTACCGCATATACGCCTTACCAGCCCGAGGCATCGCAAGGTTATCTTCAGACCATTTACGAATATCAAACGATGGTTGCGGAGATTTACGGCATGGATCTCGCAAATGCGTCGATGTACGACGGCGCGACTTCGATGGCTGAGGCAGCCATTCTCGCGACCGGGTTCAATGGTCGCCAAAAAGTTGTCGTCAGTGATGCTGTCCATCCAAATTATCGCCAAGTTCTCAAAACCTACTGCTGGTCAATGGGAATTGAGGTCGAGACGATAGAGAGCGTTAACGGCGAAACCACCGACTATTCAAAGGTCGATGGTGGCGCCTGTGTCATCGTTCAGTATCCGAATTTCTTCGGCATTATCGAAGATCTAGGAAAGGCTAGAGATGCTGCCCGCGCCGCAGGTGCGATGTTCATCGTCGTTGCTGACCCGGTAGCGTGCGCCTTGATCCCACCCCCTGGCCAATTCGATGCAGATATCGTCGTTGGCGAGGGGCAATCCCTTGGCGTGGCTATGGGATTAGGCGGTCCGGTCGTTGGACACTTTGCCTGTAAACAGGAGCACGTGCGTCGCATTCCTGGGCGAGTCGTTGGAAAAACGAAAGAAGCCCACGGCGACCGTACCGGTTTTGTCATGACACTTCGAACTCGAGAACAAGATATTCGGCGCGAAAAGGCGACCTCGAATATCTGTACGAACGAAGCATTGATGGCTCTCTGCAACGCCGTGTATCTGACTGCCGTCGGCAAGAACGGACTTCAGCAAATCGCCGAAGATAGCGTTCGAAACACCCAGTATGCAATCCAGGAATTAACGAAAGCAGGTGCGAAGGTTAAGTTCAGCGGCAGAGTGTTCCAAGAGTTCGTTTTGGAACTTCCAAAGAGTGCTTCTGAGGTTCGCAATCAACTTTTAGAAAAGCACATTCTTGCCGGATTACCGCTAGGCGGCTACTACACAGGAATGGACAACTGTCTTCTCGTTGCCTGCACTGAGCTTCGAATGAAAGATCAAATCGATCATTTTGCTACCGAACTTCGCGCCGCACTAGCGTAGATCACATCAGGACATAGGGGTCTACGTCGATAACGACTTGGACCCCTTTCGCTTGTAATGGCTCAACAACCTTGCCAATTTCGCTCGTTGGCATCTCATTTGGCATCTTGACAAGCACGTGTCTACGCCACCGGTTTTGTATCTTTTCTACAGGGCAATCGACCGGGCCGAGCACGGTGACTGACGGATGAGCGTTCCGAATCGCTGTGCCAATTTCGTCTGAGAGTTTGGTCACCGCGTTTCGATCTTCACCACTTAAAACAATATTGATCAGTCGACAGAATGGCGGGTAACTCGCGTCTCGTCGCTCGCTTTGAAGAACTTCATACATCCGATGAAAGTCGTGGTTCTGCGCAGCCTGAACAGCAATATGCGTTGGATTGAAAGTCTGAATGACGACGCGGCCAGGAGAAGTTCCTCGCCCCGCTCTACCGGCCACCTGAGAAAGCAACTGGAATGTCCGTTCACCTGCCCTAAAGTCAGGAATGTTGAGCGAAATATCTGCCGCGATGACACCCACAAGCGTTACGTTTGGAAAGTCCAGCCCCTTAGCTACCATCTGTGTTCCAACCAAGACACTGATCTCGCCCGATCGGAATGCCGCAAGCGTTTCTTCGACATAGCCTTTGAGTCTTGCGACGTCCCGATCAAGCCTCGCGACTCGAATGTCTGGAAAGTCTTGAGCGACGGCTTCCTCGACTTTTTCAGTCCCAATTCCCAAGGGCTGAATTCTTGCTCCCCCGCACTTGGGACAGATATCAGGTGGCGTCGTCTGATAGCCACAGTGGTGACATTTGATCTTTCTATCTCGCCGATGAAAACTCAATGAAACTGAGCAGTGTGGGCACTTGGTTTGCTCTCCACAGTCGCGGCAAACCAAAAACGGAGCATAAGCTCGGCGATTGAGAAAGAGAATTGCTTGCTCTCCTCTCTCAATCGTCTGACTCAGTTCTGCTTTCATGCGCTCGGTAAGGATGGAGGGCTGACCCCGCTTGTACCCTTCCGAAAGATCGTGGATTTCTACGGTTGGCAACTGGGCCGACGCTGCTCGATGAGGCAGCGAAAGCAAGGTGAGCGGCGTTTTTCCTGCACCTGATTCGTGTTGTTCAGCTTCGTAAAATGACTCGACCGAAGGAGTAGCCGATCCAAGAACAACTGCGCAACCGTGCAGTTCGGCCAGCTTGAGCGCAACCGATTTGGTGTGATATCTTGGTGCTGACTCTTGTTTGTAAGCGCCTTCGTGTTCCTCGTCAATGATAATCAAACCGATATTACTGATCGGGGCAAACAGAGCAGAGCGGGCACCTAGCACGACTGGAACTTCGCCGTCTCGAACTCGCAGCCAGTTGTGCAAACGCTCGGTTGGTGCCAAATCTGAGTGCAATACGGCTACGGACTTGCCAAATCGATCTCGAAGCTGAGCGATTGCCTGCGCTGCGAGGGCAATTTCGGGAACGATGTAAAGGATCTTTCTCCCTGATCGCAAAGCTTCGGCTGCCGCGTTCAGATAGACCTCAGTTTTTCCGCTACCCGTGACTCCAAACAGTAAGAATGAAGCCGGCACCTTGTTACGGATCGCTTCGGTAATCGCGTCAACGGCTAATTGCTGAGCAGGGTTAAGGGTTGGTGCTTTGGAGGTCCTTGTCGTTTCGAGATCGACTTTTTCAAGAAGCTGGCTAGCTGTCAGAGCTTTGATAGTAGCATCAGTGACGCCAGCCAGCGCCTTGATCTCCAGCGACGTAAACGCACCCTGTTCGGCAGACTGAAGGCACATTAATGTCAATGCCTGAGCCGGTTTCCGTTTCCCTTCCTTCTTGAGAAATTCATCTACTGCGCCTGCATTGAGTGTCAAACGGTAAAGTACTTCACGCGATCTTTGCTCTTGAATCGCAGCGACGGTGTAGGTGGATTCAACTTTGCCTAAGGAGCGTAGTTGCTGAAGAGTTTTTAAGACTCCTGGTTCAATCTTCTTCGTTTTCGACTGAATGATCTCCCCTTCACTAAGAACCCGTAGCGTTTCAACTTGAAGTGAACTGCCACTGATTTCTGCCCCGGGAATGATCCTCCACGCGGTCACAAGTCGGTCACGAACGCTGGGCGGAGTTGAAACCGAAAGGGCGACCGGCAAAGAACACAACGTTTCTTCCGCGACCGCTTTTGATAGTTCGACCAACTCTGCCGGAAGGGATAATCCATCGATTTTGCTCTGAACCGGCCTTAACTGACTAAATTTGAAGCCGAGAGATTCTTCAGTTGATTCGTAACTTCTAACAACAAATCCAAGAGCGGATCTGGGGCCGAGCGGAACGAGTACAGCATCACCGACACTCAGATTCGGCTGGTATTGGTATGTCCACACGGCCTCTGAACCGCCGTTCCTCGGGTCCAGAGCAACATCTATGACCCTCATGACTTCCACAACAAGAGGTTATCCGATTCTGGTACAGATTCTGTTAATCCCGTCTTAACAGGGGTTCAGTAACCTGCCCTGAAATGAGTAGCATTAGCCAAGTAAAACGAATTCTCGACCTGAGATTCTCCATGGCATTTCTTGCCGGGGTTCTTGGGCTTGCGGTTGTTGGATGCGGCAGCGGCGAATCTTCTGCCATGCACGGAGCTGCTCACGACGGATTTTCGATTGATGGTAGCAGTACCGTTTTCCCTATCGTGAATAAGCTCGGCGAAGATTTCGGAGCTGAAAACAGCGGTCTTAAGGTGGACGTGAACAAGTCGGGAACTGGCCCCGGCATGCAAAAATTCAGTCGTGGCGATGTTCAGATTGCCACAGCTTCTCGCCCAATCCAGCCAAAGGAACTCGAAGCACTGAAAAAAGAACATGTCGAGTTTATCGAGGTTCCCATCGCTTACGACGGAGTCTGCGTTATCCTCGCTCATTCAAATTCATTTGTCGACAAACTCACGCCGAAAGAACTTCAGAAGATGTGGTCAAGCGTAAGCAAAGTGAAGACCTGGTCTGATGTTCGTCCAAATTGGCCTGCCCAATCGATCAACTTCTATGGACCCAGCGAAATTCACGGAACTTATGAGTACTTTACCGATGCGGTTAATTCAAAGGTTGGGGATATCCGTAAGGACTACCAAGCGAACCAGGATTATAACGTCATTGTAAACGCAGTTGCATCCGACAAGAACGGCATCGGCTACGTTGGCTTGAACTACTACATCAATAATAAAGAGAAACTCAAAGTAGTTCCGATTGATCTTGGTAAGGGCGGAGTTGTGCCGTCAGATACGACTGTTCAGGATGGCAGATATGGCTTGCTAAGTCGTCCGCTGTTTTTGTATATCAATAAAAAAGCGCTAGACTCGGACCCCGCCATTCAAAAATTCCTTGACTTCCTGTTCAGCGAAAAAGGGCAAGCAGACATCGTCGAAGCAGGCTACGTCACCTTGCCTGATGATGCTATCAAAACCATTAAGGACCGTATCTCGGCGAGAAAAACTGGAACGGTTTTTCAAGGCGTGCAACCTGGATTGGCGATTTCCGATGTTCTGAAGAAGGAATCTGAATCAAAATAGGTCCAATGTCGGACTTGCCGCTTCGCCCAGATCGAAAGATCCGGACATATTGGCGATTATTAAGTGAAGGGACTATTCGGTGGTTCGCGTTTTTGTGCGCGTTCATGTCTGTCGTCACGACCTTCGGCATTGTCGCGATCTTGCTTGGCGAATCAATCCCTTTCTTCAAAGCTGTGCCTATTGGATCTTTTCTTTTTGGCACTGAATGGAGACCAGCGGCAAGTCCACCACTGTTTGGCGTGTTGCCGTTGGTCATGGGCACGTTTGTTATTACGATCGGTGCCGGATTGATCGCGATTCCCGTTGGATTGTTGAGCGCTATCTATCTCAGTGAATATGCACGGTCAGGCGTGAAGTCATTCCTCAAACCCTGTATGGAGCTATTGGCTGGTGTTCCGACCGTAGTGTACGGATACTTAGGACTCTATATGGTGACTCCCTTGTTACAGAAGCTGAGTCCGGAGTTCCAAGCCAATAACGCAGCAAGCGGCGCAATCGTTGTAGCGATCATGATTCTGCCGATTGTCTCCTCTTTGTGCGAAGATGCGATTAGTGCTGTCCCGAACACGCTCCGCGACGCTGCCTATGGCCTTGGGGCCACAAAGGCCGAAGTAACCATAAAAATTGTTCTCCCTGCGGCCCTTTCGGGCATCATGGCGTCGTTTATCCTTGCTTTATCAAGGGCATTGGGTGAAACAATGGCGGTCACTTTGGCTGTTGGCTCAAATCCAATTATGAGTCTGAATCCAGCTAAGAGCATGGAAACGATGACAACCTATATTGTGTCCACTGCTCAAGGTGACATCGCAGTTGGCACTCGTTCCTACGAATCCGTTTTTGCAGTCGGGGTGGCTCTGTTTGCGATGACAATGGCCATGAACGTCTTGGCAAACAAAGTTGTTCAACGATTCAGGAGGTCGCTTCCATAGTGTTTCTGGAACAGCTATCCTTGCGCCGACGACTGCTCAACCAGTCACTTTCTATCCTTGCTTTTTGCGCCGCAGCTTTTACAGTGTCACTCCTTTTGATCGTCCTCGTGAAGATCACAGCTGACGGCATCGACCGAGTTTCTTGGGAATTCATTACCGGAAAATTGTCTTCGCGTCCAAAACAAACTGGTATTTGGTCAGCCATTGTCGGAACGACCTTCGTCATCGGTCTCACCGCTTGTATCGCGATTCCGATTGGAGTGAGCGCCGCAGTCTATCTCGACGAGTTTAGTCGTAAAGACAACAAGTTCAAACAATTCATACACCTAAACATCGCAAACCTATCGAGTGTTCCTTCCATCGTTTATGGGCTACTTGGACGGGCTCTCTTTTGGCATTGGTTTATGTTTGCAGGATCGATTTTGACCGGTGCATTGACGATGACCACTCTCGTTTTGCCAACGATTATCATCGTGACGAGAGAAGCTCTAAAGTCGGTCCCTAATTCTTATCGAGAGGCATCCATCGGTCTTGGGGCCACTAAGTGGCAAACAATCATCTTTCAGGTCCTTCCTGCTGCTTCACCCGGTATTCTTACTGGCATCATTTTATCTCTTAGTCGCGCAATTGGGGAAACCGCGCCGCTTATAGTCGTGGGGGCTTCAGCGACTACCTTTTACGTGCCCAACAAGGTCACTGACAAGTACACTGTTCTTCCTTTGCAGATATTCAACTGGGCTCAACAGCCCGAAGCAGAGTTTCATCGCGCATCGGCAGCCGCTATTCTCGTATTGATGGCAGGTGTGCTTCTGATGAATTCGGTGGCGATCATCATACGCAACCGGCAGAAGGCTAGGTTGTCGAAGTGAAGACGATCCGATCAAAAACCGGCGTAAGACAACTCAAAAAGGAACTTGCCTCTGCCTTTAAGCCTGACATTCAGTTAGCGATCCTTTTGCAAGATTGGACTGACGCTTATAACGTTGGAGGAATGTTCAGGGTCGCCGATGCCTGCGGCGCCACGGAAATCATCTGTTCGGGTAGAACCCCGGTTCCGCCTGATCCACAAATCAGCGTGACCTCGCTTGGCAATCATCGAAGGGTAAAGTGGCGACAAATCGAAAGATACGAAGAGGCTGCCCAACAACTCCGATCTGAGGGATATCACCTTGTTGCTGTGGAAATAGCAGAGGGTGCAGTCCATTACAAAGAATACAATTATCCAGAGAAAACTTGCATAGTTCTGGGCAACGAAGTAAACGGAGTTTACGATAAGGTTCTTCGATTTTGTGATGGCGCCGTCCTGATTCCAATGGCAGGAAAAGGCCGATCACTGAATGTTCATGTAGCCGCCGCTATCGTCGCGTTTGAGGCGATGCTATCCGATCCGTCCTCAAGTTCAAGCGAACCTGAGAACGGATAGTAAACGGATTAATTTCCGGCCTTTTCTTCCATACCCAGTTCACAACCTGAAGTGATTGCCGCTGGTGCGGGACGAGTCTCCATCTTCCTATCTGCGATGCCGCTTAGCTTGGCAATCGTCGCCGTCAACTCGCGAAGCATCGATGCCGAGTATCCAGCATAACTCAACTTAATCTTCCCTTTCTTGTCGATTAACCGGGTCGCCAAAGCGGATTTCGCGCCGAAGGAAGCAGCGATCTTCCCTTTTGGATCCGCGATAACTTGAAACTGCGGTCCAGCGGTCTTCTTCCAGGCAGCCGCATCCTTAACATCGCCATAAACGACTCCGACAACATTGGCAACGTCTCCGTATCGGTTCTGGACTCGGTCGATGTAGGGTCGACCGCTCTTGCAGCAGGGACACCCTTTTTCGATGAAAACCAAGACAGTCGGCTTTTGCAGGAGCTGTTTCAACGAAACAGGTTTCCCTTCCCAATTGACCGTGCTGAACGAAGGAGCGTTCTTTCCATCGAGGCTCTTTGCCTTGGCGATGTCTGCCTTCGCGGTGACATGTCCGGCTTGTTTTCCGTTCGCATCCAAAGTGTGCTCATGGTTTTCTTGAGCAGTTGCAGCGCCGACTGCGATAGCGACCATGATGGTCGTGATGATGTGTAATCTCATAATGTGTTAAGCATTGAAACCGGGGGCTACACGAAAAACTCGCGCAGCCAGACTCGAAATTCAGTAGGTTCAACACATAGACGGAGGCGGAGTCGGGGGCTCCTGTAAGATCAGTAGGTGGAAGGAATCGCTCCAAAAATGGCTAGACCAGACCGCCGGTTGACAGCAAAAAGCTATCTGAACAGCCTCTGGTAGCCATAAACAAAGTTCCGTAAAACTCTGCATGCACTCAAAGTGAGCCTTGCCTTCTTTCCGCTCAGCACATCGACATTGCATGAACTCGGCTTCACCGAGTTTTGGTTTGCGATGTTCGATGACGGAGATCGTTCTTCCACAGCAATCTGTGACCGTGTGATTTTCACTCACAACTTGAACTACAGCAGTCGGGCAATGGACACCTTTTGGCGTTACTGGAATTTGAAAAAACGTCATTGTAAGCAGCAAGCCCAAAGCCGTGCTGACCAAAATGCCCCCTCTCAAATTCCAAATGCATGTTAACAAGAACAGATATCAGTCTACATGAATTGAATCTGAACAAGATGTAACATCGCGTTAACAATAAGGAGTCAGACTATTGCCATGACCTTGCTCTGCGGTCTTTTACTGCTTTCCAATTCATCTTCGCCATTTTTGGTGCCTGCGGGAAATCAGCCGGCGCGAGTGATCGCGGGAGGCACGACAATCCTGCCCAACGGTCGCTATCTGACTCCTGTGGGTGACCGCATTTACACAGGCTCGGATCTTTGGAAGGTCATCGCCTCTCCTGATGGAAAGCAGATTCTTGCATTTCATGACGGCGGGTTTTCTGTTATTCCGGTTGACACAAAGGAGCGAACAGGCAAGTTCATTTCGATGAAGGAATCAGCTCCGGCTGCGGCATTTACGCCAGACGGTTCGAAACTGCTCGTTAGCGAAGGTGACGATGGCGAGATCAGTGTTCGAGATGGCAAAACCTTTGAACACGCCGCGACGATAAAGCTGAATGACGAGAAGAAAAAAGATAGCTACGCTGTCGATATCGTCTGCCTCTCGAATAGCAAAGCCCTAGCGCTCGACGTCGCCAACCAAGATTTGATCACGATTGACCTAACGAGCCTCAAAGTCGTTACAAGAACAAAGGCAGGTCGACAACCTTACGCGCTTGCGGTTAATTCGGATGGCACACGTGCCTATGTCGCCAATATCGGCTTATTCGATTACTCCCTGATTCCGAAACCCGCAGAAGGGAAAGGAAACTCAAGAGGGCTTACCCATCCCGCTTTTGGGTTCCCTTCGAAGGAAGCCACAGAAGGCGTTGAAGCAGAGGGCCGTAAGGTTCCCGGTCTTGGCGACCCAAGAGTGCCCGATTCGCAGTCGGTCTTTATGTACGACCTATCATCGGCTAACCCGAAGCTGATCAAGTCAATGAAGAGCGGCTTGCTCATTCACGCGATTTCTGACGGTGGAAAAGCGGTCGGGGGTAGTGCTCCAAACGCTTTGCTCCTTTCTGGCAAATCCCTCTACGTTTCAAACGCGAATAGCGATACGATTTCAATTTTCGACAGCAAGACTCTCGCGTTAACCAAGCAGATCAAGTTGGAAGTTTCCTCTCAAGCGAGTAAGCTTCGAGGCATCATTCCTTCGGCATTGGCTACCGATGGCAAGGGCAAATTATTCGTCTGTGAAAGCGGAGTAAACGCTGTCGCGGTCATCGACCAAAAGACCAACAAGGTGTTGGGACACTTTCCTACCGGCTGGTTCCCCAACAGCGTGGTTTTTGCCAATGGTCAGTTGTTCGTAGGAACTCAGAAGGGCCTCGGTCGCGGCCCACAAGGCGAGCTGGACCCACGTCCACAAACCGATGAGCGCTACGGACTATCTGCAATGCCTGGCATGATCGCACGAGTCACACCAAGTACGGTAGACCTTGTTGCGCAGTCGAAACAGGTTCGCATCAATAATGGTTTGGTCGCAATGGTCGCTACACCCGTTGTGCATCCACCGATCAAGCATATCGTTTTCATCACAAAGGAGAACCACACCTACGACGGCATCTTTGGCGCCCTTGCAAAGGGTAATGGTCAGCCGGCGTACGCTGAATTTGGCTTAAACGGTTGGATTCGAGAAAAAGGAAAGGCAGAACGAGCGTCGGTCATGCCAAACCACATTAAGCTGGCAGAACAGTTTGCGATCAGCGACAACTTCTACATGGAACCGCAAGCTAGCGGCGACGGTCACAGGTGGCTGGTTGGCGTCTACCCATCCCTTTGGACAACCCGACTTTTTTACGCTGGGTGGGGTTTCCGACGATCAAACGACGCTAAGGGAAGGCTCGTTAGCTTCGGTTCAAACGGATCGCAAATTCCGGAAGACTATCTTGAAAACGGTTCACTCTGGGAACATCTGAACCGAGGCGGAATCGAGTTTCGTAACTACGGCGAAGGGTTTGAGTTCCCCGAAGTTGACGAGGGACCCGCTAACAGCCGAACCGGTGCAAACGAGGTAGCGAACTACCCAATGCCCAAAGTGCTTTATGATCGCACTTGCTTCGAGTATCCAATATTCAACATGAACATCCCGGATATCGCTCGTGCCGATTGGTTTTTTGATGACATCAAAAAGACTTTCCGTGATAAAGGAAAGTCGCTTCCACCTTTCATCAATATCGCCATCTGCAACGACCACGGTACCGGAGCGAGACCGAAAGACGGATACCCTTACTTCTCCTCCTTCTTGGCCGATAACGATCTGGCGCTCGGACGCATCGTCGAGTATCTCTCGCATACGCCAGAGTGGAAGAACATGGCCATCTTTGTAACGCAAGATGACTCAGGAGGCGATAACGACCACGTCGATCGACATCGAAGCTTCGTTCTCTGCATCAGCCCCTACGCCAAAAAGAGCTACGTATCGCACGTTCACACCAGCATCATGAGCGTGATCCGCACCATTTACGAAAACTTTGGCTTAGGGCCAAACAACATGTTTGACGCAGTTGCGGCTCCGCTGTGGGACATGCTACAAAACAAGCCCGACTTCACACCGTACGTTGCTGTTCCCGCCGATCCGAAAATCTTTATCCCTGAAGCTACCCTTGATCCGAACGATCCTGGGTTCAAGAAGAGAAGACTAAGGCCTAACGTTAGAATGGATGACCCCGGCTTTATCGAAAGGATACGAACTGGTTCAAGCGGCTAGTTTGGCCACTTGCGATTTTAGTATCACAATCACATCACAAACAGACTGTCGTGATGTGATGTGGTTGGAACATCAACTTTTTGTTAAGAACCTGCCAACATTTCTTTGCTTTAACAATTCTCTAAAAAGCAACGAGTTATGATATTGAAGTAACGATAAAAGCTCTCGATAGTAGAGTAAAGAAGGTTCGATTGGGCGGTCGGCGTCGACTGCCCTCTTTTATTTCAAACTACGACCTATGTGGTTTCTACCAGTGCCGAGTTAAACGGCCAACTCCAACGTGGCAGAAACAGGATAGTGGTCGGATATCCAACCTTCACTATTAAGGTCAGTCTCGATCGAAGCCGATAAAACCTCCCAACTGACATCCGTGAGAATGTAGTCAATCTTTTCGTGCAAAGTGTCATTCCCGTAGTCAGGAAATGTCCCCTGGATCTTTGCGTCCGCGTTCACGATTCGGAATGTGTCTCTGAGAAGGGACTTGCTAAACGTTTTGAGGACATCATGGGACTCACCAACATTGAAATCGCCCGTGACGATTGCCGGATATTGCGGTAAATCTAGACTGACTCGGTCTCGAATTAGCCTCGCGCTTTCCAGCCTACTCTCTTCCGACTCATGGTCAAGATGAGTGTTGTAGATGCGGAAGCAATCGTTAGTCTCAATATCGTGCAAAAGACATGCCGTGCAAGTGCGGACACATCGATTTCCCCAGGTCGACGATCCAGGCAATTCTGGGGTGTCTGACAACCAAAAAGTGCGGGACTCCAATAGGTGAAACCGATTTTTCAGAAATCCAACTAGAGCGACTTCGCCATCCAAAGCACCATCGTCTCGGGCACTACCGACAAAAATGTAGTCGGACAACGAGTTCTCTAAATCTGCGCGTTGATCAAAGCAGACTTCTTGTAAGCCAATCACATCCGGAGCCAGCTTTCGGATTGCGTTAATGGAGCGTTCACGGCGATGAGCCCACGAATTGGGGCCATCATCAGCATGAGAGTTTCTGATGTTAAAAGAAACCACTTTGATAACAGACATCTTCGCCAAGTTTACGCCTAACGAAGATGCTGAATCATGATGCTCTACTGGAAAAGAATCTTATCGAGGCCCACAACGAATCCATTAAGACTTCGAACGTGTGAGACAGCGAGCTTTACACCGTGCATGAACGATTTGCGGTCCATTGAATCATGTCGAATGCTTAACACCTCGCCTGGCCCACCAAAGATGACTTCTTGATGGGCCAGATATCCAGGAAGGCGAATACTGTGGACAGGTACGTTTTCGACCTTTCCTCCACGGGCGCCTTCGGCTTTGATAAGTGGTCGGGGCAAACGAACTGGATCTGTGATTCGCGCAGCACCAATCATCTGGGCAGTGAGCATTGCCGTACCGCTCGGAGCATCTTCCTTACGGTCATGATGCATTTCGATGATTTCTGCGTCTGGTAACCACTTGGCCGCAAGCTGGGCGAACTTCATCATCAAGACAGCACCAACCGCAAAGTTTGGAATGTACATTCCTGGGACGCCCTTTTCTGCGCATAGCGATTTGATTTCGCGCATATCGGTCTCACTTAACCCAGTACAGCCGATTACAGGGCTCACTCCTCGTTTGATCGCCGAATCTGCATGAATCGCAGCCGCAGACTGATGTGAAAAGTCAACCAGAACATCCACCGGGCTAGCATCAAGGGAGGCGCCCAGCTTATCTTGAATCACAATATCGGGTCCAGAAGGTCCGATCAACTCCTGAACGTGCGTTCCCGCCATCGCTTTATCAATGGCGGCTTTGATCTCGAAACCTTGCGAAGGAGTTAGCGCTCGCAAAACTTCTTGCCCCATGCGGCCAGAAGCCCCTACTACCGCCACTCGAATGAGAGAACCTTCAGACATGGCGAAGGTTTTACCCGCCTATCTATGGAAGTAATCGATTCTGTTCTTGCTTTGATAGCAAACCGCACGATTCGTTCCGGCCAAACCATCTGTATCTGTTCCGCGCTACCCATCTGTAGACAACGTCGCGAATCGGCTTCGGAATAATCAGTAAACCAGCCAAGAGTTTTCGAGGAAAGCTCAATTGAGCACATACCCGGAGCGCCGCCGTCGATTGGACGAAGATATCTCCTTTTGAATAGAAAACCACCGACGCATGACTGCTTTCAGGAATGATTCGCGAAGCTGTTATCCCGGTCAACGAGGCGAAGCAGAGTTTGCCATTGGGATCTCCTTTGATAAAGAATCGGACGGACCTTTGACAGAGAACGCAATCACAGTCAAAAAACACAATCTGATCTCGTGGTATAAATTCCCCCATCCTCATAAGGGTATACGATCTTTGATGACTGAGAAAACTGTAGTCGTGTTCGACATCGGCGGTGTGCTAATTAGGATTAATCGGAATTGGCAGCAAGCCTCGAAAGCGGCGGGTGTATCGACAACGCTTCCAGACAGTCCAGTTTCAGAGTTCGATTCGTTCCCTGAATTCGGGCCTTACCAGAATGGCAAAATCGACTATTCCACCTTCTGTAATGGTCTCGCTCGTTTCTTAGGATGTTCAACCGAAGACGCCAATAAGGTCTTCAAAGCGATTCTTGCCGACCCCATCCCGGGAACTCACGAATTGCTATCAGATCTCAAATCCGCAGGCATAAGAGTCGCTGTTCTCTCTAACACAAACGCAGTTCATTGGGAAAAGCTTACTAATCCTGCCAACTTCCCGAACATATCGCTCGCGGATAAACTCGTGGCGTCTCACCTGCTCGGCGCATCCAAACCGGGTGATGAGTGTTTTCGCCGATTCGAAAAGGAAGTGCCTGGAGAATGCTATTTGCTGTTCGACGATACTCTCGTGAACGTCGAATCAGCAAAAGAATATGGATGGAACTCGCATTGGGTAGATCCGACCGGAGATCAAGCCAACCAAATGCGGTCCATCCTTATATTAGAAGGAATCTTGCCTACTTCACAATGAGAACGAAGCCAGCGTCAACACCTTGACCACCACTAGTCTGTCGGCAATGGATTGCGATCGTGTTCTTGCCATCTCTTAGTAGTTCTCGTTTTTTTCCAACCAAAGGAATCAGGTTGTAGGTAGTTACATAGCCTGATTCTTTTGTGATGAGCTTGCCGTTGAGATAAACCTCTGCATCTTCGTCGTGATACAGTTTGAGGGCAATCTTCCCTTTCGGCACCTTGACTTCAAACTCTCTTCGAAGCCAGATGTCGCTTGTCTTCCATTCAGTGCGCACATTGACACCCGGGGTTCCGGACGTTCCAAACCCGCCAAGACCTATCGACCAGCCATTCGCCTTGTAACTTGAAGACATCCAGTCTCCGATAGGCTTTTCGGTGGTGTATTGCCACGTTATCTTTGCAGACAAAGCCGTTGGAACAAACTCCTTCGTTACCGGAGGAGTTGGCAAAGGAGCCCATCCGGCAGCCTTCGTAACGTCTTTCGAAGCCCACTTTTTCCATACGGCTTTATCGTAGAGAGCTTTGAGGAAAACGCCGCCAACAACGGGTCTTGCGTGGAACATTACATAGCGACCGTTGGTGGTGTCGTAGTTGTCACACATAGCGACTCGATTCGGTGTCTCGTTGATGTATCTCCAGACCGGATTCATGATCTGCTCAAAATCAGAGCGATTTCCGCTCAGACATGCCGTCCACAGGCTCCAGTCAACCTTCGCCATCTTGCCACCCTGACGACTATCAAGAGCGACTCCGTATGGGTTCATTTTCGATCTATAAAATGCAGTCTCGACTTTAGCTACACTATCCGGATAGATGTTAAGGCCAAGGATTTTGTCCCAAACCAGGTTGTATTTCTGACTCCAGCTTCCAGCTTGATCGAACGCCAACCGATAGTGATCTCCATCCCAAGCTTCTTTAACCCATCGCTTTGCAAAACTTCTTGCTGTATTTCGGTAGGTCTTGGCGGTCTCAGGATGACCGATCATCTCGCTCAGAACGGCGTAACTAGCCAAGCCCAGAGTTGCTTTAATGGATAGGTTTGTATTGTGAGCGAGGTGCCCTAGAAAGTCGTCAGTGGAGAGCTGATTTTCCGGGTCAAAGCCTTTATCTTTCAAGAACTCGGCCCACTTTGTCAGAGTCGGCCAGTATTTTTTGGCGAAGTCTGCGTTGCCCTCCATTCTGGCAAGAGCAGCAGTCAGGATCAGCATGTTGCCCGTTTCTTCAACTGGCATCTGGTTGTCAATCGTCCTTTCGCCACCGCCATAGACCTGCCCATTCGCCAAAGGATAGGTGCCGATATCGTGAGGAGCAAAAGGCCATCGCCATCGCTTTGATTGAGCATAATCTAGGTTCGATACGATCATCGCCTTGGTGAGTGAAGGTCCAAATAGCAAGAACTGTGGCGCCATCGGGAAAATGACATCGACGGTGCCAATGCAGCCGTTACTGGAGTTCTCTTTCGGAAACAGCAAGGGTTGGCCGTTTTTGTCGGCGGCGATTTTATTACCTGCAAATGTTTGCCTGAAAGCTAAGGCGCATATCTCGGCGTATTTGGTGCCACCGACCTTGACGAGATCAGCAGTAAAATCATGGTCAAACTTCTCAGCTTGACTGAGCAGGCTCTTGTACTGTTGAATCGACTTTTGGATGAGCCCGTTAGCATCTAACCCGTTCCTTCTCCAATATGGCCTCAGGTTTTGGCCAAAGTATTGGATGCTGAACTGATCATCATAAGCCAAGAGTGAGGTTGCGGCGACTGGCTTTTTGGTGATCGTGCCGAGGTCGAATGCAAGACTGACTGTTCTGCCTAAAATCGCGGGTTCGTCTGCAGAAACCTCCGAACGGCCCAACGTTCCATTTCGGTTGAACGATCCTAAAGAGTTCTTAGAAATGCTGACACTATTAGGGACATTCTTCGAGGCGGCTGTAAGATACAAGTAACCCCAATCGATTCTTCGATCATCGCCACTCTTCTTCAATACCGGCTGATCAACCGTGCCAACCTTAGCCACTTCCTTCGACTTTCCGATCAGACGATAAGACACAGACAACTTTGGATCATCGGCTGAAATCTCGCCAGATGCATCGAGATAGACCTTCACCTTATGAGGCTTACCGTCGGTCGACTTCACATCCCAACTGATGTACGTTACTGGCCGTGAAAGAACGTCGATGTTCGCAGGGAGAGCGGGCGTAAAGAAGGTCATTGTCACGCCAACGCCGTCTCCAGCAAGTCGATAAATCGAACGAGTAGGAGTAATCGAGAGAGATTGTTGAGCGAGTGGAGCAATGCCTGCTGGGTCTGCACCCATCAGTCGGTACGTTCTGCCGTCGACCTTGATGAGGCTGGTTAATCGATTATGCTTACTGGTCCAATGGACTGTTGCTTTATCCGTCAACTGATCAGCTGGTGACCAGATGCTGAAATACGGGTCACAAGCCACAAGCGGAACAGACGGTGGCCGCAACTCTTGAGCCGTTGCAACGCTGACAACGGAGACGAAAAAGAGAGAATAGATTGGCTTCACTACATCCTAATCTTGCCTGATTAGGATGCACAATTTGCCATAGAATTCTGACGAACTCAACCTAATCCGACGTTTCGAGCCCCAAAAGTTGACATTTTATCAAGCCATCTTTGTGACTTAACTGCAGTAGGAGTTTTTATATAGTTAAGTTGGAATGGTATCCCAGCTTTTTGATGCCTTTCCATAGCCAATGATTTGTACGGCAGAATTTCGATGCCTGCTACCCGATCAGACAGTTTAGCAATCTGCTCTAAGTGCTCTTCGCTATCATTAACGCCGGGTACCAGTGGGCAACGCAGGTGCACCTGGGCACCGAAACCTAGAAGGGATTCAAGCGTCGCCATGACCGGATCGATATTCACACCTGTCAGCTGTTTGTGAATCTCGGGTGGCGCTTTGTAATCGAGTAAAAATAAGTCGACCACAGGAAGTAAATACGTGATGAGGGAAGCAGCAAATACACCGCATGTATCGAGGCATGTGTGGAAGCCTTCCTGCTTTGCAACATTTAGCAGACAAAGCAAGAAGTCCGCCTGGTCCGTAGGCTCGCCTCCAGAAACCGTGAGTCCCCCTCCGCTAGCCTCATGATAGGCTCGATCCTGGTTCAAAAGCATCAGGATATCTCGAACAGACATCGGTTGCGCATCGAACGGATCTTTCTTGTGTGTTCTGGGCCGAGAAGCAGGCTCGTTGCACCACACGCAATCAAGCGGACACCCTTGCAATAGAACCGTTGTTCTAACACCTGGGCCGTCGTGTAGAGCCCCTCTTCTGATGTCATACACAAAACCGATTTCGTCGTACATGCTGAAGTTTGCCAATAAGAAACCTCTAAGGCGGATTCCAAATCCTGTCCTTGCATTGCTTCTACGTGTGGAATGAGACTATTCCACATTCGGATCATGGGCAAACAATGAACTTTAGCAAGAAGTTACGGCATCTATTGTCAGCAAATGCACAAATCAGCGGAAAACTAGAACGCCATTCCTTCGTAGTCACGGATTAGTCCCACGACTTTACCGATGATCTCAGCATCCTCTTGAGCCACCTCAATCGGTTGATAGGATGGATTGCTCGGCATCAACTTAACCCCTTCTCGACTAAAGTTGATTCTCTTGACAGTAGCTTCATCGCCAAGGCGTGCCGCAACCAACTCGTTATGATTAGCCGTTTTTTGAGGTTTGATCACGACTAAATCGCGAGGAAGAATCCCGTCGCCGATCATCGAATCACCACGAACCCTCAACAAAAACGCTCCATCGACATTTCGAACCATATCACTTGGAACAGGGATCATGTCTTCCACATGTTCTTGAGCCTGAATAGGAGCACCGGCGGCGATTGTTCCAACTAATGGCAACATCGTCACGCGCGTCGTGCTTTGATAGCTCGGGTGTGTAACCTTTATCGAGCGGGGCGTATTGGATCGTGAAATGAACCCCTTTCGCTCTAAGGCATCAAGATGAACGGTGACTCCTCGCAAAGACCCGATATCGAAATCTTTGCCGATCTCTCGAATCGAAGGCGGATAGCCTTCTCTTTGTACATAGTCCACGATGTACTGTAGAATTTGCTTTTGTCGAGAGGTTAAACCGGTCGCCATATTGTTCACATCACCTTGGCAAGACCAAAAGTGTAGACATAGTATACGCCCTTTACGTCTACTAGTCAATACCTCTATCTATACTATTTTTGCGGATGTTGCCTAAAATCTGCGCCGTCATGCACCAACTTATTTAGGTCTGCTAGCCCCAGTTCAACCAAAAGTCTGTCCGTGTCATACTAAGAGGTTCTACGTCTCCTCAGTGACGTGGCTAGAGGTAATCCGAAAAGGTGTCGATCTCAAAGTTTCAAAGTGTAATTTTTGGCAAAGGCGGATGTGGACCGATGATCTTGATCGGGTGCGCCGCAGTATTTGCCGTTTCGATGTTCAGCCAATGCAATCGCAGCTCTGCGATGGGTGGCGCACTTGGCAGTAAAGAGGCAGAAGCTGATGCCGCGGTGATGATTGGCAACATTCCCGTTCCCTATTCACTGATCGATGCTTCGATAACTGCGCAAACTAACAAGATTAGCCAGGAAAAAGCTCAGAACGCAGCAACACCGCCCGGAGCTTTGACCGTTCGTGAAGTAGTTCAAGCGAATATTTCTGGCGTCGCTCTTGCAGTCAATCAAGGTTTAAATGTCTATCTCGCCGAGAAATCTGGCGTTACATACGATGATGCTTCTACGAAAGAAGTCATCAAACAGATGACCGACGATAGCGTCGAACAGTTTAAGGCACAGCTTCTTCAACAAAAGCTCGTTCCCGAGAATGCGACCATCAAAGACATTGACGCGGCCCTTACCAAGCTCAACCAGTCAACTCTGACTTCAATGTTAGAGAAGAAAAGCGTTGAAGTTACCGAGATGGTAAAGAACAAGGCTTACGGCGACATCGCCGGATCATTCTTGGTCAATAAGATCAGGAAGGAAATCCCGACAACGGACTCAGCCGTTAAGTCGCAATTTTCTACCTACCAGGTTAAGCGAATTGTTTTTGAGAAGCCCGGCCCAAAGGGTGAAACTCCCAAGCAACTCGCCGATACCGCACTCGCTGAGATCAAAGCCGGTACAGCCTTTGAAGCAGCCATCAACAAGTACAGCAACGAGGTCGTCCCTAAGACTCAGAAACTTTCTGATAAAGTTGTGAGCGCTCGTCCTTCTTTCGCTCAACTTTTCGACCTTCAAGGTCTTGAGGGCAAGAAGGTTGGCGACGTGAGCGACGTTGTAACAACGAGAACAGGCGCCCTTATCTATAAGGTAGTCGGAACGAAAGCTGACGTACCCGCCGACTTCGATAAGAACAGAGCAAACTACGTTTCATCCTATGTTCGCACCGAACTTAACAAGCGAATGCTGGACATGGTCAAGAAAGCTTCGTCGGATGGCACGATGAAGTGGAAGAGTAAAGGATACGAAGCACTCTATACGCTCGCTAACATGGCTCAGCTCGAACTTGATCCAACTACAAGCTTAAAGAAGGTTCTAGATATCGCCAAGTCTGCGGTATCTGATGGAAATCCAGCCGATACAAAGCCAGCAGCTATTGCACGATACGCAGCTTTTGCTGCACTCATGGAGTCACCTGGAGTCGATAAGAAATCCCTCGAGGCAGACAAACAGGCGATCATTCTTGGTCTGCTCGATGTCGTTCCAGATTTTGACCTTCAGATGCAGCTTGCCGACGACTATATCGCGGCAAAGAAAGGTCCCGAAGCCCTGGAGCAGATCGTCAATGCCGCCCGAACAAACGGTGGATCGTTTGACGTGCTTGGCGAACAGCGATTCAGAGAGATCCAAGGTCGTGCTCTAAAGCTGGTTTCCTCTAACCTGGTCAAACAAGAAGCTCTGAAAGATCTGGACAGCATCCAGAACCAGTGGAAGAAAGACAAGGAAACCTATGACACTGCAAAGGTTGCCCAAGAAGCTGAACAGAAGAAGCTAGAAGAAGAGGCTAAGAAGGCAATGGAAGCTCAAAAGGCAAAAGACGCCGTAAAGCCAACGTCACCAGCACCGAAGAAGTAGTTCTCTGGTCCAGACACCGAGAGCCCCATGCCGACCACCGGCATGGGGCTTTTCTCTTCTCGACAGAACTAGCCTTCGTTCTTCGACATCATTTATCGAAGATCCAAGTCGCCATAATATCGTTGTCCAAACCGGATAGAGTCGCTGTTCGATTGCCAAATGGAAGCTCCGGGATTGTAAGTCTATGAAAATCTTTCTTTCTGCTGGCGAAGCATCTGGAGACGCCTATGCGGCTCGACTCGTAACGGAGATTCGAAGACTCAGCCAAGCACTTCCTGCTCAGCAACTAGAACAGATGATATGGGAAGTAGCCAAAGAGGAAGGTATTTCCCGACTCAAAGAATTTATTGATCCCAACGCTTCAATAACGGACACTTGGGATTTCGGCAGCGAAGACATCGAGTTCATCATGGCGCTCGAGGACAAGTTCAAAATCAAGATCCCAGATGACGAAATCTCGACATGGAAGGTCAATAACGACATCGTCCAAACCGTTAAGCGACTTCATGTTTCTGAGGACAATCCTTCGCCTTTCATGTTCTCGGGGGTCGGTGGTCAGAAATCCAAGATAGCAGGTGTGAAGCTAGTCGCTGACTCCTCTCGATGGGGGGCGATCAGCATCGTGCAGGCTCTAAGAACGGTTCCGAAAGTGTTTACGGGCTACTACAGCGCCAAAGCTTCTCTTTCAACAAAGTCTCCTGGCCTCTTCATCCCGATTGACTTCGGGTACGCCAACATCCGTTTAGCCAGACATGCAAAAAACAAGGGCTGGAAGGTGTTGTACTTCGTGCCCCCAGGATCATGGAGACGAGATCGACAAGGCGCAGATCTTCCGCAAATTGCCGACAAGATAGTAACTCCCTTTGAGTGGTCGGCAGAAATACTAAACAAAATAGGAGCCGATGCCTACTGGTTTGGACATCCGATCAAACAGCTCGTCGAAGGCGCGAAGTGTAATCCGGAAGTGAAGACGACAATTGCGGTTTTGCCGGGTAGTCGAAAACACGAAATCGAAGCAAACCTTCCTGTGCTTGCTGAAGCTTTAAGGAGCATTGACAGAAAGTGCGTTTTTGCCCTTGCCCCAACCGAAGTCGAATCTGAGTTTAGGGAGACTTGGAATCGACTTTCGGGCCGAAATGACGACTCTTTTGTCGTGGGAGATACCGGTTTCGTGCTTCGGGGCGCTCGGGCAGCGGTTGTCTGCAGTGGTACAGCCACCCTCGAAGCCGCGCTGTGCGAATGCCCGATGGTCGTAGTGTATCGACTTACCGAGGGCATGCAAAGAGAAGCTAAACTGCTCAACATTAAGCGGCCAAAGTTTATTGCCCTGCCGAACATCATTCTTGATCGACCTTCCATTCCTGAGTTGGTTCAAGAAGAAGCGTCACCAGAAAAGATTCGCCAACTAATCGAGAATCTTCTCCAAGACGGCCAAGAGCGGGAGCATCAGCTTTCTGATTTTCACGAGCTGGACTCATTACTAGGCCCGAGCGATGCGATTACGAAAACTGCCGAGTTAGCTCTCGATATGCTGACTGATATCGCCAAATCGGGATGTGAAAACCAATGTCAGACGAGTTAACTCCATTACAGATCGAAACCTTGCGCAGGGATTGGCGCTATTTTGCGATTCTGACGTTTCTGTTTTCGTTTGGCTTTTCAGTCTATAGCGGACCGTTTCAGAACTACTTGCGCGATGTGCTCCAAGCATCTGCGCTTGACCTTGGAAAGCTCGAAGCGATTCGCGAAATCCCTGGCTTACTTGCCGCGCTAATGGCAGGCACTCTGGTTGCACTCGCTGAATCCAAAGTAGCAGCAATCGGCCTGATCCTCGGCGGTATCGGTATAGGTGTCACGGGATACTTCGACCACCTCAATCCATTGATCACCGTCACGGTCTTTTGGTCCATTGGCTTTCACCTTTGGGCGACAGTGCAAGGTTCGATCACGCTAGCTCTCTCCAAGGGCAAAGAAGGCGGTCGACACCTTGGCAGAATGTCCGGCATCGGCGCTGTAGCTACCATAGTCGGGCTCGGAACCACGTATCTTCTGACTCGACTGTTCCCAGGAGCATACAAGGCGTATTTCATACTCGGCGGAATCGCCATTGTCATCGCTGGCATCTACGCGCTATTGCTCTCGACCCATGCCGAGCATGGTTCACGTCAAAGACTCATCTTTCGGCGGGAATACGGCCTGTTCTATCTCCTCACCTTTCTAGAAGGATGCAGGCGGCAAATCTTCTCCATCTTCGCGTCGTTTGCCCTGATCATCGTCTACAAAATGCCGTTGCAGACAATGGTGCTGATTCAGTTTGTCAACGCTATACTGATCGCGATCACCGCCCCAAGGATGGGCAAGATTCTTGATAAAAGGGGAGAACGAGAGCCGCTCACGCTCTATGCCATTGGCCTAATCGTCGTTTTTCTAGGCTATGCGACCTTACAAACCGCTTGGGCATTGGTTGCTTTGTTCCTTATCGACAACATCCTTTTCACTTTTGGAATTGGCTTCACGACCTACCTGAATCGAATTGTCCGAAAGGGTGAACTCACGCCGTGTATCGCAATGGGAACGACCATGAATCATATTGCAGCAGTCACAGTGCCTTACTTTGGCGCTCTGCTGTGGATGAAGACCGGAAACTATCAGTATCCATTTTGGGTCGGAGTTTTTATCGCGATCATTTCCCTTGTCGCAACTCGTTACCTACCTAGCGGCGTCGCCTCAGAGGTGTAGTTTGATCTCTTCCAATAAACCAGAGCAAGCTGGTTGGAGGATTTCGTAAACATATTCAAAGTCAGAAATCGATCCGTAATATGGATCTGGCACTTCGTCGCTTGTCGCTTCTGAATCGAAAGACATCATGAGGTGTACTTTCTCTGCCGGGTAGCCAAGTTGAAGCAAATCGCGTTCATTGCTATGATCCATCGGAACAACATAATCCCACCCTGCCAGATCCGACGCCCTAACTTGCCTTGCCTTTGTGCGCCATTCAATGCCGTGCTTTTTTAGCGTCGAGATGGTTCTTCGGTCGGGCGGCTCACCCTCATGCCAATTCCCGGTGCCAGCACTATCGATCTCAATTCGATCACTCAGATTCGCCTCGGCGACCATCTGGAAGAATACGGCCTCTGCCATTGGACTCCGACAGATATTTCCTAAACAGACAAATAGAACTCTCATGAATGTGCAATGGTCGGGTTGTCGGAATATGCCGGCACAGGAACAACCTTAGGTAGTTTAAGTTTGGGCCAATTCCAAAAAACGGCGCAAGTTCCGGACTCTGCCGCCGCGTAGCTGATATCAAATGAACTATCGTTCACCTCAAAGGTAGCCTTTCTAAGGTTGTGCTGAATTGTAACGCTCAGATCTTTCGAAGCGATTAAATTCATCACACTCGACCGGGCATCAATTGTTGGCCAGCTGGCGATGACGAATGGATCTTCTTGCTTGAGAGTCAATGACTCGGAGCTTAAGATTCTTACTGGACTGAGTAAAAGTCGGTCAAAGTCAGAAGATGTCTTCTCATACCCTTCCACTCTGAAAAGCGAATTTCTAAGCCCCTTCAAGGGCTCGTAAACCGTTCTTTCAGTATCGGTTTTGCCATGCTTTGCACGCCAATGCACCAAACCGTACTGGGCAGATAGACCAGCCATCATTCTAGCTCCATTTAATCGATGAGTCTTGTCCGTTGACATTGCAGCAGCAGCCGAACCTAAAGCAAGCGCCCGATCAGAAATTTTGTCAAGTACTCCAACATATCGCCATGTCGCCCAGTCAAGCCTGGTAGACAGCGAAGTGAGGAGAGAGTTCTGATCTTGATTTCCTTTTGCAGTCGAAATGCACTGCATCAGAAATGCCTGCGAAGCACATAGATCCAATCCATTTCCATTCGAGCTAAATGGTAATAGTTGCGCAGTTAGTGGCTCTCGATGATATGGAACCTGGTTCAGATATTCCGTCATCGTCGTTTCACACAAAGTCGCAGTTTGTGCGTCTCTGGTTGCAAGAAGATTTTCGCAACCCAAAGCAACAACACCAGAAAGATCAAGATAGGAAACGCTAGAAAGTGGTTCTTGCCCCGAACTTCCGATACCAATCGCTCGCCCTATTAAAGGCCGCTCCATCGGAAAATGGACCTTGAGCTCATTCCCGTCGGTTAGCTCTTGAGGCGATTCATCATCTTGCCAAGGCGCAGGATGGTGTGGGGATCGAATTTTAAGAAGGTATCCGCCTCCTTCCGCCAGAGTTAAGGGTTCTGGCATCAAGACCTGACTAGAGTCGAACGTATAGGTGACATCGACTCCAGTGTCAGTGTCCTCAATTTCAGATTTCAGTAATGCTGGAGAAGTCCGGGTCCAAACTTCTTCACCGTCTTTTGCCTTCTGACTCAGCTTTCCTAGGGCGGCAGCCGTGTTAGCTGCGTCCGGATTCAACCCTTCTGGAAGCCCAACCCTAATCCAGCCAACGTAGTTCGAGTTGGTCTCAACTGAAAAGTCACCAGCGCTTCCCTTGATAACCATGCTTCCTTTTCCACCCAAAAATCCAAAAATGAGTGGCGGCTGGGCATCACGAAAGGACAGAACGCACCAAGATACTGCAGGTGTTGGAATACCGGCTCGAACCGAACCTTCAAACCAAGACAAGTACGGGCTGCTGCTACATGACAACTTTAGACGAAGCCCTTGGTGGCAGAACAACTCGAAGCCGGGACTCAGTAAATTGGTTCGGATTTTTGAAGGGCACCACTCTCTTGCATTGCACTGCCAGGTCTGAACAATATCTGTAGTGAGACTTGCCTTAAAGGCATTAACAGGAATTTCGAACTTTAGAAGATCGGCACTAGGATGCTGGCTCCGAAATCCCTTTGACTCAAAGACAAATCTTGGGGCAGTCGGAGCCGCTTGATATCCGAATCGTCCGAAAGGTTGCGCAATTGCAACCGACACCACAAACACTCCGCAAAGTGCCGCGATGAGCCGGCCCGCAATCAGAAGCTCGTCCCCAACAGCTGAATACCAATTCTCTTGGTTTGGTTTGACCAAGTCAAGCCAACTTCACGCCAACCGACCTTGTAGCCCAGGGCAAATGAATAGTCTAGAAAATCATAGTCTCGATAGTATGAAAGCCCATCGAGACCCACACCTTGCACGCGAGACTGATTGAAGGTGTGCATATAAAGCACCCTAAACTTATCATTGAATCGGTAGGAAGTATCTCCGAATATGCTCGATTGACTGTTGCCGGCATAACTCTTGTTAAGCCACCGATCAATCGTTTGACTGTTCATCAATCTTGTTGTGAAGTTGCCGAATTCGTAGGAAGCCTGAAAAGAGATTCGATGATTTCCGAGAGTGTCAGCGAACCCCCCCTTCACAAATCCATAGGTTGTAGTCAGGTTAAACGCCCTACTAAAGCGATTGGTGATGTATAGATTTGTTCGAACCTCAAGCGGGATCGTTTGAACGCTACTCCATAACTGATTGAAGTATGTTGAGGCCGAAAATGTGGTCGACCGAGACATGTTCAGTCTTTCAGTTTGAAACCTTAGAGATAACCCTGCACCTTGCTGATTCTTCGTTTGGGTGGTTTCCGACCATGTACTCGTTGCATCATCGTAGATCGGCACTGCTGTTGTTTGAGTGTTATCGCGAACATTTGCGCCATATGTGAACGTGATGGGGAGTTTTCCAACCTTTATCGGATCTTTCTCCAGAGATAGACTCAAATCCCTTGTGTCATTCTTGAATCCCTGCCAAGTGCGAGACATCGTACCGCTCAGATTCATCTGAAACCCAACGAACTGGTGTCCGAGACTTCCGTAGCCAACAAGACCATTGTGACTGGGTGAATCTACGCTAAATGAAGTCGTCGTTTGAGGATCAAGCCTCATGAAGTGCCGAGCTGAAATACCCCAGTCGCTTCGAGCGAGCCCCGTAATGGTGAAATTACCATCAACGTCATCACCCTTGCTCCAATTGAGCTCATAGTCTAGAAAAGCGCCATTGTTCGCGCCATAGGATCGACCATAGCGCTCGCCCGTACGGAACCTCAGCAAGCTCGATCCACCGGGCTTTAATGACAAATAGTGCGGATAATTCAGAGCAATCTGATTATCGTTAATATTGAGAAGAGACTCCGTAATCAGCGGCGTGTGAGCCTCTGCAAAGTTCAATTCATAGAGCGAGAGCTTGATAACCTTCGCCTCACCAACGTAGATCTCAGCCCGTTGAAACTGAATTCCTCTTTGCGGAAAGACTACTGCTCGTTCTGCCGCAATGGATGAAGTACGATCAAGGTATTCCTTAAACTCAAAAAGGTCTTGGTCGACCGCCGAACGCGGAGGGCGAATCCGATCTCGGAATATCTCAACGACACCAAACTTCTCTTTTTCATAGGCAGGGACGATCTTTCCATTTTCGTCGAGGCTTCGAAACACAAGCTCGCGCCCAACTAGTACGGGAATTTGTCCGTAAGTCGACCGGTAGGTTGTTGTTCCATAACCATGCCGCTCTTTTAGCCAAAAGCACAGTTCGTAGTAGTTCCTCGGCTCGTTCCTACCGATTTTCAATTGCGCATGACGCGCACGCACCATAAAGGTGTTGATATCGTACTGGATATCCTCGGCAGTGATGACAACGTCTCGATAGGCAACGGTGACACCTTTATCAGCCGCAGATGCCTCAATCACTTTATTGTCGAGGGTGTACTCAATTTTCTTCGGTGAAAAAACCTCGACGTATTCTCTAGCACTGTCGAGCTCTTTTCTACTGGCAACAAAGTCGTAAGACAGTGTCGTCGGACTTCCACCAACCGGGGTCACCGTGATCTTGGCTGTTCCTGGGATTCCACCAGCGACTAAAACCGCTAGGGCAGTTCCGTTAACTGTTGTAACGGTGGATTCTCTAAAGCTTCCGAGGGTGGTATCGAAGAGAACGTCGACACCGTCTAATCTCTTTCCCTTGCTATCTACAACGGTTGCGGTGATTGTGACAGTGCTACGACCGTCTGCAACACTAACTAGCGGATAAGCCTTTAGCTGTGCGTAGCCTTGTTCCGCTCTCACTGTAGCGGAAAGGAATACGAGGCAGAGAATTAGAAATTGAACAACAGCCCGCATAAAGCGCAACCTAAAAATAGATTGACCCCTAGGCATTGTATACCGAGGGGCCAAGATTTGACCGACTAGTTTCCGACTGTAAACGGAACTTGTCGTGTCGCTACATCACCAGCAGGTCCTTCGCATGATAGTTCGAAGACGTATTGACCAGCATCTACCGGTGCTCCCATTCCCTTAGTACAGTTCCATGAGAGTATTCGTGTGCCTGCTGCATCAACCTGATCGACTGCAAGTTTGACAACCTCAACGCCGTTCTTAAGAACGCGAACCGTTGTGTGACTAGAGTTAGACAGGACGTATTGAAGTCTTGCCGTTCGAGTAGAACCGGACTTCGAATACTGAGTTCTCGTAGTGCCAATTCTTAGAGCGGTTGTGCCAAGAGGAGTTGCCTCAACCAAGAATGATCTTGTTGATTTGCTCAGTGCACTGTATGAAGTGCTTGAGCTCCTTCTCATATCCACTGATCGCCCAGTCTTGAGGTCCTTGATTGTCAAGCGAACGTTACTTGGAAGGCTGCTTATGTTTGGCCAGGTCACAGCGGTCAATCCAGCTTTCTGGGTGTATACGTTGTAGACCCAACTTTGTTTGGTTGACTGATTTCGATAATCCTGTCCGTATTGAACAGAAGCACCAGCTGTGTTTGTAACATAGCCACGCACAGCATCAGCATTTGGCGAAATTGGAGGCTTGTAGCTGCTCAACTTCGCAGCACGAGTGCCTGCGGTCGCAACACCAATATAGGTCGACAAGTCCCTCGCTGTAGAAGTTTGCACACCTAACTGCAGTTGCCAATCTTTCGCCGTCTGTCTGAACCCGGTAATACCAGCAGTCAATGACATGTCTCTTACGAAAGGCTGGAAGACTGGTGGGAATTGCAAAGTAACTTTCGTGACCGCGTAAATCCAATATCCCGTGTTTGGCTGAAGCATAGCAGGCGTTCCAGTTGCAACCTGATACGTATGCAGCTGAGGATCGTAGTAGCTGAGTGCGCTACCAAGATATGTCGGGGTCAACTCATTCCATGTAAGTGCCTGACTTGTAGCCTCGGGCACACCTGTGATCTGCGAAATAGGAATAGCGTAGTTGTATGGGTTAGCAATAAGGTTCCAACCCGGGTAGACAACAAATGCTGAAGCACCGTTTGAGCTTGATGCAAGCTGATCGTCAGGCTGTCTTGGGGTTCCACCCAAGCTGACTGTTCCGATATCAGAGGCAGCAATTAACCAAGTTCCCTTAGAGCGAGTAGCAGATGTTTGAATAACGTACTGCTGAAGTTGAGCGTCCCAAGTGATCGCCTGATAGTCTTGGTTAACTACCAGCGGGCTCAGAATCGTGTCCCAAGTCGCGTCTGCATATTGCCAAGGTGAGCCAACCAAGTTTGCTCCACCCGACAAATTTAGCTTCGGAGTAGCGGCAACGCTGATAGCGCCTGTAATGGTCTTAGCAGCACCTGGATTGGGTTCGACCTTCACCTGATAAGTTTTTTGCCCGTATACATTAGGGTCTACTTCAACATCAAAGTCAACAAATCCAATGTTCTTAGGGACGATTGAGGAAATGTATTTGACTAAAACTTGACTGTTAGAGTTGCCAACGGCGTGCATTCCCTGCGGCAGAGTCAAAGTCACCTTAACGTTTGTCATCGTGAAGGATCGTTGAACGTATGCAAAAGCACCAGTGTTATCGATGTTGACTCGAATCTTAGCTGGGACTGAAGCAGTTCCAGTTTGGAACGTGTTGACGTCGTCCGGGCTGGTGCTGACTACCTTCGGCGTATCAACGGTAACACCATAGCCGTTTGCGTAATCAGAGTCACCCCAAGTGCTACGGTAGTAGGCAGTGATGGTCCTTGAATTTGCCCAAGAATTAGCCGCATCTGTTGAGACTGCTACAGGATTCCATTTTTGGATGTAGCTTGCATCATTGAGAGAGTCTGGGAAAATAAAATCGTTGAAATGCGGATCAGTTACGGTCGCTTTATACCCATTCAGAAGAAAGACCGCATCGCCCAAGACGAACTCGTCAACAGGGGTCTGGTCTGAGTTCACGAATCCATCGGAGACGTTCGCCGATGGACCGTTGACCACTTGCATACCGTAACAGTCCGATTGATTCAAACCAAAATTGACGACGTCTGGGAATTGGTTCGATACACCTCTAGTCCAACGCTCCTGCATAATCAAAGGCTGGAAGCCGGGCGAGTAGATATAGGGTGAAGTATAGCCTCTGGGTCCATCAGTCGAGAGAACAACCCATTGCCCAAACCATAAGCCTAGATTCTGGGAAGCAGCTGTCCTGTTTGAAAGATTCCAAGTGACCCGTGCAGCATCGCCGATTACGTCTACAACTCGTCTGACCGCAATGGCCCCGCTATTCAGATATTCATCACAATACATATATCGGTTGCTTTCACCGACATACGCAAGGTGGAATCCATTTGATAAGTGCCGATAACTAGTTAAAGCGCCAGCAGCATCGGCAACATAAATTCGTGCAAAACTCCAACCCGCACCAGACTGCAAGCCAAAACGGCTCATACCCCAGTTAACAGTCAGATTGTTGTCTATCGGAGTACCTAGATAGTCATCCTGAAAACTGCCTAGTGTCCCGTTCATGAAGCCTATGGATCCAGCGGTAGGGACAGACTCCACTCCTGTGGCGCCACCTGGGTCACAACCAGGAATCCACTGTGCGGTGCCACTAAGACCTACACCAGCCTCCCAAAGCGGGTTCGAGATGTGCTGAAAAAGAAAATCGGTGCTGTAGGGCTGAGTTGCGTTGGGATCTAAACAGTAGAAATCGTAGCCACTATTTTGTGCTAGCGCGGATACTGTTGACGCAATCCCGACCAGAGACATTGCGAGGGCTTTGGATAAATTGCTGTTCATCTTGCTTCTGTTTAAAGCGGTACTGTCTCCGCCCTACTAGGCGGACGAAGACAGTAGTTGTTTTGTTCGTTACTTTTCAGTTTAGTTGACTCAGTTTTCTTTATGGCGCACTTGGCGGCGAAACAAAGAGACTGAAGGATCGCGGAAGACTGAAGATGTAACGAAGTCCGGTGTAAGAATCAGCTAGAGGACCAGGCTTATCGCTCGGGTTTCTAACTCCGACTCTCCAATAGCCTTTGCCAAGCGACCGTACAGCCGAAGGGAAAGTCGATGGATCAATCACACCGAGTGATATGGTCGATTGCGTATTCGAAGGGATTACCGCAGAGTACGTCTTCGTTCGAGTGTTATTCTTCGTGAATGTAATGTCAGCAGAGACCTGCAAGACATACTCCACTTGAATGTTGTAGCTTCCGATGACAGTTCCAACAGTGAACGGTGTAGCCGACTGAATCGTTGCGCCTTCGAGCGGAGCTGACAAGGTCGGTTGAGCAAACGTTGTCGCCGTTCCTACCGAGTTAGTCTTCGATGTCAAGAAGTAGCAAGTATCGGCTGAACCCGACGAACTTGATGTAGTTCCTGACGAACTTGATGTAGTTCCTGACGAACTTGATGTAGTTCCCGACGAACTTGATGTGGTTCCTGACGAGCTTGATGTAGTTCCTGACGAGCTAGACGTCGTTCCAGACGAGCTTGAGGTCGTACCTGAAGTCCCGCCAGAGGTAGTGCCAGAAGAAGAACCCTGACCAGGGATATCTTGACTGCTAACACCATAGACCATTTCGACACTGTAAGTGTAAGGGCGACCTTTTACGACACCAGCGTTCGTTGCGGCGGTTGTAGCGTTCGTCACAGAGGAATAGTTGCAAATGATTCCCCCAACAACGCCGCCTGTATCGAGATAACCGTATGCAGGCTTAACCTGATCGTTATCAAGAATCGAACGATCACCACCAGCAGCTACCAGGATCGGAACGTTAGGTATATCGTTTCGGTAGACCTGGAACGCTGCAGGACCGTTTCCGACAACACCGTTGCCTTTAAAGAATCCGTTAGTCGTCCAGGATATCTGGATTGCAGGACCAGGCCAGTAGTTCGAATCATTAACGGCTTGCGCTTTGACTTGCCCACCTATATCTGTACTATTTGCGTTACCGTTGCTCAACAACGCAACCACAAGACCAACCACCAACAAAGTTGTGATCAACCCGCTAGGATTACCGTGAGGGTTATGGCTTCGATTACCTTTGAGAACACCAGCAGCAGTGAACTTAGCACCTGCAGGAATTTCCGGAATAGGGAAAACAGCTCGGATCGTGTCGCCAGGGCGTACGCCCTTACTTACTCGATCAAAAGCGATGTTGGCTTGATCTGGCTCAGCGTCTACGATATGTGCTGTAGCAACCTGCTCTTTTCCACGGAATACGAGCACCTGCTGACCATCCTTGAAGCCACTTCTGGCACCGGAGTTAATCAGAGCAGTTTTGGAAAGCGTGTTAAGCACTGTCGCTTTAGGCAGTGTGCGGCTTTGCATTTCATGCACTGCTGCACCAGCGGCTTGAGCGATAGCATCGTCGACGAGCACTGACTCATCAGCAACGCCAGAACGAATCGTTGACTCGCCAGCTACATACGAACCGTTTACAGGCAAGCCTGAAGCGACATCGTAAGCGACAACGCGAAGTCCAACTCGAGCCTGCTTACCTGAACCAACATTGTCGATTCGATAATCTGAGATCTCACCGGTAACAACTGTTTGCGCATGAACCTCTTGCGCAATCCTCAGCATGTTGACCGTGCCCTCAGGTGGCAACGATAGACTTAGCGTCTTGACTGCTCGGTCGATCTGTTCCTGCGACACCATGTCGTAATCATTTGTTTTTGAATATGCGCTTCGGACGGCCTCGGCGGCTTTCTTACCAAATGATGTTCCAGATGACTTTAAATTCTTAAATTCGATGACCGCCCATGCTGGCTGCAGCTGAATTTGGGCCGTTGCACGTCCCAGCATAGCTACAGAAACAAATGGCACTAGAAGTGCCAAGACGACCAGGTGACTAACTACTTTCCCGGTTAACGATGCGATGAACCGCCTCACTATGACGCGTCCTCCTTCTCAATCCTCTTTCGGTTTCGGTTGGACCCCTCAGGTCGCGGATCCGATGCATCACGAGTTTGGCCTAATTTGATGCCGAGAAGCAAATACTTCGAGCAAGAAACTCCGATAAACAAATGATGTGTGATCATCAACCTTCCAATCCTTCTGGCTTGTCTTTTATCAGCCCCAAAAATTTACTGATTAAAGACAAATCGGGCTGAGTATAGCACGAACCTAGCAGACACGCAATCGCCTTATGCGAGAAGTGCGTTCAAACCCAATTCCAGTTCCCTTCGGACGGATGAAATAGGTTGATTAGTTCGAATTATCCGATCCGCAAAAGGCAATTTGGCACGAGTCGTCATTTGTGTGCCTAATATCTGGCGGACATGGTCCAGATCACCGTATCTTTCCAGAAGGCGCCTTTGCTGCTCAAGTGGTGTCGCGTAGATCACCCAAACCTCATCAAATCGCGGTTGCAGGGATGTTTCAATGAGTAGCGGAACCTCGATAAAAGTCGCAGGAGACCTTAGCAGCCCGTCAACGACTGGCTCGTGCATAAGGGCGTTCACTTGCCTTCTGAGGCCTGTGTTCGAAGCGATGGCTAATCGCAACTGTTTTGGCTCTACTGGCCCTTGTACGCCAATAATCTGAGCAAGCTTGGCGTTGATCGACTCCGAGGCAAATACTTGAGCCGCAATCGCGTCAGCGGATTCCGTTGTTTGCCCAAGTTCGTTCAATAGGGACAAGACTGTTGACTTGCCTTCCCCGATTCCACCCGTGACTGCGATTTTCATGCCAACTTAATATGACATTGGGCTTAGCAGTGACCTGCTAAGCCCAATTGGGATTTTTAGATCAGAGAATTTACTCTGCGTCTTCCTTTGTATCGGTTTCGTCTTCGTCTCGACCCAAGAAGCCTTTGAGCATTCCAAGTCGCTCGCCAATGGTAGCACCACCGGTTGCAAAGCCACGGCGACCGATTGACTCTTCGTAGTCCTCGTACTCGTCACGACCAGGACGTCCGCCGCCCTTTCGGCCCTTCTTGTCCTTGCCCTTGCCGCCACCTCGACGCATGTCGTCGTCGTAGCTACCTGGGGCAGCCTCTGTTGCGCCAGGGCGAAGTTCGCCACCGCCGCCGAGTGCACGCATGCTTAGGACCATTCGTCGCTCATCTGGTCGAAGATCGATGACCTGCGCCTCGACTTCCTGACCTTCCTCAACGACATCCTGAGGGCGCTTTATTCGTCGGTAGCTCATTTCGCTAACCGGCATGAATGCTTCAGCACCCTCTGGCAAACGAATAAAGGCTCCGCTCTGAACGATTCGGCTGATGTTGACCGTAAGGTTCTGGCCAATCTTGTAGTTCTGCTTGATCAAATTCCATGGATCAGGAAGAACCTGTCGGTGTCCAAGCGAGATCTTTCCAGCACCGGAATCAAGCCGGAGAACCATAACCTCAATCTTCTGGCCCTCTTTAAAGAGCTCCTTCGGATGATTGATTCTCGCCCAGCTCATTTCTGAGATATGGAGAAGACCGTCCACACCACCGAGGTCAACAAACGCACCGTAATCGGTAAGTCTTCGAACCGTACCCATGAGTCGATCTCCGGGCTTCACGTTCGTGAAGATGCCTTCTTTAGCCTCGTTTCGTCGCTGTTCTTCGGCCTGTCGGTTCGAAAGAACGACCTTCTTTCGCTCACGATCAATCTCGATAACCTTGAGCTGCAGTGGCTGCCCAACGTATTTCTCGATATTTCGCAACTTGCCCGATCCGACGTGGGTCGCAGGGACGAACCCTCGAACTCCGACATCCACAACCAAGCCGCCCTTAACGCGATCAACAACCTGAGCCGTGATCATCTCCTGGCTTCGGTATGCGTTCTCGATCCTGTCCCAAGCCTCTTCGAAATCAGCTCGCTTCTTCGAAACGATCGGGTTGCCTTCAGCACCTTCTGGCCGGATAACGACAACGTTGATTTTGTCACCAACATTGAAGTGACCTACAGCTGAGTCAAGATTCTCTTCACTCAATTCACCGAGTGGAACAATTCCTTCAGCCTTACCGCCAAGGTCAACAAAGACCTTGTCCTTATCGACTTGGATGATCGTCGCTTCACGGCGGTCACCTTTTTGCAGTCGTCGATAAGTCGTATCGATGGTTGACTCGGCATCTTCTCCGCGTTCGAGCGCACTCATGTACGATTCGAACAACGCAGCATCCGAGGCAGCGTCTCGAACTGGCTCTGGCTCGGTTACTGGAGCAGGAGCCTCTGCGGCCGGCGCCACTTCTGCAACTGGCTGAGTTTCAGCAACAGGAGTAGATTCAGCAACCGGTGCTACCACTTCCGTTTCGGCAGCTACAGGCGTGGCTTCTTCGATAGTCGAAGAAGGCGATAAGGTGGTTGCGGTTGCTGGGGCAACCGTCTCGGGTGTGTCGGACACCTCAGCGGCGACAGGCGCCGCCGTCTGGGCTTCTTCCTCACCCAATGGCGTCTGGTTGTTGTCGATGGTCATAAGTTTTTGGGACAGAGTCTCCTAAGAATTGATCACAATGCTACCTTAAATTCGCGATTCAGATTCAGAGAGCCAGCAACAAAGTGTGAAGCTTTAACCTAAGATTTGTTCCAACCGCGTGTTGCCAAATAGAGCGCTCGATACTTACGATAGGCTTCAGAGTAATCCTCACCATTCGGATTTGTTTCAGAGGTTGCTCGAACGACTTTCGGACAAGCTTCTTGCACTGTGTTCCAAACTCCAATTCCGACCCCTGCAAGGATCGCCGCACCGAAGGCAGGCCCTTCATCTGTTTCAAGCGTTGTGCATTTCGCATTGAATACGTTCGCAAGCATCTGAACCCAAAACCTACTTTTGGCGCCCCCGCTGGTCACTCGAACGTCGGTTGCCGTTGCGCCTAAACTCTTCAAGAGTTGCATGCAATCCTGCAGACCAAAACTCATCCCCTCAAAAACGGATCTGCAAAAGTGCGCGCGCGTATTGCCGAGAGTAATGCCTGAGAAACTGGCGCGGGCAAACGGGTCATTGTGTGGACTTCGCTCACCCGTGAGATACGGCAGAAAGGTAATACCTTCTGACCCAAGTGGAGCACTAGCCGCTTCCTCTCCGATCTGAACGTAGTTTCCGACGCCGAAAGTATCTCTAAACCATCTTAGCGCTCCTCCACATGAAAGCATGACGCCCATTGCATGCCACCCACGGTTAGCATGGCAAAACGTATGTGCTGCGCCGCTTGGGTCGAAACTAGCATCTGGAATTGAAGTGAAGACAACGCCGCTGGTACCCAAAGACACACTGATGATTCCTGGCGCGACAGCCCCCGTACCTACTGCTGCGGCAGCTTGATCGCCACCGCCTCCGACGATCGGAATGCCTGCAGTCAGTCCGCCCGTGCCATTTGTTTTGCATGTCACCTGATCAGATTCAAAAACTTCAGGCAAAATCGATTCATCGATCTTTAGCGCGGAAACAACAGCAGAGGACCATTTGCGGTTCGGAACATCAAGCAATCCAGTTCCAGCCGCGTCACTCACCTCGGTAGCAAACGCGCCGCTCAACTTGTAGCGAATGTAATCTTTGGGAAGCAGCAAAGTTCGTAACTTAGCATAGTTCTCAGGCTCATGGTTTCGAAGCCAGAGTAGCTTTGGAGCTTGAAAACCAGTTAACGGCGGGTTGCACGTGGTTTGTCGCACAACATTTACACCGACAACTCGGTCGATTTCCTCACACTCTGCTACCGTTCTTTGGTCGTTCCACAAGATTGCGGGGCGAATAACAGCTCCTTTGCTATCCAGGAAACACGCACCGTGCATTTGGCCAGTTACGCCAATAGCATCTGGTGATGGTTCACCAATCTCTTGTAAACATTGCTGAACGCCGGACCACCAATCCTCCGGGTTTTGCTCGGACCACATTGGCTTCGGAACAGAAATAGGGTATTCCGCGGACGCCTGTTTGAGAACCCTACCAAACTCGTCGATCAGCAGAACTTTACAGCCAGACGTACCAATATCAATCCCGAGCAACTTCGCCATATGGCAAGGATAGCCGGAGAAAGATCGCTATGTCACCGCTCTTGCGTGCGAGATCGCACAATGATATTCAAAATTCATTTAACGAGAAATCAAACGATTTTGAGGCGGTCATTTTCGAGCCGCCTCTCGACAATTGATTACTGATCTTTTCCAGGCCTAATCCGCCAGGTCTCGGCAACTTGATCTGCAATGGAAGTTATCGCAGTTGGATTATTGGTGCTGATGAATTTCAACTCATAGGTGTTCGGGCCGTCGATGACGAGATACGTAATCCGATTGACCTTATCTCCGCCAATGGTGGTGACCTCCGAATCATATCGCTGAGCATCACCGATTGGCAAACTAACCTTCTTGGGCGTGGAGTCGCCGACAAGCTTATGCTTTTCAGTTTCCATTGCCGCATCCCAAGTCATATTCCCAGTCCCTTTGGTAACTTGCACCCAAAACCTGGTGCGTTCCTCGCCGGGGATAGCCCGCGAGCCCTTGTCGATAACGCTAATGATGATCCCCTTTTCCCGAAGCTTGTTCAACGCCATTGCTTCTTCGGCGGAGTCTTGGGCTTGCATGTTTGCAAGTTCTTTCCCAAACGGGTTGTTAGGGTCAGACATGCTTTGGTTATCGCCACCCATGCCCCCAGCAACAGACATTACATCAATTGAATTTGCGGTACCGACCTTCCACCCTGAAGGCGCACCCACAGAAACTCCGTCTTCACGATCTTCGATCGGCTCCCAACCAGCAGGCATGGTTGCGGGCGTAGCGTTCTTTACATGAACCGCCGGGGTGCTTTTGCATCCAACAACGAGCAACATTGCAACACCGTATAAGCAAATTGATTTCACATCATCAACTTACCGCCGACAGGTTATTTAGGTTTCACGACTTTCAGCAAATTTAACTAAAAGCGAGATCAGAGGATCTATCACTACAAATGTAGGTTTTCTATAGACCGACTGAGTCCATAGAATTCTAATTTGTCTCTCAAGACGATATTTCTATCGATTTGTCCATCTGAGAAATGGTGAGTACAGCCGACTATTTATTGATCTGTGATAAAAATGAAAAAGATTAGTAATAACTTGAGCTTATCTAGCAAAATATGCACTTCATTTGCACTGGTGGTACTGTGTATTGTTTTGCTAGGAGTCTCATCCATATCCTCGATGTCAAACACCCTAACTGACATCCATCACATGAAAAAAGATGGCATCGATGATACATATCATCTTGCCAAGCTTGATCGAGAGATTCTGCGGTATCGATTGCGACACTATCGAGTGCTAGATGCTCCCGATGCAAGACGTCGGAGTCAGCTCCTCAGCGAGATGAATCAAACCCGCGACGACGTCGCCGATCTCATTCGATCAACTTCGGACGAAATCAAGAAGACCGAAGAGTTCAAGACCATTTCAGAAGGCTTCCTGGCGATTTCAAGTTTGGATAGCTCTTTCACTTCGAACATCGAGGCGTCAAACGTAGCCGCCGCTCAAAAGATCCTAGAATCCGATATTAGAAAGGTATCAAAAGACAAAATCGAGCCCAACCTTGAAAAGCTGGCTGGGCTGGTCGAAAGGAATACCACCGCTGTTACAAAGCTTGCTGACGAACGAGCAGCTCACGAAAAAACGACAATCGCAATTTGGACCATCATCGCCGGCGTCGTCGGCACAATTTCTACGACAACGATTGCAAGATCAATAAAGGTTCGAAGTAGAAATCTTGTCAGTCACGCTCAAGAGATTCAGCAAGACGGCCTGCATCCGATTCTGGTTTCTCTGGAAGCAATGGCAAACAACGATTTAGCTTCCGTACCTTCCGTGAACCTACATTTGACCAAGTCAGAATTCACCGATGAGATTGGCAAAGTCGAATCGTGCTTTGGTGAGATGTCGCAAGACGCGCAGAGGGCTGCAAATCAGCTGTGCACGGCGGCTAACAATATTGCTGGACTCATTCACCGAACGACGACGGACTACATTGTAGTTGCCGACGAAAGCTGGAATATGGCGGAGATTTCGAAAGACTCAGTGAGAGATGCGAAGCATATCGAAAATAGTATGCAGACCATCTCGCACTCACTTGGGGAAGTTAGCCTCACCACTCATGAACTAGCAGGAGGTAGTGAGAAGCTCGCAATCATCGCTCAACAAGCGACTTCAGCGATCGACGAGATGACCAAAACACTCGATGTTGTATCTTCAACGAGTTCTGAGCAGGCTCATGCGGCACAAACCGCAGAAGAGCTTGCCTCGGCAGGTGCCAAGGCTCTAGAAGACATCATCCGCGCGATGGAGCTCATCAACTCGACAGTAGAAAAGACCCAGGAATCAATCACGACCC
This sequence comes from Chthonomonas sp. UBA1950, assembly GCA_002336105.1. Lineage (GTDB taxonomy): Bacteria > Armatimonadota > Fimbriimonadia > Fimbriimonadales > Fimbriimonadaceae > Fimbriimonas. The sequence goes on along the minus strand of DDEQ01000044.1, from coordinate 19,084 downwards.
TTGGTCAGCATCAGGCACAAATTGGCGAGATTGTAGGAACTATTGAGAGCATTTCGGAAGAAACAAACCTTTTAGCGCTAAATGCAGCCATTGAAGCAGCGAGAGCAGGAGAACACGGCCGAGGATTCGCAATCGTAGCTGATGAAGTCCGTAAGTTGTCTGAAAGTTCCGTCCGGTCGACAGAACAGATTTCATCCAGAATCTCACAAATCAGCGACGGTGTCCGACAAGCCGTATTGTCCATTCAGGAGTGCCAACGTGCTGTAGCTCTCGGTGTCTCTGAGTCTTCGAAGGCTCAGCAAGCTCTGAATTCTTTAGGTTCGTCGGCAAGCAACTCATTCTCGATGGCTAAAGAAAGTGTTGACGAGATTCAATCAGTCTCAGCGCAGGCAGAGAACGTGCAAACCGTAATTCATCAGGTGGCTGCCGTCAGCCAAGAAACCGCAGCGGGTTCAGAGGAGCTTAGTGCTAGTGCCGAGCAGATTTCAGCAATATGCCATGACGTTGCACAAGAGACGCAGAGACAGGCCGCTCATCTGAAAAAAGTTTCGGATAGCGCGGAGATGCTCATACGGAGATTTGACGAAGGGTTCGTATCTCTTTCAGAATTCCATCTTGGCGAAGCGAACGAGTTGACTAAACAAGTGTTGTCCTTCAAACGAGGACATCAAAACTGGGTCAAGTTGGTTGGAGATATGGTCTATGATGGCAAGACGATTGATCCGAAAAAGCTAGTTGACCATCGTTCTTGTGAATTCGGGAAGTGGTACACAGGAACAGGTGCAGCGCTGGCAGGTCATCTTAAAGCATTCAAGGAAATAGATAAATACCACGAAGCCGTACATCAAAATGCCCGTATAGCGGTGCAATGCTACCAAGCGAATAATCAAGACTGTGCATTAAAGGCCTATGCGGATGTCCGAGAAGCTTCATTCCATGTGGCAAGACTGTTGGATGAGATTGAGTCTGAGTTGACCTCAAACGCAAATCAGAAACTAGCTGCCTGAGATGATCAGCGTTTCAGATTCGACTGACAAATTGAGCGACTGAGACTCAGATTCGGGCCAGATTTCGAACTGGCCCGAATCCATAAACCCGAGACTGAATATCTGCGAATCTCCCGCTACAAAGCTGCCGTTCCAAGTTCCTGAATACCGGACGAGCAACTCTCCGTAACTCTTTAACAGAGTGAGAGCTTCAGTTCGGGGATCATAGATCCCAGCGATAGAAAAGCTTCCGTCGCGGTCTGTCCCACCGCCAGAACATTTGACGTCATCAAAACGCAGTTCGAAATTCATCATTCCACGCACAGGCCCTTGCTGCCAGATACCATTCCAAGGGCCAGAGCATGAACGAATATCCCGCATGGTTACTTCATCGCGCTAGTTTCGAATCCACCGACGTTCTGATTCGGAAGATTCAGCGAATCCATCAGAGGCGAAACAAAGAGTCCGATTCCAATGACAATGACCGCGCAGAGCGCGCAAGCCACCTTCACGCTCACCGAAGGAGTTACAATTGCAAGCGGTGCATCTTCTGTATCTGGGACTGTCGCCGCGTAGGCTATTCCAAGATAGTAGTAGACACTAATCGCTGAGTTGAGTGCTAACACCAGAGCTAGCCACCCCATATCAGCTCGAACAGCGTCTTGGAAAATATAGAACTTCGCCAAGAAGCCCGATGTTGGTGGCATGCCGAGAAGAGACGCGACAAAAATGATCAGCAACACGGCAAGGAACGGCGATTTTTTCCACAGTCCGTGAAGGCTCTCGAATCGAGTGTTTTCGCTTCCTCGCTTTGCCACTAAGCTAACAATGGCAAACGCACCGATTGTCATAATGCTATAGCTGAGTAAGTAGTAAGGAATCGTCGCGCTTCCGTTAAGAGAATGGTTCTTGATCCCAGCCAAAACCCCAACCAAGATGTATCCTGCGTGGGAGATCGAGGAATAACCAAGGGTTCGCTTGACGTCCTTCTGTACGAGTGCAACAAGGTTTCCAACCGTCATCGTCAGCACAGCCAATACCGTTAGAGCTGGCATCCAAATGGCTTGTACGTTACTGGTCTCCGAAAGAACTCTCCAGAGAGCAGCGACCGCCGCAACCTTTGATACAGATGCCATGAACGCTGTAACGTTGGTAGGAGCTCCCTGATAGACATCGGGAGTCCACTGATGGAATGGGACAAACGATGCCTTGAAAGACAAACCGATAAGCATCAAGCCCAGTCCGAAGCCAATCAGGATTCTGCTTCCTTCAGCGTTTTGAACCCAGGCAAGGCGAACATTCTCAATTTGAAGACTGCCGGTAGCGCCATAGAGGAGCGCGATTCCATAGAGAAGAAATCCACTGGCGAAGGCCCCGAGAAGGAAGTATTTCAGCGCAGATTCTTCTGATTTTTCTTCGCTACGACTAAGGCCAGCCAAAACGTAAAGCGCTACAGAAAGGATTTCTAACCCGATGAAAAGCATCAGCAGGTTTGTTGTTACGCACATGATGAGTGCACCTGTCGCCGACCATAGCAGCAAAGGATAAAACTCACCGAATGGAATTCGCTTTTCACGCAGATACGATTCGCTGAATAGAACCGTTATTGAAGTCGCTACGACGACGATCAACTGGAGGGCGGACCCAAAAGAATCCGAAATGATCATGCCTGCGCCAGTGGTATATGCAGGATTTCCGATCTGAGTAAAGATCGACACCGCCGTTGCAAACAATCCAAAAATAGAGATACCAACGATCAGGTTGTTATCACGCTTCGGCGAAATCATCTCTATGATGAGTGCTAGGATGCCAGTGATCGCCAAGATTGCCAAAGGCAACAAGGCAGCGGCATTAAGCTCCGGAAATGCAAAATCAAACGGTTTCAACGATTGGTTTCTCCAGTTGGTCTGCGAGGCGAATCCCCGCATGGTCTAATAAAATCTCGCTATCGGCGTCAGAACTGCATTGAGCACCAGGTCTCATTGCTCGCATCGATACAGAACTCACGCCGGTTGCCTCACTGTCCCACGCTATGACTTGGGCGGGAAGGTCACAAATAAAATCGAAATATGGCTCATCTGAGCCGACGACGAACAAGACAGCGAATGGCGTACTTGCTAAAATCTCTCTGTCACGCTCAAGGTAGAACCCACCGTATTGCATAGGAGTGCAATGAGTAGGCGCCGCCCCGTGTAATTCGTACCAAATACCGTCTACGCCTGAACTCGTTGCTGAGGCGATTGCCGCTTTAGTTAAGGAAACATAACGATCAAGCAACTCGCCTCCCTTGACCGGGTTTTCGGCAAGCTCTGAATTCAGTGAGCAACCATCGAGCAAAGAGAGCCCGAACGGATTGTTAATCCGTTTCAGAGTTAACCCTTCGCCCGAAACGTGATCTGTGTGAACGACTAAGTCAGCATCAACTGAATTCGTCCAGCTGATAGTTGGCTTCTTGTCCACCGATTCTTGTTTCGAAGCGGCCCAAAAGCGCTCACTGATCGTCAGTTCGTTTCTCCTTGCCGAGTTGCGAAGTGCTCTTTGGTCTGAGTCTTGACGTTAACTTGACCTCCACCTTGCATGTGTAGATTTGCTGGTGCGATCACGTTTTTGATCTCGACAGGGCCACCAACCTCGGAGAGTGATCTAGGGGCAACCTCGACAAAGGCACCTTTGTCGCTGGATTGACCTGCCATATCAATTTCGTCGGTTGCCTTGTTCCACATCGGACGAAGCCCAGGCTCATTCACAACCATTAGGCGCGTTGCCTGAACTGAAGCTTCCATTGGAGCAAGGAAAGTCTTTGGATACAAACCGCCCCAAACAGCGAATAGCACCAGTGAACAGACGATAGCAATCTCCCAAGGCTTGAGATCCTTCAACCTCTTGTTCTCAGGATTCTCGTTCTTGCCGTAGAACATCTGCTGGAACATGTAAAGCAGGTAGACAGCAGCTAAGACAACGCCAAAACCAGCAACGACAGCAAATCCTAGATTGAGACCATAAGCACCGTTGAAGCAAGCTTCAAAAGCACCTAGCATCGCAAGGAACTCTCCGATAAATCCGTTCAGTCCCGGCAATCCGACACTACTTAGCATGACGATTAAGAATAGCGTGGCAAAAATCGGCATTTGCGATTTGATGCCGCCGTAATCCTTGAACTGTCGAGTGTGTCGTCTCTCGTAGATAAGACCGATGAGAAGGAACAAGGCACCAGTGCTGATACCGTGATTCAGTTGCTGCATCGAGCCACCCAATAGACCGTTATAAGTCAATGAGAAGATGCCCAGAAGGACGAAACCCATGTGCGCAACGGATGAGTAGGCGACCAACTTCTTAACGTCCGGCTGAACTGCCGCTACAATGGCTCCGTAGATGATTCCGACGACGGCAAGGATCATGATCGGGACCACGGCTTGTCGAGTCGCCTCTGGGAACAACGGCAGACAGAATCGAAGGAAACCGTAAGTTCCCATCTTAAGGAGTACGCCAGCAAGGATGACCGAACCAGCGGTGGGTGCTTCTACGTGTGCGTCTGGCAGCCAGGTATGGAACGGAAACGCAGGGCACTTCACCAAGAACGCCAAGGCAAACAGCCAGAAGATGAAGGGCTGCAAGTGCATTGCGTTGCTCCACAAAGTCCCGTTTGCGGCGGCACTCTGTAGATCCAGCAGGTTGAAGCTAAGGTGTCCGTTATTAACGTTTGCATACAAGTTCGCCAAAGCGACCATGCCGACCAACATGAAGATTGATCCGGCAAACGTGTAAATAAAGAACTTAAATGCGGCGTATGTTCTGCGTTCACCTCCCCAGATGTTAATCAAAAAGAACATCGGGATAAGCGAGAACTCAAAGAAGGTGTAGAACAGAACGAGGTCAAGCGAAACGAATACGCCTAGCATCGCGGACTCTAAGAACAGAATCAACGCGAAATAAGCACGAACCCGCTTGTTGATGTACGTGCTAAAGATTAGCGCGATCACCGTCAGGAATGTTGTTAGCGCGATGAGCCAAATGGCGATACCGTCAACACCCATGAAATAGCTGATTCCAAATTGAGGAATCCACTTGTACTTCTCAATAAATTGGAAGTGGAAAGTGTCAGCTTTGAACTGAGACAGAACATATAGCGAGACACCGAAGGTTGCGGTGGCAATGCCGATCGTCCATGCTTTGATCGCTTTGGTTGCGCTCTCAGGCATCAACAACGCGACAATCGCGCCAAGAAGCGGGAGGAAGGTGATCAGTGAAAGCACTAGCGAACACCTCCTAGAATATTCAGCGCGTAGACAAAGTATCCCATGATAAATAAGCCGCCAAGCACCATCAGGAGTGCGTAGCCACGGACAAGGCCCGTTTGAAGCACCCGAAGTCCTTTTCCAAGGCTTGTGGCGAGTAGACCAATACCGTTGACGATTCCGTCAACAAACCCAGCATCAAAACCCTTCCAAAGAAGTTTGCCGAGACCGTCTCCGCCTTCGACAACGAGAGTCATCATTGCCGCGTCGTAACCAAACTGATTTCCAGCCAGCTTTCGAAGGGGGTTCCACTTGCTGAGGTCCCAGCCTTCGGACTTCGGCAGGCCCTTCCAGTAAACCGCTGCACCGAGGATCAACCCACCAAATGCGGCGATGGCAGATAGCATAACCAGATCAACATGGTGCGGATGAACTGAAACTTCGCCAAGAATCGGCAAGTTGTTCGGATACAACCACTTGTAAAACGCCTCGTCGTGCTCCATGAAGTAGCCCGAGAAAACCGAGGCGACCGCTAACAGTGCGAGCGGAACCCACATACTGGGCGGTACCTCATGAGGTGCGTGGCTGCCATCGAGTTCGTGGTGAGCGTGTTCGTGCTCTTCGCGTGCCGCTACTTCTTCATCGGTATAGAAGAAGCCGTGTACGTCAGGGCCGTGATCATGCGCACCATGGTGGACATGTTCGTGACTGTGCTCATGTTCATGCTCTTCGTGTTCGTGATGCACCGCAACGGGGATTTGACGCCAACGCTCTGGCCCAAAGAATGTTAGCCAGGTCATTCGAGTCATGTAACACGCTGTTAAGAAAGCCGTGAACAACGCGACCCAACCAGAAATGACTCCGACGTTAATTTCGCTTGCGCCTTCACCCAGAACAGCATGGTTACCGGCCAGCGCGCTACCAATAATGGCTTCTTTTGAGTAGTAGCCTGCGAAACCGAAAACGTGTGGAATTGCGAAACCTGAAATCGCGATATATCCGGTTAGCATCGTGATAAACGTGATTTTCAGATACTTTTGAAGTCCGCCGTAGTTGCGCATGTCTTGGTTGTGAGCCATCGCATGGATAACCGCTCCAGAACCAAGGAACAAGAGCGCCTTAAAGAATGCGTGTGTGGTCACGTGGAACATGCCCGCCCAATAAGCGCCCGAGCCGCAAGCAACGAACATGAAGCCCAACTGCGACACGGTTGAGTACGCGAGCACTTTCTTGATGTCGGTTTGACCAAAGGCCACCAGAGCAGCAAAAAGAGCCGTGAACGCGCCAACTCCGGCAATAACAGCTGATGCAACTGTCGAATACTCGAAGACGACGTGCATTCTGTTCAAAAGCACAACGCCCGAGGTAACCATTGTCGCAGCATGGATGAGTGCAGAGACTGGCGTTGGGCCAGCCATTGCATCTGGCAACCATAGATACAGCGGGAACTGAGCCGATTTACCGCAAGCACCAACAAACAGCAATAGCCCGATAACGGTCGCCATTCCTGGGTTAGCCGCAAGCGCCTTGGTCAGCGCTGGTAGCATCGTATCGTAGCTGAGCCAACGGCCATCAGCGATGCTCGACTGGCTTGCGTTACCGGCAAGTAAAGCAAAGATTCCAAAAATGCCAAGGGTCAAACCCCAGTCACCAATTCGGTTGGTGATAAATGCCTTGTTTGCCGCTTTGCTATTGTTAAGATCCTTGTACCAAAAGCCGATGAGCAGATAACTACAAAGGCCGACGCCTTCCCAACCGATGAACAAGAGGGCCAGGTTATTGCCCAAAACAAGCATCAGCATCGAGGCAACGAACAGGTTCAGGTAAGTAAAGAACCGGGCGTAGTCCTTTTCCTCGGCCATATATCCCGTTGCGTACAGGTGAATGAGCGAGCCGATTCCTGTGATGATCAAGACCATCGTCATCGAAAGCGGATCAACAAGCGCCTCGAACGGAATTCGCAAGCCCATAACGCTTATCCAATCAAAACCCGGAACTACGACGGACCTTGCGTCCGGCGATAGCCCTGCGAGCTTTTGTGTCAGCAACAGGCCGACGACGAAGCCAAGCGCAATCGGGAGAACAGCAATCGTTCCTAAAACACGCTTACCAGCCGTTTCGGCAATACGCTTACCCAACAGCGATTGAATTAAGAATCCAACCACAGGAAGGAGAAGCACTATCCAAATCAGTCCAAAGTCGCCCATTTGTTTTTATTGAGTCAGTAACGTTCTGCCCTAACCCTTTAGCAAGTTCAATTCGTCGATATCGATGTTGTTGCGCAACCTAAAGATTGCCATGATAATGCCAAGCCCGACAGCAACCTCAGCCGCCGCAACAGCCATAACAAAGATGACCATCATCTGGCCTGCCATTGCACTATGGGCCGCAGCGTCTTGCGAAACCTGAGCCGCATGACTGTATCTAGCAAACGAGATGAACGTCAGATTCACTGAGTTCAGCATCAATTCGATACACATGAAAACAACAATCGGGTTGCGGCGAATCATGACGCCAACAACGCCTGTCACAAACATGAATAGACCCAGCGAAAGATAGGCCGCGAGAGGAACTCCGTTCATCTCAAACCTCCGATTCGAAATCCACTAAAACCGTTCATATCTTCCTCTTGGCCAAAAGGATCGAGCCAACAATTCCGACTAGGAGCAAAATGCTCACCGCCTCAAAAGGAACCACGTAGTCAGAGAAAAGCGATCGTCCAACTGCTTGAGGCGATCCAAATGCTTCTAAAGCTCCCGTGGTCTGAACCTGAGTAACGCCAACAAATGTTGGAAGCAGTTGGGACCCAACAAGACCAAAGAGCGCAACTCCTAGAAGCAACCCTAAGGGAGTCTTGAAATCAAGCTTCTCTTTCAAGGCTTGCGGCGCGCCAAGGTTCAGCAGCATGATGACGAACAAGAACAAAACCATAATCGCGCCTGTGTAGACAACGATTTGGGTGATCCCCATCATCTCTGCATTCAAAGTGAAATACACGAACGCAAGAAGAAAGAAGTTGACTACCAGGCAGAGCGCGCTGCGCACTGCGTTCGGGAAAGCGACAACACCAACGGCGCAAAGCGCAGACAGCGTAGCCAACCCACCAAACACCATGAGGTTGGGAGTTAACGTTACTCCAAGAATCTGAGCACCCATAAAACTATGCAACCCCCGCATTGGGATCAACCATTTCTACCGTTCGAGCTTCGACAGCAGGCTTGACCATATCAATATCTCGTGGCTGAAGTAGATCACCTTTTCGACTCAGGAAGATCGCTTTCCACAGCAGATAGATAATCGAACCGGCGATGATCGCGGCAACAAATCCTAGAATGGACCCCATCGTTTGACCTTGCGACTCGCTCATGAGTCTCGTCGCGAGAATCCAAAGCGCGACGACCACAAAGTTAGCCGTTGCCAATGGCAACAAGGTCTTCCAACCAAGGTTCATCAACTGGTCATATCGAAGCCTTGGGAGTGTCGCTCGCAACCAGATGTAGAAAGTGATAACACCTGCGCACTTACCGAGGAACCAGATCGGAGCCAGATAGTAGTTGAGGTTTCCGAAGACTCCAGCAACCCAGCTCAGAGCGGGCGCCGAATGTGCGAGTCCATCCCAGTTAATCGGAACAAAATTATGACCACCGAGGAAGACGCAGGAAAGGATTCCGCCGAAGAGCATCATCGCCGCGTATTCGCCCATGAAGAACACTGCGAACTTCATCGAGCTGTACTCAGTGTGATAACCAGCGATCAACTCGTTTTCAGCTTCAGGCAAGTCGAACGGCGCTCGGTTCGTTTCGGCGATCATACAGATAACAAAGATCACAAACGAAATCGCACCGTATGGAGTGAATAGGAACCAGTTCTGAATAACAGGAACAACACCCCAAAGCGGACCTTCCTGAGCGGCGACCATATCGGTCATCTTAAGCGAGCCCGTAGCCAAGACGATGCAAGCTAATGACATGCCCATCGCCAACTCATAACTGATGAGCTGAGCGGAAGATCGCAAGCCACCCATCAAGGAGTACTTATTATTCGCGGCATATCCACCCAATACGATTCCATACACGCCTAATGAGGAGATCGCAAGGATGTATAGAACTCCGATATTGACATCAGCAACAGGGGTCAACCATCTGTTTGGCCCCCAAGGCATTGTTCCACCGATCGCAAATGCCGGGAACAAAGCAACCGCCGGAGCGATGAAATAGATCGCTCGATCAACTGCAGATGGAGTGATGTCTTCTTTCATGAAGAGTTTCACACCGTCGGCAATCGGTTGCAAAAGTCCAAATGGGCCAACACGGTTCGGTCCGATTCGGTCTTGCATCCAGCTAAGAAGCCGACGCTCCCACCAAATGAGGCCAGGCACCAACATCAGTACGGGAAGAAGCAACAACAGGGCTCTTACGACAGCCTGAACTGCTGCCGGCCAAGCCATGAAAGCTTCGCTCACCTTATTACACCAGTCGAAGATCGTCTGCACGCTTCGAACAATTTACCCCGCAAGGGGGCTGGCTTGCGTTGTTCCGTTAAGAACTCCGCATTAGCCCAATAGTCACGACCGCATAATTGAACCATCAAACCACTTTGTGAATTTCGCGCACTACAGTTCGGCTTGATACAAACCTTTCACACGAAATAGCACTCACAGATATCGTAAATACTCCAAGGAGCGCTTCTGGTTGTACTTAAATTGCTCGAACAACTACGTACAGACAAATCCAAAACGATCATTGTGAGGGATGTTGCAGAAGCTCTTCAAACTTCTGAACGTTCGCGACACGCCTGATTCCTAATTTTCTGGCTAACGTGGAATGAGAACGAGAAATCCACTGATCCAAACCCAAGAATCTCTGACATAGAATTCTATCGGTCGCGCTGAATAGGACCTGGTTCGTGCAACGACCTTTCCCTCTCCGCTCCCGAGTTCCTTGATGATTGCTCCGGCTCCGCCTGTGATCATCGAACAGGCATATCCGTCAGATCGGACAATCGCAACCCCGGATCCTGCCGACCGAAACGGAGTGAATGAGGTGTGCATCGCCGCGAGCACATCGTTCCTCGAAGGCGGATCGATACAAGGTAGCGTGATGACATCGGTTCCCTTACGTGCCACAGTTTTGGGAACAAACGAAGGAAAGCACAGGTCGTAGCAGATCAACAACCCCACCCGAATCCCTGGAATGTCAGTGACTTTGGCTTCCTGACCGGGTTCGTACATTCGCTTTTCGCTACCAAACATCCTTCTCTATTCATAGCGGGCAAGCTCCTTTCCTCCTGCGAACGCACCCGCTACTTTGTGAGGTAAGGGTTTATGGTTGTCTTCGAAAGTCGTCACAGATGGTGCGCAATTCGCGGTAATTCTCGCGAGTTCATCAGCTTTGCCGTTGAGAATGAACCAGATTCCGCCAAACTCGGGCCAAACAACAACTTCTGTACCCTCTGTCCAAGCGGCACGATGCAGTGTCTCCTCAACCTGTTCTTGCGCCTCGGAAACCTGAATCGCCGCCACGCTGTGGGCTCTGCCAAGTTCATATCTGCTTAGAGAGATGGATTGTTCGTTATCTATAGAACGATTACGCGGCCCTCGTCAGTGCCAGATGAATGTTGGATTGATTCGACCTTAGCAACCATCTGGCTCCGGATTAGACTTGAAACATCTGGAATTACTTGTTAGAAGTTCGACTCTTCTTGTAAGTTGGCGTCCAATATTGTTGTTCAGGGTCTTGCGGAGCAACCCGCAATGAGACCTTATACGCCTTGCCATTTTCGACTTCGATGATCTGCTCACCTGTCATCTGGCCATCCATGCAATAGAGGCGGTTCTTTCCGGCGGGAACTCGTGTTCGAAACCAGCCTTTCGAATCGGTATGGACGCTTTGAACCCACGCTCCAGTGTCAGGACGCGCTGGCCCGTAGATTCCGACAGTTCCTTGTCTCGGAGTGCCGTCTTGGTTAAGCAGAGTCCCTTCTATCACGGCTCCCGGAATAAGGTCAAAATCCTTACCTTTCGCATGAGCCCCTGACTCCGCAGACACTTCAACAGCCGGAGCCGTGAATGACTGCAGTTGGTTTTCACTCAAGTCGAGAGCAACGTTATAGATCCCTTTTCTGAGACGATTAATCTTGTAGTATCCGTTTTTGTCTGTGACATCGTCACCCCAGCCATCTACATTTTGACGAGCGCCTCGCGCTGAAACTTTCATTCCCAGAACTGGTTTACCGTTTAGCCTCACTTTCCCAGACACTGAACATGCACTCTGCAGTCGAATGGGCTTTGGATTGAGGACGTCCTTTGTTTCCATCTTTATCCTGTCTTCAAATCCCAACCGCGCGTAACGCGGGTCGATGACCTCAAGCTGAACCTCCATATTGTCTCCGAGGTTTGGAAAGGCAAAATGCCCGTCTTTCCCAGTCGAGAAGAACATCAGGTAGTCCTCGTCTTTTAAAAAGATGATTCCGCGAGGGTCATTAGGACCGCTGTTTTTCATTTCTACAATGATCCTGGGTGTAACGTACATGTTCTTCGCAGGCTTGCCGTCGGGAAGCAACAAGGTGCCACGATACATCCGCGTGGTTCTGGTCATCTGAACCGTCGTCAGCTTCGTTGCACGGGGCCAAATCTGCTCAATATGCCAAGCCAGTTCCGGCGTTTCGATCCAGATCGAAGCCCAGGATTTTCCTTGAAGTTTCAAATCTGGCAGAACCAGCTTTCCATCTCGAACTGGAATCGTGATGTATTTGCGTCCATATTCGCCGTACCTTATCGAAAGATGAGCCTGTGCTTGATGAACAGGCTCACCGTTTACTGTCACATTCACGACTCCCGAGTACGGATTCATTTGCCACCCCGAAAGATCCTCTGTATAGGTGACTACAGTAGGTGATGGGCTAGCAAAGAAAATGGTAGTAGCGCAAGCAACTACGATAACGCCAACTCGAGTTCCCCAGGCGACGAATGGGGAAATTGACACGCTGCGAGAACGCTTTCGATCCAAGATCGCTTCGATCCGCTTCGACAGTCCTGAACGGCTTTGTGCGATGCCGATTGAAAGTGAGGTGGGGTTCAGAAGCCGATTCGCTTTGTATTCGAGCAAGTATTGAGCATATTGATGGTCTGAGATGCCGTTCGCAAGCACATACCGATCACATAACTCTTCACTAGCTAAAGCCAACGGTTTTCGTAGTAGCACAAGCAACAACTGAGGCCAGAAAAGGATTGTGAGCAGGCGATGGAACGCCATCCATCTCAAATCTTCGGTGGCGAGATGCGCGAACTCGTGATACAAGACGGCGCGTATCATGTCTTTATTGGGCTGATCCTGCCAAGACCGTGGAATGTAGAGGGTTGCTTTGGTTACTCCGACCACAAACGGCGCATCAAACCGAGGGGAGACCAGAGTCGTCGGAACCTGCACGCCAAAGGTCTTCGCGACTTCAGCAATCGTTTCCTGTATCTGCGAATGGCTCAGCAAAACCGACTCTTTCCTTTTTCTTCGGAGCTGATAGAGACCTAAGCCTAGCGAAGCCAACGACGCAATAACGCCGAGTAAATAGACGCTTAGAATTGGGTTAATCTTCTCCCAAATAGGCTCGCTAATCTGAGGTTGCCTAACCGTCAACTCGGCAGATGAAACTGCCGCAACCTTTGACTCAACAACCGGCGAAGGTTTCGAAACAGGTTCTAGCTTAACTTCCCTGACCGGCTGAAAATCGAACGCCCGAACTGCAACAAAAGGCTGTTTTTGTGGCTTCTTAAATGGGGAGGTGACAGCTAGCCCGGCTATCGCTAACAAAACCGTTCTGCCGCAAACAATCCGTAAGGAAGGGTGCTTGCGAAACACAAACATCAAAACCAAAGCAACAGCCAACAAGAGCGTGGATTGCCCTGCAAAAAGAAGAACATTGTGTGGAATCATTTCTTCGACTCCTTCGCCTTAGATTCAATGAGTTCGCGTAGACGCTTCATCTCCGATTCGCTGACTTCCTCCGATTCCAGAAGGTGCGCCATTAAGCCACTAAGCGATCCCTGAAAAACACGAGCAAGAAGATCCTGGGCAGCTGAACGAGTCACCTCATTTTCGGCAATCAATGGCCGAAACACGAAAGTTCGATCTTGCTGGATATGCGTGATCGCTTTCTTCGCCTCAAGTTTTCGCAATAGCGTCTGAACTGTGCTATGTGCGATTGGGCTCGATTCGCTCAAAGCATCGGTGATTCGGCGAGCGGTCGCTTCTCCTTCAGTCCAAAGCACCTGCATGATTCTCAACTGGACAGATCCCAACGAAACGGACATGTTTACCTCACTAAATCTACCAAGGTAGATGATTGTAATTTACCACGGTAAACGACAAATGACAAGGACATATTTCGATTAGTAAAAGCGGCAAGCTACCAAGTCCAGCATTCGAACTGCGTTCCGGCACATAATTAGCCTAATATGTCCAGCGACGTCCGTCGAATTGTGGCCACAGACTGTGGCTCCACAACCACCAAAGCAATCTTGATTGAGCGCAACGACGCCGGTGAATACCGACTTGTTGCTCGCGGCGAAGCCCCCACTACGGTCGAGCGCCCCTTTGAAGATGTAACACTTGGCGTTCTCAACTCGATTACCGAGCTTGAGGAGATCACAGAAACAACAGTTCCAAATGGATTCGCATCAGGACGCCGAAATCTGCTGAAAGACGGCAAGGTTTGGCGCCAATACAAAGAAGGCACCAAGGACGCAACCGGGGTGTCGGGGCCGCTCGACAGTAGCGACTTGTACGTTTCAACCTCCAGTGCGGGTGGTGGTCTTCAGATGATGGTCGCTGGCGTCGTCAAGGAGATGTCCGCTGAAAGTGCAGAGCGCGCCGCTCTTGGCGCGGGCGCAATCCTTATGGACACACTTGCGGTGAATGACGGGCGAAAGGAATTTCAGCGAGTCGAACGGCTGCGACAGCTCCGACCCGACATCATTCTCATGTCCGGCGGAACCGACGGCGGCAACAAAAACCAGATTATCGAGATGGCAGAAGTCATTCGGCGCGCCGACCCGAAGCCTCGATTTGGTGACATGAAGCTTCCGGTGATCTATGCCGGAAACAAAGAAGCTCGCGAGGAAATTAACAACGTTCTTGGTGCAAGCATCGAGTTTCAGCCGGTGGATAACCTTCGCCCAACACTTGACCGAGAGAATCTTGGCCCAGCGCGCGAAGAGATTCACGAGATGTTCTTGCAGCACGTTATGCAGCAAGCGCCCGGCTACAGCAAGCTACTCGAATGGACTAGCGAAGAGGTCATGGCGACCCCGAACGCGGTCGGCAAGCTACTCAAGGAATATGCCGAAAACGAAAAGATCAACGTGCTTGGCGTCGACATCGGTGGAGCGACCACAGACGTATTCTCGGTCTTTTTGAGCAGCTCGGGCGAAAGGATTTACAACCGAACTGTTTCTGCAAACCTCGGCATGTCTTACTCAATTTGTAACGTGCTGAAGGAAGCTGGAGTTGAGAACATCGCTCGGTGGCTTCCGTTCGAAATCGACCCATCACAGGTTCGAAACCGTCTTCGAAACAAGATGATTCGTCCGACGACGATTCCGCAAACATACGAAGATTTGCTGATTGAGCATGCGGTTTCCCGAGAAGCTCTCAGGCTAGCTTTTGAGCATCACAAATCGCTGGCTCGCGATCTTGTGGGTATGGCTCAGCAACGCGATATCGGTCAGATTTTCGACCAGAAGGCTGCGGGCGCATCGCTCGTCAACATGATGGCGCTCGACATGGTGATCGGTTCAGGCGGCGTTCTTTCACACGCTCCCCAGCGAGCCCAGTCGGCCCTGATGATGATGGATGCTTATCAGCCCGAAGGGATCACGATGCTCACGGTCGATAGCATCTTCATGATGCCGCACCTCGGCGTCCTGAGTGCTCACCTTTACGAAGCGGCACGACAGGTTTTCGAGCGCGACTGCGTGGTCAAATGCGGAACCTGCATTGCTCCCATCGGAATCGCAAAAGAAGGCGAACCATGCGTCACCGTGAAAGGCTCCGGAATTGATGTTTCAGTGCCATTCGGCGAGATTCGGGTCATCCCGCTCGCAGAGGATCAGGCGACTGAGATCGTTGTCGAGCCGGCGAAGGCGTTCGATGTGGGTGCTGGAAAAGGCAAAGCCGTCACCGTGAAACGGTTCGATACTGGAAAGGGAGATCGAGAGGAATTCTCGAACCTCATCGGTGGAGCCGTCGGATTGATCATCGACACCCGTGGCAGACCTTTCAATATCGAACTCAACAGTCCAGATCGAATCAACAAACTCCGCGCGAACCTCGCTGCGTTCGGTCTTCCGCTACCAGGCTAACGCCTTTTGTTCCTGCCTCAACACGAGGCAGGAACGATGAAATGCAACGGCTCATTAGCCTCGAATTCATCTTAAGCATTCCATTTGTCGCGAGGAGGCTGTTTCTAGAAACCAATAGGACAGATCTCAGATCCGGTACTGACGATGATGGATCCTAACAGCGGACAGTTTCGCTGAGCCGGTCAAAAATCCCTAAAGTATTGGCTTCTAAGTATGGTCAGAAGTCGGCAACATCAGTTTCGCGAGGAACTTGCACCAAAAAACTCCCGCCATGGTGAGCGACCCCGGGCAGGCGATGAGAATGTAATTATCTGGAAAATCGTTTTTGGATCCCATCGTAACCACCACCCAAGCCGTCAAGACGGTCCAAAATGCCGAGGCACCGAATCCCGCCAGAATCATTCCTTTACCTGCTAGACGGCAGACCGCATTCTGCACAGCGACAAACGTCACAATGATCAGATAGTCCATCGGGTTCTTGATCATCCCCGGCCAAAGGCCCGCCAACGTGATCGGAATAATAACCGTCCAGTAGGCATAGAGTCCAGCGAGAAGATGCACAACCAGTCGCGCGATAGGTCTGGGCGCACCAGCGATGAATTGCGAGAAGCTAATACCCATACTCATTTCAGCTCCATAAGCGTCGGATCAAACACAAGGTTCCAAGAGAACCCAAAATGGCTTCCATCGGGTCGCACACTCCAGTGATGAGTTGTTACTTTGACCGACCCGTCCAGCCAGCCGACAATTCTGTCGGGGGGTGTGCAATCAAAATCTGGCAACTCACCAGCATTCTCATCAAATTTATGGGGGGTTCCTCGCTGTTGGCAAGGGTTAGCGTAGGCTTGTTGCTATGAATGAGCAGGGCATTTTCGCGGTTGCATTTCATCCTTCATCGCCCGGGCGGATAAGCAGGATTAAGAAGAAAGAGATAGTCCTGCACTGGCAACTCCATTCAAGGACTTCGTAGCGTCCTGTAGGCCGCCAGTAGAAACCTACATCGCCGAAATTCTACTTGCACAGTGGAAAGCTTCAGACCTTTCCTATACCAGGCTAACCCTTCGAAGTTTCCCCAGAAAACATCTGGGGAAACTTCAGATGCTTCGCTTTCTGCGAATCATTGACCAGGGCGCTGAGGCGGAGTAACGGATATAACACCGACAGAGCCGCTTGTTTTAATTGCTGCTTGGTATCGCTTTTCCGCTAGCTGACGACAGACTCCGTTCGGTAGCTTTGTCAATTGGTTGTATGCTGCGGACTTCCATTTCAACTGAGCAGACATATCCCCCGCGTCTTTTGCATATTGATAACAGTAGAGTGCACCCCCGAAGCCATACACTTCCAGATTATCAGATACCAAGCTATCATATTTAGCGTATCTCCGCTTGTATTCAACCCCTCCCAATTCCATTAATTGTACAAGTGAATCAGAAGGCTCAATCTTTCGAGCTGTTCGAACCAGGTTGCTCAACTTCCGTTTAAGATCTTTTTCGTACTCTGAAACGTCAACATAGGTAACCTTTTCAGTCGCCTTCCTGCCGTTAGGGTACGTCATTACCACATCTTTCTCGTATCGCTTTGCTCCTGGATGTTCAGGTAATCGCCAAAAGTCGTAGATCAATTCATTCCATCGTTGAAAAACAGCAGGCACAGAACGCATGGATTCCGAACTTGTCAAGAAATCGCGTACTGTTTTCCTATGATTCTCTAAAGGCCAAAAACTAGATGCTGATAACAATCCATATTCACTAGCACTATCCCACAATCTTATCAAAAACACAAACTTTACACCATTAAAAACGGTTTTTGACCGATTGTAGTCAGCAAAACTATCTTCAATCGCCTGCCTCATATCAGCTTTTTGCAACTTGTAGACAAAACTCTTGATCCATTGTCGGTAGGCAACCGTCTGGGTGCTATCATGCACTTTAGGGCCTAATACTACGACTGGTAGGAGCAAAGCTATTACTTGAACCATCATTAGTTTTCACCCGGATAAGGTAAGGTGTCAGTTGGATCAATTTCAAAAGCTCGACTCCGCCAGCTTATGTTCCTAATGTCTTTAGCTTGACAATCGCAAAGGTAGCCCATCGTACCCTATTGGCTCATATTATAATACCTACAACTACCCTCTGGTATCAGATAGTACAGAAATCTTTTACCTTTACTAATTGGCTGACTCCAGGACTTCCCAATACTAAAAGAATGTCCAGAAGATATTATCGTAGTAGCCCCAAAGCTCAGTCTCAGAATATCCTCAATATCCCCGCTGACAGAAGCATTATGCTCCGTTTTTTCATTAACATCCCAACTTTCCTTTATTTCAACCAAGAAAGAACCATCGTGATCGGTAGTGTTGTCGTGGTCTACAGCTTTTTTAGGGTAATAACCTTTGGAAACTTGCCAGAGATCTCCAACAGACCCGGGCTTATACTCCTCTTCTTTTTGCAATACAGGTTGTAATGTCATATAGTATGTTGTTTTAGCACATATTCCATCACTATGATCAAATGCGGTCCAAGTTACCTTTTGTTCAATCGTATTGCCTGCATTAAATAAACCGTAATTGTTTATTACATGATATGTCCAGTATCCAAGCGCCAAAGGCCGTACGTATTCTGACATCACTATTCCGTGAACCTCTCTTAGGCCTGTGTCCGCATACGTCGAAGCGTAGTTAGTTGTTGTTATCTGGTTATCAACATAATCCTCTATCGACCACTCCCCCAACAATTCCCCCTCGTATCCGATCTCGTATCCCCACGCTTGGTCACCGGGCCGATAGTCAACGCCATAATCACCGTGCATATCGCCATATCTATCAAGTTGGTTAGGATATGCCTGAATTAGCCAGCTCCCATCACTAGATTGAGTGGCAATACGCCCATATGTGACGCTAGGCGTCTGAAACTGAAGCGCTTTGTTAGTCATTGAAGCAGAAACACTCGCTGATGCGGAGCCTACAGATGCCAAACCGTCCCCGACGCCGCTTGCTGAAAGTGTTATATCAATTTCAGTCGTAGCCGCAGTGTTTGGTATTCTGATGAGCTTATGCCCGGTTTTCGAGCTATATCCAGATACGGGAGTATGCGATTCATCTTCCACGGCATCCTTAATCGACATACTTGTCGAAGCTGTGCCAGAACCTTGCCTGACTTCGAATACTGCATATGTAACAGCATGTAAATCTATATATGCTTCAGCGGGCCTATTTGTCGGGTCCCCGACCCACTGTACTTTGACTTTGACATTACCGGACAGTCGACCTCCATTTTGCCCGGATGGGACATCTGTCAGATCGCGCACGGTTATGAAAGGCGCTGTTGTAGATTCGATACCCGACCAAGCCTCCTCTTCTTCTACGTTGATCAAATATCCAAGATCACTAAAAGTACAGTAGACAGACGTAGATTTACCAGTCGGAGTATATGTGATTTTCCATCCAGCCTGACCGCCGTAGCCCTGTGCATGACTACGAGACACAGGGTCTATGAAGAAATGCATGGGTC
>DDEQ01000017.1 GCA_002336105.1 Chthonomonas sp. UBA1950 | reverse complement strand
TCGGTGGATTGGGGGTGGCGGATGCGACCCTTGGAGCTATCGGACGTGAGCGGTTCGGCGGCGGGGCGTTTTTGTCATTTGGGCGGGTACTTCGTGCTGGGACTTGGGCGGTCGGTCTATGTCGGCAGTTCGGCCTAAGCCGTCGTTTGGTCTCTCAAACCTGAACGGCAGTTATGGGAGTCTAAGCAGACTTGACAGTGACTATGAAACTCGGGGCGATTCATATAGTGGTTTGTCTTGCCGTTAGAAGAGCAACTATTGCCTTCCCGAATTCACCTGCTTTTCTTCTGCCAAGGTAGAATTTTTCAGGGGCTGCCCTTGGCCAATTCCGCGCAGTGGGAAACGAATAGAAGAACGAACATGACACTCGACATCAGAGGCAGTTTAAAAGGCACCAAGCTCAGCAGAAATCCGTACGTCGTATTTGAGGAGTTGATTTCCAACGCCATTGACTCTTTCTTGATTCGAAAAAATGGTGACGCTACCGCAAAAAATCTGCAAATTAATATTGCAGTCGACTTCTTCTCTGCGGATTTGATCGACGGTTTGGAAGAGATGTCGATCTCCTGCAAGGATAACGGTTGCGGCTTTGGAAATGACCAACTCGATGCGTTTCTTACGAAAGATACGTCTTACAAGGATGACTTGCCTATCCCCGGAATTGGCAAATGCATGGGGGCAGGCCGCATCCAGTTTTTTCATCATTTCGCTGTCCTCGCACTAGACAGCACCTACCGTACCGGAGATACCTTTGTCCGACGGCAGATGAGCTATTCCGAACCAAAGAAGCAAATTGACTTTCAGGATTTCTCGTCTAACCAAGGGAGTGCGGACAATCTTGGAACGAGAATTACCCTCAAGAACCTGAGAATGCCAATTCGTGATCGCGTTCTCAGAAAAACTTTACCAAGTAGCTTGTACTCCGCCTCGGTACTCAAGCAACAAACGCTCCTGACTTTCTTGCAAAGACTTGTCGGGCTTGGCGATCAAGTTGGTGACTTCGAGATTAATTTCGTTACACGCCAGTGGAGCGGCGGAGAACTGGTCAATTCTTCAGAAAAAACTGAATCTTTAAAACGTTCGGACCTGCCAACTGTAACGACGGAAAAAATTGTCTCTGTTGAGGAGTGCGACCCCATCACTGGTGATGGATTGGGCACACATCAACATTTCAATCTGTCCCACTATCGGCTTGATGCCCAACAATACAGCCTTCCGAAGAATGCAGTGGCATTCTGCGCCAAGTCATCTCCTGTTAAAGATGTTACCTCGCAATATTTTCGGACGAGAGCAGAGCAAAACAATCCAGCAGCAGGCTTCTATCACTTTGTTTTGATCGAAAGCGACTATCTGGATATTCGCGTCAACGAACAACGCGATGATTTCGAAGGAATTCCCGAGGAAATTCCTAGCGGAGACTTGTTCTCAGCGGAAAAAATCTCATACGCAGCGATCCATGAAGCGATCGACCCCGTAATCGTTGAAATGGTTGCTCCTTCGGACTGGAACAGAGTCGCTGTTCTTCAGGAAGCCGTCAATCAATTTGGTATTAGTGAGGCCATGCTTCAGGATACATCGACACGGATTCGCTATGGCGAGTCAGCGCAAGTCGTGGCCGAACGGGTTTTGAGGAAGTATCAGGAGCGGGTAATCAACGAGACGAGCGCGATTTTCACGCTCAAGGAAGAAATTAGGAAGACAGAGCCCGACACGGAGGAATTCCGTACAAAAATCAATGAGTTGGCATGGAAGTACACCTCTTCACTCAAGAGTTTTGACATGGCCAACTTATCGCAGCTCATCGTCCGCCGTGCTGCGATTGTCGAAGTTCTTGATCTTGCATGCGGGAAGGGGCTTGCTATGCAGGCCGTTGCAGAAGGGGTACGCCGCAAGGATGAGCGAATAATTCACAGCATCTTTTTCCCAATGCGAAAAGATAGTACGGAAGTCGTTGATCATGACATGTGGCTTTTGAGCGAGGAGTATCACTACTATGACTATATCGCCTCGGATGTACCACTAGCCAATATCGCTTGGGACAACGGCGATAAGGTTTTCGAAAGCGACATTGACGTTGAGTTTCAAAAGCTGCTTTCCACACGGGGGTACGATAACAAGGCAAAACGTCCCGATATTGCCCTCTTCAACAAGGAGGGCTCAGCAGTCATCGTCGAGTTTAAGGCGCCAGGAGTTCCTTTAGACGAGCACATTGGTGATCTTGTCGAATATGCCCATCTTCTCGCGGCGAAGTCAGGTGGAAAACTTAGAAAGTTCTACGGCTACCTGATAGGCGATACCGTTAATCCGTTGCGCTTGAATGCCTGGACTCCATTTTCAGCAGGAAAGGGTTGGTTTCAGTCTAATCCGCTAGTCGATCCATATACTCGACAACCTCTTGGAGAGACTTATTTCGAGATTCTGAATTTTAATGATGTGATTGAGCGCGCGAAGAAGCGAATCAGCATCTATCAGAATAAAATAAAGTTAGAGATTAAATGAAATTCATCGTCAAATTTAGGTCAGGCGACTCCCCCACGACGAATCGCTACCCACACGCAGTGCTCGTCCAGGATAACTGGGATGACTATGGATACAAGACCACGTTCCACGTTACGCTGCACGTGTCGCCTGATGAAAGCCATGATCTCGGCAGCATAAAGATCATCGAGGCGGGTCGAACTAGCGGCTACACAGAGATGCCAAAGCGCTCCTTTGATGCATTACCCGCCGGCCACGCCTCATTAGGTGCAGACCTCGAATACTATAAAACGCTCTACAAACTGGGGCGAGACGTCTTCGAACCATTCTTCAAGGGGCTTCGAGATGTTGCGTTCGACGACGAGATTAAGGCCAGCGTCGAAGACAGTGAGCCCTTTCGGGTGTCGCTCATGCGCTTTGGTGGCGCGGAGAGGACGATAAGCGACGCAGCGCGTTTACTGCGCACCACTACTCCGCCGACGAAACGGTCAAGCAAAGGGTTTACGGTCAAGTTTAAGACACAAGTGGCACCGCACTCGAACACTTTCACGGTCGGCTTCGATTTTCGTCGACGCGCCGGGTTGCCGAACCGTATCAATGCTCTGATCGGTTACAACGGCACGGGTAAGACCCGGCTACTCTCGAACCTAGCGATCGTGGCGAGCGGTTATGGCTACGGCACCAAAGAAGACGTTCTGGAAAATACTGCGGGCCGATTTGTTGGTACTGCGCCGCCGTTCAAGACCGTGATTGTCGTCTCCTATAGCGCTTTCGATACCTTCGTTATTCCTGGGCGTACAGAGGAGGAGAAGGATAGGCTCAATGAGCAAGGGGGAATCTTTGGATACGTTTATTGTGGTCTTCGCGAGCTATCAGATGGCGAGGTGCCCATTGGTGAGCAATCCTATCGGTTACGGACACCAGCGGAGACCGAGGAGGAGTTCCTGTCGGCACTGATGCGCGTCCGTGAAGCTAACCGCATGGAGAAGCTGATGGAGTTTTTGAAGCCACTCCTACGTGACCCATCGTTTCAGCGAATTGGCTTGACCCAACTCTATGCAGATCGCGGCGGTGACGAACTCGGCGAGCTTTTCCACGGACTGAGTAGCGGTCACAAGGTAGTGCTCAAGATTATTACCGAGCTAACCGCGCACATCTCGGGGTCGGAGCCAACTTTGGTTCTAATCGACGAGCCTGAAACCCACCTTCATCCTCCGTTGCTCGCCTCGTTCCTCAAGAGCGTACGGGCATGCCTTGAAACCTTCGATGGTTATGCAGTCATTGCCACTCATTCGCCGGTAGTGCTACAGGAGACTCCTGCAAAATATGTCCAGGTTTTGCAAAGAAGAGCTGATCAGAGCCGTGTTGTAGCTTTGAGCATGGAGACATTCGCGGAAAGTATTGGCGCCATAACTCAGGAGGTCTTCAATCTCGGCGATGGATCGACCGATTGGCACGAGACGTTGAGTGCTCTGGCACAAAAAAAACACTCGAGGAAATCGAGGAGGCGTTCGGTTACAGGTTGGGCTTCGCGGCACGCTCCTACATCCTCAGCATCCGCGATGAGATAGGGGAGTAGCGGATGCGATCAATTCCTCTACTTAACGTCGATGCAACAGATGTGTTCGATGAAATCGCTGCGGCCAAGAACCAACCGCGGCGGAGCCTGATGCAGGCGGCTCGCGTAGAAATCCTAGCCGCCTACCAAGGCTATGAGGATATGGCACCAGAGGTTGGTGAGCTCGATAAAGCGCCGCTAACCGATCAGCAGAAAGACGCGATGCGACACGCGTATTCTGTCGAGACCGAGCCTATGACGACGCTCCGTCGCAAACTCCTGAATAGGATCAGTGTTGCGCGATGCCCGTTCTGTGGGATCAGTGAGACCTCAACGCTCGACCATTATTTGCCAAAAGAACGGCACCCCGAGTTCTCGATCTTTCCAAAGAACCTCGTGCCGAGTTGCGCTGTCTGTAACACACGCAAGCGAGACCGTATTCTGGACGCAGGAACTAACACGCGGATGTTCCTGCATCCCTGTTACGACCCGATTCCCGACACAGCCTTTCTGATTGTAGGTGTGCGTATGGAGGAGAATGCGCTGATTCTTTCCTACCGTCTGACTCGACCAGCTGGGATGACGCTTCAGACGTTTCAACATCTGAGATCGCATTTCAACGAGCTCAACCTCGCCGATCGTTACAGAAGGATGGGCCTAGAGCATTTGGGGGGGCAGTATTTCGCTCTTCGCCGTGCTTATGGCCCGGGCGAAGATGCAAATCGCGTCGCGGAAAAACTAGTCGAGGGAGCGGAGAACTTCGAGGAAGTGTATGGTCTGAATTTCTGGCTCGCGAAACTTTATCGAGCTCTAGCCGAGAACAACGATTTCTGTGAAGGCGGCTTCGAGATGGTTCGAGTTCAAAACGCGGCCTATTGATCGCCACCGCTCGAGAACCACGATTATTCACGAAATGCATCGCGCTGCTTTTGTAGTTACTGAGTAGTCTGCTTTGTTAACTATTCCAGCCACGCTCACGGGACGAGTCGAACGGCTGCAAAGGCCGATCATCTGCCATTAAGTAGTCCCTCTATATCTGCCGTATTGCATTTCAACGGCATTTCAACGGTCAACGGCATTGCCGCCAATCCGCCTTGCCGGCATTCAGTTCAGATAGGTCGGGTTAGCGCAGCATAGCCCGACATTTCCCACGCAATATCCACGCGCCGTCGTTCCCGGTGGTACATTTTTCTTCACGCTTGTGACTTCGGGATCGATGCCAATTTGAAAGAATCGGACACCAGTGGGTTCGGTCATGCGATGTCGGGTTACGCTGCGCTAACCCGACCTACGGGTTGTAACCGCGTGGTTTTTTCAGGATGAAGTAGTAGCTTCGTTACCGCAAATACGAATCCGGCGATTCATAGGCGCTGCGCAAAACGCCATTCGAGCCGCTCACTTTTACGTTATGACTCC
>DDEQ01000024.1 GCA_002336105.1 Chthonomonas sp. UBA1950 | reverse complement strand
AAACCTCAGCGGCGGCTCTGGCCGAACAGCCGGAATTGCCCCTTTGGCTGGTCCAGGAGTACAGCGGACGTTCATCTGGCGGCTTTCAAGAACAGGCGAACATCTCTTGATGGCCGGATGTACTCAGTGACGTATGCGCCGCATTGCAGCCATTGAAAATTCCAAGTGTTGGCGAACGTCGGCTTACTGGCCTAGGCTCCTGCGGCCATCTGAATTCACTCGCTGGTCGCAGACATCGGCAAAACGAACGCGGCAGCCCCCAGACAACCGACGTTCGCTAAAATCCATCGCGATGGCAGGTCATTATTTATGGCGTATGATCGTATTCACGAAGTTGAGTGTGCTTGCAGCGTCTCGGAATGTTCAATTCCGACTTACGCTTGGGACTTTCATAAGCAATTGGTTTATCATTCTGAACTAGGGCATATGCACGAAGTTCCAGCTTGTCTTTGGCCGACATGGCCCGGTTTCCGAAAAATCCGCCGTTCATTCCTATCATTGAGATGCCAGATCGCCAAACACGTGCCTTACGTAGGCTATTAAGGCTCCATCTTTTGCAGGCACAAGTCCTCCAACTGCTCGACGGGCGTAAACGAGTCGAGCTCAATGCGTTTTCCTCCATGGAGCATACCTGGAAGCGAACCGCAACCCCGGCAGGCACTCGCTTCGCTAGAGCGATTGAAGCCGCTGGAATATACTTTGGTGCCAACTGGCGGTACCGTTCAGTTCGGCAAGCTGATAGCGCCTTGGTCAGTAGGGTCATTGTGCTGCGCGACCTGAAGTACTCGCTCCGGGCGACCAAACGGAAAGGCCGAAGTGTCTTATCTACTCTGATCAAGGATTTTGAAGCGCTTGGCACAAAGTTAAGTCTGGACGCGGCAGCTACCGGTGCAGTGACCGTGCTCAGTGATGTTGAACGTCTTCTCTTCGATCTTCGGGCGGAGTTTTATGGTGCGAAGCTGAGCCCTTTTGTGACACTGATCTCGGCGGTGAAAGGACCCGGAAGCTGCTGGGTGTCACTGCCTGCACCATTCGCAATCCCAGCTACGACCGCTCAGTATTGGCGCGACCGGCTCGGCTTGCACCACTTGCCCTTGGGGGTGACGTTAGGCGACCGACTCGTTCGGGTGACTTTTCGCGTTCGCTTGAGTACTCAACCGTGTCCCGCCTCGTCCGACGAACTCACAAAAAGTCGTTCAGGTATGCCGACCGAGGCCTGGTTGGTTCGTCCCTCAGTCGGGGATGCACCCAATCCGCGCTTCGTACAGGCTAACCTGCGCGACACGCCAAAACTTCCAGCACCGACCGGGGTCACGATCGACCTGTCCTCGGACGCGTATGATGAGGCCGAGAGCGAATTGGTGGTTCTGCACGGTAGAGACGCGCAACTCGAATGGGTTGATCTAGAACTCCTCGACGGATTTCCTGAAAAGCACTCCCGTGATGACGATCACGAAGCGTTCGTAGATTTGGTCGAAAATCGTCATGCCCACTTGTTGAAATAGTAGCGATGTCGAGGAGCCCATGAGGTGAATACAGGTACAGAAGCTGAAGAAGGGGTTGCATCCGCGATCTTGCGTGATGTACCGATTATGATGCACCTAGCTCTCCCAGAAGGTGACCGCCTACCGTTCGAATGGCTAGAACCAGCGTTCGGCGACGATGTCTTTTCCCCGCTAGTCGATCGGCTCGTCAATGCTTACCGTGCTGCGTCACCGACCATTCAACTTCAGACTCGAGAAGGCTTGCTACGCGCAGTTGATCGAGCAGCGACCGCTTGGCTGGGCGCCGAGCGAACCCTAGTGTTGGTGGACTGGGCGCACGCAATAGCATTTGAAAGCATACCCGCGCAGCGTTGGATAGCGCTCTTGTTCCACCGAAATCCGGAAGACTCGGCAGAAACCGCATACTGGATACGAGAGATAGTGGAACGATTCAATCGGTGGTCTATCAATCCCTATGCCCTCCTCCAGCAGACGGAGTCCATGCCTGAAAGTGATTGGGTGAATCTCGTATTGAGCACTTCTGAGCAAGATAGAGTTGACGTGGCCGTTTGGTTGCTTTCTTTGCTACGACCGCGTCAAGACAAGCTCCATGCCGTTTGGAATGCTGTAATAGAACCCTGGAAGCGCAGGCTTCCCAATCTTCCAGACTCGTACATCGATTGGTATGACGACATTGTGGAGCCGCTAAGCGAGGCCGCGCAATGTCCTGAGCTCGCGTTTAGGGACAGCGGCGATAGCGATTCCACAAGAAGGCTTCTGCTTGTCGGCTACGCGGGACAATCGGACTGGCCATCTGACAAAGACACGTTTGAATCAGAAGACTACCGATTGGCAGCTTGATTTCGCCACCTGGGATGATGATATTCACATGAAAGCTAAGGCCCGGGTCCTGAGCATTGAGCGACATCACGTAAAGGCTCTTATCGATCTGCTCGATAATCAAGCGGCGACTTTCCTTTCTGACGCTGCCACCACCAATGAGCGTTGGCGCGTATATTTTGTCGATACCGATTTGCTGTCGACATTTGTTGATGGTCGTTCAAAAGACGTGCTTTCTACTTGGTCCAGCCTACTCGCTCTACCAGGCGGAGGTGACAAGAAGCGCGGCCAGGCTTCACCTGCTGTCGCAGCGCTGGCGAATGTCACCGGGCAGGCTGTCGTTCGTTATTTGTTCGGGGCATTTCGAAAGACGGCTGAGATTCAACGACGCCGATTGTTTACCACGCCTGAGCATGAGCGCGAGTTCAAGTCGATCATCTTTGCATTGCTTCATCGACAGGCCCACGCAGATAAGGGATGGCTGGATGATCTTCGCGATTGCTATCTTGCACTTGCCAGGCACGACGGTGACTTCAATGTTGGTCGCGATGCTGCCCGTGAGATAGTTCGCCTGCTGGAAACAAACTCGGATGGCGGGGCAGAAGATCGCGCATATAGCTTGCTACGGGATTCAATAGCAGCTTTCTCATCACACTTGCTTGCTCCACCGGGTGGTCTCGCAAAGCCATTTCTTTTTTTAAGCACAGACCCTGGGTTTCTGGATTTGATTGAGATCAGCCGACGTCAAGTTTGGCTTGCGTTCTCGAATAGCATCGTCGAGCGTGCTCCCGGTATCGAAGACATTTTGTTACTCAAACGCGTCGTATTCGAATCCCACGACACGGCTGACGTGGTGCCTCGATCGTTTGCGTACTTTCGGGCTCGGGTGATGGATTGGCTTGGTTCCAACAAAGCCCCTCTTGCCTTGCCTGGACGCAAAGATATCGACATGCAGATCAAGATCGCAGCCCGAGAAGCGGCGGACTTGATGGCGATCGCGAAAATTAACGCTTTTGGCCACTGGTTGAACCGCTATCAACCTCCGCCAATGGGTGTGTCCTGGCAACCGGTGCTTGTGAGTGGTTCAAGAAAGCTAGACGACCTGTTGAAACACTGGGTCACGGAGGCCGATAAGCCTGTGGTGCAACTGATGCACCCACTTGCATTGCTGCGGCGCGTGGACCTTTGGGATCCGGCTGGAACGCGGCGATTGGAGGACGCCGACTATCTCGACCAACCACATGAGTTTGCGCTCTCGCTGATTTTCCGAAGCCCGAAGGCAAACGCTGGTGCTGCCACGGCGAACGTAGAGGCCTTCACTACAAGCCTTAGGGAGCAGTTGGATTTGGTCGTGGCGCGGGAGGCTGAAGTTTGCGACAGAGGTCTTGCCCGCTTGCATCGCATGCTGGATGCAGACCAATCATTTGATCGAAGACAATACCGTGAAGCCGTGCGTGACTTGGTCACCCAACGATTTGTCCAGACCTATCTTCATCTAACCGAGCTATTCCCGGGGGTGACAAACCAACTCCCGGCAAGCAGCCTCCCTACCCTTGACCTGCCACACAGCATCACTGCGATGAGTTTTATGGCGCAAGTTCGAGATGGCATGGTCAAGAATCAGCCCCCGAGATTTGAATCTGACGCCTTGCAAAAATCCCTCATAGAGGATCCCACAGGCTACAGCGCTTTGCTCTCTTCTGCGGTCGGCTACATGGCGCGAGGCAGTAGCTGGCTCTCTGCGGCGCAGACCATGTCCGCGACGGCTGTGCTTCTAGCAAAGGGCCGAGGCGCTGCGCAGTATCCTGAGGGTAACGAAGCGTTGTACCTGGAAGCGTTTCTCAAGCGCATAACCCTGAAGGTAACCGACGACATTGAAGAGTTCAGTCGAACTCATGAAAGAATGATGGCCGAGGCCCGGAAGACGCTTGGACAGTGGGCCGCACAGGAGGGTGACGTTGCGCAGGAGCAGTTGTTCTCATACCCTAAAGCGCCTACGCACGCAGAATGGATCAGCTATCGGTATCGCTTGGAAGACTGTGCAAGAGATATCTTTGTGGCGATTGTTTGCGTTCTTGGAAAGCGGACATCCGAGCTTTGTTGGAAGAAACTCTCCGAGACAGCTCAAACGTGTCTTTTATTGCATCGGGAGAGCTCGTCTCTAATCGGACAAAAGGAGTCGTGGCCCCCCTTGCATCGACCCTCTATTTGCTACTGTGAAATCCAGTCTGGTATTTCGCTCTTGCAGTTATGGTTGTGCTGGCGGGTGTTGTCGCCGACTGACGACGCTGAGTCGCTATCCGCACTGCAGGCCTATGAGATAGAACTTGAGCCTATAGTTAATGAGTGGTGGGGTGATCGTAAGGAGTTCGGGAAACTTCTACCACTACTTGCGGTTGTGTTTGCTCAGGAAACTGGCTATGCCTGTCAGTGGCTAGGTTTTCCGGTGGATGAAAAGCAATTCAACGTCTCTTTTGCGGCAATCGACAAAGAACGATTTGACTGGTTGCAACGTCTTTGGCGGGACGGCCAGAAGCGACGTCGCTTGTAGGTTGTACCAGAATAACGTAGTGATAGCGCCTGCGTTTCCGGAAGACAGAGGTGGTGGGACTTAAGGATGCTCATGGGGACATACCAAGTTATCACTTCCGCTGATTGTGAACGAACGCTATGGTTGATACGCTGAAGATCAATGCAAGCTGGCGAGTTTTATAACTGACTTTCGCGAAGTCGAAGGTCGAACGGCACTTGTGGGTCGATTCCGGAAGTAGCCTGAATTAGCAACCGGTCGTTCGAGCCGACTTCCAG
>DDEQ01000042.1 GCA_002336105.1 Chthonomonas sp. UBA1950 | reverse complement strand
CTCCCTCGCGGAGGGAGTCCGTGAGCAAAAAGCGAACGGGTGGGAGGGGAATCAAGGCCTCAGTTCGCCAGGCTTCGCTCCCTCAACGCGCTCCGCGTTGAGGGTTCAGTTCATACCCTCAACCCTACGAGGGTTGAGGGAGCAAAGGCTTCAGTTCGCCAGGCTTAAGGATTCAGATATTGCAATTTGGGGGTAAGCCGCCTTGGGGCATGGCTACTCTTCGAAGATCCCATGCCTTTACTTTTTCGAATCGACCAGCTTGGAGTGGTCGCGTACAAACCGCAGCATGACCGGAAAGCCGGGCGCGGGCATTCCGCCGTGGTCGTAGCCCTGAAACTCAAGAAGCTGAACATCTGGATGTCCGACCTCCTTCAACATCCGCCAAAAATATGCCGACTCTTCGTACCGCCCATACAGTTCCAAATTGCGATCACCCGAGAGAAGCAAGATCGGAGGGGCATCTTTTCTCACAAAATAGATCGGCGCCATGTCATCAATGATGGGTTGAAGTTCAGGAATCCCGCGTTCTTTTCGCGCCGTAAAGTGAGTGATCGCTTGGCCGCTAAACGGAATGAGGCCAGCGAAAGTGTCGGGATCGACGCCATATGGCTTGAGCCATTTCTTGTCGAGCGTGATCATGCTCGCAAGGTAGCCGCCTGCCGAGTGTCCGCTGATAAATAGCTTCTTTGGGTCGCCGCCTTTTGACTCGACGTGAGTCGCCACCCAAGCCGTGGCTGCCGCCGCATCCTCGATGCACTGGACGACTTTGACCTTCGGACTCAGTCGATAGCCGACGCCCACGACGGCGACACCGCGCTTCTTGAGTGCCTCCGGAATCTCTTTTCCGCCACCCGTCAGTCCTCCGCCGTGGAACCAAATAATCGTCGCATAGTTCTTGGCGTTCTTTGGGTAGTAAAAGTCGAGCTTGCACCGATCTTTGATCTCGGCGTCACCTTGGTCCTGCCGATAAGCAATGTCCTTCTCAAGCGCGTATTCGATCTTCGATTGGCCCGTCGCGAGGGCGATGAGAGAATAGGTTAGGAGGGCCAAAGGCATGATGGGAGGTTACCACTGGGCGGTGGGACCTTTCGCCGGTGCCGTTGTTTTGAGCCTCACGCTGACGTCTTTGAAAATGTAAAGGAGAAAACCATGCCAGCAAAAAGCAAGAAACAACAGCGATTCATGGCCATGTGTGCCCATAACCCAGAAGAAGCGAAGGGTAAATGCCCTCCGAAGGATGTTGCTGAAGAATTCAGCAAAAAGCCTAAGGGCGGTTATTCTAAGAAGAAGAAAGATTGAGGAGGCTGAACCTTTCTCCGTTTTCGCAAAGCGAAAGGGGAGGCTTCAGGTTGTCAGGCTTAAGGCTTCAGATCGTGGAATAGCAGGTGATTCGGACTGGGGGCGTTGCCACTCTTCGAAGATCCCGATTATCGGGATGCCCGCGTGGACAATGTCAGCCGAGACAGGTCTCGGCCCCGATGAAGATTCGCTTCCTTCCCTCGCTTTGCTCGCGGGGTCTAGCGACAGTCCAAAGCGCCGATGAATCGGCGCACTCCGAGTAAGTCCTTGACTCGAGCCACGTTATCGGACGGCAGGAATTCACTCCAGATGAACACCCGAGCCTCGTACAATTACCTGCACCTCCCCCGCATATTCGCGGAATATCTTCACAGGTTACGAAATTGGTCCCGTAAATGCATGTTTCGAGACTGTTTCAGCGCGGCTACCCTACCGAGTGACGCGCAACAGACCAGAATGGAGTAAAAGGAGATAGGATGGGCATACCCTACGTTATCGAGCAAACCGCACGCGGCGAGCGATCATACGACATCTGGTCGAGGCTACTCAAGGACCGTATCATTTTCTTAGGCACCGAAGTTGACGATTATGTGGCAAACCTAATCGTTGCACAGCTCTTGTTCCTCGAAAAAGAAGATCCTGACAAGGACATCGACTTTTACATCAACTCGCCAGGTGGCTCAGTAACCGCCGGTCTCGCCATGTATGACTGTATGCAGCACATCAAGTGCGACGTCGCCACCATCTGTGTGGGACAAGCAGCCAGCATGGGAGCCGTGTTACTCGCCGGTGGCGCCGCAGGAAAGCGATACGCGCTGAAACATTCCCGCATTATGATCCACCAGGTTTCCGCTGGGTTCCGAGGCACCGCCGCCGACATCAACGTCCAGGCCGCCGAGATCAACCGCATGATGGACAGCCTGATGGGAATTCTTAGTCACCATACCGGTAAACCTGAGGAGCAAGTGCGGAAAGATTGTGACCGAGACTACTTTATGTCGGGCGAGGAAGCCGTTGCTTACGGTCTCGTCGATAAGGTCTTGGAACGATTACCGTAATCCTATAGAATATAAGAAGGCAACTGAATGGCGAAACCAACCGAACGTAGAGATCAATGTTGTTTATGTGGCAAAGCGAAGGAGCAAGTAAAGAAGCTCATCGTGGGTCTGCACGGCGCAGTCTGTAGCGACTGTATTGATCTCTGCAACGATATTTTACATAGCGACGGCGAGTCTCGCCCTTCAGGCGCCAAGTCGGCCAGCCCGATGCCGACGGCTCCGGTCCATCAACCGATGGCACCCGTGCTCAAAGCCGGTTCGGTGCCCAAGCCGCGAGACATTGTCGATTATCTCGATCAATATGTGGTCGGTCAAGAAGTGGCCAAACGGTCGCTTTCAGTCGCCGTTTATAACCACTTTAAGCGCATCAACGAGAAGGGACGCGGCGAAGTCGAGCTTCAAAAGAGCAATATCCTGATGGTCGGTCCGACCGGGTCAGGGAAGACGCTTTTGGCTCAAACCCTTGCGAAACTGCTCAACGTTCCCTTTGCCATCGCCGACGCGACCGCCCTCACCGAGGCCGGATATGTGGGCGAAGACGTCGAGAACATTCTGCTCAAGCTGTATCAAACCGCTGAGTCGATGGACCCCAACAACGCAAAGGAACTTTGTGAGCGCGGCATCATCTACGTAGACGAAATCGACAAGATTTCGCGAAAGAGCGACAACCCGTCGATCACTCGCGACGTCAGTGGCGAAGGCGTTCAACAAGCGCTTCTAAAAATTCTTGAAGGAACGGTCGCTAACGTCCCTCCTCAGGGCGGGCGAAAACATCCTCAACAGGAATATTTGCAGATTGACACCTCGAACATCCTCTTCATTTGCGGAGGAGCTTTCGAAGGAGTTGAAGAGATTATCCGACGGCGAATGCGCGAAAACGTTATGGGATTCCGTGCAAACCCAGCTGCTGGTCCTTCAAAGAAAGAGAGTGTTATCAAGCACGTCATGCCAGAGGATCTACTGAAATTTGGGTTAATTCCCGAGTTTATTGGGCGACTTCCGGTATTGGCTTCGCTTGATCCACTCGACGAAGAGGCACTTGTAAAGATCCTTTGTGAGCCGCGCAACGCTATCTTGAAGCAATACGCAAAATTCTTTGAACTTGATGGAGTTGAACTGATCTTTGAGCCTTCGGCGATGCGAGAAATCGCACGGGAAGCTCTGAAACGAAAGACAGGCGCTCGGGCACTAAGAGCCATCATTGAACACGTTATGTTGGATGTGATGTACGAAGTACCAAGCGCAAACGATGTCAAGCGGGTCGTCGTCCCCAAAGGCATCATTGAAGAAAATGTTCATCCTATTCTGATGACGGAACAGGAAATCCGACAGGCTTCCTGATCCAAAAGCCCAAGAACAAGCAAGCCTCTAGTCAACGACTAGAGGCTTGCTTGTTTGTGAATGTGCCGCAGTTTTCTTCCCTAGACAGTTATTAAAATCTGCCCAGCCAAAAAAAGTGGGTACGGTGAAAAGAATGGTGGATTAGTGACGATCCACAAAGGGTATTCCTCAATCCTCATCGTCGAGCTAGCACTTTGCCGAGGGAGCCTTGGGGGGTTCAATTCCGATCTTAATATTGAGGGTCGGGCGAACCGATTGCCAGGAATGAAAGTATTACACGTCTCAGTCGAAGTCTCACCGTATGCAAAGGTCGGAGGTTTAGCCGACGTCGCAGGTGCACTCCCGAAAGCTATCGCCGCCGCCGGTCATGATGTCCGAGTCATCATGCCGCTCTACAAGATGATCGAGGTCGACCCTCGATGGAAGCTAAAGAAAGCTCTTCACGACTTTGAAGTCCGCATGAACGCGTGGTTCATGAAGCCAGTGAGCTATTACGAAACCAAGATCGATGGCGTAACTTTCGGATTCGTGGGAACTGACGAATGGTTTGGCGAATCAGTGGATAGTCACTCACTTTATCAACCAGGGGGCATGCAGCACCTGTTCTTAGCGGCCGCGGTCATGGAGATTTGCGAACGCAAAAAGTGGATTCCCAACATCGTCCATAGTCACGACTGGCACACCGGGTTTGTTCCAGTGCTAATCAGAGAGCGCGGTGGAAGTAAGTGGAACAACGTAGGCACCGTTTTTACCATTCACAATAACGCCTATCAAGGCGAGTTTGGACTAGAGGCACTCGACGCGCTAGGATTGTCTCACGAGCTATTTCATCCGGATCGAACGGAGGCATGGGGCCGGGTTAACTTCCTCAAATCTGGGGCGGCATATGCTGATCAGGTCAATACCGTGAGCGAAACCTACGCTCGCGAAATCCAGACTCCGCAATATGGTGAGACACTCGAAGGTCTCATGAGTCATTTAGCGCGTCTCGGGCGCCTTCATGGAATTGTGAACGGTATCGACATCAAGCATTTCGATCCTGCAACGGACCCAGCCTTGCCCAAAAGATTTGACTCGACTAACCTGGCTGGTAAGGCTATTTGCAAGTCTGAACTAAGAAAGGAACTCGGTCTTGAAGACCGACCAGATGTGCCACTCGTTGGCATGATCAGTCGACTAAGCGACCAGAAAGGATACGATCTCGTGGTTGAAGCGGCTGATAAGTTGCTCGGTGCGCCAATTCAGCTTGTGGTGCTTGCCATCGGTGATCCTAAGATTGCCGTCGGGCTAAGAGAAGTTGAAGCCAAATATCCAGGCCAGGTTCGATTCGTCGAAAAGTTCGACACAGATCTGGCACAACGAGTCTACGCAGGCTCAGACGTCTTACTCATGCCATCTCGATTTGAGCCGTGTGGACTTGGCCAGCTGATTGCCATGCGATACGGAACGGTTCCCATTGTTAGAGCGACAGGTGGTTTGGCCGACACGGTTCAAGATGGCGAGAATGGGTTTACCTTCAACGAAATTGACGCCAACGTGATGGCCGAGACGGTCATCCGAATGGCAAAATCCTTCGCTGATCCGGCTGCTTGGTCCACTCTTGTCCAGAACGGCATGAACCGCGACAGTACATGGACTCACAGCAGTCAGGAATACATCCGAATGTATGAGCGGGCGATTGAATCGCGAAAGAAGGTAGCTGCTTAGCCCAGAATCTTCTTTCCAAGCAGGCTCGCGATCCACTCGTTCGCGAGCACTGCAGTCTCGTTTTGCGAATCTACAATCGGATTGGTTTCAACCACATCTATGCCTCTCAGTTTGAGTCTGGAGTCGTTGGCGAAAATCTGCTCGCTTAGTAACTCGGCGAAAAGATGGGCTTCTCGATAGGAAAGTCCGCCTCTTACCGCTGTTCCAGTTCCTGGCGCCAAAAATGGGTCCAGCGCGTCGACGTCGAAAGATATCCAGAGGTTGCGTGTTCCGGTAGCGTTGATCCAGTCCATCATTGTTTTGACGGTCTTATCAATGCCGTATCGGTCAATATCGTGCATCGTTATGCCAAGTCCCTGCTTAACCAGAGCACGCTCGCCCGCATCAACGTCTCGGATAGCGTACCAAGCAGTCTTTGACGGAGATAAGCTCTGCGCACCTTTCAAATTGAGTAGCTGATTCCACTGCACGTCGCAAGGCCCGGAGCATTCGCTGGGCCTTCCTTGAAGCAGAGCCACCGGCATTCCATGAACGTTTCCCGTTGAGCTTGTGCCAGGAGTATTGATATCAGCATGCGCGTCAATCCAGATGAGCGCAAGATCGCCGTTCGTATGTTCGAGGGCGGCAGATATTCCTGAGACGGCAAGGGTGTGCTCTCCTCCAAGGACGATTGGGAGATTTCCTGCTTGAAGTGATGCTTTAACAACCTCTCGAAGAGCAGCCAGACAGTCATACAAAGACTCGAAGTTTCGCAAACCGTCGCCTGTTGCTTCGTGTAAGGAACACGCAACATCCCCAAGGTCACGAACCTCGAGATCGAGCGCTTCAATCTTCTCAATCAGACCCGCTAACCTTAGTGCCGCTGGACCTAATCGACTGCCTCTACGAAATCCACAAAGGTCAAAAGGAGCACCGATGATTTCAATCACGACGTCGAGTGTAGCCGAACCCTATAGAACCAAGCAAATTCGCCAATAACGATACTGATAGCCCGCAAAACGCGCGGCTCGGAGAAGACCTTGTCAGAAATCCTATCACAAGCCGAGATTGAAGCCCTGCTGAATTCGCTCGGCTCAGATTCTGACGCCCCTTCGCCGCGAGTCTCTCAGGGAGCATCTGCTGCACCGGCGATGCCTGCAAATCGGCCCGCTGCCCCATCGTTTGGCGGATATACCCCCGCAACGAAGGTCGGCAGCAAAACTGCAGTGTCATACGAGGTGTACGACTTTCGACGTCCAGATAAGTTCTCGAAGGATCAACTTCGAACTCTGCAGATGCTTCATGAGACGTTCGCTCGACTGGCAGGTACTTCCCTTTCTGCCTTTTTACGAACACCAGTCACGATAGATTTGATTTCGCTAGAGCAGGTTCCTTACGAGGAATATCTTCGCAGCATCAATCAATCTGTCTTCACCATCATGTCATTACCTCCGCTGACCGGACAAGCCGTTCTTGAGATGGAATTTGGTCTGGTTTTCACGATGATTGACCGCATGTTGGGTGGGCCTGGAAAATCGATCTCAAGAAACAACCTGACTGACATCGAACGCCCCCTAGTGCGGCAAACCATTGAACGGATGTTTCAATCCCTTAAATCAGCTTGGGAAGGTGTTGTCATCGTTAGCCCAGGCATCGAAGGAACTGAAACCAGTAGTCAGTTTGTTCAAATCGCACCGCCAAACGACATTGTTGTCACGATCTTGTTCGAAGTCAAGATTGGTGGGCAGAGGAGCGCAATGAGTCTTTGCGTTCCTTACTTGGTTTTGAAGCCAATCACAACCAAGCTAAGTGCTCAGAAGTGGTTTGCCGGTTCGAATCGAAAGCAAACGCCGATCGCTCGAAAACAGATTACGTACAACATTCGCCAAGCCTCTGTCAATTGTTCTATTCGATTGGGACGAGCAAAGCTTAGCGTCAGCCAATTTCGCGCTCTTAAGCCCGGCGACATGATACGCTTGGATCAGCGCACAGACCAAGACCTTTTGCTTCTCGTTGGAAATGTTCCGAAATACACCGGAAAGCCAGCTCTTCAAGGCAAGAAACTTGTTTTTTCAGTCCACGACTCGATAGAGGAATAAATGTCCGGAATCCCAATTGACATCATCAACCGTCTCTCCAATCTGCAAAGCCAGATTTGGCAGACCGTCTCGCTGACTTCAAGTGAGTCCTGTGGTCAGGCGGTGACATTCGGTAATCCGCTCGTTGTTTCTACTAAGGCAGCCGACATGTACGGCGAACTGAGCGCACCAATGATGGTCATTCAGTTTGCGTTTGCCTCCAATCCTGAAGACACACAAGTCATCCTCTTACCAGAAAAGACCGTTCTTGAGGTCGCTAGTTTGGTCCAAGGAACGACTGTTGACGATATAGACGAGAACACAGTCGCAGATCTTAGGGGCATCCTTGAATCGATTGTTCAGGGGATATGCCTTTCAGTCGGAAACATTCGTAACGATCCAGTGGTCGCAAGCGGATTGACCATCCGATTCCAGATTTTCAGCTTCCCCCCAAACCTTCAGAAAGCCGATCAAATTGCCAGGGTTCAAATTGCTATCACCGGAGATGATTTGAACGGATCGGGAATGTGGCTCTTTAGCAACGAAACCGCTCACGAGATTCTCGGAGCAGAAATCGAAGAAGAAGATACATCCATACCATTTGATCAAGCTGATGAAGGTCAACCATTCTTCAATCCTGCTGCTTTTGCTGGTGCCAGAGGGGTAGGCGGTTTTGAAGAACCTTCGAGTCTAGACCTCTTGATGGACATCCCGCTTGAGATCAGCGTCGAACTTGGACGGGTCAAGATGCTTGTCAAAGACGTTGTCGAGCTCGGGACCGGTAGCATCGTAGAAATCGACAAAGCGGCTGGAGAACCTGTCGACGTAATGGTAAACGGTCGGCTCGTTGCGCGAGGCGAAGTCGTTGTCATCGAGGATAACTTCGGTGTTCGAATTACGGAAATCATCAACCCTGCAGAGAGAATGGGAAGAGCAGACGCAGCATGAAACGACTTTTCCTTGTTCTAGCCGCAACACCCGCTTTCGCACTTGCAGGCGATGGCATTTTGGGAACAAAAACCGACATCGTGACCGCACCTGTTGGTTCTTCTGTGGGATGGGAAAACATCCTGCAAATGCTAGTTGCGCTCGGTATCGTGCTATTCCTGATCAGATGGGCAATGCCAAAGGTGCTTTCCAAGGTGAACAGAAAGCTACTCCCAGGCAGCGGTAGCATCAAGATTGAGGAGACCGCAGCCTTCGGTGGTGGCAATCTGTACATCGTAGAAGCGAGAGGTAAAACGTTACTTCTTGCGGCTACTACTCAGGGCGTATCTTGCTTAGCCGATCTTACAGAAACGAATTTCGCTCAGAAGCAATCAGACGAAGAGGTCTTCAGAGACTTCCTTGCTTCAGCCGAAGCCACAGTCGTAAACGCGCCAATAGTCGAAAGCACTGATACTGCTCTAGATCGCCTCAATCGACTACTACCCTAAGAGCAAACTCAGATGAAAAGACGTACATTTGCTCTGCGCGCCGCCCTGGTAATTCTGCTGGTATTCGTTTTCTCCTTTGCTGTCGCTCAGTCACTAAGTGTTCCAAATGTCAATATCGGAATCAACTCTGGAAAGGCTGTCCCCAAAGAGCAGGTCGCGACAACTCTTCAGATACTACTTCTTCTTACGGTATTGAGTTTGGCACCAGCTATCTTGATACTGACCACCTGCTTTACTCGCATAGTCATCATCTTTTCATTTGTCCGAAGCGCGTTAGGAACACCAAACATTCCACCGAACCAGGTGCTTATTGGCTTGAGTCTGTTTATGACGTGCTTCATCATGAAACCAACCTATGATCAAGTAAACGAGACTGCGATCAAACCCATGATGTCGGGTCGAATGAACATGGAACAAGGCATCACCGCAGCAAGCAAGCCGGTGAAAACATTCATGCTGAAGTCAACCTATCAGAGTGACCTAAAGTTGTTTCTCAATATGAGAAATGAACGGGCGAAAAACCCAGATGATCTCAACATCACAACATTGATTCCGGCCTTTATTATTAGCGAGCTTAAGACAGCTTTTATCATTGGGTTCTACATCTTCATACCATTCCTTATCATTGACCTCATCGTTGCTAGTTCGCTAATGAGCATGGGAATGATGATGATGCCTCCGACTGTAATCTCTCTTCCAGCAAAGATTCTGGTCTTTGTCTTAGCAGATGGTTGGGGCACCCTGATCAGCGCAATCCTGCAGGGGTATCGATAGAATGCAACAGACTTATGCGTTAGATATCGCCAGACAGGCAATGCAGGTATCAATCATGATCCTGCTACCGATCTTGAGTGTTGCTCTTTTTGTAGGTGTCCTAGTCAGTGTTTTTCAAGCCCTCACTCAGGTCCAAGAAATGACGCTTACGTTCGTTCCCAAAATGATCGGAGTTGGCCTAGTCATGACAATTATGGGTAGTTGGATGATTAGCACTTTGGTGTCATTTACGGTCCTCTGCTTTCATCAAATCGGGCGAGTAGGGGCGGGATGACGGCAACCGCATTCTTCGCGTTTCTTCTCGTCTTCGTCCGTTGCTCAGCTATGTTCCTGAGTTCACCCGTTTTTGGTGCGCAGAACATTCCCGTTGGCATTCGGGTGTTAACAACTCTTTCGGTATCCGCTGCTCTCTCGTTCCTCGTCAAGCACTCTGTAACGGTTCCGGCAACTTTGTACGATCTGTTTGCGGCTGCGGCTCACGAGGCAGTAGCTGGTCTTTTGCTTGGAAGTTTCATGTCGCTTGCACTTCAAGGGGCAACAATTGCCGGCTCTTATATGGATATGCAGATCGGCCTGAGCATGAGTCAAATCATGAACCCCGCGAATGGCATCAGTAGCACGATCATGTCGCAGTTCAAGTTTCTGTTAAGCGTCGTAGTTTTCCTGAGCGCAAATGGCCACCACATGCTGATAGCGGCAATGGTTCGAAGTTATGATGCGATGCCTCTGAACGATTTTGGGGTGATCGAAAAGAACTACATTTGGCTGATCACCGAAGTTTTCGTGATCTCAATTCACATTGCCGCACCCGTATTCGCAACTGGCATATTGGTTGACTCAGCCTTGGGCTTACTCAACCGCGCGGTTCCTCAAATGCAAGCAGTGCAAGTTGGCGTACCCGCCAAACTAGCTCTTGGCATACTCGCGATCTCGATCACTTTGCCCGCCGTTGTTGCCGGAACCACAACTGCAGTCAACAATTACGTTCGGGCAATTACTCCAATTGTGAGGGGCCATTCCAGTGGCTGATTCCGCACAGGAAAAAACCGAAGCCGCCACGAGCCGCAGGAGACAAGAGGCTCGTAAACGTGGAACGGTTGCTAGATCAAGTGACCTGACTAACTCACTGGTCATGCTTGCATTGCTGCTTGCGCTACCGACTGCCTTGGCTTCCTTGAGCACCGGGATGCTGGCTGGCGTCCGCGACGCCTTGATGCACACTCCCAAAACAGCCACGATGTCCGAGATCACCAATTTCACTCGACGGGTTGGAACTCCGATGATTCCTGGTTTGGCGATGATCATGGGTGTCTGTATGACCGTGGGACTCGCCGTGAACTTTGCTCAAGTTGGAATCAAGGCTAGCCCTGAAGCAATGATTCCGAACTTCTCCAAGCTGAATCCCCTTTCTGGCTTTAAGCGACTGTTTTCAGCCCAGCTTGGCTTTGAAGGTCTAAAAGCGCTGATCAAGTCCATCGTGTTTGGCTATTTGGCTTACTCAGCGGTCATGTCATCGAGAGAGCAGTATGCTGGGCTCCCCTCGGTCGGCTTATACGAAGCCATTTCGATTGTCGGAGGAACGCTAAAAACTCTTGGATGGCGAATGGTGATGGCATGGGCGGCCCTTGCCGGCTTGGACTACTTCTTTCAAAGACAACAAACTGAAAAGCAGATGCGCATGACCAAAGAAGAGGTCAAGCGAGAGTTCAAAGAGTCTGAAGGCTCACCTGAAATGAAGGGAGCTCGGATGAGGCAACGCCGAAAGCTTAAGCAGAAGCTATCTGAATCGGTGAAATCGGCTGACGTTGTGATTACAAACCCAACCCACTATGCCGTCGCAGTTAAATATGATCCAGGCAAATCGATGGCGCCGATCGTGGTTGGCAAGGGCGCCGACTTCTTAGCGGCTCGTATTCGTGAGATCGCCAAGGAACACAGCATTCCAATCGTCCCTAATCCGCCGCTGGCTCGTGCGCTTTATAAACAATGCGAAGTGGGCGACCCTATTCCAAAGGAACTATTCCAAGGTGTAGCAGAAGTTCTTGCCTACGTCTACAAGGTTCTTAATATCAAAAAGAACTGGCGAAATTAGCGCCAGTTCTTTCTGATTGAGTTCGCAATTTCTGTGATTAGAAGTTGCTTGTTCCGAACTCTCGAATCACATAGTCTCGACGATCTTTTTCTAGATAGTAGGTGTGAACGACAGAGCTTTCACGTCCCCACGGATCTTCGTAGATGTGCCGCGCTCGTACTCGAGCGGCGTTTCTACCGTTCCACCGAATCGACAGGATTTCATACCTGCGAGTTCGCGTGGAATCGACGCTGTCTTTGTACATGTTGTAAAAGTCGGCACTCTCCAGCGAGTAGTTGTATCGCGAATCCATGTAGATGTTGACTCGACCTCTCCTTGGAGCTAGACGATCAACCGCATCCGAATCTCGCTGTTCAAAAGCCGCCACTAGGTCATCGAGGGCATAATCCAGATCTCGGTCGCGTCGATAGTCGTATCGATCGTAAGAATCGTATTGATACGAACTTGGTCGCGAAGCCCAGTAATAGGTCGACCCGACCCACGCCGTAGGAAACGACGAGACGACGACAATGTTCGAACTATTGATGTAAGGCGGTAGGGACGCATACCAATACCACGGTGAGACGACGCAAGCCGAGTTGTAGTACGGGTCAAAAACGTAGTGTGAGAAGCACCAACGGTCATCAACCCAGCGTCGGTCATAGTGATAGTAACCAACTCGATAGCCACCATAGATCGTGCCGTATGGTCGCGGGTCGTTTCGATAATTGTTGACGCGGATGTTCTCAGATACGTTGACTCGACGCGATAGGCTACCACCGGGGCCGATATTCGGCATTGAGCCTACGTTGATCGGATTTGACCGGCTTGTACTGTTCGACACAGTCCCGTAATGAGATGAACTAGATCGGTCTGATCGAGGGCTACTGACATCTGCGCCGCGTCCGCGACCAGCAGTATCTCTGCCGTCGATAATGATGGTTCTGCCACCACCGCCACTTCCACTCGACGAGCCGGAACTAGAAGACCCTCCGCTGGAAATGACTATCCCGCCGC
The DNA here is from genome assembly GCA_002336105.1 of Chthonomonas sp. UBA1950. Taxonomy (GTDB): domain Bacteria; phylum Armatimonadota; class Fimbriimonadia; order Fimbriimonadales; family Fimbriimonadaceae; genus Fimbriimonas. The sequence goes on along the minus strand of DDEQ01000042.1, from coordinate 20,747 downwards.
CATTCGAAGAACCGCCGCCGCTTCTTCGATCAGGATCGCTTCCTCTGCCAGGGTTGTTCGTGTGCGATCCGCCGCCGTTGTTGCTGCCGCCGCCACTTCCTGATCCACTACCGGATCCAGTACCAGACCCGCTACCGCCTCCACCGCCGCCTCGGCGGCGACCTGTCCCTTCTTGAGCTACTGCACTCGCGAGTAAGAGTACAGTTGCTAATGATAAACAAATGAACTTTTTCATTTCCCTTGCGCCTCTTGAAGATGCTACGACGGAATAGGCCCTCCGTTACGGCAGTTTTTAGTCAACTAGCAAAATTGATCCACTGAATCCTTGACTAGTTCCCTTCAGAAGGACTTTGGACGTGCCAAACTCTGATTGTATGAGCGCACGCAAAATCGCAATTGTCCCTGGCGATGGTATTGGCCCTGAAATCATGGAAGCAACCATCAGCGTACTGGAGAGAACGGGTTTCAACGCCGAGTGGATTCGATTAGAAGCTGGCGCTGAAAGCCTAGAAAAGGGCAAACCGGCGATGCCCGAAGAAACCGTCAAAGCGATTGGAGAGATCGGCACCGCTTTGAAAGGCCCAACAACCACGCCCATAGGCAAGGGGCATGTTAGCGCAAACGTAACGCTCAGAAAAGCACTTGAACTGTTTGCAAACGTCCGTCCAGCAGTAACGATGCCAGGCGTTAAAGGCTATTTTAGCAACGCCAACATCGATATCATCATTGTTCGCGAGAACACCGAAGACCTTTATGCAGGAATCGAATATCAAGCGCATCCTGATGTCGCCCAGGCAATCAAGGTGATTACTCGTCCGGGTTGTGCACGCCTTTGCAAGTATGCCTTCGAGATGGTCAAGGAGCAAGGCCGAAAGAAGCTCACTGCAGTTCACAAAGCCAACATCATGAAGTTGACCGACGGCATGTTCCTTGAAGAGTTTTACAAAGCCGCTAAGGACTATCCAGACATTGAGGCAGAAGACATCATCGTCGACAACTGCTGTATGCAGCTTGTGACGCGCCCCGAGCGATTTGACGTCCTCGTAACCGAGAACCTGTACGGTGACATCGTGAGCGACCTATGCGCAGGTCTAGTTGGTGGGTTAGGTTTGGCTCCTGGTGCGAACATTGGTGAGAAGTGCGCCGTGTTCGAAGCCGTTCATGGTTCCGCTCCTGACATTGCTGGCAAAGGAATTGCTAATCCTGCAGCACTCATGTTCAGCGCGATCATGATGCTTCACCATGTCGGAGAGCATCAACTCGCAGAAAAGCTTCATACTGCAATTCTCGCCGTAATGAAAGAAGGCAAAAACGTCACACGCGATCTCGGCGGTACGGCTACCACCAAGGATTTTGCGGATGCAGTGGTGGCAGCGGCTTCTTAGTCGTAACCCATTTATAGTATAGAGTGGGGCAGAGCTTGCATCTGCCCCACTTTTTTTGTCGATGAATCGTCGAATGCTGTCCCTAGTGAGATCTTGCATCTGTGCCACCCGGAATCCTCCAGAGCGCTTCTTAGCTAAAGTCAATTGGCTTAGTCGAATCGCCCATTCAAGTCGTTCTGAATGTATGTGATTTACAATCAATTCCCCACACAAAACCCTTCACCCGATTCAAACAAACCGCAAAATCGAATACGCTTTCAGCTATGTCAAGCAGCTTGTATGGCAGATGGGATTTGGTGGTTGGGGAGCTTGGAAAGCAGTTCCCTTCGTGGGTTGAACTAGGACAAGGTTCAGGATCATTCGTAGGTCAAGTTGGAAGTGCGAGACCGGTTTCAACCGTTGAAGTCACTGAGACGACAGTCAAGTGGGTTCTTCCCCCGCAGTACGAGGGCCGAAAGACAGATATGGAGTTTGTCGGAACCCTTGAGGGTGAGATCCTCGTCGGAACCACGACAGATAAAGAAGGCAATACCATCCCTTGGTCTGGCAAACGTGCTCCAGCCATGACTAGATCTGGTGAACCGACTTGGGGTGAACCCATCGAACTCGTCGGCGCTGACCTATCCAACTGGTTTGATCGATCCCCCAACTGGGTGAACAATTGGTCTATCACCGAAAACGGTCTTGAGAACAGTGCTGTTGGCTCTGACCTCATCACCAAAGACAAATTCAGCGATTTCAAGCTGATCGCGGAGTACAGATATCCGAAAGGTAGCAACAGCGGCATTTACCTTCGTGGAAGATATGAGTTCCAGATTCTGGACGACCTTGGCGTAGATTCGCATGTAGGCGGAAGTGGCGCGATTTACGGGTTCCTAAAGCCTGTCAAAAACGCGGTAAAAGGTCCGGACGAATGGCAGACGGCAGAAATCACTTTGCTCGGACGAACTGCTACTGTCGTTTTGAACGGCGAATTGGTTGTCGATCAAATGGAGATTCCTGGCATCACAGGTGGGGCGCTTGACAGCGACGAAGGTGCGGCGGGACCGCTCTTTGTTCAAGGCGATCACGGTCCAGTGACGTTTAGAAAACTCACTCTGATTCCTGCGACCTTCTAACGGATTTTCTTGGAACAAAAGCCTCGAATGAATCCTTTTGAAGGTAAATTGCCTCGTATATTATCGTAGGAGCACAAAGAAAACAATGGCTAGCAACCTTACATTAACTACCGCCGAATTTGAAGAGAAAGTTTTGAAATCTGATGTCCCCGTCCTGGTGGACTTCTGGGCAGAATGGTGTGGCCCTTGCAAGGCAATCGGTCCAAGTGTCGAAGCTATCGCATCCGAGTATGAAGGTCGAGCGAAGGTCTACAAGGTCGATGTCGACAACGAAGGCGAATTGGCAAGCACTTACGGCATCACAAGCATCCCTCAACTTCTCGTGTTCAAAGGCGGCAAGATTGTGGACTCAATGCGCGGAGCCGGCCCCAAGCCACAGATTGCTTCTCTACTTGAGAGAGCGCTCTAAGCTCTGATCTAGCGCAAGAAAGCCACCTGTCCAGAATTGGACAGGTGGCTTTTTTTAGAACTTGAAGTTTGCTTGAAGCGATATTCGTCGCGGAATCTGGAATCGAGTGCCGCTAAATGCCGACTGAAAGTTGATTACGTCTCGACTATCAAACAGGTTTTGAACGTCAACGCTAATCCCTCCATGTCCGTGGAAAAGCCTATCGCCCGTCGAGAGATGCAAGCCAACGTCGGTTCGAGGGGTTCGCGATGAAGTGACGACGCTACTCGCCAAACCGCTTCCGTGCTCCACTGTGATCGCGCCGGAAGCACCACTCTTAGCCGTATAAGCCAAACCCAAACCGACTGTTTGCCGTTGGTCGTGGTCGTTGTAGTCGTCAACACGTTCACCTGTGTTATCAACTCCATTCGGCTTTGCGGCCCCGTAAGTGTAGTTCAAATACCCATCCCAACCAACGCTTTTCGGAGCACTGATTTCATAGCTAAACTCAACTCCATGAACTCCCCCACTTTGAAGACTCACCGAACTGAATAGTCCGATTTGACTTCCGGGAATCATCAGGCCCGTGTCGGTCTGATTGTGAATATCTTTGTAGTAATAAGCTAATCCGACCGTTTGCCCTTTGCCAAGTTTGTGCCTAACTCCAATGTCGTACTGATCGAGTATTTCTGGTTGAATCGCCTCTCCGATCACCGCCCCTTGAGCTAACGGAGGTGTGTTGAAAAGGTGGTTGTACGCCCAAGAAAGGTCTGTCAACTTGTCGATGGAGTATTGGAAGTTGAATCTCGGTGAGAGTTCTGTAGCGTTGACCGAAGGTTGACCAAGGTTTTGATTCTGTGAATACCAATCCATTCGAAAGCCGAAGTTGGCTACGAACTTTCTCGATATTTGCCAAGTGTCCTGAGCAAAACCTGCTTTGTAGGTACCGACTCGGGACACTTGCAGGATAGGTGGAGCGTTTGATGTTGCCACGTAAACAGGATTGCCATTCACGTCAACATCGGTCGTCGCGTATCCAGCAGGAGCGAGCGATGGCGCGAGAGCTGCCAACGCATTGAGAGCGAGTCTTGATGCTGGAATGACTTGATAGGATTCGTTGCCGCTCTGAGCGTCAAGCAAGAAACCAGCTTTGAACTTATGCGTTCCTAGAGCCAAGGCATAGTTTCCAGATAGCTGGAGTTGATGGACATTCCTCGTCGCTGTCGGGTTGAATTCAATACTGCTATCGACTGGGAGGCTCAAAACATTAGCGGTAGGGTTTGAGTTGGTGACCTCTTGACCACTATGGAGAACCGTCAGAGCTAGATTCGCAGTGGATTTGGCGCTCAGCTTGCGATCGAAAGACAAAACCGCGTATTCGCCGATCTCTTTTTGCGAGATCTTTTGCCCCGCCTCCTGTTGCGATGGTAATACGATGGTTTCACTCCCCATCTTTCCAGCATTTTCAGAATTGATGTCAGGTCGAGTGCCGTCCGCATTTCTCATTCCGAACAGCCCGTAACCTTGACCGACTGGCGCAAATGAAGATGGTAGTCCGGTCCGATTGGCGATCTGGAGATCATCAGGGTTATAACTTACGGTCAACGTAAGCGTATCTCGATTGCTCGGCGTCCACCGTAGCTTGCTAAAGGCGCTCGAGCTTGAGCCTTGGTTGTGAACATCTGGATTATTAGGCTGGGGTGGTTCGAGCCCTACATCTGTTCGACTTGAGTTGAATGCAAAGACGTAACTTGCCTTCTCATTGAGAAGACCAAGAGCAGTTAAGTCCCCAGTAATCGAGTTATAAGACCCGTATTGCAGGTTCAACTCTCCACTTCCCTTCGCTGGCTTTGGCAAGGTCGAAATGTTGAGGATTGCCGCCGTCTGTCCCCCAAACTCGGGAGCATACATTCCGGTCAAGATCTCAAGGCTTTGGATCGTTGACGGGACAACGATGTTGCCTTGGCGTCCGCTAAGGGCGTCTGGCATGGGAACTCCATCGACGACGTAGCTGATGTCCGCATGTTCGCCGCGAACGTGTTGCTGCCCAGCAGAGTCTTCCGCAACGCCCGATTGTCCCTTTGTTAGGTTCCGGCTATCCGAGCTAGCAGTGTTGACGAACTTCTGAAGTTCGGTCCTGTCTCTGACGTTAGTTCCAGTTGACAGAGAAGCCTTTGTTGCCGGAATTCGTGTAGCGGTGACCCGGATCACGATCTCTTTGACTGGTCGATCACTTTGCTGCAAAACATGCAACTCTTTTGAATCGCCGACCACGAGATCAATCACCTGATCCGTGCTATCAAACTTCGAAGCCTGAAAGTTGGCGATGTCAACCGCGCTAGCGTTGGAAGCAATGGCCAGGCGCTGGCCCATGTTGCTGGAAATAATGATCCAGGTCGGAGTTTGGCGACCGGAAGTGTCGTGAACACTAAATCGTATGCCAGCAGAAGCGCAGGCACCGACAGCCGTCACTAAACTCAAAGCAAGGAACCTAAGTGTTTTCATTCGACCTTAAACTCAATCCTAAATCTAACCTTGCCCTGGACTGCTTTGCCGTCCAGAGTAGCTGGCCGGAATTTCCACTTCCTCGCTGTTTCTAGTCCCAATGTGTCTAGCTCTTTGATGCCAGTGCTTTGCACTATTTCAACCTTCGTAGGGATACCGTCTTCCGATACAACCGTTTCCACGACGAGTGTCTTCTCAAGTGGATCGCTGCGCAGATCGTCTGGAATAACTGGCTGAGGAGAAGTGATGGCTTCCATTTCGACGTACTTCGGCTCGCGTTTTGGCTCAACTGGCTTTTTGACAGCCACTTCCTCTTTAGGAGTTGTCTTCTCCACCGAGGTTGTTGGGCGCACCGGTGCCTCAGCTTTCGGCGTTGCTGGAATAGTCGGAGTTTCACCGCCACCAGAACCTATAGCTTGCTTTTGAGTCGGGATGGCCCCAGCCTTTCCACTGGCATTAGCATCGACCGTGGGAGTATCGGCACCGCCTCCAGCGCCGTTTCCAGCCGACGCAACTACCTTCACCTCGTTGACATTTGACTTCGAAGCACCAGATGCCTTTTTTGCTGAACCACCCGATCCTTTGGATTTTGCTTCGGGTTTGTCAGCCTTTTTCTCTGTTTTCTCAGGCTGCTTAGCTTCTTTGGCGACTGCGTTGTTAACAAGGACCACGCGTGCCTGCCCGAACTGCTTTTGGATTTTTTCGAAAGCACCGAAATGGGCGAGGATCGGCAACGCAATAACGTGCGCAACAATAGACCCGACGAGAATTCTCATCAATAGCTGGTTCTTCTTGCGTCGTCGAGACATCGTTACTTCCTATCCGTCGCAAAACCAAACGCGACAACACCAGCTTTGCGAGCTTCATCCATAGCTGCGACAATATTGCCGTACGGAACGTGGGTGTCCGCGTTAACGGTGACCATATTCTTCGGCCCCACCTTGAGAGCCTCCAATCCACTTCTTAACTTGTCAAATGTTGTCTTAGTGGTGTTCAGGTACACATCTCCGTTAGCCAGCAGCGTAATCGTAACTGTCTGAGCGTTTTCGTTCTGGCTGGTGCTCGATTTGGGCAGGTTGACCGGAAGTCCACTCTGCACAACCATCGCAAGAGAAGCGACCATGAAGAAGAACAGCAGAAACATCATCACGTCGATCATCGGAATGACGATGATTTCCGGTTCTTCGACCTGCCTTCTGCCAGAAATCTTAACTCGACGCTTCATATCAATCGATTCGGCCAGTAAGGTAGTTCACGAGTTCCGCGCCGTAGTACTCCATATCCTCAAGCATCTTGCGGATGAGGTTTGAGAAGTAGTTGTAAGAGATAAATCCGATGACAGCGAGCGTAATTCCGGTTGCGGTAGAGATGAGAGCCTCAGAAATACCGCCTAGAATCTGAGTCGGGTTACTCAGCCCGGCCTGGCTCGCAGCACGGAACGAGGTGATCATTCCTGCAATGGTTCCTAACAAACCAAGGAGTGGGGCGATATTAACAATCGTCTTGATGATTGGAAGATTAGCTTCAAGTGTAGGCGTTTCGTTCGCCGCCTCAAGTTCCATCGCCATCTCAATCGATTCGGCGGGTTTGTCTACATTCCTCAACGCTCTGGCAAACATGCGTCCGATCGAGCCTTCTTTTTGCGCAAGTTCAATTATCTTGGCTGGGTTATCGCCCGGCTTATAGCTCGCTTTAATCTGCTCAAGCAAGTCCTCGCCATCGCCTGAATTTTTTCTAAGAGTTATGGCTCTTTCAATGATCAGCGCGATAAGGAGAACTGAGCTGATAACAAGCGGGTACATCATCACCCCGCCCTTCTGGATAAACTCGATGACCTGGTTCATGCCCATGTCTTTTTACCTTCCGGGGGTAGGGTTTAGCTGATGCCGTGTCTTGATGGACGACGTTCAACCCCTTTTCATAGATGAATCGTCAAGATCCACCGACAAAAAAAGCTGCGCATCTATATAGATGCGCAGCTTTGCAGATCTTCTTCGACTAATGAGTCGCAGAGGAGGCAGCTTCCATCGCCGATCCCTCAGAACTGTGACCTGGGAAGAGTTTCGCGCTTGGATCTAGGTGCGTTTTCACGAAACAAACAGCCGTAACCGCTTCACTAAAGCCCGTCGCAATGAGTTTGAGCTTCTCTGGATACGTGCAAACGTCACCCACAGCAAAGACGCCGGGAAGATTCGTTTGGAACTGTCTGTCAACCTTGATTTGGATTTTCTCCAATTCGAGGCCCCAATCCTTGATCGGCCCGAGAGATGACTTGAATCCGATGTTCACACAAACCGAATCTACCGGCATGTGTTCGACTTCCTTGGTCTGTACATTTTCGATGGTGATGGCAGTAAGAACATCGTCTCCGTGCATCTCTTTGACCACCCAGAATAGTTTCATAGGTGTGCCTAGTGCCTTGACCTTCTCGATGCTGTCTTCATGGGCACGGAATCCGTCTCGACGGTGAATCAGCGTAATGCTTTCGGCAACATCATGAAGGTTCATTACCCAGTCAAATGCGCTATCACCGCCACCAACGATGGCAATCTTTTTGCCAGCAAAAACGCTTTTGTCTTTGACGCCATAGTGGACGCCTTTGTGGTGAAACTCGTCTTCTCTGGCAACTCCGATCTTCGTCGGCTGAAAGGCGCCTGCTCCTGCCGAAATAATCACGGTCCGGGTTGGTAGCTCCAGGCCTCGAGCAGTTTTGATCGTATATCCTTCCGCGTCTTTAACCAACTCGGTTGCTGTATCTTCAAGAACGACATCTGGGTTGAACTGCGTTCCTTGTTCGATCAGGTTTGCCGCCAAATCTTTTGCGAGCACCTTCGGAAAACCTGCCACATCAAAAACATACTTCTCGGGGTAAAGCGCCGCTAACTGACCGCCAAGCTCTGGCAGCGAATCAATGATCCTGACTGACATGCCGCGCAGTCCCGCGTAAAAGCTAGCGAAGAGACCGACTGGTCCGCCACCGATGATCGTTACATCAACCCTATCCATCTGATTTCAATAAGCTCCTAAGAGGAAGCTCTTTACAGAGCAATCTCAACAGGTTACCACTGCACTGTGTTCTCTGCCGAACATTGCCACAGAACTGCTATCGCTAAAACAGCAAAAGCGAATAAGTCGTTTGCGCCTGACTGAAATCCCACACGAGTCTGCCTAACCTATCACTTCATTCACAATTGGCGCTTCAACTGCGAACCATTTACCAGTAAATGCCTGTATTGTTATGAGTAAGTCTGAAATTTCATTTTCAATTACGGATACCTCCCTATGAAAAAACTAATCCTCCCACTTCTGGCGCTCGCTTCGATCGCGATCGCCTCTGCCCAACTCACTCCGACGGCGGTTTCGGTGAAGGTCGGCAGCGAGGCACCCGCAATCAAAGTTGCCAAATGGATCAAAGGCAAACCCGTCACGAGCTTTGAGAAAGGAAAAGTCTATGTCGTTGAGTTCTGGGCAACTTGGTGTGGTCCTTGCAAGGCAAGCATTCCTCACCTCACCGAGATGGCTAAGAAATACAAAGGCAAAGCCACCTTCACAGGTGTCAGTGTTTGGGAGAACACTAAGAAGCCAGATTTTCTTGATATTGTCGCGAAATTCGTCAAAGACTTCGGCAAGAAAATGGACTACAACGTAGCCGCCGACGGACTTGACGCCACGATGGCAAAGACCTGGATGACCGCTGCCGGACAGAACGGTATCCCGACCGCCTTCGTTATTGGAAAGAAGGGCACGATCGAATGGATTGGTCATCCTATGGCTGGCCTCGAGGAAGTCGTCGGGCAAGTTATCGCCGACAAATTTGATTCCAAAGCTGCGGCAGACAAACAGGCTGCTGAAGCAATGGCAGAAGAAGAACAGCAGACAATATTTAAGCCACTCTCCGAGGCTCTGATGAAAAAGGATTGGTCGACAGCGGTCGCAGAGATTGACAAGATCATCGCGAAAGATCCTAGCAAAGAACTGCTCTTGTGCGGAACTCGCTTCACCGCTCTCTCGAACTACGACACTGCCGCCGCGACGACGTACGCAAAGAAGATTTCTGAAGGCGTCGCAAAGAATCAACCAATGATCCTCAACGAACTTGCCTGGACAATGGTCGATCCTGAAAAGCCCTTCAAAGACGCCGACTACAAGCTCGCGCTCTCTATCGCATTGAGAGCTGTCGAAGTGACCAAATCGCAAGAACCGAATATCCTCGATACCTTGTCGGTTGCGTACGACAAAGTTGGTGATCTAGCAAAGGCTATCGCCACCGAAGAAAAGGCGATTGAGATCGCTAAGAAAACAGCTGACTTCCCTGCCGAGAGCTTAAAAGAATTTACTTCTCGGCTTACTGAGATGAAATCCCGCAAGAAATAAGCGGTTCGCACCTTTCCCAATCGTGCGTCGGTAAACTCCAATTGTGGATTACCGACGCACCTACGTCAAAGACATCTTTCAGCTCTCGCCTGGCACCGAAGTCAGCGCATATGGGTGGGTAAAAACTCGCCGCGATAGCAAAGGCATTTCCTTCGTTCAACTCTCGGACGGGTCATGCTTTCAAGACCTCCAAATTGTCATTGACGCAGGCGTAATCGACGAAACAACGCTCAAAGCCGTCACCACTGGCGCGTGTGTTCGGTTTGATGGAACCGTTGTCGAATCTCCTGCTGCAGGTCAAGCAGTTGAACTAAAAGCCACCGGAATGGAGCTTTTCGGCGCAGCCGATCCACAAACTTATCCTCTTCAAAAGAAGGGCGCGTCATTTGAATTTCTGCGCGAAATAGCCCACCTTCGAGTTCGAGGCAACACGTTTGGCGCCGTCTACCGCGTTCGAAACCAAGCAGCTTGGGCGGTACACAAATTCTTCCAAGATCGCGGGTTCAGCTACGTCAATACCCCCATCATCACGGCGAGTGACGCTGAAGGCGCTGGCGCAATGTTCGCGGTCACTTCTTTGCTTGAAGCTGGTGTCCCGGTAGAAGACAATCCGGAAGCTCACGCATTCCGACTAAAGAGCACGAACCCGGCGGAAGACTTCTTTGGCAAACCGTCTTATCTCACGGTCAGCGGGCAACTCGAAGCGGAAACAATGGCCTTGGGTCTGACCAACGTCTATACCTTTGGCCCAACCTTCCGAGCAGAAAACAGCAGCACCAGTCGGCACCTTGCCGAATTCTGGATGGTCGAACCGGAAATGGCATTTTGTGATCTTGAAGGCGACATGAATCTCGCCGAAGAGTTCCTTAAGGAAGTCATTAAGCACATCCTGGACAATTGCGCTGGAGACCTCGAGTTCTTCAACAAACGCATCGAGCCCGAGCTTCTGCAAACACTTGAGCATGTCGTAAACAGCGACTTCGAACGGCTTACCTATACCGAAGCAATCAAATACCTCGAAGCCAGTGACAAGAAGTTTGAGTACGACGTTTATTGGGGCGCAGATCTGCAAAGCGAACATGAGCGCTGGCTCACAGAAGAGAAAGTGGGACGTCCGGTCATCCTTACCGATTATCCAAAGGAGATTAAAGCCTTTTATATGCGCGGAAACGAAGATGGCAAAACGGTTCGCGCAATGGACGTTCTTGCTCCAAGAATCGGTGAAATCATCGGTGGATCTCAACGCGAAGAGCGATACGATGTTCTTCGACACCGAATCCAAGAGATGGGTCTTCCTCTCGAACCTTATTGGTGGTACCTCGACCTTCGAAAATACGGCTCAGCCCCGCACGCCGGGTTTGGGCTCGGTTTCGAACGGTTGCTGATGTACGTGACTGGAATGAAGAACATTCGCGACGTCATTCCTTATCACCGCACACCCGGCCAGGCGGACTTTTAAGCCCATGCCTACCGTAGGATCACAATGCCTTGATGCTGTGGAAAGCCTTCTTGCAAGGTTCCCTGACTCAGGAGTAACCGTAAAGCGAGAAGGAACTCTACTCGAAGTAATCCCTGCAGGCGACAAGACCTTCTCAGTCAGCATTTATGACAACGGCGAGGATGCGATGATCGCCGCAGAACTTTGGCACGCCCACTACGACGAGCCCGAGCAACTCGCGTTTTGCGTGCTTTGGCTACTGACTCCCTTTTATCGGGTGGTACATGAACTCAAGGGCGGAGTCCTTGTCGCGGTCTGGATTGAATGCTACGAGGCAGACGGATGGGAAGGTTATGATCCCGTCTACTTCCTTAACCCCGAGCATGCCAAGAGTTGGGAACCGGAAAACGGAGAAACATACTACCGTCGTTACGTTTGCCAGAATGTTCTGCCCTCTCCTCAGCCGTACAACGAGATTTGCCCTGGGGCAGCCCTCGGCGAAGACGGCTTCCCTGTTGGCTGGCAGCTTGGAACAAAGATAGAAAAGGTTGATGGCCCTCTCGGACCATCACTCTTTGCGTAAGCTACTCTGCAACCTTGAGAACGCTTAAGAAGGCTTCCTGCGGAAGCTCGATGGAGCCGATCTGCTTCATTCGCTTTTTTCCTTCCTTTTGCTTCTCAAGGAGCTTTCGCTTACGGGTGATGTCACCGCCGTAACACTTCGCGATAACGTTCTTTCGGAACGGTTTGATCGTGTCAGCGGCAATAACTTTCGCGCCAATCGCGGCTTGTACCCGGACCTCGTACTGCTGACGCGGAACCACTTTTCGAAGCTGTTCGACCATCGCTCGCCCTCGGTTGTAAGCGAAATCCTTGTGAACAATGAAAGATAATGCGTCCACTGGGTCGCCATTCAGGAGAATATCAACTTTAACCAAACTTGATGGTTCGTAACCCGTCAGTTCGTAGTCGAACGAAGCATAGCCTCTGGTTTGGGACTTAAGCTTATCGAAGAAGTCCAACAGGATTTCGCCAAGCGGAAGCGTATAGTGCAAGATCACGCGCTGAGGGGTGGGATATTCCGTTCGCTTATAGGTTCCACGCCGCTCTTGACACAGCGTCATGACCGCGCCAACATACTCGTTTGGCACCATGATAGAGGCGGTCACTACCGGTTCTTCAACCACGCTGATATCGTTAGAATCCGGCCATTCGGCAGGGTTTTCAATGTGTCTTACCTCGTTGTTCTTGAGGGTCACTTTGTAGTCCACCGACGGTGCGGTGAGAATAAGGTCGAGGTTAAATTCTCGCTCAAGCCGCTCTCTCGCGATCTCCATGTGAAGGAGACCAAGGAATCCGCAACGGAATCCGAAACCAAGCGCAGCCGAAGTTTCAGGCTCAAATTGGAGTGCTGCGTCGTTCAAGCGCAGTTTGTCGATTGCGTCCCGAAGATCTTCATATTGGTCGCCATCTGATGGATAGAGACCACAGAACACCATGCTCAGTGCCTCGCGATATCCTGGCAGCGGAGACGTGGCATGATTCTCGGACAATGTCACGGTGTCACCAACTCGTGCATCACCGATAGATTTCATAGCTGCGGTGACAAAACCTACTTCGCCACAAGCCAACCCTGTGTCGACGGTTAGACCGGGGCTAAAGTGACCGGTTGAATCAATGTCAAACTGGTTGCCCGTCGACATCATTTCAATGCGTTCACCCTTCTTAACTGAGCCGTCTTTGACACGAACGTAGGCTATTGCGCCCTGATAGGTATCAAAGTGCGAGTCGTAAATGAGCGCCCTCAACGGTGCGTCCGGATTGCCGGATGGCGGTGGAACACGGTGGACTACCGCCTCAAGGATCTCGTCGATGCCGATTCCAGACTTTGCGCTCGCAAGAATGGCGTCGGAAGCGTCAATCGCGACCGCACTCTCAATCTCTTCCCTTGCCCGGTCGGGGTCTGCATGTGGTAAGTCAATTTTGTTGATGACCGGAACAATTTCTAAGTTCTGGTTCATTGCCATGCCAGCGTTCGCAATCGTTTGAGCTTCGACACCTTGGCTCGCATCGACGACAAGAAGCGCTCCTTCACAAGCAGCAAGGGCACGCGAAACTTCGTAAGTGAAGTCAACGTGTCCTGGCGTGTCAATCAGGTTCAGCTGGTACATCTGACCATCTTTGGCTCGGTAATCAAGCCGAACAGCCGCCATCTTGATCGTGATGCCGCGCTCTCGCTCGATATCCATCGAGTCCAGCATCTGCTCCTGCGCTGTGCCACGCACAGCGCCACATCGCTCAATCAACCGGTCGGCTAAAGTCGATTTGCCGTGGTCAATGTGCGCGATGATGCAAAAATTACGAATGTGGGACTGATCCATGGATATAGAGGGCGCGCAAGATTTTACCGGTTCTGGGGCAGGTTCTTGTTGGAATCAGTCATTAGTCGAAGGGCAAATTAACTGGCGGTTCTGGATGGTCAACCTTTTGACGCGTCACGATAGACTCAGATTTGCCCGTCAACATCCCTTGCGCGGCGAAATAAACAACCAATGCCAAGAAGATTGGCACCATTGCGACAAAAGAACCGTGCCCTGGTGCGCCAACCGCCGCCCGCATCAATTCACCTACTTGCTTGTTCATCAGGATGATTAGCAAGATGCACCCAACCCAGCACCCCACGAGAATAAACCCAATCTTGGATTGCCCCAGAGCCAACTGCCCGACTCCAGGGAACACCATATTGAGCATTCGAGCGGCTTTCAGGCTTGCGACGGCGTCTCCTGTGGTTAACAGCGGCGAATCGGAGAGGCCAGCCCGCAGCTGGGCGTCTATCGAGAGATTTCCACCCGAACCTAATACGGCTTCAGCGTATTTCCGCTCAATTGTCGGATTCTTTGGATCTAGCTTCTTGGCTCTTCCGAGAACAGCCTTAGCGTCAGCGTACTTACCTAGTTCGAGGTAATCGTCTCCGACGGCCAACAAAACAACAGCGGAGTTAGGTGCCGTGTCAGTTGCCTGCTTCAAGAGGCGTCTAGCGGCTTCACGCTTTCCGCGCACCTTCTCAAGATTAGCCTCACGCAATAACCTTTCTGCTTTGGCGATCAGTTCAGGCGAAGTGTCGTCAACAAGCGATTCTGATTCTTCGGACTCCTCCGAAGCCTCAACTACCTTCGGGGTATGAAGACTCGCCTCCAAGGAATCAATTTGTCCCTGAATCGCAAGGAATACATCCTCGTCGGTGACGCTTTCCTGCCGTAGCCTTAGACGCTCAATCTCGGCTGCAGCATCAAATGTTTCTTTCTCTGATGCCATCTACTCGTCTGACGGTTTTACTAGCGAGTTTAGCAGAGAGAGTCTTGATTGAACACGCTCAATTAGGGCGTCTAGCTCATGTCCAAGCTGCACGATTTGCAATGTGGGACCATTTTCTTCACTGCAAATCGCCGACAGAGTCAAATCAGAGAAGACGCTCGGTGGTAGGCTCATCCGCTCCACCAAGTTGGCGTAATGAAGGTAGGTCTCTATCCAGTTCTTTCGTTTCTGAAGCAACTTGAGTAAACGTTCCAAATCATCGAGTGGCCAACTCGGAACAGATGCAATCAAACGCCTGGCATATTCTATGATACGTTTGAATTCAGGATCGCCACCTGATGAGCTCCCATCATAGGTCGTTTTCGTCGGTGGAACCCTGGGTGGTCTGTCCGCGCTTGGTTTTGGAAGTGCTACTGTGCTCATAGCCATTCACACCTGAGACTAAAGATTACAGCATGAAGGATTAATACAGGTTAACACGTAAATCCATAACGATCCAGCTGTTTTTTACGGGTTTAGGCGCAAAATACCGATAAAAAGATAACTCATCAAAAGCGACCAAACGAGATAGAGCCCTAAAGCCGCACCACTTTTCTTACTAACCCGCACAAAAACGACTGTCGTATACAAGCTCGCTAGCAGTGCCAATAGACTCAACCAAGCTGCGGCCTTCAAATTCATTTGCGCGAAGGAAACCCAGGCC
This sequence comes from Chthonomonas sp. UBA1950, assembly GCA_002336105.1. Taxonomy (GTDB): domain Bacteria; phylum Armatimonadota; class Fimbriimonadia; order Fimbriimonadales; family Fimbriimonadaceae; genus Fimbriimonas. The sequence continues at coordinate 5,521 of DDEQ01000042.1, read as the reverse complement.
CACATTGAACTCAACGACACCGATATTGGCAAGGCCATTAACGCCAGCAACCGTCGACGGTTTTCGGTCTGCCAGATTCCCCAAGCCGATAATCCCATCGAAAGATACACAGCAACCCAGCAAAGGCTAAGTATATAGTCCGGTGGTGCCCATCCCGGTTTGACGATGTTTCGATACCAACCATTTGCCAATCCGGACATCATTCCCTCGAAGCCAGCGAATGCTATTAAGCAAACAAGAGTGAAATATCCCAAAAAGGGGATGAGCTTTGATCTGTCGGCAGGTTGCTCAGACACGTCCTATAGTTTGCAGTATCCAATTTGAATTCGACACGTCAGAAGCCAAGACTGTGGAGGAAAGATGCTCTTTGCTGCTGTTGTTGGATTGACTCTTGCTGACGTTGCTGTCAAGCCTAGAATCGACTCTGTATCGTTGTTTAAGAACGGCTACGCCGTTGTCATGAGAAGTTTGGATGTCCCAAACCCCGGGGCCTACGTGATTGAGAAGATCCCTCAAGCATCCTTAGGGACTTTATGGTTTTCTGCCACAGAGGGAACAGAACTAGCATCCGTTGAGACGACCAGTAGTGAACAGTCTGGTAGTCGACCAATCGAAAATCTGGACGAGGTTTTACGTGCAAACGTCGGAAAGAAGATCATTGTCCGGTATTCGAGTTCAGACTCGAAGCAACTAGAACTCGCCGGAAACTTGCTTTCTGCCAGTGGTCAGGTGGTTGTCATCAAAGCGGACACAACCCAGGTCCTACCCAAAAGCTCGATCTATCATGTTCTCGGAGCAAATGGCGATCTGGTTTACACCACCGAAACCAAGACCACAAAGAAGGGTCTTAGACTCACAACAAAGGGCAAAGGGGGCAAGATTTATCTCGTCTCCCTCGAAAGAGGGATGACATGGTCTCCAGGCTACGCGATTGACCTAACTGACAAAAAGAACTTGAGGGTCACGGCAAAATCGACCGTTCTGAACGATTTAGAAGACATTTCTGGAGCAGAGGTTCGATTTGTGACTGGATTTCCGAACGTTCCATTTGCCACTGCGATGGAGCCTCTCACCAGCGGTGCGTCGGTTGACCAGTTTGTAGCGATGCTCAATGGCATCGGTGTCCAGAACATGCCTGCAACCCGAGGAGGGTTTGGCGGTGGAGGCATGATGACGCAAAACGCTGCCTTTGCGGGGAGAGAGATTTCATATGGCGACGCAATGCCGACGTCTCCAGTTGAGGGCCAGCAAGTGGAGGATCTCTTCTTTTACCGGCAACCCGACGTCAACCTGGGACCCGGCCAACGCGCTTTTTATACTTTGTTCCGAGCAAATGCCGAATACAAAGAGGTCTACTCTTGGGACGTTGCGGAGCAAACAACTCCGCAAAATCAATATAACGGATACCGACCAGGCCAACCCAATATGGATCCCACTGAAGAGGTCTGGCACACCCTTCAGTTCAAGAACACCGCAGGTCAACCATTCACTACTGGCGCAGCATCTGTCTTCAAAAACGGTCAGATCATCGGCCAAGATACGATGAAATACGTGTCTTCAGGAAGCACGGCCGAGCTAAAAATCAGCAAGGCCCTCGATGTACACCCAGAGTCAGATGAACAGGAAGTGTCGCGCGAACGAGGAGCTATCCGAAGACCGGCGGATAATTATCCCGTTTGGGACTTGGTGACCTTGAAGGGCACTCTCAAGATCACTAACATGAAGAATGAGAGCGTTCACACACGTGTAACAAAAGAGATCACCGGAGAAGTAGCGGAAACCACAATGGAGCCAGTGGTCACGAAAACAAGCAAGGGCCTGCGCTCTATGAATTCATCGGCGAAGATTGTTTGGAACTCCGATATTGATGCTGGTAAGTCGATCACTTTGACCTACAGCTACAAAATATACGTTCCTTCGCAAAATTAGCGAAGGAAACGCCGTTCTTCGATGCGGGTGGTAAATCCAACTGCATCGAAGAACTCAAGGAGCGGAATCACGTATTTTCGAGAGGAGCCTAGAAAGTCGCGTAGCTCACTCGGCTCGAGTTCTCTCTCGACGAAATGCTCAGAAATCTTCAGTTTGATTTTGTCAATCTGATCGACGGTATAGAACAGTCCGGTTCCAAGGTCAAGAAGCTCTCCGGCCTGCACCCCGATGTTAACGATCTCTTCAACCGCCTGAACAGGCACCGTTATAGCCCGAGCTATTTCGCGAAGACTCGGAACATTCACTTCTTCTTTTCTTATCTCGATAACCACCCGATCGAGAAGTTGTCTTTGCCGCGTTGGAAGCTCAGGCTGAAACTCGCAGTGCCGAATCTTGGTTCCTTCGACAAACAGCAATCGACGTCTACTCAACTCAGCCAGAATGCGATCCAGCGGCTTTCCAGCCCACTTCAGACCTGATAGCTCTGAAACCCTCTCGCGCGGGACTAATGGTTGTCCTTTGGCTTTTAGATGCGAAAACATCAATGCTTCCATAAACACTGGAATCGCCTCCTCAAACACCGCTGGCTGGTACCACAACCCGGCAAAGCTTCGCAAAGATCCGGCAGACTCTAGATTCTCAAAGATCTCCCCTAAATCCTGTGCAGTGCATCTGAGCGCTTTACAAATAACCGGGGTCGGCGTGCCCGTAAGCTCATTTCCCACCGCCTCCAAAACCATTGCATCGGAGATTTGCATTTAAAGGGTTACTGCCGGATAGAGTTTTAGGGTCAACTCGCCATCTTGGCAAACCCACAGCGGGAAAACGTCTAGGGTTGTTGCCGCACCGTAGTCTCCGTCTTTGGTCATCGCCAAAACAACGCACGGCATTTCGGTCGCGAGTGGTTGCCGGCGGATCATTTGTCGCGCAACTGCTTCGCATGCCTCTTGGGCGGTCATTCCTTGACGGATGTACTCAACCGCCCTGAATGATGCACAAGCTTTCCAAAGCTCCTCGCCCCAACCTGTAGCGCCGGCCGCGCCGATTTCGTTATCAGCATAAATTCCCGCACCAACAATTGGCGAATCGCCCACTCGCCCGGGCTGCTTGTACGATAGGCCGCTTGTCGCGCTCGCGCTAACCAAGTGACCGTTATCAAAGCCGATCATCGTAACGGTGTCGCCGTGAGAGTTCGCGGCATCGTCGCGATCATAAACCTCACCTTTGGAGTGAACGTACTCTTTATCCGACTTCTCATGTTTCCATTCGTCGTAGCGACGGATATTCTCTGGAGTCATCAGGTTCTGAACTTTGAACCCCTTTTCAATTGCGAAACGTCGAGCTTGGTCTCCAGCGATCATGACATGAGGAGTGTCTTCCATGACTTTTCGTGCGACTGAAATTGCCGGAACAATGCCGCGAAGGGCACAAACAGCACCGGCGGAAAGATCCTTTCCGTCCATCATCGAAGCGTCGAGTTCGAGTTCGCCATCTGCATTCACCAACGCCCCCAAACCAATCGCAAGGAAGTTTGGGTCAAGCTCGCAAGCCGCCAATCCCTCCTCAAGCGAAGCGCGGAGGTCAGCGCCGCGTAAGTGGGCTTGCCACGCCACTTTGGCAGCTACTTCGCCTGGCTCGCGCCAAGTCGCAAGAAATGTCGTCATTCCCAAAGCGTACTCAGTCGCGAGTCATGTCGACGAGGGTGTCGTAGAAGATTCGATTGATTCCGACAGTGGCCGAAACAATCAATAACCTTTCGCCGAGGCCGAGTTTGATGAAACAGAGTACAAGAGCTATCGAACCGACCGCAGCAGAAATACGAAGCGCCCAATCATCGTAAAGGCTGGCCAGATACCAGTGAATCCCCGTTGAGCCGAGTGCAATACAAGCAAATACGAAGAGATGATCCGTGCTATATGGGTCTGAGAGGTCGATAAAAGCCAAACCACCGACAATCAGGACACATACGATGAAACCGAGCCACATGCCTAGCTGGAGCAACCTCACCGCCAGATAGCCGACCGTCATCATGAGGAGAAAAAAGCCAGCAGTCGGCAGGGTTGCGTGTCTTTGTAGCTGGGTGCTAATCGGTTCAACCAACCCGTCAATGTCCGTGATTAGCAGCATCGCGACGGCAACGGACGAGAATAGACCTAAGAGGTGACGGGTCCAACCTTCCTTTTTCAAATACTTCGGGTCACGCCATATTGGAGGTTTGGGTGGATTGATTTGCTCCAACATTTTGTTCCAATGATCGGCTAAACACGCGAAATAGTTCGATATGTGCAAACTACGGCAATTACTGGTTCGTAGCTAGCTTCATGCTGACTCTAGTTGTGGCCGCTGCACTCGTTGCACCAACTTCAATCTACGATTTTAAACTTCCAAACATCGATGGCAAAGAAACCTCGCTCAAGAAATACAAGGGCAAGGTGATCTTGGTTGTCAATGTCGCCAGCAAATGCGGTTTAACCCCTCAATACGAAGGACTCGAATCGGTTTACGAAGCGAACAAAAAGAAGGGATTTGTAATTCTGGGCTTTCCTGCAAACAATTTTGCAGGGCAAGAGCCAGGTACAAACGAAGAAATCAAAACGTTTTGTACAGGCAAGTACAACGTCTCGTTCCCCATGTTCAGCAAGATCAGTGTGAAGGGTGACGACGAGCATCCCCTCTACAAGTGGCTGATCTCGCAAAGCGACCGCCCCAGTGATCCAATCGAGTGGAACTTCGCAAAGTTCCTCATTGGAAAGGATGGAAAAGTGATCAAGCGATTCTCCCCGCAGACTAAGCCCACAGACGCCAGTATCACTGAGGCGATTGAAGCAGCCTTGGCCGCTAAGTAACTCAGATCGAACACAAAGAAGTCGTCGCGAGTAACCTCGCGACGACTTCTAATTATTTACAGTGGGCTTGTTAGCCGATCTTTGCGTTCTCGTAAAGGAAGTCTCCCACCTTTCGAGCAAGCGCGCGGAACTGCAGCTCTTCCATGGCATTGCTGTTCTTGAGCATGTTGAACATCTCATCGGGTTGGATGCCGTACTCTTGAGCCATCATCAGCAACTCCTGGTTGAGATCGGTGTTCTGAAGTTGCATCTTTTCCTTTGCGAAAATGCCGTTGATGAGCAAGGCTCGCTCAACTTCCAGCTTCGCACGATCTCGCCAAGAGTTGACGAGTGCCTCGACAGTCATCCCGTTCTCCGCAGCGTACTGCTCAAACGTCTTCTTTTGTCGAGCCTGCTCCTGAGCGAGCTCTTGAAGTCGTCGCTCGGCAAGACCCTCCCACATGTTGTCGCTCACAGCGACTTCGCTCTTGTCCATCAGTTTCTGCAGAAGAGACTCGTGAATCATCTGTCGGTTGGCTTGCTCTTTGCCATACTTGATGCCGTCTCGAACTCGATTCTTGAGTTCATCAACGTTGTCAGTCTGCAAGGTCTTGGCGAAGTCGTCGTTGAGTTCTGGAAGTCGGACGCCAGAGATCGAGTTCACGGTGACTTGAACTTTCTCAGTCTTACCCGCGAGTTCCTTCTGCTGGAATGATTCTGGAAAGCTGAGCTCAACACTCTTCATTTCCTCGACTTTCATCCCCTTG